>JAJEAD010000090.1 GCA_022824305.1 Gammaproteobacteria bacterium | reverse complement strand
TTTGCGCCGGGCTTCGCCCGTCGCTCCGGGGGGGGGGGGGGGGGGGGGGGCCCGCCGGGGGGCGGGGGGGGGGGGCCGCAACACCAAAGTGTGCAGGATGTGTCGGTTACGCGCCACGGGTCGAGCGCCGTCCCTGTGAACTCGAGGCGGCGCGATACTAGAACGGGGGCTGGAACGGGCGCTATGGGGTAAAAGACATAATGAACCCCGGATTGTCTCATTGCCCGATGGGTGGTCCCGCAAGTGCTTATTGCGTAACATGAGGATGTTGAAACATTGCAAATGCGGTAAGGGCTGTCGGCGTTGCTTATGGATGAGTGTCCCGTCGTCCACGGACCCGCGGAGTCGCGTCGCGACCGGCTGAAGCAGCTGCGCGCGTTCTGCGAGGCCGCACGCGCGGGCAGCCTCTCCGGTGCGGCGCGCGCGATGGATGCGAGCCAGGCCGTGGTGTCGGGCCACGTGCGCGCGCTCGAAGAAGAGCTCGGCGCGGCGCTCTTTCGCCGTGCGGGGCAGGGCCTGGCGCCGACCCGCATCGGCGGGCACCTCTATCGCATCGCCTTCCCGCTGGTCGTGGGGCTCGAGCGCCTGCCCGCGCTCTTCGAGGAGCGCCACACGGGCGTTGCCGTCGAGGTGCTTCGCATCGGCGCGGGCCAGATCTCGGGCGGATACGTGCTGCCTGAGCTCGTGCGCCGCTTCCAGGCGCGCTGGCGGGGCACCCGCATCGAGGTGCGCACGGGCACCGGCGCCGAGCGCCTCGAGTGGCTACGCGGCTTCGAGATCGATCTCGTGGTCGCCGCGGTCCACCCCGTGCCCGGCGATATCGCCTTCCATGCGCTCGTGCACGACGAGCTCGTGGTCGTCACGCCCCGGGGCCACGCGCTCGCCGCTCACGCGAGCGTCGCCGTCGAGGCGCTCGAGGGCCATCGGCTGATCGCGCCGCCGGCCGGGCGCCACGCGCGCCACCTCCAGGACATGGCGCTCGCGCTGCACGGGGTGCACCCGCGCGTGGTGCTCGAGGTCGAGGAGTGGGGCTCGACGCTCAATCACGTCGCCGCCGGCGTCGGCATCGCCATCGTCCCGAGCGTGTGCGTGAGCGCGCAGGAGCCGGTGTGCGTGGTGGCGATCGAGCACCGCATGCGCCTTCGCACCTACGGGGTGGCGCTGCGCGGCGACTCGCTGGTCTCGCTCGCCGCGCAGCGTTTCGTGGACCTCGCGGTGGCGGACGACGCGCGGTGAGGCGGCCCATTCAGAGCAAGCGCGACCGCGTGCGCCAGCTTCGCGTCTTCTGCGAGGCGGTGCGCCTCGGGAGCGTCACCGCCGCGGCGCAGCGCCTGGGGCTCACCCAGCCCGCGGTGTCGCTCCAGGTGCGCGAGCTCGAGCTCGAGCTCGGCGCGGAGCTGCTCGAGCGCAGCCGCGCGGGCATGGCGGTGACGCCCGCAGGCGAGCGCCTCCATGCGCTCGCCGCGCCGCTCGTGCGCGGCGTGGACGCGCTGTTCGGCGACTTCGCGGGCAGTCTCGAGGCGCAGGAGCCGGGACGGGTGCGGGTGGCGGCGAGCAGCGCGGGCGTCTCGTTCGTGCTGCCGCGCTACGTCGCACGCTTCCACGAGCGCCACCCCGACACCGCGGTGCATCTCGAGACGATATCGTTGGACGCAAGGCTCGAGCGCCTGCAGGAGGAGAGGGTGGACCTCGTGCTCGGCGCGAAGGAGACTTACCACGAGGATCGCTTCGCCTACCGCGAACTCCTCACCTACCACCGGGTGCTCATCTGCGCGCTCGACCATCCGCTCGCTTCGCGCGAGCGGATCACCCCGCACGAGGCGGTCGCCTACCGCGCGATCGTCCCGCCCGCGGGCACCTACAGCCGCCAGTTCGGCGAGCGCGCCGCGCGCGAGCTCGGCATCACCGTCGACGTCGCGGTCGAGGTCGGCGGCTGGGGGATGCTCAAGCGCTACGTCGAGGCGGGCGTGGGGATCTCGGTGGTGCCGAGCCTGGTGGTGAACGACGCCGACCGGCTCGCCGTCGTCGCGCTCGATGCGGACTTCCCCGCGTACAGCTTCGGCGTGTTCACGGTACGAGACCGCATGCCGACGCCGGCCGCCCGGCGCTTCCTCGAGGTGCTGGCCCCGGAGCCGGAGCGCCCGTGAGACGCGACCGCCTGAAGCAGCTTCACGCGTTCTGCGAGACCGCGCGCCACGAGTCCATCTCGCGTGCGGCCGAGCGCATGGGCTCGAGCCAGCCCGCGGTGTCGATGCAGGTGCGCGCGCTCGAGGACGAGCTCGGCGTCGCGTTGTTCGAGCGCCGGGGGCCGCGCATCGCGCCGACGAGGGTGGGGATGAGCCTCTACCGTGCCGCGGTGCCGGTGGTCGAGGGGTTGCTGCGCCTGCCCGCGCTGTTTGCCGAGGAGCGCGACGGCGGGGCCCCGAGGTGGCTTCGCGTGGGCGCAGGCGAGGTCTCGGCCGCGTACCTGCTCCGCGGACCGCTCAAGCGCTTCAAGGCGCGCTACCCCGACGCCCGCATCGAGGTGCGCACCGGCACCGGCCCGCAGCGGCTGGAGTGGCTGCGCCGCTTCGAGCTCGACGCCGTGATCGGTGTGGTCGACGCGGGGGTGCCCGGCATCGAGTTCCACCCCTTGCGCAGCTCGACGATGGTGCTCGCCACGCCGCTGGATCACCCCCTCGTCGGGCGCGGCCCGGTCGAGCCCGAAGCGCTCAACCGGCTCCAGTTCATCGCGCCCACCCCGGCCCGGCACGCGCGCCGGCTCCAGGACACGCTCCTGCGAGTGCACGGGGTGACGCCACGGGTGCTGGTCGAGGTCGACGGCTGGGGGGCCATCCTCAACCACGTCGCGGCGGGCGTCGGCGTCGCCTTCGTCCCCGACATCTGCGTGGTGGCCTCCGAGCCGGTGGCGAGCATCGAGATCAGGGCCCGCCCCGTGCGGCGCATCTACGGGGTCGCGGTGCGCCGCGAGCGGCTGATGTCGCTCGCCGCCCGACGCTTCCTGGACTGCGCGCTCGCGGAGCCCGCCGGTGCGGGAACCTGAGCGGTGAGCGGCCTGCGCATCGCGCGGACCAAGCACGATCGCCTCAGGCAGCTGCGCGCGTTCTGCGAAGCGCTTCGCCGCGGCTCCATCTCGCGCGCGGCCGAGCACCTCGGGCTCACCCAGCCTGCAGTGTCGCTCAATGTGCGCGACCTCGAACACGAGCTCGGCGAGGCGCTGCTCGCGCGTACCGCCGCGGGCGTCGAGCCGACCCCTGCGGGCGAGCGGCTCTACGCGCTCGCGGCTCCCCTGGTGCGCGACGCCGACAGCCTGCTCACCGACTTCGTCCGCCATCTCGATCTCGCCCCGCCCGACGGCGTGCGCATTGCCTCGAGCGCCTCGGGCGTGGCGTTCGTCCTGCCCGCGTACCTGAAGCGTTTTCGAGACGCCCACCCCGACGTCGCGGTGCGCCTCGACGTCGCGACGGTGCGCGAGGGACTCTCGCGCCTGCTCGAAGACGAAGTGGACTTCGTGATCGGCGCCCGCGAGCACTCGCTTGCGCAGTCCATCGTCTACCGCGAGTTCTGCACCTACGGCGTGGTCCTCATCTGCGCGCCCGACCACCCCCTCGCCGGGCGCGCCTCGGTGTCCCCGCTCGAGGCCTCCGCCTTCCCCGCCGTCGTTCCCCCTGCCGGCAGCTACAGCCGCCAGTTCGGCGAGACCGCCGCCGAAGCGCTCGGCGTCGCGGTCAACGCCGCCGTCGAGGTCGGCGGGTGGGGCGTGCTCAAGCGCTACGTCGAGGCGGGCTTCGGACTCTCCGTCGTCCCGAGCCTCGTGCTGAACGAGACCGACCGGCTCTCGGTCGTCGCGCTGGAGTGGGACGACCCGCCCCGAAGCTTCGGCGTGTACCTGCGCAACGACCGGCACCTCACCCCCGCCGCCCGGCGCTTCCTCGAGGTGCTGATGCCGAATGCTCCCCCCCCCCCCGCGACAGCCGGTCGACATCCGAGACGATGAGCGCCGGATGTAGCGTGCCGGGCGGCCGCATGGCGGCAAGCGAGCGCCCGCCGGCGGCGCGATAGTCCTTGTCGCCCCGCGGCGGCGTTTCTATTATCGGAGCATGAGCGAGGCCATCGCCTTCGACACCCACCGCTTCGTCAAGCGCCTGACGGCGTGCGGCTTCACCGAAAGACAGGCCGAGACCCTGGCCGAGGAGCACGTTGCGCTGCTCAACGCCAACCTGGCGACCAAGGCCGACATTGCGAGAGTGGAAGCCGGCGTCGAAACCCTGCGCCAGCAGACCAGGGCCGACATCGAGGTGCTGCGCCAGGAGACCAAGGCCGACATCGCGAGGGTCGAGGCAGGGGTTGAAAAGCTGCAGGAGGCAATGAGGGCCGAGATCGCGGCCGCCAAGGCCGGCCTGCTGAAATGGCTTTTCGGCGCGCCGATCGTCCAGGGGGGCCTGATCGTCGCCCTGGTCAAGGTGCTGTAGCGGCGCGCCGGCATCGAGCCGCGTTATCGCCGGGGAGGTCCCGACGCGCGCCCTTCTCCGGTGTGCCGGGCGCGCCGCGGCCGAGAGGACTGCGACCCTGAAACGCCCCTGGCTCGAGAGCTATCCCGCCGGCGTGCCGCACGACATCGATCCGTGCGCGTTCTCCTCGGTCTGGGCGATGGTCGAGCACGCGATCGAGCGCTACCGCGACCGGGTCGCGTTTACCAGTCTGGGGGTGCGCGTGCGCTTCGGCGAGCTGGAGGCTCTGAGCCGGCGCTTCGCGTCCTGGCTCCAGCACGGCGCGGGCATCGAGAAGGGCGATCGCGTGGCGATCATGATGCCCAACCTGCTGCAATATCCCGTGGCCCTGTTCGCCGTCTTGCGCGTGGGCGCGGTGGTGGTCGGCACCAACCCCCTGTACACGCCCCGGGAGCTCGCGCACCAGCTCCGCGACTCGGGCGCGCGCGCCGTCATCGTGCTCGAGCCTTTCGCCCGGGCGCTGGAGCAAGCGCTCGCACGCAGCGCGGTGGAGGTGGTCGTCGTGAGCGCGCTCGGCGACTTGCTGCCCGCACCGAAGTCGTGGCTGGCCAACTTCACGGTGCGCCATGTCAGGAAGGCGGTGCCCCGCTACCGCCTGCCCCGCAGCATCCGCTTCCGGCGAGCGCTCGCCGGCGGCACGCAGCCGCTGCGGCCGGTGGCGCTCCACCGAGACGATCTGGCCTTTCTCCAGTACACCGGCGGCACGACCGGCGTGTCCAAGGGCGCGATGCTCACCCACGGCAACCTGGTCGCGAACGTCGAGCAGTCGCGGGCCTGGATGGGCGCCTTCTTCGCCGACGAGGGCGAGGCGGCCATCACCGCCCTGCCGCTCTACCACATCTTCGCGCTCACCGTGAACTGCCTCACCTTCCTGTGCATCGGGGGAACCAATCACCTGATTGCCAATCCGCGGGATCTGACCGCCTTCGTGCGTGCGCTCTCGCGTCTTCGTTTCAGCGTGCTGCCCGGGGTGAACACGCTGTTCAGCGCGCTGCTCGACACGCCGGGCTTCGACGCGATCGATTTCTCCCGCCTGAAGCTCTCGCTCGGCGGGGGCATGGCGGTGCAGCGCGCGGTGGCGCAGCGCTGGCAGGAGGCCACCGGCTGCCCGCTGCTCGAGGCCTACGGGCTGACGGAGGCCTCGCCCGCAGTGTGCGCCAACCCGCTGGACGCGAGGCGCCATACCGGCACGGTGGGCCTGCCGCTGCCGTCCACCGAGGTCGCCGTGCGCGGCCCCGCCGGAGCCTACTTGCCCGCGGGAGAGCCGGGCGAGCTCTGCGTGCGCGGACCCCAGGTGATGCGCGGCTACTGGAATCGGCCCGAGGCTACCGCGCAGTGTCTGGACGAGGACGGGTGGCTCGCGACCGGGGACATCGCCGCCATGGACGACCGGGGCTTCGTGCGCATCCTCGATCGCAAGAAGGACATGATTCTCGTGTCGGGCTTCAACGTCTATCCCAGCGAGGTCGAGCAGGTGGTCACCTCCCACCCCGGGGTGCTCGAAGCCGGCGTCATCGGGGTACCCGACGAGCGCTCCGGGGAGGCGGTGCGCCTGGTCGTGGTCAGGCGCGACCCGAGCCTGAGCGAGGCGGCGTTGCGCACGCACTGCGAAGCGCAGCTCGCAGGCTACAAGCGACCGAAGAGCGTGGTGTTCGCCGAAGCGCTTCCCAAGAGCAACGTCGGCAAGGTGATGCGTCGGGAGCTGCGCGAGCGCTTCGGCGGACCGCTTCCCGGCAGATCGCCGGAGTAGCCCAACCCCTGCGGAAGGCGAAAGGGCGTCACGAGGCGTGACATTTGCCAAGGATGAGCGCCCCGCGCCGAGGCGTGATCCGGAATCGAGGCATTCGTACTCGGATTGCGGCGGCATCGACCAAGAAACCAGCACTTGAAGCGGGCCACGGCCTCCGATCAGATGGGAGTGGGTTTCAGTTGATCAGGGCGATGGCCGTGGCACAACCCATCCGTGGATCCGTTTCATGAAGGCATCGATGAGGGATACGGTGAACGCCGCACACCCGGGTCGCGGGCCGTAGATCATGCCGCTGGCGATCAGCGCCTCCCGGATCGGACCCGTCTGCTGCGACGACCTGCCCAAGGCGCGGGCAATGTCTCCCCTTCGATGGGGACCCGAAGCGCATCGCGCCGTCGCGTCCAGACAGGCTCTCTGCGGCTCCGACAGCCGTGCATACCACGACCTGAAGAAGTGCCGGCCCGGGCGCCCGATCGCGGCTTCGCTCAATCTTGCAACGTCCTCCCTGGTGATGGGAGAGACCGCCGTCGAGTTCCAGGCCTGCTATCTCCGTTCCTGAAGGAAACACGGGGTAGCCCCGGGTCTCGCGAATCACCGCGGCGGTCGCGTCGTCGTCGAATTCGACATTTGCCTGCGCGACGGGCTTGACCAGGGCGCCTCTCGCCCCGCCGGGGTCCAGAGCCCCGATGTCCGGATACTCGAAGAGACGCTCGGCATGGGTCTTCACGGTGGCGGAAGGCCTGACCGGCAGCGGCAGTCCCTCACCAACGACGAGCAGGGGAAGCTGTTTCTGGTCCGTGCGGTGCGCAGCCATGATGAGCGCCTCGGACTCCTCGGATGGCAGGTTCTGGACTGCGTCGATCGGGATGACGATCGAGGAATCGCACGCCTTGGCCCGCTTCACCGGCGACCACGAGGACCTCGGCCAGGTCGCGGCTCAGCGGGCCGCTATCGGCCACGCCGGGTTCGCCGTCGATGTCGACCGCGAACTCGACGTTCTCGACCGTCACCCTCACTGCGCCCACGAAGCTCGTCAGAACCCGCCCCACTCTTCTTTACATGACCGCTTACGCCCTTGATGCGCTCGAGCTTCGGCAGAATCGAGCGCAGGGTGGCAATGACCGCGATCGACGGGGGCTCGTTGTTGGCGACCTCGATGAAGTCCGCCAGCGCGCCCTCGTCCTCCGCCATCGCCTGCACTTCGTTCAACAGGACCGTCTTGCCGACGCCGCGCAGCCCCACAAACGAACATGAAGCTGCGGGCCGACCGGCCGAACTTGCTGCGCTGGATCGCGAGACGTGCGTCGGCGAGAACGGCATCGCGCCCCGCCAGTTCCGGGGGCGGCGTTCCCCCGCCGGGCGCATGGGGATTCACGCGTGGGTCCATTCGACCGCTTCGAAGTGGATTATCCGCGACCGACATAAACATCCTTGACTCGGTCGCCTGCCTGTCACCGCCGGCTTGCATCCCGTTGCCATGGACTCCCTGGAAATCGCGACGACCGGCTTGCCGATGGATGGTGCCGACTCGCCGGCCGCGCTACCCATGCTTGCCGGCACGCGCCGCCGGCCCGTCGACGACGAGCCCGGGCCCGGTCCACACGCCCGAGACCGACGCTCAGCCGCGTGCCGGTGGCGGCGGAACCGGACCATCCGCTTCCCGCCGGGATCACCATCCCCGGCGACAGCATCAGCTCCGCCATCCACATCCGCGATGACGACCCCTCATCGTCACGGTGGCCCGTGTGGGCAACGGCGCGGGAAGCGAGGGTGCCACGGCGGAGTTCACGGTGACGCTGGGCCGGTCGCGGCGGCTCAGACGGCGACGCCGGAGCTGAGGCCGACGGCGTACGGCGCGGTGGAGGGGACGCAGACCCACGCCCTCGCGCTGGGCCCGGACGGCACGGGCAGCGAGACGACGAGCCGCCGGGCAATGGAGGCGGCTTACGGCTTCCTCGCCTTCGGCAGGCGCTTCACCGGCAGCCCGCACGTCGATTTCGGCCTCTCTGCCGGGGCGCGCGATTGCAGCGTCGGCTGGCGGCTGACGCCGGAGGCCGCGACCGCGCCCGACCTGTCGTTCGGCATCAGGGCGACCCGCCGGGAGAGCGGCACGTAGGCGCTGGAGCAGACCGTCGAATTCGAGACTACCGCCCGGTGGTGAGGCGGTGACCGCATTGCGCCCCGAGTGCGGGCGGCAGGGCGATGGCATGGGCCTGTCTGCGACGGGCCAGGGACGACCGGGTGGCGTGGACCGAGCACGCCGCCCGGCCTGCTTACGAGAAGGGTACGCCCTTCCCGGTGCGCGTCCGCTCCGGGGCCGACCGAATCGCCAAACGGAACTGGTGCATGTTTGCCCGGGAGGACCCGGCCGGCGATGCGGTCTCCGCCTTCTTCTGCGACGCGCCGATGCTGGAGGGCGAAGGCTCGGCGACGGCGCGCCGGTCCTGAAGGTCGAGGCAGGAGGCGGGGCCGTACGGATCCGCGTCGCCCACCCGGAGTCGCAGCGGGCGGACGGCGGGATGCGGCTGTTCCTCGTCTGAGGTCTTGAGTTTCCGGCGACTGTCGCCCGCCTGTGCGACCTGTGGGGCGGTTCCGGCGGCGGGGTCCCCATGACAGGCTCGAGACAGGCACCTCGGATCAGGGTCGGCGGGCGGGCTCACGGGCACGAAAGGGGACTCGGGTGCCTGACTCGGCGGAACCGCGTCGGTTCGTCACCTCGCGTCCTGCGGCTTGTCTCGTCGCGTCACGGGCGCCGTGGCGTTCGGTGGGTTCAGCTTGCGCGTCTGCGCACTTGTGCTAAGGCGAGAACCCGCGAAACCCGGCCGTCGCGGCGGCACTTCGCGTTTCGCGCAGTCGCGTGTCTTCCGCCGCTCGCGTCCTCGTCGGCAGCGCCTGGCGCGCCGCGTAGATTACCTTCGACGGGTCATCGAGCTCTTCGAGGCCGTCTGACGCCCACACCGCGCATTCCTTCGCATGGCTCGCCGTGAGCCGGCCGATGAACGTGTTGATCGCTCGCAGATCACGCTCGATTCCGCGGTCGTGCTCGGGCATGGCTGCGCCGAGCACCGCCTGCAGTGCGGCACGCTCGCGTGTCGTCGTCGGATACAGTGCGCGGGTCGCCTCGGCGATCGTCGTGATCAGCGGTGTGCGTACGTAGCCTTGGGCGATCAGCCAATCGTTCGTGCGTTCGTCCTTGATGGTGCCGAGGTTCTGTGTCGAGAGCAGCGTGAACCCCAACGTGACCGCTTCCCCGATGATTCTCGCGTCGCGCTCCTGGTTCGCCTGATCGGGCCGGCGAAAGCAGGCTCTTGGGAGCCGCTTCGCGATCTCGCGCACGCGACGTGTCTTCTCCGCGTCGAGGTCCGTTGCGGCGACCAGGGCGCCGGAGCCTTCGCCTCGAAGTTCGCGTCTCATCCATTCGCCGGCGGCTTCCTTCGTGTTGGCGATAATCCTGCGGAAGGTCTCGCCGTCGTAGTGCTGGTTGGCGTGTTCCATCTCGTAGGCGAGCACGTCCTCCCAGTGCCGGCCTTCGGACATGCGCACGTTCCCGGGCAGTTCGTCTGCGACCGTCGGGGTGACCACGAGCCGTCCGCCGGCAAGTTCCCACAGGCCGGTGACGAATCGCCGGCAGGTCGGATCGCCGAGCAGTCCCGTGTCGGCGCTTGCCCGTGTCGGGCGTACCGGTCTCACACCGTTTCCCAGGTCAGCGACGCGAGCTTGGCTCGGCCTTCGCGTGTTTCCATCAGCCTCAGTGCCCGCTGTGTCGGCGTCTCAAGGTCGTTATCCGGCGCTTTCGCCACCGGCATGGACTGGGCACGCTCGAGCAGCGTTGCCGCGCGCACCGGCCCGAGCACGGCGCACAGCGCCCCTTCGGCGGCGGCGTTCTCCGCCCGAATTGCCATTCGGGTGCGGGTCGCCGTTGCGGCGATTTCGGGTTGTTGCGTGTGGCTCGCTCCGGACGCGTGGCGGCGTATTGGTGCTTCGCCTTCTCCCGTTCTGCGCATCATTGCCTCGGGCACGTTCTGCAGCTTTGGGCCCTTCGTGACCTTGTGCGGTCCCCAACGTTCGCTTGGCCGCGATTGTACTGCGTCGCCGCTGAGGCAGCGTCGGCCGGTCATCGGGTGTCGAGCGCCTGTCCAGGCACCGATGCAGGCCTCAACGGAAACGGGCGGAACTGTTGATCGTCCTCGAAGCCGACCAGCAAGGGCTGACCTGGCGCGAGATCGCGGAACGGCTCTCTCTCTCGAGCAACTACCGCCTACGCCATCGCCATGCCATCTTTGGGCACCTCTTGGTCTTCCGCAGGCTGAACCGGTTGGTAGCCAAGGGCTCGGGCCTGGCGGTGCAAGTTGGTCAGGGCGCGGTCGATGCGCCGTTTCTCGAAAGCCTCCACCCCCTTCTCGACATGTTCCTCGCCCCGCGTGACCATCAGATAGATCAGGCAGGCAAGCTCGCGGGCGGTTGCGGTGATCGCGACGGGCGCGTCCTTTCGGGCGAGACGGGCGCGGTGTTTGGCGCCGATGAAGGTCTGGCTCCTTCGCGCCGACAGGGCAGCCATGCGCAGGGCCTGCCCGACCGGGTTGACCGCCTTCTGTGCCCGTCCCGGCAAGGGCTTGCCGCCGCTGATCCTGATGCCGGGCGCCACCCCCAGCCAGGAGCAGAAGTGCTGTGCGGACGGGAAGGCGGAGAAGTCCGGGCCGATCTCGGAAACGATCGTCAGGGCGATCCCGGTGCCGATGGTCGGGATCGCGGTCAGCTCGGCGCCCATCATGTGGGCCAGGGCCGTGGTCACGGCTCGTTTCCTGCCGCCGCCGCGGTGCGAAGCGGTGTTCGAGGCCGCGTCGTCCGCTTCCGGGAGAGGTGTTTCGTCGGCCGCGCCGTCGTCTTCGGAACGGTCCGATGGCGTCAGATCGTCGATCTGCTCCGCGATCCGCGCCTCGCAGTCCTCGAGCTGCCGGTCGAGGAAGTCGTAACGCTGCATGGCCTGCTCCAGGGCGAAGAGATGCTCCTCACGCCAGGTGCCTTCCAGACTGGCCGCGATCCTGTTCTCGCCGGCCTTGATCCGCCGGTGCCGGAACGATGCGAGGCGCCGCGGGTCGCGTTCGCCGTCGATGATCGCCCGCAGGATCTTCATGCCGATCTGCCCCGTGATGTCGGAGATCACCGAGTCCAGCCGGACATTCATCTCGGTCAGGTAGAGTCGAGGACTGGCGCGCCAGTGTTAGGGTCCGGTGGCGGTTCCGTCGCTTTCGCTCCGGGCCTCAGTCCGGCTCCCGTGACCGCGTTTCCAGTCCCCGCTCATCAAACCGGACATGCGGATTTCCCGCATCCGGCTTTCGGACAAGATCATGCCTTCGCGCTCGGAAGGCCCATCGTCTGCCGCGTCAGGTTCACGAGGCCGTAGTCGTTCCACAGCCCCTCGTCCGGGAAGCGCACATACTTCCCGTCCTTCACCTTGTGCTTTCGACAGAGCCACTGACGTAGCCGCCGGGTCGTGTGCTGCTTGACCGCGCTGTAGGCCGGGCTGACATGCCCGAGGCTGAAGTAGTTCGCCCAACCGATAGTGGTTCGGTTCAGGCGTTCCACCATGACCTCGGGCGACAGCAGCCCGTCGCGTCGCGTCGTCATCTCGCTGACCTTGCGGCAGATGCTCTGGACGCTCGCCGTGGTGGGACGGACTCCTGATATGGATTGACCCGTCAAGTTGGCGTTGCGTTTGTCGAAGTTGCCTCCTTCAATGTGCTCGATTCAGGGCGCGACCGGCATGATTGCGACGGTGGATCACTCTGATATACGTGGGTTGGGTACCACCAGACATCACTTCGTCGCGGAGCTGCCTCGGTCTAGTTGCGTGGGTTGGTCGGCACAGGGCCGGCCCCTCATAGGAGTCACGAGGGTTCTCCTCACCGGCCTGCCACGCCCTGAGTCGAGCACACTGCACACCTGCGATTCCTCTGTTGCGGTTGGGGGCGGACGCTACGGTCGCGTCCCGGCGGGCAGCGAAGCAGTTCTCCACGCCTTGTCCACGGCCCCGCGTGCCTCGAACACTGGCGGGGCGGTGGGCAAGGGGTGGAGAACTGCGGCCCATCGTTCAGCTCAAGGCTCGTGTCGCATGGGGCCGACCCATCACCTCGCAGGCGATGGCCCAGATGAACCCCACCAGCTCACGGGCCACCGCGGTGGTGACCTGGCACTTCGCCTTGCCCGCGTGAAACAGGTGCCGGTATCGGGCACACAGGCGCTTCTGTGCCGCCCAGGCCATGGTCTGAACCGCCGGCGGCGCCGTGCTCGCCTTGCATCTCAGGTGTCTGGTTTTTCGCGCCGGGAACCGATAGCTCCAGGCCGCTTCGACCAGCACCCGGCGCACATGCCCGTTGCCGGTCTTGGTGATGCCTCCTTGGCGCCGACGCCCGCCCGAGCTGTGCTCGCTCGGCACCAGCCCCAGAAAGCTCATCAGCTCGCGCGGGGAGTCGAACCGCGTCAGGTCCCCCACCTCGGCCAGCACCGTCATCGCTGTGACCACATCCACCCCGCGCAATGCGATGAGCCCCTCGACCACCGGGCGCAGCGACCAGCGCTCCAACACCTCGCGCATCTGCGCCTCCAAACCCGCTACCCGACGCCGCGCCTCCGTCACCGTATCGACGTATTCCTGGAACACCACCTGCTGCACTGGGTGCTCGAACTTCTGCTCCTCCAGCCACCGAAAGTGCTTCTGCGTCCACCGGCTCTTGCCTTCCCGATACACCCGTCCATGACGCAGCAAAAACGCCCCCAGACGTTGCCGTGCCTTGAGCTCGATCGCCTTCATGTCCTCGCGCGCACGCGTCAGGTCGCGCACCGCCTCCTGCTCCTCGTCGGGCACCCACACCGCCGTCAACTCCCCCGAACGATGCAGCCGCGCCAGCATCAGCGCGTCACGCCGGTCCGTCTTCACTCGCTCCCCCGCACGACGCGGAATCAGGCTCGGCGCCACCACCTCACAGTGGTGACCCGTCTCGATGATCTCCCGATACACCCCGTACCCGCACGGTCCCGCTTCGTAACAGAAACTCACCACCTCTCCGTGCGCACTCAGGCTGCGAATCAGACGCAACAACGACTTGCATTGATTCTTCATCTCGCCCCGGTATACCGGCTCCCCGCGTCCGGGCAGCGCCACCGCTACCGCGATCGTGTCCTTGTGAACGTCCAGTCCAACGTACGCGCTAAACTCTGTCATGACCTGCCCTCCTCGATGTGGCTCTGTGTCAAGGTGCCTGACCTCGAACATAACCCACGTGCCTCGAGGCCAGGGCAGGTCAATCCATGATGTCTATGTAGGACCCCTTCCCGGTCGGGCGATGAATGCGTCCGATGCGGTAGCCGAGGAAGTCGAACTTGTCCTCCGGGCACCGCAGGCATCGGGTTTTCCGTTCGTTGACCGGCAGCTTCAGACCCGCCATGAGCCGCTCGACCGCCGCCAGCATTTCCGCCGCCGGGGCCTTGCCGAGCACACAGAGATCGTCGGCGTAGTTCACGATTTCCGAACGGAAGCGCCGGGCATAGCCCAGCGCCTTCCAGCCCAGTATGAAGCGCCGCATGTAGAGGTTGCTGGCCAGCGGACTTATCGGCGCCCCTTGTGGGGTCCCTTTCCGCTCCTTGCGAGCCCGGTTCGTGCGGCGCTTGCCGCCCTTGCCGTCGTCCTCCTCTACCGGCATTTCCAGCCACGCCTTGATGAGCTTGAGCATCCGCCCGTCGCGGATGCGCCGGGCGAAGCTCTTGAGAAGCTCAGCATGGGGGATTTCGCCGAAGTAGTTGGACAGATCGCAATCGACCACCTCGTTGTGCCCCCTGCGAAGGAGGCGAACGACGCGTTCTACCGCGTCGTGGGCGCTCCGTCCCGGCCTGTAGGCGTGCTGCTCCGGTTGCAGGTCCGCTTCGAATATCGGCTCAAGCACGAGCAAGGCCGATGCCTGCGCTACCCGGTCCCGTATGCAGGGGATGCCCAAGGGCCGGAACTTGCCGGGCTGTTTCTTCGGGATGAGTACCTGCCGCACCGGCTTCGGTGTGTAAGTCCCATCCTTCAGTTCCCGCGCCAGTTCCCCAAGCCAGCGCCCCACGCCGTATGACTCGATGTCCGTGAAGGACTCCCCATCCACTCCAGCGGCCCCGCCATTCCGGCGGACCCGCCTCCAAGCTTCTGCAAGTAAGTCCTCACGCCACACCTTGTCGATCAGCGCGTGGAAACGCCGGTCGGGTTCTTCCTTAGCTTTCGCATGTAATACGGTCTGGAGTCGCCGGACCTTTTCCGACCCTGGTAGGCTTTCGCCAGTGGTCATGCCTTTCCTCCTTCGCGCATTGCTCTCGAACCAGGGCTCCTTCCCTCCACCGGCATTACCCGGCTTCCGCGGTAATACAAGCCCATCCGCCACCCTGCCGGCCCGGCCTGCCCCTCGCGGGGTTCCGGTTGGTGTGTGCGCACCACCGGCAGGGCTTCCCGTGTTGCTACCGTTCCCCTCTTCCATGCGTGCCGCCGCCACTACCCCGGCGGAACCGGCCGGTGCTCGCGTCGCTCGCTTCCCGTCCGGTGGCAGCCTTCCCCGAAAAACAGGCGGGTCGGCTTCCGCATTACACGTTTCGAGGCCTGCTCAGCGTTCACTCGCGTTGCGACCCGCATGGTCGCTAAGTCGCCCAAGGCGACCCGTTACATCGGAGTGCTTCAGGCCATGTCGTTGCCTCCATCACCCGCCCCGATTGCTACCGGCTGGAGCGACAGTTTGCCGGGCGGGATTCGCACCCGCTGGGGAACGGCGCCTTTCCACGGCGCACTGCCTTCTGCATGTGCTGCACGCAGCGCGAGCGGTCGTCGGTCAGGCGCTTCATCTGGCGCACATAGGAGCATAGCGGACAGACCGCATCGCCGGGGCGGAAGGCCCCACGCAGCGGCCCGCAGGACAGCAAGCTGCCAGATCCACTGGCAGTCGAGCACGTCGCTCTTGCGCCCGGCGATCCGCTTCGTCATCCGAGGCGGCACCAGGAGCACTTCGAAGCCGACGCGCTCCCGCACCTCATGGACCGGGATCCAGTAGACCGAAGTCGACTCCATCGCCACCTTCGTCACGCCGCACGACGAAAGCCAGTCCGCCATCGCCTGCAGATCGCGAGTGAAGCCGTCGAACGCCCGAACCGGTTCCGAAGAGCTGGCCGGATCGACGGCCACGAAGTGACGGTCCTTGCCGATGTCGAGCCCGGCGCAATCCGGGTTCACCACCCTCAACCGCTGCATCTTCCTGTTCTTGCGTGCCATGCAGCCCCCCCAAGTTGCGTTGCGCTGCGGCCGGGGAAGAACCACACGACAATTCTCAATCTCTCGAACGAGGTCGCGGCAAGCCGCGCCATCAGTGACATAAGCCGATCATGGTTCGGGCCAAGCTCCGGGACGGGTGCCCTGCGGGCACGCCAACGCTGTTTCGGCCTCGATTCCCCGGCCGATGTCAGCTCACAGGATCGCCGCCGCAGGCACAACCCACCGTTACTTTCGCGACAAAGCCGCTGCGTCGCGGGGATGTTGGCTACGGGGCGCCGAACGCGTCGCGCACGACCGGCGGCCGGACGGGTGGATGCGGGCGCAAGTCAAGCGCCGCCTGACGAAAGCCCGCGCCATGCCGAAGGGCTACCGCGACGGCGCGGCGGACCTCAGGTGCCGACCTTGATCCACTCGGGTTTGCACGCCCACGTCGGTGTTCACGTTGGCCTCACGGCGTGAACAGCATAAGCTGCAATCGCCAAGGCAGGCGACAACGGACATGAGAAGATACTTCGAGTTCGCGGGTCGCACCGGTACGCTTCTGGTGACTCTCGTCGCCACTGCGGCGTTTCTCTTCCTGGTGTTCCCCCACCTGCCAATCAACGGCGAGATGCTCGACATGAAGCCGGGATACTCGTTCGACGAGGCCATGGCATCGATGGAGCGCTACGGGCCGGACGGCAGAACGACCTACGCGTGGGGGAGCATGCTGCTCGACACGCTCTTCCCGCTGGTCTACGTCACGCTCTTCGCGGGACTGATCCACCGCTTCCGCCTCACCGAGGGAACCTGGTGGCTGGCATTCGTGCCGGTGGTTGCGGGCATCTGGGATATTCTGGAGAACGTCCAGATAACGGCGATGCTGATCGGCTATCCGGACGTCGCTCCGTCGCAGGTGGTGTGGGCGTCCACGTTCACGACGGTCAAGGTGTACGTCGGGCCGGTGTACCAGATACTGGGGATCGGACTGCTCCTGGTGGCCGTGGTCCGCCGCGCCTTCGCCCGCAACCGCAGTGGCGGCGAATAGCTCTCGCTCGCACCCCCACCGCCGGGGCGCGGGCACAAGCGCAGGCCCGCAACCGCGAGCAGGCGTTGCGAAACGCCTCCGGCGTCTTGCGCTCGCCGAAACCGAACACGACGAGTCCGTCCTCACGCAGCCGCGGCGCGAGCCGCGTGAAGTCACCGTCCGAACTCACCAGGCAGAACCCGTCGGCTCGCCCCTCGTGCATCGGATCCATCGCGTCGATCACTGGCGCGATGTCGGCAGCGTTCTTGCCCGTCGTGTTGCCGCGCTGCAGGTGCTGCCGGATCGCGAGCGACTGGATCGCACCGTCCCGCCCGAGGACCGGCTACCCGAGAAACCACCGTAGATGCGCCGCACATTGGCCCTGCCAAGTTCCACGATCCCGTCGAAGATCGCGTGCGCATGCCCGAGAGCGCCTTCGTGCTCGCGGGACCCGTCATTGCCCCGCTCGGGACCGGCGCTTCGCTCGTCGTGGGCACGGGGGCGGAACACCTCGGACTGTGGCCACCGTCTCGGTGCGAGCGAACGGATTCTGCATGAGCCGAGGCCGAGAAAGCGGCTCCGAATGTAGAATCGAGGGGAGGCGAAAACCTGCCGTGGAGTTTCGGTTCCCCGCATTCAAGCGTCCCTGGCCAGGAACGGGGCCGGAACGACCCTTTGTGTCCGCGAGGGCTACGGTCCTGCGCGACTCGGACATCGCCGTCTCCGGAATCCCGAAGCGGTTCAGTCACATGACGGGTTCTGGCGCCGGCGGCGCTGGCGCGCCACCGTGGCCTCGATCCAGCCTCGGGCTTGTCGGTGGACTTCAGGTCGGTGTCTCGGAGCCGTTCGGCCAGTGTTTTGGAGTCGAGCAGGGCATGCTCCCACAGGTGCCCGGTGTAGCGCAGGTCCTTTTCTCGTCCGGCTGCGCACTTCGCAACCGCGATGTCGTGGACCTCGATGCATCATCCCGTGGCGCCGCTGGTGTTCCGGTTGCTGATCGGGGTGAGGCGGCTCTCCCATCCGTCGGGGAGCGACGCGGTGGTGGGATTCACGCCGTCGGCGTGGTAGCCGTGGGTTCGGTCGAATTGCGTGTCCGGGCCCATTGCGCCGTCGATGAGATCGGACAGCTCGGGTGCATTGGGCGCGCAGACGTCCGCCTCCATCGAGAGGAGCAGTTCCTCGGGAGCATCTGGGTACTGGCCCGGAATCGCTTGGCTGCCGATGTGAGCAGCTCGTATTGATTGGTGCCGTCGGCGGCCGCCCGGATGATGTGCTCAGGCTCTTGCCGCGTCATGGATCGCTCGCCGTTCGGTGTCGGTGACGAGTCCCTTGAACGGGTGCGAGCTGCGCAGCCGCTGGCCCTCGTCTGATTCCTCGAGGAGCACTTCGCGCAGGCGCTCCCATGGGTGGCGTTCGATGAGTTCCTTCCATTCGGCGTGGCAGCGCGGGAGGTATCCGCGCTGGCGCGTCCAGCGCTCGATGTTCTCGAGCCCGATCCGCAGGAGCGCGAGGTTCTTGTCGATGCGGGTTACCGCGAGGCGGGTGAGTTCGAGCACCACGCGGTCGATCTCGGGGTGCCCACCCGGGCGTCCTTGGGCGCCGGCGCGCCGGTTCGCCTCGCGGGCGCCGTGCGCCCCGCGCTTCCGTTCCTCACGGGTTGCCGGCATGGCGACTCCTGCGCTCTCGGGCTCCGTGCTCGGCGATCGTGCGCTACGTTCCCGCACTGTTCCATCCTCCCGCAGGCGATGGACACTCTCCGACACGGGCCGCGACTGGTGGCTTGGCCGGCGGCTCACATCGACGGCGCAGGACTGTACGGGCAACAGAGTGAACCTCGAGGCCGCGAAGGTCGATGCGCGGCCCGAGCACGGCGCCTCCGTGAAGGACACCGCAGCCGCCACCGCCCGTGTTCGAGCGCCAGCTCCTCCTCCCATCCATGTGCCGGCTCGCCACGTCGTGAACATCACGGATTGCCATCATTGTCCCGACGCCGGAACCAATCCGAGGGTCCCCGCTGTCGGTCTGGATCCCCGAGCGAATCGCATTCCCCAGGAGGCACGAAGGCGCAGGAACCATCACCCGTGCTCGGAACGCCATGCCTGTTGTCGGTGTTCGCCCGTCGTCCGGATCCCCGGATTCCGGCAAAACCGAATCGCACCGGAGTTCACGAGGACGATTGCGCGCAAGGCCCCTCGCCGTTACTGGAGGGCTATTCGGCTCGGTGTGGCGCTTTCCGTCGTCACTGCGCTCCCGAACACTGATGTTCCACGGACGATCGGCGCCACGACGGCCTGATGCGGGTAGTCTCCCCATGGATGCACTCGCATTCGCGACGATCGGGATCAACTCGCATCCGATATGATGACGCTCAGTTGGCGGTGTCCGACCGAGTCGCCATCCCCACCCGCCGGGCATCATCGCTTGGCTGCTCGGTGCTCGGCCGCTCTTGCGGCTTATCCCGGAGGGCGCCTGCTCGCAAGGCTGGAGCCTCGCCGCCCGAGACACACTGCATTCCAGTCATGGAGTCGGCAACGTCTCGATTGGGCACGGCGCGCGCACCGGGCGGCAGCGCTCAGACCTTGCTTGCTGCGCACACCGAGGAGCTGGCCGCGGCGACGCAGAACCGGCTCCCGGTCTCGGCGAGCGGGTCATTCAACTGGACCGTCGACCGGCCCTCGGCGATGGCGCTGTGCGTCCAGTACGGCGGTCTCGAGCAGTTCGAGAGCCGCGTCCTCGACCGGACTCTTCGACGACGACTGACGCATGGCGGCACAGCCCGCCTGACTCCGGTATGGTCCGCCCATCACGGCAGCCACCGTGCCCTCGGGCGGCGGCATCGGCGGAGAACAGGATGGCGCAGTCGGACACCGACGCCGGGGAGGCTGCCCGGATCCGCGAGCGCCTCGCGCAGCTCGACATGGAACGGACGGAGCTCGAGAGGCGGCTCGCCGAGCTCCGGCGCTCGACTTCGACGCAGCCGACGAGCGAGAGAACCGCGGGGTCGGTGACGAACCGCTCGCCGACACGCGACAAGATCGCGCTGTTCCGATCCCTGTTCCTCGGCCGGGAGGACATGTATCCGCGGCGCTGGGAGAACGCGGTCAAGGGCACGTCCGGCTACGCACCGGTGTGCGCCAACGAGTGGAAGCGCGGCGTGTGCCACAAGCCCCGGGTGCGATGCGGGGCGTGCCCCAACCAGGCCTTCGTGCCGGTCACGGACGCACCGGTCGAGGACCATCTCCGCGGTCGCCACACCATCGGGGTCTATCCGATGCTGGCCGACGATACGTGCCGCTTCCTCGCGGCCGATTTCGACGGGGAGGCGTGGCGGCGCGACGCGGGCGCCTATCTCGCGGCCTGCCGCATGAAGGAGGTCCCGGCGGCGCTCGAGCGTTCACGCTCGGGCAACGGCGCCCATGTGTGGATCTTCTTCGAGGAGCCCGTGGCCGCCTCGCTCGCACGCCGGCTCGGCGCCCATCTTCTGACCGAAGCCATGGAATGCAACCCCGATATCGGGTTCCGCTCCTACGATCGGTTCTTTCCGAGCCAGGACACGCTGCCGCAGGGCGGATTCGGAAACCTCATCGCCCTTCCCCCGCAGGGCGTTCCGAGGGAGAGCGGCAACAGCGTCTTTCTGGACGCGGCGTTCGAGCCCTGGCCGGACCAGTGGTCGTTCCTGTCCGGACTGCGGCGCATGGCCCTCGCCGAGATCGGGGCGCTCGTGGACGAGGCCGGCAGGCGGGGCCGCATCGTGGGACTCCGCCTGCCGCTCGACGACGAGGACGAGGAGCCGTGGACCGCGCCGCCGTCGAGGCGCCGATCCCTGCCGGCGATTGCCGGGACGCTGCCCGAGCGCGTGGATGCGGTGCTCGGCGACCAGCTCTACATTGCCCGCGAAGGGCTGCCGCCGGGACTCGTCAACCGGCTCGTGCGGCTCGCGGCGTTCCAGAACCCGGCGTTCTACGCCGCGCAGGCGATGCGGCGCTCCACATTCGCCACGCCCCGCGTCATCGCCTGCGCCGAGCTGCTGTCGCACCACCTCGCGCTGCCGCGAGGTTGTCTGGAGGCGATGAAGGAGTTGCTGGACGAGCTCGGCATCGGCCTCGACCTCCGCGACGAGCGCCATGCCGGTCGCCCCATCGAGACGACATTCCTCGGCGAGCTCACGCCCGAGCAAGCAGGCGCCGTCGAGGCCCTGCTCGCACATGACACCGGAGTGCTCGCCGCCACCACCGCCTTCGGCAAGACGGTCGTCGCAGCATCGCTGCTCGCCGCCCGCGGGACCAACACCCTCGTCCTGGTGCACCGCCGCCAGCTCATGGACCAGTGGATCGCGCGGCTCGGCGCGTTCCTCGACCTGGCCGATTCCGACATCGGTCGGATCGGCGGCGGCAAGCGCAATCCCACCGGCGTCGTCGATGTGGCCGTCATCCAGAGCCTGGTGCGCGGCGACGAAGTCGACGATATCGTGGCCGGGTATGGGCATCTCGTCGTCGACGAATGCCATCACCTGTCGGCACCGAGCTTCGAGAAGGTCGCGCGCCGGGCGAAGGTGAAGTACGTGCTCGGACTCTCGGCGACGGTGGCGCGCCAGGACGGCCACCACCCGATCGTGTTCATGCAGTGCGGTCCCGTTCGGTTCCGGGCAAGCGCGAAGGCCCAGGCCCGGCAACGCCCGTTCGCTCACCGGGCGCTGCTGCGCCCGACCGCGTTCCGGCTCCCCGACGGCATTGAGCCGGAGCGCCCGCCCATCCAGCAAGTCTACGCGGCGATCGGCGCGGACGACGACCGCAACGCCCTCATCGCCGACGACGTGCTCAGCGCGCTCGAATCGGGACGCTCCCCGCTCGTGCTCACCGCGCGCAAGGACCACGCCGAGCGTCTTGCCGGGCGGCTCGGCCGATTCGCGAGGAACGTGCTCTTCCTTCACGGCGGCATGGGCGTCAGGCAGCGCCGCGCGCTCATGGGGCGTCTCGAGGACATCCCCGATACCGAAGAACGGGTCCTGATCGCTACGGGGCGCTACATCGGCGAGGGCTTCGACGACGCGCGCCTCGACACCCTGGCCCTCGCGATGCCGGTCGCGTGGAGGGGGACGCTTGCGCAGTATGTCGGACGCCTGCACCGGCTGCATCCGGCCAAGCACGAGGTGCTGGTCTATGACTACGTGGACGAGGCGGTGCCGGTGCTCATGCGCATGGCGCGCAAGCGTGTCCGGGGCTATCGCAATCTCGGCTATTCGGTCGAGCGCCCCGACGGGAAGAACGCCCTTTAGGGCGCTTGGAAAGGATCGCCGTGCGGCCGGCATGGGGGAGGCGTGCGCTGGGGCGACAGCCATCACGGTCGATGCCGGATCCGGCACCTCCCAATGGGCACTCCGCCCCCGCACTCGCCGCCGAGGTGTGAGGTTGGCGCCGGTCTTCTCCGGTTGAATTCGCCGGATCCCGCATCCTCGCCGCTGCCGTTTCGAGTATGCTTACATACACTGGTACGCCTTTGCCGTGGCCGCCCATCAATGGGCCGCCCGCGGCTCGATAGACCGGAGCTTGGAGTCCTGCTTCGCACACGAGGTCGCCCGCCTCTTCGGTGCCCACCATCAGCCTGAAGTCTCCACCCATCCGCAGGCCCGCTACGCGCACGCCTGCTGCCGCACCGGAAGTCCGCGCTTCCGCACCATGGTGGCGTACAACAGGGGGCGCCCTACTCCCACCGGGCTTTTCTCCAACCCCGATCTGCTTGAGGAGGACTGTTGAGCGGGGTCTCCGAGAGTCACTCTTCCAGGAGCTCCCTGCCGGGCCGCCAGTCGCTTCCCCAGCCTGTCACGGGGAAGTTCATGAGTGCTTCCGCAACCACCGTGGCGGGTTGCTCAAGGTCTGCAGGTTCGTCTTGCTGCCTGGGAGACTTCCTTTCAGGAGACGGTGATGCGCGATGATTCCCTCGGAGGCCGGTTCTCAGATGATGCGGAAGTCCCGCCGTGGATTCCCTTGAAAAATCGTCCCCCGCCCGAAGATCCGCCCTACGAGCTTCCTCTCAACCCTGATCCATTCCCGAAAGAGGAAGGAGATCGGCGTGGGCATCGCTCGAACTCCCGGGTGGGGCGGTGAGTTTGGGGTGGGACAAGACTGCCCCGTGGAAGGAAGCCGCCTTCCACGGGGCGTATGCTTCGAGCCCATTAGAACCTATTGGGAGGGACAGATGAGAAAGGAGCGCAGAAAACCAACTTGTTGAAATGCAGGCAGCCCACGCCTACTCGCGCCGTCGCTGCGATAGAGCCGAATTCACAGGAGATCATCATCTCCGCAGCGGGGCGGCGTATCCCCATGAACAGCGGAAGGCGGATCGGCGTGGTCGCGAGTCGGGGTTTCAGTCAACGCTGAGGCCGAGCGAGCCAAATGCACAGTCACGGCGGCACGACTAAGGGTGTCGAGATACTTCTGTGATGCATGCGTGAGTAACAGCGACGGTATGTAACAGCGATGGTATGTGCGCACAGACATCAGGCGTCTTCTCTCCTGGCATGAGGACCGAACGAGTCGTCCGCGTATTCCTCCTCTCGGAGTCCCGCCGCGATTTCCATCCCCCGGGCCATGTTTGACACCGGGCTGAGGGGACGTTTCTCCCCGTGGGGACCGATGGTACGGCGTTCTCTCGGCTCGAATTTGGTCTTCTTGGGCTGCATCCGGGCTCCTCTGCAGTAAGGGAGCGGCATCGAAGAGCTTCCAATTTGTATTGATGCTTCAATACCTTACAGACCTCGCCGAGTAGTTTCAACGCGGAGTGTTGCCAAAAGACAACAGGATTTGTCAGAAAGTCAAGCTGATCCACTATCCGATGTAGGATGGCGCGGCCATCCTAGCCCATCTTTACCACCCCTCGAATAATCTCATTGCACATCAGTCAGTTGCGGCGCACGAAGACAGGGAGTGGCACTACAACTGCGTGATCGAGGACCGGTTACACGAGCGTCTTGCGGATCCCTCCCGGGGCGGAG
>JAJEAD010000084.1 GCA_022824305.1 Gammaproteobacteria bacterium | reverse complement strand
CCGGGCAGGGTGACGGTGAGGAAGATGCGGAGCCGGCTCGCGCGCAGCGCCACCGCCGCCTCGTAGAGCCGGGAGTCGGCGATGGACAGCGAGGTGATGAGGATGATGATCGCGTGCGGCAGGGTGAAGAACACCTCCGCGATGACGATGCCGATCGGGCCGTAGATGGAGTGCCCGAAAAGCAGCTCCTTGATGAGCCCCTGGGTGCCGAAGAGATAGACCAGCGCGATGCCGGGCAGCAGCGACGGCACCAGGATCGGGATCATCGTGATCGACTGGAACAGGCCCTTGAGCGGGATGCAGCTCCGGGTGAGCGCGTAGGCGAAGGTGAACCCGATGGAGACGGTGATCAGCGTCGTGATCGTCGCGACCTGGAGGCTGTTGCCGATGGACCACGTGAGGGCGGGGGTGGTGAAGTAGTCGATGTAGTTGGCAAGCCCCACGAACCCGCCGTCGTGGTCGCGCACGCTCTTCGACATCATCGCGTAGAGCGGCATCGCGAGAGTGACCACGAGGTAGAGGCCGATGACGCCGATGAAGGCGCGCATCGTCCAGTCGTCGCGGCTGACCTTGGGCTTGACGGCCGGAGCGGAGAGGACGGCCTCGCTCATCGAGAAGCATCCCGGCTCGAATGCGCTTCGCGCGCTCCCTCGCGGCCCATGCTTCTCCAGAGTGCGGACCGGCGACGGGCCGGCCGGGGCGGCGCGTCAGGCATCGGGCGGCGCGCCCGCGTAGATGCGCACCGCCTCGCGGGGGACCGCCGCGCGCACGGTGCTCCCCTCCGTCACGCCGAAGTGCTGCGCGCGGCCGATGGACACGTCCATCAGCAGGCGCACGCCGTCGCAGCCCAGCTCGACGCGGGCGAAGGAGCCGAGGAACTCGACGTATCCGACCGTCGCATCGAAAGCTCCGTCGCGGTTCTCGTTGCCGGCACCCTCGGCATTTCCCGAGTCCAGGAGCACGATGTCCTCGGGCCGGATGGCGGCGGTGACCCGTTCGCCTTCCGAGTGGCCGGAGGTATCGCAGGCCAGCGCAAGACCTCCGGCCCTGATTCCGCCGTCCCCCGCTCCCGCATCGCCCGCGATCTCGGCGGCAAGGAAGTTCATGGTGCCGATGAAGTCCGCGACGAACACGCTCGCCGGCTCGCGGTAGATCTCGGCGGGAGCGCCGATCTGCTCGATTACGCCGTGGTTCATCACCACGATGCGGTCCGCCATGGTCAGCGCTTCCTCCTGGTCGTGGGTGACCATGATGGTGGTGACGCCGAGCCGGCGCTGCAACGACTTCACTTCGTAGCGCAGGCGCGCCCTCACCTTGGCATCGAGCGCCGAGAGCGGCTCGTCGAGCAGCAGCAGGCCGGGCGACATCGCGATCGCGCGGGCGAGCGCGATGCGCTGCTGCTGCCCGCCCGAGAGCTGGGCCGGATACTTGTCCCCCTGGTCCGGCAGGCCGACGAGTTCGAGCAGCTCCCGCACCCGGTTCTGGACCTCCCCGCGCGAGCGCTTCAGGCTCTCCAACCCGTAGGCGACGTTGCGTGCGACGGTCATGTTGGGGAACAGCGCGTAGGACTGAAACACGATCCCGAAGTCGCGCTCCGACGGAGGCAGCGCAGAGATGTCGGCCCCCGCCTGCTCGACGCTTCCCGCGGTCTGGATGTCGAGCCCGGCGATCGCCCGCAGCAGGGTGGTCTTGCCGCAACCCGAGGGGCCGAGAAAGCAGACGAACTCGCCTTCCTGGACATCGAGCGAGATGTCGGCGAGCGCCGTGAACTCGCCGAACTTCTTCGTCAGACGCCGAACTCGCAGGTAGGAGCCGTTCGAAGGTGAATCTGGTGGAGGCATGGCGTCGGTGGAGGGTCGCGACCCGGTCGGCTGCTGCTCATGGTAACCGGGGCGGCACGGGAAGCGGGGCCGGAGGCAGATGCCTCCGGCCCCGGATCGGAGCGGGTAAGGTTCGGCGTGGGCCTACTTCGCCTCCGACTTCGAGTCGTAGCGGCTCTGCCACTCGGCGAGGATGCGCTTGCGGTTGTTCGCCGACCACTCGAAGTCGTTGTCGATCATCGCCTCGTTGATGCCTTCGGGGAAATGCTCCACCGGCATCGCGAGCTCCGTGATGGCGATGACCGCGTAGCCCTCGTTGTACATCATGTTGGCCTTCTCACTGACCGACCAGTCAACGAGGGCCATGGCCGCCTCGAGGTTCTGCGTGCCCTTCACGATCGCGGTCGCTTCCATGTCCCAGCCGATGCCTTCGGACGGAACGATGATGTCGATGGGAGCGCCCTGCGCCTTCGACTTCGCGCCGCGGAACGCGAAGGAGACGCCGATCGGGACCTCGCCGCGCGCCGCCTGCTTGCACGGCTTGGAACCGGAGTGGGTGTAGTGGCTGATGTTCTCGTGCAGCGCGTCCATGAACTGCCAGCCGCCTTCCTCGCCGAACATCTGCAGCCAACTCGAGACGTCGAGGAAGCCGGTGCCGGAAGAGTTCGGGTTCGGCATCGCGACGTGGCCCATGTACTCCGGCTTCGTGAGGTCGTTCCACGAGGTCGGGGTGGCGAACCCGTGCTTCTCCTGCTCCACCGTGTTCACGCAGATCGAGGCGACCCACGCGTCCATGCCGGTCCACGCCGGCGGGTCGTCCTTGTCGACGAACTTCGGGTCGAGCCGCTCGATGCCGTTCGGCTTGTAGGGGTGCAGCATGCCTTCCGACTTCATGAGCAGGAGG
This sequence comes from Gammaproteobacteria bacterium, assembly GCA_022824305.1. Lineage (GTDB taxonomy): Bacteria > Pseudomonadota > Gammaproteobacteria > HK1 > HK1 > JAJEAD01. The sequence continues at coordinate 14,134 of JAJEAD010000084.1, read as the reverse complement.
CTCGTCGCCGCCAGGCCCCAGATCACGTCGGCCTTGGGGTTGTCCTTCTCGGCCAGCAGCTTCGCGGTGACGATGCCGGTGGAGTCGCGGACCCACTTGATCTCGATGTCCGGGTGATCTTCGTTGAAGCGTGCGGCGTACCTCTTGAGGTCCTCGGCCTCGACCGCGGTGTACACGGTCAGGGTGGCGGCGTGCACTCCGGCGGACACCGCGAGCAGGACGGCGGCAGCAGCGGCGGCGGCGCCGCCGCGAATCAATGTTGCGAGTTTCATCTGGCGTCTCTCCTGTGGGTCGATTGTCTTCGGTTTCAGCCGTGCGCCGGCGAGCCATGCGAATCGGTCCGTACCGCGGGCCCGCTCGGCGTCCGCCTTCCAACCCTAAACCCATTTGCCGCTGGAATGAACCGATTGATACCCCGAAAGTGCCGCGGTGCGACGATTCGTGATCGAGTTGTCGTTGGTCGTCCCTCACGCAATAGCGTCGCCGTCGCGCACGGTGGTTTCCAATGCACTTTCATTGATAAATGAGACCATTTGTTTTCTATTGCATAACAACATTCTTTCATTGTCTTCGGAGCGGGGAACACAGATCGAACACCCCGTTACCAACGGACAACACCCGGCGGGGGTGGGCTCGCCGACAAAGCGATTCGTGACTCTTGTGGCGCCGTGGCCCGCAGCACCGAGCGGCTGCGCTTCACCCTGACGCCCCTGCACGGCGACGAAGGCATCGAGCGCCTCGCCGGCGGCGCTGCCGTGCATCCGGAGCGAGACGGGCCACGAGCTCGCGGCCCGAGCGCCCCGCCGGCCTCGTTGGCGCAGACCGGGCGCTTGCGGCGGCTAGTCCGTTCCGCCGCTCCCGACGACGGCAACCGCCTCGATCTCGATCAGCAGCTCCGGGAACACGAGCCCGCTGCTCACGGTGCTGCTGCACGGGATCCCGTGGGGAAAAGCCTCCGCCCGGGCCCGGGCGTAGTCCTGGTAGCGACTCATGTCCGGCAGCCATGTGGTGGTCTTGACGACGTCCGCCATGCTCGCGCCCTCCAGGGCGAGCACCGCCGCAATGTTCCGGTAAACCTGCATCGCCTGGGCGTAGCAGTCATCCTCGCCCACCAGGTTGCCGTCCGGCCCGAAGGCGATCATCCCGCAGGTATGGATGGTGTCTCCGACCCGGATCCCCGGCGCGAATCCGAGCTTCCTTATCCAATTCCAGCCGGGCTCGAGTCTCTTCTGTTGCATCAAGGTCGACCTCAGTCCCGTCCCGGGTGCGACTATACGCAAGCGGGTGATACGGCTTTCGTCATGAAGTTGCGGTAGAGGGTGCGCGAGAGCGACGCGAAGTCGGGCATGTTCGCCGCCGCCTCGGCGTCGAGGCGGGGCAGCGCACCCTCGCCGAGCGCGGCATCCAGGGCTTTGGCGTACTCGGGGATCTCGCCCCAGTCGGAGACGGTGGTCGGGGTGAGCTCGACGTGGAACTGCACCGAGAAGGCATGTCCTCCGTAGGAGAGCGCATTGACCGCGCACGCAGGCGAGGCGGCGAGCACCTCGGCGCCTTCCGGAACACGCGTGATCTCCGCCCCATGCCATTGAAGACAGAGAAACTCCTCGGGCACGCCGTCGAGGAAGGGGCTTCGGCGCCCCGATTCGGTGAGCTGCACCGGCATGATGCCGATTTCCGGCTGCGCCGCCGGCCCCACCTCGCCGCCGAGGGCCTCCGCGAGGAGCTGATGGCCGAGGCAGAAGCCGAGAAAGGGACGCCGCGACTCGCCCACCCACTCGCGAATCGCGGCGAGCTCGGGCGCGATCCAGGGATGCTCGTCCTTCTGCCACACATCCATCGGGCCACCCATGCTGACGAGCACGTCGAAGGCGTCGAGGTCGGGAATCGGCTCGCCTTCGTCGAGCTCCACCGCCTGCCACTCGATGCCGTCTTCGGCCATGAAGTCCCGAAAGATTCCCGGGTGCTCGCACGCGATGTGCTGGAAGACGAGTACGCGCATGTCGTTGTCTCCGGCCGGGGCGCCGCGGACCCCGCGCCCTTGTGTTCGGACTGTGGCGGCGGGGCGTCATTCTAGCGCGCCCGTCTCAGCGGCCTCCCGACTGGCGGACGCCGCGATTCGCCGGCGCCCCGGCATCCCCGCCACGAGGCTCGGACAGGCAAATGCGCGCCGGCAGGCGGAATTCGTATCATTGCGCGGCAGGCAATACGCCCATCGAGTCGGGGAGCACCATGGCCGGACTGCGATTTCAGGTCCTCACTCTTCCGAACGCGCCCTGGGACGAGCTCGCCGGCCGCTTCCGGCGGCTGGAAGAGCTCGGCTTCGAGGTCGCCGCGATCGCGGACCACTTCGTGGACTGGACCAATCCGCCGAGCCCCTGGCTCGAGGCCTGGACCCTGCTCGCGGCGGCGGCCCGCGAGACCTCCCGCATCCGCCTGTGCACCTGCGTCTCGCAGATTCCGCTGCGCGACCCCGCGATGTTCGCGCGCCAGGCCCTCACCGTGGACCACGTCTCCGCGGGACGCCTCGACGTGGGGCTGGGCCTGGGCCTGCCGATCGACCCCTCCTACGACATGATGGGGATCCCGAACTGGTCGAATGCGGAGCGCGCCGCGCGCTTTCGCGAGTACGTCGCGATCGTGGACCTCCTGCTATCGAACGAGACGAGCTCCTTCGAGGGGCGCTACTACCGGATTCGCGACGCGATCATGAACCCGCGCCCCGTTCAGCGGCCGCGCCCTCCCCTTCTCATCGCGGCGATGGGCCCGCGGATGCTCGAGCAGGCGGCCGAGCACGCCGACATCTGGAACAGCCTCAGCTTCGCCGAGACCTTCGAGAAGCAGCTCGCCGAGACGCGCGAGCGCATCGACCGGGTGAGCGCGCATTGCGCCGCCATCGGCCGCGACCCCGGAGACATCATCTTCTCCTACCAGATGTTCGACCCCGCGGCGCGCACGAGCGGAGGCTTCTTCAACTGCTACGAGTCGCCGGAACGCTTCCGGGAAATGGCCGAGCGCCTCCTGCCCCTGGGCCTGTCCGAGCTCGGCCTCTACTACCCGATGCGCGAGGAGCAGTTGCCGGTGTTCGAGCGCATCGCGCAGGACGTGCTGCCGGCGCTGCGGAAGAGCCACGGGGGCGGCTCCGGGACCTGAACGGATCTCCCGTCACGATTCGCTTCGGGTGCGCCAGCGGTACCACCACAGGCGCGCAGCGATCCCGAGTCCGAGGAAGGGCTGGGGCGGCAGCCGCCGGGGCCCGGAGAGGGCCTGGACGTCCCGGATCAGTTCGGAGTCCGAGCCCATCGCGAACTCGGCGAGGAGCCTGCCGGAGATGGTGCCACGCGGCAGGCCGACGCCGGCGTATCCCAGGGATGCGAAGACCCCGCGCTCGAGCCGGCCGAACACGGACACCCAGTCCCGCGTCATGCAGAAGACACCGGCCCAGGTGTGCTCGAATTCCAGCCGATCGAGCATGGGGAAGCGCCGGCGCAGGCCCGCGACGTGCATTCCGAGCAGCCGCCGGCGCCAGTGCTCGCTCAGACGAAAGTCGCCGCGGTAGTAGGTGCCGAGGCGAAAGAGCATCCGCTTCGAGCGCGTGCGCCGCAGCGTCGCGCTCCCGGTGATGCCCCAGTCGGGCACACCGGCCATCGCGGCCTGCTCGTCCTCCGTCAGCTCTCGCGAGAGGCTTGCGCAGGCGATCATCGGGAACACTTCGCGGCGGAGCAGGCCCAGCCGGGTGACGAAGGCATTGGTGGTGAGCAGCACCCGCGATGCGCGAATCGAGCCCTGCGCGCACTCGATCCGCACCGGCGACCCCGGCTCGACCCGCGTGACCGGAGATTCCTCGTAGACTTCGACGTTCCCGGGCAGCGTGTCCCCGAGACCACGGCACAACGCCGCCGGGTTCACCAGCACCGTGCGGGGAGTGAACACGGCGGCGCGATAGTGGGGAGTGCCTGTCCAGTCCGCCAGGGCCTGACCCTCGACCCACTCGTAGTCCTCGCCCACCGCGTCCAGCATGCGGCAGGTGGCGCGCAGGCTTGCGGCCCGCCTGCGGCCGACGGCGGCGGTCAGGTGCCCCCGGGGGGACCACTCGCATTCGATTCCCTGCCGGCGCACCTGGCCTTCGAGCTCCGCGAGCCCGGCGATCACCAGCCGGGACACACGCCGGTTGGCATCGGCGTCGAAGCCCTCGGTGAGGTGCGGGGTGTCGATGATGAAGCCCGCGTTGCGTCCCGAGGCGCCGTATCCGATGCGGTACTGCTCGAGCAGGACGATACGCGCCGCGGGCGCGAGCTCGGCCAGCCGGCGGGCGGCGGCGAGCCCGGTGACGCCGGCGCCGATCACGACCCAGTCCGCGGCCTGCCGGCCCTCGAGGCGCCGGGCCGGAGCCGGCGGCGGCAGGATGGCGTACCACCCCGGCGCGTGGCGCATGTCGGTGAGGAGAGGGTCCCGACTGGTCATGGTCGTGCTCGAGCGCGTCACCGCGCCCGGGAAGGGTGCCGATCGGCGCCGGCCGGAATCCCGGCTCTCGGGCAATGCGGAGTCAGGGATGCTGGAGAGCGCCGGACTGAGCGCACTCGGGCACCACCTGACGTACTCCCCAGGCGCTTCACCGGGGAGCCGCGCTTTCGACACTCCCGGCGCCGGATTGGCCGGGCGCGGCGCGGTCCCTTCTCCATACGACGGGGAAGTACGGATGATCCATGGGACTCCCCACCCGCGGACGCGGAGGAGACAGCTCGGGAAAGGTCACTCCCGGCCGTTCCACGTACACCGCGTCATCGCCCAGCCACCTCGTCGAGAACGCACGGCGCACGGTGCCGAGCGTGCCGGTGGCCGGCGCGCGGTGCACGGTGCGCATGTGGAAGACCAGGCAATCGCCCGGCGCCATGTCCCAGGCGAGCACCCGGTGCCGGGAGATCCCGGCGTCGATGTCGGGCGGCGGATCGAAAGTGCCGGAAGGATACGAGTACGGGGAGAGATCGCCGAACTTGACGGGCGTGAACAGCTTGTCCCATCGGTGCGAGCCGGCGATGAACTCCACGCACACGTCCCGGGAGATGGGGTCCAGGGGCAGCCATACGCTGCAGAGCTTGTCCCCTTCGACGCAGTAGTAGGGCTGGTCCTGGTGCCAGGGCGAGGCTTCGCGGGTGCCCGGCAGCTTGATCAGCATGTTCTCGAGAAGGATCCGGCAATGACTCGAGCGGGTGAGCAGCCCGGCAATCCTCGCCGCCGGCGAATCGAGAACGAAGGAGCGGTACTCCGGAATGCGGCTCCAGTTCATCAGATCGTCGAGGTAGCCGCCCGGGTTGCCTTCGGGGGTATAGGAGGTGGCGTAGGGTCCGGGGCACGCGAGGTTGCGCTCGAAGCCGCTCGCCAGGTGATCGATCCACCTCGCTTCGAATCGGTCGCGCAGAACGACGACGCCGTCGCGCTCGAAGCATCGGATGTCCTCTTCGTCGATCACCGCATCGCACGCCGTCTCGCGTCCTTCCGTCGCTCGAGTCTACGGGATGCCGGGCGCGCCTTGGAACGTCTGCGGCCCGTGCCGGAGAAGACCTTCCAGGAACCCGAAAACACCCTTCTTGCCTCGCTCGGACCCGTGCGGACAACCGATCCCGGCGGTGCCGCGCTCAGGCGAAACGCGGCAGGATCTCGCGTGCGAAGGCGCGCACCATCTCGTAGTAGGACGCCTCGTCGTCGGCGAAGCAGCGCAGGTTCATCGCGTCGATTCCCGCGTCACGGTACTCCTCGAGCAGGGAGACGATCCGGGCGACCGAACCGACCAGCTCGTAGTTCCGGTTGCGTCCCACCTTCGCCCGGGCCTCGTCGTCGTCGCCGATGTAGAGCGGCGACTGCGCACGGATCTCGAATTGCGTCGATGCTCGACCCGCACCGGCCGCGAGGCGGGAGAGGGTGGCGATGCCTTCCCGGATCACCGCGGGAGGCCCTTCCGGGATCCATCCGTGGCATCGCTCGGCGAGGAGGCGGAGCGGGGGCTCGAAGAGCTCGTAGCCGCCGTGGTGCGGGTTCCGGCGGATGCCGCCGCCCATGAGCAGGGGGATCTCGGCGGTCTCGGGGAAGAAGGCGCCCCGATCGATGCGCAGCCGCTCGCCCCTGAAGCTGGCACGGCCGCCGGGAAGCAGCACCGAGAGCGCCTCCACGTACTCCCGGGTATACCCGGCCTTCTCGGCGTAGGGGATCTCCATCACCCGGTAGTCGGCGGGATAGTCTCCGCTGCCGACGCCGAGCGACAGGCGGTGGCCGGAGAGCGCCTGCAGGGTGATGAGCTGGCGCGCAAGCACCCGGGGATCGCGAAGCGGCAGCACCAGCACCGAGGTCATGAGCCGCACCGTCGTCGTGGCCGCGGCCGCGAAGCCCAGGGTGACGAGGGACTCGTAGAGGTCCGGGGCGATGTCGGCATGCGGCCGGGTGAGACCCGAGGTGCGATGCCCCAGCCACTCGGTGTCGTAGCTGACGTGGTCGTGCACCAGCAACGCGTCGTAGCCGAGCCCTTCCGCTTCCTCCGCCACCCGGCGGATGTTGGCCGGGCTCGCGAGCGGACCGGAGTTGGGCAGCGCGAGGCCGAAGTTCACCCTTCATGCTCCCCGGGGGACTTTCGCGTTCCGACGTCGATTCGGCCGGCGCCCGCGGCTCCGGAACCTGGGGCCCGGCGAGAGGACATCCCCGCCATGCGGCCCCGCCCCCGCGATTCCCGCGCGCGGGCGGGCACCTGCCGGACCCCGCCGGCCCTCGCTCGCCCCGATCCGGCCGCCGCGCTCAGCCTTCGGCGGTGACCGGATCGATCATCTTGCGCACCTCGGTGACCACGGTGGCGGGAAATCCGCTGCGCTCGGCGTGCTCGTGGATGAGCGCTTCGCTGTCCGCGAGGTAGATGCAGAAGGTCTTGTCGCCGGCCACGTAGGTGTGCTCCCACTGGATGTTCTTCTTCTCCGCCTTCATGTCCGCCAGCACGCCGTTGGACTTGTGCGCGGCGTCGCGCAGCGCCTCGCGCTCGGCCGAACCGATCTCGGGAATGTCCCGCTCAATCACGAATCTGGGCATGGTCGCTTCTCCTCGTGTTTTGCAGTCGCCGGCTCCGGGACGGAGCAACCTGCGGCGACTTCGGGAGACGGGCCGGGCCGGCCCGTCGGGCCGCACTACAGTGCACCGCGCGTTGCCACGCCTCAAGCCGCCCTCGGCGCGGGAGGTGCGCCGGCGTGTTGTCGTCTGATGACCTTCCCGGCCATGGCGCCGTGGTAGGCCCCGGCATCGACGACCACCTCGCCGTTGACCACCACGTACTCGATCCCCCGGGGATAGCACTGGTTGCCGTCCAGCGACGCCCTGACGTTGTCGAGATCGAAGACCGTGATGTCCGCATCGGCCCCTTCCCGCAGCAGCCCCTTCCGTCGCAGCCCCATGGTCTGCGCGGCGTAGGAGGTCATCTTGCGCACCGCCTCTTCGAGCCGGAGCAGCTTCTTCTCGCGCACGTAGTAGCCGAGCACCCTTGGAAAGGAGCCGTACTGGCCGATCGACGGATTGCCTTCCACGAAGCCCATCGCATCGGTCTCGATCATGGTCAGCGGGTGGACCACCGATGTGGCGAGGTCGTCGGTCTGCCTGAAGATGCGATACATCGTGGCCTGGCAGCGCTCCTCCAGGACGAGGTCCATCACCGTGGTCTCGGGATCGCTGCCCTTGAGCCGGCTGATCTCGCTGATGGTCATGCCCTGGAAGCGGCCGTTGGCCTCGCTCAGCACTCTGGCGAGGCGGATCTCGTCCCAGCGGCAGACCGCGGTGTCGGCGCTGAGCCGCGCGGTCTCCTCGACCATCGCCTGCTTCATGCGGCTGCGCTCGTCGGGGTCCCGGAGGCGGCGGAAGAGCTGCTCCAGGGTGCCCTCGCTCACCCAGTGCGGCAGGAGCAGGCGCAGGGTGGTGCCCGCCGCAAGCGGATAGACGTCCGTCGTCACTTCCAGCCCTTCTTCGCGCGCGTTCGCGATCGTGTCCAGGACCTCGCCCATCCGGCCGATGTTCGTCTGTCCCCCGATTCCGATGTGAGAGATGACGACCGGCAGCTTCGCCTTGCGACCGACCTCGAAGCTCTCTTCGAGCGACTCGAAGATGCGGTCGCCGTAGTCGCGCATGTGGGTGCCGAAGACGCCGCCGTGGGAGGCGGAGACCCTGGCGAGCTCGATGACCTCGTCGTTGGCCGCGTAGTCTCCGGGCGCGTAGGCGAGCCCCACCGTGAAGCCGAAGGCGCCCGCCTCCATCGCCTCCCCGACCGTCGACTTCATGCGGGCGAGCTCGGCTTCGGTGGGCGGCCGGCTCTCGAAGCCCATGGCGTCGATGCGCACCGTGCCGTGCCCGACCAGGGGCACGAAGTTGGTGGGGATGTCGAAGCTCTCGAGCTCCCGCAGGTACTCGTCGAAGGTGCGCCAGCGCCAGGAGAGCGTTCCCTCCACCGGCGCCTCGAAGGCGACGTAGGCCTTGAGCAGGTCGAGGTTGTCGGGATTGACCGGCGCGGCCGACTCCCCGCACTGCCCGGCGCACTCCGTCGTGATGCCCTGGCGGAGCTTGAAGTCCCGGGGATTGCGCGGATCGAGGATGGTGAAATCGGCATGGCAGTGCACGTCGATGAATCCCGGCGAGACGTAGAGGCCGTCCGCGTCGACGACGCGCTCCGCCGGCTCCTCGATGCGCCCGATCGCGGCAATCGAGCCGTCCCTGACGCCGACGTCGGCGCGGAACCAGGGGTTGCCGCTTCCGTCGACGATACGGCCGTTTCGAATCAGCAGGTCGTACATGGAGGGTTACCCGGACATGCCGGCGAAGAGCCGGACGCTCATTGTCCCGCGCACGGCGGCACGAGTCGACCGCCCGGGCGCGCACGCGCCCCGTGAAGCGGGAGGCGCGCGCCGTGCCGCCCGCCTCGAAGCGACCGGCGACGCGGTCGTGCAGGGGGACGCGAGCGCGGGACGACGCCTCGCAACGCGCCCCGGGGCCGGGGCCGGGGCCGGGGCCGGCTCAGTTGCGCATGCGCTCCCGGTTGTGGTCGAAGAGCGCGTGGCGCTGCAGCCGGGCGGGAAGGCGCTCGCCGAGGAGCTCGATCTCCCACCCCGAATCCCGCTCGGCCACCTCCCGGGACACGTAGCCGAGCGCGACCGACGCATTCGCGTGGTGCGCGAAGCCGCCGGAGGTGATCCAGCCCACCACCTTGCCGTCCAGCCACACCGGCTCGTCCCCGATCGCGTCGGCATCCTTCGCTTCGAGCACGAAGGTGCGCAGCCGCAACGTCCCTCCGTTGGCGCGTTCCTCCCGAACCGCCGCCTTTCCGATGAAGTCAGATTCCTTGTCGAAGGCGACGAATCGATCGAGACCCGCTTCCACCGGCCCGTAGATGGGACGGTACTCGCGCGCCCAGCCTCCGAAGTTCTTCTCCAGGCGCAGCGCGTTGAGCGCGCGGGAGCCGAAAAGACGGATGCCGTGCGGCTCGCCCGCGCGCATCAGCTCGTCGAAGAGATAGCGGTGGTACTCCGGCTTGCACCAGATCTCGTAGCCGAGGTCACCGGTGAAGGTCACTCGTCCCACCAGGGCCGGCGCCATGCCGAGCGTCATCCACCGGATGTCCATGAAGCGCATGCCGGTGCTGGAAATGTCGTCGCGGGTGAGGGAGGCGAGCACGTCGCGGGCCCGCGGGCCGGCCACCGAGAGGCCGACGAGGCCCAGGCGCACCGCGCTGAGCGAAACCGAGCCGTCGTCGGGCAGGTGCTGGCTGAACCAGCGCATGTGGTAGTCCTCGGCGATGCCGGAACCCGCGATGAAGAAGCCCTCTTCCCCGAGGTTGGCAAGCGAGAAGTCGCCGATGATGCGGCCGTCTTCCTTGAGCATCGGGGCCAGCGTCATCCGCCCCGGCCTCGGGATCCGGCAGGCGAGTATGCGATCGAGCCAGGCCCGCGCGCCCTCGCCGGTCACCGTGTACTTGGCGAATCCGGAGATGTCCATCAGGCCGACCCGCTCGCGCACCGCCTCGCATTCCGCCGCGACGTGCTCGAAATCGGTGGAGCGCCGCCACGAGAACTCGTCCTCCACTCCGGGCGGGGCGAACCAGAGCGGCACCTCGAGACCATAGGCGGCCCCGAACTGGGCGCCCGCCGCCGCGAGCTTGTCGTAGAGCGGGGTCGTGCACAACGGCCGGGCCGCGGGCAGCTCCTCGTTGGGAAAGCGGATGGAGAAGCGTCGCGAGTAGTTCTCCCGCACCTTGACGTTGGTGTAGTCGGGCGTCGCCCAGTCCCCGAAACGCGCCACATCCATCGCGAACACGTCGGCGCCGGGGTCTCCGTCCACCATCCAGTTCGCCACCGTGAGACCGACCCCGCCTCCCTGCGAGAAGCCCGCCATCACCCCGCAGGCACACCAGTAGCCGGGCAGCCCGCGCACCGGACCCACCAGCGGGTTGCCGTCCGGGGCGAAGGTGAAGGGGCCGTTCACGATCTGCTTGATCCCTGCGTTCTGGAAGGCGGGGAAGTGCTGGAAGCCGACCTCGAGTGAGGGCGCGATGCGGTCGATGTCCGGCTCGAGCAGCTCGTGACCGAAATCCCAGGGCGTCTCGTGCTCCGACCACGGCCGGCACGCCTTCTCGTAGGTGCCCATCAGCATCCCGCCGCGCTCCTGGCGGAGATAGAGCTCGCCGTCGAAGTCGACGACGTGCAGCACCTCCTGACCCGTCTTCTCGTTGATCTCCGCCACCTCGGGCATGTCCTCGGTGAGCAGGTACATGTGCTCCATCGCGAGCACCGGAAGCTCGAGTCCCGCCATGCGGCCCACTTCCCGCGCCCACAGGCCGGCCGCGTTGACGACATGCTCGGCCCGCACCGTGCCCTGCGCGGTGACCACGTCCCAGGTACGGTCCGGGTTGCGCACCAGCTCCTCGACCCGGGTGTGGCGGTGGATCTCGGCCCCGAGCTTGCGGGCCGAGCGGGCATAGGCCTGGGTAACCCCTGACGGGTCGAGATGCCCGTCGACCCAGGTGCGCAGCGCCCCGACGAAGCAGGTGGGATCGAGCAGGGGCATCAGGCGGTGCGCCTCCTCCGCGCTGATGATCTCGGCGTCGATGTCGAGGTAGCGCCCCTTGGCCACCATGCTCTTCAGCCAGTCGAAGCGCTCCTCGGTCGCGGCCAGCATCACGCCGCCCGTGATGTGGAGGCCGGTCGCCTGGCCGGAAAGCTCCTCGATCTCCTTGTAGAGCTCGATGGTGTACTTCTGCAGCTTGGCGACGTTCGGATCGCCGTTGATGGTGTGCATGCCGCCGGCCGCGTGCCACGTGGAGCCCGAGGTGAGCTCGTCGCGCTCGAGCAGCATGATGTCGGTCCAGCCGCGCCTGGCGAGGTGGTAGAGCACGGAGCAGCCGACCACTCCTCCTCCGATCACGACGACGCGGGCATGGGTCTTCATGTACGGTGAGCCTCCACTTCAGGCGCCGCTCTAGCCCCAGCGGCGGAAAGCCGGGAGTCTATACGAAGGTTCCGAACCGGGACGGACCATCACCACGGGGACGCGAGAGGCGGGACCGCGGCCGGGCAAAGAGCCCGATGTTCAAGGCGGCGGGGGATTCGGAAAGAGCGGGCCGGGGCCCCGCATCAGACGTCCTCGATGATGCGATGCTCTGCCGTCGACCAGCCCAGCCGGACCGAATCCCCGATCCCGACCTGCGCTCGTGCCGCCGGCCCCGACAGGTGCGCGGTAACGAAGTCCCCGCCCGGCAGCGTCACTTCGCAGCGCACGTAGGCGCCGAGGAACACGATGTCCTCCACCCGGCCCTCGAGCGCGACGCCGTCGGCCGGAATCTGCTCCCCGATGCGCATCGCCTCCGGACGCACGACGACGAGCACCGGCGCATCGGCCCCCTCGCCGGAGAAGGAGGCTCCGGCGTCGAGGCGCACGGTCCCTCCGCTCCGCCTCCCCGCAAAGAGGTTGGCCTCTCCGATGAAGGTCGAGACGAAGCGGGTGCGCGGCTCGGAGTAGATCTCTTCCGGACCGCCCTCCTGGACGATCCGGCCGGATTCCATTACCGCGATCCGGTTCGCGAGCCCGAGCGCTTCGCTCTGATCGTGCGTCACGAACACGAAGGTGCCCCCTATCTCGTGGTGGATGCGGCGCAGCTCCTGTTGCATCGCCTGTCGAAGCTTGAGATCGAGGGCACCGAGCGGCTCGTCCAGGAGGAGCACCTTGGGGCGCATGATGAGGGCGCGGGCGAGCGCGACGCGCTGCTGCTGGCCGCCGGAAAGCTGGTTGATGCCGCGGTCGGCCAGCTCTTCGAGACGCACCAGGCGGATGATCTCTCCCACCCGCTCGTCGATCTCCGCACGGTCGACCTTCGCAATCCGGAGCCCGTAGGCGACGTTCTGGCGCACGTTCATGTGCGGGAAGAGCCCGAAGCCCTGGAACACCATGTTCGCGGGCCGGCGCTCCGGTCCGAGCCGGGTCACGTCGACACCGTCGATCTCCACCGCACCGGTGGTAGGGGCGATGAAGCCCCCGATCATGCGCAGCAGGGTGGTCTTGCCGCACCCGGAAGGGCCGAGAATCGCGAAGACGTCGCCCGCGCGGATCTCGAGGTCGAGGGGACGAACCGCCTCCACCGGGCCGAAGCGCCGGGAGAGTCCCTTCAGCCGGACCAGCACGGGCGGGTCCGGCCGGGGCGCGACGGCGGAGGCGGCGCTCATGCCTCGAGCAGGCGCTCGTACTCTTCGATCATGTCATCGAAGGTGGCGTGGGCGAACGCGTCGGGCCCGACCGCGGCAATCGCGCTTCTGAATCGGCGCCGCCTGAAACGGGTTGATTCCAACATTGCTCAACCTCCTGATGGACCATCGGGGGATCGGGCCGCGAGCGAGGTCGAGGCGGAGGTACCTCTCCTCCGACCCGCACCGCATTCTACCCACCGGGTTGGCACGGGAAAGCGGCGGCGCGGAGGGCCGGGCGAGACGTCCCAGCGTCGCACGCGGCTACAATGCCGCGTCTTCAGGCGACGAGACGGATCCCGTGGGCAATTCCGCTACGCACTTTCCCCACCTCTTCAGCCCCTTCACGATCCGCGGCGTGCGCTTGCGCAACCGGATCATGAGCACCGGTCACGAGACCGGCATCGTGGACGGGACCGGAATCAACGACGCGCTCGTCGCCTACCACCGGGCGCGGGCCGCGGGAGGCGCCGGCCTCATCGTCATCGAGGTCGCCTCGGTGCACCCGAGCGCCACCTTCGTGCGCAACTCCATCAAGCTCTACCGGGACGATGCCATTGCAGGCTACCGGCGCCTCGCGGACGCCGCGCACGAAAACGGGGCAACGCTCTTTGCGCAGCTCTTCCATCCCGGCCGCGAGATACTGGAGTCGCTTGACGGCAGCGCGCCGCCGTCCTGGGCGCCCTCCGCGGTGCCCAACGAGCGATTCCACGTAATGCCGGCGCCGATGCCGCGATCGCTGGTGCACGACGTCATCGCGGGATATGGCGACGCCGCGCTGCGCCTTCGGCAGGCCGGGGTCGACGGCTGCGAAATCCTGTGCAGCATGGGCTACCTGCTCGCGCAGTTCCTCAATTCGCGGGTCAACCTGCGCACCGACGAGTACGGCGGCAGCGCGGAGAATCGCCTGCGCATCGTGCGCGAGATCCTGCACGACATCCGGGCGAAGGTCGGCGACGAGATGGTGGTGGGAATCCGGATCTCGGGAGACGAGATGAGTCCGGAGGGCCTGAGCGCGGAAGAGGTGCTCTCGATCTGCGCCGCGCTGGACGACGAGGCGGGGCTCGACTACTTCAACGTGATCGCGGGCACCTCCACCAGCCTCGGAGGCTCGGTCCACATCGTACCGCCGATGACGGTGGGCAACGCCTACCTCGCTCCCTACGCGGCCGCGGTGGAGGCGTTTCCGGGGTGTTTCGGTGTGCCGGGAGGACTCATAGAGTCCACTTAACACACTGATAAACATACGGTAATTTCCTCTTCCGGTGTCGCGTCGATACGCTGCATCACAGCACAAATCACGTAACGACGCGAGTACCCGAAACATGCAATCCAGCCACAGAAAACGACCCCGGCGGCTCTCCGCCACCTTTGTCCGAACCATCAACCAG
>JAJEAD010000040.1 GCA_022824305.1 Gammaproteobacteria bacterium | reverse complement strand
GCCCGCATGGCTCCTGCCGAAGGACGGGCGGAGGCCGGGGCGCCGACCGCCACCGCCGCCTCCCGCCCCCGCGCCGAAGAGCGCAGCCGCTGGCTCTACGGCCCCGTGGTCGACTTCCTCCTCCTCGGTGGCGGGAGCTTCGTGGTCCTCGCGGCGATGGCCGCCTTCTTCCCGCGCGACGAGGCATCGCGGGTCGCGCTCGCGGGCGCGATGCTCTTCCTCGCCCACTTCGTGAACCATCCCCACTTCGCCCACTCCTACCAGATCTTCTATCGGGGGTTTGGGCGCAAGGCGTTCGGGCCGGAGTCCCCCCTTGCCACGCGCTACCGCTTCGCCGGCGTCCTCGTCCCGGCCGTGCTCGCGGTCTTCTTCGCAGCCGCCTTGGCCGAGGGGAGCGTCGCCCTCCTCGGGCTCGCCGCCAACGTCATGTTCTTCACCGTCGGCTGGCACTACGCCAAGCAGGGCTACGGCATCCTCATGCTCGATGCCGCCCGCAAGGGCATCCGCTTTGGTCCCGCCGAGCGCCGGCGCCTGCTGTGGAACATCCACCTCGCGTGGGTGACGCTCTGGCTCGCGGCCAACGATGCGCTTCAGGCGAAGGAGCTGTGGGGCATCACCTACTACCTGATCGACATGCCCGACCCCCTCCTCTTCGCGATGGTGGCGGCGGTCGTGATCTCGACCCTCGCGGTCGGGCGCGATTTCTTCGCGAAGTGGCGGGCGGAGCGGGTGTTACCCCTCAACGGACTCCTCGCCTACGTCGCCGCGGTTTACGTGTGGCTAGCGGTTGGACGCATCGACCCGGTGCTGATCTTCGTCGTCCCATTCTTCCACTCCCTCCAGTACCTGGCGGTGGTGTGGCGATATCAGTTCAATGTGGAAGCGAACCGGTGCGGCGCTGAGCAGCACACTTCCAGGGAAGTGGTGGATTCCTGCGCCGGTGGTGACGCAAAGCCCGACCGGCCCGAGCGCGCCAGCGGATTGATAGGGGACGCACATGCAGGCGACAACGGCGAACAAGGGTGGAAGGCATGGCTGCGTACAGCCCCTGTCGGACTTGCCCGCTTCGTCGTCGCGGGCGGGATCCTGGGCTTCGCCGGCTTCTGGTTCGCCCCCGTCACCGCCGATGCCCTGAGCGGCTACGACAAGGCTGTCTTCGGAGCGACCCTCTTCCTCTTCATCGGATGGACGTTCATCAACATCCACCACTACTTCATCGACAACGTGATCTGGCGCCGCGACAACCCCGAGGCCCGTCGATATCTGTTCACCGCATCCGGCCGCCCCGCCCAATCGGAGAGCGGGGCGGCTAGACCCAAACCGACGGCTGGCACCGTCGGCTCACTCCGTAGCACTCCCACACAAGGAGCAATGCGATCATGAGCAAGCACGTATCGAAGCACAAGGCGCGGCGGTTTCGCCGCTTCCTCCGAGCCACCAAGGCCGTCTCCGCCCTGGAGTACGCGATTCTGGTCGGTGTCATCGCGGTTGCCATCGGCGCCGCACTAGCTGCATTTTCGGGAAAAATTGGAGACGTCATGGAGAATATCGGCAATAACGTTTCCACCATCAACACCCCCGCGGGTACAACTATCAACGCCCCGTCACCTTGAGCGTCTAGCCAGCCCAGCTCCAGATGGATGGTAAGTGAGCAATTCTCCTCGCTTCGGATCTCTCGTAGCGAGGAGAATCTTTCCCCTGCTACCGGTTAGAAGTTTCCATAGAACCGGAGTCGCTCAATTGAAAGAATCTCGGGCAGTTCCACAGCTATACAATTCATGCTGCGGTGCCCCACCGTTTCGGTGGAGTCCGCGATTCGGTTTCTGCTCTCGGATCCCCGATTCTGGCTGGTGGTCATCGCAAGCAGCAGTCTCGGCGGCGGTTACCGCGTTCAGCGGCAGGTACAGAGCCCCGCTCACTGTGGTTGCGGGAAAGAGCGGAGCCGAAATTCGATGAAGATGATGCAGAGCACGACAGATGTCACGATGGGAACGAAATGCGTTCAGCCGCGTGTCCATCCCGCGTGGCTGCGCAATGCCAAGTTCGACAGCGCGTTCATCTTCGGGGGGATCGGACTCGCGCTCCTGGCCGGGACGGCGATCGTGATCGAGCCGTCGCTGTTCTACCCGATCCTGCTCCTGGAGATCTGGCTGCTCGGATACCACCACGTGATCTCCACCTTCACCCGGCTCTGCTTCGACCGGGCGAGCTTCGAGGAGCGCGGGTGGCTGATCACGCACCTCCTGCCCATCGTTGCCCTGACCACCATCGTCGTCGCCTGGCAGATCGGCCTATGGGTTATCGCCACCATCTACTTCTATTGGCAATGGTGGCACTACACACGGCAGAGCTGGGGAGTTTCTCGAGCGTACCGTCGGGCCGACCCCGCCGCCCTGTATGAAGACGGCTGGCTGGACCGGGCCATCTTCTATGCTATCCCGCTCTACGGAATTCTGAACCGGTCGAGCGAGAACCACACACACTTCCTCGGCATGGAGCTGTGGACGGTGCCCGTTCCCGTGCCCGTCGCGAGTCTTGCGGGGTACGTGGCCGCCGTCCTGTTGATGGTGTGGGCCGCGAGGCGGGTCGTGGCCCTGTACCAGGGGCGCCTCGCAGCGGTGCACCCCCTGTACATGTTGACCCACATCGCGATCTTCAACGTCGCCTACGTGTGGCTGGAGGACATCAATTTCGGCTTCCTGATGGGCGCCTTCTGGCACAGCAGCCAGTACATCCTCTTCGTGTGGATGCAGAACCGCCGCCGCTTCGAGGAGGGCATCGACCCTCGGGCGCGCTTCCTCTCGTACCTCAGCCAGCCGGGGCGGGTCTGGCTCTACCTGCTGGCTTGTGTCGTGATCACCGGTATCGTCTACGGCGGCCTGCTCAGAGCCATCGACTGGCTGTTCTTCGCCGGCGTCTCCGCCACCATCGTCCTGTACCAGATCGTCAACTTCCACCACTACATCGTCGACGCCATCATCTGGCGCACACCCAGGCCCGCCGCCCCGCTTCCGGCGCGCTGATCCGCTGGCCGTCCCGATGAAATCCGATGCAGGCGTTTGGAGAGGAGGAGCGAGCCGATGAGCCTCGTTCAGGCCGCGCAGTTGCCAGATGAGGGCGAGAGCGCCCGCAGTCACCCGCCGGAAAGCACCGCGACCCAGGTCCGGAGCGTGCGCGAGCGCGACGAGCATCGGCACGAGCCCGAGGCCCGGCCGTCCGCCGAGTATCTGCGCCACGCGGCGCGCACGAGCGGCCGGAGCCCCGTCTCGATCGCCTTCGAGTACCTCAAGCTCCACCGGGGACGAGGCAAGCTCACCTTGCCGGAGTACGTCCGGTACGGGGTGTACGACCCGACCCACACCGAGGATGAGCGGAGCCGGTTCCTCGGCGAATTGCCGCACTGGCCGATCGCCGGTCAATGCTGCGATTTCACCTGGCAGGCCACTACCGAGGACAAGTGGCTGTGCGCCCGGCTTCTGGAGCGCTCGGGGGTGCCCGTGCCTCCCACGGTGGCCATCATCGATCGAAGCGCCCGTGCGTACCCCGGCACGCGGACGATCCGCACCCCGGCCGCTCTCCGCGAGCTCGTCCTTGCCCACACCCGCGAGGGCGACGCGCTCTTCGGGAAGGTGAACCGGGGGGTCGCGAGCTTCGGTGCCTTCCTCGTGACGGAGGGTGACCGCGACCGGCTGCACGTCCACGGCGAGGGCTGGATGGACTACGAGACCTTCCTCGCGCAGGTCGTCGGCGACACTCCCTACCTGCTCCAGCGCCGGGAGCGCAACCATGCCTCCTTCGCCGGCTGGACCGAGTACCTCGCGACGGTGCGCGTCTACCTGCTCCTGAGCGAGGGGGGGGGGAGGGCGGAGATCCCGTTCACCGTCCTGAAGCTCCCCTCGGCGGACAACGTCGCCGACAACTTCTGGCGGCCCGGCAACCTCGTCTGCGATCTCGACCCCGAAACGGGGACGATCCGGACGGCGCGCACCATGGACGCCTTCGGCACCACCGGCCACGAGGCGCACCCGGCGACAGGCGCCTTGCTCGTCGGCGAGGCCCTGCCCGCGTGGGATCAGGTGCTCGACCTCGCCCGGGCCACCGCCCCCATTTTCGCCCCGGTTCGCTACCAGTCGATGGACATCGCGATCACCAAGGTGGGCCCGCTGCTCGTCGAGATCAACACCGGCGGCTGTTTCTCCCTCCCGCAGTTCGCCACCGGCCGCGGCTTCCTCACCGATGAAGTCCGCGAATTCTTCCGGGAGTGCGGCTATGCCAAGGTCTGACGCCGGCACATCCCCCGTCACGACTCCCCGCGGAGCGCCAGCCGTGATGTCGCCCGCACGACAGACGCTTGCTCGTCAAACGGTGCTGGACATGAGGGGAGCGAACATCAACGGCATCGCAGCGGTCAAGCGCGCGCCCGACGTTTGCCGCACCGCTGCCGACAGTAAGTATGTATATGGCGCGGCGCCAGCGTCAGTCCGGCGAGGTGCGGTTCTGCGCCGCGGCCGTCTCGCACAGCCGCGCCACTTGGGCGAGCAGCTCCTCGCCGACCTCGCATTCCAGAATCCACTCGCCGACCTCGCCCAACCGCTCCGGGTCGGGGATCTCCGCCAGCCGCTCGGCGAGTTGGTCCGCGGTTTCCGGGCCGAACTTCCGCGCCGCTTGCCGGCGCATGACCTCGGTCTGGCCTTCGGTTCGGCTGCGCTCGATCCGTGGCGCCGCCCATTCGGCGAGCCGCTGTTCTGCCCACCGCTCGACCTGTTCACGCATGATTTCGTTCGGCACGGTCGGCACCAGCGATTCAGGTGGGAAACGGCAGCAACTCTCAGGCGGGGGCGTCGGGACGGTTCACGGCGGATCCGCCTCCCTTCAGCAGACTTGGCTCACGGGCAGTGCGCGCCATTTATCCGCACTTCTACGTCGCCGCTGACACCACATCGACGCGTTCGACCGGTACCCCGCTGGCGGCCATGCGTCATTCCCGAGTGGACATCACGCGGAGTAACGAGGTGGCCGGACGTCAGGACGTGGTTCGGCTGCCGGCCATCGGCACCTTGACGAGTCTTTGACCGAAGGAGATTCACTAACGTGCAACTGCCTGTCTTTTCCGTCGACCTGCGCGAGGCCGCGCGCCGGTCCGAATCCGAGACCCGCGAGTGGAGCGCGGAGAAGCTCGACGAGTCCATTGAGCGTTACCGCAAGTTCTTCGCCATTGCGCGCTCGGGCGAGCGGGTGGCGCCGACCCGCGACATCGACATGGTCTGGCATATGCACATGCTGGCGCCCGTCGCTTACCACGACGACTGCATGGCGTATCTAGGGCGCATCCTGGACCACGACGGCGGATTCGGGCAGACCCCCGAGGAGGTCGTGATTCTCTCCGGGGTGTTCGCCGAGACCTCTCGGCGCTGGGAGGAAGCGTTCGGCGAGCCGTACGTTGAGGGAGCGGGTGGCGAGACCAGTTGCTGGCATGACTGCCAAGGCCGATGCTGGCACGCGTGCGCGTCCGATTCCACGCCGATGGTGGCGCCTGCCCTTCGCAGTTCGGGGTGATGGCCGCTTCGGTCGTAATCGCCACGGCGCTGGCCCGCGAAGGGCTGGCCACGTGCTCGATCGCGGAGCGCACCACGCGTGAGTTCCTGCGCACGCTCGGCGACATCGTCGAGGAGACCGTGGTGCGCCAGCGCAGGGGGGCCACCACCTATCTGGCCGGGCGCGATGCCGTCCCCTTGCACACCGACCACCCCGGGGCGGACCTCGTCGCGTGGCGATGCAACGCTCAGGACCCGCACGACGGGGCCAGCGTGCTCGCCGACGGCCACGCCATCCTGCGGGCGATGGGGGCGAGGGTGGACGCCTTGCGCGAGGTGGAGCTTCACGTCCCACCGCAACTGCCGCGACAGGCGCTCGACCGTGGCCGCGTGTGGGACGGGAAGCGGCTCTACTTCGCACCGTGGTACCCCGTGGTGCGGGCAAGCGAAGAAGGCCGGCGAGCGCTCGATATGTTCGCGAACCTGCTGGCCATGGGTTTCGGTCATCGCCGGATCAGGCTCGCGGCCGGCAAGTTGCTGGTGGTGGACAACGGGCGGTGGCTGCACGGGCGCGACAAGCTTTCGCAGGGAAGTGACCGGTACCTGCAGCGGTACTGGCTGCGCCGCCGGCCCCGAGAGAAAAGCCGATGAACGCCGCACCCTTCTGCCCGAGTGAATGCACGGTTCGAGAAGCCGGTGACGTCCACATGGCGCGCGCACCCCGCAGGTCATCCGGAATGTCCGGCCCGGCCCTGTTCCGGAAATGCGGATTCCACGGATGCCGGGCTGTGCACATGCGCTTCGCGCAGCCATGGGCCGCCTTCAGGTCCGTCACACATGGCCTCGCACCTATCGCGGCACAAGACCGGCGGTCGGCGCCCGCGGCCACGGCCGTCGTGAGGCGATCCAGGCCCAGGAGATGAATTGATGAAAGCCACACCCTTCCGTCGGCCTTCCGGGTCTCCGATGACCTCCGAATCCGCTGCCGCTTCCGCCACGGCCGATGCCTCGCTCGGCGTTCACCCCGGAGCGAACGGGAGCGGGCGTGACGGTGGCGCCGCGGGCACGTTCGCTCCGGCGCGGGCCGATGCCCCGGCCTCGGTGCCGCCCGCGGTCACCCTCGCCGGGGCGTCAACCCTGCTCCGCGCCGTACCGTCGGCGTGGCTCTATGCAGTCGTCGTCTTTGCCGCCGCGTGGCTCGTGTTCTGGGTGCAGCCGCTCAGCGTTCGCGGGGTGCTGCCGGTGCTCGGGGGCTCGCCCGCGGTGTGGAATACCGCGATGGTGTTCTTCCAGGCGGCGCTCCTCGGCGGCTACGCGCTCGCCCACCTGCTCGCGCGCCGCGCCTCGCCCCTGGCGCAGCTCGCGGTGCTCGGGTGCCTGTGGGCGGGGATCGGCCTCACCGCGCCGATTGGGGAGCTGCGGCTTCTCGGCGAGGTGCCGGCCGCCGGCGTACCGCCCGCCCTGTGGTTGCTCGGGACCCTCGCGGGGGCGCTCGCCCTCGCCTTCGTCGCGGCCTCGTCCCTCACCCCGCTCGTCCAGATCTGGCTGGCGCGGGCCGGGGCGGGGGCCGCGTCCGCCGATCCCTACTTCCTCTACGCGGCCTCGAACGCGGGCTCCGCGGGCGCCCTCGTCGCGTTCCCGTTCCTTCTCGAGCCCTTCCTCGGGCTCGACCGGCAGGCGTGGCTGTGGAGCGCGGCGGCCCTCGGGCTCGCGCCGCTGCTCCTCGTCCTGTGGCGGGCCGCGGCGGCGGGAGGCGGTGCCGGTGCCCGTGCCCTCGGGGGAGGGCGGGCGGCCGGGGTGGCCGGGGAGACCGGCGGCGAGGATGCCACCGAGGAAGCCGCCGCCTCGGGGGCGGACGCCGTCCAAGCCGGTGCGGCGGCGCTGCCGGTGGTCCGCATCCTCGCCCTCGCCGCGGTCCCGAGCGCACTCCTCCTCGCCGTCACCCGCTACCTCACCACCGACGTGGCGGCGGTGCCGCTCCTATGGATCGTGCCCCTGGTGCTCTACCTCGGCACCTTCGTCCACGCTTTCGCGCGCCGCACCCTCGTTCCGCAGCCGCTCCTCGCGCGCCTGGCCGCCCCCGCCCTCATCGCGCTGGTGGTCCTGTACCTCGTCAACCGCACCGTGCTCGCGTTCGGCCTGGTCCACCTTCTCGTCTTCGTTCTCGCCGCCCTGTGGTGCCACGGGGCGCTGGCCCGCCTGCGCCCGCCCGCCGCCCACCTGACCCGCTTCTACCTCCTGATGTCGACGGGCGGGCTCGTCGGCGGGATGCTCGTCGCCCTCGTGGCTCCGCTCGTCTTCGCCGACGTCTACGAGTATCCGATCGCGCTCGCGCTCGTCGCCGCCCTCCTCCCGGCGCGGCAGGTGGTCCTGCGCCGCGGCCACTGGATCGCGGTGGCCGCGGCGCTCGGGATCGTCGTGGCCGGGCTCGCCACGGTGCTCGTCGGCGCCGCCAACGGCCATGGCAACGCGTTGCCGCCGCTTGTTTTCGGAGCGTGCCTGATGCTGGTCGCGCTGGCTGCGCCGGCCCTGCTCATCCTGCGGGCGCGGCCCGCCTTCCTCGCGGGTGCGCTGCTTGCGGTGTTCCTGGTGCCGTCCCTCGCCGCGCGCCACGCCGGCGACGAGCACGTCGCCCGCGAGCGCACCTTCTTCGGGGTCTACCGGATCGTGGAGGCGGACGGGCTGCGCTCCTTCTACCACGGCACCACCCTGCACGGCGCGGAGCGGCGCCGCGCGGACGGCAGCGTCGACAGCCGGATCACCTACTACGGCCCGGGGACCCCGTACGCGGAGCTGCTCACGAGCATCGCGCGCCGCCCCGATGCGCTCGCGCTCGGCATCGCGGGCCTCGGCACCGGCTCGCTCGCCTGCTTCGCCCGCCCCGGCGACGAGGTGCGGATCTACGAGATCGACCCCGCGGTGGTGCGTCTTGCGCGCGAGCACTTCGCGGCCCTTCACACCTGCGCGCCGGACGCGAGCATCGCGGTGGGGGACGCTCGGCTGCTGCTCGAGCGCGAGGCGACCGCGCTCGACTTCCTTGCCCTCGACGCCTTCACCTCCGATGCGATCCCGGTCCACCTCCTCACCGAAGAGGCGTTCCGGAGCTACCTCCGGGTGCTCGCCCCGGAGGGGGTCCTCGCGGTCCACGTCTCGAACCGGCACCTGGACCTCGAGCCGGTGGTGGCGGCGCTTGCCGAGCGCACCGGGCTGCGCGGCCGCATCAAGCGCTACGCCGCCCCGGACGCGCTCATGGAGTCTCGGGAGTCGACGTCGTCCCACCTGGTGGCGCTCGCCCGCGACCAGGAGACCCTCCGCGCCCTCGACCTCGACGAGGGCTGGGTCGCGCTCGGGGACCCCGGCCGGGTGCGGGTGTGGACGGACGACTACACGAGCATCGTCCCGATCCTTCGCTGGTGGTAGGGGAG
>JAJEAD010000063.1 GCA_022824305.1 Gammaproteobacteria bacterium | reverse complement strand
GGTCCGGCACCCCCGGACCCGGCGGCGCGCGCCGCAGGCACGACACCCACGGCCGCCGGCGCCGCTCCGGTGTCGGCGGCCCGCTATCGCCCGCGCCCCCTGGTGCCACCCCGCGGCGCGTCCGGGACGGCCGGCGGCTCGTCCTCGGTGCAGCGCCATGGTAATCGCAAGGAGATCTTCTGCGCCTTCGGAGTGGATGTGGACGCGGTGGCGGGCTGGCTCGGCTCCTACGGCGGCGAGGACTCGCCCTGCGACATCTCCCGGGGGCTCTTCTCGGGCGAGGTAGGCGTGCCCCGCCTCGTCGAGCTCTTCCGCCGCTTCGACATCCGCACCACGTGGTTCATTCCCGGGCACTCCATCGAGACCTTTCCCGACCAGTGCCGGATGGTCGCCGACGCCGGGCACGAGATCGGCATCCACGGCTACTCCCACGAGAACCCGATCGCGATGACCCGCGAGCAGGAGACCGCGGTGCTCGACAAGTGCATCGACCTCGTCGAGCGGCTCTCGGGGAGGCGGCCGACCGGCTACGTCGCCCCGTGGTGGGAGTTCAGCCCGGTCACCAACGAGCTGCTGCTCGAGCGCGGGATCAAGTACGACCACAGCCTGATGAACGACGACTTCCACCCCTTCTACGTGCGGGTGGGGGACTCCTGGACCAAGATCGACTACTCCCGGGACGCCAACGAATGGATGAAGCCGCTGGTGCGGGGCGAGGAGACGGACCTCGTCGACATCCCCGGCAACTGGTACCTCGACGACCTGCCGCCGATGATGTTCATCAAGTCCGCCCCCAACAGCTTCGGCTTCGTCAACCCGCGCGACATCGAGGAGCTGTGGCGCGACCAGTTCGACTGGGTCTACCGCGAGTACGACTACGCGGTGTTCACGATGACCATCCACCCCGACGTGTCCGGCCGTCCCCAGGTCCTGCTCATGCTGGAACGGGTGCACGAGTACCTGAGCTCTCATCCCGGGGTGCGTTTCTGCACCTTCGACGAGATCGCGGACGACTTCCGGCGGCGCTGCCCGCGCAAGTGAGATGTGCAGCCTCTGCGGCATCCTCGCCGGGAAGGGGCACTGGACGGAGAGCGCCGCCAACCCCGAGGTCTTCGACGGCCGGGACGAAAGACACACCGTCGCCCGCGAGCGCCAGCAGCGCACCCGCATTCTGAACGTCGTGCTCGCCCACTACGGGCTCTCGGTGTCGGACTGGGCGGCGAGCCGCTATGTCCTGCGCAGCCGCACCGGACGAAGCGCGCTCGTCGCAAACCTGAACGAGCTGTGGGCGGAGGCGGAGAGGCTTCTCGGGCGCCCCTGCGATCCCCTCGATCCTTCCCTCCTGTCGGAGCTGTCCCGCGCGGAGGCAGCGGCGCCGCGAGCGCACGTCGGCCCATGAGCGCCTACGCGGACCTCATTCCCGTCAACATCCTCACCGGGGCGCTCGGGAGCGGAAAGACGACCCTGCTGAAGGCACTCCTTCGCGCGCCCCGCCTCGAGCAGACCGCGGTGCTCGTCAACGAGCTGGGCGAGGTCGGCATCGACCATCACCTCATCGAGCACGCGAGCGAGAGCACCCTGCTGCTCGAGAACGGCTGTCTGTGCTGCGCGATGCGTGACGACCTGAAGACCTCGCTCCTGGACCTGCACTCGCGCCGCGAGCGCGGGGAGATCCCGCGCTACGAGCGGGTGGTGGTCGAGACCTCGGGCGTCGCCGACCCGGTGCCGATCGCCTACACCCTGATCGCGGAGCCGGTGCTGATGCACCACTACCGGCTTGGCAACGTGGTCACCGTGGTCGACTCGGTCAACGCGCTCCGGCAGCTCGAGCGTTTCGATGCCTCGGTCAAGCAGGTGGCGCTCGCGGACCGGCTGGTGCTGAGCAAGCTCGACCTGGCGGAGCCCGATGACCTGCACTCGTTGAAGGCCCGGCTCTCCGCCCTCAATCCGGCCGCGCCGAAGCTCGAGTCGGAATCGCCCGGCCTCGATCCCATCGACCTGCTCGTCGCCGACGCGTACGAGGCGGACGAGAAGGCGAGCGACATCGCAGCCTGGCGGCATCGGCTCGTATCCGCGGGCGAGGAGCGGAGCTCGCCCCACGAAGCGCTCGAAGCCCATCGCTTCACCTTCGACCGCGCGCTCGACTGGACCGCGTTCGGGATCTGGATGACCATGCTGCTGCACCGCCACGGAGATCGGGTGCTGCGGATCAAGGGGCTTCTCAACGTCGCCGGGGTCCCGGGTCCGGTGCTGGTGAACGGCGTGCAGCACCTCGTGCATCCGCCCGCCCATCTCGACGCCTGGCCGGGCGCGGACCGGCGCTCGCACGTCGTGATCATCCTCGATGACCTCCCGCGCGAGGCCGTCGAGCGCTCCCTCGCCGCGTTCAACGCGCTCGTGAACCCGGCGGGCGAGGCTCGGGGGCCGCGGGCGATGGCGGAGCGGGCTCGCGCGAGCGCGGCCTAACCGCCATGTTTCCCCGATTTCCTGCTGCGGACGCGAGTCTGCCGACTTCTTCGCGCCCTCACGACGAAAATCGGGGAAACATGGCGGCCAAGGCCTGAAGGGATCCGGCGGCGCGTCTACCGGGAGCTCGAAGCGCGCATCCTCAGCGCACAGGGAATGAGGAAGACGATGCAGCCGAGCAGGAAGAACACGCCGCCGAGCAGGGACACCAGGTCGCCGGCCCGCACGCTGGCGGCGATGAACCACAGCGCCGAGACCACGAAGAGCATCCAGCCGACGAGGTTGAGCTTCGATTCCGTTGCCGCCTTCATGTCCTGCTCCCGCGCGCCTCCCGCAACCTTGTTCGGACCTGCCGCCAGGGTCGCCATTCTAGCGACCCGGCGACGACGGGCTCGAGCGGCTCAGGCGCCCCGGGGCGGGGGCCGGCGCGGCCGCCATCCCTGCCGGACGGCCCGCACGAGCTGGTGCAGGAGATAGAAGAGGACGGCGAGAATCACGAGGAGGACGATCGAGAGCAGGCGACGTCCGAAGGCGGCATCGACGACCGGCCCGCCCCCCATCAGGTGCTCGCCCAGCATCACCACCGCCTGCAGCGTCGCCCCCGCCGCGAACACCACCGCGACCAGGATCGCGATCTGCAGGCTGTCGTACACCAGTCCTTCGACGTCGAGCTCGGTCGCCGCCCTGAATATGTTCTGGCGGAACGACTGCCAGTGCGCGACCGCGTAGGCGATCACCCCCACCAGCGAGGCGAACCAGAAGAGCACGTTGCTGAACTGTACCTTCGGGATCGCGGCGCTCAGATAGTCGACGAAGGGCTGATAGAAGTAGAGGAAGATCAAGAGGATGACGACGCCCACGAGGAGTATCCAGAAGCGGGCGCCCCGCTGCCGTGATTGCTTTTCGGCCATGTCTGGTTGAGGTGGGGTGGCCCGGTTGCGGGCCCAGCGCCGTCCGGCTCGGAGAGGTCGGGCCGATGGTAGACTAAAGTCCCTGGTCACGCACGAGACGAGGCGAATCAGCGCGAGGCTCGGCATCGACGTCGGCGGCACGTTCACCGACCTGCTGTTGCTCGACGAGCAGAGCGGCGAGATCCACCTGAGGAAGACGCCGTCGACGCCCGAGGACCAGTCCGTCGGGCTCGTCACCGGAACCGCCGCGCTGCTCGCGGACGCCGGGGTGCGACCGGGCGACGTGCGCTCCGTCCTCCACGGCACCACGGTGTCGACAAACATCGTGCTCGAGGAGAAGGGCGCCAGGGTCGGCCTCATCGTCACCGAGAACTTCGAGCAGCTTCTGCATCTCGCGCGCTCGCAGACGCCCGGCCCGCTCGCGGGCTGGATGATCATGCGAAAGCCCGACCCCCTGGCCGATCTCTCCCTGACCCGGGGCATCGAGGAGCGCATCGACGCGCGCGGGCGAGTGCTCCGCCCCCTTGACGAGGAAGGAGCCCGGGCCGCGATCCGGGAGCTCCTGGACGCAGGCGTCGAGTCGCTCACCGTCTCGCTGCTGCACGCCTATGCCAACGACGCGCACGAACGGCGCGTGAAGGCGCTGGTGGAGGAGACCGGCACCGACCTTCCCGTCTCGCTCTCCTCCGAGATCCTGCCCGAGTTCCGGGAGTACGAGCGCACCCTGGTCACGGTGATGAACGCCTACGTGCGCCCGAGCATGCGTCGCTACCTGCGCAATCTCGACGACAAGCTCCAGGGGCTCGACCTCGATGCGCGGGTGCACATCGTGCGCTCCGACGGCGGGCTGATGAGCGTCGAGCGGGCCACCGAGTCGCCCGCCCACACCATGCTCTCGGGTCCCGCGGGCGGAGTGTCGGGGGCGGCCTTCGTGGCCGGCCGCGCGGGCTTCCGCAACGCGCTCGGCTTCGACATGGGAGGCACCTCGACGGACGTCTCCCTGGTGCGGGACGGCGAGCCCACCATCTCGCGCCAGACCTCGCTCGGCTACTACCCCGTCAAGGTGCCCTCGGTCGAGGTGCACAGCGTCGGGGCGGGCGGCGGCTCGATCGCCCACGTGCCGATGACCGGGGCGTTGCGGGTGGGACCGCAGAGCGCCGGCGCCAGTCCCGGCCCCGCCTGCTACGGCAAGGGCGGCACCCTGCCCACCGTCACCGACGCGAACGTGGTGCTCGGGCGCCTTCCCCCCAGCCTCCTCGGAGGGGAGATGGCCCTCGACGCGGCGGCGTCCGCGTCCGCGCTCAGCCCCATCGCACGGGCCATGAACCTCGACCTGCACCAGGCCGCCGAGGGCGTGCTCGACATCGTGAACGAGAACATGTTCGGGGCCCTTCGCCTGGTGACGGTGCAGAAGGGGCTCGATCCCCGCGATTTCGCCCTCGTCGCCTTCGGCGGCGCGGGACCGCTGCACGGGAACGCGCTCGCCGTGCTCGCGGGGTGCTTCCCGGTCATCGTGCCTCCCACCCCGGGAGTGCTCTCGGCGCTCGGCTTCCTGTGCTCCGACGTGAGGAACGAGTTCGCCCGCACCTACATCCGGCCTCTCGAAGAGGCCGATCCCGACGACGTGCGCCGGGTGCTCGAGGCGCTGGGCGAGCAGGCCCGGGCGTGGCTTCGCGACGAAGGGATGGCCGAGGCGCGCCACTCGCTGCGCTTCGAGGCCGACGTGCGCTACCTGCGCCAGGGCTACGAGTTCTCCCTGGAGGTGGAGCCGGGCGCGCTCGCGAACGGCGGGGTCGCGGCGCTCACGGAGCGCTTCGGCGACTCCCACGAGCAGTTGTACGGATTTCGCCTCGACCATCCGGTGGAGCTCGTCAACCTGCGAGCGGTCGGCGCCGCGAACGTGGTCAAGGTCGAGTTTCCCCGCTTCGAGCCCGGCGACGCCGACCCGCAGGGTGCGGTGACGGGAGACACCCGCGTGTACTTCGGGGGCGCGTTTCTTCCGGCCCTGGTCTACGAACGGAGCCGCCTGCGCGCGGGCCACGAGGTCCGGGGACCGGCCATCGTCACGCAGCGCGATTCCACGACCCTCATCCATCCCGGACACGTCGGCGAGGTCGACGAGTACCTGAACATCCTCATTCGGCCGGCGGGAGAGCCCGCGGCCGGGAGCAAGAGACATGGCTGACCTGAAACCGCCCGGTGGGGGCATCTCCCTCGACGATCTCCTCGAGGCGAACCGCGCACACTTCGACCGGATCCTGGGGGCGCGGATGCGCGAGGCGAGGGACCTGGGCCGCATCCCGGCCCCGGCGCCAGCGCCGGAACCTGAGACGGAATCCGATGCACCCACCCCCGCCGTCGGACCAGGAAACGGCGAGAGCCGCACCTCCTCCCCGTCGCCCGCGGCCGGTACGAGGCCATCCGCTGCGTCATCGCCGGCCTGGTCGCCGGCCTCGCAGTCCACGGCGCCCGACGCTGCGCCCAAGGGCGCCTCCGACCTCGATCCGATCACCCTCGACCTCATCGAGAACGCGCTCCGCAACGCCCGCCACGAGATGGACGCGGTGCTCTTCCGCTCCGCGATGTCGCCGGTGATCCGGGAGCAGCACGACGAGTTTCCGATGATCACCGACGCCGCCGGACGGATGATCGTCGGCCAGTTCGGCTCCTACGTGTCCGAGATGCTGGCCGAGCAGTCCTTCGAGCTCGCGCCCGGCGACATCATCCTGCAGAGCGACCCCTACCTGTGCGGCGGCGCGATCAGCCACATCAACGACTGGATGGTGCTGATTCCCATCTTCTACGAGGGGGAGCTGGTCGGCTTCAGCTCGATGTTCGGACACATGATGGACGTGGGCGGCCCGGTGCCGTGCAGCATGCCCACGGGCGCCACCTCGATCTTCGGCGAGGGCATCCGCATTCCGCCCATCAAGATCTACGAGCGCGGAGAGCCGAACCAGGCCGCGCTGAAGATCCTCATGAACAACTCCCGCACTCCGGAGATGAACTACAGCGACCTGATGGCGATCATCGCGGGCAGCCGCACCGGCGAGCGGCGCGTCATCGAGATGTGCGAGCGCTTCGGGGTGGAGACCTACCGAAAGGCCTGCGAGGCGCTGCTGCTGCGCACCGAGCGGGCGATGCGCGCGCTGATCGTGAAGAACCTGCCCGAAGAGCCCCAGTCCTTCGAGGACTACGTCGACGACGACGGGCTCGGCAACGGCCCCTTCAAGCTCAAGCTCACGCTCTGGCGCGAGGGCGAGCATGCCTACTTCGACTGGACCGGCACCTCGGCGCAGGCGCCGGGTCCGATCAACTTCTACCTTCACGAAGGCATGTTCAAGATGTTCATCGGGGTCTACATGATCATGGTGTTCGACCCCCAGATCCTCTTCAACGACGGCTTCTACGACCTCATCCACGTGACCCTGCCCCAGGGCTCGCTGCTCCATCCCGACTTTCCCGCCGCGCTCGGCTCGCGCACCCACGCCCTTGCGCGCCAGTTCGACGTGCTCGGCGGCGCGCTCAGCAAGAGCGCTCCGGACATGGCCACCGCGGCCGGGTACGGGTCCAGCCCCCACTTCCTCTACTCGGGGGTGGACCGCGAGGGGCGGCCCTTCCAGCTCATGGAGATCCTCTACGGCGGCATTCCCGGCCGTCCGATCGGCGACGGCATGGACGGACACTCCTGGTGGCCTCTCTTCGAGAACATCCCGTCGGAGTACCTGGAGAGCTACTACCCCCTCCTCATCGAGGGGTACGCGAGCCGACCCGACACCGGCGGGGCGGGGCGGCACCGGGGCGGCAACGGCGTGGAGAAGGTCTACCGGATGCTCGAGCCGGGCGAGATCTCCATCCACGATGACCGCCACCTGTCGCAGCCCTGGGGCATCCTCGGCGGCAAGCCGGGCGCGGTGTCGGAGAAGTGGCTGGTGCGCCCAGACGGCTCGCGCGAGCACCTCGGCTCCAAGGTCGACAACGTCCGGGTGGCCCCCGGCGACCGCATCGTGTTCCGCACCGCCGGGGGCGGGGGCTGGGGCGATCCGCTGGAGCGCGAGCCCGAGCGGGTGCGCGCCGATGTGCTCCGCCGGCTCATGAGCGCGGAGACGGCGGCGCGGGACTACGAAGTGGTGCTCGCGGGCGAGGAGCAGGAAGTCGACATCGCCGCCACCGAGGCGAGGCGCGAGTCCGTTCGGCGCAACCGGGGGCAGCTCCTCACCTATGACTTCGGGGAGCGCCCCTGGGAAGCGGCGGGCCTCGACCTCGCGGCGGAGTGAGGGGTGGGTCAGTCCGGCAAGCGATCGCGCGGCGGGCGGACACCGGGAGAATCGCGATCCGTACCGCCGAATTTGTTTCCGGTCGGACGCGTCGTGTAGTTTAGTGAATCAACTGGGACGGATGCCCGCCCCTTCCGGTTCTGGCGGGCTCCAGCGGGAGGAGGATCGCGTTGCGGCCGTGAACCCTGCAGGGCGCGGCGCCATTCCCGCGGGAGCGCATGCTCGGAATGCGGGCGGCGGGAATCCGGCGACTGACAAGCGGGCGGGGTGAGCCCCGAGATTCGAGAAAGCGAGAGCGACGACAGTGGAATCCCTGATTACCCTCATCATCCTCGCGATCATCATCGTCGCGATCCTCTACATCATCTCGATCTGGGTGTACAAGCGTGCGCCCGCGAACATGGGCTTCGTCCGCACCGGCTTCCTCGGCACCAAGGTGTGCCTGGGCCGCGGCGCGACGGTGCTGCCGGTGTTCCACGAGGTGACCTGGGTCTCCCTGGAGACCATCAAGCTCATCGTGAGCCGCTCGCGCGACCAGGCGGTGCTCACCTCCGACAAGATCCGCATCGACGTGGTCGCGGAGCTCTATGCCCACGTCGGCCGGAGCGAGGACGAGCTGCTCGCGGCCGCGCGGAGCCTCGGGGAGCGCACCTTCGACTCCGAGAAGGTGCGAAACCTCCTGGAGGCGAAGATCGTGAGCGCGCTGCGGAGCTACGCCGCGACCAAGACCCTGAACGAGCTGCACGAGAACCGCGAGGGCTTCGCGAAGGCCGTGCAGTCGAGCGTGGTCGAGAGCTTCCACGCCAACGGCCTCACGCTGGAGGAGGTCACCATCGTCACCCTCGAGCAGAGCGGCAAGGAGTTCTTCGACGCCAACAACGTCTTCGATGCGGAAGGCCTGAAGGTCATCACCGAGATCACCTCCGACGCGCGGCGCCGGGTGCATGACACCGAAAAGCGGACCACGGTGTCGATCCGCCAGAAGGAGCTCCAGACTCAGCTCGACCTCCTCGAAATCGAGAAGCAGGAAGCCTTCGCCCGCGCCCACCAGGATCGGGAGGTCTCGAACGAGCAGGCGCAGGAGGTCGGAAACAAGCAGATCTACGTCCTCGATCAGCGCATGGCGGTGGAGCAGAAGGAGATCGACAACGACAAGGAGCTGGAGAAGATGCGCGCCGAGCGCGACATCAACGCCACCGAAGAGGCCCGCCGGCGCGAGGAGGCGGAGCTCCGCAAGGCGCTCGAGCTCGAGAAGGTGCGCCGCGACCGCGAGATCGTGCTGATCGGCAAGTCCCGGGAGGAGGAGCTCGCCAACATCGAGCGGAAGCTCGCGGAGGAGCAGGCGGAGCGCGATCGGCGCATCACGCTGGTGGAGAAGGCGAAGCAGGAGGAGCTGGCCGAGATCCACCGGGGTCTCGAGCGCGAGCGGGCGGAGAAGGACAAGGAGATCGCGCTCATCGCCAAGGAGCAGGACCGCCAGGTCGCGGACATCGACCGCGCGACCGCGGTGATGTCCCACGAGGAGTCGGCCCGCGACGACCGGCATCGCGTCTCGGAGGCGACCGCCCTCTCGGTCCGCAAGCGCAGCCTCGAGACCCGACTCGAAGTGCTCGAGCTGGACAAGGACGAGTCGTTCGCCGAGGCCCGCCAGGAACAGGAGGTCGCGAACGAGCGGGCCCGGGTGCTGAGCGAGCAGCAGCGCTACATCCTCGAGCAGCGCTGGCAGGTGGAACAGGAAGAGATCGCGAAGGCGGAGGCGCTGGAAGCGGCGCAGATTCGCAAGGACATCGCGATCATCGAGGAGCAGCGCCAGCGCGAGGCGGCCGACATCCAGCGCGCGCTCTCCCGGGAAAGCGAAGAGCGCGACCGCGACATCGCGCTGGTGGCGAAGACGGTGGAGCTCGAGCGGGTCGAGGTGCAGCGCCGGCTCGCGATTGAAGAAGAGGAGCGGACGCGGGAGATGACCCTGGTCGCCCGGGACGAGGCGCTCGAGACCGCGCGGGTCAAGAAGGCCCTCGCGGTCGAGGTGGAGGAGCGCGAGCGCGAGATCGCCCTCATCGGCAAGGAGACGGAGCGCGAGCGCGCGGACATCCAGCGTTTCCTCTCCCGGGAGAGCGAGGAGCGCGACCGCGAGATCACGCTCGCCGGAAAGACCCGCGATCTCGAGCAGGCGGAGGCGCGCCGCCTGGAGATGACGGCGCTGCGGGAGCAGGCGGAGCACGACGCGGAGTCCGTGCGCCGGGTGGCCGACGCCGCCCGCCGCAAGGAGGTGGACCGCATCCAGGCCGAGAACCAGGCCGATACCCGCCGGATCGAAGAGGAGACCAAGGCGGAGATTGCCCGCATGCACATGCTCTCCCAGTCCGATGCCCGCCGGCTCGCGGCCGAGCGCGAGGCGGAGGCCACCCTCACTCGCGCCCGGGCCACGAGCGAGGCGCAGCAGATCGGGGCCGAGGGCATCGAGAGGGAAGCCGGCGCGGTGGGCCGGGCCGAGGTGCACATCGAATCGCTTCGGGTGGCGAACACCCAGCGTCGTCTCGAGGCCGAGGCGGTCGGCATCGAGGCCAAGGCCGACGCGCTCAAGAAGTACGACGAGTCCGCGACCTTCCTCGAGCTCGCCAAGATGCACATCGAGGCCGAGCGTGCCATCCACATCGACCAGGCCAAGGCCATGGGCAATGCGCTCTCCGGGGCCCACATCCGCATGTACGGGGGCGACGGAGGCACCGTCGACAATATCCGGCAGCTCTTCACTTCCGGCTTCGGCATCGGCGAAGCGCTCGAGGGGGTGGCGCAGTCGCTGCCGGAGGGGCTGAGGGACCGGCTGGCGCGCGACGGCATTCGCGGCATCTTCCGCCGGCCGGACGAGAGCCCGCTGAGCGCTCACGCGGACCGCCTTGCCGCACTGGTCGAGTCCGCCCTCGGAGACGAGGCCGGGGAGCTGCGTTTCGCCGATGCGCTCGCCCGGCTCGACGAAGCCGCGTCCGGAAACGAGGAAGCGTCGCGTTCGGTCGCGGTGCTGGCCTCGGCGAACGAGGGCGGGGCCTTCGACGACGTGCCCTTCGAAACCGCGTGGACACTGCTCGGGGCGCTCGCCAAGAGCGTGAAGTGAAGCGCCGGCCCGCGGACCGGGGGCAAGCGCGCCTGCGCATTTCCGTGCCGAGCGTCGCGCGGTGCCCGGGCGTGACGGAGGGCGCAGCGTCCCCGCGCGCGCCGCGGCCGGCGGATTCCCGGCTTCCCTCCGGCTGAGGCCGGGAGGGCTCAGGCGATGGCCGACCTCGACGTCGTCCTCATCGGCGTGAGCAAGACCTTCGAGGGCGGGGTGCACGCCGTCATCGACTTCAACGCGGAGATCGAGCACGGCGAGTTCGTCGCCATGCTCGGGCCGAGCGGCTGCGGCAAGACCACCACGCTGCGCATGATCGGCGGTCTGGAGGAGGTCACCGAAGGGAAGATCTACATCGCCGGCACGGATGTCACGGACCTCCCGCCCTCGGAACGCGACACCGCGATGATGTTCCAGAGCTTCGCGCTCTTCCCCCACCGCACCGTCCACCAGAACGTCGAGTTCAGCCTGAAGGTCAAGGGCATCGAGCGCCGCGAGCGCGACCGGCAGGTGGGCCAGATGCTCGAGATGGTGAGCCTGGACCCGCTCGCCGACCGCTATCCCCGGGACCTGAGCGGCGGCCAGCAGCAGCGCGTGGCGCTGGCCCGGGCCCTCATCAGCAAGCCCACCCTCCTGCTCCTCGACGAGCCGCTCGGAGCGCTCGACTACAGCCTGCGCCAGCAGATGATGGTCGAGCTGAAGACGATCCAGCGCGAGCTCGGCATCACCTTCATCATGGTCACGCACTCCCAGCAGGAGGCGATGTCGCTCGCCGACAAGGTGGTGGTGATGAGCGACGCGGTGATCCAGCAGATCGGGACCTCGCGCGAGGTCTACGAAGCGCCGCGCACCCGCTTCGTCGCCGACTTCATCGGCAACAACAACGTCTTTGAGGGAACGATTCGATCCCGGAGCGGGTCCATCGTCTTCGTCGAGTCGAAGGGCCGTCTCTACTACGTGCGCGCCCCGAACGACGACGACCGCGACATCCGCAACGGCCGCCCCGCCCACTTCTCAGTTCGGGCCGACCTCCTGCACACCGGAGCCCGCTCCGACATGGCGAACCAGGTCGAGGCGACCTACGTCGCGACCGAGTTCCTGGGCTCGCTGGAGACGGACGTATTCGAGTTCTCTCCCGGAAAGTACGTCCACGTGGAGCAGCACCGCAGCGTCTCCGACCGCGTCTACGAGGTCGGCGAGCGCGAGACGATCTGCTGGCCGGCGGAGGCCGCCGTCCTCCTGCTCGACTGAACGCAGCTCAATCCCGGCCTCGGGCACGGGTGGGCGCACCGCGACCGGCGCTGAACTGCGCCCTGGCCGGCCTTCGCTTCGGCCGAGCACCGATGCCGAAATCAGCGGGTGCGCCGGTAGAGGATGGTGTAGACGAGCAGGAAGAGCCCGATCATCAGCAGCGAGAAGAGAGTGGAGGCGGTGCCCAGCGCGAAGAGCGTGGGGCGGATGCGCTGGGTCATGGACGCGTTGATGTCCAGGGGAAGGGTGTTGTTCTCGCCCGCGAGCAGGGTGGTGCGGGCGAATTCGTCGTAGGAGAGCGTGAACCCGAAGAGGCCGGCGGCGACGATCCCCGGCGTGATGAGGGGCAGGGTCACCTCCTTGAAGACCGTCCATTCGCTCGCCCCCATGTCACGCGCCGCTTCCTCCAGCGCGCTGTCGAAGCGGTTGAACACCGCCATCATGACGAGAAAGCCGAAGGGAAGCGTCCACACCACGTGCACCCCGAGCCCCGTCGACCACCAGGCGGGGGAAATGCCGACCTGCTTCATGAGCGTCGCCATCCCGAGGCTCAGCAGGATGCCCGGCACCATGATCCCGGTCATGATGGTGTAGAAGAGCAGGCCGGAGCCCGCGAAGCGCTTGCGAAAGGCCATGGCGAACAGGGTCGAGAAGAGCGCGGTGATCACCATCACGATGAGCGCGAGCACGACGGAGCGCAGCAATGCTCCCTTCAGGTCGCCGACGCTCGAAGGCTCCAGCAGCTTGTTCCACCAGAACAGGCTCGCGCCGCGCATGGGAAAGCTCGTTCCCCCTCTCCTTCCCTGGAAGGAGAGGATGAACATGGCGAACATCGGCCCGTAGATGAAGAGAAGGAAGATGACGTAGTACCCGCTGAAGATCGACTTGATCGCCGCCTTCCGCTTGCGTTCCGCCGTCCAGCGCCTCGCCATCGCTAGAGCTGGCTCCGGATGTCCACGAGGCGCAGGATGATCACCACGCCGATCATCATCGCGATCATGAGCATGAGCGCGTTGACCGCGGCGAAGGGATAGTTGGCGATCGCGTAGTAGTTGAGGATCACCGTCCCCACCGTGGACGTCTTGCCGCCGTAGACGACGACCGCGGTCGCGAACTCTCCCATGATCATCACGAAGATGAATATCATCCCGATCGCCACCCCGGGCAGGGAGAGCGGCACGATGATCTCGCGGAAGATCTGGAAGGCGGAGGCGCCCATGTCCCGCGCCGCCTCCAGGATGTCCTTGTCGATCTTGGCGAGCGAAAAGAAGATGGGCCCGACGCAGAGCACCACGTAGAGCTGGACCAGGGCCATCGTGTAGCCGAACTCCGAGTAGAGAAGCACGCTGGACGGCTTCTCGAGAATGCCGCTGGACACGAGAAAGCTGTTCAGCAGGCCCCGCCGGCCCAGCATCGGCAGCCACGCCACCGCCCGGATCAGGTAGCTCGTCCAGAAGGGCACCATGCACAGCAGGAAGAGCGCCATCTGCCACTTGAAGGTCTGGACCTGCATCGCCAGGAAGTAGGCGATGGGGTAGCCGAGCAGGAGGCAGAAGAACATCACCGTCAGCGTGAATCGGAAGGTCGACCACAGGGTCTTGATGAAGATGCTGGGCCCGAGGAACCTGTCCGCTTCGGGATCGAAGAACCCCTCGGTCGTGAAGTACTCCCCGTAGTGGTGGAGGGTCGGGTCGGCGGTCATCCCGTGTCCGGTCGAGGTCCAGAAGCTGAACACGATGATGCTGACGAGCGGGATCACCAGGAACAGGAGCAGCCACGCGACGCCGGGCGCGATCAGCCACCCGACCGGGAACCCTTCCTCGTGCCGGGTCCTCCGCTTCTTCTCGACGAGCTCGGGAGGCGGAGAGGGCTGGGCGCCGATGAGGCCCCGGTGCTGGGATTCCACGACTCGGGCCACCGCCTTCGCCCCTTACCCGGACGCACCCGGGCTTCGGAACCCGGTGCCCGGCCGATTCGCCATGCCGCCGCCCGCGCTCACCTGAAGGGGCTCCTCGCCGGCGGGGCGCATTCCGGCCCCGCTCCCGTGCCTGAACGACCGCACCGCGCCCCTGCGGGCGCTGTCCGCGCCTTCGCGAGGCTCGCGGATCGCCGGGGTACCGCCGTAACGCGCCCGGGTGGCCGGGCGCCCGGCAACGGGGTCGGCCCGGACGATCGGGGCCCCTCTTCGTGATGGTTCGCGGTCAACGCAGCAGGTACTTCCGGGTCAAGTACAGCTTCTCGGCCGGCTCGCAGGCGGCGAGCACCCCGTCGACGAACACGTCGAAAGTCTGCGGGTCCACCCTGATGTCCGGGCAGGCGTCATTGTGCAGCATGTCGGACTTGCCCAGCGAGCGCGTTCCCGACAGCGCCAGCAGGGGCTTGGCGAGACCGAGACGCTCGGCGACCTTCGCCTCGAGCGCGAGCGGGTGGACGAAGTTCGCTCCGACGGCGGCGGCGGCGCTCCCGAAGGCTCCCCACTGGGGCCGATGGACAACAGGCTCGCAGCTCGACAGGCACGCCGCCCCGTCTCCCACTCCGGCCCAGGCGATGAAGCCGCTCTTGTACACCGCGGCCGGCTTGATCCCGAAGTGGCTCGGCGCCCAGACCACGAGATCCGCCATCTTTCCCGGCTCGATGGAGCCGACGTGCCCGGCGATTCCGAAGGTGCGCGCGGCGTTGATCGTGTACTTCGCGATGTAGCGCCTGATTCGCTCGTTGTCGCCGCGGGCGGTGGTCTCCTCCGGGTAGCGCCCGCGCTGATCCTTCATCTTGGCCGCGAGCTGCCAGGTGCGCGTGACCACCTCGTTCACCCTGCCCATCCCCTGGCTGTCCGAGCCCATCATGGAGATGGCGCCGATGTCGTGGAGCACGTCCTCGGCCGAGATGGACTGGCACCTGATCCGGCCCTCGGCGTGCGCCACGTCCTCCGGAATGTCCGGCCGCAGGAGGTGCGAGGACATGGTCATGTCCAGGTGCTCGTCGAAGGTGTTGGAGGTGTACGGGTTCGTGGGGTTGGTGGAGGAGGGCAGGCAGTGGGCCTCGCCGTTGCAGCGGATGATGTCGGGAGCGTGTCCGCCGCCCGCGCCCTCGGTGTGGTACATGTGGATGGTGCGCCCCGCGATCGCCTCCATGGTGCGCTCGTAGAACCCGGACTCGTTCAGGGTGTCGGTGTGCAGTTGCACCTGGAAGTCCAGTGCGTCGGCGACCGACAGGCAGGCGTCGATGGTGGCGGGCATGCCGCCGAAATCCTCGTGGATCTTGACGCCGATGACCCCGCCCGCAATCAGCTCCTCGATGGCGTCCGGATTGTGCGAGTTGCCGCGGCTGAACAGCCCGAAGTTCATGGGGAAGCCCTCGCTCGAGCGCAGCATCCGGTGGATGTCGTGGAGCGAGCCGCTGTCGACCGCGAAGGCGGCTCCGATTCCGCCGCCGATCATGGTGGTGACGCCGTTGGAAAGGGCGTGATGGACCTGGTCCGCGCCGATGAAGTGCACGTGCACGTCGAGGGCGCCCGGGGTCACGATGCGCCCCTCGCAGGCCTCGATGACCGTCGAGTTGCCGACCGTGAGCCCGGGGGTCACGCCGTCCATCACCGCGGGGTTGCCGGCCTTTCCCACCCCGACGACGAGGCCGTCCTTCACCCCGATGTCGCCCTTCACCACCCCGAGGATCGGATCGATGACGAGCGCGTTCTCGAAGAGCAGATCGAGCGCGCCGGCCGCGCTCGTGAGGGTCGAGAGCCCCATGCCGTCGCGCAGCGTCTTGCCGCCACCGATCATGCACTCGTCGCCCGGGACCGCGTGGTCGTGCTCGACCTCGGCGAGCAGCGGGGTGTCGCCGAGGCGCACGCAGTCCCCGGTGGTGGGACCGAACATCTCCGCGTAGGCCCTGCGCGTCATCGTGACCATGGAGATTCCCCCCTCAGGCGCCCCGATACCCGCCCGCTCGCGCCTTCTCGAGCGCTCGCGCCTTGACCTCGTCGGAGTGCACCGAGCCGTTCGTGAGGTCGTTGAACCCGCTCACCTCGCCCGTGCCGCCGATGGCCACCAGGTCCACCTCACGGGTCAGTCCCGGCTCGAAGCGGCGGGACACGCCGGCCGGTACGTCGAGGCGCATGCCGAACGCGGCCTCCCGGTCGAACTCCAGCGCCCTGTTCGCCTCGAAGAAGTGATAGTGACTGCCGATCTGAATCGGTCGGTCGCCGGTGTTCCTGACGCGCAGCGTCCGGCGCCGGCGGGAGCGGTTGAGCTCGATCACACCGTCGGCGGGAAGGAGCTCGCCCGGCGTGTGCTCGTCGTGCTCGGGCGGGGCTACGCCGGGGCGGATGGGCTGGTGGACTGTCACCATCTTGGCCCCGTCGGGGAACATGCCCTCGACCTGGATCTTCGGCGTCATGTCTCCGACCCCCGGGAGAACGTCGTCCGTGGTGAGCAGGGTGGAGCCGAGACTCGCGAGCTCGGCGACGCTGCGTCCCTCTCTCGCTCCCATGAGGATCTCGTCGCAAATGAAGGCCACCGCCTCCGGCTGGCTCAGCCTGATCCCCCGTTCCCGGTGGCGCCGCGCGAGCTCCGCGGCATTGAAGATGGTGAGTCGCTCGATTTCGGTGGGCGTCAGCAGCATCGGGCTCTCTCCTCCTTTGATGGCCGTGAGAAACGAGCGGTGCCGTCAGTCTCCGGGATGGTCGTGCGAGCGACAGGCGAAGCGGCGGTCGCTGCACTTGAGATGCGAGAAGATTCCACGAACATCCATGGGTCTCCAGTGGCCTCGATCCCGATGAATCAGAGGCTTATCGTCACGCACCGTCCCTTGTTGTCTGCGGGAGGACCATCTAGTCTCATCATGGAGCGGGCCGGGAACGTCAACCGGTGGATAATCCGACCGCTCGGTCACTTGGGGTGGCGGGTGTCTGGGTTGCCAATTCTACGCGGCCTTCTCGGACTGTCGGGTTTTCGACCGGGTTGTGCGGACGCGCACCCTGCAAACGGCTGTATCCAAGGGAATGAAGCTCGAAGATCTCCAGGCCAACACTGCGGTACGCGGCGTTCTGCCCGAGGGCCTCGCAACGGTCGTCGGCGTGCAGTGGTTCGGCTCCGAAGCGCTGGAGAACGACAGGCGTGCCGGCACGGACAGTTTCGCGCCGACGGTCCATTAGGAGTAGCGAGTGGCAACCGCAAACCACGACCCTGCCCGTGCCCGCACGTTTCTCACTGGCGCCGTGTTCCACCGCTGCGCGCTCCAGGTGAACCCGCACCACTACGGCGGCTCCTTCCGGGGGCAGGCCGCCTCGGGCGATGTCGCCTCGCACGCGCGGACTATCGTCGACAAGGCGCTGGCACTCGGCATATCCGTCCTCGCCGTCACCGATCATAACAACGTGCGCAGCGTACCGGCGTTTCGGGCGGCTGCGGAAGGGCGCTTGTATGTCTTTCCCGGCTTCGAGTTGTCGTCGAGCGAGGGGGTGCATGTCCTCTGCATCTATCCGCCTGACTCCGACCAGGATCAGCTCGGACGCTACCTCGGCGCGTTCGGCATCACGGATCCGAAGCCGTCGTCGGATCTCTCGTCGATGTCCCTTGAGGACATCCTCGCAGAAGTGCGCGAACAGGGTGGAGTGACCGTCGCTGCTCACGTGACCAGCGGCCAGGGCGGCTTGCTCAGGGTCCTGAAGGGGCAGGCCCGAGTTCGAGCATGGCGGAACGAGCACCTCCTCGCAGTCCAGATTCCGGGCCTGGTAGCCGATCTGCCGCAGGATCTTCGCCAGATTGTCGAGAACAGCAACCCAGAATACCGCCGAAGCGACGCCCCCGAGAGCAAACTTGCGCTCGCGGCCGTCAATGCCAAGGACATCGTCGAACCCGATGACCTGGAAGACCGTGCCGCGACCTGCTGGATCAAGATGTCGGAAGTGAGTATCGAAGGTTTGCGGCAAGCATTCCTCGATCCGGGCTCACGCATACGCCTCAGTCCCGAGGAGGGGAAGCTGGAGTCCGAGGAACACGCCGGGCTGCTTTCCCTGGCATGGGAAGGGGGCTTCCTGGACGGAGCGGAGGTGGGCTTCAATCCCAACTTGAACGTACTGGTCGGCGGCCGCGGCACGGGCAAGTCCACGATCGTCGAGAGCATCCGCGCCGTCCTCGGGCTGGATGCCGGCGGTGCCGAGTCGCAGAAGGCCCACGAAGGCATCGTCCGGCACGTCTTGCGGAACGGGACCAAGGTCTCGCTGCACGTTCGATCGCATCGACCGGCGGTTCGCGAGTACCGCATCGAGCGCACGATCCCCAATCCTCCCCTCGTCAAGGATGACGTGGGCGAGGTGTCGAGCCTGACGCCGGCGGACATTCTGCCGGGCATCGAGGTCTTTGGTCAGCACGAGATCTCCGAGCTGACCAAGAGCCCCGAGAAGTTGACGCGCCTGCTCAACCGCTTCGTGAAACGCGACGATGCGCTTGCACGACGCAAGGCCAACCTGCGGCGCGAACTGGAAAAGAGCCGTCGGAGCAATGTCGAAACGCGGAGTGAGCTGGAGCGGATTGAAGAGCGGCTTGCCGCGTTGCCGGGACTGGAAGAGACGCTCGCGCGCTTCAAGGAAGCGGGGCTTGAGGAACGACTCAAGGAACGGAGCCTGCTCGTGCGCGAAGAGCAGATTTTCACGTCCATACCGGATCGCCTTGCCACCTTTCGCGAGTGCCTGGAGAGTCTGAAAAGCGAGCTTCCCGTCGACCGCGCTTTCCTTTCCGCCAAGGCGCTCGAGGAGTTGCCGGCGAGGGATATGCTGGGGCGCCTGAACGGTGTGTTCGAGCGCTTCGATTCGGATCTTGCGGCGATTGTGCAATCGTTGGAAGCCGCGTTGCAGCGTTCCGAGCGGGGCGTGAGTGACGTGCGCATCCTGTGGGAGTCGCGCAAGCAGGAGGTGCAGGCGGCCTACGAAAAGATCCTGCGAGAGCTGCAGAAGTCGCGCGTCGATGGCGAAGAATTCATCCGTTTGCGCAAACAGATCGAGGCGCTGCGCCCGTTGCGCGAGAGCCAGACGTCGCTTCGGCGCGTGGAAAGGGAGCAATCCGATCGGCGCCGGGGACTGCTCGCCGACTGGGAAGATCTCAAGGGCGAGGAGTTCCGCCACTTGGGTCGTGCGGCGAAGAGGGTCAACCAGCGGCTCAAGGACCGTGTACATATCGAAGTGACGGCGGCGGGCGATCGAGAGCCGCTGTTCAAGATCCTGCGTGACGACATCGGTGGGCGCCTCTCCGAAGCCATCGAGACCTTGCGCGGCGCGCGCGACCTGTCGCTCACGCGATTCGTGGCCGCATGCCGCGCGGGCGCACAGAAGGTGGTCGAGTCCTTCGGCAGCATCCCACGCGCACAGGCTGAACGCATGACGGGAGCAGATGAAGAAGTGCTGATGCGCATCGAAGAGCTGGATCTGCCCCCGACGACGGCGATCCGGCTGAACACTGCGCCGCTCGGCGAGCCACCGTCGTGGCAGACGCTCGATGAGCTGTCCACGGGCCAGAAGGCGACGGCAGTGCTCCTGCTGCTCTTGCTTGAGTCGGACGCGCCGTTGATAGTCGATCAGCCGGAGGATGATCTCGACAACCGCTTCATCACCGAAGGCATCGTGCCGCGCATGCGCGCAGAGAAGCAGCGTCGCCAATTCGTGTTCTCCACGCACAATGCGAACATCCCCGTCCTGGGGGACGCCGAGTTGATCGTCGGGCTCACCGCTTCGGGCGAGGCCG
This sequence comes from Gammaproteobacteria bacterium, assembly GCA_022824305.1. GTDB lineage: Bacteria > Pseudomonadota > Gammaproteobacteria > HK1 > HK1 > JAJEAD01. Next base: position 92,193 of record JAJEAD010000063.1, on the reverse strand, counting down.
AGCGGGGCCACGCGCAAATCGCGCCGGAACACGTCGGATCCATAGACGACCGGCGGGTGCGGGAGCTGGTCGAGGAGATCCTAGAAGGTGGCAAGGAGGCTTTCGAACGACGCCGCCGGAAGTACGGGTTCTGAGCCGGCACACGCGAGCACGAGAAAGCACGGCATGAATCGCAGCGAACTGGCCGAGCTGATTCACCACGGCGAGAACTCCGGCGTCGAGTTCAAGCGCGACGATGTCACTCCCCAGAAGCTCGCCAAGGAGATGGCCGCACTGCTCAATCTCGAGGGCGGTCACATATTGCTCGGGGTCGAGAAGGATCGGAGTGTCTCGGGCTTGACGAGAGAGCGTGAGAGAGCCGAGGAGTGGGTGATGGAGGCGGCGCGCACGCATCTGCGCCCGGCGACAATTCCCTTCTGGGAGACGATCGACTGGGGTGAGGGGAAGACAGTGGGGATTGTCTCGCTTCCCGTCGACGCACCCGACAAGCCTTACAAGTGCCGGCGCGGCCCGGCGTGGGCCACGCAGATTCGTGCCGGCACGACTTCTCGCGACGCGACCGACGAAGAAGAAGCACGCCTCTACATGCAGTCGGGACGCCTGCCGTACGACCGCAAGCCCGTTTCCGGTGCCGGACTGGATGAGTTCGACATGCGCCGGCTGTTGAACTATTTCCGCGACATACGCCGACAATCCTGCCCCCCTGCGGACGACAACGAAGCATGGATGCGCCTGCTCGTCAACACCGAGTTGATGTACGAGGATCGAGGCATCTCGATGCCGAGCGCGGGCGGGCTTTTGCTCTTCGGCGTGCGGCCAAACCGATATCTGCCCCCAGCCGGAATCAGTGCGGCCGCCTACACCGGGACCGAAAAGGACTACGGTGCCCGGGCGCGAGCGACGCTGCGAGGCGCTGCTGTGTCGCTGTTCCCGGCATCGCATGCCGGGGGAGGGACGGAGGAGGCTTGGCCGGGCTTACCGCCAACCTTCTCGGAGGCGGGTGACGCGGTCGAGGCGGGGGTTGTCGAGCAGGCAATGGACTTCGTCCGCCGCAACATCGGGATCGATGCCTCCATCGATCACGGAGGGCAGCGCCGGGAGCGCTGGGACTATCCAATCGAAGCCGTCCGCGAGGCCATCGTGAACGCCATCGCTCATCGCGACTACACCATTGGCGTGATGGACATCGAGCTTTCGCTCTACTCGAATCGACTGGAAGTCATTTCCCCCGGCCGTTTGCCGAACACGGTCACCGTGGACAAGATGCGTGCTGGGTATCGCGCTTCGCGCAACGAGCTGATCAAGGAAGTGCTGCGCGACTACCGCTACATCGAGGCCACGGGGCTGGGCGTGCCGCGCAAAATCGTCGCAGGCATGCGGGCGCACAACGGAACGGAGCCCGACCTCGTCGAGGAAGAGAGCCGATTCATCGTGCGCCTGTGGAAGCAGCCCCGCGCCGCCGACCGCCTGGGAGGAGAGACATAGTGGCCCTGGACTTTGGACCAAGCGTTATGTTGAACTCAAGGCGAGGTGCTCGCACTGTACGGTTGATTCTGACCAACTCACGCTCGAAAGTCTGGAGCTGGTCGAGTAGAGACGCCGGTCGCCCGACGTCCCCCTCAGTTGCGGTAGGAACGCGCATTGCTGCGCATCCCCCGCGCAGATCTGGAGATGGTCGCTAGACCATGCGGCTCCTACCTCGTCCTGGCCACCGCGTGCTGGTAGTCCACGCCGCGGCCGTGCGACCACGAACGGGCTCCCTAGCCGGCACACCCCGATGAGCACCGCCTTGGCGATCGCGATCGGTGCCTTGTGCATCATCGTCGCGATAGTCGTAGCCACCATTTGGCTTTGGGCGAACCTCACCTCCGCGATAGCCAACTTCGCCAAGGAAGTGCGCGCCCGCCTCGATGGCGTGGAGCGACGCCTTGACCGCCAAATCCAAGCCTCCGAGCACCGCACAACGCGCCGGATCCGCGACGTGGAGAGCACCGTTGCCGGCGAGCTCGACGGCGCCGCTGCGCGCTTGGTCGAACACGTGGACCAGGTCAGCACCAAGCTGGTCGAGCGCGTGGACGACTTTGTCGCCGACGTGGAGGCTCAGCTCCCCGACGAGGATTGACCGTGCCGCCCGGCAAGATCGTCGATGTGATGGCCCGCTCGCGCTGCGGTGTCTTCCCGACGGATGGCCCGACCGGATCGACCGGCAAGCGCGCGGAGCCGTGGCCGGCCGTAGCTCCGCCCGCCGGAGCGGGGGCCGAGGTCGGCCTCGACGAGGTGAAGAGAACCGGGGCCCGGACGAGCCGGGCCCCGGCGGCAGGTTGGATCAGGCGGCGAGGAACTCCGTCCAGCGCTTCACCAGGTAGTCGTTCTCGTCCATGAGCGAGTTCCACACCGCGATGTTGCTGAAGCGGTTCCAGTAGGAGCCGCCGTCGCGGACCTCGCCCTGCTCCACGATGGGAGTCCCGAAGGGGTCGGGCAGCTCCTTCGCGGCGGGCTTGCCCTCGTACCAGAAATCCCACTCTTCCGGCTCGAGGTGGCCCTTCACGTTCTCGGGCACCGACATGTAGTAGCCCTGCCGGGCCACGAAGGCCCCGGGCCAGCCCGCGAGCCACCAGTCGATGTACTCGTAGGCCTGGTCAAGCGCCTTGCCGGTGACCCTGGCCGAGATCGACAGGCCACCGTGCCAGCCCCGCATGCCTTCCTTCGGGAAGGCGTAGACGCAGGGGATTCCCTCGGCCTTGATCGCGGTGACCGCGGGCGACCACATGCTCTCCAGAGCGACTTCTCCGCTCACCATGAGGTTTACCGATTGTCCGAAAGTCTCCCAGAAGGCCCGGAAGTGGCCGGCCTTCTTCTTCTCGATGAGGAAGTCGATGAGGAAGTCGATCTCCTCGCGGGTCATGTTGCCCTTGTCCTTGAACTCGTAGAGCCCCATCGCCTCGACTGCGAGGGAGGCGTCCATCGTCCCGATCTGGGGCACGTTGAGGAGGGCGACCCGGCCGCTGAACTCCTCGGCCATCAGGTCCGCCCAGCTCTCGATCGGGCGGCCGGTGTCCTCGGGGTTGTAGCCGATGGAATCGGCGTTGTGCCAGCCCGGCACCATCGTGATGTAGCGCGATTCCTCCATGGTGCGGTTGCCGTTCTCGTCCACCCACAGGTGCCGGAAGGGAGCATCGCCCTGACCTTCCTTCGACTCCGGCGTGAGGCGGCCGGTCTTCGAGAGATTGGTGACCTTGTCCCAGTCCTTGATGCGATGGGTGTCGATGGGCTGCCACACTCCGGCCGGCCACAACACGTCCATGTCGTTGTAGTAGCCCTCCGCGATCTCGTACTGGTCGTTCTGGTTCAGCATCTTGCCGAACATCGCACCGTAGCCCAGCGCCTGGCCCTTCACCTGGAAGCCGAGATCCTGCGACGCCTGTCCCTGGATCTCGTTGATGATGCTCACCCCCAGGCCGATGGACCGAATCGGGTCGTCGGCACGCACGATCGCGGGGAAGGCGGTGATGGCCGCGCCGGCCGCCGCGGCCTTGGCCGAAGTGCCGACAAACTCGCGGCGGCTCAACCGCTTCGGTTGCGTTCCGCCCGAGTTGTGTTCATGCTGTTTCTTCATGTTCTCGCTCCCATTCCTGCTCTAGCTGTTCATGGGGGGTCACGATCGAGTGCGTGGCCTGCGAGCGTTCGCCGGCCACTGTCATTGTTGAATCGTCGACCGCTTCCGTGGACCTTAGCGCAACCTCGCGGCATTTGGAATTGCGCTTCCGGCGCCTGCGTCCGACCCGGGCGCCGAACGTAGCGATCGTCGACGGCGGGGCTTCGCGGTGAGCGTTCTCATCAGGAACGGCCGGGTCGTCACCGCGGTGGACGACTACTTCGGCGATGTCTTCGTCGACGGCGAGGTCGTGGCCCTCATCGGCCGGGAGCTCGTCATCGACGCCGATACCGTCATCGACGCCTCGGGCAAGCTCGTCCTGCCCGGAGGGGTGGATCCCCACACCCATCTCGAGCTTCCCTTCGGCGGCACCACGACCTCCGACACCTTCGAGACCGGCACCCGCGCCGCCGCCCACGGTGGCACCACCTGCATCATCGACTTCGCGGTGCAGTCACGGGGCATGTCCACCCTCGAGGCGCTCGACATCTGGCACGCGAAGGCGGCCGGCAAGACCGCGGTGGACTACGCCTTCCACATGATCATCACCGATCTCCCGCCCCGGCGGATTCCCGAAATGCGTCGCCTCGCGGACGACGGGGTCACGAGCTACAAGCTCTTCATGGCCTATCCCGGGGTGATGCTCTCCGACGACGGCACCATCTTTCGTGCCCTTCGCAAGGCGGGCGAGGACGGCACCCTGGTCTGCATGCATGCGGAGAACGGCATCGTCATCGACGAGCTGGTGCGCATCGCGCTCGAAGAGGGGGAGATCGGGCCGAAGCAGCACGCCCTGACCCGCCCCACCCGGCTCGAGGCGGAGGGCGTGCATCGCGCGCTGGCCATCGCGGAGGTTGCCCGCTCGCCCATCTACATCGTGCACCTCAGTTGCTATGACGCGCTACAGGAGCTGCGCCTGGCGCAGGCGCGAGGGGTAATGGCCCACGCCGAGACCTGCCCGCAGTACCTGCTCCTCGACGTCGGCGCCTACGACGCGCCGGGCTTCGACGGCGCGAAGTACGTGCTCACTCCACCGCTGCGTGAGGAGTGGAACCAGGACGAGCTGTGGCGGGCGCTGAGGCTCAAGACCCTCGACGTCATCTCCACCGACCACTGCCCCTTCTGCCTCAAGGAGCAGAAGGAGCTCGGCCGGAGCGATTTCAGCAAGATTCCGAACGGCGGTCCCGGCATCGAGAACCGCATGAGCCTCATCTACCACCACGGAGTCTCGGAGGGGCGCTTCGATCTCAACCGTTTCGTCGAGCTCACGTCCACCGGGGCGGCCAGGATCTTCGGGCTCTTTCCGAAGAAGGGGACGATTGCGGTGGGAAGCGACGCCGACATCGTGATATTCGACCCGGAGCGTGAGGAGACCATCAGCGTCCACAATCCCCGGACCCACCACATGAACGTCGACTACTCGGCCTACGAGGGGTTCAGGGTGAAGGGATACACCGAGACGGTGCTCTCCCGGGGGAAGGTCGTCATCGACCGTGGCGAGTACGTGGGACGGCCCGGCGACGGCGCCTTCGTCCGGCGCGGCCCCTACGGAGGCATCCACGCCTGAGGGCTCGAGGCAGCGGCCGGCCGGATGCGGCCGCGGCCGGCTGAGACCCACCCGCGGATTGCCGTCTTCGCGGCGGCGCGCCCTCTATGCGCTCCGGGTCTCCGTCCGGATGACCTTCAGCAGCCAGAAGATCACGCAGAAAATCGCCGTGACGACGACGAGCGCCACGAGCGCCCCGAGCCGCTTGCCGAACTCGGCGTCCACCATGTACCCCCCGTCGAGCAGGTGGACGCAGAGAATCTGGAGGGACTGAAGGGTCGCCCCGCCCGCGAGGAGGATCGCGGTGAAGGTGGAGCCGCGCAGCGAGCTCAGGACCATCTCGTCGACGCTGTGCCGCTTCGCGATGTAGACGCGGTAGGCGTGCCAGTGGTAGGCGCAGAAGCCGATGATGCCGACGACGAGCGCCACCCAGAAGATCACGTTGCCGAAGCTGATCCCGTTGATGACGCGCACGAAGAGCTGCTCGAAGGGGGCCGAGTAGTAGAGAAAGATCAGCAGGACGATGAACAGGATGAACCCGACCACGGTCCAGAACCACTGCCATCCGCTCATCGCGTTCCCCTAAGTCCCCGTTCCGGCCCGAAGGTCCCGGGCAAGGTTCCGGCCCTCGATTCGAGCCTCGTCCGTCGGCGTCGCGACGCGGGCGTCCGCCGCAGCGCCTTTTCTACCCGATCGCCCTGCCGCCATCAATTGCGTTCCCGCCTACGCCGCGGCCGGAATGGCGGCGAAGAGGAGGATGGCGTAGAGAGCGGCGAAGACGGCGTCCTTTATCGCCGGCGCCAGGTGCGAGCGCCCGCCCCGCAGGGCGATGAGGCTGATGATCTCGAGCACGAAGAAGGCCAGCCCGAGGAAGAAGGTCGGCCACACCGTGCTCCACCAGGAGAGCTCGGCCGGCGCCTCGAGCTCGTGGAGCCAGCGCCACAGCAGCAGCAGGAGGGGGAGCAGGGCGAGGTATCCGGTGGCGACGAGAAAGCGCCCCCGGAACTGCGTCCGGTCGAGCAGCCAGAACACGAGGAAGAAGGCGGCGATGTGGACCACGTCCCAGAAGAACGCGCGATAGGCGTCCCGGTCCTCGAAGTGCTCCAGGTTGAGGAAGCCGAGAATCAGGCCGATGACGATCAGGTCGCAGAGCAGCCACTCCCGAAAGCCCTCCGCGCTTCCCTTCGGGGTCCAGCTTCGCGTCGCCTTGTCGAAGAGGAGCACGAGGGCCACCGCGATGCTCGCCGGATACAGCACCCGAAGCACGAGGACGGCCTTTTCCGGAGGCTCCAGCCAGCTCCAGCCGAGGACGAGCACGCCGAGCGCGAGCAGCAGCAGCCCGAGCAGCCTGACGCCGGCGGGGCTCTCGACCGACGCCGCCCCCTCGCCGGCGCCCGCGCCGGAGGGAGCGGCGGAAGCGCCGGAAGCCGGGCCCGGCGCGACGCGCGCGACGAGGAACACCACCAGGAACACCAGCGCCAGCGCGGCGGCCGCGAGCATGACGCCGAGGAATACCCCGGAGCGGAGCTCGGTGCGCCAGCCGCCGATCCCGGCGGAGTCCGGACCCGGCTCCAGGGCGACGGCAACCGCGAGGGCGACCAGGAACGCGAGCAGGAGGAGGGCGAGAAGCAGCTCGAACCACCGCGGGCGCCGGCCGGGAGAAGCGTGGTCCGCCGTCCGGCCCTTTTGCCGGCCGAGATGCACGGCCGCGATCACCACCAGTACGGTGGCGATCGCCGCCAGGATGACGAGCGCGGCGATGGCGAGAGGGCTCAAGCGTCCTGCTCCACCGGCTCGGGAAGCGGGTTCGACCGGCAGGCGGCGTCCGATTCGGCAAAGCGCGGCATGACCTCCTCCGCAAAGAGGCGGAGGCTCCGCTTCACCTGCCCGAACGACAGTCGAGGGATGTTGAGGAAGAGCGCGAGGTGGCGGCAGCCGAGCTCGTCGCGGAGGCGTTCGACCTGCACCGCTACCGTATCCGGAGTGCCGACCAGGATCGTGTCGTGCTTCATCTGGAAGTCGAACCAGTCGAGATCGATATCTTCCTCGTCCCATTCCTCCGGCGTCACCATCGAAGTCCTTCTCCGGTAGGGATTGGCCGATCCCCAGGCCCCGAGCAGGTTGATCCCGGGCCGCGCCGCGCGCTCCGCCTCCCGTACGGAATCGGCGAGGAACGCGACGCGCATGATCGCGGGCTCCACGCCGGGGTTCCGGGCCGGGCGCTCTTCCGCGCGCGCCACCTCGCGGTAGTGGTCCCAGTTCTCCCGCATCCTCCCTGCCGACAGGTACTGCGACATCGTCGCGATCCCGCGCCTGGCGCAGGCGGCGTGCGATTCCCGCGATTCCGCCATCTGGTAGATCGGAGGGTGCGGCTTCTGCCAGGGCTTGGGAAAGACTCCCAGACGTTCGAGCTCTCCGTCCTCGGCGTGGTAGGCGGGGTCGTGGGCGAGGGGATTGGCCTCCTTCCATCCCGGGACGGGAAAGCGGAAGTGCTCGCCGCGATGCGAGAAGGGCCGATCCTCGAAGGCCTTGAGGATCACGTCCAGGCATTCGTCGAAGAGGGCGCGGTTGCGCGCGGGGTCGCGCCGGTCCCCGGCGGGATGGAAGTGGGCGCAGGCGCGGCTGTTGATGCCCGGCGCGATTCCGAAGTCCACCCGGCCCTTCGACATCTGGTCGAGGAAGGCGATGTCCTCCGCGACCCGCAACGGGTGCCAGTCCGGAAGCACCACTCCGCACTGGCCCACGCGGAGGCGCGGGCTCGTTCGCACCACGTCGGCGCCGAGCAGCATCGGGTTGGAAGCGGAGCGGTACCACCCGTCCCACGCGAAGTGGTGCTCGGCGAGCCACACTCCGGTGTAGCCGAGCGCGTCCACCAGCACGACGGTCTCGTGCATCTCGTCGAAGAGAAGTCCCCAGTCGTAGGGCTCACCGACGTGATAGAAGAGGGTGGTGTCGAATCGCATGGAGGCCGATTCTATCCGCGGAGCGGCGCCGGGCACGCCCGCGATGCGGTAGCTGGCCTAGATCCAGCGCGCCAGCCACATGCCGGCGAGCACCGCGAAGAGGCAGAGCAGGTTGTTCGCGAGCACGTTGGCGGCGGCCGCGCCCCAGGCCCCCTGCTCGAAGAGGCGGAGCGTCTCGTGGGCGTAGCTCGAGAAGGTGGTGAAGGAGCCGCAGAACCCTACCGCCACCAGCAGGCGGAGCGCGGGATCGGCCACCGCGCGCGTGCTCAGCACCGCGAAGAAGAAGCCGAGCACCAGGCTTCCGCAGACGTTGGCGATCAGGGTGCCGTGGGGCCAGGCCGGGTCGAGCCATCGCGCGCTCAGCACATTGACCCCGTATCGGGCGTTGGCGCCGACGAAGGCGCCTCCTCCCACCAGCATGACTTCCTTCAGCACCGCCACCGTCCCCCGGGGCTTCCCTCTAGAGGGCCCCGCTCCAGTCTCGTTTCATTCCCCGCCGCGTGGCGGGCCCTCCGCGCTCGTCCGCGTGGATGTCGATGCGGTAGCCGCCCCGGCGGGCTTCGCTGAGCTCCGCGCGGATGCGTGCGCGAGCCGCCGAATCGGCATTCTTCATCCTGAGGAGACCGAAGATGGTCAGGCCATAGTCTCCGCACTCGGGGCAGGAGACCCTCATGTAGGGCCCATGCTGGCCCTTCCACACCCTTGCCGGGCTCTCGCAGACTACGCACTTCCTGATGACGATGGCTCCCCGGACGGGGCACGCTCGGGCGCCGCATCGCTGTGTTGGCCTTGCAGCTTCGACCCTCGCGCCGGTGTCCGCGCCTCACGCCGGCGGCAGCGGCGGGCAACAGCCCCGGCCGCGCGAGGGGAGAGTTCTCGACCGGACTCCCTCCGGCCCGGGTCGAGGACCCATCGGATCTTTCGTGTCCTTCAAGCCGCCCTCGGCACCGGGAGGATAGGGGCGTCGGCGTCGAATCGCCGGCCGGCGCGCAGGCAGAACAGGGGCCGCAGCATGCGCTCGGCCCGGACCTGGTTGCTGTCGTTGTCCGAGAGCGTCCAGCGGCCGCGCTCGTCGGCCAGCACGCTCACGTCCGCGACGCCGCCGGGGGCGAGGGTTCCGAGCTCTCCGGCGACGCCGAGGCCCTCCGCCGCGCGGGAGCTCACCATCGGGAGCACCTCGTCGAGCCCGAGGCCGAGCGCCAGCAGCTCCACCATGGCATGGGTGAGGCTGAAGCGGGCATCGCCGCCGAAGGGCGCCATCTCCGGGTCGGGGTGAGTGGGCGGGGTTCCGGGATCGACGGGCTTTTGGGTGTTGTATCCGTGCATGTCGGCCCCCAGCGTCGTCGGGACGATGCCCGCGTCGAGCACCTTGCGCGCCACCTCGAAGCTGAAGTGGCTGCCGTGGCCGACGTCGACGCGCACCCCGCGTGCGAGCGCCTCGCTCACGATGGGGTGCACCCTTCCGTTCCGGTCGACGAAACCGCCCGGGTGGCGCGTGAAGGGATGGGCCATGATGTCGCCGGGCTCCAGCAGCCCGGCCACGTCGGGCACGATGGCGTCGATGTCGTAGGGGACCCGCGGATTCTCCGGAGCGGGAAAGAGCTCTCCGAAGTGGACGTACAGGGGAACGCCGGTCGCACGCGACGCGGCCTTCGCCTTGCGGATCTTGTCGAGTCCGTAGATGGACATGCTGCCGATCTCCGCATTCACCTTGATGCCCTTCACGAAGCCCTGGTTGGCCTCGATGCAGGCAATGCAGAGATCGACGTCGATGCCGGCGCCGTAGATCTCGGGCGACAGGTGGCCCTCGCCGGCGGGATAGATGGAGATGAACGAGAAGATCCGGGTCTCCGCCGGCTCCACGATGAAGCGCTTGAAGGCGCCCATCGACATGCAGCTCGCCCCGCCGAGGTCGACCACGGTCGTCGTGCCCGAGTGCACGCCCACGAGGTCGGGGTTGAGGCCGAATCGCCCGACCGCGTGCTCGAACACGTGGGCATGGGTGTCGATCAAGCCCGGAAGCACCAGGCGCCCGCTCACGTCGACGACCTCCCGGGCCGCATCGACTTCCACCTCCGGTTCGACGGCGGCGATGCGTCCGGCGCGCACCGCGACATCGCGGACAGCGTCGACGCCCGCGGCGGGATCCACGACACGCCCGCCCTTCAGCACCAGATCGTACGGGGTCGACATCACGCATCCTCCCGACCGGCAGATACGAATCGCCCCATCGACCCTACCATGGCGCGGCCGGTCCCGCAGCCGTCATCGGGGTGAGGTGAGCAGCGCCCGGCCGGCGGTGCTCTCGCGGCGCTGCGTCCCCTCGAGACTAGACTAGATGTTGCAACGAGGACCGCACGCCCTGACGCAACGGAGAGAGAGCATGTCCACGAGTCAACCGAACATCGTGATTATCATGGCCGACTTCATGAGCGCCCTGGCCCTGCCCATGTACGGCAACGCCACGGTCCGGGCTCCTCACATGCGGCGCCTCGGGGAGGAGGGGGTCGTGTTCGAGAACGCCTACTGCAATGCGCCCCTGTGCGCGCCGTCCCGCGCCTCCCTCCTGACCGGCCTGCTGCCGTCGAAGATGGGCGTCTACGACAACGGCAGCGAGCTCGCGGCCGGCATTCCGACCTTCGCGCACTATCTGCGCCTCGCGGGCTATCGGACCATTCTCTCCGGCAAGATGCACTTCGTGGGGCCGGATCAGCTCCACGGCTTCGAGGAACGCCTGACGAGCGACGTGGTGCCGTCCGATTTCGGGTGGACCCCGCCGCCCGGTGGCGGAGTCTGGGTGGACGACGAGTTTCCCGACTATCCGAACCTCGACGAGGTGGCCGACGCAGGCCCCTGCATCAGGTGCCTCGGGATCGACTACGACGACGAGGTCACCTTCACCTCCGTCAACCGGCTCTACCAAATGGCCCGGGAGGAAGCCGGGCAGCCCTTCCTCCTGACCGTCTCCTTCATCCAGCCCCATCCCCCCTTCGCGTCGCCGGCGGAGTACTGGAATCGCTACGACGACCGCGACATCCCCATGCCCTCGGTGGCGCCGATTCCGGTCGACGCCTACGACGACCTGAGCCGCCATCTCTACGAGTTCGGCGGCATGGACCGCACGGACCTGAGCGACGACGACGTTCGGCGCGCCCGGCATGCCTACTTCGCGATGATCAGCCACATCGACGCCAGAATCGGGGAGATCCTCGCCGCGCTCGAGGCGACGCGCTTCGGCTCCAACACCATCGTGGTGATCACCGCCGATCACGGGAACATGCTGGGCGAACGCGGACTCTGGGGGCTGCGCACCTTCTTCGAGTGGTCGGCGCGCGTGCCGCTGGTGTTCCACTGCCCCCGCGCCTTCGGCGCCGCCCGGGTGCGCACCCCCGTATCGCTCGTCGACCTGCTGCCCACTGTGGTGGACCTGTCCGGTGGCGGCGAGGCGGAGGCGCTTCCCAATCCCGTCGACGGCACGAGCCTGGCCCCGCATCTGCACGGCCGCGGCGACCGGCCAGGCCGCGACGTACTGGTCGAGTACTGCGGAGAGGGGGTTCCGGCGCCGTGGCTGATGCTCAGGCGTGGCCGCCACAAGCTCGTCCACTGCGAGAAGACGGCGCCCATGCTCTTCGATCTCCACGACGATCCCGATGAGCGAACCGACCTCGCGCAGAGCGCCGCCCATGCCTCGATCCGGGACGCGCTGCAGGAAGAGATCCTCGCGCAATGGAATGCCGCGAGCCTGCCGGCGCTGATCGAAGAGAGCATTCAGCGCCGCATGACCGTCTTCGAGGCCAACCGGCGCGGCCGGGCGCCGGTCTGGGACCATGCGGTCGACAACGACCCCTTCCGTTCCTGGCAGCGCAGCTACCGCGAAGCGTGGCAGCACACCGAGGAGCGCGCCCTGCTTCGCTAGCCCTGGCGGTGGAATGAAGTCGAGTAGCCGGTGGGCATGCTGCGGCGAGAGCGTCCGAACAACGGCCCTGGAATTGCGTGGCCGCTCGCGTACCATGGGGCGCGAGGTCCTGCCCGGCAGCTCGCGCAGTATCCGCATGCGGCGGTTGCGAGAGTCGCACCGCGGCTCGCCGCGGCGATGGCCGGGCGGGTCGGTTCGTCATCTCTAGGGGGATAGGGGATGAAGCGCGCCAGGTGGTCATTGGTGGTTCTTCTCGGGTGCGTCCTGGGCTTTGCCGGTGTGGTTCCCGGCGCGCGGACCGCGTTCGCGCAGGACTGTCCCCGCCCCGCGGGCACTCCCGACAACCCGCTGGCCACGCCGAGTCCGACGGCCGGCGAGGTGGCTGCGGGCAGCGGTGACCTGGGCGACTTCACGCGGGCGGCCAGGGACTACTTCAACAGCATCAGGACGCCGCAGGAGCTGGGCTACGCCGCGTGCCTGACGAGGAACGAGGGGCCGTGGAAGTCCGGCTCCGTCTACCTCGTCGCCCTGTCTCTCGACGGCAGGGTGTCCTTCAACGCGCACGACATGTCGACGGGAGGCAGAAGGCTCAACCCCGCCGCCTATGGCGCGATCCTCTCCGCGGTGGGCTTCGATGTCCGGGATCCCGGGTTGCCTGACGCACTGGCGGGGCTGGTCGCCGGTGCGGCGGCAACCGGAATGGCCGCCTTTCCGAACCCGGACGGCGCTCCGGTGCCGGGGCTCGGCGGCTACGCGGTCGGGTACGGCTCCACCATCCCGTACATCTTTCTCGCCGGCCTGCACCTCGAGGAGTCCCACTTCGCGCCGGAGACCCTTTCCCCCGGCGACCCCGCGGTCAGCGCGGACGAGGTGGTGGACCGCAGGACCCTCAAGAGCTTCGTGAACGGGGCGATCGACTACCTCGTCGGTCTCGCCGAGACCCGGCCCGCCGAAGCCCTGGGCATTGCGAGAAGCATCCTGAGAAGGCCGCCCTGGAGGCACGGCGAGGTCTATCTCTTCGTGATGGATCCGGACGGTTACACGCACCTTCACGGGGCCTTTCCGGATCGATTCGAGTTCCAGAAGCCCACGGATACCCTGAGAGACGTGGTCACCGGAGAGCTCATCCTGCCGCGGATCATCGAGGCGGCGCAGCGTCCCGGCGGGGGATTCGTCTCCTACCACTTCGACAACCCGGATGACCACAGCGACAGCGTCGATGTGCCCAAGGTCAGCTACGCGCGCCAGGTGGAGCACACGGTGGATGTTCCGGGTATCGGACAGATAACGAACGCGTTCATCGTCGGCGCGGGGATCTATGGGGATCCCGTTCCGGAAGAGAGCAGCGCGGCGGCGACGGAGTGGCTGTCGCGCTTCGGCCGCGTGGCCGCGGGACAGGCAGTGGACATGATAGGTGGCCGGCTCGCATCGCGGTCCGCCGGGATGTCGCAGGTGAAGATCGCGGGCCGGACCCTGAGTCTCGAAGACCTTCGCGCTTCCGGGACTCCTGCGGCCGGGTTCGTGGCCGGCGCCTCGCTTGCCGGCCTCGAGGACCCTGCCGCGGGCGCCTTCCGGAGCCTCACGGCACGGGAGCTTCTGCTGGGGAGCGCGTTCCATCTCTCGTCCTCGTCCGGCGGCCCCGGCACGGGAGGCGACGTATCGATCTGGGGCCAGGCGGCATCGACCCGCTTTGACGACGACGAACTGTCCGTCGACGGCAGGGTCACTACGGGCATGCTGGGCGCGGACTACGACTGGGGCCGGATGTTGGCGGGTCTGGCGCTATCGCACTCCGCCGGCGACGGCGGCTTCGAGCCCCTTGGCGACGCCGACCCGCGAAGCGAGATGGAGGCGTCCCTCACCAGCGTGCATCCGTACTTCAGGGCCGCCCTGAGCGAAGGATGGTCGGTCTGGGCCCTGGCCGGTTACGGGCGGGGTGAGATGACGCTCGAAGAGGACGACATCCGGAAGCGGGTCGAGACGGATATCGCCATGACCATGGGAGCGCTGGGCTTGCGCGGGGACATCCTCTCCGCTTCCGGAACGGCGCCCTTCGACCTCGCGCTGAAATCCGATCTGCTCCTGATGAAGATCGAGGCGGACGAGAAAGCCGGGCTGCCGCCGATCGAGGCGGAAGGAAGCCAGGTCCGTCTCGGTCTCGAGGGCTCGCGTGTCATCGCCCTGGAGCAGGGCGCAGAGCTGCGCCCGTCGCTGGAGCTGGGCGTGCGATTCGAGTCCGGCGACGCGGAGCAGGGCACCGGACTGGAGCTGGGCGGCGGCCTCCGCTTCACCGATCCGGGGTCGGCGCTGAGCGCGGAGCTGCGGGGCCGGGGGCTGGTGGCCGGCAGCGGAGACGACGACTACGAGGAATGGGGAGTGGGCGGCTCGATCCGGGTACAGCCGGGGGCCATGGGGCGGGGTGTCTCGTTCTCCGTGGCGCCGTCCTGGGGCGTGGTGTCCAGCCGGACGGAGGCGCTCTGGTCACGGCCCGGGGCCGCGCTCCCGCTGGCGGGGGATGAGCCGGCACTCGGGGGCCGCCTGAGTGCGGAGCTCGGCTATGGCGTGGGCGTGAGCGGGGGACGGGGACTCCTGACTCCGTACGCGGGGACCTCACTCTCGCCCCGGGGCCGGCGTGACTGGCGGATCGGCGGGCGTTACCGCTTCGCTTCGGAGTTCCGCCTGGACCTCCAGGGGGTGCGTCGCGAGGGTATCGCGGATGATGGCGGTCCCGACCACGGCGTGATGCTGAGAGGAAGCGCGAGCTGGTAGAGGGCGCCTCCGCCGTCGGGCTCGCGGCCCCGGCCTCGATGGACGAGGCCGCGCGCGCTCCGTCGGAAGGGCCGGCCGGCCCCGAGCCCGCGTCCGGGACCGACCTTACGCGGGCGCGCCCCGCTCGCGCAGGAACTCGTTGAGCACGCGCCCGGTGTGGGAGCGGCGGGTGACGCGGGCGACCCGGGCGGGCGAGCCGCTCGCGACGATCCGCCCTCCGCCGTCGCCGCCTTCGGGGCCGAGGTCGATGATGTGGTCCGCTTCCGCGACGACGTCCAGGTTGTGCTCGATCACCACCACCGTGTTGCCGGCGTCGACGAGGCGGTGCAGGACCTCGATGAGCCGGGCCACGTCGGCCATGTGGAGCCCGATGGTCGGCTCGTCGAGCACGTAGAGGGCGTGGTTCCGTTCCGCCCTGGCGGAGGTTCTGCGCACGCCCTTCCGGCCGCGGATGCGCGCCGGCTCCGCGGGCCGGGTCTTGGCGAGCTCGGTGACGAGCTTGATGCGCTGCGCCTCGCCGCCGCTGAGCGTGGGGCTCGGCTGCCCGAGGGTGAGGTAGCCGAGCCCCACGTCCTGCAGGAGGCGCAGCGCGTGGTGAACCCGGCGGTGCGCGGCAAAGAACTCCACCGCTTCGTCCACGTCCATCGCGAGGACGCCGGCGATGCTCTGCCCGCGGAAGGTGACCGACAGCGTCTCGGGATTGAAGCGGGCTCCCCCGCAGGCGTCGCAGGTGACCCGCACGTCGGGGAGGAAGCTCATCGCGATCCGTCGCACTCCCTGGCCCTCGCACGCGTCGCAGCGCCCTCCGCTCACGTTGAAGGAGAAGCGTCCCGGCCCGTATCCGCGGATGCGGCTCTCGGTGGTCTCGGCAAAGAGGCGCCGGATGCGATTCCACACTCCCACGTAGGTGGCGGGACAGGAGCGGGGCGTCTTTCCGATCGGCGTCTGGTCCACTTCGAGCACCCGGGATACGTCCTCCCATCCCGACAGCCGCCGGCAGCCCCGCAGCGGCGGAGGGCGCCCTCCTCGGCGCCGGCGCGCGCCCAGGCGGCGGGCGAGGTTCTCGAGCAGGACCGCGCGCACCAGGGTGCTCTTTCCGCTGCCGCTCACTCCGGTGACGCAGGTCATCCGTCCGAGCGGTATCCGGGCATCGAGGTGGGCGAGGTTGTTGAGATCCGCGCCTTCGACGCGTATCGCAGGCTCCTCCGCGCCGGCGCCGCCGCTTCGCGTCTTCCGCGCGTGGCGCAGGGGCGATGCGAGAAAGCGCCCGGTCACCGAGCGCTCGTCCGCGAGCAGCTCCTCCACGCTCCCCGCGGCCACCACGTGCCCGCCGTTTCGGCCCGCGCCGGGGCCGAGATCGATGACATGCTCCGCCTGCCGGATGGTCTCCTCGTCGTGCTCCACCACGACCACCGTGTTCCCCTTCTTCTCCAGGTGCCTCAGGGTCTCGAGCAGCATCCGGTTGTCCCGGGTATGCAGCCCGATGGTGGGCTCGTCGAGGACGTAGCACACCCCGCGCAGGTTGGAGCCGAGCGAGGCGGCGAGGCGGATACGCTGCGCCTCGCCGCCGCTCAAGGTCGGGGCGGCGCGGTCGAGGCTGAGGTAGCCGAGCCCGACCTGGCGCAGGAAGTGCAGTCGCGAGCCGAGCTCGCTGCGGATGTCGCGCGCGATCTGCTCCTCCCGCGAATCGAGGGTGAGGTTCCGCAGAAAGCGATCCGCGTCCTCCACCGAGAGCGCGGTGAGCTCCGCGATGTTCCGGTGCTGAAAGCGCACCGCCAGGGCCTCCGGCCGGAGGCGCTTCCCGCCGCAGCTCCGGCACGTGACGTCCTCGGCGTTCCACCACTCGTTCCACCACCGTTCCTCGCCGGTCTGCTCCTCGTCGAAGTCCTCGAGCTCGAGCCCGGTGCCGTAGCAGCGCCCGCACCAGCCGTGCCGGGAGTTGAAGGAGAACAGGCGCGGGTCGGGCTCGGGGAAGCTGCGGCCGCAGCTCGGGCAGGCGCGGCGGGTGGAGAAGATCCGGTCCTCGCCCTCCGCCCCGCTGCGAAGGCCGTCGCCCACGACCTTCACGAGACCCTTTCCGAAGTCGAGGGCGCGGGCGAGCAGAGCCCGCAGCTCCGTCTCCCGGGCGGGGCTCACCTCGAGATCGCCCACCGAGAGCTCGATGTCGTGCTCGCGGAAGCGGTCCAGGCGCGGCCACGCATCGGTGGGGAGCCACTCCCCGTCCACCCGCAGCCGTGCGAAGCCCTTGCCCGCGGCCCACTTGGCGAGGTCGGTGTAGTAGCCCTTGCGGGCGACCACCAGGGGGCTGAGCAGCGACACCCTGCGGCCGCGGTAGTCGGTGAGGATGCGCGCGAGCACCGCTTCCGGCGCCTGGGCCTCGATGGCGATGTCGCAGTCCGGGCAGTGCCAGACGCCGAGCTTGACGAAGAGCAGGCGCAGGAAGTGGTAGAGCTCGGTCAGGGTGGCCACGGTGCTCTTGCGGCCTCCGCGGCTGGTGCGCTGCTCGATGGCGACGGTGGGCGGCACCCCCAGGATGGTGTCCACGTCGGGCCGCGACGACGGCTGCACGAACTGGCGGGCGTAGGCGTTGAGCGATTCGAGATAGCGGCGCTGCCCCTCCGCGAACAGGATGTCGAAGGCCACCGTGCTCTTGCCGCTGCCGCTGATGCCGGTGATGACGGTGAAGCGGTCGCGGGGGATCTCCACGTCGATGTCCTTGAGGTTGTGCTCGCGCGCCCGGTGCACCGATATCGCGTCGTGCCGCCCGCCGGCCCGATAGGCGGCGGGGCTCTCGGCAACCCGCGCGCCGGCCATCGGAGTGCGCCCCGCCGCCGCCAGGGCGGCGCCGGTGTGGCTCCGGGCGCAGCGCGCCAGCGCCTTCGGCGTGCCGCAGAAGACGAGGTGGCCTCCTTCCCCCCCGCCTTCGGGACCCAGGTCGACTACCCAGTCCGCGGCCCGCACCACGTCGAGGTTGTGCTCGATGACGATCAGCGAGTGGCCTTCGCCGATCAGGCGGCGCAGCGCGCCGAGGAGCGTGGCGATGTCGTCGAAGTGAAGCCCGGTGGTGGGCTCGTCGAGGAGAAAGAGGGTGCCCGACGCGTGCGCCGCGCCCGATTTTCGGGACTTGGCGAGGTGGCCGGCGAGCTTGAGGCGCTGCGCCTCGCCGCCGCTCAGGGTGGGGACCGGCTGGCCGAGCCGCATGTACTCGAGACCGACCGCGACCAGGGGCTCGAGCGCGCGCTCCACCTCGGGCTGCTCGCGAAAGAACTCGATGGCCTCGGACGCGGTCATGTCGAGCACGTCGGCGATGGAGCGGGCCTGCCCGGAGCCTCCGCGGCCGGCATCGGGCGGCAGCAGCGCGACTTCGAGCACCTCCGGGCGGTAGCGCCGGCCGTCGCAGTCCGGGCAGCGCAGATAGACGTCGCTGAGGAACTGCATCTCGATGTGCTCAAACCCGCTGCCGCCGCAGGCCGGGCAGCGCCCCTGGCCCGAGTTGAAGCTGAACGTGCCCGGGGTGTAGCGGCGCTCGACCGCGAGCGGGTCCCGCGCGAACACCTTGCGGATCGCGTCCAGCGCGCCGACGTAGCTCGCGGGGTTGGAGCGCGCGGTCTTCCCGATCGGGGACTGGTCGATCATCACCACGTCCCCGACCTGTTCGTGGCCGCGGATCTCCCGGTGCCGGCCCGCCGGGTCCGACGCCTTGCCGGAGAGCTTGCGCAGGCCCCGGTAGCAGATGTCCTCCACCAGGGTCGACTTGCCCGAGCCGCTCACGCCGGTGACGCAGACGAGACGGCCGAGCGGAATGCGGACGTCTATGTCCTTGAGGTTGTGCTCCGCCGCCCCGAACACCTCCAGGCAGCCGCCGTTCCGGAGCGGGGGGCGGGGCGCGGAGCGCGCGGCGACCCGCTTCTCTTCGCGCAGGTACTGCGCGGTGAGCGAGGTGCCGCCCTCGAGGAGCGCGGCGGGGGAGCCGAAGAACACCACCTCGCCGCCGCGCTCTCCCGGCCCCGGTCCGATGTCGAGCACCCGGTCGGCCGCGAGCATGACCTGCGCGTCATGCTCCACCACGAGGAGGGTGTTGCCGGCGTCGCGCAGCCGGTGCAGCACGCCCACCACGCGGCTCATGTCGCGCGCGTGGAGCCCGATGCTCGGCTCGTCGAGCACGAAGAGCGCGTTGACGAGCGAAGTGCCGAGCGCGGTGGTGAGGTTGATGCGCTGCACCTCGCCCCCGCTCAAGGAGCGCGACTGCCGGTCCAGGGTCAGGTAGCCGAGCCCGACCTCCACGAGGTAGCGCAGGCGGGCGCGGATCTCGTCGAGGAGCAAGGCGGTGGCGTCGTCCATCGGCGCCGGCAGGTGGATCGACTCGAAGAGGCGGGCGCAGGCCGCGATCGGCAGCAGCACCACATCGTGGATGGTGAGCCCGGGCAGCGCGCGCAGGCGCGCCTCGTCGAGCGTGCAGCCGACGGGCCGGAATCGGGGCGTGGAATCGAGCGCCCGGTCGGCGTCCGCGCCGTCGCCCACCCGCCAGTCCAGCGCGGCCGGCTTCAGGCGTGCCCCGCCGCACTCCGGACACGGGGTGTAGGAGCGGTACCTCGAGAGCAGCACCCGGATGTGCATCTTGTAGCTCTTGGTCTCGAGCCAGTCGAAGAAGCGGCGCACGCCGTACCATGCGCCCGCTCTCCTGCGCCAGGGGCCTTCACCCTCGATCACCCAGCGGCGATGCCGATCCGACAGGCGTCCCCAGGGGCGGTCCACGGGCACATTCCGCTCGCGCGCGTAGCGCAGCAGGTCGCGCCGGCAGGAGCGGTAGCTCTTGCTCTCCCATACCTTGATCGCGCCCTCGGCCAGGCTCAGGGAGGGGTCGGGGATGACCAGGTCGTAGTCGATGCCCATGGTGCGTCCGAAGCCGCGGCACGACTCGCAGGCCCCCACCGGAGAGTTGAACGAGAAGAGGTTGGGGACGGGGTCCTCGTAGTGCTTGTCGCACTTCGGGCACGCGAGCGCGCTCGAGTAATCGCGGCTCTCCACGGGATCACCGGTCCCGCGAGAGCGCGACGTCTCGCTCCGGGTCTCTCCGCGAGCGACTGCCTCGTCAGCAGCCCTCTTGCCCCTGGCGGCCTTGCCTCGTGCAGCCTTCCCACCGGCCGCTTCGTTCCTGGCCGGCCTTCCCCGGTCATCGAGGCGATGAACGCGCAGCGTCCCCTGGCCGCGCCGCAGCGCGGCTTCGAGCGCTTCCGCGATGCGGGCCCGGTTGGCGGGCGCGAGTCGCACCCGGTCCTGCACGACCTCGAGGCGCTCGCCCTCCCGCCGGTGAATGCGCGCGTAGCCCTGGCGGGCGAGCAGCCCTTCCACCTCCTCCGCGCTGAAGTTCTCCGGCACTTCCACCGTGAAGGTCACGACGATCCGCGGCGGCGGCTCGCCCGCGCCGAAGTGCCGGAGCAGGTCTTCGATGATGCTCGGGGCAGAGTCCCGGCGGATCGGGTCTCCGCAGCCGCGGCAGTACAGGCGCGCGGCGCGCGCGAAGAGCAGCTTCAGGTGATCGTTCAGCTCCGTCATCGTGCCCACGGTGGAGCGCGACGTGCGCACGGGGTTGGTCTGATCGATGGCGATGGCGGGCGGAATCCCTTCGATGGCGTCGCAACGGGGCTTGTCCATGCGGTCCAGGAACTGCCGTGCGTAGGGCGAGAAGGTCTCCACGTAGCGGCGCTGCCCTTCGGAGTACACGGTGTCGAAGGCGAGCGAGGACTTGCCCGAGCCGCTCACTCCGGTGATCACCGTGAGCTGGTTGAGAGGCAGCCGGAGGTCCAGGTTCTTCAGGTTGTTCTGCCGGGCGCCCCGGACGTGGATGAACCCCGGCGATGCGGACAGCGCGCCCGCGTCACCGGGAGCCACGGGCGAGACGGCGGCGTCGGCGGCGCTCCGGCGGGCGCCGCGGTCGCCGAGCGGCCGTTCGGGGCGCCGCATTGCCCCGGGGTCCGGTGGGCTCATCGGCAAGCGGGCCGCCCGTCTGCGCCGGTCTCACCGAGCAGGTCGAGGCGCAGCAGGTTGAGCAGACTGATCACCGCGTACTGGCGCACGCGGGTGCGGTCACCCGGCAGGTGCACCATTTCGGAGCGCGCGCCGGTCGCGGTGGCGAGGCCGAGGTGCGTGGTGCCGCGCGCCTCCTCGTCGGCCGATTGGGCCACGGCGTTCGCGAGACCGATGTCGGCGGCGAAGCGGGCGCGGGCGGCCTGCGCGAGAGCGCTCGCGGCGGTGGCTCCGCCGATGCCGCCCGAAGCGCCGATGGCCTCCGCCGCGTCTTCGTTCGGGACCGTCACCGCGCCCGCGAGCACCCTCTCCGATCCGGGCACCGCGCTGAGGCGCGCGCTCATCAGGCCGCCGGTCACGGCCTCGGCGAGCGCGATGCGCAGCCCCCGGGCCCCGAGCAGGGCGACGATGGTGGCCTCCATGTTGTCGTCGTCGACTGCGAAGACGAGGTCCCCGAGCCGTTCGCGCAACCCGGCCTCTTCCTCCGCGAGCAGGGCTTCCGCCGCTTCCGCGTCGGCCGCCTTGGCGGTGACGCGCACCTTGATGCCCTCGATTCCGCTCGCCAGGAACGCAAGGGTAGGGTTCCCGAGGCGGTCGAGCTCCTCGATGCGACCGCCAAGGGTCTCCGCGAGCCCGGACTCGCTCTCGCCCCAGGTGCGAAGCACCCGGCTCCTGATGACCCAGCGCAGTCCGGCGCGCCGCCGGAGGTCGGCGAGAATGGTGCCCTCGAACATCTCCTTGAGCTCGTAGGGCACCCCCGGCACGGCATAGATCACCTGCGCGCCGACCGGGCAGACGAGCCCCGGGGCGGTTCCCGGCATCTCCGCGATGATCGAGGCCCCGGTCGGGACATCGGCCTGGCGCAGGTTGTTCTCCGGCATCCGGCGCCCGCGCGCCTCGAAGCGCGCGCGGATGCGATCTCCGATCTCGGGGTGGCGCACGAGCGAAACGCCCATGACCTCGGCGATCGCCTCGCGGGTGATGTCGTCCTGGGTGGGTCCGAGGCCCCCGCAGACGATCACCGCGTCGCTGCGCGAGAGCGCGAGGCGCAGGCTCGCCACGATACGGCCGTGGTTGTCGCCGACCTTGGTCTGGAAGTGCGAGTCGATGCCGGCGAGCGCGAGCTGCTCGCCGAGCCAGGATGAGTTCGTGTCGACAATCTGTCCGAGCAGGAGCTCGGTTCCGATCGCCACCACCTCGCAGCGCATGGCAGTCCTACCGGGGAAAGGGTGAGTGTCCCCGACCCCCCGCGCTCACCGCAAGCGGGCGGCCGCTCGCGTCCATCCCTTCGTCCCGAGCCCGGGAGAGTCGGCCGGGCTCGATATAATCGGACCGCAGGAGCTCGTGTCCGCGCCTCTCCCGCCCGATCCGACATGAACACCGTCACCGGCCGTTCCGCCTTCCTCGGGCTGCTCGAGGACGAGGGCGTCACCCATCTCTTCGGAAATCCGGGGACCACGGAGCTTCCGATCATGGATGCCCTGCCCGAGCATCCCGGGTTGCGCTACGTGCTGGGCCTCCAGGAGGGCGTGGTGCTCGCGATGGCGGACGGCTTCGCCCGCGCCTCGCGCCGCCTCGCCGCATGCAACGTCCACGTCGCGCCGGGTCTCGGCAACGCGATGGGCGCGCTCTACAACGCGAACTGGTGCGGCTCTCCGGTGCTGGTGACCGCCGGCCAGCAGGAGCAGGGGCACGGTCTCACCGAGCCGCTCCTCTACGGGCCTCTCGTGCAGATGGCGTCGCCGCTGTGCAAGTGGTCGGTCGAGGTGACGCGCCTCGCGGATCTGCCCCGCATCGTGCGCCGGGCCGCCAAGGTCGCGCTCGCCCCGCCCACGGGGCCGGTGTTCATCTCGCTGCCCGGCGACATCCTGAACGATCGCGCCGCGCTCGATACGGGCCGGGCGACCCGGGTCGACGCCTGCGGCCGGCCCTCGGATCGCGCGCTCGAGCGCCTGGCGCAGCGCCTGCTCGCGGCCCGGAATCCCGTCATCGTCTGCGGCCACGAACTCGTGGCCGCAGACGCCTGGAAGGAAGCCGCGGCCCTGAGCGAGCGTCTCGGCGCGCCCGTCTACCAGCAGACGGTGCCCCACGGCGCCCACTTCCCCTCCGAGCACCCCGCGTTCATGGGCTCGCTCGGGCGCGAGCAGGCGAAGGTGCGCGCCGCCCTCGCCCCGCACGACCTCCTGCTCTGCATCGGCGCGGACGTGTTGTGCATGTCGGTATGGAGCGACATCGACCCGATGCCGGAGGGGTTGGCGCTGGTGCAGATCGGATTGGCGGACTGGGAGATGGGGAAGAACTACCCGGCCGAGATCGCCCTTCGCGCCGAGGTGGGCGAGACCCTGCGGGCGCTCCTGCCGGTGCTGACTCGCCTCGCCGGCGACGGGTACCGGGCGGAAGCCGCCGGGCGCCTCGAATCGCTGCGCTCCCGCAACTGGTCGTCCCGCCGGGAGGCGCTACGTGAACGGGCGCTGCGCGCCTCGGCCGCCGTCCCCATCGATCCGGCCTGGATGATGCTCGCGCTGGTCGAAGCCATCCCGCCCGACGCGGTAGTGGTGGACGAGGGGCTGGTCACCTCCCGCCCCCTGCTCGACCTCTATCCCTTCCGAGACCGGGACGCCTACTACGGGCTCGCGAGCGGCGGCATCGGCTTCGCCATCGCGGGCGCGATCGGCATCTCGCTCGCCCATCCCGAGCGGCGCGTGGTAGCCCTCATCGGCGACGGCAGCGCGATGTACGCAGTGCAGGCGCTGTGGACGGCCGCACACCTCGGCCTTCCGATCACCTACGTGATCGCGAACAACCGCGGCTACCGGATCCTCAAGGAGCGCATCGTCGCCTACGGCGGCCGGGAGTCGTTCACCGGCATGGAGCTTCGCCGGCCGGAGATCGACTTCGCCGCTCTGGCGGAGAGCCTCGGCGTTCCCGCGCGCCGGGTCTCGGCGCCGGACGAGTTCCGCGATGCCATGCGCGAGGGGCTGGGAAGGGCGGGACCGGCGCTGCTCGACGTCGCGGTGGCGGAGGGGTTCTGAACGATGCCCGCTTCGGGACGAGGGTCGAGCCGGCCGCGATTCCAGTGAGGAGCCAACTCATGTTGAGACGGACCATTCTCGTCGTCGCTCTCCTCGCCGGCGCGGCGCCGCTGCACGCGGATGTCACCCGAGTGGGCAGCGCCGCCCTGGAAGAGCTGATGAAGCAGGGGGTGCCGGTCGTCGACATCCGCACCCCCGAGGAGTGGCAGGCCACCGGCGTCATCGAAGGGAGCCGCTTGCTCACTTTCTTCGATGCCCAGGGCCGCTACGACGTGCCCGCATGGCTTGCCGGGCTCTCCGAGATCGCCGCTCCGGACGAGCCCGTCGCGATCATCTGCCACAGCGGCGGGCGCAGCGCGGTGGTCACCCGTTTCCTCGACTCCCAGGTCGAGTACCGGCGGGTCCACGATGTGCACGAGGGCATCGCGCGGTGGATCGAGGAGGGGCGCCCCACCGTCGAGCCGGAAGGGTAGCGCTTCGCGGTTCCGCCGCGATGTCTCGGCAACGGCCGGACTCAGTCCGGCGCGTGGTGCGCGTGCCAGTGCCGCGCGATGTCGATGCGCCGACATACCCACACATCCGGGTGTCCCCGCGCGTAGTCGAGGAAGCGTTCCAGTGCGGCGCTGCGCCCCGGGCGGCCCACGAGGCGGCAGTGGAGGCCGACCGACATCATCTTCGGGTGCTGTTCGCCCTCCCGCCTCAGGACGTCGAAGGTGTCCTTCAGGTAGGCGAAGAACTGTTCGCCGCAGTTGAAGCCCTGCGCGGTCGCGAAGCGCATGTCGTTGCTGTCCAGGGTGTAGGGGACGACGAGATGGGGTTGGCCCCGTGCGTTGCGCACCCAGTAGGGGAGGTCGTCGGCGTAGGAATCGGCGTCGTAGAGAAAGCCGCCCGCCTCCATGACCAGGCGACGGGTGTTCGGGCTGGTGCGCCCGGTGTACCAGCCGAGCGGCCGCGACCCGGTGGCGCGCGTGTGGATCTCGATGGCGCGGCGCATGTGCTCGCGCTCCACTTCCTCGGGCACGTGCTGGTAGTCGATCCAGCGGTAGCCGTGGCTCGCGATCTCCCACCCCGCCTCGTTCATCGCCGCTACCGCCTCGGGGTTGCGCTCGAGCGCCATCGCCACGCCGTACACGGTCACCGGCATCTCCCGCTCGGTGAAGGCGCGGTGGAGGCGCCAGAATCCGGCCCGGCTGCCGTACTCGTAGATGGACTCCATGTTCATGTGCCGCACTCCCCGCAGCGGGAGGGCGCCGACGATCTCGGAGAGGAAGGCCTCCGATGCCTCGTCGCCGTGGAGGACACAGTTCTCGCCGCCCTCCTCGTAGTTGATCACGAACTGGAGCGCGAGGCGCGCCTCGCCGGGCCAGCGCGGATGCGGGGGGCGGCGGCCATAGCCGTGCATGTCTCTGGGGTAGGGGTGGTTCATCGGCGGAGTCGTCCCCTCGGGTGAAGCCGGCTCGCTCATGGTAAACCTGCGCGCGCGCCGCCGGCGGCTCGACTGCGATGGGGCAAACGGGCATGCTCGCGCCCGCGCCCGGTCGGGAGAGTGGCAAGGGGTTTCATGAAAGACCTGCTCGACGGCCCCCTGAAGGTCGTCAACATCGGACTGGAACACTTCGCGGCCGACCTGCGCGCGGCGGGGGTCGAGGTCGTCGAGGTCGACTGGTCGCCGCCCCCCGCGGGTCCCGCCGCGCTCGCTCTCGCCGCGCGCCTGGAGTCCGGAACGCCCGCCGGAGACAGGATCGACGCCGCGAACCGGGTGGCGGTGAAGCGCCTGCTGAGCGGGGATCCGGTGCTCGTCGACGTGTGCCGGGCCGAGGACGTGGTGCCCGGAATGCGGGATCGTCTCCTGCTTCATGCCGGGCCGCCGGTCGACTGGGCTCGCATGTGCGGCCCGATGCGTGGCGCGGCCGCGGGCGCGTCGGTGCTCGAAGGGTGGGCGGAGGACCTCGACGCGGCGGCGACGCTCGCCGCGCAGGGCGGGCTCGACTTCGAGCCCAACCACGACCACGACGCGGTCGGGCCGATGACCGGGATCATCAGCCGGAGCATGCCGGTGATGGTGGTCGAGAACCGGCGCTTCGGAAACCGGGCCTTCTGCCCCCTCAACGAGGGGCTGGGCAGGGTGCTGCGCTTCGGCGGCAACGACGGGGTGGTGCGCGAGCGGCTTCGCTGGCTCGAGCGGGTGCTCGGGCCGGCGCTCGGCGCGGCGCTGCGCAGCGTCGGAGGCATCGCGCTCAAGGGCCTGGTTGCGCGGGGCCTCTCGGCCGGCGACGAGATGCACCAGCGCAACGTCGCCTGCACGGGGCTGCTCCTGCGCGAGCTGGCCCCGGCGCTGGCCCGAAGCGTCGAGGAGCGCGAGACGCTCGCCGCCATCCTCGCCTTCATCGCCGGCAACGACCAGTTCTTCCTCAACGTCGCGATGGCGCTCGGCAAGGCGATGGCGGACCCCGCTCGCGGCGTGCCGGCTTCGTCGGTGGTCACCGCGATGGCGCGCAACGGCACCGACTTCGGCATCCGCCTCTCCGGCACCGGCGAGCTCTGGTTCACGGCCCCGGTCGAGATGCCGCGCGGGCTCTACTTCCCCGGCTTCACCGAGGCGGACGCGAATCCGGACATGGGCGACTCCACCATCGTGGAGACGGTCGGGCTCGGCGGCTTCGCGATGGCCGCCGCCCCCGCGGTTGCGGGCTTCGTGGGCGCGGGAAGCGCCGCGCACGCGGCGGGATTCACGCGCCGCATGTACGAGATCACCTGCGCCCGCAACCCGGAGTGGACCATCCCGGCGCTCGACTTCGCCGGGGTGCCCGCAGGCATCGACGCGCGGCGGGTGGTGGCGAGCGGCATCGCGCCGACCATCAACACCGGGATCGCGCATCGCGAAGCGGGAGTAGGCCAGGTGGGAGCGGGGGTGGTGCGCCCGCCGATGGCGTGCTTCGAGCGAGCCCTCTCGGGGCTCGCGGACACGCTTCCGGCGGAAGGTCCGGAGCGCGTTCCATGAGCGAGGACATCGTCGCGAACCGGGTGCGGCGCGGCTTCTACCTCGATTCGGTGGCGCTCATGCGGCTGTCGGCGACGCTCTCCGGGCGCGAGGGCGTCGAGAGCGCGACCCTCATGGTCGGGATACCCTCCAACCTGGAGATACTGGACGAGGCGGGCCTGCTGACGGCGGAGGGGCGCGGCGCCGGTCCCGACGACCTGGTGATCGTGGTCCGGGCGACCCGGCGCAGCGCGATCGATGCCGCCTTCGAGGCGGCGGCGGAATCGCTCGAACGAGCCGCCGAGTCCGAGGAAGCTTCCGACCGGCGCTACCCCGGGCTGCGCTCCGCCTGCGAGGCGCTGCCGGGCGCGAACCTCGCGCTGGTCTCGGTTCCGGGTCCCTTCGCCGCGCACGAAGCGCGGCGCGCGCTGGGGCGGGGCCTGAACGTCCTGCTCTTCAGCGACCACGTGTCGGTGGAGGACGAGGTCGCGCTCAAGCGCGAGGCCGGCCGGCGCGGGCTCCTGGTCATGGGACCGGACTGCGGCACCGCGATCATCGACGGGGTGCCGCTCGCCTTCGCCAACCGGGTGCGGCGCGGGGACATCGGGGTAATCGCGGCCTCCGGGACCGGCCTGCAGGAGTTCTCGGTCCTCGTCCATCGGAGCGGGGGCGGGATATCCCACGGGATCGGAGTCGGGGGCCGGGACCTGAGCGACGAGGTGGGAGCCGCAAGCACCCTGGCCGCCCTGGAGGCGCTAGAA
The DNA here is from genome assembly GCA_022824305.1 of Gammaproteobacteria bacterium. GTDB lineage: Bacteria > Pseudomonadota > Gammaproteobacteria > HK1 > HK1 > JAJEAD01. The sequence continues at coordinate 64,544 of JAJEAD010000063.1, read as the reverse complement.
CACGACGCCGGGACGCGGCACGTCGCCATCCTCTCCAAGCCCCCCGGACCCCGCACTGAGGCGGCGCTGATCGCGCGCCTCGCCGAGTGCCCCAAGCCGGTGACGCTGTGCCTGGTGGGTCGGGACGACGCGGAGCTTCCCGCGAACGTGCACCTCGCCCCCACCCTGCGCGATGCGGCCCGCCACGCGCTCGGCCCCGGGGCTTCCGAGAGCGCCCGCGACGCCGGCCCCGGTCCGCATCCGGGCGCGCGCCCGGGGCGCATCGCGGGGCTCTACACGGGGGGGACGCTCTGCGCGGAGGGCCAGGCGATCCTGCGCCGGGCCGGAGCCCGGGTCGCCTCCAACGCGCCCATCCCCGGAGTCGCCCGCGTGGACCGGTCCGGGCCCGCCACCGCGGGCCCGCCGGCGCCCGGGCCAGTGCACCAGCTTCTCGACCTCGGCGCGGACGAGTACACCACCGGCCGGCCCCATCCCATGATCGAGCCGGCGATGCGCGCGGAAGCGCTCGAGCAGGCTCTCGCGGATGCGGAAGTCTCGGTCGTCCTGCTCGATGTCGTGCTCGGCACCGGCAGCCACCCCGACCCGGCTACCGAGGTGACGCGTGCCATCGCATCCGCTCCCGCGTCGCGTCCGGCGGTGGTGGCCTCGGTGTGCGGCACCGATCTCGACCCCCAGAACGCGAGCGCGCAGCGGCGTGCGCTCGAGCGGGCCGGGGTCTTCGTTGCCGAATCGAACGCGGACGCGGTCGAAGCCGCGCTCAGCCTCACCGCGAAGTGATCCTCCCCGTCGCCCGCCATCACCAGGAATGCTGCACATGGGCAAAGCCACCGACGAGCTGAATCCTCCTCCGCGCCTGCTCATGGGCCCGGGTCCGGTCGAGGCCGACCCCCGGGTGCTGCGGGCGATGTCGATGCCCCTGCTGGGCCAGTTCGATCCGGTGCTGACCGGATACATGAACGACGTGATGGCCCTCTACCGGGAAGTGCTTCGCACCGGCAACCGGTGGACCTTCCTCGTGGACGGCACCGCCCGGGCCGCAATCGAGGCCGCCATGGTCTCGATCCTCGCGCCGGGGGACCGGGTGCTGGTGCCGGTCTTCGGGCGCTTCGGCCACCTGCTGTGCGAGATCGCGCGCCGCTGCGAGGCGGAGGTGCGGGTCATCGAGGCGGAGTGGGGCCGGGTGTTCGAGCCCGAGCGCGTCATCGCCGCCCTGCGCGAGCATCGTCCCGCGCTGGTCGCGCTGGTGCACGGCGATACCTCCACCACCATGGCGCAGCCGCTCGCCGAGATCGGCGCCGCCTGCCGCGAGCATGACGCGCTGCTCTACGTGGATGCGACCGCGACCGTGGGGGGCATGGACGTGCGCGTGGACGACTGGTGCGTCGACGTGCTGAGCACCGGGCTCCAGAAGTGCCTCTCCGGCCCGCCCGGCTCCGCTCCCATCACCTTCAACGAACGGGTGGAGGAACGGGTGCTCGCCCGCAAGCACATCGAGCAGGGGATCCTGCCCGACGGCTTCCGGGCCGCGCAGGGGCCCGTGATCCGTTCCAACTACTTCGACCTCGCGATGCTGATGGACTACTGGAGCGAGGCGCGCCTGAATCACCACACCGAGGCGACCTCGATGCTCTACGCGGCCCGGGAGTGCGCGCGGGTGCTGCTCGCGGAAGGGCTGGAGGCGGCGCACGAGCGGCACCGGCGGGCGAGCCGTGCGCTCGGTGCAGGCCTGCGTGCGATGGGTCTCGAGATCTTCGGCGACCCGGCCCACAAGATGCCGAACGTGACCGGCGTCCTGATTCCGGACGGAGTGAACGGCGACGCGGTGCGGGCAAAGATGCTCGATGACTTCGGCATCGAGATCGGCACCTCCTTCGGCCCTCTCGCCGGGCGCATCTGGCGCATCGGCACCATGGGCTACGTGTGCCGCAAGCGCAGCGTCCTGCTCTGCCTCATGGCGCTCGAGACCGTGCTCCGCGCCCAGGGCTTCCGCGCCCCGCCGGGCGAAGCGGTGGATGCGGCCCTCCAGGCTTGGGTGGAAGGGTAGGCGCCGCTCTCGTTCGCTGCCAGACGGCTCCGTACCCGATCGATTCGGTGGGTGCCCGGGCTCACAGGTATGTCTCCACCAACGCCGAATCCGTCATTCCCATGTTGAGCCTGCCATGGCCAAGGAATGGGTCCCCGCGGTCGCGGAAGGATCATCGGTCGTGCTACCGTCCTTTCGGCCGCGCCTCGCATGACGGGCCATGCTCGACTCGGAGGGCTTGCCCATGAGCCAATCCATCGTCCCGCCGGCCGCCGTGGAGTATCCCTGCTCCGACGGCCAGCCCATGGCTGAAACACCTGTTCACAGACGGTGCATGACCTATTTGATCGATGCGCTGGAACGACACCTCGGAAAAGGGAGCCGGTGTCCCGCCTACGTGAGCGGGAACATGTTCCTCTACTACGAGGAAGGCAATTCACGCGCCGTGGTGGCGCCGGACGTTTTCGTGGCGCTCGGCGTCCCGAATCGCGATCGTGACACCTACCTGCTCTGGGAGGAGTCCAAGGGGCCGGATTTCGTGGTGGAGGTGACATCGCCCAGCACCCGGCACGAGGACCAGGGCCGCAAGCGCGAGGCATATGCCGGACTTGGTGTGAGCGAGTACTTCCTCTATGACCCGAGAGCGGAGTATCTGAACCCGCCGCTCCGGGGCTTTCGGCTGCGAGGGGGCGTCTATCATCCCTTGCTGGCGCGAAGGTCGCCGGAGGGCGTGCTGACGCTGCGGAGTGAGGTGCTGGGGCTGGAGCTTCGGGACTCGCGGGAAGAGCAACTGCTGCGCCTCCACGACCCGGAGACCGGGCAAACCTTGCTCACTTACCGCGAGACGGAAGAGGCGCGCGAAGCAGAGGTGGCAGCCCGGCGCACGCTGGAAGATCGCGTCGCTAAACTCGAAGCTCGCCTCCGCGCATTGGAAGGCAGATAGCCTCGCGGGAGACATCGCATACGCCTCCCGGATGATGCTCGGGGCGAACCCGACGAAGGTGAAGCCGGAAAATCTCGCGGGCGTGACGGCACGCGATGGCTTGCCCCTTTCGCCGGAGGAGCGCGCCAGCGGTGGGTTGGTGGCATCGAGCCATGCACTCCTGAAGGACCGAAGGGAGAGAGCGGCTCAGATACGAGACATTCGTGTCACGCGCGATCTTCATCGGGCGCGTTTGGCCGTGGCAGGGCCGATTCCCGTGCTAGAGTCATCAAGCGACACGCGAGCGGATTCGGCCTTTAGGGAGGCTTGCCGCATGGCGGTCGCGGTGGCCCGACCTCTCTCGGGCCGCCGGTGTGTGCGTAGAATCGACCAATTCTGCGGCATGCCGTAATGCGTCGCTTGGCGCTAAACGAAAGGCGCTGTCAGTACGGAATTCTGCCTCAATGACAGGTTGGTTGAGTGATGAAGCTTACGAAGAAGATCGACCTCTCGCCGTTGATCAAGACGACCACTCCCGGCCACGCGCTTTGTCAGTTGGCCGCGGCCATCACGCACTACGACAGGCACGTGACACTGGCCGAGTACACCGAGCTCGCCGTGTTTGCCAACAATCTAGCCGAACTCACCGAAAGCGCCTCGGTCGCGAGTTATCTGATCCTGCAAAGCCTGGACAAGAAGATCACATATGATCTGGCGTTGGCTCGGTTGCGCGACTGCGCCGACCAAATGGACCTCACCACCCGCCGCGCCCTCCTGGACCTGCTTCAACCCCTGTTCGCCTTACAGCACGACGACCGCGCCAAGTTGACCGGCGATATTGCCGCCGCCATCGGCCTCCCCGGTGCTGCGCCTCGCGCAGAAGACCAACCGGCGCCGACGGGGTGGCTGGCACCGCTGGCGGATTCCCGGCGCGTGTTTCCGGCAAGTCGGCGAAGCGATGCCTTGAAGACATTCGCCTTGGTCTACCAACAGCACGACCTGTTGCGCGCGATCGAGGACGAGGACGCCGAGACGATTGCACGCGAACTGGAGTGCGCCAAGCATAGCGTCCTCTCCGAACTGCAAGCCTATCTTCACCTGGTCGAGCAGCAGGATACCAATGTCGCGCAACAACACCTGACACGTGTCACTGACGCCTACAAGCAGCAGATGGACTTGCGCCTCCAATCGATCGACCAGCGCATTGCCTCACAAATTGATCAGATCAAGGATGAGGTGCGGGAACTTCGCGACACCGTGGCTGACAGCATTCTGCTCGCACTCCGCGAGGAGATGGATCTTGCCGCTTGGGAGGAATCGGAGTTCTGGTCACTCAGGGGCGAGGCCATGGCCGAGACCTTGATCGACAAGAAACTCGACCGGTTTCACCGGCGCTATGAGCGGTTGTTGGACGAGTGGCAAGCGGAACTGGACTCCCTTGGAGCCGAAATGACTGCGCTTCAACGTGTGACCCTGGGGTCGATATCAATGAGCGGTGCGGGACGCTTGATCGAACCGCTATCGCTCGGAATCCGGGGAAAAATCCTGGGACTGAAGACGGCGAAAAGTGTTCGGACGGTCGGGACCATCGGCATCATGGGTACGTTGGGCTTGGCCGCCGTCGGCGTTGTCAACGTGACGGTGCTTCTATCGCCTCCCGGTCTGGCAGTGGCAGCAGCGACGGCGTTGGCGGCGTTCATTGTATCCGGGGCAAACCCGTCGAAATGGAAACGTGGCCAACTGCATCGCGTCGAGCGGGCACTGAAGAAGAAATTGGAATCCCGGATGACGCCGGTCATCAAGGAATTGGAAGACCGTCTTTCCCGAACACCGGCTCGGTTTCAGGAGGCAATCGACAAGGCATTGACACCCATCGTACTTGAATCGGCGCTGATCGAGGAAGTCGACAGATTGCAGCGAAAGCTCATCGTCCGTTACGCCAATGAGCAGATCAGGCAGATCAACAAGCTGTCCGTCTCATCGAACTGGATGAAATTCTTGGAGAACAGGAGGAACCGGACTGCAAGCGAAGAGCGCTGAGCCAATACGACAAGCTTTGCCATCGCGTAGGAGCCCGGTTGCGATGCGCAATGCGCGTCGATGAGGGCTCGGGCGCGGTTCGGTGCCTGCAAATATCCGGCCGGAGTTATGGGGCGCTCGTCGCGAAACGGGTTGTGACAGGCGGCAAAATCAGCCTTCAGGCTAGTGGCGGCAAGGGGATAGCTAAGAAGATCGGTCGTTAACATGCAGGTCAGCGTCGACGCGGATTCGAGCAAGTGGCCGATTCCTGCGCCTCCCGGGGCACGCTAGACTGTGCGTGTGTCCCGCGACCGTACGGCATCGCTCTCGATGGTACCCGCGTCGCGGGCTGGATTTCGTCACGATCGTCGGAAGGGTTGGCGAAAACTCGTGAGTAGCGCAGTCGGGATCGATCCAGCCGCGAGTGCTTCTAATCCCGGGAGCGGTAATGGTCATGATCGCGAGATCCGGGAAATCGGCGAACGCCTCGCACGAATCGAGACACGGATGGGGTTCATGGCGACACACGAGGACATCCAGAAGGTCAAGGTGTGGTTCCTCATCGGGATCGTCAGCGCATCGGGGGTGGCCATTCCGGCGGCAGTGGGAGTGGCGTTTGCCGCCGTAGAGCTTCTCGTGCCATAGCCCCCTTTTCGAGGCTCGTTCCTGGCTGCGGGAAGGGGTGCCGGCGCGGGGGTTCACGGCCGGAGCACGCGTTCGAGCCGTTTTCGGTCCGCGATCTGACAATCAGCCCCGGTTCAGCGCCTCGGCGAAGCGGAGAACTTCGGCCGCCAGGCGGACCTTGTCCGATTCATCGCGCATCAGGGTCGCCGTCGTCCGACAGGGCACGGCGATTTGGTCCGCCTCGCTGGCATCGGCCTCGTCGAGCACGTAGCCGTCGATGAGTCCGGCGTAGTGGGCGGCGACGGCGTGGGCGGTGACGGGCAGTCCGAGCTCGCGCATCATCTTCGCGGTGGGGCCCTTGATCGCGTCGCCCGCAACGACGGGGGACACCGCGATTACCGGCGCCGTCGCGGCGCGCAGCGCTTCTCTCGCCCCCGGCAGGGCCAGGATGGGGTCGATGCTGATGAAGGGGTTGGAGGGGCAGATGACGATGGCGGCGGTGTCGGGTCGGGCGGCCTCCCGCAGCCACTCCGGGTGGGGCCGCGCCTGCTCGGCGCCGGCGAAGCGCAGGCTTCGGACCACGGGTTCGCAGCTCCGCTCCACGAAGTAGCGCTGAAAGTCGAGCTCGCCCTGCGGTGTCTCGACCACGGTGCGTACCGGGTCATCGGACATCGGCAGCAGGCGGGGGGCTACGCCCAGTCGCCGGCAGAAGTCGGCGGTGACGGCGCTCAAGGCTTCGCCCGCCGCGAGGCGGCGGGTGCGCTCGACGTGGGTGGCGAGGTCCCCGTCGCCGAGCAGGAACCACGTTTCGCCTCCGAGTCTCTCGAGCGCGGACATGAAGGTCCAGGTCTCGCCCGCGCGGCCCCATCCCGCGTCGAGGTTGGCGAGCCCCGCCAGGGTGTACATGAGGGTGTCGACGTCGGGCGAGATGTGCAGTCCCAGGTGCTCGAAGTCGTCGCCGGTGTTGGCGACTATCACGAGGTCTTCGCCCGGCACGAGCCGGGACAGGCCGAGCGCGAGCTTCGCGCCGCCGATGCCGCCGGAGAGGGCGACCACCCGTGTCCGGTGCGCCGTCACCGGCGGAAGAGGTCGAGCTCCCGGTCCCGCAGCAGCGCGCGAGCCGGGGCGGGCGGGCCCTGCCAGCGCGCGCCGCGCACCACCGCGAAGGGCAGGCCCTCGTCGCCTTCGCCCATCACGAGGCCGGCGGCGGCGGCGAGCGAGTCGGCAAGGGCGGTGAGGCTCACCTCGAGCGGCCGGCCGTGCAGGTCGGGTCGGCCCCGGAGATCCTCGAGCGCGGGCAGGCCGGCGCAGCCGAGCGCCAGCCCCACCGTCCCCGTCCGCCAGGGCCGGCCCACGCTGTCGCTCACCACCGTCGCGACGCGCACCCCGAAGCGGCGCTCGAAGACGCGCCGGAGGGATTCGCAGGCCGCGTCGGGCGCCTCGGGCAGGAGGAGGACGCGCTCGCGGCCCGCATCGCTCCGGATGTTGGAACGATCCACCCCGGCGTTCGCCATGACGTGGCCGCTGCGGTGCTCGGCGACGATGAGGTTCGGTCCGTGCGCGACCACTTCGCTCGACTCCGAGAGGATGATTTCGACCAGCCTCGGGTCCTTGCCGGTGGCTTCGGCGAGGGCGCGGGCGCGAGGAGAGGGCGGGTGCTCGTCCAGGTAGGCGTAGCGGCCCTGTGCCTTGGAGACGATCTTCTGGGCGACCACCGCCACGTCGCCGTCGCGGAGCGCGACTCCGGCCGCATCGAGCGCCGCGACGAGGAGCGCGCCGAGGTCGTCGCCCGGCGCGACCAGCGGCACCCCCGGCACCGCGCAGACCGTCAGGGTGCGCAGGTTCGGGTCCATGACCGCCCGGTCAGGCCCGGCAGGTCGGCCGCTTCACTTCGCCCGGCGTCCCGCCGCGGAATCCATCGGGGCGTCGGAAGCGAGTCCGGGGCGCAGGAGCGGGCGCCGCACGCGCCCGCGCTCGTAGCGCCGCGCCGGGTTCTTCACCACCTCCCGGAGCGCGGGCGCCGCGAAGGAGGCCCGGTAGCGCTCCGGCGGCGTGCTCGCGTAGAGGGTGGTGCGCTGGCGGGGACGCCGCCCCAGGGAGCGGATGAGGGCCTCCATGCGCTCGGGAGCCATCTCCTCGCCGTGGGAAGCCCCCGCGGCGCGGGTGATGCTCTCGTTCATCAGGGTGCCCCCGAGGTCGTTCGCGCCCGCCTCCAGGCAGGCCCTCGCGCCGTCCGGTCCCATCTTGACCCAGGAGGTCTGGATGTTCGTGATGTGGGGATCGAGCACCAGGCGCGCCACCGCGTGCATGAGCACCGCTTCCCGGTAGGTCGGACCCCGGCGCGCCCGGCCCCGGAGGTAGATGGGGGCTTCCATGTGCACGAAGGCGAGCGGCACGAACTCGGTGAATCCGCCGGTGCGCGCCTGCACTTCGCGCACCCGCAGCAGGTGCCGCGCCCAGCTCCGCGGGTTGTCGACGTGGCCGAACATGATGGTCGCGGTCGAGCGCAGTCCGGCCCGGTGCGCCGTTTCCATGACTTCCAGCCACTGTCCGGTGCGGATCTTGTCCGGGCACAGCACCGCGCGAACCTCGTCGTCGAGGATCTCCGCCGCGGTGCCGGGCAGGGAGCCGAGCCCCGCCGCCTTGAGGCGGTCGAGATAGGTCGCGAGGTCGAGGCCGAGCGTCGCCGCGCCCTGCCACACCTCCAGCGGCGAGAAGGCGTGCACGTGGATCCCGGGCGCCGCCGCCTTCACCGTGCGGCATATCTCCAGGTAGGTCTCGCCCGTGTACTCGGGGTGGATGCCGCCCTGCATGCACACCTCGGTAGCGCCGCGGGCCCAGGCCTCCTCGCTCCGCCTCGCGATCTCCTCGTGCGCGAGGTCGTAGGGCCGCCCGCGGAGATTCTCGCTCAGCTTTCCCTTGGAGAAGGCGCAGAACCCGCACTTGAAGTAGCACACGTTGGTGTAGTTGATGTTGCGGGTGACGACGTAGCTGACCTCGTCGCCGGCGCGCCGCGCGCGCAGCCGGTCCGCGGCCTCGCACACTTGCGCGAAGTCCGGGCCGCGCGCCTCGAAGAGACGGATCACCTCCGCCTCGTCCAGCGCCTCGCCGCCGGCGACCCGGGCCAGGACTTGCCGGACTCCGCTGCTCCGCGCGCCGGAGGCGCCGCGCCGCGCCGCCGCGTCCGCGGGGATGCTCGCGGCGCCCGCGGTCCACTGCGTGTCGCGCACGAAGCCGGACGCGTCGATGCGGTCCAGCACGGGGGCATGGAAGACGGGGTCCAGCCAGCGCGCCCGGTCCCGGCAGTAGTCCGGATACACCGCGAGGCGCTGCACGAGCTCGCGCCCCGTGGCGTTGGTCTCGCGCTCGAGCTCCCGAAGGTGGGGCCAGGGCGCCTCCGGGTTCACGTGATCGGGAGTGACCGGGGACACGCCGCCCCAGTCGTTGATCCCGGCATCGACGAGGGCGGCAAGCGCGTCGGGCTGAAGGTTGGGGGGCGCCTGCACGTTCATCCGCGGGCCGAAGACCAGGCGCGCCATCGCGATGCTGAAGCAGTGCTCGCCGAGCGAAGGCTCGGGAGCCTCGGCCATCAGGGTGTCCGGCTTGGCCCGGAAGTTCTGGACGATGACCTCCTGGATATGCCCGTGACGCTCGTGCACGGCGCGGAGCGCGAGCAGCGACTCCACTCGCTCGCGCCTGGTTTCCCCGATGCCGATGAGGATGCCGGTGGTGAAGGGCACCGCCGCCTCGCCCGCGGCGTGCAGGGTCGCGAGACGCCGTCCGGGCCGCTTGTCGGGCGAGCCGTAGTGGGGGCCGCCCTTCTCGCAGAGGCGCTCGGACACCGACTCCAGCATGATGCCCGAGGACACCGACACGCGCCGGAAACGCCCGAGCTCGTCCGCGCTCATCAGCCCGGGATTGAGGTGGGGGAGCAGGCCGGTGCGTTCGAACACCAGGCGGGCCATCGCCTCGAGATAGGAGAGGGTGGAGTCGTGGCCGAGCTCGGAGAGCGCGTCGCGGGCCGCCCGGTAGCGGTCCTCGGGGCGGTCGCCCAGGGTGAAGAGCGCTTCGTGGCAGCCGGCGTCAGCCCCCGCTTCGGCGATCTCCAGCACCTGCTCGGGCAGGAGGAAGGGGGCGTCGAGGCGGCGCGGGGTCTGCGCGAAGGTGCAGTAGTGGCACACGTCGCGGCACAGGCGGGTAAGGGGAATGAACACCTTGCGGGAGTAGCTCACCCGGCCGGCGTGGGCGAGGTCGCGAGAGCTCCGCGCCGCGGCGCACACGCTCTCCAACGGGGCCCGCTCCGCGAGGTCGAGGAGGCGGACATCGCTCAGCCGTTCCCCCCCGGCGGCGCGCGCGAGTGCGCGCTCGGTGCTGTCGGGCATTGTCGACCTCTTCCCCGGTACCCAAAATGCTCCCGGGCTGCGGCAGAATAGGTTCCCCCGCCCGAGTGGTGGAGCACTATATCCGTCCGGAAGGCAATTTCGTAGCGCGTCGGAGGGGCAGGTGGACATCAGGATCATGGACGACGCCGGGGCGGTGGCGCGCGAGGCCGCGCGCTTCCTCGTCGACGAGGCGCGAGCGGCGATCGCGGCCCGGAAGCGCTTCTCGCTCGCCCTCAGCGGAGGCTCCACGCCCTGGCGGATGCTCGGGTTTCTGGACTCCGGAGACCTCCCCTGGGAGGCCGTCGAGCTCTTCCAGGTGGACGAGCGGGTCGCTCCCGCGGGCAGCGAGGAACGCAACCTCACCCACCTCCAAGCGAGCCTCGTCTGCCGGGTGCCGGTCCCGGGCGACCAGGTGCACGCGATGCCGGTGGAGGCGCCGGACCTGGACGCCGCGGCGCGCGCCTACGCCGCGCTTCTCGCCGCGCGCGCCGGACGGCCGGCGACCCTCGACGTCGTGCACCTCGGCATGGGGGGCGACGGTCACACCGCGTCGCTGGTGCCGGGAGACGCGGTGCTCGAGGTCAGCGACACCGATGTCGCGATGACCGCGGCGCCCTACCAGGGCTGCCGGCGGATGACCCTCACCTATCCGGCGCTGAACCGTGCGCGCACCGTCCTCTGGCTGCTCACCGGCGCGGGCAAGGCGGAGATGCTGCGCCGCCTTCGCGACGGCGATGCGAGCATACCGGCGGGTCGGGTGTCCCGGGACCGGGCGGTGGTCTTCGCCGACCGCGATGCCGCCGCCTCCCTGTAGGTGCGGTGTCTTGCCGATTCCCTGGCCGGCGGACGCCCATTGCGCGCGGCGGCCGGCCGTGATCCGTCGAGACACTTCGCCCTGATGCCGGCCACGACTTCAGCGTCCATCGCGCCCGGGCGAGCGCCGGCACGGCATTCCGGCGCCCGAAGCGGCCGAACATCAGTGAAACACTGCGCCCGGGCGGACGGGGCGGGCGCGAGCAGCGGGAGAACGAAGACATGAGCGACGAAGTGAGACTCGACCTCGACGAGGTGCACCGCCTGGCGACCGGGGCGCTCCGCGCCCACGGCGCGTCCGCCGAGCAGGCGCGCGCCATCGCCGACAACATCCGCAGGGCGGAGCGCGACGGCGCAAAGTCGCACGGACTCTTTCGCATTCCCTTCTACGTGCGGACCATCGTGAAGGGAAGGGTCGACGTGAAAGCGGTGCCCGTGGTGCGGGACCTCGCTCCCGCCGTGGTGCAGGTGGACTCGTGCCGGGGGTTCGCCCCCCTCGCGCTCGAGGTCGGCGCCGATCCCCTGACCGAGAAGGCCAGCGCGCAGGGGATCGCGGCGCAGGCCATCCTGAACACCTTTCACATCGGGGCCCTGTGGCCGGAGGTGGAGCGGATGGCCGAGCGCGGCCTCGTCGCCTTCGCGTTCACCAGCTCCATCTGCTTCATGGCCCCGGCCGGCGGCACGAAGCCCCTCTACGGCACCAACCCCATGGCCTTCGCGTGGCCTCGGGACGGGCAGCCCCCGCTCGTCTTCGATCAGTCCTCGAGCGTGAGCGCGCGCGGCGAGATCATGATCCACAAGCGCGACGGGCGCGCGTTGCCCGAAGGCTGGGCGATCGATTCCGATGGAAATGCGACGACCGACCCCGACGCCGCGCTCGCCGGCGCGCAGCTCCCCTTCGGCGGATACAAGGGCTCTTCCATCGCCCTCATGGTGGAGCTCCTCGCGGGCGCCCTGATCGGCGAGGTCTTCGGGTTCGAGGAGTATGCGCGCGACCCCGACGACAGCGTGGGCGGCCTCGGGGGACACTTCATGATCGCGATCGACCCGCTGCGATGCGTCGCCCACGGCGACCGCGGCGCCCAGCTCGCGCACGCGGAGAAGCTCTTCGCCCGCATCCTCGAGCTGGAGGGCACCCGGCTGCCTTCACAGAGGCGCTACAGCGCCCGGACCCGGACCCCGACGGAGGGGGTCACGATACCGAAGTCGCTCCACGACACCCTGCTCGGCTACGCACGCGGCTGAGCCTCGCGAACAGAGTCAGGGGGCGCGGGCAGCAGAGTCCGGGGGGCGGCATCGACGGGCCGCCCGACCCCGGGCCGCCGTCGCTCACGCCGACTTGCGGGCGACCACGGCCTCGGCCATGAGGCACAGGATCTCGTACATCATGGTGGCCCCCACCAGGGCGGTGTTGCCGCTCGGGTCGAAGGGCGGCGCCACCTCCACCACGTCCCCGCCGACGATGTCGAGCCCGCGCAGGCCCCGCAGCAGCGTCTGCGCCTCCAGGGTGGTGAGGCCGCCGACCTCCGGAGTGCCGGTGCCCGGAGCGTAGACCGGATCGAGGCCGTCCACGTCGAAGGAGATGTAGGTGGGGCCGCCGCCCACCACGGTACGCGCTTCTTCGACGATGGCGTCCACGCCCGCGCGCGCGAACTCGTCCATGAACACCACGCGCATGCCCTTCTCGAGGGAGTAGTCCCAGGGCTCGGTGGACAACTGCGCACCGCGTATCCCGATCTGTATGGTGCGCTTCGGGTCGAGCAGCCCCTCCTCCGTGGCGAGGCGGAAGGGCGAGCCGTGATGGAACTTCGCGCCGAAGTACTCGTCCCAGGTGTCGGTGTGGGCGTCGATGTGCACCATGCCCACCGGCCGCTCCCGGGCGATGGCGCGAAAGATGGGGTAGGTGATCGCGTGGTCGCCGCCCGCGCTGAGCGGCGCCACCCCGGCCTCGTGGAGCTTGCCGAAGAATGTCTCGATGTCGCCGACCGCCTTCGCCGCCTCGTAGAGGGTGCTGAAGTGCACGTCGCCGACGTCGGCGACGGTGCAGAGCTCGTAGGGATTGACCCGCGACACGTGGTGGATGGGGCGCATCAGGCTCGACATGTTGCGGATCTCGCGCGGCCCGTGCCGCGCCCCGGTGCGGTTGCTGACACCGCCGTCGAAGGGCACGCCGACCATCGCAATGTCGAGCCCTTCTAGGCTCTCGGCCAGCGGAGCGCGCATGAAGGTGGGGATCTCCGCGAACCGGGGAGCACGCATGGGGACGTACTCCTGTCCGGTCACGGGCGAACGGGTCAGGTAATGGTCGGACACGCGTGCCCCCTCGTGAGTTCCTGGTGCGGGAGTTCAATGTAGACCGGGGCAGGCGCCCCGGCCAACCGGCGCTTGGCGGCAGCGTCAGGCATGCGCCGCCGCCTTCCACTTCTCCGCAATCTCGAGCCCGGAGGCGTAGCGCGGCGGCTTCGAGGGCGCGGGCGCCTCACCGTCGATCCAGGCGGGAAAGGCAGTCTGCACCAGGGGATCCGGCCATTCCTCGCGGCGGACCATTCGACGGGCGTCGACCTGGGGATGATTCGGCAGCTCGCCGTACTCCAGGACGGGCTCGAAACAGCAGTCCGCATCGTCGAGCAGCCGGCGCCAGTGCGAGAGGGAACGGCCGGCGAAGAGTGCCGCCACCTCGGCGATGAGATCGCTCTGCGGCATGGGGTCCTCGTGCCTCTCGATCCATTGCGGTCGACGGACGGCGCGGCAGAAGTTCTCCCAGAAATGGGACTCCTGCGCCCCCAGGGTCACGAAGCGCCCGTCCGCGGTCGCGTAGACCCGGTAGTCCGCCCTGGCGCCGGTCTCGACCCCCTCGCCGCGCGTGAGCGGATAGCCGGTGCGGCTGAGGTTCGAGAGCGCGGTGCTCTGCCAGGCGAGCACGGTGTCGGCCATGCCGACGTCGAGCCAGGCTCCCCGCCCCGTCCGGTGACGCGAGACCACCGCTCCGAGCACGGTGGCCGCCGCCTGCAGGGCGCTCGCGTAGTCCGATACCGGCGGCGAGGGCGCAACCGGCGCCTCCCTCGTGCCGGTCCCGGCCAGCAGTCCCGAGAAGGCCAGGTAGTTGATGTCGTGTCCGGGGCGCAGGCGATAGGGGCCGTTCTGGCCGTAGCCCGAGATCGAGCAGACGATCAGGCGCGGACAGCGCTGCCGGAGTTCCTCCGGCCCGAATCCGAGGCGCTCGATCACCCCCGGGCGGAACGATTCGACCAGCACGTCGGCGTGTTCCAGCAGGGCGGCGAAGACCTCGCGATCCCGGGGCGCCTTGAGATCGAGCTCGACGATGGACTTGTCGCTGTTCACGGTCTTGTAGAAGGCCGAGACGCCATCGGAGTCCCGGGGGCCTACCGAGCGCATGGCCTCGCCCCCCGGACGTTCGACCTTCACCACCTCGGCCCCCATCTGGGCAAGCAGCCAGGTGGCGTAAGGGCCGGGTATGTACTGGCTGAAGTCCACGACCCGAAGTCCTTCGAGAAGCTTGCCCATGCTTAGCCGGTGCTCAGTCGACCATGGTCAATCCGCCGCTGACGCTGATGACCTGACCGGTGATGTAGGAGGCGTCGTCGGAGACGAGAAAGCTGACCGCGGCCGCCTGGTCTTCGGGTTGGGCGACGCGACGGAAGGGAATGAGCCGGGTCATGCGCTGGATGAGCTCGGGGTTCTGCTCGATCTCTTCCTTGAGCAGCGGCGTGTCGGTGGGGCCGGGCGAGACGACGTTGAAGTTGATCCCGTAGCGTGCGTTCTCGCGCGCGAGGCTCTTGCAGAGCGCGATCACCCCTGCCTTGCAGGCCGAGTAGACCACCTCGCAGCTCGTGCCGATTCGGCCCGCGTCGGACGAGAAGTTGCACACCGTCCCCGCCTTGCGCTCGATCATGCGCTCCAGCACCGGGTGGGTGACGTAGAGGATCGACTCCAGGTTGACGGCGATGATCTTCCGCCAGTAATCGGAGTCCTCCTCGATGAAGCGCGTGGTGCCGACCCAGCCTATGGTGTTGACCAGCGCGTGAACGGGACCGAGCTCCGTTTCCACCCGCTCCACCACCGCGCCGATTGCCGCCTCGTCGGTCTGATCGCAGACGAAGGGCGTGACCCCGTCACGCACCGCGCCGGTGAGCTCCGTCATGCGCGCCTCGTCGATGTCGACGGCGGCGACCCGAAACCCGTCCGCGACCAGGCGCGCAACCACCGCCCGGCCGATGCCGCCCGCCGCCCCGGTCACCAGCGCGATCCTTCCCCTTGCCATTTTTCTCCTGCCCGCAGAGCCACTTAAGGCGGGACAGTATATGATGCGGGCTCCTCAAAGGGTGGGTTGCATGGAGCCGCGCTACCTCGATCCCGAACTCGAGCGCGCCAGCCCCGAGACCATTCGGGCGCTGCAGCTTCAGCGCCTCGAGACCCTTCTCGAGAAGACCCGGTCGGTCAACGCCTTCTACCGCGATCACTGGAAGGCGGCGGGGGCCGACGGGTGCGGGATCGGGAGCCTCGAGGAGTTCGCGGCCCGCATTCCCACCGTGGAGAAGCGCCACTTCATGGAGGACCAGCAGGCGCATCCGCCCTACGGCCGTCGCCTCGAGCACGCCCTGTCGCTCGGCGAGCCGCTGATAATCTGCAGCACGAGCGGCACCTCCGGCCAGGGCCAGGAGCTCCATGCCCAGACCGCGGCGGAGTTCGAGGTCACCCAGCGGGTGTACGCCTACGGTCTGCGCTGGGCCGGCCTCGCGCGCGGCGACACGGTGTTCCTCACCATGCCGATTACCATGACCTCGGGAGGCCGGTGCGAGTACCACGGCGCGCTCGGCGCCGGTCTGACGGTGTCCGCGGTCGGAAACTACGACGTCCGCCGGAAGCTCGACCTGCTGCGCCGCTTTCGACCCGCGGCGTTGTTCGGCACCACCTCCTACTTCGCGCATCTCGCCGCCGTCAGCGAGGAGCGGCCGCCCTCGCCCGGGATCCGGGCGCTGCTCGCGGGCGGCGAGCATGCCGGCTTCTCCTGGTTCCGGCGTCTGGAGGCGGCCTGGGATGCGCCGGTGTTCGACCGCTACGGCTCCACCCAGTCCGGGAACGACCACGCCTTCGCCTGCGAGTACGGCATCGGCACCCGCGAGCGGCCGGGCACGGTGCACAACATCGATCCCTACCATCTCGTCGAGGTGATCGAGCCTGAGACCGGCCGCCACGTGCGCCACGGCGAGGAGGGAGAGATCGTGTTCACCAGCCTGTACCGCACCGATACCCCGGCCATTCGGATACGCTTGCGGGATCGCGCGATATGGCACGAGCCCGGCTCCTGCCGCTGCGGCAGGCCCTTCACCGGGCTGGAGATGTGCTCCATCGGCCGGCTCGACGACATGAAGAAGGTCAAGGGCGTCAACATCTGGCCCCAGGCGGTGGACGACGTGATCTTCGCGGTGGACGAGGTCGACGAGTACCAGGTCGTGCTCACTTCGGACGCGACGGAGGCCGACGTCGCCACCGTGAAACTCATGCCGAAGAGCGGCGTGCGAGGAGACGCCCTCCCGCCGCGGGTCTCCGCGAGCCTGCGCGAGCGGATCGGCATCCGCTTCCGGGTCGAGGTGGTGGCGCCCGGCACCTTGCGGCACAGTGAGTACAAGGCGCGCCGATGGATCGACGAGCGTCGCCGTTGACACGGGAGCCCGGCGAATGAGTGAGCCCAAGGTAGCGATCGTCACCGCCGCGGGGCAGGGCATCGGCGCCGCCTGCGCCCGGGGCCTGGCCGAGCGCGGCTACAAGGTCGTGCTGATGTCCCCTTCGGGTGCGAGCGTGCGCCTGGCCGAAGCGCTGGGCGGGACCGGGATGAACGGCTCGGTGACGGTGCCCGGCGACATCCACGCGCTGGTGGACCTGGCGTTTTCGACCTACGGGCGCATCGATGGCGTGGTCAACAACACGGGGAAGGACAAGGAGTCCATCGAGGCGTCCGGGCCGGCCTACGACCCCGACCTGGATCGCGAGCTCATCGACATTCCCGACGAGTCCTGGTCCTTCGGCTTCGACCTCTACGTGATGAACGTCATCCGCATGGCGAGAGCGGTCACCCCGGTGTTTCGCCGGCAGGGCGGGGGCGCTATCGTCAACATTTCGACCTTCGCCGCGGCCGAGCCGCGCCTGATGTTTCCGGTCTCCGGCACGACGCGAGGCGCCATGCACAGCTTCACCAAGCTCTACGCCGATCGCTACGCGCGCGAGGGCATCCGCATGAACAACATCCTGCCGGGCTTCGTCGACAACTGGCCGATGAGCGACGAGGTGCGACGAGCGGTGCCGACCCGGCGCGCGGTGGGCATGGAGGAGCTGGCCGCCACCGTCGCCTTCCTGCTGTCGCCGGGCGCCGCCTCCATCACCGGCCAGAATCTGCTGGTCGACGGCGGAGTGAACCGGGGGCTCTGACGAGCCCGGAGGGACGGCGATGACGCGCGCGATCGACATTCTCTGCAACGACTTCACTCCCGCCGGGATTCGCAAGAACTACCTGGAGAACGAGGAGGAGCACAGTCGCTTCGCGCAGGTGGGGCGGGCTCGCCAGGTCGCCTCGTACGAAGTGCCGGAGTTCATTGCGCGCATGGACCGCCTCGGGGTGGAGAGGGTCTTCGTCTGCGCCATCAAGACCTGGTCGGTGCAGCAGCAGAAGCTGCTCGAGCACTCCACGAACGAAGAGGTGATCGCGGTGAAGGAGCAGGCGCCGGATCGCCTGCACGGTCTCTTCGGCATCAACGTGCACCAGCGAATGAAGGGGGTCGCCGAGCTCGAGCGCGTGGTGCGGGAGCACGCCTTCGTCGGCGCCCACCTGCATCCGCACGGGTTCGGCCTGCCCCCCGACCACGCGTACTACTTTCCCTACTACGCCAAGTGCCAGGAGCTCGGAGTTCCGGTCATCGTGTCGACCGGCCACACCCTGGACCTGATGCCCAACGATCCGGGCCGACCCATGCATCTCGACAAAGTGGCGCTGTACTTCCCGGATCTCGCCATCGTGTGCACCCACACCGGATGGCCCTGGGTGGAAGAGGCGATCGCGCTGGCGTGGAAACACCCCAACGTGTTCCTCGGGACTTCGGCCTACGCGCCCAAGTACTGGAAGGCGGAGATGGTGCGCTTCATCAATTCGCACGGCAGGGACAAGTGCATGTGGGGCACGGACTTCCCGCTGATAGACCATGGGGAGTCGCTGGCCCAGCTCGGCGAGCTCGGCCTTCGTGACGCCTCGCTCGAGAAGTTCCTCCACGCAAACGCGGCGCGGGTATTCGGGTTCGACTGAAGCGCGGCGCAGGGCCGTCCCGGACCGCCCGGCCGCCGCCGCGGGCGGAGTACCAGGGGGCGGCCCAATCGATCGCGCAGCGCGCCCCGGCGGCGCGACGAGCGAGGCCCTCGCCAACGACCACAGGAGAACCGCCCGTGAGCGAGCCGATTGTCGTGACCACCGAAGACCGGGTGGCCATCATCACCATCAACCGGGAGGCGCGCCGCAACTCGCTGGACCACGTGGCGATGGGGATGCTCTTCGACGCCTTCACCGCGTGCGCGGAGGGCGACGTGTCGGTGATCGTCCTGCATGGCGCGGGCACCCGGGCCTTCTGCGCCGGCGATGACGTCAAGGCGTACGCGGAGCGCAGCGCGGAGCAGAGCCGCCGCCATCACGCTCGCGGTCTGCGTTTGCTGGAGCTGATCGAGGAGCACCCCTGCCTGGTGATCGCGGCGATCGAAGGCTACTGCCTGGGCGGCGGGCTCGAGCTCGCGATCAGTTGCGACTGCCGGATCGCCGCGCGGGGCGCGAGCCTGGGCCTGCCGGAGGTGCGCCGGCTCGGGTTGCTGCCGAGCTGGGGAGGGCTGACTCGTCTGCCGAGGCTCGTGGGGATCGCCCACACCAAGGCGATGGCCCTGCTGGGGCAGCGCCTGTCGGCGGAGGAGGCGAAGGCGATCGGCCTGGTGAACGAAGTGGTGCCGGACGGCGAGGCGCTGGAGCGGGCGCGCTCCTTCGCCGGCGCGTACGCATCCGAGGTGAAGCGCGACACCGTGGAGCTGGCGAAGCAGGCCATCGTGCACGGCTACGGCGCGCCGCGCGGCGCCGCGCGCCTGCTCGACGAGCTGAGCGATCGCGCGCTCTCGGCCGGCGACACCCTGAGCGGAGCGGGAGGCGCGAGCTGAATGAGCATCGATGCACAGGACCGCGAGCTGATCCTGGCCGGTGTCGACCGGCTGGTGCGCGAGAGGATCGCCCCCCGCGCGGCGGAGATCGACGCGAGCAACCGCTTTCCGTCCGACCTGTACGCGGCGGTGGCCGATATCGGGCTGCTCGGGCTCTGGATTCCGGAGGAGTACGGCGGCACGGGGCCGGATCTCGTGACCCCGCTGCTCGTCTCCGAGCGCTTCGCGCGCGTGAGCTCGAGCTTCGCCCTGGTCTTCTCCAACTGCGGCGACGCCACCACGCCCATCGTCCACGCCGCGCCGGAGCGCCTCAAGCGCGAGTGGCTGCCGCGGATCGCCTCCGGCGAGGTCATTCCCTGCTTCGCGCTCTCGGAGCCGGGGGCCGGGTCGGATGCGGCCGCGATTGCGACCCGGGCCGAGCGCCGCGGCGACGAGTACGTCATCAACGGGCGCAAGTGCTGGTGCACGAACGGCTCGGTCGGCGGGGTCTACGTGCTCTTCGCGAAGACCGATCCGGAGGCCCGCCACAAGGGAGTGAGCGCCTTCCTCGTTCCCCGGGACACTCCCGGACTCGTCATCGGACGGGACGAGGACCTCATCGGGCTGCGCGGGAGCCCGACCACGGAGCTCGTCTTCGACGATGCGCGCATTCCCGCGGACCACCTTCTCGGCAACGAGGGCGAGGGGTTCCGGATCGCGATGATCACCCTGGACGAGGCGAGGCTGAACTGCGCGGCGATGGCGGTGGGCGCCGCCACGGGCGCGCTGGAGCACGCGGTCGCCCACGCCCGGGATCGCGTGCAGTTCGGCAAGCCGATCATCGAGCACCAGGGCCTGCAGTTCCTGCTCGCCGAGATGGCCGCCGAGCTGGCTGCGGCACGCGCGCTCTGGGAGCAGGCGATCGCCAAGCTGGCGGGGGAGACCTCGAGGGAGGCGAGCACCTACGCGGCGATGGCCAAGCTGATCTGCACCCGGACTGCCATGCGCATCGCGGTGGACGCGGTGCAGGTGCTGGGGGGCTACGGCCTTTCCCGGGCCTATCCGGTGGAGCGCGTGATGCGCGACGTCAAGGCGCTCGAGATCTTCGACGGCACCAACCAGATCCAGAAGATGCTGATCGGCCGGCACCTGCAGAAGGAAGGCTTGCCCTTCTGACGCCGGGTCCGGATGCGGGCGCCCGCTTCGTCACTCCGGCATCGGACCCGCGAGCAGAGCCGCATCGAGGCGTCGGCTGAAGAGATTGATGCGCCAGTCGAGATGCGCTCCCGTGGAGCGGCCGCTCGAGCCCACCTCCGCTATCGGCTGCCCCTGCGACACCCGATCGCCCCTCTCGACCAGGATGCGCGACAGGTGCAGGAAAGCCGAGGAGAGGCCGTGACCGTGGTCGAGGATGAGAGTGCCGCCGGAGAAGAACATGTCCGGGTGAGCGAGCGTCACCACGCCGCCGGCGGGCGCGAGGACCTTCGTGCCGGTCGGCGCCGCGATGTCGATGCCGTAGTGCGGCCGCCGCGGCTCTCCGTTCAGGATGCGCTGGGATCCGTAGACGCCCGAGATGCGGCCCTTGACCGGCCACTGGAAGCCGTCGAGGAAGTCCGTGCGGGCGTCGTCGGTGCGGCGCGCCTCCTTCACCAACGCGACATCCGCCGCAATGCGCGCGAGATCTTCTTCGCTGCGCGGTGTCACCTTGCCCTCGGGCAGTCCGTCGATACGCTCGATCTCGTACTCGCGCCGCTTCACCACGATAGCGTGCCGCTCTTGCCGGCCGTCCGGCCACGTCACTTCGAGCACCGCTTCCGGCGGCGCGTCCCGCCCGAAGCCGACGAGGAACCACCCGTCTTCCGACACCCGCACCGGGGCGCCGTCGAGTTCGACGGCGGAGCCGGGCGGCGCCTGGCCGCGGAGCAGGCCGCCCTGCGTGCGCGGGCCGTCGAGGCGCACACCGCTTTCCGTCGCCAAAGTGGCGGCGCCCGTCGCGCAGAGTGCGCAGAGCATGAGCGCGCAGGCCCAGGAGGGGATCGGCGTACCCCGCGACTTCATGGTTGCGCTCGCATGCGTGTGAACCTCCATGGTGACCCGCAACTGCCGGTCATGCCGGGACGCGGCCGGGGATGGCGACCTTCGGCCTCGAGAGGGGGTCGCTTCGCGTCGGAGTGCCCCGGCCCGGCCGGCGCTTCAGACGATGCCGTTTCTCAGTGCCTCCTCTCCCCGCCACTGCCGGTCGAGGTTCTCGAGAAGAATGTCGATGACGTTGTCCTCGTAGCGGCGCGTCTCGCCCGCGGTGTGGGGGGTGAGCACCACGTTCTCGAGATCCCACAGGGGCGAATCGGGGGATAGGGGCTCGTCCGCGGTCACGTCGATGCCCGCTCCGGCGATCTCCCCGGCGCGCAGCGCCGCAACGAGCGCCGCCTCGTCGACGCATCCGCCGCGCGCGACGTTGACGAGAAAGGCGCCCCGCCGCATCGCCTCGAGGGCGCGGGCGCCGACCACGCCGCGCGTCTCGTCGGTGAGCGGGCAGGCGAGGACGACGAAGTCGACCTCGGGAAGGAGGCGGAGCAGGGCGTCGGGGGAGTGGAGCTCGTCGACGGCGTCCGGGCGCACGCGGGTGTCGCGCCGCACGCCGCACACGTGCATCCCGAAGGCCCGGGCCAGCATCGCCAGGCGCGATCCGATCCCGCCGAGGCCGTAGACGAGCAGGCGCTTGCCCGCGAGCTCGTCCTCGCGTTGATCGAGGCTCGAGATCATGCCGCGCCAGTGACGCGCCCGCTGGTGGTCGCGCCCGGTGTGTATGTGCCGCACCAGCGCGAGCATGAGCGCCATCGCGTGCTCGGCCACCGCGTTCGCGTTGACTCCGCGCCCGCTTGCCGCGCGCACGCCCATCGCGGCGAGGCGCGCGAGGTCGAAGCGCTCGTACCCCGCCGAGCACACCTGGACGAAGCGAAGACGGGCCGCCCGATCGAGCATCGCGTTGTCCCACAGGCCCGACAGCACCAGCACGTCCGCTTCCGCGCAGCGCCGGAGGGTGTCTTCGGCGTTCCAGGTCTGGAAGTGCCGGATGCCGGTGTCGCGCCGCGCGAAGCGCTCGGCGAGGCGGTAGGCAACGTGCGCGAAGTGGATGGTGAGCTCCCCGCGTGGGGGAAGAGGCTCGGTCGTCATGGGTTCTGGGCGGCCGGAAGGGCGAAGCGCGCGAGGATGCCTGACTCCTCGAGGAAGCGGTAGGTGCGGGTGCGGGAGGGCCGCGAGGCGAAGGCGCGCAGATCGGCGGGCGTGTCGATGTCGAGGGCCAGGCGCGGGCGAGGCACGACGCGAGGCTCGATTCCGAGGGCGCGGGCGCGGGCGACGTGGGGATGGAAGCTGTCGTCGCCGAAGCGAAAGGGCAGCACCCCCGGGGGCGAGCACACGAGCGCGTTCGAGCCGAGCTCGTCGCGGGCCGGGGCGATGGTGATCGAGGGCGCGGGGCGGTGCGCGGCGAGCAGCGCGTCCAGATCCTCGGGCCGCACGAGGGGAACGTCGGCGGGAAGCGCGATGACCCCCGCCGCCCCGCGCGCCTCCAGCGCCCGCGCGCCGAGGGTCACCGCGCTCGTCTGGCCCAGGTTCCGGGCCTCGCCCAGGGTGCCCGCACCGTAGCGTTCGGCCAGGGTCCGGGCGCCCGCGTGGCGCGTGACCACGAGAATCCCGGCAATCGATTCCGCCCCCGCGAGGGCTTCGAGCACGTCCTCGAGCATGGCAGCGAAGAGCATCCGGCGCTCGTGCGCGTCGAGGCGGGGAGCGAGCCGCTGCTTCGCGTTCTCGAGGTCCTTGACCGGCAGCAGGGCGTGGATGGGCGGGGCGCCGTTCACCCTCCGTCCCTCTCCCGGGCCGGAGGGAACGCTTCGAGCTTCCCCCAGCTCGCCACGCGGGCGACCCGGATCGCGATGACCGGCAGCGCCGCCAGGGCCATGTCCCGGTACTGGGGGTAGCGTGCGCGCAGCAGCGCCTGCGCCCGGTCGTGCTCCCTCCCTTCGTGGAGGATCTCGGCCCGACCCCGCAGCATCACCCAGGCGAGCCGGCTCCAGTCCTCCTCGTAGTGATCGGCAACGAGGGCGACGGCGGGGTTCTCGGCGATGTTGCGCAGGCGCTTCAGCGCCCGCGCCCCTTCTCGCTTGGGCTTGCGGTCGATGGTGATGTACACGGAGGATTCGGAGAGCGCGAAGCAGACCGGCACCACGTGCGGCGCCCCGTGCGCGTCCGCGCTCGCCAGCCGTGCGACCCGGCGGCCGAGCAGGAAAGCACGCTCCCGCTCCGCTAGCATGACTCGGGTCGTCCGCGCATCGAGCAAGGATAACGGCATGAATTCCGTTTTCGATCTCCCGGCGGCGTACGCGGGGCGAGGCTGAGCGGCGAACATCGCGCTTCACCTCGCGCGGGCGGCGGCGACCCGCGGATCTACCGCAGCATCGAGGCGCGGCCGAAGAACAACTACGGCAAGGTGGTAAAGCGGGTCCTGCGGGAGCGGGAGGAGGCTTAGAGCGCGCGCTCGCGGGCATTGCGAGAGCCCCGGCGGGAGCGGGATCGTCCCCGCCGAACCGGGGGAGTTTCAAACCCCGGAACGCGCGCTGCATAATGCGTGCGGCGATCGTCGCCACCACGGCGGCACACGGAGCGGGAGCGACAAGGCGGTGCATGCGGACGGTCTGATCCTGGTCGCCAAGCGCGAGTGCCCGACCTGCGCGATGGTGGAGCCGGTGATGCGGCAGCTCGCCGCCGGCTCGCTCCCCTTCACCGTGTACAGCCAGGACGACCCGGCGTTTCCCGCCGGCGTTGCGGGCGTCATCGACGACCGCGAGCTCGAGCATTCCTGGCGCCTCGGCATCGAGACGGTGCCGACCCTGCTCTGCCTGCAGGGCGGCCGCGAAACGGGGCGCGCCGTTGGCTGGCACCGGAGCGAGTGGGAAGACTTAAGCGGCAGCGGAGGGCTCGGCGCCGGCCTGCCCGATTCCCGGCCGGGCTGCGGATCGCGAAGCGTCGAGCCCGGGGTGCCGGAGAGGCTCGCGCTGCGCTACGGCGGCGTGCGCTTCGACTCGCGCGCCATCCGGGTCGCGGAGGACGAGGACCCCGTCGAGGCCTGCTACGACCGGGGCTGGAGCGACGGCTTGCCGGTGGTGCCGCCGACGGAGCTGCGCGTGCTGCGCATGCTCAAGGGAACGTCGCGGAGTCCCGCCGAGGTGCTGGGTGCGGTGCCGCCCGCGCTGGCCTCCTGCACGATCGAGAAGGCGGCCGTGAACGCGGTGATGGCCGGTTGCCGGCCGGAGTACTTTCCCGCCGTGCTCGCGGCGATCGAAGCGGCGCTGGACCCCGCCTTCGCTCTGCACGGCGTGCTCGCGACCACCGACTTCGCCTCGCCCGTCGTGGTCGTGAGCGGTCCCGTGGCGCGGCGCATCGGCATGAACTGCGGGGTCAACGTGCTCGGGCAGGGCCATCGCGCAAACGCCACCATCGGGCGGGCCCTGCAGCTCGTGGTGCGCAACGTGGGCGGCGGACGACCGGGCGGAGTCGACCGCTCGACCCTCGGCCATCCCGGCAAGTACACGTACTGCTTCGCGGAGGACGAATCGGACGAGGACTGGGAGCCCCTGCGGGTGGACCGCGGCTTCTCCCGGGACGTGTCGACCGTGACGCTGTTCGCGGGCGGAGGCGTGCACGGCATCTGGGACGAGCGCGCACGCGCCCCGGAGGCCCTCGTCGAGCGCATCGGGGAGTGGCTCGCGCGCATCGGGTTCCTCGGCAATCCGGCCCACGCACTGGTGCTCATCACGCCCGAGCACTATCGCATCTACCGTGAAGCGGGCTGGACGCGCGCCCGCATCAAGGCCGCGCTGGCCGAGGCGAGCGGGGGCAAGATTCTCATCGAGGGGTTGCTGCTGGTGCGGGCCGGCGGCCCGGCCGGACTGCTCACCGCCGCCATCGGGGGCTGGAGCGTCGGCGAACGGGGCAGCAATCCGATTACCAGGGAGATTGGCACATGAGCGAATCAGAACGGCTGCTGGATCCGACTTCGGAGCTCGAGCCGCCCAGCCGGGAACCCGTCGCCTTGCCGGCGTCGCTGGACGGGCTCACGGTGGGCCTGCTCGACATCACGAAGGCGAAGGGCGATCTCTTTCTCGATCAGCTCGGCCTGCGCCTCGCGGAGCGCGGCATCACGGTGCGGCACTACGCGAAGCTCACCTCGGCGAAGCCCGCGGCGCCCGAAGTGGGGCAGACGATCGCGGAGGAGTGCGACGTCGTCGTCGAAGCACTGGCCGACTGAGGGTCCTGCACGTCGTGCAGTTTGCATGACATGCTGGACCTGGACCGCCGCGGCATTCCGGGCGCGATGATCGCGACCACCGCCTTCGAAGGCGCCTACCGGGCGCAGGCGGACATCCTCTCCTTCTCGCCGCACGTGGTCTACGTGCCGCATCCCATTCAGAACCGGAGCGAGGAGGAGGTGCGCGCCATCGCCGACGAGGCGGTGGAGCGGATCGTCGCGGCCATCACCGGCGCCTGAGCGCCGGCATTTCGAGCGCACCCCGCCCCTGTCCCGCCCGCCCCTCCCGTGCATGCGTGGGGGGCGGCCAGGGCACCCCCCAATCGCCAGATGGATGTGACCCCTCCCGCGTACGCGCGAGGGCGGGGTGCTGCTGTCCTCAGATCTCCGGGATCAGCAGCTCTTCGTCGAAGGGGAAGGTGTCGAGAACCTCGCAACCCGTCTCCGTGACCAGGATCTGGCGTTCGAGCTTGACCCCCTCGTAGCCGCCGACCTCGCCCATGTAGCTTTCGATGCACACTGTCATGCCGGGCTCGAAAGGCCCCTCGTTGCCGGTGGCTTCGAAAGTGCTGGCGAGCGCGACCACCGGGTGCTCGTTCACGAGGCCGACGCCGTGGGCCAGCGTCGGGTAGCCCTGAGCGGCGAATGTCTCCGGAACGGGCCACGCCTTCTCCGCGAACTCCCGGAAACCGACCCCGGGCGCGATGAGATCGATGTTGTGGTGGATCTGGTCCCACGCCATCCGGTAGATGCGCCGCTGCTCCGCGCTCGGGCGCCCCGGGCCGCAGAAGTGCGTGCGCGAAAGGTCCGCCCCATAGCCGAAGGGGCCGATGAGGTCGGTGTCGTAGCTGACGAGTTCGCCGCGTCGAATGATCCGGTCGCTCGCCTCGCGCCACCACGGATTGGTGCGCGGCCCGGAGGAGAGGAGGCGGGTTTCTATCCACTCGCCGCCCATCTCGATGTTGGTCTGGTGCAGTATCGACAGCAGCCGGTTCTCGGTCATGCCTCCGCAGAGCGCGTCGCGCATCCTCGACATGCCCGCTTCGCACACCGCGATCGCGTGCTTCATGCACTCGATCTCGTCCGCCGACTTGAGGCTCCGGGCGTCCTCCATCGGCTTCTGGCCGTCGACCACTTCGATGCCGCGGCCTTCCAGCGCATGCAGTCCGAGGACGTCGCAGTGGTCGGCGGCGAGACGCCGGTTGCCGCCGCCGCAGGTCACGACGAGGTCCGCGATTTCGGCTGCCCACGCCGAGGCCCGGTCCTCGTACCGGGCGCCCCCGGCGAAGTAGA
Organism: Gammaproteobacteria bacterium; assembly: GCA_022824305.1. GTDB lineage: Bacteria > Pseudomonadota > Gammaproteobacteria > HK1 > HK1 > JAJEAD01. The sequence goes on along the minus strand of JAJEAD010000063.1, from coordinate 37,983 downwards.
ACCAGGCGAGCGCCGGGCGCAGCTCGTCGATGGTCTCGATCCCTTCCACGAGATGGGCGGCGCCCGGATACTCGAAGAGCACCACCGGCCCCTCGGTGGCGATGAAGCAATAGCGCGCGGCGTTGTGAAGCGTCCACACCGGCATGTTGCGGGTGCCGGTGGCGTAGCGGACGTTCGCCGGGTCGAAGAGCACGATGCCGGCGAGGTCCGCATCCCGGAGCTTCTCCCGCACCCTTCCCAGCCGGTAGGCGCGCAGACGCCGCATGTCGGGCTGGCTCTCGTTGTCGGCGAGGTTCATGCCGCCGATGCTCGCCCCGAAGCGCACGTGGGAAGCGGGCGGTCGGGCGACGCGTCCTGAGTCACTCATCTCGGGGTGCGCGCTCGCAGTGCAGGTGGCGCGCCCGGAGGGACTCGAACCCCCGACCACCAGGTTCGAAGCCTGGTACTCTGATCCGGCTGAGCTACGGGCGCGTGGTGAAGACGGGGCATTCTATCCGCCTTTCCCCGGCGCCGCTTCGTTCCCAGGCATCCTCCGGCGGCAGGCGCGGCCGCCGGCGTTGCATCCTCCGGGAGGACGGTCGCCCGCGTCGCTTTCCGGTGCGGTCGCCGCAGAGTACCAAGTGGAGGCGGGTGCGCTAGCGTGCGAGCCGGTTCGCCACCCACTTGTGGAAGTGGTGGGTGGGCTCGTCCATGACGCCGGAGAACACGCCGCCCCGGAAGGCGGGCGAGCTGCGGCCGCGCTGCATGCCCTCCACCACGCCCATGTCCTCGATGAAGATGTTCCGCCAGCCCACCATCGATGTCTCGCGGGCCGCGTCGTGGGAGGGGTCGTCCGCGGTGTCCCCGACGTAGTAGACCTGCCAGTACTCCCGGGTGCGATCGGGTGAAAGGGGAAAGAGCATCAGTGACCACACGTGGTCGTAGTGCACGCCGATGAAGACGTTGGGGAAGAGAGTGGGGTACTCCGAGATCCGGTCCGGCCAGCCCTCGAAGCGGTGGAAGGCGGCGGCGTTGTCGCCCGCACCGGGCTGGTACAGGTTCGAGCCCTGACCCGCGAAGAGATCGCCGCCGTAGAAGTGGTAGTGGTCCTCGAGGCGCGAGCGTGCGTTGAGCTCCGGGTGCACGAAGGGCAGGTGGTAGCTCTCGAGGTTGTTCTCGATGACGAGCTTCCAGTTGCCGCCGAACTCGAGCTCGAAGCGGCCGTGGGTGGCGGCGGGGCGCATCCGCTCGTACTGATCCGAATCCGTGAAGCCGTGCAGGCGATTGGCCAGCGGCTCGATGTGCCGCTCGAAGGGGGGAGCGTCGCCGCTCAGGTTCACGAACACCAGGTCCATCCACACTGCGGCGCGAATCGCCTTCAGGCCGTGGGCGCCGCGGTCGAAGCCCTCGTTCTCGTGGCGGCCGGGGCCGCCGATGTGCGGGGTTCCCTCGAGCCTGCCGTCCAGCCCGTAGGTCCACGCGTGGTAGGGACAACGGATGCGGGCAGGGAAGCGGCACGGCTCGCGCACGAGCTGGTTGCCGCGGTGGCTGCACACATTGTGGAAGACGCGGACTTCGCCGTCCCGGTCGCGCACCATGAGCATCGGCTGGCCGAGGAAGTCGACCGGCCGCACGTCGCCGGGGGCGGGGACGGTGCAGGCGTGGCCGATGCAGGTCCAGGTCGCGTTGAACAGGCGCTCGCGTTCGAGCATGAGGAAGGCCTCGGACGTGTAGGCCTCGTTCGGCAGGCCGGCGGCGCGAATGGTGGGCCGGTTGATGTGCTCCACCAGCTCCGAAGGAAGGCCGCCGGAGGGGAGCGCAGCAGGGGAGAGCGCCATGGCGTGTGGTCCTCGGGAGAACGAATCGAAGGGTATGGCGGGCGATTATTCGGCTCCCGCGGGGGCGGAGCAAGACGCGCGCGGGTCGGAGAAGGACGAGATTCCCGCAGCGCGCTTTCCGGAGACTCCGTCGGCCGCGACCGGCGCTCACGCAGTGCCACGCGCCTTCGAACAGTCTGCTCGTGACCACTCCTCCTTCGTTGAGGAGGGTGGGGAATCTTCCGTGACCCTGTCTGGGGATTGTTGGCTGACCCGTGACAGATGGGGAGTGCCGGGATCGCGGAAGAGAAGGGAAGCGCCGCGGGCGGGCCGCGACGTCAGAGGGCTTGGAGGCCCATGAGGCGAGCCATGTTTCCGCCGAGGACGTCCGCCATCCCCTCCCTGCCCAGCAGGTCCTCGCAGTAGAGCCGGATCTGGTCGAGCGACTGGCGGTAGGTCGTGTAGCGCATCACGATCGGCACGTCGGTGCCCCAGATGATGCGATCGGTGCCGAGGCGCTCGACCATCCGGGCCAGCGTTGGCTTGAACTGGAGCATCGGGTAGTCGAAGGCGACGCCCAGGAACACCGCGAAGAGGATCTGCACCCGGAATCGCGGATGCTCGCAGGGGGCGGCCTCGTACACCGCGTCGGGAATGCGCAAGCATCCGTCTTCGAGGAAGCGGAGCCAGTCGAAGCCGTGGGTCAGCACCGCGTCCACGTCAGGGTAGCGCTCCATCCAGCGCCGCAGGCGCCGCAACTGCGCGAGGTAGCCTTCCACCGTCTTCTCCTGCTGCGAGATGAAGGTGAAGAAGACCGGTACTCTCAAGCCCGCCACCGCGTCCCAGAAGGGACGGTAGGCGCCGGCGTCCCAGTCCTCGGTGACGCCGTGGAGAACCGAGAAGTAGGGAAGAAACTGCAGTCCGTGCAGCCCGAGGTCGTTGACGGCGCGGTCGAGCTCCCGGATTGCGGCATCGGGGTCGGCGGGGATCTTCCATTCCGGCACGTAGGCCAGCCCCTGGAGGCGCTTGGGGTGCCGCCGGCAGCAGTCGGCGAAGAAGTCGTTGTCTATGCCGAGATAGGGGGTGCGGTGCAGCAGGGCCCGGTCCACCCCGGCGTAGTCCATCTCCGCCACCGTTCGGTCCGCGTCGTAGGATGTGCCCGCGAGCAACGGCGGGAACATCTGCTTGCAGTGGACCTCGCCGCCGGCTTCCCACTCCAGGCGTCCGTGGGGAGCGGCCCGGAAGCGGGCCGGCCGAACCGCGTCGAGCTCGAAGGGGCGCGAGAGATCGGCGAGCGCGTGGTCGTCGCCAGGAGCCCGGTCGCGCGCCCGCCACGCGGGCTGGAAGTGGTGCGCGGTGATGAACTGGAGCAGCCGCTGGAATTCCTCTCGACTCTCGAACCCGCCGTCGCCGCTCAGGTCCGGGATGCAGTAGGCGTGCCCGTCGTAGATCATCGTGCCCCCTCCGCCGGCCTGCCCGGGATGACGGGCAGCGCAGCATGGTCGCGCCCCCGAGGCGCGGTCAATGCCGGCCGCCCGACGCATTCACCCCGCGCATCACCTTGACCCTGGGGAGGCGCCGCCCTTTAAATACGCGGTCCCCGCACGGGCATGGCCAGGTAGCTCAGTAGGTAGAGCAGCGGACTGAAAATCCGCGTGTCGGTGGTTCGATTCCGCCCCTGGCCACCATCCAGATCAGCGATGGAGGGGATACCAACCCGCCGGAAGAGGGGTTGCCGCACGGGACGCGAATCTGGACGGCCAAGCCGACGAAGTGAGGCGCCCCTACTCCTGCCGTGGTGCGACAGTGGCTGTGATCCAAGCGGTCGATGACGGACCCCGCCACACCGTGGCCATGCGTGCAGCGGAGCCGTCTCGATCACCTGCTGCCCCCAAGCCAAGCGACTCGCGACGTACGCGGGCGACGTGAGCTACGATACCGGCCGTCTAGACTTGGGTGCTACTTCGTCATCAACGGAGCCATCACGACCGGGAGAGCCAGCGATGCCAGCGCGCGTCGCGCTTGTGTGGGAGCCCAGCCATGAAAGAACGGAACGAGTATCGGTTCGTCATCGATGCCTTCAGTCCCGACACCATGCCAATGTCGCGCTTGGCCGAATACATGGGGGAGCTGGCGCGGCTCTTGGGCAGGTCGGATCAAGTGCACTTCGTGCGGCTAGAAGCAGGAAGCACTGTGCTCGTACAGACCGTCGAACCTGAGGCGATGCCCGAAATCAACGAACGGATTCAATCCCTGGCGCACGTCAACCCGCACGATGATGTGTTCAGGGCGTTCAGCGTGCTGAATCGATATCTGGCTGACGACAACGCGACCGGAACTTTGCATGAGAGCGGGGGAGCCGAAGTGATTCGATTTCCTGGCTGCGAGCGAACGGCACCAGTGACTTTCGGCGCGTTCAATCAGCTCGGTGTCCTCGATGGGGTACTGATCAGGATCGGTGGCCGAGACGACACAGTGCCCGTTCACCTTCGCGATGGCGACAGAATCCACCTGTGCAACGCCACCCGCGGGATGGCCAGGCGGCTCGCCGTCCATCTCTACGGCCCAACCCTTCGCGTACAGGGAGATGGACGCTGGGAGCGGGATGCCGATGGCGATTGGGTGATGAAGCGGTTCAATATCACGAACTTCGAACAACTCGACGATGCACCCCTTGGCCAGGTTGCACAGAGGCTTCGCGACGTCGATGGAAGCGGTTGGAAGGACATCGAAAATCCCGCGGAAGAGCTTCGACATCTTCGCGGAATCGAAGAAGCACACTGATGGCGGTCTTCGACGCGACGATCCTGCTGCTTTTCCTAGAGCCAGATGCGAGAGCGCCGCGCGACCCCGCGACTAACGAACCGGTTACGAACGCGAAAGCTCGGGTCGATCACCTGATCGAAACCCTCGATAAGCGACGCGAGACTATCGTGATCCCGACCCCGGCCCTGAGCGAAGTACTCGTCCATGCAAATGAGGCCGGACCTGATTACCTCGACATCCTGAACACTACTCGTTGGTTCCGCATCGAACCATTCGTCCAAAGGGCCGCCGTAGAGCTCGCGACGATGGTCCGCGAGGCTTTGAAGAAGGGAAACTTGCGCGCCGGAACGAAGGCTACGCGCGCGAAGCTGAAGTTCGACCGCCAGATTATCGCGATTGCTCGGACCCAAAACCAAAGCACGATCTACTCTGACGACGATGACATCGCTCAGCTCGCGGAGCCACTCGGAATTGAGGTGGTTCCTGTACATACCCTGCCCGTGCCGCCTAAAGGTGCACAGGGGATCCTTGAACTTGAGCCAAAGGACAAGAGCTGATTTCCATCGGAACCATCGAGGGGGGACGTATCCGACGCAGCCCGAAGCGGGAACAGAGAGCTCGCCATTCACCTGCGATGGTTCGAGGGGGGCCGGTGTATTCCCGTGCCTGAAGGCGGTCTATTGGGTGGCTTCCTGGTTGTGAGCTACAGTGCAAGAGTAGGGGAGCTATTCAGATCTCCCGAGGGGTTGTTCACCGGAAAGAGCAACGTGCTCGAGGGGATCTTCGAGAAGTTGAAAGCCTTTCTCCCCGAGCTCCTGGCCGACGCCGGCTGAGAGAAGCGGTCTCCGGGGAGTGTCGCCGATGGAGGCCGGAGCCCCGGATGAGAGGAAAATTCACAGTATGGTGCCCCTACGCGAGTTCTTCTCAAGACTTGAGTCCGAGCTGGGTTCTGTCGCCGATATCGGAAGGTGCCAAGTGACTGATACGGCGTAGAACCAATGTCACGTTGTGGTTCCAGCCGGGACCAAGAATTGGCGTTAATCGCAAGATCAGTGACCTTAAGGCGGCGGCCGGTTGGAGCTCGGCCGTGCTGGCGAAGCGGCCCCGAGCGAACGCATCGGGAGATGTCACGCGGCGCGCCCTTCGGTCGGTCGGGCCCCGAGAATGCGGGACCTGGGCAGGACGGTCCCGGGGTTGCGGGAAGGAACCGGGCGCGGCGTGGGTGGAGCGTGCGCAGGCGCGTAGCTCGAGCGAGTCAAGCGGCACGCCGCGCGCGAATTCAGGCAGGCCCCGGCGACGGCGCGCCGCTCACGCCCGTCGCCACACCCGGCTCGCGATCCGCAGGAAGTTCTCTCCCAGGATGGCGCGCACGTCCCAGTCCTTGTAGCCGCGTTCCAGCAGCTTCTCGGTCACCTGAGGGAGCGCTTCGGGTGGGATGTAGCCCGAGGTCGAGAGGTTCTCGGACGGATACTGGCTCTCGGGCCAGTAGTCCCGGTGGTGGGAAAGGTCGGAGACGGGCTCCTCGTCCTCGAGCACGGCGTCCAGGCCGATGCCGACGTGCTCGGGACCGACGAGGGAGACCATGTGGTCGATGTGCTCGACGAGGTGCGCGACGGTGGCGCCCTCGGGTCCCAGGAAGCAGCCCACCCCGGTTACGCCGACCACGCCCCCGGTCGCCGCGCAGGCCACGATCTGGTCGTCGTGGATATTGCGTTCGTGGTCGCAGAGGCAACGCGCGTTCGAGTGGGAGAAGATGACGGGCGCCGCCGACTCCTCCATCGCCTCCATGCTCGTGCGATACCCGGTGTGGGAGCAGTCGACCACCATCCCGACCCGGTTCATCTCGCGGATGACGTCGCGGCCGAAGGGCGTCAGGCCGATGTCCTCGTCATGACAGCCGCTCCCGGCCAGGTTGTTGCGGTTGTAGGCGAAGAGCATCTGCCGGACGCCGAGCTTGTAGTACACGTCCACCATCCCGACGTCGCCGTTGAGCGCGTCCATGCCTTCGAGATCGTAGGCCACCGCGATCTTCGACTCGCGCTTCGCACGGTGAACGTCCTCGACGGTGTCGACTTCGACCATCATGTCGCCGTGCGCGCGCACCCAGTGGCGATACTGGGACAGGGCCTCCACCGCGAGGGTCCATGGCATGACGTCGTACCCCGCGTTGAGCGACAGGTAGTCGACCCCAGACCGCGCCCAGCGGCTCAATTCCTCGAGGTCCGATGCGCGCTGGTACGCAAAGCCGGCGTGGTTGTCCCAGACCATCGAGGCGCGGTGCAGCGCGGCCGCGTCCCGCGCAACGCCCCAGCCGTTTTCGCTCTTGTCGGACATCTCCGAACCTCCCGCACTGCGCTGACGATGACCCCACTGTGCGCGCCGTCTGCTCCGGAACGCAAAGTGCGCGCGTCAGCGGCGGATAGTGTCGGCGAGGTCGATGCGAGTGTCGAACCGCGGCCACCGGTGACGCTTCGTGAGCGCGTCGCAGGAAACGGGCGCCACGTGGCGCGGCCCCGCCGACAGCCCTGCGGTCTCGAATGCCGCTCTTCCTTGCTCGGAAGGAGCGAGGGGCCGGCGCGGCGGCGTATCATCCGGAGCCATCTGCCGGACCGAACGCGGTCGGGTCGTGGTGGAAAGCGCAGCAACGCGCGCGAGCGGGAGTGTGAGGTCTCGCGCCGCCATGCAGGATTGGTCCGGGTTGGACCGGAGGTCCCGAGTTCGAGAGCGGCACGGGGCAGGATAAGGAGGTGGCGGGATGACGAGTCAGGACAATCAAGGCCCGCGGGTTGCGGGCGACCACAAGATGCGCATGTCCGATGAGCTGCGGGCCGCGCTGCATTCTCACTTCGGCGAGTTGCGCCGGGCCTACGTGGACCGCGGATGGGGCGCTCGGGTCGGATTCGGATCGCGCCCCGCGGTCATCGTGGTCGATCTCGCGCTCGCCTGGACCCGGTACGCCGGACCGGCGGGGAGCAACCTGGATCCGGTGGTGGAAGCGACCGTGGACGTTCTCGCGGCGGCGAGAGCGGCGGGCGTGCCCATCTTCTTCACGACCGGGCACGTGGACCCGAACGAGCCTCGAGCGCCCGTGCTCGCCAAGTTCGACTACGCGGAGGACACCGACTTCGACTACGAGTTCAGCCTCGATCCCCGGCTCGAGCGGCGCCCGACGGAGAAGCTCTTCGCCAAGCCCTACGACTCGGCGTTCAAGGGCACCAATCTCGCGCAGATGCTCGGCATCCTCGGAGTGGATACCCTGATCGTCACCGGGTGCAGCACCGGGCACTGCGTCTACGCGACCTGTCGGGACGCGGTGGAGAGCTTCCACGTGATCGTGCCCGCCGAGGCGGTGGGCGACCGCTCGGAGCTGATGCACGAGGTGACGCTCTTCGACATCGACATCTCCTCGGGAGACGTGATGCCGACGGCCGAGGTCGTGGCCTGGCTCGAGTCCGGCATGCCGGAAGCCGCCCCGCGCCCGAGCGCGCCGGGCGTCCGGGACGGATAGCGCGACCCCGATCATGCAGTATCCGTGCGTGAACAGATCATTCTCGGCCCGGTCCAGGTCGCGAGTGGGCTAACGCCGCCGGGTTGCGCCGGAGGGAAGCGGTGAGACATCCGAGAGCAGGCGCTCGGCCGACACCGCCCGCACTCCGCGCGCCAACGGGAAGGTGTCCGGTCCCGCGTGGACTACATCCAGGCGGCTGAGCTCCAGGTCGTGCAGCGCAGAACGCATCGAAGGGGTGAGCCGGGGCGCACTCGTGCGCTTGACTTCGAATCCGAGCCGCCGGGGGCCGTGCACGATCAGCAGGTCGAGCTCGGCCCCGGTGTGGGTCGCCCAGAAGTAGCATTGCTCGGGGCGCGCGCCCAGAAGGTGAATCAGCGTTTCGACGATGAATCCTTCCCACGATGCCCCGAGCTTGGGGTGGCGTTCGAGCTCTCTCATGGAGCCGATATCGAGCAGACAGTGCAGCAGACCGCTGTCACGTATATAGACCTTCGGCGACTTCACTTGACGCTTGCGAAGGTTTGCGGCCCACGGCCTGAGCACGCGAACCATGAATGTCGCGCGGAGTACATCGAGGTAACGTCCGATCGCGTGGTGGGATACGCCGAAGGATCGCGCGAACTCCGATCCGTTCCAGACTTGGGCGTGGTAGTGGGCGAGCATCGACCAGAAGCGCTCGAGGGTACCCGCCGCGATGGTGATGCCCAGTTGGGGCACGTCGCGTTCGAGAAAGGTTCGGACGAAGTCCTGCCGCCATGCGAGACTGTCCGCGTTCGAGCGCGCGAGGTAGGAGCGTGGAAAGCCTCCGCGAAGCCACAGGCGTTCTGCGTTTCGACTGCTGACCTCGTCGAGGCTGAACCCCGGCAGCTCGTGATAGGCAATGCGGCCCGCGAGCGATTCCGAGCTCTGACGAAGCAGCTCCGGCGATGCGCTCCCCAGCACCAGGAAACGCGCCGGGGTGCGGGGGCGGTCGGAGAGGACGCGAAGCGCCGGGAAGAGATCGGGTCGCCGCTGGATCTCGTCCAGCACGACGATTCCCCTTGAACTCCCGAGTGCGAGCTCCGGGTCTTCGAGACGCGCGAGATCTGCGGCGCGCTCGAGATCGAAGAGGGTCGACGGGCCTCGCCGCTGCTTTACGAATCGTCTTGCGAGGGTAGTCTTTCCTACCTGCCGCGCGCCGAGAATCGCGACCACCGGGCTGCGGGCGAGCAGGCGGCCGAGGGTCTGCCGATGATGGGAGCGCTCGATCACGAGTCGAGAAGATACCATGAAAATTGGATTGCAGGGATCCAGATTTCATGGTCTCTGAGCACCCTCAGGTAAGATCGGGAGCGCCCTGCTCTTCGCCCCCGCCCCACGCTTCTCGAGTCTCAGGCCGTGTTTCCGAGCCACGGCCCGATTCGTTCAATCCGGTCGCCCCTCTGACGCTCGAGGGGCCGGAGCCTTCTTCCGGAACCAGTCGAGCCAGATGCCGCTCAGGAACCAGGAGTAGGCCCAGGTCCCGGCGATGATCAGCACGAAGGTCACCGCGATGTCGGTGACGCTGCCGCTCAGGGTGAAGGCGGGGACGTAGCCGAAGATGAAGGGAGCGAGGTAGAGGAACTTGGCGAACTTGAAGGCGGTGAAAGCCGTCTTCCACATGTTGGCCTTGGCGATGGTGGCCCCGGCGAAGGCGGCGATGCACACCGGCGGCGTGATGTTGGAGTCCTGGGAGAGCCAGTACACGATCATGTGGGCGGCGATGGGGTGGACACCGAGCGCAGTGAGGGCGGGCACCGCGACCACGGCGGTGATGAGGTACGCGGCGGTGACCGGCACTCCCATTCCCAGGATCAGGGAGGCGAGCGCAACCAGCAGGATGGTCAGCCACAGCTTGCCGTCGGCGAGCGCGATCACGATGTCGGCGAAGGTGAGCACCAGTCCGCTGTAGGTGAGCACCCCGATGATGATGCCGATGACGCCCACGGTGGCGCCGATCTTCAGGCTGTTCTCCGCCCCGGCGCGCGAGGCCTCCAGGAAGCGCCGGGGACCGATGCGGGTGTCCTTGCGCACCCAGCTCACGGCGATGCAGGCGACGATGCCGAGGATGGCGGCGTAGCCCGGGGAGTAACCCATGAGCATGAGCACGGTGATGACCAGGAGGGGGAGGATGTAGAACCACTCCCGCTTCAGGAGCGCGGTGGCGTCCACCCCCGATCGCTCGCCCCGGATGCCGTGACGCTTCGCCTCGTAGTGGACCATGACGAAGACGCTGAAGAAGTACATCAGGGCGGGAAAGATCGCCACCAGCATGATGGTGGAGTAGGGCAGCCCGGTGAGCTCCGCCATGATGAAGCCGCCCGCGCCCATGATCGGGGGCATGAACATGCCGCCGATGGAGGCGGCGGGCTCGATGCCGCCCGCGACGTGGGGCCGGAAGCCCGCCTTCTTCATCATCGGGATGGTGAAGTTGCCCGTGGATACGGTGTTCGCGATGGCGCTCCCGGAAATGGAGCCGAAGAGCCCGCTCGCGATGACCGATACCTTGGCCGGCCCGCCGACCCGGTGGCCGACCGCGGCGAGCGGGAAGTCGATGAAGAATCGCTGCGCCCCGCTCGCCTCCAGGAATGCGCCGAATATGACGAAGAGGATGATGTAGGTGGCGAGCACGTTGGCCATGATTCCGAAGACGCCGTCGCTCCGGTAGAAGATGCTGGTGCACAGCTCCGGAATGGTGTCTCCGGCATGGGAAATGAGCTCGGGCGCGTAGTCTCCGTAGACGCCGTAGAGCAGCATCACCGCGCCGATGACGATGAACACGTTGCCCACCACCCGGCGCGCGAGCTCGACACCGAGCAGCACTCCGGCCACCGCCACCCACCGGTCCAGCTCGGTCTCGGCGCCGGCCCGGTAGTTGATGGCCTCGAAGTTCAGCATCCAGTACCCGATGCAGACGATGGAGGCGACCATGAGCAGATAGTCGGCGACTCTTCCCGGCCGGCTCTTCGACCGGTAGAGAAGGAAAACGAGGACGTACGTGACGAGGACGTAGATCCCGCGGTGGAACTGGGTCGCGGCGGGATCGAGCACCGCCGAGTACGAGTAGAAGAGCACCAGCGCGACCGACAGGGCGTCGAACACCCGTTGCTCCAATCGGTTCAGCTTCTCGAACATGCCGTCTCGTCCGGCGGGATGGGGCTTGCGTCTCCGCGGATCCGTGCAAGCGTTCTCCGGGCCGGAGACCTCGGTGATCGGATCAGAGCATGCCCTTTTCCTTCCAGAAGCGTTCCGCGCCGGGATGCAGGGGAGTCACGATTCCCTTGGTTCCGGTCTCGATGCTCATCTCCTGGAAGGTCTTCTTCTGGTTGACCATCCAGGCCAGCCCCTCTTCGGTGTAGACCTTGGAGAGGAGGTCGTAGACCACGTCGTCGGGTACCTCCGCGTTGGCGACCCAGAGGGTCGAGTCCTGGAAGGACGGGGTCTCGTGATCGACGCCCCGATAGGTGCCGGCGGGCACCGCGAGCCGGGCGAAGTAGGGATACTGCTCGAAGAAACCGCTTTCCGCCGCATCCTTCTCGAGGTCGATCAGATCGATGTCGTTGGTCTGGGCGGCCATGATCACCGCGCCGCTGGGAAACGCGGTAAAGAGCCAGAAGGCGTCGAGCTGGTTGTTGCCGAAGGCGGCGGCCGCGTCGTTGTAGCCCATGGCATTACGCTCGACCTGGTCCCAGATCCCGAGGTGGGTGAAGAAGAGCTCGCAGTTCGCGAAGGCGCCGGAGCCCGCGTTGCCCACGCCGACCTTCCTGCCCACGAGATCGCGCGTGCTCTCGATTCCCTCACCCCGGCGCACCACGAGCTGGGCGGGCGCTCCGTAGAGGTAGGCCACCGCGAGCACGTTCTCGTAGCGCTTCTCGTCGTTCTTGAGGCGGCCTTCGCGCCCGAGGTACACATGTCCGGAGTAGACGGCGGCGAATTGCATCCGACCCCTGTCCACCTTCCGCAGGTTCTCCACCGAACCGGCGGAGGACTGTGCCTTGACCCGATAGTCTTCGGATTCCTTGACGGGCCCGTAGGTCTGGATGGCGTTGGCCACGACCTGGAAGGTGCCGCCGGCCGGACCCCCGCCGAAGACCATGCGCTTGGCGGCGAGGGCGGAGCCGGGGAGCGCGGTCGCGCAGGCGAGCGCGATTGCGCCGCCGAAAATCAGGGTTCTGCGATTGACGTTCATGGCATACCTCGGGTGCGGATGCTGCTCGAAGTGTTTCCGCAATGTCTAACACCTGCGCCCGGTCGCAGCCATGATCCGGATCGTGTCTCAGGCACAGCCTCGACACGCCGCGCCGCGCGACTCGTAATCGGGAGGGCAGGGGTCGATGCCGAAGTGCGCGACGAAGAGCGCCCTGGACTCATCCAGCGCCTTCTCGTAGGCGGCGTGGTCCCCGCGCCAGTCCATGCGGAGGTAGGGGTAGTGGTGAACGTACTGCCCGAACAGCGCGTGGCAGTCGCGCTTGTAGGCCCTCGTATCGAGGATGTGGGCGTGCCAGAACGCGCCAATTTCGCCCGTGGGGCAGATGAGCCGGCCGCGGTAGACCATCTTGAGCGCCAGGAAGCGGCGGTAGAGCGCCTCCACGTCATTGGCGTGCTCGCTCGACCAGCCCCGCTTTTGGCGCAGGTGTCGCTTGAGCTTTCGGAAGTCGAGCTTCTTCACTTCCTCGAGTGACGTCGAGATCCGGCCGGTGCATTCCATGTTCTGCTCCTGGGCATTGCGGTGAAGCGGAGGAGTTCGGACTGGCGCCGCCCGCGGGACTTGCGAGCCGCAAGAGCGACGCTCGCTTCGATCGTTTCGGTGTCTCATGCCATCCAGGTGGTGGCGTCCGGCCGGGAACCGAAATACCGATTTCCTCGCGCGGCCATCAGAAAAACTGAAGCCTTCGGCCGCGGCGTTCCCTGGCCACCGCCGGCTCCTTCGCGGCGCACCGGCAAGTGACTATCATGTGCCCCGCGCCTTCGAGACCTCGCTTGCCCGACCCCTCGCCGATGACCGCCCATTCGCTCTCGTCTCTCTTCGCCACCCCCTCCGGGCGCACCGCGGCACGCCACCTCGAGCAGTTCGGCGTCGAGGCGACGCACCTCGTTGCCTCGGAGACCTATGACCCGTCCGCGCGCGGAACGCTGGCGCCCGAGTCGCACCGCGTGGACCGCGTCGTCGCCCACGCCGACGGTCTCCCCCTGTCCGGACTTGAAACGGCCGCGGAGCATGCGGTCTTTCTCTTCTCCGGCACTCCCGTGCCAGCACCGGGGGACGGACTCGTGGCGCTCACCCAGTACTGGCGAATCCGGCACGTGACCCGCATCGACGGCCAGCACGAGCACGCGATCTACGCCGCGTTGTGCGCCTGAGCGTCGCGTGAGCGAGCTGCTGGATGCGCTGGAGGCCCGACGGGGCCTCGTGTGTTTCGTCGGCGCGGGCGGGAAGAAGACGACCTTCTACCGCCTTGCGGCCGAGCATCCCGGGCGGGTGGGGATCACCGCCACCGTGCACATCCCCTTCTTTCCGAAGTCGGTTCGGGCTCACCCCATCATCGCCGAAGAGGGCGCGCTGCTCCCCGCGCTGCTCGAGGCATCCGGCCGGCACGGAAAGCTGATCTTCGCCCGTCCTTCCGACAAGCACGGGCGCTTTGCCGGGCTTCCGGCTTCCATGGTTGCAGACGCGCACGCGCGAGCCGGATTCGACGTGACCCTGGTCAAGGCGGACGGCGCGCGGAGCCGCTGGATCAAGGCGCCGAACGAGTCCGAGCCGCGCATTCCCCCCGATGCCGACACCGTGATTTGCGTGGTCTCCGCCCAGGCGATAGGGCAGCCGCTGTCGGACCGCATCGCCCACCGGGTGGAGCGCATCGAGGCGACTTGCGCCGCGCGGGCCGGCGAGCCCATCCGGCCGGCACACGTCGCGCAGCTCCTCGCGAGCGAGGAGGCGGGGCTGCGCGGAGTCGGGAAGGCGCGCGTGGTCCCGGTCATCAACATGGTCGACGACGAAGAGCGCCGTGGGCTCGCGACCGAGGCGGCGGAGCGGGCGCTGGCCGCCACCGATCGATTCGATCGCGTCGTCTTGACGTCGATGCGGCGGGATGCGGCGGTGGTCGAGGTGGTCCGGCGCTGACGCTTCGGCCCTTCGGAGCTCGCCGCGCCGGGACGGCCACGCCACCGGTGTGCGAGACCCTTCACCGGGGACGCAGATCCGGAGAGGGCCGGGCCGTGGCCTCCGGGCGGGGATCTCGACTCTACCCGGCCGGATACTCGATGACCCTGGTGGGTCGGATGACGATGCTGGCCCCGCTCTGTTCGCTCGCGTAGCCTCCGTCGATGTAGGCCATGTACTCGTCGATTCCGGCGGATCCCACGTACCTGAAAGCGATTTCGTACTCCTCTTCCCGGCTCAGGCGCGGGCCTACCTCCGCGTCGCCCTTCACCATCACCGCGTAGTAGGGCGGCTCGCGCCGGTCGACGACCACCATCGCCTTGCCGGTGCGTTCCACATTCCGGCACTTCTGCGATTCGCGCCAGGTCGTGATGGTGATGACGCCGTCGCGGTAGCGGTACCACATGGGTACGGCGTGCGGCGAGTTCCCGGGGCCGGTGGTGGCGAGCACGCAGACCTGGGTCTCGGACAGGAAGCGGTGGGCCTTGTCGCTCATCTTCATGGTCTGAACTCCATCGACAGTGTGGGATTCGCTGGCGGTCGGCGCAGCGGGAAAGCGGCGGGCCGGCCGGCACCGCCGCTTCGGCCTCGGGGGGCCGGCGTCAGCCGCGGAACTCGATGACCCTGGTCGGGCGGACGATGATGCTCGCGACGCTGGCCCGGCGCTTCTCGTACTCCGCCAGGTAGGCGTCCACCCTGTCTTCGCCCAGGTAGCGCAGCACCAGCTCGCGCTCCTCTTCCCGGCTCAGTCCCGGACCGATCTCGGCATCTCCCTTGACCATGACCGCGTAGTAGGGCGCTTCGCGCCGGTCGACGACCACCATCGCCTTGCCGGTGCGCTCGACGTTCCTGCACTTCTGCGAGTCTCGCGCGCCGAGGATGGTGATGATGCCGTCCCGGTACCGGTACCACATGGGTACGGCGTGCGGCGAGTTTCCCGGTCCGGTGGTGGCGAGCACGCAGATCTGGGTCCGGGACAGGAATTCGTGGGCGGTATCGCTGATGTTCATGGGCGGGCTTCGATGCAGCGCAACACTATCCGCCCCGGAACTGGATGACCTTCGTGGGCCGGATGACGATGGTGGAGTCGTCGTGTCCTCCCGCGTCGTACTCGGCCATGAACGCATCCACGCGCTCCGGCCCGAGGTAGCGCAGCGCGATTTCGTACTCCTCCTCGCGGCTCAAGGCGGGCCCGATCTCCGCGTCGCCCTTTACCATCACCGCGTGATAGGGCGGCTCGCGCGTGTCGACGACCACCATCGCCTTTCCGGTGCGCTCCACGTTCCTGCTCTTCTGCGAAGCGCGCGAGGTGGTAATGGTGATGACCCCGTCGCGGTAGCGGTACCACATCGGAATGGCGTGCGGCGAGTTGCCGGGTCCGGTGGTGGCGAGCACGCAGATCATGGTCTTCGAGAGCAGCTCGTGGGCATCGGCGGGCATTTGCATGGCAGGTTCTCGGGTGGGGATGGTCAGGCGGTGGAGAAGTGGCCGGCGGCGTGAGCCTCCAGCACCTCGCGGTGGGCGGCGATGGCGGCATCGTCGAGCTCCGCCGCGGGGCGGGGCGGGGCCGGCGCGAAGTGTCCGTGAGTGTCCTCTCCCCGCACGAGAGTCGCGGCCAGGGGTGGTCCGCCCACTACCCGCACCTCGGGGGGCAGGTAGCGGATGGTGAGGCCGACGCGGCGCTCCGCGCTGCGGTTCGGGCCGGAGGCGTGTGCGAGCAGGCAGTGGTGGATTGCGATCTGCCCGGGCTCGAGTAGCACGTCCACGCTGTTGGCGCCGGCCTCGGGAAGCATCACCTGCCCTCGGCTGAGCGCATTGTCCGCGGCGAAGGTCTCCTCGTGCGTCTTCTTGCCGTCGAGATGCGTGCGCGGGGCGTAGCGCATGCAGCCGTTCTCGCGCGTGGCGGCGCTCAAGGCCACCCACACCGAGATCATGTGGTCGGGCTCGATGTGCCAATAGTACGAGTCCTGGTGGAAGGAAACGAAGCTGCGCGTTCGGGGCTCCTTGACGAAGAGATCCGCGTTCACCACGAGCAGGTTGGGGCCGAGCAGGTCCTCGACCGTGTCGAGGATCGCCGGATGACGGACGATGGCGTCGATCCAGGGAAAGAGCACGTGGGTCTGGGTGCGCCAGGGGTCGCGGTGGCGCCCGCCCCAGGCCGTGTCCAGCGCGGCGAGTCGGGAGGGGTCGAGGTTCGCGAGACGCGCGACGCAGTCCAGCGCCTGCGCGGCCGGTATCCCCGGCAGGGGTGTGAGATAGCCCTCGGCCCGGAAGTGCCGCACCTGTGGGGGCGATAGCCGGGAATGCGCCTGCGCTGCAACTGCCATCCTGACGCTCCCCGGTGCTGTCCGCGCGCACCCTAACCGTCGCTTCGGTGGGAGACAAGCCCGCGCCCGGTCGAGTCGGATGCGTGGCTTCCGATCGACATCCGCGCTCGGCGCGGCGTCAACCGCAAACGTCCGATCGCGCCCTCCTCGAAGGCTTCGCGCCGAGTCGGGATGGTGACGTAGCCACCTTCGCGCCAGGGCTTCTCGAAGTCGCGGTAGTGGGGCGAGAGCACGTTGCCGGACTGGCCGGTGGAGTGGATGAAGAGGGAGCGGTCGAGGTCGGCGAGGTCGTAGATGACGCGCAGGCCCGGACCGTGATCGGACACGAAGCCGGAGTCGTCGTCACGTGTCTCGAATGAGAATGCGTTGATGGAGTACATGCTGCCGGGGGCGGGGCCTCGCAGGTTGAAGAAAGGGGCGAGCGGCGTCCGGCCGAAGGGCAGGTGCTCACCGAGCGCGAGGTGCTCGCGTCCCCAGCGCCACGCGGCGGGATCGCGTCCCTGGCGCTCCGCGACCCGTTCCACTGCACTCACCAGCGAGCGCACGAGCATCTCGTCGCAGCCTTCCTCACGGGAAGTGCCCAGGTCGTCGCACCAGATCTCGCGTTCTCCGAGCACCCGGTGAATGAAGTCGCCCTTGCGTCCCCAGGCGTCGCTCCGGAGCGCCCCGAGCTCGTCGTCCGCGATGAGGCGCGCGAACTCCCAGATCCACGCATGAAAGATGAGCGGCTCCGGGCGTTCCGGGTCCATGTCGCCGTCCCAGCCGTCGAGCCGTTCCCGGGCGCTTCTCGCGAGCGCTCCCGCTTCCGGACCGAGCGCGACCGCGCGCAGGCGTGGCAGCAGAGCCCGGGCGAAGTTCGAGACGGAGTCGCGCTGGAGGGCGCGGAAGCTCTCGACATCGTGCCGGGGCCGTGCCGCGAGTCGTTCCATGATCCGCTCCGCCCGGTATCCCGCGGCCCACTCGCAAGTGATGTGATGCGGGTAGTCCGGGTTCGCCACCGGGTGATTGGCGCTGACGATGGTTCCCCCGGGCGGGTTGTGGACGAGGGGCAGTTCCTCGAAGGGGACGAGGCCCTGCCAGTCGTAATGCGCCTCCCATCCCGGGCGCGGCATCATCCCGTCGCGCGGACCTCCGCCCCCACGAATCGGCACGCGCGCCGGGGCAAGCAGCCCGATGTTGCCGTCGACGTCCGCGTAGGCGACGTTCTGTTGCGGAGAGTGGAAATCCCGGAGTGCATCCACGAAGCGCTCCCAGTCCTTCGCGCCGGGAAGCGCGAGGCCCGCCTGAGCCGTGAGATCGTCCTCGCGGAGCGCGGTCCAGGCGAGAGCGAGCACGTGGCCTGAGTCCAGCGCTCCTCGGACCGGCTCCCATCCGTCGTCGAGGACCGGACCGTGCCGGGTTTCGCGCACCTGAAGCACCACGTCCTCGCCGCCCTTCACCTCGATGACTTCGCGGCGCACCTCGAAGGCGCGCGAACCGGAGGGGCTCAGGTAGCGCCCGGGGTCCGTGGGGTCGATCTTTTCGATGAAGAGGTCCTGCACGTCGGGGCCGGTGTTGGTCATGCCCCACGCCGCGTAGCCGTTGTGCCCGATCACGATCATCGGCAGCCCCGGGAATGTCGCGCCGACCGCGTCGTGGCCGGGCCAGGACAGATGCACGAAGTACCAGGTCGACGGTGCGCTCAGTCCCAGGTGCGGGTCGTTGGCGAGAATCGGCCGGCCGGTGGCACTCCGAGACCCGTCGACGATCCAGCTATTGGAGCCGGAGTGTCCGTTCGCAGGACCGGCAAACGCCAGCCGGGGCAAGGCCGTGCTCCGGCGCCGGTCCTCCACGACGTTCACACCGGAAGCAGCGGCGGGCACCGCCGCCGTCGATGCCGCACCTCCTGGAGTACTCCAGGCGTCGGTGCGGAAGTTCCCCCGGCCCTCTGCCTTTCGTGGATTCCCGCTTGTGCGGGGATGATGAAGGCGACTTTCCATCATCCCCGCGGAAGCGGGAATCCATCGCTCGAGCTCCTTCTCCGAATGCGGGGCGATCTTCCCCCATGGACGACTCATCGATTCCTCGCGGTCGCCGGATACGGGCCATGCACCAGGATTGCAGTCGGGATTGGCACGCGCCGCACTTCCTTTCTCTCTCTCCGCTGCTCCTTGCGCCTCGTCCGCTGCGTTCGAGTCGGGAGGGGCGCCCTCCGCACGGGTCGCCAATGCTTCGGGAGGCACCACGCCCCATGGCTTGTCGTCCCGGTAGGGCGGGTAGAAGTCGAGGATGCGCTCCGCCGGCAGGCGCTTCGACATCCGCAGACGCACGAGGTCGCGGGTCCACTCGCGGGCGAGATCGAGCGCCATGACCTTGGGCCACACGAGGCTGTCGGCGGCACGCCAGGTCTCCGGCTCGAATCCGAGGATCAGGAACTCCGGCGGCAAGAGGCCATCCCGCGCCTCGAGCCAGGCGTTGACGCCCCGAACGTAGGCCGCGATGCGTTGCCTCGATTCCGGCGCGAGGTGCGCGAGCGACGCCTCCGCCCGGCGATGGAGCCCGAGGGTGCGCAGCAGGCGGTCGGTATCGAGGGCGTCCGCTCCCAGCACCTCGGCGAGGCGTCCCGCGCCGATGCGACGGTTCATCTCCATCTGCCACAGGCGGTCCTGGGCGTGCACGAAGCCTAGCGCGAAGAGCGCGTCCTCTTCGCTCCGCGCGAGGATGTGCGGAACTCCGTGGCGGTCCCGTACCACCTCGACCGGAGCGGAGAGCCCGGAGAGCGGCATCTCGCCGTCGAACTGGGGCAGGGAGCCGCGAAGCCACAGCCAGCCGACTCCCGCCGCCGCGAGCCCCGCAAGGAGCAACGCCAGCGCACCCCACCCCAGATACCTCACCACGTTCGTCACGGCTCGTGTCCGGCCGTGTCGATCCGTCGTGGATTTCCGCCCCTGCTTCGTCGCTTGGCCGGGACGCTTCCGGCGCCTAACATCTCGGGCATGTCCACAGAGTGTAGGGGGGGAACGATGCGTAGCCTTGCGAGGATCGGCGCCATGCTTGCGGCAGCAGCAGCGTCATTTTGCGTGGTGCAGGTATCCGCGGCGGAAGAGGTCGGCGAGTTTCGCTTCCTCGCGAGTCTCGAGAGTGCGTACACGACCATCGAGCACGCGGGGGCGAGTATCACCGGTGGTTCTTCCAGCGGGACCTTCAGCGTCGTCGAAAGCACCGGGGGCCCCTTCGTCGCGGGAGCTCACCATCTCGCCACCTGTGTGGTTCTCGTCAGAGCGAGTGGTGGGGAAGTCGAGATCGAGGCGCCTTGTACCCTCACCGGCGCATCAGGTGACCAGTTGTACGTGGTCTCCGTGAGGGACTCGGGAGACATCGAGGCCGGCGGACCGGGACGCATAGAGATTCTGGGCGGGAGTGGAGCGTGGGCAGGCGTACAGGGAACCTGTTCTTACGACGCGACGTATCTCGGGCAGCACGTCGTCTCGGTTGCCGAATGCGAATGGCGCCGGCCGTGACACGTTGCCCGTGTGGGCGGGGCGGCGGCAGGGCTACGGCAAGCGGGTGATGTTCGGAAGTACGGAGTAGCCTTCGTCGAAGGTCAGCACTCGTTTCACGCCGTAGGCGTGCATGACCGCAAGATGCAGGCAGTCCCGTGCTGACAGCGACGGTTGCAGCGTGGCGATCTCCCGGGCGGAGTCGACATCGTCTCGCCGGATCGGGAACACGGAAACGACCAGGTCGTCGAGCAGCCTGAAGGCATCGTCGATTGCCGGGCGGCGGTCGATGGCGACATAGCGATGGAGCATCTCCTGATAGACCTCGGCGCTCGTGACGTAGTCCTCGTCGGGCCGGTTGCGCAAGAACGCTTCCAGATGGTCCCGGTTGGAATGCGGGGCACCGACGAGGTACATCGGGACGTTTGAATCAACGAAGATCACGTCCGCGCTCGATGTCCGCGAGCATTTCGTCAATGTCCGCGGTGGGGTGATTGCATTCCAATGCCCGGTCGAGCGCCTGCAACCGACGACGTTCGACCGGGCCGATTGACCGTGCACGCCGGGAAACCTGCATGGCCCACTCGCTGGCGCTCAGTCCGGACTCTTCTTCGAGTTCTTCGGTACGGCGCGCAACGAATTCGCGGATCTCCCCGATCATCTTTCGATCCGTGGCGCTGCAGGCGGTCTTGAACCGGGTGTGCAGGCTCTCCGGCAAAGTGAGAGTCAAGCGCTTTACGGATTCGGCGTCGGTGGTGCGGCTACGGGAAGCGGCTGAGCGCAGGTTTCTCATGGGTCTCTCCGAAGGGAGTCGGGCGTGTCTTCATGGACGAAGAGGGCAGCCCGACTCAAGCGAACTCTCGGGCTCGCGCTTCAGTTTTCTCGAGCGAGTAATACTGAGCCGAGCGCACCAGCTCCTTCGCTTCGGTACGGACGTTTGCGTCTTCGTGTCCGTCATCGCGGTGGGCGTGGCGCACGGCATGAGTGATGTGCTTCAGGGTCTTCCTGACACGGCGCATTGGTACGCGCCTGATTCGTCGCTGGCCTCGGTTTTCCGGATGTCCCAGGAACTCCCGGGCGCGAAGACTCAAACCGCAACGAGCTCCACGCTTCACGGGCTCGGGGAAGTCAGATTTCTCCAAGGTGGCGGCGAACTGCCGGAGCATGGCTTCAACAGGTGGTTTTGGCCTTTGTGTCATGTCCTCTTCTGACGGCTTTTTCTGAAGGAATGTAGATGGAACCATAAAACCATAGAGATGTTAAGACATTAAGATGCATATGTCCTGACTGACGCAGAAGAGGGGCAGGGTCAAACGGGCAAAATCAAGCCCAAGCGTCTGACCATCAGTGCCGAGTCGCCTCCCGGGCGGTCGCAGCCCGTTCAAGGCAGTCGGTCGAGCTTCGGACCGCCCAGCCGCCTGATTTCAGCGCTCCGCGCGTCGCAACCCGATCGATGTGCTCGGGGTGCGGCCCGGTAGCGGGACGCGCTTCGAGAGCACATCCCGCAGCTCGCAGCGTCAGGGGTCCCGGCGTCGTCGGTCCACAGCGCTCACCACGCCGCGCTCACGGCCATGGTTGAGTGCCGAGTCAGATCGCCTGCTGGCTGTCGCTTCAGCTCTCCTGCTGGTGCTCGAAGATCGACGTGTAGCCGCCGGACCAGTCCGGGGGCAGGCGGATCTCCAGCTCGTCGTGCTGCGCGTAGCGCCCGCCCTCGCCGCGCAGGGTGTCGCCGGTGTGCGAGTTGCCCCAGGCAATCGCGGTGTAGGAGCGGGCGTCGGCGGCGCTCATGCCGTGAATCAACAGCGGACGCGGGCGGCCCGACAGGTTCGGCCGCGACCCGTGCACGGTCACGGGGTGCAGGAGTACGGCGTCGCCCGCCGCGCAGGGAAGCTCCACCGCGCTCGACAGATCCAGGCTCTCGACATCGCGTGGACCGACTTCGCCGGCCCAGTTTCCCTCGTCGTCGTAGTGCTCGAAGATTCTCCCGCGGTGGCTGCCCGGGATCACGGTCAGCGGTCCCTGCTCCTCGCCGACGTCGTGGAGCGCGGTCAGGATCTGAATCGTGCCGACGTTGGTGTGCGGGTAGAAGGGGAAGTCCTGGTGCCAGGTCACCGCCCCTCGGGTTCCGGGCGGCTTCACGTTGATCATCGAGTCCCGATAGACGACGTCCGGCCCCACCACGTCCGAGGCCAGGTCAGCGAGTCGCGACTCCACCGCCACCGCCCAGAACTCGGGGTCCTGATCCGGAAGACGCTCGATCCGGTAGACGCAGGGCGCATCCGCGCGGTGCTCGGGCGCGAGCGAGAACCACCGGTCGGACTGACCGAGCGCACGGCTGCGTTCGATGGCCCGTTCGTATGCGGCGCGCATGCGTGCGAGCCACGAGGCGTCCAGGGCGCCCCGGCAAAGCACGTAGCCCCGTTCGAAGTAATGCTCCCGATCGGACTGGGACAGCACCCTCGGAGGATGCGACAGGACGGCTTCGGGTTTCATGGTCGCTCTCTTCCTCTCGTTCGACCGGCAACTCTACCTGCCATGGACTCCGGGAACTATCGATTCCCGGTGCGCTTCCGCCCGGTTCTCCCGCCGCTCGAGTCCGGGCGCAGGCACGAGGCTCGAAGTGGGCCGTTGCCGGAGCGCCTCAATCCACGAATCCCGCGCGAATGTCACTGTTTGCGAGGAACTCCACCGCTTCGGGCACGCCGGCGTCGGCGTGACGTACCACCCCGATGCCGGGGTCGCTCGCGAACACCCGCGACACGCGTTCCGCGGTCTCGTTGCTCCCGTCGAGAACGACGGTCATGCCGGCGGAGATCGAGCCGCCGATGTTGCCCGCATTCTGGTGGATGGCGACGAGGTCGGCGCCGCCCGCGACGTTGAGCATCGCGTTCAGGTAGGGCCAGTCCCCGATCGCGTCGGAGCCGTCCGGCATGTTCTCCGTCTCGCGCGCCGGCCACGCGCTCGCGCCGGAGTCCAGGTGATCGCGGGTGACCGCAACCGGCGCGCGGAGCTCACCGCGCGCCACCATCTCGTTCATGCGCAGCATCATCGCCTCGCGGGCGCCGTAGCCGAGCCAGCAGGTGCGTGCCGGCAGGCCTTCGATCGGAGCCCACTTCCCGGTGAGCGAGAGCCAGCGCTGCAGGAGCAGGTCGTCGGGGAAGAGCGCTCGCGCCGCCTCGTCGGCGGCGCGCTGGTCGGCGGGGTCGCCGGAGAGCAGCACCCAGCGCACCGGGCCGCGGCCTCGCGCGAAGCTCGGGCGCACGAAGAGGGGCACGAATCCCGGCAGCTCGAACGCGTCTTCCACTCCGTTGGCGAGAGCGGCGGCGCGGAGGTCGTTGCCGTACTCGAAGCAGGGCACGCCCTCGGCCCGCAAGGCGAGCAGGGCGCGCAGGTGCCGCGCCACCGTCTCGCCCGCGCGGCGCCGGTAGGCGTCGGGGTCGGAGGCACGCAGGCGGTGCGCTTCGTCCATCGTCAGCCCGGAGGGCACGTAGCCGTGCAGGAGGTTGTGGGCGGAGGTCTGGTCGGTAACGCAGTCGGGGCGCTCGCTCGCGGCGGCGAAGTGCTCGCACACGTCGGCCGCGTTCGCCCGCAGCGCGAAGGCCCGCGCCTCGCCCGCCGCCGCCGCGGCCCGGCAGCGCCGCCACGCGGTGTCGAGGTCGTCGAAGGCCTCCTCGACGTGCCCGGTCTCCAGGCGCCGCGCGATGCGCGAGGGATCGATCTCCACGACCAGGGCGACGCCGCCGTTCATGGTGATCCCGGGGGGCTGGGCCGAGCCCATGCCGCCCAGTCCGCCGCTCAGCACCACCCGTCCGGCGAGCGAGCCCCCGAAGTGCTGCTGCGCGCAGGCTCCGAACACCTCGAAGGTGCCCTGCATGATGCCCTGGCTCCCGATGTAGGCCCATGAGGCGGCGGTGTACTGTCCGTGGATGGTGAGGCCCTCGGCGCGCAGGCGCTCGAACTCTTCGTGGGTCGCCCAGCGCGGCACCAGGTTGCAGGTGGCGAGCACCACCCGGGGGCTCGTCGGGTAGCTGCGGAACACCGCGACCGGCTTGCCCGACTGCACCACCAGCGTCTCGTCGTCGCGCAGCTCGCGCAGGCGCGCGACGATGGCGTGGTAGGAGGGCCAGTCCCGCGCGGCCTGGCCGGTGCTCCCGTAGATGATCAGGTCCTCGGGCCGCTCGCCGTTTGCGATGGTGTTCTCCAGCATCCGCAGGATGCCCTCCTGGCGCCAGCCGCGGCAGCGCAGGGTGTTCCCGGTGTGAGGCCGAATCTCGTTTTGCATGGGTTGCTCTCGCATGGGACCGGGCATGATCGCCTGGTGGTTTTGTGGATTGCGGTCGCCAGGTCGCCGGGACGGGCTCCGCACGGCAATTCACCGCCGATGTCATCCGGGTAGCGCTCAAGTGGACCTCCACCAGGGATGGCCTCTTCGGGGCTCCCGATTCCGGCATGCCCGCCGGAGAGACGACCGCATGCGATACGCTACCATTGTTGACGGGTACTCACTCCACATCGGGAGGAACCGCTCCATGCGTTACTCGCACCACACCCCATCCCTCGTGAAGGGTCTCTTCCTCGCCTCGGCCGTGGCCCTCGGAGGCGCGGCAAGCGCGGCGGACGCGCTGCGCATCGGCTTTCATGCGCCCCTGACCGGCTTCGCCGCCGGCGACGGCAAGTCGTCGAGCCTGGGGGCAGAGCTCGCGGCCGAGCAGATCAACGCCGCGGGCGGATGCGACGGGCGGATGGTCGAGCTCGTCATCTACGACGACCAGGCCAAGGCCGACCAGGCCATCCCCGCCGCCAACAAGCTCCTCGGCGAAGGGGTCAAGGTCGCCATCTCCGGCAGCTACTCCGGCGCCACCCGGGCCGCCGCCGGCGTGTTCCAGAAGGCGGGCATTCCCTTCATCTCCGCCTACGCCATCCACCCCGACATCACCCGGACCGGCGACCACGTGTTCCGCACCTCGTTCATGGGCGAAGTCCAGGGCCGGGCCGGCGCCAAGTTCGTCGGCGAAATGCTCGGTCACCAGCGCATTGTCATGATTACCCTCAACAACGACTTCGGACAGTCGCTCGCCACCGGCTTCAAGCAGAAGGCGGCGGACTTCGGCATCGAGATCGTCTCGGAGTACAGCTACAGCATCAAGGACCGCCAGTTCGGCTCCATCGTCGCCGGGGTGAAGCGCGACGCTCCCGACGCCATCTACGCCTCCGGCTACTTCTTCACCGCGGGCCCGCTGGTGAGCCAGCTTCGCGCGGGCGGAGTCGAGGCGCCGATCATCGGCCAGGAGGGCTACGACACCCAGCACTTCATCGACATCGCCAAGGAGGCGGCGGAAGGGGTGATGATCACCACCTCGCTCGACCGCGACAGCGAAGACCCGGAGATGCGCGCCTTCATCGACGCCTTCGAGGCGAAGGCGGGCTTTCCGGCGGACATGGTGGCGGCGGCCACCCACACTGCGGTGCGGGTGATGTGCGACGCGGTGGCGCGCGCGGGCGGGGACGATCCGCAGGCGGTGCGCGATGCGCTCGCCGCGACGAAGGACTTCGCCACCGCCACCGGGCGCATCTCCTTCAACGCGCTCGGCGAGATCATGAAGGACGTGGAGATCCAGGTCGTGAAGGACGGCGCCTACCGCCACTTCGCGAGCATCCACGATCCGGAGCTGCTGGCGCCACCCTCGGAGTAGTCTCGAGGGCCGGGTCCGCCCGAGTCCGCAACGCGCCTTCCGCCCGGCCGCGAGCCATCGATCGTGTTCCACCTCGAGCTGCTCGTGGTCGGGCTCATCTGGGGCGCGATGTACGCGATGATGGCGCTCGGCCTCACCCTGGTCTACGGGCTGCTGCGCATTCTGCACGTGGCCCACGCCGGGGTCTTCGCACTCGGCGCCTATGCCGGTGTGCTGACCGCCAACGCCACCGGCTCGCTGTGGCTCGCGGTGCCCGCGGCGATCGGCGTCGCCGCCGCCGTCGGCCCCCTCATCTACCGTTTCATCTACGCGCCGATGCTCTCGCGCCCGCCCTACGTCGCGCTGATCGCCTCAATCGGCCTCTTCATCGCAATGGAAGACGGCTTCCGGCTCCTCTTCGGGCCCTACGGCCTGCCCTTCGACTACAACCCCTGGTTCGTCACCACCTACAGCCTCGGCGGCATCAGCCTGAACGTGGTGCAGATCGCGATGGCGGTGTCCACGCTGGTGCTCGCCGGCGCCTTCGGGGTCTTCATCGCCGCCACCCGCGTCGGGGTGGCGTGGCGCGCCACCGTGTCGGACCCGCAGATGGCGCAGAGCTTCGGCATCGACCCGGTCCGGGTGCGCTACCTGAACTTCGCGATCGGCTCGGCGATGGCCGGGGCGGCGGGGCTGCTCGTCGGACTCCTCAACAACCTGGTGGAGCCGGGCATGGGGGCGGTGGTGAGCTACAAGGGCCTGGCGATCATCGTGCTCGGCGGTCTCGGCAACGTGCCGGGCGCGGTGGTCGCGAGCCTCATTCTCGGAGTGGTCGAGAGCTTCGGCACGGTCTATCTCGCCGCCGTTCTCGACCGCGACGCCATCGCGTTCGCGGTGCTGATCGCGGTGCTGCTGATCCGTCCTCGCGGCCTCTTCGCGCCCGCGCGCTGAGCCCGCTTTCGAAGTCTCGAGGTCCGCGCGCAGGTGGAAGCCTACATTCTCAGCCTGGTGGTTTTCGGGGCCCTCAACGTCATGCTGGCGCTGGGCCTGAACATGATCAGCGGCTTCTGCGGGCAGATCAGCCTGGGGCATGCCGCCTTCTACGGCACCGGCGCCTACGCCGCGGCCCTGCTCTCGATTTCGGGCCTGCCCTTCGCCGCGAGCCTTGCCCTCGGCGCGCTCGTCGCCGGCGCGCTCGGCCTCGTGGTGGGCTTCGCGACCCTGCGGGTACGCGAGGACTTCCTCGCCATCACCACCATGGGCGTCGGCTTCCTCTTCCTCGGATTCGTGCGCAAGCAGGAGTGGCTGGGCGGGGAGTTCGGGGTCGCCCAGATTCCCTCGCCGCTGTCCCCGCTCGGCTTTGCCGTCCTCGCGGTGGGCGGCGCGCTCGCCATGGTCGCGCTGAGTCTGCACCTGCGCCGGAGCTGGATGGGTGAAGTGTTCCGCGCGGTGGCCGCCGACGAGGATGCCGCGAGCACCCTTGGCGTCGACACCGCGCGCTACAAGCTGTGGGCTTTCGTGCTCGGCACCGCGTGCGCCGGATTCGCCGGCGGCATCTACGCCCACGTCACGGGGCTCATCGTTCCCGACGCCTTCGACTTCATCCAGTCCGTGACCATCCTCGCGATGGTGGTGGTCGGCGGGATCGGCTCGACCTGGGGGGTGCTCGCGGGGGCGGTGCTGCTGACCCTGATGCCCGAGCTTTTCCGCTTCGTCAACGACTACAAGCTGCTGATTTACGGGGCGCTGCTGCTGGCGGTGATGCGCTGGAGCCCCTCCGGCCTCGCCGGGCTGGCGGCGCTCGTGCGGCGGGCTCTGAGGAGTTCGCCCGCGTGAGCCTGCTCGAAGCCCGGGACCTGAGCGTCACCTTCGGGGGCGTGCACGCGGTGCGCGGCGTCGACATCGCGGTGGAGCGGGGCGAGCTCCTCGGCCTAATCGGGCCGAACGGGGCCGGGAAGACCACGCTCGTGCGCCTGCTGACCGGCGCGGTGCGCGCCGATGCGGGCACGATACGCTTCGACGGCCACGACATCACGCGCGCACCTGCGTACGCCCGGGCCCGGCAGGGTCTCGCGATGACCCACCAGCTCGTGCGCCCCTTCCGCGACATGACGCTGGCCGAGAACGTGTCGCTCGCGGCCGCTCACGCGGTGACCGCCCGTCCCCTTGCCGCGCTGCTGCGCACCGGACGCGGAGCGGCGCGGCGGCGCGCCGGAGAGCTGCTCGAACGCCTGGAGATCACGGAGTTCGCCGGACGGGGAGCCGCCACCCTGCCGCTCGGGGTGCAGAAGCGTCTGGAGATGGGTCGGGCGATCGCCATCGAGCCGCGTCTCCTGCTTCTCGACGAGCCTCTCGCCGGGCTCAACCAGACCGAAGCGGCGCGACTCGCCGATTTGATCGCGACCCTCAACCGGGAGGGGCTGACGGTGGTGCTGGTCGAGCACAACCTGGCGGAGGTGTTGCGCATCGCGACCCGCCTCCTGGTCATGGTCGAAGGGGCGGTGCTGGCGAGCGGCGCCGGCTCGGAGGTCATGCGCCGGGGCGACGTGCGCGCCGCCTACCTCGGCGAGTCCCGCGCCGGGACGGGGGAGGGTCGCGGTGCTCGAGGTTGAGGCGCTGCACTGCGGCTACGGGGCGCTCCGCGCGGTGCAGGACCTGAGCCTCCGCGTGGAGGCCGGCCGCATCACCGCCCTGCTCGGACCCAACGGCGCCGGCAAGTCCTCCACCGTCATGGCCATCGCCGGCCACGTCGCGCTGTCGGCGGGGGATGTCCGGCTGGACGGAGAGTCCATCGCCGCCGCATCTCCGGTGGAGCGTACCCGGCGCGGCATCGGGCTCGTACCGGAAGGGCGGCGGGTGTTCTCCGATCTGAGCGTGGCCGAGAACCTGCTGGTGGGGGGCTACGTGCACGGACGCGATGCGGCGCGGGCCCGCGAGTCGCGCGTGCTCGCGCTCTTTCCGCGTCTCGCCGAGCGATACCGCCAGAGAGCGGGCACCCTGTCCGGGGGCGAGCAGCAGATGCTCGCGATCGGGCGGGCTCTCATGGCCGATCCCAAGGTGCTGCTCATCGACGAGCTCTCGCTCGGCCTGATGCCCGCGATCGTGGACCAGTGCTTCGCGGCGGTCCTCGATCTCGTGCGCGAAGGTGTGGCGGTGCTGCTCGTGGAGCAGAACACGCAGCGCGCGCTGGAGCACGCCGACTCCGTGGTGGTGCTGGTCTCGGGGCACACCGTCTACCGGGCGTCGGGCGAGGAGTCCCGCCGCGACACCGGGCTCGTCGATTCCTACCTGGGTCTGCGCGAAGCGGGATAGCGAAAAGCGTCGGCTCGGTCTCCGGGATTGAGCGCCCAGCGGTGGTCGGGCGCGACGCCGGGGATGCGGAGGCGCAATCCGATCAGGGGCGGTTCACCAAGTCCCGTGCGCCTTGGAGCAGATTGGCTCCCGCATTGCACTCTACTGAGGTAAAGGGCCGGTTCCTCGAAGGGCGCTCAGGCCTTGATGGTCGAGCGGCGCATCACCCGCTTGAAGCCCTTGCCGTGCAGCCTCGCGCCGATGTCGTCGCGGAGCGCGTTGTGCATGACGCAGCGGTTGTCCCACAGCGCGATCGAACCGGGCTCCCAGCGGAAGCGGCAGATGAACTCGTGGCGGGTGGCGTGGCCTTCGAGCATCTCGAGCAGGGCGGCGCTTTCCTCCTTGCTCATGCCCTCGAGGCGCCCGCAGTAGTCGGGGCTGATGAAGAGCGAGGTGCGCCCGCTTGCCGGGTGCACCCGGGTGAGCGGATGCGCGCGCACCACCGGCGGATCGTCGAAGCGCATCTTCATGCCCCGGTAGGCGCGCGACTGCGCGTCCTCGAGGTTCAGGTACCAGTTGGAGTCGTGCACCGCCCGCAGGCGCCCGACGAGCTTCCGCATGCCCGGCGACAGGGTCTCGTACGCGAGGTGCATGTTCGCAAACAGGGTGTCGCCGCCCGCGGGCGGCACCTCGATCGCGTAGAGCGCCGCGCCGAGCGGCGGCTTCTCCCGAAACGACATGTCGACGTGCCAGCCGCTGCCGAAGGAGACGACTTCGTCGGGCAGCTTGACGACCTCCACGAGCTCCGGATACTTGTCCATCCCGTCCGCGAAGGGGTAGGTCTCGAGCTCCCCGAAGCGTCGCGAGAACGCGAGATGCTGCTCCGGGCTCAGGTGCTGATTGCGAAAGAAGAGCACGAGATGTTGCCGGAAGGCCTCGTGGAGGCGATCCCAGGTCCCCTCGTCGAGGGGACGGGCGAGGTCCACGCCGAGCACCTCGGCGCCGAGCGCCGAGGAGTAGGGACGAATGCGAAGCGTCTGCGCCGGCATCGGGAAAGCTCCTCTATGGCCGGAGGGCAAATCCGGAACCGCTTCCGCCGGGGGGTGTCTATGCGAGCGCGGCGGCCCCCGCCTCCGCGATGGCGAGGTCGTCCGCCTCCGTTGCTCCGCTCACCCCGATCGCGCCCACGAGCTCCTCGCCCCGCCGCAGGGGCAGCGCGCCTTCCGCCGCGAGCAGGCACCCCCCGCGCATGGCGCTCGCCCCTCGAAACCAGTTGTAGTCGGCGAACTTCGCGATACTGCCGCCGCGCAGCCCGCCGAACTTCGCGACCGTGTAGGCCTGGCCGAAGGAGATGTCGAAGTTGACGGGCGCGGAACCGTCCTGACGCACGAAGGACGAGAGCTCTCCGCCCGTGTCGACCACCGAGATGGAGACCGTGGTGCCGAGTTCCACGCTCTTCGCGAGCGCAGCTTCTGCCGCCCGCGTCGCCTCTGCCGCCGTGATGGTCATGTTCGAATCTCCTCGTCTGTTGTGAATCGACGTGCGGGTGTTCCGCGGGTCGGCATGTTACCCGCGCCGCGGCGCCGGAGCGTACCCGCCGGCGGCGCGGGAGAAGGGCCGAAGTGGGGGCGCGTGTTTCATGCCCTCGCCGTCTCCATTCCGCGTCGCCGCTGCGCCACTGTTCCGGGTCGAAGGAGTTCGGGCTCGGCCTCGCGTCATGGCGACGGGAAGTTCGGGCGATCCGGGCCGTAGTGGGTCGAGAGGTAGTCGACGACGAGGTCGAATTCGGGGCCCTCGATCGGAGCCATGCCGTGTTCGTCCACCATGTACTCGAGCGTTTCGAGCCAGTCCTCCCGGGTGAGGCCCTGCTGGGCGACGATCCGCTCGGAGTGGCACACGGTGCAGTAGGCGTGGGTCACGGCGGCGCCCTCCGCCGTGACGAGGAGGCCGAAGTCGGCGTTCTCCCATTTGCCGAGCGCAGACTCGTCCGGGTCGGAAGCGGCGAAGCCTCCATCGGGGGGTGTGAGCGACCCGGAAACGACTCCCAGCCAGGCGATGATGTCGGCGCGCTCGCCGGCGTCGGGAACGCCCGGAAACACCATGCTGGTGCCTTCGATTTCCTCCGCGGGGCTGCGCAGATAGCGGTCGAGGCGCTCTAGCGACCAGACCCCGGCGTAGGCCGCCATCGCAGGCGAGTAGCGGTCGTAGCCTTCCTCCGACGCCACCGCACGCCCGAGCAGTCCCCAAAGGTTCGGCCCCAGGGTCGGGGCGGCGTCTTCAGCGAAGCCATGACATGCGCGACACACCAGAGAGAGCGCCTCGCCTCGCGCGGGCGACGCGGTGGCGAGGCGCTCCTGGATGGACGCCTCGCCGGCGATGGCCCCACCCGTCGCAGGGAGCCAGGCCAGCAGACCGGCGAGGAGGTGCCGGGTCAGCCGGCGGGAGAGAGCGGCGCTCACGGTTCCGAAGCTACGCCAACGAACAGGGAGGCCACCTTGGAACGTGGCGGAGAAGCCTGGCATTTCAACGTCGTGCCGGCCGGGGTCCGGTGTACGGGCAGGCCACGTCGCGGCCGGCAGGGATGCCTCCGGCGCCGGGCGCTTCGCCCGTCCCGGATCCGGGACGGGCGTACGTACTGCCGTCGCTCTCGACGGAAGAAGACACCTGTGGGCAGCGTGCGCTCCCGCCTGTGCCGCGCCGGCTCAAGCGACCCGGAGCGCCACCCGATGCATGGTGTTGTTGAGGTAGCCTTTCGGGTTCCAGTCGATGGCGTGCGGCTGCATCACCCCGGCGCTGTCGGTCGCTCGCGCCCAGACCTCGTAGTACCCCGCACCGGGCAGCTCCACCGTGGCGTGGAAGGTCTGCCAAGCCCCTTCGTTGGCGGGCGCGTCCAGGGCCGCGGGCATCCAGGTGGCGCCGAAGTCGTAGGAGATGTCCACCGCCGCAATCGTCCGGTCCCCCGACCAGGCGTGGCCGCGGACCTCGACCGTGCTGCCCGTTCCCGCGCCGTTCGCGGGATGGGTGATGAGGGATTTCACCGGCATCCGCTCGATGATGACGAAGTCTTGCTTGTCGACCTTCTCGCCCGGCTCGACCTGGTAGCGCGGCACGCGGTAGGAGCTGCCGGTCATCTTGGGGCCGTCATGCACGACGTCTCGAAGGGTGATGCGCCGGAGCCACTTCTGGGAGCAGGAGCCCGGCCAGCCCGGGATTACGAGACGCAGCGGCGCCCCGTTCATGGGATGGAGCGCACCCCCGTTTTGCCCGAAGGCGAGGAGCACGTTGTCGGTCATCGCCTTGGCGATGGGCACGCCGCGGGAGATGGGAAGCTTGCCCGCCTCCCCCGAGAGGTGCGTGTCGGCGCCGACGTGCGCGGTGTAGACGACGCCGGGCTGCACGCCGGCCGCCTCGAGCACGTCCCGGAGGCGCACTCCCGTCCACTCCGAGCAGGCGACCGCGCCGTAGGTCCACTGGTTGCCCTTGGCCGGCGGGTCGAAGAAGGCGCGCCCATTTCCCCCGCACTCGATGAGAAGGGCCATCGTGACGACTTCGAACTTCGATTGCAGATCGGCGATCGAGTACGTGGAGGGATGATCGACGAGGCCGTCCACGGTGAGGGTCCAGGCCGCCGGGTCAACGTCCACCGGCGGCAGGCCGTTGTTGCGGATGAAGTGACGCGAGGTCGGGGTAATCGCATCGTCCAGCAGGTGGGGCGGCGTCTCGGCGTTGAGCGGACGGTCGTTCAGCAGGGTCAGCCCGTCCTTGCCGACGAGCAGGCTCTCGTCCGCGAAGGCGGCCGGGATGAGCCCGGCGGGCATGTTGCGGTGGAAGGGGATGACGGCCCCCACCATGGCCGCCATGGTGGCGAGCCCGGCCCCGCGCAGGAAGCCGCGCCGGTCCGAGCATGCCTCCCGTCCGAAGAAGGCGCGGTCCGCTTCCTGCGGATCCCTGGCGAAGAACTCGTGAAGGTCGGGATGATCGGGTTTCGATGATTGATGTGATGACATGACTTCTCCTTTCAGCGCGGCATCGTTCCCGTGTGCTTTCCGGTGTCGGGCTCGATGCGCATGGTGACGCGCGGGACCCAGTTGCGGGGGTAGTTCTCGGGCGGAGTCCGGATCACCCGGAATCCCGCGCGGTGAAAGAGGGGTTCGGTTCCGAAGAAGGCGTTGTCGTCGCCGGTGCGCGCCGAGCCGGCGCGCGGGTAGGCTTCGACGGCGGGAGCGCCTTTCTCGATGGCATAGGCGACCGCCGCTTCGATCGAGGCCAGCGCGATCCCGCGGCCGCGGGACTCCTTTCGCACGGTGATGCAGGGGATGACCCAGACTCGCTCGGCGTCGACACGGGGCGTCGTACGGGACGCCTCGATGCGGCCGAGCTCGTTTCGAGGCGCGACGGCGACCCAGCCGACGGGCTCGGCACCCTCGAAGGCGAGCAGTCCCGGGGCATGCCGGCGGCGGGCGAGCCTCGTCATCGCGTCGCGCTGGCGCTCGCTCCGGGATCCCGAGCCGGGCAGCTCGCGAGCCTGGGCGTCGGTGAGGCGGGGAAACATGCACCAGCAGCTCCTGCCCCAGCTTCCACGGAGGACCGCTCCCAGGTCGTCCATGAGCCGCGGGGTCAGCGGACGGAAGGTGAGCGACGGGCTCACAGGGCGGTGAATCCTCCGTCGATGACGAACTCCGAGCCGGTGACGAAGCGCGACTCGTCGCTCTGCAGGTAGAGCGCCGCGTCCGCGATCTCGCGGGGCTTGCCGAGTCGACCCAGCGGGTGGCGGCGAATCACGTCGTCGATGGCGTCGGCGTCGAAGAGATCCATCATCGGGGTGTCGATGTAGCCGGGGTGGATGGTGTTGACCCGGATTCCGTAGCCGTGCCGCGCACAGTGCAGGGCGGCGGACTTGCTGAGCAGGCGTACGCCGCCCTTGCTCGCGGTGTAGGCGATGGCGGCGCCGTTGGGGTCGGAGACGAGGCAGTCGACGGAGGAGATGTTCACGATGGAACCGCCCCGGTCCTCCTTCATCGCCGCCACGCCGTGCTTCGTGCCGAGGAACACGCCGTCGAGATTGACACCGATGACGCGATCCCAGGTCCGCTCGGTGCAGTGCTCGATGTCGTCGCCCTCCAACGCGATGCCCGCCACGTTCGCGACGCCGTCGAGATGCCCGAATCGTGCGAGCGCGGTGGCGACGGCGCGCTCCCAGTCCGCCTCGCGGGTCACGTTCAGCGCCTCGAAGGCGGCGCGCGCGCCCAGCGAAGCGGCAAGCGTGTTCCCCGACGCCTCGTTCAGGTCCCCGAGCACCACGTTTGCTCCCTCTTCGAGAAAGCGCTCCGCGCAGGAGCGTCCGATCCCGGAAGCGGCCCCGGTCACGATAAGGGTCTTGTCGTCGAGCCGTCCCATTCAACGCCCCTTGCGCGCCGGTCGAAACGCGTCCCTTGTACCGCACCGCGCCCGGCATTGCATCCCGGAGTGTGCACCCGGACAGCGCCCTTGTGCGGGAGGGATGCAACGCCCCCTCCGTGCCGGGAGGCGGGATAGCCCCTTGGCCCCTTGGAAGAGCGTTTGAAGGTGAAGGATGGGCGAACGTCCGCCCACGGGCGGCGCAATTCCTCGACCTCGGCCCCCGCCGGCCCACGTGAAATGCCCCTGCATGCCCGGCCGGACCGATGCCGGAGTTGACGCCCCGCCCGGCGCACACCGGACGCAGCGGCGTCGTGGATGCTCGCGGTTCGAAAAGGCGCCGGGCATTGGGTAATGTCCGGGCTCGGTCAAGGCGGAGGGAGGCTCGAGCCTCGACACCGATCATGGAGCGCGACACGGAGCGGATGCACCTCGGAGTGTACGCGGCGGGTACGGGCAACCACGTCGCGGGGTGGCGCTATGCCGGCGCGTCGCAGAGCGGGGAGGACTTCGAGGCCTTTCGCCGCATCGCGGAGAGCGCCGAACGCGGCCGGCTGGATTTCTTCTTCGTCGGCGACAACCTCGCCTGCGTGCCGGAAGAGCACCCGGGAATGGTGGCGCGTCTCGAGCCCTTCACGCTGCTCTCGGCGCTCGCGCCGCTCACCCGTCACATCGGTCTCATCGGAACCGCGTCCACCACGTACTGCCAGCCCTACAGCCTCGCCCGCCGCTTCGCTTCCCTCGACCACATCAGCGGCGGGCGCGGCGGCTGGAACGTGGTGACCACCTCGTCGCCGGAGAGCGCCGCCAACTTCGGGCTCGACACGCTCACCGCCCACGACCTGCGCTACCGGATGGCGGACGAGTTTGCGGAAGCGGTCAAGGGCCTGTGGGATTCCTGGGAGGGTGGGGCACGGATCGCGGATCCCGAAACCGGGGTCTACGTCGATGCGGCCAGGATCCACCCGCTCGACCACGAAGGCGAGTTCTACTCGGTGCGCGGGCCGCTCAACCACTCGCGCAGCCCGCAGGGGCGGCCGGTCATCGTGCAGGCCGGCTCGTCGGAGAGCGGCCAGGCCTTCGCCTCCCGCCACGCCGAGCTGCTCTTCTCGGTGCAGCAGGAAATCGATGCCGCCCGCGCGTTCCGCCGCGGCATCCTGTCCAGGGCCCGCGCGCAGGGCCGGGATGCGCGCTGGATCAGGGTGCTGCCCGGCCTGATGCCGGTGCTCGGAGGCACGGAGGCGGAGGCGCGCGGCAAGCTCGATGTCCTCGGCCGATTCGTCGACGACTCCGCCGCAATGCATCTCATGTCGGACCGCCTCGGCTACGACATGTCGCGCTACTCCCTCGACGAGCCGGTGCCGGATCTGCCTCGCTCGGAACACATTCACGGCTATGTCGACGTCCACATCGCGCGTGCCCGCAAGGCGGGCCAGACGCTTCGCGATCTCTACAACCTCTTCGCCGCCGCCCGCGGCCACGCGGTGGTCAGCGGCACCCCGGAGCAGATCGCCGACATGATGGAAGAGTGGTTCCGCGCTCGGGCCTGCGACGGCTTCGTCCTCCTCCCTGCGTACTTTCCCGCCGGTCTCGACGAGTTCGTCGACGAAGTGGTGCCGATCCTGCAGAAGCGCGGGCTGTTTCGCACCGAGTACGAAGGCACCACCCTGCGGTCGCAGCTCGGCCTGCCGGTGCCCGAGAACCGCTACAGCGCGCAACGCGCTTCCGGGACCGGGCAAGTGAAGCGAAGTCGCGGCGCGACGAGCGCGCCGACGCTTCACCACACTTGAGTTGGCCCGTCGGCTTGCCTGTCCGTCGAACGCCGCGCTCCTGGCCCGCGGCCTGTGGTCATGCACTCCGGCGGCAACGCGCCGGGGTTGCGAAGCGCGCCCGGACACTGGAATCGCGTGACGTGAAAGCCCATGCTATGGCGCTTGTTCATTGGCGATTGAGTGCCGCCGCAGGAGCGGCCGAGGGAAAGACGACACCATGCAGATGACCTCTCAGGAAGCCTTCGTCGAGACCCTGCGCGTGCAGGGGGTGAAGCTCGCCTTCGGGATCGTGGGCTCCGCCTACATGCCGAGTCTCGACGTGTTCGAACGCGCCGGAATCCGCTTCGTGGACGTGGCCCACGAGCAGGGCGCGGCCCACATGGCGGACGGCTACACGCGCGCCGGCGGCGGGATCGCGGTGTGCATCGCGCAGAACGGTCCGGGCATCACCAACTTCGTGACCGCGGTCGCCGCCGCCTACTGGAACCACACGCCGATGGTGGTGATCACGCCGGAGACCGGCTCCAACACCCAGGGCCTCGGCGGTTTCCAGGAGACGCGCCAGCTTCCCTGTTTCGAGGAGATCACCTGTCACCAGGAAACCCTCACCCATCCTGCGCGAATCTCCGAGGCGCTGAGCCGCTGCTTTCAGCGCGCGCGCCAGCACGGCGCACCGGTGCAGTTCAACCTGCCCCGGGACATGTTCTGCCAGGTGATCGATACCGAGATTCCCGACCCCATCCTGCCCGGACGCCAGCTCGGGGACGAATCGCAGGTCGCGGCGGCGGCGGATCTTCTCCGCGGGGCCTCCTATCCGGTGATCGTCGCCGGCGCCGGGGTGGTCCTGAGCGGCGCGGTCGACGAGTGCGGGCAGCTCGCGGAGCTCCTTGGCGCGCCGGTGGCGAACAGCTACCTGCACAACGACAGCTTCCCCGCCAGCCACCCGCTCGCGGTGGGGCCGCTCGGCTACCAGGGCTGGGAGCCGGCGATGCACCTGGTGAAGAAGGCCGACGTGATCCTGGCCCTGGGCACCCGGCTGAACCCCTTCAGCACGCTGCCCCAGCACGACATCGAGTACTGGACCGGCCAGGCGAAGATCATCCAGGTGGACTCGAACCCCGACATGCTGGGGCTCGCCAAGCGCATCGACGTCGGCGTCTGCGGAGACGCCCGCGCCATCGCCCGGCAGCTCATCGACGCCCTCGACGGCCACGCCTGCGGCGGGGCGGGCGAGGCGCGCCGGGCGGAGATCGCCACCGCCAAGTCGGCCTGGCGACAGAAGCTCGCGGGCTGGGACCACGAGGAAGACGATCCGGGCAGCACCTGGAACGAGCGGGCCCGGCGAGACGAGCCCGAGAAGTTGGCGCCGCGCCAGGTGCTGCGCGCCATCCAGGACGGGCTGCCGGCCGACGCGATGGTCTCGACCGACATCGGCAACATCTGCGCGATGGCCAACAGCTATCTCCAGTTCGAGGAGCCGCGCAGCTTCCTCGCCCCCGGCATGTTCGGCAACTGCGGCTACGCCTTCCCCGCGATCATGGGGGCGAAGCTCGCCCGGCCCGAGCGCCCCGCGGTCGCGCTGGTAGGCGACGGCGCGTTCGGGATCAGCCTGAACGAGCTGCCCACCTGCAACCGGATGGAGATCCCGGTGAGCATCGTGGTGTTCCGCAACGGCCAGTGGGGCGCGGAGAAGAAGAACCAGGTGGACTCGAACCCCGACATGCTGGGGCTCGCCAAGCGCATCGACGTCGGCGTCTGCGGAGACGCCCGCGCCATCGCCCGGCAGCTCATCGACGC
>JAJEAD010000062.1 GCA_022824305.1 Gammaproteobacteria bacterium | reverse complement strand
GCGACGGCAGGGCAACTGCATCGAGGGGCTTCACGCAGCAATGCGGGTCCGTATCGTCTTCGTCGAAAGACGGCGGATCGCCCAGCAACACTAACCGACCCACGCCGGCCCGGGCCGCTGACGCGGCTCCGGGCGCGGTAGATCCCTTGCGCTCCCAACCGTCCACCGATGCGCCTGCCGGCCTCCCGGCCCGCCGCGGTTCGTGGCCTTTCCCTTACCGAATTGATAAACACGCCGTCGTTGACGCGCCCGGCGGGCGACCCTAGCGCTGCCCTGTGCCCACATCGGGTGCTGGACAAAGGGAGCCCGCTCGTGTGTACTCCACGGCCATGCGGCTCCAGAGTCAGATTCTCCACACCCTGCGTGCGCCCGAGGCCCAGGCGCGTCTTGCGCCCATTGTGGCACAGGGCGCATGGGAGAGCCGCGCTGCTCTCACCCGCGAGGTCTGCACGCAGTTCGGCTTCGTCGATGCCCGCGGGACGGCCCAGCTCACCGGGTGCCTGAAGGCGCTCGAAGTGCTGGAGACGGAACGAGCGATTGTGCTGCCTGCACCGCGCCCCCATCCTCAACGGCCCGCGCCGCGCCGTCTGGAGGCGCCGGTGCCCGCCCCTGTCGATGTGCCGGGTGAGGTGCGCGACGTCGAGGGCTTGAGGCTGGTGGTGGTCGAGGACGAGGCGCAGCGCCGGGTCTGGAACACGTTGCTCGCCGAGGAGCACCCGCAGGGCACCACGACGTTCGTCGGCTGTCAGGTGCGCTATCTCGTGGGCTCTACCCACGGGTGGTTGGGCGCGGTCGGATTCTCGGCTGCGGCGCTGCGTCTTCGCGCGCGCGATGCGCAGATGGGGTGGAGCGACGCACAGCGCAGCGCCCATCTGCACCGGGTGGTGTGCCTGAGTCGTTTCCTCATCCGTCCCGCGGTGCGGTGTCGTCACTTGGCGAGCCACGTCCTGGGGCGGGTGCTGCGCCGGGTGGAGGCGGACTTCGAGGCCCGCTACCACTACCGTCCGTGGGTGGTGGAGACGTTCGTTGCGCCCGAGCACGACGGCGCGAGCTTCCGGGCGGCGAACTTCGTGTGTGTCGGCGAGACCACCGGACGCGGGCGCTGCGACCGCGCCCATGACCGCCCCCGCACGGTGAAGTCGGTCTACCTCTACGAGCTCGCTCCGCACTGGCGGCGCGTACTCGGCGTGGCACCGCTCGAGGCACCCCCCTCGCGCAGCCCCGGCGAAGGGCTCGACAGTGCACAATGGGCACAGAACGAGCTCGGAGACGCGCCCTTGGGAGACAAACGCCTGTCGGCACGGCTGGTGCGAAGCGCCACCCTGCTCGCATCGTGTCCGGGCCATGCGTTCACCGGCATCCCGGACCGCGCGGCGGTGAAGGGCTACTACCGCCTCATCGAGCATCCGGACGAGTCGCAGGTGACACCGGCGCACATCGTGGCGCCGCACCGTGCGCGCACCGTCGAGCGCATGCGCGCGCACGACACCGTGCTGTGTATCCAGGACGGGACGGACCTGAGCTTCGCGACCCGCCCGGGCTGCGAGGGCTTGAGCATCATCGGGCGCAACCAGACCACGGCGAAGACGTTGGGCTTGCACCTGCACCTGACGCTTGCGGTGAGCGGCGCAGGGCTGCCGCTCGGGGTGCTGCGCTGCGGGTTCGATAAGCCGCCACCCGAGGAGACAACGTCCGAGCAAGACTCGAAGGAGAGCGGCGAGGCGCCCTCCGGCTCCCCGGACACCGAGCCGGATGACGACGATGCGACCCGCAAGACCCGGCGCTGGCTCGACGGCTTGCATGATGTGGCCGAGGCGGCCTCGAAGCTCCCCCGCTCCCCCCGCGTCATCAGCGTCATGGACCGCGAGGCGGACTGCTTCGAGCTGTTCGATGCGCAACGCCGCATCGGCCGGGTCGACGTGCTGGTGCGCGCGAAGCATGACCGGCGCCTTGGCCAGGGCCTGCCGAAGCTGTTTGCGACGCTGCGCAACGCCCCCGCCGACGGCCATGTGGAGATTGACATTGCGCGGGTCAGCGCACGGCCCAAGTCGAGCCGCAAGCAGGCCCGCCCCGCGCGCAATGCCCGGATTGCGAGAGCCGAAGTCCACTACCGCGCGCTGACCCTGCCGAGCACCATCGCAGGCGCCGAACCGGTCACGCTGTGGGCGGTGCACGTGCGCGAGAGCGCCCCGCCCGAGGGCGAGAAGCCGATCGAGTGGTTCCTGCTCACCAGCGTACGCGTCGAGAGCATCGAGGCCGCCCTCGAGACCGTCGGGTACTACCTGCGACGCTGGCGCGTGGAGGATTTCTTCCGGGTGCTGAAGTCCGGGTGCCGCGCCGAACATCTCGGCTTTCACAGCGCCGAGCGGCTCGAGCGCGCGCTCGCCATCCAGGCCGTCATCGCGTGGCGCCTCATGCTCATGACGCTGCTCGGGCGCGAGGTCCCCGAGTGCGATGCCGAACTGCTGTTCAGCGACATCGAGCTGCGCTTCCTCGCCGACTATGCCGCCGACGCTGGTCTGTCGGCGCCCGACACCCTCGCCGGGGCGGTGCTGCTCGTCGCCCTGCTCGGCGGCTACCACAACCGCAAGCATGACCCGCCGCCCGGACATCAGATCATGTGGCGCGGCTACGAGCGCATGTCCCTCGCGACGCTGGGCTACCGGATTGCCCAAAGGCAGCTCAGCGCCCCGGACTCGCCATAGCGTCACGAACGACGCTCGACAGCATTGAACCAGAATTGTGGGGACAACACGGCGCTGGCCGTTTCCCGATGTCCATCTGTAAGCTTGACGGATGTCTGACCCACGAGTGATCGCCATCGATCCCGCTCCCGCAAAACCGAGCATGGTGTTCGACGGTGCGCGGTACTTGCCCATGCCCGCCCCGGAGCTGCGCGACTATGTCAATCGGATCGCTTCCGAAGGGTCCGGAACGCTGGTTTGCTGGGACGCACCGCTCACCGGTCCGGCTGACTCGGTTCGTCCTGGATCGAACCCCTACGACTTCACCAAGCGACGAATCGAACGCTTCTTCTCCATCGAGGCGACTGGGTTCAAGACCCCGAAGGGCATCTCCGTGCTCGGCTACGGTGCATGTGCGCATTGGACGATAACCCGGTCGTTGCTGGGGCTCCCCAGAGTCGGCCCGTTCGATGTGCCGGAGTCTCGCCTGCCGTTTGGCCTGATGACCGAACCAGGCTGCTGGGACCAGCATCGCCCGTGCGTGGTCGAGACCCATCCAGCCTTGGCCGCTTGGCTTTGGTGCCAGGGCGAACGGCAGGCCGGGGCGAGCTGGGTATACAAGGGCAGCAAGTATCCGGTGGATGAGCGTCGGCGGGTCTGGCGGGAGATGTGGGACATCATTCTGCGGCGCACCGAGTTCGCAGAAGATTTGCCGTGTCCCGAGACGGACGACCAATTCGACGCAGGCGTCGGCTACATCCTTGGCACAATGATCCGTCGCGATGAAGCGGATCAGCGGCGACGATGCACCATGGTCGGCAATGCACGGGATGGGGCGTTTCTCGTTCCTTCCACCCCGGGGCTCGTCGACACGTGGAACCGTTGGTCGGAAACGGATTGACCCAGACACACGCCCGTCGCCCCCAGTGTGCGATCACCCGCTCATGCGGCGAGGACACGAACGCATGGGCGGGGCACCACGAGGCTGGGCTACCAGATCGCCCAAAGGCAACTCAGCGCACCGGGCTTGCCATAGCATTACGAACGAGGTTCGATGCCATTGAACCAAGTCTGGAACCGGCACGGCAGCGACATCAACTCCGCGCAGAAGTCCACGCGACACCAGTAGAGCGGCGACATCATCTTTGCGTTGGGCTTGACCATCGCGCCATCTTCAAATTCTTTGTCCAGCACCCGATGTGGGCACAGGGCAGGGCTAGCGAGCCGGTCCCGGCCGGACCGTCGCTCCCCGCAGCGCGCGTAGCGAAGCAATGCACCGTACCATCACCGGCTT
>JAJEAD010000100.1 GCA_022824305.1 Gammaproteobacteria bacterium | reverse complement strand
GGCAGCGCCGGCGGCGCCGGGACGACCCTCGCCTCGCGGGGCGTGCGGGCGCCCGCCGCGCGGGCCGCGCCGTAGCGGGCAG
Organism: Gammaproteobacteria bacterium; assembly: GCA_022824305.1. Classification (GTDB taxonomy): domain Bacteria; phylum Pseudomonadota; class Gammaproteobacteria; order HK1; family HK1; genus JAJEAD01. The sequence goes on along the minus strand of JAJEAD010000100.1, from coordinate 22,285 downwards.
CGTCGGCCACCGCCGCCACCGCCTCCTCCAGTCCCTGCATCGGGACCAGTCCGGCGCGGAGCGCGCTCTCCCGCGTGTGCGGAGCCAGCGACTCCGGGAGGCATCCGAGCGCCCCCCCGCGCTTGCCGTGCCGCCCGAGCGCCGCCGCCACGGTGTCCATGATCATCGAGTTGATGTCCTCGTAGGACCCGCCGTCGAGGGAGTCGAGCATGGTCATCACGAACTCCGCGTCTCCGCCCGCGAGCACGTCGGCCGCGGTAGCCACCATGTCGGCCTGCATGCCCCCGACCGTGATGTCGAGGGGATTGCCGCAGTTGACGTAGTCGGGAAACGCGGCCTGGAGACGCCGCACCTGCGCATCGTCGAGCGGGGCGGGAACGGCGCCGTAGCGCTCGGCATAGTCGGCGATCATCGCGGCGCCGCCGCCGGAAATCGTCATCGCCGCGAAGCGGGGCGTGGCGAGCGGGCCCGCGTAGCTCAGCAGCTTCAGCGATTCGAGCATCCGGCTCAGAGAATCCACCCGGATGATGCCGAGTCGATCGAAGAAGGCGTCGTAGAGCGCGTCCTCGCCCGCGAGCGAGCTGGTGTGCCCGAGCGTGAGACGGGCGGCGATCTCGGATCGTCCCGTCTTCAGCGCCACGATGGGCACGCCCCGGTCGAGCGCGCGGGCGGCGATCGCGCTCAGGAAGGGCGCGTCGCGCACGCCTTCGAGGTAGATCCCGATCGCGTTGATCTCGGGGTCGTCGAGGTGCACGTCGACGATGTCCTCGACTCCGAGCACCGCCTGGTTGCCCACGCTCACCACCGACACGATGGGCACCTCGCGCTGCTCGAAGATCAGCACCTCGGCGAGCGCGCCGCTCTGGCTCACGATGGCGATGCCGGGGCCGTCGCGGCGCGGCATGCGATCGCCCGCCCACACGTGAAGGCCGAGCCGGTAGTCCAGCATGCCGTAGCAGTTGGGCCCGATGACCGCCATGTCCCCGGCGGCCTCCACCAGGCGGGCCTGCAGAGCCTCGCCCTCCGGGCCCTTCTCCGCGAACCCGGCCGCGTAGCACACCGCTCCCCCCGCTCCGCGCTCCGCGAGCTCGGCAAGGACTTCGATGCTGCGCTCCGCCGATACCGCAACATAGGCGCAGTCCGGCCCCTGCGGCAGGTCGCGCACGGAGGCGAACACCGGGTGCCCGTCCACCTCCGGACGGCGAGGATGCACGTACCACATCTCGCCCTCGAAGCCGAAGTCGGCACAGTTGCGCAACGCCGCCTGCGCCCACGCGCCCCCGATGAACGCGACGCTCCGGGGGCGCAGCAGGCGCTTGATGTTCAGCCGGCGCTCCGCCGTTCTCTTCGCCATTCCGACCATCCGTGAGGCCCAGGGACTCGCGGCGCGAGTGTAATCATCATCGAACCCGCCGTCCCCGGATGCGAGCGGAGGCCGCGGCAGCCCGGCGCTGTGGCGGGGCGTCCGTGCCGGGGGCACAATACCTCGGCGACATTCGACGATACGGGGCTCGAGAGCGGACTCCGGCATTGTGCGCGAAGAAGTGCGGCCCTCGGGCAAGAGCCGGAGCGGGCCACGAGGAGAGAAGCGTCATGTCCACCAGGCAATCGGGATCCGGCGGCGGCGGCCGTCTCGCGGGCAAGGCCGCGCTGGTGACCGGCGGCGCGTCGGGAATCGGGCTCGCCACCGCGCAGCGATTCGTCGCGGAGGGGGCACGGGTGGCGATCACCGATCGCGACGAGGAGCGCGGCGCGGAAGCGGCGCGCGGAATCGGTCCGGAGGCGTTCTTCGTGCGCCATGACGTCACCCGGGAGGACGACTGGGCAGAGGCGATGCGCGAGTGCGTGTCGCGACTCGGCGCGGTGGACATCCTCGTCAACTCCGCCGGCATCTTCCGCTTCGGCACGGTCGAGCACACCACGCTCGAGGAATGGCGGCAGACCATCGCGGTCAACCTCGACGGCACCTTCCTCGGCTGCCGGGAGGCGGTGCGCGCGATGCGCGAGCGCGGCGGCGCCATCGTCAACCTGTCCTCGGTCTCCGGACTGGTGGGAGACCCGGACAACGCCGCCTACGACGCGAGCAAGGGCGGGGTGCGCCTCCTCACCAAGTCCGTCGCCCTCTACTGCGCGAGACAGGGCTACGGCATCCGCTGCAACTCGGTGCACCCGGGCGGCATCGACACCCCGATGGTGCGAAGCTACTTCTCCGACCGGCCGGACCCGGCGGCGGAGGAGCGCGAATGGCTCCGGCATTCCGCGATCGGCCGGCTGGGACGGCCGGAGGAGATCGCGTCCCTCATCCTCTACCTGGCGTCGGACGAGGCGGACTTCGTCACCGGAGCGGAGTTCACCATCGACGGGGGCTCGACCGCGGCCTGAGGGCCGCCCCGCCCGAGCCGGCCCCGCGATGCCCAAACGACTCACCCGGGAACAGGTCGACCGCTACCACGCGGACGGATTCTGCTTTCCCGTGGACGTGATGACCCGGGTGGAGGCGGAGGCCTTCCGCGGACGGCTGGAGGAAGCGGAAGCGCGCCACCCCGAAGCGCTGGGCGCCACTTCGCGCAACAACGCCCACATCGCGTTCACCTTCATGGACGAGATCATCCACCACCCCGCGCTCCTCGACGCGGTGGAGGACCTCATCGGCCCCGACATCCTGTGCTGGGGCACGGTGCTCTTCATCAAGGAGCCCGACACCCCCGGCTACGTGAGCTGGCACCAGGACCTCAACTACACGCCGGTCGAGCCGCACGACGGCGTCACCGCGTGGCTCGCGCTCTCCCCTTCCAACCGGGAGAGCGGCTGCATGCGGATGCTCCCGGGCACCCATCGCGAGGGCGTGCGCGAGCAGATCGACACCTTCCACGCGGACAACATCCTCACCCGGGGACAGACCATCCAGGATCTCGGCACCTCGCGCGCCGTGGACCTGCTGCTCGAGCCCGGCCAGATCTCGCTGCACCACGGGCGCACCATCCACAGCTCGCAGCCCAACCGGAGCCCCGACCGGCGCATAGGCGTCGCGATCCAGCAGTTCGTGCCGCCGCACGTGCGCGAGCGCGACGGACGGGGCTATGCGGTCCTCGTGCGGGGCCGCGACCGCTACCGGCACTTTGAAAGCCTGCCGCGCCCCCGGCGGGACATGGCTCCCGAAGACGCGGCCCGCCGGGACGCGGTCAACGCCCACTGGGCGGACTTCCTCTACCGCGGAGCCCGGCAGCGGCGCGCCTACTGACGCCTCCGAGCGTGCCGGGCGGGCAGACCCGCACGGCCCGGATTGATAGACTTCGCCCCCGTCAGGGGGTCGCCGACCCCCTCCGAACCTTCAAGGAGCTCGAAGAACATGGCTGCCGTCGTCAACTCCCCGCACGCCCGCGACATCGCTTCGGTCATCCACCCCTACACCAACCTGGTGAAGCACGAAGAGGTGGGGCCGCTCATCATCACCGAAGGCAAGGGAGTCTTCGTCCGCGACCTCGAGGGCAACGACTACCTCGAAGGCCTCGCGGGCCTGTGGTGCACCGCGCTAGGCTTCGGCAACGAGCGCCTCATCTCCGCGGCCGTCGACCAGATGAGGAAGCTGCCCTACTCCCACACCTTCTTCCACCGCTCCACCATGCCCGCGATCGAGCTCGCGGAGCGCCTGCTCGCGATCGCGCCCACGCCGATGTCGAAGGTGTGGTTCGCGAACTCCGGCTCCGAGGCGAACGACCACATGATGAAGTTCGTCTGGTACTACAACAACGCGATGGGGAGGCCGGAGAAGAAGAAGATCATCGCCCGGCTGAAGGGCTACCACGGCATCGCCATCTCCTCGGGCAGCCTCACGGGCCTGCCGGTCGTGCACAAGGGCTTCGACCTCCCGATCAAGAACGTCCTCCACACCGAAGGCCACCACCACTACCGCGATGCGCACGAGGGCGAGTCGGAGGAGGCGTTCGCCACCCGGCGCGCGGAGGAGTTCGAGCAGCTCATCCTCGACGAGGGGCCGGAGACCGTGGCCGCCTTCATTGCCGAGCCGGTGATGGGCGCGGGGGGCGCGATCGTGCCGCCGGCCACCTACTTCGAGAAGATGCAGGCGGTGTGCCGCAAGTACGACGTGCTCATGGTCTCCGACGAAGTGATCACCGGCTTCCACCGTACCGGCAACACCTTCGGCTGCCAGACCTTCGGGTTCGAGCCGGACATCGTGGTGGTGGCCAAGCAGCTCTCATCGGCCTACCTGCCGATATCCGCGGTCATCATGAACGAGAAGGTGTACGGGCCGATCCGGGACTTCAGCGAGACCAACCAGGTGCTCGGCACCGGTTTCACCTACGGCGGACACCCGGTCTCGGCCGCGGTCGCGGTGGAGACGCTGAAGATCTACGACGAGATCGACATCGCCGACCACGTCGCGCGTGTCGCCCCCCACTGCCAGGAACGGCTGAACGCGCTCGGCGATCACCCCCTCGTGGGCGAGGCCCGGGGCGTCGGCCTCATCGGCGCGGTGGAGCTGGTGAAGGACAAGGCGACCAAGGAGAGCTTCGGGCCGGAAGTCGCGGTCTGGTGCAACGAGGCCTGCACCCGCCACGGGGTGCTGCTCCGGGCCTGCGAGGGCCGGCGCATCGCGTTCTGCCCGCCCCTCATCATCGAGACCGAGGAGATCGACATGCTCTTCGATCGGCTGGGGCGGGCGCTCGACGACACGCTCGAGCACGTGCGCAAGGAAGGGCTGCTCTAGCCCGACCGGGAGGCGGAGGGACGCCTGGCACGGGAGGCCGGGCGTCCGTCGTCCGCTGTCGATAAGGGGAGCGGAGCCATGCGGCGGCGGGTCGTACTCGTCATCCACGACCACGAGTCCTTCGGCGACCGCGCCTCGCAGCATCTCGCCGCGCGCGGCTGGAGCCTCGAGTGGGTCTGCCCGGCCGACGGAGAGCCGCTTCCCCCGGCCGGCGCCGGCTTCGACGCCGCGATCGTGTACGGGGGCGTCCAGTCCGCAAACCGCCACGCGGCGCCGGACTACGTGCGCCGGGAGATTGACTGGACCGCGGACTGGGTCGAGACCGGCCGGCCCTATCTCGGGCTCTGCCTCGGCGGCCAGATTCTCGCCCGCGCGCTCGGCGCGGAGGTCGGTCCGCACCCGCAGGGCCGGCGCGAGTTCGGCTTCGTGCCCGTCTTTCCTACCGAGCCGGGTCGGGACTTCGTGCCCGGGCCGATGCACGTCTACTCGGCCCACAACGAGGGATTCGAGCTCCCGCCGGACACGGAACTGCTCGCGCGCGGCCTGGTCTTTCCCCACCATGCATTCCGCTACGGTGAGCACGCCTACGGGCTCCAGTTTCACCCCGAGTGCACCCCGTCGCTGATGCGCCACTGGATATCCCTCGGCACGGGCCGGCCGCTCGAGCCCGGTCAGCACAACGCGAAGCGCCAGATCGAGGACTCCGCGCGATACGACGCGCCGATGGGCTCGTGGTTCGAGCGCTTCCTCGACCGCTGGCTGAACGGGGCGACCTGAGCGGGGAGTGACACCGGAGCCGAAGCAGCGGAAGGGGGTGTCGTTCAGCCCTCCTCTTTTGCGCGCCGGGAATCAGCCTCAGTGTCCGCCGCGGCGAAAGCCCTTGCCCTCTTCGTCGAGCGTTTCCGGCTCGCGGCCGAGCCAGCGTGCGGCCAGCGCGCGCCAGGTCGCGAGGCGGTCGAAGTCCGGGGGATCCGAAAGCGAATCGTCGTCGTTGAGGAAAGGGCTCGGGAACCACACCGAGAGCCCGTTCTCGCCCTTGCCGTTCCACATCTCGAAGCCCCAGGTGAGTGGCCTGGCCTCGGCGTCGTAGCCCCGGAAGATCTGCGCGCGCGAGGGTCGGCGGTGGGCGCGGAGCGCGGGCGCGGTGGGGTTGGCGGGCGAGCCCCGGTTCTCGCCGATGCACAGGTGAAAGTGCCCGCCGTTACCGAACATCACCGTGAGGTAGCCGTCGTAGAGGCTGATGCGCCGGGGCGCCCCCGGGCACTTCCACTCGTAGGCGGCGCCCTGGATCATCGGGCCGAAGCGGATCCCCGGCCAGTGGTTCTCGAAGACGTCGCGGAGAAATGCCTCCAGGAAGGCTTCCTCCAGCGGCAGCGCCCAGAGCTCGCGGGCCGGCGTGCCGTCCTCGCGGCGCTGCGTCTCGCTCGGCTGCGACGGGATCCTCCAGCGCTTCTCTTCTTCCATGTCCTGGCACCCCGCTCTCTCGACGCATCCAGGACGCGCAGGATAAGCGATCGACGGCGAGAGCCCCGCGGAACGCCTCCCGCGTCCCTTTCAGGTGTTTGGCGGAAACCGATACTCGGCTCCGACGCGCAGCGGCATTGCCGGCGCGCCACGGCGCCGGCGGCGCCGGATACCACGCCTCGACGGAGGCGGAAGGGCCGGGCCGCCGGGAAGCCCCGCATTGACTTCCCGGGGCGCGGACGGGAAGCTGGCGGATCCCGAGGCCCCGGGCTTCCCCCTCGCACGGACCACGGCCAGAGCCCCTCTTGCGCGGACTCCTGATAACGCCCCTCCTGCTCTCGGCGCTGCTCCCGGCCGCGGCGGCGGCACAGAGCGGGAGCGGCAACGGCCCGCCGCCCGCTCCGGTCGTGGTGGCGGTGGCCGAGAGCCGCACGCTGTCTCCCGTCACCTGGTACCCCGGGACCGTGATCAGCCGCAACCAGGCCCGGGTTTCGGCCGAGGTGGAGGGCCGGCTCGAATGGGTGGCGGAGATCGGCACCTCGATCGCCGGAGGCGAGACCGTGGCCCGCCTCGACGACGCGCTGTTCACGCAGTCGCTCGCGGAGAACGAGGCGGCGGTGGCCCGCGTGCAGGCCCGTCTCACCTACCTCGATGCCCAGGTCGAGCGCCTCGAGACGCTGGTCACCCAGAACACCGCGACCCGCAGCCGGCTGGACGAGGCGGTCGCGGAACGCGACATCGCGGTCAGCGAGCTGCGCGCGGTGCGCGCCCGTCTCGCGCTGACCCGGGAGCGACTGGATCGAACCCGCATCAAGGCGCCCTTCGACGGGGTCGTGACCCAGCGCTTCCGGCAGAGCGGCGAGTGGGCGAGGAGCGGCGAAGCGGTGGTGCGTCTCGTCGACACCGAGTCGCTCGAGGTCCAGACCTGGATCCCGGTCGCCGCGCTCGCCTTCGTCCGGGAAGGCGGAGAGCTCGCGCTCGAGGCCAACCCGAGCCGGTCCACGGGAAGGGTGCAGGCGATCGTGCCGGTGGGGGACAACCGGTCGCGGCTCTACGAGATCCGCCTCGGCGTCAGCGACGAGGCCTGGCCGGTGGGACAGGACGTCAGGGTGGCGATTCCGACTGCGGCGGCGCGCGCCGTCACCGCGATCCCGCGCGATGCGCTGGTGCTGCGACGGGACGGCATCGCCGTCTACCGCGTGGCTGAAGACGGCACGGCGGAGCGCGTCGCCGTCACCACCGGGATCGCGCAAGGGGCGCTCATCGAAGTCGACGGCGTCGCCCCCGGGGATCGGGTGGTCATTCGGGGCGGCGAGCGGCTTCGTCCCGGGCAGGCGGTAGCGGTGCAGAACGCGGCGCCCGCGGACTGAATCGGGGCCGAGCGATGCCCCCGGACCCGCCCCGCGAAGCGCAGGCCGCGCCCGGTCCGCCCGCGGACGGCATGAGCCTGACCCGGCTCGGCCTGTCCAACCCCACCGCGACCCTGGTCGCGGTGCTGCTCGTCCTCCTCTTCGGCGGCCTGGGGCTTGCGCGCCTTCCGGTGCAGCTCACCCCCGAGGTGGAACGCCCCGAGATCACCATCCGCACCGCGTGGCGCGCCGCCGCCCCGGAGGAGATCGAGGCGGAGATCATCGAGCCGCAGGAGAAGGTGCTGCGCGGGCTGCCCGGCGTGCAGCGCATCGTCTCCAAGGCGCAGCGCGGCCAGGGAGAGGTCTCCATCGAGTTCCTGGTCGGGCACGACCTGCGTCGCGGGCTCATCGAGGTTCTGAACCGCCTCAACCGGGTGCCGCGCTATCCGGAGGATGCGAACGAGCCGGTCATCGACACCGTCGGCGGCAACAGCCGCGCGATCGCTTGGTTCACCATGCGCTCCCGCGAAGGGAACCCGCGCGACATTCAGAGCTACAAGGAGTACGCCGAGGAGCTCATCCAGACCCGCTTCGAGCGCGTCCCCGGAGTCGCGCGCTCGGAGGTGTATGGCGGGCGCGATCGCGAGGTGCGCATCACCTTCGACCCCTATCGGGCGGCGAGCTTGGGCATCGAGCTGCCGGTCGCGGCGCGCCTCGCCGGAGCGAACCAGGACATCTCCGGCGGCGACGTGAACGTCGGAAAGCGCCGCTACACCCTGCGCTTCACCGGCGCCTTCGACGCCGGCGAGCTCGGCGACATGGTGCTGGAGTGGCGAGACGGACTTCCGGTGCGGCTGCGCGACATCGCCGACATCGAGGTCGCGCTCGCCGACCGAAAGAGCTTCGTCCTCGCCAAGGGGGCGCGCTCGCTCGCGGTGAACGCCCACCGCGAGCTCGGGGTGAACGTGCTCGAAGTGATGGCGGGGCTCAAGGAAGCGGCGGCGGAGCTGGCCGAGGGCCCGCTGGCCCGCGCCGGGCTGATCTTCGAGCAGGTCTACGACGAGACCGTCTACATCTACCGCTCGGTCAGCATGGTCCGCAACAACCTCGCCCTCGGGATCGCGCTCGCGGTGGTCTCGCTGTGGTGGTTCCTGCGCCGGCTGCGGGCGACGGTGCTCATCGCGCTCGCGATCCCGATCTCCCTCTTCGCGGCCTTCTTCCTGCTCTACGTCACCGGGCGGACGCTCAACATCATTTCGCTCGCGGGCCTCGCGCTTGCGGTGGGCATGACCCTGGACGCCGCCATCGTGGTGCTCGAGAACATCGTTCGCCTGCGCGAGCGGGGCATGGGCGCGGAGGAGGCGGCCCACACGGGACCGGCGCAGGTGTGGGGCGCGCTGCTCGCCTCGACCGCGACCACCATCGCGATCTTCCTGCCCATCGTGTTCCTCGCCGACGAGGCCGGACAGCTCTTCGCCGACCTCGCGCTGACGATATCGGTGGCGGTGGTGGCGTCGATGCTGGTGGCGCTCACGGTGATCCCGGCCGCGGCATCGACCTGGCTTGCGCGCACGCAGCTCGGCGACGCGCACGCGCGCTGGCGGCAGGCGCTCACCGGAGCCATCATGCGCCTCACCGACGGGCCGGGCCGGCGGGCGCTCTGGATCGGCGTGCTGGTCAGCGTGCCGCTCGGGGTCTCCCTCGCGCTCGCGCCGAAGTCCATCCTCGAGCTTGTTCCCCTCCCCCCGCGCATCGCCGAGTCGCTGCCGGAATCTCCCCTGAGCCTGCGCGCGAGCTACCTGCCCGAGGGCAACCGGAACCTGGTATTCGCCTTCATCATTCCCTCCCCCGGCGCGAACATCGATCACCTCGAGACGGAGATGGGCAGCATCGTCGTGGAGAGGCTGCAACCCTACCTCGACGGAGAGGAGGAGCCGGAAATCGACAGCTACTTCTTCGTCGCGTTCTCGCGGGGCGTATTCCTGGGCGCGCGGACGAAGGACGGGTCGCGCACGGACGAGCTGGTACCGCTCATCAACCGCACCGTGCGCGGCTTTCCCGACACCATCGCCTTCGCCAGGCGCGCCTCGCTCTTCGGCGGATTCGGCTCGGGCAACACCATCGACGTCAACATCCAGTCCCGGAACATCGACACCCTGATGAGCGCGGCGCTCGAAGGGTTCATCGGACTCAACCGGACGCTGCCCGGCGTGCGGGTCCGTCCCTACCCGGGACTCGAGCTCGCCGATCCCGAGCTGCGCCTCGAGCCCGACGAGCGCCGCCTCGCCGAAGCGGGCTGGAGCCGCGGCACCATGGCGTCGGTGACCCGGGCGCTGGGCGAGGGACTCTACGTCGGCGACTACTTCGACGGCGAGCAGCGCCTCGATATCGTGGTCCGGGTCCCGCGCTGGGAGACCCCCGAGCAGCTCGCCTCCATCCCGCTCGCGACCCCCGGCGGCGTGCTCCCGGTGAGCGAGCTCACGCGGATCGTGCGCACCGCCGGCCCGAACGAGATCCGCCGTCTCGACCGGCGCCGCACCGTCACCCTGCAGGTGACGCCCCCGGTGGGGATGTCGCTGGAAGAGGCGCTCGACACCATCCGCTCCGAGGTCGTGCCCCTCGTCGAGGCCCGGCTCCCCGACGACGGCGAGGTGCGCTTCTCCGGGACCGCGGACAAGCTCGAGACCGCGCTCGAGAGCATGAGCGGGAGCTTCCTGCTCGCGATCGTCATTCTCTTCCTGCTCATGGCCGCCCTCTTCCGCTCCTTTCGGGACAGCGCGCTCGTGCTCCTCGCGCTGCCGCTCGCCACCGTCGGCAGCCTCGTCGCGCTCCGCCTGATGAACGACTTCTTCGGGATGCGCCAGCCGCTCGACCTGCTGACCATGATCGGGTTCATCATTCTCCTCGGGCTCGTGGTCAACAACGCCATCCTGCTCGTGCACCAGACCCGGGCCATGGAACGCCACGGGCTCGCCCGGCGCAGCGCGGTGGCGGAGGCGGTCGGCATGCGGCTGCGTCCGATCCTCATGAGCACGATCACGAGCATCTGCGGCATGCTCCCCCTGCTCGTCGTCTCCGGGGCGGGCACCGAGCTCTACCGCGGGCTCGCCGCGGTCATCGTCGGCGGCATGAGCGTCAGCACGGTGTTCACGCTGCTGCTGCTTCCGAGCCTGCTGCGCATCGGGGAGGGAAGGAGCCGGAGCGCGATGGACCCGGCCGGAGACGCGGTGACGGCCTGAGCCGTCCCCGGCTTTCGTGCGGCGCTCTCGGGCGGCGGCACACGCTTCCCCGGGGCACGAGAAGGGCGTCGCCGCGTGCTACACTCCGGCGACGTTTTGCCTGGTCAGTCGAATGGGCAGATGACGTTAGCCGCTGCGTTCGGTCGCCGCCGCGACTCCCGGGTCGGCATGGCGCGCTCGAATCGGCCCCGGACGCGCTTCCACGCGCCCGTTTCTCCGACCGACACCCTTCCGGAGCTCGCCCGGCCCCCTCCGAAGCGGACCTGATGGGACTCCCCCTCGCTGCGCGGGAGTAGCCGCCGACACCGTCCGGCCGTTCCCGGGACACGACGCCTTCCGGCGCACCACGGACAAAGGACCAAGACCATGCAAGAGAACTCACGGGGACTGGTGGCGAAGACCGGAATCTGGAAGGGGCTGCATCCCGCAATGGGACTCGCCTCCAAGGGCATGGTGCTCGCCTTCGTGGTATTCACGGCGCTGAACGTCGAGTTCGCGAGCTCCATCTATGCGGCGATTCGGGGCTGGATCGAGTCGGCGCTGAACTGGTACTACGTCAGCGCGCTCGTCGTCATGTTCTTCGTCTGCCTGTACCTGATGTGCAGCCGCCACGGCGCCGTCAAGCTCGGCGACGACGACAGCAAGCCGGAGTTCAGCAACTTCTCCTGGTTCGCGATGCTGTTCTCCGCGGGCGTGGGTATCGGACTGCTCTTCTTCGGCATCGCCGAGCCCATCTTCTACTTCGACAACACCGCGCCCTGGGGATATCCGAACAACCCCTTTGCGGACCGCGCGCTGGTCACCGAGATGGACGAAGCGCGCGCGGCCTACGCGATGCGCGTGACCTACTTCCACTGGGGCTTCCACGGCTGGGCGGTCTACGTGATGGTCGGGCTGTGCCTCGCCTACTTCGGATTTCGCAAGAAGCTGCCGCTGACGCTGCGCTCCGCGCTCTACCCGGTCATCGGCGACCGGATCTACGGCCCGATCGGCCACGCCGTCGACCTGCTGGCGGTCTTCGGCACCGTGTTCGGCGTCGCCACCTCGCTCGGCCTCGGGGTCAGCCAGATGGCGGCCGGACTGAACTTCCTGTTCGGAATCGATCCCGGCACGACCACTCAGGTCATCCTGATCGTGGTCATCTCCGTCGTGGCGACCCTGTCCGCCGTCTCCGGCGTCGGCAACGGCATCCGGATCATCTCCGAGTGGAACATCTGGCTGAGCATCGTGCTTCTCGCCTACTTCCTGTTCGGCGGTCCCTTCCAGTGGCTGATGGGATTCTTCGTCACCACGGTCGGTGACTACCTCTGGAACGTGATCCCGATGGGCTTCCAGACCTTCAACTCCGAAGGGGCCGGCGCCTGGCAGGGAGGGTGGACGATCTTCTACTGGGGGTGGTGGATCTCCTGGGCCCCCTTCGTCGGCATGTTCATCGCCCGCATCAGTCGGGGCCGGACCATCCGCGAGTTCATGCTCGGGGTGATGTTCGTCCCCACCACCATCGCCTTCTTCTGGCTGTGCATCTTCGGCGGCAGCGCGATGCACCTCGAACTGACCGCCGAGGGCGGGGCGGGGACCGCGGGCATCGTCCAGCTCGTGCGGGACTGGAACCTGCCGGCCGCGCTCTACGGCACCATCGAGCGGATGACGGACCTTCACTGGCTGAACTGGGTGATGGCGGCGCTCGCGACATTCCTCCTCGCGACCTGGTTCATCACTTCGTCGGACTCGGGAACGCTCGTCATCACCACCATGCTCAGCATGGGCGACGACAACCCGCCGCAGCGCTTCCGCATCGTGTGGGGGCTCGGAGAAGGCTTCGTGGCGGCGGTTCTGCTGCTTGCCGGCGGCCTGAAGGCGCTGCAGACCGCTTCCATCGCAGCGGCGCTGCCGGTGAGCATCATCATGCTCTTGATGACCTACGGGCTCGTCAAATCACTTAACGAGGACTCGGGCGCCGTGCCCGCATCGGGCGAAACGGTGGCGCCGGACGGGACCAGCCTGCGTGGAGAGCTGCGCGCGTAGGAGCGCGAGGCCGTGACCCGCGAGAATCGAACAGGGGAGATCGAGGCAATGCGTTCACTACTTCTCCTTGGAGCCGCCTGCGCGGCGCTTGCTCTGTCGCAGGTGTCCGGCGCCCTCGCGCACGAATCGCCGCACAAGGACCTGACCGTCGTCTCCTGGGGCGGCGCCTACACCCGGAGCCAGATGCTGGCCTACGTGAAGCCCTTCCGGCTCCGGAGCGGCGAGTGGGTCTCGATGGAGACCTACAACGGGGGACTCGACGAGATTCGCGAGCAGATCGAGACGGAGAACGTCGTCTGGGACGTGGTGGATTTCGAGCTCTCCGACCTCCTCCGGGGATGCAGCGAGGGCCTTCTCGAGAATATCGACCTCGGGCGGCTCCCCGCGGCCGTCGACGGCACCCCGGCGGCGGAGGACTTCATTCCGGGCGCGCTCACCGAGTGCGGCGTGGGACAGATGCTGTGGGCGACCGTGGTGGCCTACGACGTGAGCGGGTTCGACGGCGAGGCTCCCGGCACCCTTGCGGACTTCTTCGACGTCGCGGAGTTCCCCGGCCAGCGGGGCTTGCGGCGCAATCCGAGGGTGAACATGGAATGGGCGCTGATGGCCGACGGCGTCGCCGCGGACGAGGTCTACGCCGCGCTGGAGACCGAAGACGGCCAGGCCCGCGCCTTCGACGTGCTGGACAGGATCAGAAACGGCATCGTCTGGTGGACCACGGGCTCGGAGCCGGTCGAGCTCCTGGACTCGGGCACGGTGGCGATGACCTCGGTGTGGAACGGCCGCATGTATCGCCCGATTGTCGAGGAGGGCAAGGACTTCGCCATCATCTGGGACGGGCAGCTCTGGGACATCGACTCCTGGGGCATCCCGAAGGGCAGCGCCAACCTGGCCAAGGCGATGGACTTCATCGTGTTCGCCACGGGAGCGGCGCAGCTCGCGGAACAGACGAAGTACATCTCCTACGGGCCGGCGAGGATGTCGGCGATGTCGCTGGTGGGCGAGGAGACGAAGGCCATGCTTCCCACGGCGGAGGCGAACATGGCGAACGCGCTGCAGATGGACGCCGCGTGGTGGGCGGCCCGGCACACGGAGCTCTCGGGGAAGTTCGAGGAGTGGCTGACCAGGGGCGGGCGAGGCCTGTCCGGATCCGCACGCTGAATCCGAAACGCTCCGCGGCGTAGTCCCAGATTTCTTCCAGATCAGCTTCGGCGAGCGGAGTGAGGACGTAGCCTCGATTCATTCCTTGGCGTGCCGTTTCTTCGCGGCCGCACGCCTCATCACCCGAGCGACGGATTCTTCGCCGTCGAGGAGTTCCCCTCGCTCCGCCTGCGCGATGCCCTCCTCGACCTTCGCCCGCATCGCGGCGATTCGTGTTTCCCTGTTCTTTTCCTCCCGCTCGAGGAGTCGAAGACCAGCGTAGATGACCTCAGTCGCGGAGCCGTAGTGTCCGCTCTCGACTCTACGGCGGACGAGATCCTCGAGCTCTTCGGTCAGCGAGATGTTCATGGTCCGAGTGTGTCACGGACAGCGCTCCATATCATCTACCGAATCATCTACCGAGAACGCCGAGCGCGGCGGACATGCCGGAGCGCTCCTGAGCGAGGGCGCCGGACCCGCGCCTTGGAAGCCCCAAGCCTCAGGCGCTGCGCGGGACTACGTAGGGCCCCTCCGGAATGAGCGCGACGGCGCGGTCGCGGTGCCGCGCCATGCTCTGCGCGATCGCGTCCTCCACCGACGCGACGTGGGTGACCCCGGTCACCGCGCGGTCCGAGGGCGCCAGCCCTTCGGTGAACAGGGATACCCGCCCCCGTGCGAGCGAGCGGGTCTGCATCTGGGTCTGCCATTCGTCGATGTCGGCGTGCGCCTTGCCGGAGATGCCGGCGAGGAAGCCTTCCGGCCCCTGTTCCACGAGACGGCGCTGGGCGTCCCGGTACTCCGCCGAGCCGAGCCCCTCCGAGCACTCCGAAGCGACGATGAGGTCGCCGCCGTCCTCGAGCACCCCGAGCGCGCCCACCATCCCCTTGACGGTCTGGTAGTAGGTCTTGTCGAGCGGATAGCCGGCCGCGCTCGTCACCACGGTGGAGAAGCGCCGCGGGAGGGTGACCTCCGCGTAGCGCCGCACGAAGTCCACCGCCTCGAGGTGGCTCTCGGCGCACTCGCCGAAGTTCACGAAGGCGAGGCGGCGGTGGTCGTCGATGACGGTGTTGAGCGCGGTGGCGCCCCCGATGCGCTCGAGGATCTCCATCTGCTCGCGGTGCAGGGGATTGCCTTCGAGCACGCAGTTGTCCGCCTTCGCATCGGACATGAAGCGGTGGTTGTGAAAGGTCGTGATCGTCTCGGCGTGGGCGATGCCGGGGGCGATGACCTTGCGCCCGCCCGAGTACCCGGCCATGAAGTGAGGCTCCACGAGGCCGGTCGCGATCCTCAGGTCCGCCTCGACGAATCGCCGGTCGAGGCGGATCACCGTTCCCCGGCGGGTTTGGCCGAGGTCGACGTGGTCCTCGTCGTTGCGCGCGTAGTGGTTCTCCACCCGTACGCGCGCGAGAACCCAGGCGTCCCCCACCACTTCGGCGAGCTCGTCCCCGAGGTTGGGGCGGTGGAGCCCGGTGGCCACCAGCACCGTGATGGCGCCCGGCGGAACTCCGGCCCCTTCCAGGCGCTCGATGAGCGGGCGCAGGAAGAGCCGGTTCGGCACCGGACGCGTGATGTCGCAGATGAGGATGCAGGCCGAGCGCGCCCCCGCCGCAGCTTCCCGGAGCCCGCCACCGTCGAGGGCGGCGGCGACCGCGGCCTCGGGGTCCTCGAGGACCGGCATCGGCGGCTTCTCGATCACCGTCGCCTCGCATCCCGCGGGAAGGCGCACCTCGAGCCCGCCGCGCCCGTAGAGAAGCCTGACCTTCATCTCCACCTCCCGGTCGTGTCGCCACCGGCTCCGGGCCGGTTCAGGCGCTGCCGCCTCTCTCCTTCCTCTCCCGCCGCCTGCTTCCGGCAGCAGCAGGACGAGTTGATGGGCGTGTCGCTCCGGGCGAGGGCCGCCGCGAGCGACGGCGCGAGCGCCTCCGCCTCCCGGTCCCGGCCGAGGCGCCGGAGGCACTCGTGGTAGCCGTGCAGACCCCACACGTTGCCGCGATTCTGCAGGCAGCGCCGGCCCTCGCCGTCGAGGCCGAGGTCCGTCCGGTAGAGCGCTTCGGCCTCCTCCACCCGCCCCTGCTCGAGCAGCAGGGCGCCGAGCGCGTGGCGCGGCGGGTGCATCCAGGGCCAGGGCTCGCTGTAGGCCAGCCCGTCGCTGCGACGCACCGCGTCGCGGAGATGGGCGAAGCCGGCTTCGTGGTCTCCCCGGTGGTAGGCCAGCTCTCCGCAGAGCATCTCCCGAGCGAGCGCCATGATGTTCCGTGCCGTGTCGTTGAAGTAGAGCCGGGTCTCGGGCAGGCGGTCGCAGCCCGCGTCCATGCTCTCGAGCTCCCGCTCCGCCGCCTCGAAGTCGCCGAGCGCCGCGTGGGCGACCCCGCGGGCGTAGTGATGCATGAGGGTCGTCACCACGTAGAGCTCGGGGTGGGCGGGCATGGGAGCGTCCACGATCTCGCGCCAGCGCCCGAAGCGCACCGGCACGTGCAGCGTCGAGGAGCAGTAGTTGTCCAGCGTCGCGACCAGGTGCGGGCGGTCCTGGCGGAGCAGGTCCGGGGTCACCGTCCGGGCGATTCCATCGGCCGCCTCATGCGCTCCCCGGTAATCCCCCAGCATCATCGCCGCGCTCATCATTGCGTGGAAGTCGTGACAGCGCGCGGTGGTGTAGAAGTTGAAGGGGCCCACGCGGCGCAGGTACCTGGCGTCCGCGCGTACCGCCTTTCGACTCACCGCCAGCGCATCCGCGTAGCGCCCGCACTGGAGGTAGATGTGGCAGGGCATGTGGTTGAGATGGCCGTTGTCGGGGGAGAGGTGGTGCAGCGCGTCGGCGGCGGCCAGCGCGCAATCGGGAATCCGCGACATCTCCATCACGTGGATGTACATGTGCAGCATGCCGAGGTGCGGCGCCCGCTCCTCGTCGCCGCGCTTGCGCATCGCCGCTTCCAGCACGTCCCGCGCCTCGAGGGTGTCGGCGCCCTCGGCCGGCTCTCCGGTCTCCAGGTCCCAGAGCTGCCACGGCGTGCGGGTGATCAGGGCCTCCGCGAAGAGGGCGACCACGTCCGGGTCGTCGGGAAAAGCGCGATGCACCTCCCGCATGTCGGCGGCGAAGGCGTCGTTCCAGGCCGAGAACTCCGCATCCGGGACCACCGCGTTGCGCTGGTAACGCGACGGCAGGGCTTCGATGAGGGCGCGTTCGACCGGGCTCGCGCCTTCGCGCCGCGCCAGCGCCGCTTGCGTGGCGGCGAAGCAGGTGGTGATCGCATCGCGCGCCTCCGCCTCGCTCCGCCAGTGCCAGGGCAGGTTGATGTAGGGCCCGGCGGCATAGGCCTCGCCCCAGAACGCCATCGCGCAGTCCGGGTCGGCCCGCTGCGCCTCGCGAAAGCAGAACACCGCCTCCTCGTGGTTGAAGCCGTAGAGCCACATCAGGCCGCGGTCGAACCAGAGCCGGGCCTCGCGGTTGCGCGTGGTGACCGGCCGCGAGTAAGTGCCGAGATCGAATTCGTAGTCCAATGCCTTCACCCTGCCGCTCCGGCCCGAGCCGGGCCGGGAACCGGAACCAAGCCCGGCGGATTATAGGGGGATGCCTCCCCGCCTCAGGCGCGCAGATCCCTGATCGCCCACCCCGCGAGCGCGGCAAGGACCAGCACGCCCCCCACCAGAGTCGGCATCGACGGCACCTCGTGGATGAAGATCCACACCCACAGCGGCCCCAGCACCGAAGGGATCATCATCATGAGGAGCATCGATTCCGCGCCCGTGACGTGACGGACTCCGGTGAGGAAGCACCAGTCGCCGGCCAGGCCGACGAGCAGGCCCCACGTCGCGCCCAGCAGGATGTCGTGCATGCTGATGTGCAGGTCCCCGAGCGAGCCCGCGATACCTCCCGCCATCGTGATGAAGGCGGCGACGATGATCGCGGGAAGCAGGTTGGCGTCGCGCATCCCGCGGGCGATGACCCCGTAGGTGGAGAAGAGCAGCACCGCCATCAGCGCGTACCAGTCTCCCTCGGAGCGGCCCGCGCCGAGACCGTCCGCCACCATGACGACGATGCCGCAGAAGGCCACCGCCATCGCCAGCACCGCCACGCGATGCAGGCGCTCGCGCAGGACGAGCCACGCAAGACCCGCGGTCACGAAGGGCGCCGCGCTCATCGCGAAGTGGGTGTTCGCGACCGTGGTGTGGGTGAGGGAGAGGATGTAGAACAGCGCCGCGACGCCGAGGCAGCCGGCCCCGAACCACGCCGGGCTCTCCATGCGGCGAAAGTGCGCGATCACCTTGCCCCGGTGCCGCAGCACGAGGACGAGCAGCAGCGCCACGCCACCCACGACGCCGCGCACCGCGTTGAACTGCCACGGCGACGCGTCCTCGAGGCCGCGCACGATGAGCCCGCCGAAGCTGATCGAGACCGCTCCCGACGCGAGCAGCGCCACCGCGGCCCGGTGGCGGGCGGGCGTGGTCCGGGCCGACCGGGAGAGGTCGGCGAAGGCGCGGAGGAAGGTCATTGCGCCGGCGCCCGCTCGGGATGCTTCCGGGAATTCGTGGCGTTCACCTCCGCTCGTCCTCCTGGTCCGCCCGCATGTCGCGGGACCGGCCGCGAGTGTAGAGTCATCACATGGCCGAATCATGCTCCCGCTTGAAGCCTTACCACGCCCTGGTCGGGCCGCCCGGCCTGCCCGTCGCCGGCAACCTGTTCCAGGTTCTCCCTCTCACCTCCTTTCACGAAACGCTCGAAGGCTGGGCGGACCGCTACGGGCCGCTCTACCGCATGCGCATCGGCCCGATGCGCATGGCGGTGGTCTCCGATCCCGATACCGTGAAGCGCATGCACCGCGAGCGGCCCCACCGCTTCCGGCGCACGCGGGGGCTGCAAGCGGTCGCGGCGGAGATGCGCCTGAACGGGGTGTTCACCGCCGAGGGTGACGACTGGCTGCGCCAGCGCAAGATCGTCGTGCTGGCGCTGAACACGGCGCATCTCAAGTCGTTCTTTCCGAGGCTCGCGCTCACCGCCGGGCGTCTCATGCGGAGATGGGAGCGGGCGGCCGACAGCCAGGAGCCGGTCGATCTCTGCCGCGACCTGATGCGCCTGACCATCGACGTCACCACTCAGCTCGCCTTCGGCGTCGAATTCAACACCCTCGAGACCTCGGGCCCGGTCATTCAGCAGGACCTGGACAAGGTCTTCCCGATGCTGCACCGGCGCATCAATGCGCCGATCCCGTACTGGCGATACGTCCGCCTGCCCAGGGACCGGGAGCTCGACCGCGCACTTCATCGCATCCGGGCGCGGGTCGACGAGATCATCCGGGAGGCGCGCGAGCGAATGCGCGCCGAGCCTTCGCTCTACACATCGCCGACGAACTTCCTCGAAGCAATCATCGCGGCCAAGGAGGTCAAGGGGCTCTCCGTCTCGGACGAGGACATCTTCGCCAACGTGTGCACCCTGCTGCTCGCAGGCGAGGACACCACCGCGCACACGATCGCCTGGACGGTGAGCTTCTTCCTGCGCTACCCGGAGCACTTCGCCCGGGCGCGGGCGGAAGTCGACGCAGTAATCGCGCCGGCGGCGTCGGTTGAGAGTATCGAGCAGGCCGCCCGATTCCCGTTCATCGATGCCTTCTTCAACGAGGCGATGCGGCTGAAGCCGGTGGCGCCCGTGACCAGCATGCAGTCCATCGAGAACGCCGAGATGCTGGGTCACCTCATCCCGCCGGAGATCGTCATCATCGCGCTGAACCGGCGCCTCGCGACGCGGGACGAGCACTTCGGCAACGCGGCCCGTTTCGACCCGGAACGCTGGCTCAGGAGCGACACCGAACGCGGGTGCCCGCACGACACCAGTGCCTTCCTGCCCTTCGGCGGCGGCCCGCGATTCTGCCCCGGGCGCAACCTCGCGCTGCTCCAGATCCGGACCGTGCTCGCGATGCTGTGCCGCAATTTCGACCTGAAGCTCGAGCGCCCCGGTCGGCCGATCGAGGAAAGGCTCGCCTTCACCATGATGCCGACCAACCTGGTGGTGCGGATGAAGCGGCGCCGCATCTGAACGGGGCTCGCGGACCCGGCCGGCCGGGCTCCGCCTTTGGAAACCGCACTCCTCTCCGCCTGCGCATGCATCCCGTCCTCCTCGCCCTCGCCGCCGCCTGGCTCTTCGCCTTCGGCCAGCACTTCGCCCGCATCGCGCTGCGCTACACCGATGCCCAGACCGCGGTGCTCTTCCACATCGGCACGAGCTCTCTGCTCTTCTGGCTGCTGTCCCCCTTCTACCTCCAGAGTCATTACTGGAGCTCTCCGGCGGTGCTGCTCTTCGCGGCGATCGGA
Source organism: Gammaproteobacteria bacterium (assembly GCA_022824305.1). Classification (GTDB taxonomy): domain Bacteria; phylum Pseudomonadota; class Gammaproteobacteria; order HK1; family HK1; genus JAJEAD01. The sequence continues at coordinate 2,036 of JAJEAD010000100.1, read as the reverse complement.
CTCTTCCGCCCCTTCATCTCCGCCAACCTCGGCATGCTCGGCATCCGCCACCTCGGTCCCACCATCTCGAGCACCCTGGCCGCCACGTCCCCGCTCTTCGGGCTGGCTCTCGGCTTCCTGGTGCTCGCAGAAGCCCTCACCGTCGAGGTCGCGGTGGGCGCGCTCGGCGTCAGCGTCGGGATAGCAGTGCTCTCCTGGCGGGGCGAAACGCTCCGGAAGTGGCCCCTCTACGCCCTGCTCTTTCCCATCGGGGCAGCCTTCCTCCGCGCCCTGGGCCACGCCATCGTCAAGATCGGCTTCGTGCTGCTGCCCGACCCCTTCTTCGCGGCGCTGGTCGCGCACAACGTGTCCCTGGTGCTGGCGCTGCTCACCAACCGGCGGGTGCGGAGGAGGAGGCCAGTCCCGCGCGCCGCGCTCCCCTGGCTCTTCCTGACCGGACTGGTGCTGGGCATCGCGGTGCTGGTGCTGAACCACGCCCTGCTCACGGGCCGGCTGGTGGTGGTCGCGCCGATCCTCGCCTGCGCGCCGCTCTTCACCCTGCTTCTCGGGAAGGCGCTCTTTCGCGAGGAGACGCTCGACCGGCGGGTGGCGGTCGCGGTGCTGATCGTGGTGCCGAGCGTGGCCCTCATTTCGGCCCAGGGCGGTTGAGCCCGGGCCTCGGTCCCGCGGCCGCAATCAGCGGCAGTTTTCATTCCGGCCCCTGATTGCACCGTCGGGCACACGAAGTCTCACCATCCCGGCTCGATCCGAGCCGAATCGGCCGTCGGAGCCGTCCCGGGAAGTGGACGGGCGGGCACGATGAGAATGGCTGCGCCGCCGGACCCTGCCTTCGCATCGCCGGCTCCGCGCCGTAGGATCCGGCCGACGCCAGGCGCAATGTCGCACCGATGTTCGTAGCGAGTACGGCACGCTACCATGAGCAGATTGGCGTCCGCGAGCCAGGAAATCGGTGCGATATTGCGGCAAGGCGCGCCTCAAACGGGAGTCATCCATGGAGATTTCCCCGCTCACCCCGGGCATCGGGGCCGAAGTTCAGGGCGTCAGCCTCTCCGCGGCGCCCGGCGAGCACACCGTCGACGCGCTCAGGGAGGCGTTGCGCAAGCACCTGGTGCTCGTGTTCCGGGACCAGCCCCTGTCGCTCGGGGCGCTGGACGCCTTCGGGCGGCGTTTCGGAGCGCCGCACATCCACCCGGCGACACCGGGCGCCGAGGGCTTCCCGGCGCTCCTGCCCGTCCACACCGACGCCGACTCGAAGACCTACGCCGGCAGCATGTGGCACTCCGACGTGAGCTGCGATCCGGAACCGCCGATGGGCAGCATCCTTCACCTGCACGAGGTGCCGGACACGGGCGGCGACACGCTCTTCGCCAACATGTACGCGGCCTGGGACGCCCTGTCCGACCCCATGAAGCGCCTGCTCGAGGGCCTGAGCGCGGTGAACGCCTCCGCGCACCACTTCGGCGGCTACTTCGGCTACAAGGGCCACGAGGCGAGCGAGAACCCCTTTCCGGAATCGGTGCACCCGGTGGTGCGCACCCATCCGGAAACGGGCCGCAAGGCGCTCTACGTCAACGAGACCTTCACCACCCGGATCGTCGAGCTGCAGCCGGACGAGAGCAAGGCGGTGCTCGCGCTGCTCTACCGGCATCTCGCCGCGCCGCGATTCCAGTGCCGGGTACGATGGCGGCCCGGCACGACGGTGATGTGGGACAACCGCTGCACCCAGCACCACGCGCTGTGGGACTACTACCCGCGGACGCGCTCGGGATACCGCTACACGATTGCGGGTGAGCGCCCGCGCTGAGCGCACCCGGGCGGCGCCGGGTCTTCGGTTCCGATTCGCGTTCTCCTGTCGCAATTGCCGCGGGCAGCGCGGCCGGGCTGGCTCAGTTCCCCTAGCCCATGTTTACCACCACAGGCCGCGATTGGGCGAAGATTTGGCCCGATTTCACCGATTTTCGCACGTAACTCACTGATATTTCGTCGTACTGCCTGATGTAGTGCCATAAAATATATTCGATGTATTGCGCCAGGCA
>JAJEAD010000034.1 GCA_022824305.1 Gammaproteobacteria bacterium | reverse complement strand
ACAGCCGGTGGTGAAGCTCCCTGACCTGCGTGCGCTCCACGCCCACCAGCGCCAGCTTGCCGAACTCCGGCACGATGTATCGGCCGACCACCGTGCGGGTCCACGCCAAGGTGCCCGGCTTGTAGCGTACCGCTGCGTATTCTTCGAGAAATCGCTCGGCAAGCTCGCCTACCGTCGGCCCGGTCCCCTGTTTCGCCGCCAACGGCTCGGGTACGGGCGATTCGCCAGCCTTCACCCGTGCGATGACGAGGGCCGCACGCTGCCGAGCCTGCTCGGCGCCAAGCACCCCGTGCCGGCCTACCGTGACCCGCTTCGGTCCGTTCGGCCCTCGTGCCTGCGCGACGTAGACCTTCCCGCCCGAGGGGTAGACCCGCACCCCGAATCCGGTGAGCTCCCGGTCCCAGAACACGGTGTCCTTCTTGACCGTCAACTTCTCGACGGCCCGGTTCGAGAGCGTCAAAGATGTCGGCGTTCCCATTTTCCTTCAGCCCTCCGTCATCCAACGTCACGCGGCCTTGTCGACTCGCGGCGCGAGGTGGGCGCCGATGCTGTCGCCCACGCGGGTCGCTGCCACCTTCTCCGCGTCGCGCATCAGGTGTGCGTACCGCGCCGTCGTCGCTATCTTCCGGTGACCGAGCAGCTTCCCGATGGTGGGCAGGCCCTCACCGAGCGCCAATGCCCGAGAGGCATAGCTGTGGCGACAGTCATGCAGCCGCACATCGTGGAGCCCGGCCTTCTCCCGGATGGAATGCCAGTAGTTTCGGAGTCCCGACAAACGGGTGCCCGACCCCTGCCCGACAATCACCCAGGGGTTGCCGGGTTCGCGCCGAATGCCGGCGAGCACCGCCGACATCGGCTCGGTCAGCGGCACCATGCGCGGACCCGCCTTCGCGTCGCGAAGCCGAAGCTCGCCCGCCGTGCGATCCACGTCGTCCCACCGCAACGACACGATCTCCGAATGCCGACATCCCGTCAGCACCAGCAGCCGGATTGCGGCGATCGCCGGCAGCCACACCGAGCCGTCCGCCTCCGCCTCCTTCAGGACCCGGCCCAAGCGCCGGAACTCCTCCGGCGTCAGGAATCGCTCCCGGGCATGCTCCTTGTAGTGTCGGACCGAGCGGCATGGATTCCGACCGGGCGGAACGAGCTCCCACGCCTCCGCCAGATGGAACATGGTCGAGATGGTCCTGACGACCGCGTTGGCGGTGGTGGGCGTGTCACGGAGCCGGTGATGCAGCGCCGCAACCTCGCCGCGTCCGACCGCGCCAAGCGCCCTCTCGCCCAGTGCCGGCAGAATGTGGCAGTCGAGATGGCTGCGGTACGTGGCCGCCGTGCTCGGCTTGCAGTTCACCTTGACGTGCACGCGCATGAAGCGCTCGGCGAGGTCGGCGACGGTCGGCTCCGGCGCGGGCGGGGCAGGCATCGGGTCCTTGCCGCGCTTGATGCGGTCGATGACGACGGCCGCCTGTTTCCTCGCCTCGTCGGTGGTGAGCTCGCCGTGGTGTCCGAGGGTCACCCGCTTCAGCCCGGTGGGACCTCTCGACTGCACCACGTAGAGCTTGCGGCCGGTGGCGTGGACCCGCACCCCGAAGCCAGCCAAGTCGCGGTCCCAGAACAGAGTATCCTTGGCGTCGACGGTGAGGGCATCGACGGTGCGCTTGGTGATTCGCAGTGCGCTTCGTTTCGGCATGGCTACGCTCCGCGCCAGTTTTTTTCGAGCCGGAGGCTGAGGACAATCCGTCATCAAACCGTAAACGACCGGCATCAACTCGGCGCGCATTTGAGCGCAGTTCAGACAGAAACGCAAGAGGTGGAGCGAGGCGCGAATGCGAGAAAGTAGCTCATTTACAGCAGGTTATCATACCGACGCGCTGACAGTCGGATGATTCTCGGGGTGGAACCCAGTGACCCCATTTTCTCACCGATTTTCGTAGCGAGGGCGTCAAGGTGCCATGGTAGCGGGTCGCACGGAGCGAGAGACGCTGAAGGGCGAGCCGGAAACAGACGAAGCGCCGGTGGCGCTTCGTCCCGGCGAGCGGGCAAGCCAGGGATGGCTCGCCCCGCCTGCAAGCGCAGCAGGGACTGCGCAGCGAAGCAGGTAGCGGACACTACGTCGAAGCGGCTCGAGCGAGTACAGCCCGCTAACATGAGCAGATTGGCGTCCGCAGCAGGAAGGCGGGGGGATGCTGCGGCTAGAGCGCCGCCACTATCCCGACGTACATCCCGAGCTCGCTCGTCTGCTGCACGCCCCCGAGGCAGTCGCCGGTGTAGCCGCCGAGCTTGCGCTCGTAGGCGGCGCGCATCGCGACGTGCCCCACCGCAAGGCCCGCCAGACCCGCGAGCAGCGCCCCGGGGCCGAGCGCCGCGAGGGGCAGCGCCAGCGCCGCCGCCCCGATCGCGAGCGCGAATGCGAGGCTGCCGGCGCCGACGGCGCCGGAGACCGGCCGGGCGATGCCGGCTTCGCGCGCGTAGTCTCCGGTTGCGAGCGCGAGCACCGCGGAGGAGCGGCTGGCGGCGTGGGCCGCGACGAACAGCCCGGGAATCGCGTCCGGGGGCAGCGCCGCGAGCGCGAGGACCTTCGCCGCCAGCATCAGTCCGAGTCCCGCCGCGCCGTAGGTGCCGAGGCGGCTGTCGCGCATGATCTCGAGCGCGCGCTCCCGGGTCCGGCCGCCGCCGAGACCGTCGCAGGCGTCGGCGAAGCCGTCCTCGTGGAAAGCTCCGGTGACGAGCAGCGAAGCGGCGGTGGAGAGCACCAGCGCGAGGCCGAGGGGGAGGACGAGATGGGCGGCCCAGAAGACGGCGCCCGCGAGCGCGCCCACCGCGGCTCCGACGAGCGGGTAGTAGCGAGCGGCGGCGCCGGAGCGCGCCTCGTGCGCCGGCTCGCGCAAGGGCACCGGAACGCGGGTGAGGAGCTGCACCGCAAGCAGAAGCAGCTCGAGCTCTTCGCGCGCGCGGCTCCGGCGGGCGCCGCTCATTCCCGGGGTCCGCTCACCCCCGCGCTCTCGAAGCTCGCCATCTCCGAGAGCGTTGCCGCCGCGCACCGGAGCAGGGGCCACGCGAGCAGCGCTCCGGTGCCCTCGCCGAGGCGCATGTCCAGCTCCAGCAGGGGCCGGGCCCCGAGGGCATCGAGCACCGCGCGATGCCCGGGCTCGGCGGAGCGGTGCGCGAACACGAGGTAGTCGCTCAAGCCCGGCGCGAGGCCCGCCGCCGCGAGCGCCGCGACGCTCGCGATGAAGCCGTCCACGAGCACCAGCGAGCCCGTGCGGGCCGCTCCGATCATCGCGCCGGCCATCATGACGATCTCGAAGCCGCCGTACTCGCGCAGGGCGTCTCCGGGACCGAGGCGGGGCGCGGTGCGCGCCGCCGCGCGCGCGAGCACCGCCGTCTTGCGCGCGAGCCCCGGCGCGTCGAGCCCGGTGCCGGGTCCGACCAGCGAATCGAGGTCCGCCCCGGTGAGCTTGTGGGCAATCATGCTCGCCGAGGACGTGTTCGCGATCCCCATCTCGCCGAAGGCGGCGGCGTCGGCCGAGATGTCTTCCCCGAGGAGGAGGCCGTTTCGCAGCGCGGCTTCGCACTGCTCGGGAGACATCGCGGGCTCGACGACGAAGTTCGCGGTGCCCGCCGCGATCCGCCGGGGCACGAGTCCGGGAACGTCCAGGGGCTCGCCTGCAATGCCCGCGTCGACGACGCTCAGGTCGACCCCGACCTGGCGTGCGAACACGTTCGCGGCCGCGCCGCCGGCGAGGAAGTTGAGCACCATCTGCCGCGTCACTTCCTGCGGATAGGCGGAGACGCCTTCGGCCGCGACGCCGTGGTCGGCGGCGAAGAGGACGAGACGGCAGAGCCTGAGGCTGGGCGTGGGCGTCCCCTGGATCCGGGCGATGCGCGCGGCCAGCGCCTCGATCGCCCCGAGCGCGCCGAGCGGCTTGGTCTTCGTATCGATGGCGTGCCGGATCTGTCCGTCAAGCTCGCGCGAGACGGGCGGGACCGATATCTCCGGGGGGATGGTCACGCCTCGACGCCTCGGGGCGGATTGCGCTTCGCGCGCGTCATCGCAGGGCCGCCGCGCAACTCTTCGTCGTAGGGCAGGCGCGCGCTGGCGCCGCCGCCCGGGGGCATCCTCTCGTTCATTCGCTCTCGTGCGATGCGTCCATGCGATCGACCAGGTGCACGAAGGATCCCTGGATCCTACCAACTCTGCGCCCCGCCGGGCCCAGGTCGCGGCCGCGCGAATCGGCGCAGCGGAACAGCGCCGCGTCGCCGTCCTCGCGCAGCACCCGGGCGTAGTGGAACTCGTGCCCGCGATAGGGGGTTCCCGCGGCGCCGAGCGGACCCTCGGCGAGGGTTGCCGCGCCCCGGTAGCCGAGCGTCAGTCCCCGTTCGGCGAAGGTGGTGGCGAGCGGCAGCAGACCGGCCATGGCGTGCGCCGCCCCGTCCGCGTCGGTGAGCGTCTCGCCGAGCGCCATGTACCCGCCGCACTCGCCGTACACCGCGGCGCCGCGCGCCGCGGCGGCCCGGAGCCCCGTGATGAAGCGGCGCGAGGCGGCGAGGCGGCCGGCGTGGAGCTCGGGGTATCCGCCGGGAAGGTACACCGCGTCGGCATGGGGAGGAGGCGCCTCGTCGGCGAGCGGCGAGAACGTGGACACCTCCGCCCCCGCCTGCCGCCATCCCTCGAGCACCAGGGGATAGACGAACGCGAAGGCCCGATCCCGGGCGACCGCGATGCGCTGGCCGATGACCGGGAGCGGCCCGGGCCGGGACGCGCCGGGGCCGGGTGACGTCGGGTCGATCCGGGCGCGGCGCGGGAGCCGTATCAGGGCCGCGGTGTCGAGGGCGCCGGCGACCACGCCCGCGGCGCGCTCGAGGAAGGCTTCGAGATCGGGGTGTTCCGAGGCCTGCACCAGTCCCAGGTGCCGGCTGGAGAGCGAGAGCGCGGGATCGCGGCGCAGGCAGCCGAGCACCGGCACGCCGACGCCCGCGCTCGCCTCCACGAGCAGCTCCGCGTGCCGTTCGCTGCCCACGCGGTTGAAGACGACTGCGGCCACCTCGACGTCGTCGCGGAAATCTGCAAAGCCGTGGACCACCGCCGCGGCGGAGGCCGCCATCGCGCCCGCGTCGACCACGAGGAGCACCGGCCACCCGGTCGCCGCGGCGACGTCCCCCGTGGAGCCTTCGTGCGCGGTGGCGCCGTCGAAGAGGCCCATCACTCCCTCGGCGATCACGATCTCCGCGTCGTCCGACGCGGCGGCGAGCGCCGCCGCGAAGGTCGGGGCGCGCATCGCCCAGGGATCGAGATTGAAGCAGGCCCGTCCGCTCGCGGCGGCGTGGAAGGCGGGGTCGATGTAGTCCGGTCCCACCTTCAGGGACGCGACCCGCACCCCGGCGTCGCGCAGGTAGCGCAGCAGCGCGAGCGTGACGGTGGTCTTCCCGCTCCCCGAAGCGGGGGCGGCGATCACGAGCCCGCGGCTCACCGAGGGCCCCCTGCGTCCGACGCTCGCGGGGGCAACGGAACGCGGGGAGCTCGCACTCCCCTTCGTGCGCGTCCTCGATCGGCAGGGCCGATGGATTTCCGCCCTCGCGGGACGGACGACGCCCGCCCTGCGAGGGCGCTCGACTCGAGCGAATCGCAGTGCGTTCCGGCGGGGATGATGTCGTCCATGAGGCGAAGGCGCGGGCGAAGGTTCGAGCGGGAAGCAGGCGGCGCCGGAGTGTGGACTCGGCGACTGCGTTGCCCCGGAATCCCCCGGGAACTCCCCGCTCTTCGCAGAATGGTCTTCAGCGCTCTACGGGCGGGAGCCATGGGCAGCCATTTTGCACGGAACGGAGGCCCTGGCGACCGATGTCACGGCGTATTGTCGCGAGATCACTACAATCTGCGCATGTCGCGGCCCAGCACAGAGCGCCTGCGGCGCGGTTGGACGACCGGCGCCTGCGCCACCGCCGCGACCCGGGCCGCCTACACCGCCTTGCTCACCGGCGAGTTCCCCGACCCGGTCACGATCACCCTGCCCAGGGGCCAACGGCCTTCCTTCGCGCTCGCAACGGAGGAGCTCGGCCCCGGGTTCGCCCGTGCGGGCATCGTGAAGGATGCGGGGGACGACCCCGACGTTACCCACCTCGCGCTCGTCGTCGCCACCGTGCGCGAAGGCGCGCCCGGCGCCGGGGTGGAGTTCCGGGCCGGTCCGGGAGTGGGCACGGTAACCCGGCCCGGCCTTCCCCTCGCGGTGGGCGAGCCGGCGATCAACCCGGTGCCGCGGCGGATGATGCGCGAGGCGGTGGCCGACGTCGCCATCGCGCACGGGGGAAGCGGGGACCTGAGCGTCGAGATCGGAGTGCGCGACGGCGAGCGCCTGGCGGAGCGGACCTGGAACCCGCGCCTGGGGATCGTCGGTGGGCTCTCCATCCTCGGCACGACCGGCATCGTCATCCCCTACTCCTGCTCGGCGTGGATCCACTCCATCCACCGCGGCGTGGACGTCGCGCGGGCGGTGGGACTCCGGCACGTCGCCGGCTGCACCGGGAGCACATCGGAGGACTCGGTACGCAGGCTCCACGCGCTGCCCCTCGAAGCGATGATCGACATGGGGGACTTCGCGGGCGGCTTCCTCAAGTACCTGCGCCGGCACCCGGTCCCGCGGGTGACCATCGGTGGGGGCTTCGCGAAGATCTCCAAGCTCGCGGACGGACACCTGGACCTCCACTCGAGTCGCAGCCGGGTCGATTCGGCCGGCCTCGCGGAGCGCGCCGAGCGCTGCGGCGCGGACCCGGCGCTCGCGCAACGCCTCCGTGCCGCGAACAGCGCGGCGGAGGCGCTCGGCCTGGCCCGCGAGGCGGGGGTCCCGCTCGCAGGGGCGGTGGCGGACGCCGCGAGAGAGGCCGCGCTCGGCGTGGTGCGCGGCGGGCTCGAGATCGACGTCGTGATCGTGGACCGGGACGGCGCCATCGTGGCCCGCAGCAGTGAATGAGCGTAAGCGGCCCGCGGGGGGCCGGGCGCGCCGACGATGCTCGCCCGGGCGCTTGCAGCCACGGCGCGTGCCCCGTGATCGGCCGCGGCCCCGGCGGCGTACCCGTCGACGGGAAGGATCCCCGGTGTGGCCGGAGCGCGGGATCGGAGCGGGTCGGTGAGTGATCGCGTGCTGATCCTCGGAGGGACGCAGGAGGCGACGGAGCTTGCCCGCGCCCTCGCCGGCAAGCCGGGAGTCGAGACGATCAGCTCGCTCGCGGGGCGCACGCGCCGGCCCGCGGAGATTCCCGGCACGCTGCGCCGGGGCGGCTTCGGCGGCGCGGGCGGGCTCGAAGCCTACCTCCGGAGAGAGGGAATCCGAGTGGTCGTGGACGCCACCCACCCCTACGCCGAGGCGATCTCCGCGCACGCCGCCGCCGCCTGCGAAGGGGCGGCGGTGCCCCGCATCGCGCTCCATCGCGCGCCGTGGACGCAGGCCACGGGCGAGCGCTGGATTGTCGCCGCCGACGCCGATGCCGCGGCGCGGGCGCTGCCGGGGCTCGGCCGGCGGGTGCTGCTGACGATCGGCAGCCGCGGTCTCGAGCCCTTTCTGCGGGTGCCGGAGCTCCGCTACGTGGTCCGGTCAATCGAAGCCCCGGAGCCGGCCCCCGAGGCGGATCGGGTCACGCTGCTGCTCGCGCGGGGGCCCTTCGACATCGAGGGGGAGCGCCGCCTCCTGGAGTCGCACGCGATCGACGTGCTGGTATCGAAGAACGCCGGGGGCCGCGCCGCCTACCCGAAGATTGCCGCCGCCCGCACGCTCGGGATCCCGGTCGTCATGATCGCCCGTCCGCCCCCGCCGCCGGGCGAAAGAGTGGACTCGGTCGCCGCCGCGCTGTCCTGGGTGGAGGAACGACTCGCGTCCGACTGAACCCGAAGCGCTTCGCTCCGGACGGACTTCCGCTTGCCGCAAGGATGGGCAGCGTCAAGCGCGGCCACGAGGCTCGACGTACTGTCCAGGTACCTGCTGCGCTTCGCAGTCCCTGCTCCACTTGCAGGCCGGGACGAAGTGCCACCGGCACTTCGCCTGTGTCCGGCTCCCGCCTTTCGCGCCCTGGCGCGGCATCGCCTTGCCCCTACCGAGGTCTTCGCGCCTGACGCTTCCGAAGATCGGCGAGATACCGCGATTTGCGATCCGGCAACCCGTAGAAGCGGCGACGGAAGCGGGAGCCTTCAGTCTCCGCGCCCGGAATCCCCTTCGGAGTGGGCGAGGGTCGCGTGCGCGTGAGCCGGCGCTCCGGATTCGCCGGGGCGGTACCAGTCGAGGCGCCCGCGCAGGCGCACGACCTCTCCCACGATGAGCAGGGCGGGGGCGCGCGCCGCGGCGCCCTCCGCGTGGTCCGGGAGGGTCCCGAGGCAACCCTCGATCACCCGCTGGCTCTCGGTGGTGCCCTGCTCGACGAGCGCGGCGGGCGTCGCGGCGTCGAGTCCGTGCCGGACGAGCCCGGCGCAGATCTCGTGGAGGCTCGCGAGGCCCATGTAGACGACGACGGTCTGGTCCGGACGCGTCACCGCCTCCCAGTCGAGGGCCACCCGGCCCTCGACGCGGTTGCCGGTGACGAAGATGCAGGCGTGGGCGTGATCGCGGTGGGTGAGCGGGATGCCGGCGTAGGCCGCGCAACCCGAGGCCGCGGTCACCCCGGGGACGACCTGGAAGGGGATCCCTTCCTCGGCGAGGGTGGCGATCTCCTCCCCGCCTCGTCCGAATGTGAAGGGGTCGCCGCCCTTGAGCCTGAGCACCCGCTTGCCTTCGCGCGCGAGGCGCACGAGGAGCCGGTTGATGCCCGGCTGCTCGATCGCGTGCTCGGCGCGGCGCTTGCCGGCGTAGATCACCTCCGCGTCGCGGCGCGCGAGCGCGAGCACCCCCGGCGAGACGAGGCGGTCGTGGACGACGACGTCCGCCTGCTGCATGAGGCGCATCGCGCGGAAGGTGAGCAGGTCCGGGTCGCCGGGGCCGGCGCCGACCAGGTACACCTCCCCGGTGGCGGGCGCGCTCCCGCCGCCGGAATCGAGCAGCGCCGCGAGCGCGGCGCGGGCCTCGTCGAGGCGCCCCGCGAAGGCCATCTCCGCGATCGGGCCTTCGAAGACCCGATCCCAGAACGCGCGCCGGTCCGAGATGCGGGGCAGCCGCGCGTTGACTTCCGGCCGGGCCGCGCGGGCGAGCTCCGCGAGGCGGCCGAAGGAGCGGGGGATGAGGGTCTCGAGGCGGGCGCGCACGTAGCGCGCGAGGGAGGGCGACGCGCCTCCCGTCGACACCGCGGCGAGCACCGGGGAGCGGTCGACGATCGCGGGCATCGAGAAGTCTCCGATGCGCGCCTCGGAGGCGCTGTTCGCGAGCACCCCGCGGGACTCCGCGAGCGCGACGATGCGGCGGTTCAGCGCGCGATCGTCGGTCGCCGCGACGACGAGGCGGCAGCCGTCGAGGTCCGAGTCCCCGAAGGCCCGGCGGTCGAGAGAGACCCGTCCCGCTTCCGCGAGCTCCGCCGCGCGCGCGCCGGCCTCGGGAGCGACGATGCGCACCCGGGCCCCGGCCGCCGTCAGCACCTCGGCCTTGCCGGCCCCGACCCGGCCCGCGCCGACCACCAGGCAGGGCCAGCCGCGGAGGTTCAGGAAGACGGGCAACTGCTCCATCGGGGTTCAGCCCGCGCTGCGCTTCTTCTTCCGGGGACGCAGGAGATGGTAGTGCGCGGCGTCGTAGAGCGCGCTGTCCTCGAAGGCGGCGGCGCCGAGCACCCGGCCGACGAGGATGAGGGCGGTGCGGCGCAGGCGGAGCGGGCGGGCCTTCTCCGCGAGGTCGCCCAGAGTGCCGCGGACGATACGCTCGTCCGGCCAGCTCGCGCGGTACACGACCGCGGCGGGGCAGTCCGCGCCGTAGGCGGGGGCGAGCGTCTCGCACACCGCGCGCAGGCTCCGGATGGAGAGGTGGATCGCGAGCGTCGCGCCGGCGCGGGCGAGCGCGTCGAGCTCCTCGCCGGCCGGCATCGGCGAGCTCCGGGTGCGGGTGCGGGTGAGGATCAGGGTCTGGCTCACCCCGGGGAGCGTTAGCTCTTGCCCGAGCGCCGCCGCGGCGGCGGCATAGGCGGGCACGCCGGGGGTGATGTCGAAGGGGATCTCCAGCGCGTCCAGGCGCCGCATCTGCTCCCCGATCGCGCCGTAGAGGGAGGGGTCGCCGGAGTGCACGCGGGCGACGTCCTCGCCGCGCGCGTGCGCCGCGCGCATCTCCTCGACGATCTCGTCCAGGGTCATCGGCGCGGTGTCGAGGACCCGGGCGTCCGCGGGCGCGCAGGCGATCACCTCGCGCGGGACGAGGGAGCCGGCGTAGAGCACCACCGGCGAGGACGCGATGAGGCGGCGTCCGCGCACCGTGATGAGCTCCGGGTCGCCGGGCCCGGCGCCGATGAAGTGAACGGTCACTTACATGCCTTTCGCTTCGGACAGGGAGCGTGCGCGGTCGACCGGCGCCCGACTCTCCGACGCATGGGTGTTGCCCGGAAGGACAAGGCATGCCTGCTGCGGGTGACACGCTGCGGGCACGGGACGCTGCCCGAGACAGAGTCGGCGCTCACTTCCCCTCGTCCGCGTGGTCGCCGGTGCGCATCTCGTAGCCCCTTGGCGTGTAGGCGCGGGTGGCGGCGCCGTGGGCGAAGGTGCGGGTCGCCGACGAGCCGACGATGAGCACCGTGTTCATGTCCACGCGCGCGGGGTCCAGGCACTGGAGCCCGACGATCGCGACCCGCTCGCCTTCCCGCCCCACGTTGCGGGCGACGACCACCGGCGTCTCCGGCGCGCGGTGCGCGCGCAGGATCCCGAGCGCGCGGGCGAAGGTCTCGCGCCGTGCCGTGGAGACCGGGTTGTAGAGCCCGATCACGAAGTCCGTGGCCGCCGCGGCCGCAAGGCGCGCCTCGATCGCCGCGCGCGGGGTGAGCAGATCGGAGAGCGACACCGCGCAGAAGTCGTGGCCGATGGGGGCGCCGGCGCGGGCCGCCGCCGCCTGCAGGGCGGACACGCCGGGCAGGACGCGGAGCGCGATCCGGCCGAGCGCCGGGTCCGTCGTCGCGTCCAGCACCTCCATCACGAGCGCGGCCATCGCGTAGACCCCGGGGTCGCCCGAGCACACCAGCGCGACCCGCTCCCCGTCCGCCGCGAGGCGCAACGCCTTCTCGACCCGCGCGCGCTCTTCGCCGAGCGCGTAGGCGTGCACGCCCCGGCCGTGCCGCAGTCCGGCCACGAGCTCGAGGTAGCGCCGGTAGCCGACCACGTGGTCCGCGCCCTCGATCGCCGCGCGCGCCTCCGGGGTCAGGGTGCCGGCGTCGCCGGGACCGATGCCGACGACCCGCAGCTCGCCCCGGGCCCGGCCGAGACGGGCGGGGTCGAGCGGCGCCGGCGCGCGGGCGATCGCGCAGGTCGCGCGCGCCGACTTCGTCTTCTCCACCACCAGCGCGCCCCGGGGACCCGCCGCGGCCAGCCCCGCGCCCTCCGCCACCCCGTGACAGCCGACCTCGCGGAACACGAGCTCGGAAGGGTTTCGCAGGCGCCCGGCCTGGGCCTCGAGCGCGGCGGCGTCGTAGAAGCGCGCCGGCACTCCGAGCGAATCGGCGAGCGCGTGGACGCCGGGCTCGTCCGCCTTGAGGTCGATCGTGAACACGCCGGCCACCGCCTCCGGGGCGAGGCCGGCCCCGTCGAGGCAGGCCCGGGCGAGGGCCAGGATCTCGTCGGCGGGCGCGCCGCGCTCGCATCCCACGCCGAGGGCGAGGCGCCGCGGATGGTAGACGAGGGTGTCCGGCGAACCGGAGAGTGCCGTGTCGTCCACCCGGATCGCGAGCGCACCCGCGGCGTCGGCGGGAAGTTCGCTCTCCTCGAGCCACGCGACCCCCGGAGGAACGCGCACCCGCGCGCCGTCGAGGAGGGCGGCGACGAAGGACTTGTGGTGCTCTGGGTTGGCGAGCGTCCAGCCCTCGGGGGGGTCGTCGAGCGCGACGCCGAAGCGCCGGTCGCCGGCGGTGGTGAGGGCGGCGCGGCCCCCGACGGCGGCGGCGATGCGCTGCGCGAGCGCGCCGCCGCCGCGATGCGCCCCGAGCAGGGGCACCGCGAAGGCGCCGTCCTCGGACACCGCGACCACCGGCGGCTCCGCGCCCTTGTCGCGCAGCGCCGGGGCGAGGGCCCGCACCAGGATCCCGGCCGCGCACACCCCGGCGATGGGCCGCCCCTCCTCGAAGAGCGCCCGCAGGTGGCGGGACGCATCCGCGAAGTGCCGGTCGGCGTCGGGCACGCGCCCGCGAAGCCCGTGGACCTCGGCATCGCCGAGCGCGTCGGCTATGCGGCGCGCGAGCGCGCCGCCGCGTGCGGTCAGGGCGAGCGCGGCGACACGAGCGCTCACTGCCACGCGCTCCCCCGCCGGTGGACCAGCACCATCGAGAAGTAGGGCGCCCCCGCGCCGTCCGTCTCCGACAGGGCGAGGACGCGCTCGCTTCGCATCGTGGCGTGCTCGACGTAGCGCGCGTGGCGGGCGAGACCGAGGGAGTCGAGCACCCTGCGGACCTTCGCGAGGTGCCGTCCCACCTTGATGATCGCCGCCGCCTCCACGTCCTTCAGCCGGGCCCGGAGCGCGTCCTCATCGAGCGTTGCCGGCACCACCGCGAGCACGTCGTTGCGCACCGCCAGCGGCGCGCCCGCGCTCGCGGCGCAGGCGGTGAGCGAGGAGACCCCGGGGATCACCCGCACCGGGAAGCGCCCGGCCATGCGCTGGAAGAGAAAGGTGAAGGAACCGTAGAAGAAGGGGTCGCCCTCGCAGATGCAGGCCACGTCGCGGCCCGCCTCGAGGTGCGCGCCGATCTCCCCCGCCGCGCGCTCGTAGACCTCCCGGGCCGGGAAGCGGGCCGCCACGATCGGCATCCGGATGGGGATCTCGGTCTTGACGAGGCCCTCGAGGTGAGGGGCGACGATGGAACGGGCGAGGCTCTCCCCCTCTTCCGGAGCCGGGTAGGCGAGCACCGGGGCGCGCTTGAGCGCCGCGAGCCCCTTGAGCGTGATGAGGTCCGGGTCCCCGGGCCCGACGCCGACCCCGATGAGCGCGCCGCTCTCGCTCATCGCTTGCGCGCCGCGAGCACCGTCACCGGGTGCGCGGGCCGGAAGGCGCGGTAGGCGCCGAGGGCTTCCGCCCGGGACACCGCGACGCGGGAAAGCTCGCCCCCGTGCGCGGCGTGCGCATCGAGGAGCGCCCGCTCGCCCTCCACGCTCACCGCGTGGGCGACGAGGCGCCCGCCCGCGGGCAGCGCGGCCCAGCACGCGTCGATGAGCGCGGGCGAAGCGACGCCGCCGCCGGCAAAGACGGCGTCGGGCGGGGCGTCGAGCGTGGCGAAGGCCGCCGGGGCCTCGCCCGCCACGATCCGCAGGCCGGGCGTGCCCAGGCGTTCGGCGTTGCGCTCGATGAGCGCGCGGCGGGCGGCATGGCGCTCAATCGCGATCGCGCGCGCGCCCGGCGCGGCCCGCATCCACTCGATGCCGATCGAGCCGCAGCCGGCCCCGACGTCCCACAGGAGCTGCCCCGGGCAGGGCGCGAGCGCCGCGAGGGCCGCCGCGCGAAGTGCCCGCTTGGTGAGCTGTCCGTCGTGCTCGAAGGCCTCGTCCGGCAGGCCGGGCACTCGGCCAAGGAGCGGCGCGCCCGGATCGGCCGCGCACTCCACCGCGACGGTGTTGAAGTCGTGCCCGTCTCGATACGCGAACTCGCGGGCGGGGCTCTCGCGGACGCGCTCCTCGCTCCCTCCCATGCGCTCGAGCACCGTGACCCGGCTGCCGCCGTAGCCGGCCTCGACCAGCATCTCCGCGATCCGGGCGGGGGTCGACGCATCGTGGCTCAAGACCAGCACCCGGGCGCCGGGACGGATCGCGGCGCGGAACGCGGCCGGCGGGCGCCCGTGGAGCGAGAGCGTCTCCACCTCCGGCAGGCTCCAGCCGAGGCGGGCGCAGGCGAGGCTGAAGGCGGAGGGGGCGGGATGCACGCACAGCTCCTCCCGCGCGAAGTGCCGGGCGATCGTCGTCCCCACGCCGTAGCAGAAGGGGTCGCCGGTCGCGAGCACGCACACCGGCCGCCCGCGGCGGGCGCGGAGCTCGTGCTGGAGCGCGGAGAAGGGGCGCGGCCACTCCAGGCGCTCGCGCTCGTCCGGCGGCACCATCGCAAGGTGGCGGGCGCCGCCGACCAGGGTTTCCGCCCGGTCGAGCGCGGCGCGAGCGGCCGCGCCGAGACCCGCGAGGCCGTCCTCGCCGATCCCGACGATGGAGAGCCATGCGCGTTTCGGGGACTCCCGATACTCCGTCGTCCCGCGTGGATCCCGCTTCATCTCTCACTCCCCGCGATCGCGTTGAGCGCCGCCGCCGCCGCCGCGCTCCCGCCGCGGCGGCCGTGCAGGGTGAGGAAGGGCGGCGCTTCGGGCAGGCGTGCGAGCGCGCGCTTCGATTCCGCCGCGCCCACGAACCCGACCGGGAAGGCGAGGATGGCGGCGGGCCGGGGCGTCCCCGCATCGCCGAGGATCTCGAGGAGCCGGAAGAGCGCGGTGGGCGCGTTGCCGATGGCCACCAGCGCGCCGTCGAGATGCGGGCGCCACAGGTCCACCGCGGCGGCGGAACGCGTGGTTCCCGCGCGCCGCGCGCCCGCCGCGGCCTCGGGATCGCCGACGAAGCAGCGCACCGGGTTGGCGGCGGGCAGGCGCCGGCGGATGATCCCTTCCGCGACCATGCGGCAGTCCGCGAGCACCGGCGCCGCGCGGGCCAGCGCCGCGCGCCCCGCCGCCACCGGCTCGCCCCGCCACTCGAGGTCGGCGACGAGGTCGGGGACTCCGCAGGCGTGGACGATGCGGACCGCGACCTCGTGCAGCTCCGCCGGCAGGCGGGAGAGATCCGTCTCGGCGCGCACGATCTCGAAGGAGCGCCGGTAGATCTCGTCCGGGTCGCGGAGGTAATCGAACGTGCTCATGGGGTGTCGCCGGGCGTTTCCCGTGATCGCCGCCTTGTCATGGGTTTCCGCTCGTCAAGGCAGTGACAGGGAACGCGCCGGATGCGACTTTCCGTCACAGCTGTGCGGCGTCCCGCCGCCCCCGCCTTCCTTGAAGAGACGAGCCGCAGCAGGGTTCCCTCCCGGCGACGGAGGAGCGTGCGGAGGGAAGCCCGGGCGTGCACGCCGAAGCACTCCGTCGTAACCCATATGGGGCCTGGAGAATCTTGGTGCCATTTCTTAAGGAATTGAAATTGAAGAGATAATTCTGCTCTCTGGTTCGGACCCTTTCCTTCCTGAAACAGGTAGGGCAACACATATGGAACACCTTAGCGTGACTGTGTGCAGCCGTGCCCAAGAATTCAGATTGTAGTTCACTGTGTGTTCCAATCTTGCGACCGCTGACGGCATGGCGCGTCCGAGAACGGTGGACCAAGAGTAGATCACGGTGACGGCGGGTTTGTCCCACCGCTATCCTCACCACTTCCAACTTGCCCGTCGACGAGTGCGCCGAAGCTCCGACCTGTGTGGGCGAAGAGCGTACCGACCGAGCCGAGTACTCGCACAAGAGCAGCTTGAGGAGCCGAGTAAGACCGAACGGAATCTGTCTGTCAGCGCGCCAGCGCACTCACCCACTGGAATTGGCCGACCTCCCCCGGGGCTTCGAGAATATCCGCCAGCAAGAACAAGTCGCGCGGATGCATGCCCAAGTTGCCCGCGTACCAGACCTTGCACTCTATGCCATCGATGGTGGTCTCACCCTCGTCAGGCCGCTCGTCGCCGGCCCGATAGAACAGCAGGATGTTGCCTCCATACATCCACGAAGTACGGTATAGGGGCGGACGCGCCTCCGTGAACCGGAGAAACTCATCGCGGAACTCCCCGCGTTCATCCCGGGCAACCAGTTGAGCGAATCGGAGAACGACGAGGCCGACGGACGATGGAACCAATCCCCAGCTTCCGTGCTGGTCATTCCCGGAATCACGCGACCCGTACCCGACTCGTCCACCGAGTCGCTTCAGCCGCTCGGCACCGGAAAAATGCGGGTACACGTCAAGAATTGTCTGGACAAGGACGGGGAGAAAGATCGGGTACGGTACGTCCTTGATCAAGTTTCCTCCCTTCGCGTCCTGCGACTTCACCTTCGTCGTTGGCTCGGCCAAGTACCGTGTGTCCAGGTACACCGAACTCCACCCGAATCCGTGCTCGTATACGCCCAGAACGCTCTGCACCGACGGACAATCACATCCCAAGGCAAGCAAATCGGCATTGGGCGACGCCTCGGCGAAACGCCGCTCGATTTCCTCGCGGTGTCTGCAGTCCAAACGCTGGTAGAGCGACGGCAGCTTGTGCCTCCCACTGTCCTTTCCCGACCGAATCAGGTCTGCCTTTATGGCGAGTTCCGTCGCGTTAACCAAGAGATTGAGTGCGGGCATCATCTCGCTCAACGATTGGGGCAATCGCCCCTTCGGAACGATCGCCCAGTACTGCTTCAAGTACTGCGCGGCAAACTCCGCCATGAGGTCGGGATCACCGTAACGATCGATGGCATGACCGGCGCTGAGCCTGCCCTCGTGTGCCGGAAACAGCACACTCTGTCCATGGCTCCAGACACCCGGATAGTTCAGAAACGTAGTCATCGTGCCGTCCAGCCCCCATACGTGGCCGTTTCGCCGTTGCGCGGCAGGTTGACCCTCTATCGCGGGGGAAAGAACGACAGGCTTGTGCGTCGCGGTGAATTGGAAGGAATCTCCGACCTTACGGCCGCAGTTCGTACAGCGATGCGAAACTTTGACCTCGACGGGTGACGCCAACTGCGGCAACGCATGCAGCACCACACGCGGCGGCTCATTCGCAAGCTCCTGCTCAGTCCGACAGTATGGGCATTTCCCTCTCATGGCCTTCGCTCAAGGGTTCAGTGACCAGTGAACCGCTCCGGAACCCGGTTCGTCCAAATGCGCGTTCAGAGCACTACCTGCGCTGTATGTGCGATTATCGCCTAGTTCGCCGCCATTCAGCCGCTCGAACTTCGGCTTCGCCGCAAAGGTAACGCACGGAAAGACCCGGACTCACTCCAGTTGTCACCTCCCATCACGCACCGAGCCGGCGATAAGTTCGGCCGTGGTTCGAGAAGAGCCGCCTGAGCCTCGGATTCGCGTTCGACCTCAAGTCGGCAATAGCGTGGTCTCAGCCTTCGTTCTGGATCCAAGGGCACATTAGCAACGCGATCGAGGAATTAATCGGAAGGTCTCAAACTCGCTGCAACCTCCACAGGTATGGATTGGTCGAAGGAGCACCTTCGATCCCGAACTAGTTATCGTGATTGAGGCAACCTGAAAGATCCCCCATCAGCAAGGATCCATCGCAGGGAGAACCTTCGAAGTAGCCCCAACAGATAGCCGGGGAACAATCACAAAACACTAGGATGCGGATCCAAAGAAGCGGCCCTAAGCCGTTAGGAGCAGCAACTGCGTGTCGGGAGAGGCGAGACGAAGAAGAATGTCATCTGCAAGCCACGGGAGAGCGGAGACTATACAGAGGATTTTCTTGTTACCGGGCGCCTAACGGAGCGTTTGGTTTTCGGGGCGCCAGGGATAGCCCTGAAAAACGGGATTGTAATTCGAGGAAGACTGGCCTTTGAGACAGTCTCATACACGTGATGGCGCCAGAATGGCCACACGTTGTGAACGGAGTTGAATTGAGTGAAGGCATCGAGTTCATGCTCCGTGAGTTCTTTCCGTTCCAGATAATCGACTCGATACTCCGCTTGAATGATAAAGAGAGGGTCCTTCTCCGCGTCCCCCTCGTCTTCGCTGTACCCGTGCACCACCAGCTGCACGTAAGCCCTGAGGATGCGAATCGTGTCACCCTCGTCGTCCTCGAACGAAACCTTGTCAACAGAAACCCTGACCTTGGACTTCCGTTTTACATGCGTAGGATAGAGCAGCGGGTCAATGCTGGTGTCCCTCTCAAGGGATGACGTATGCAGAACAATATCCCGAAGCTCGAGCTTGTCGTGCGCTCGGCCGACGGCTCTCTTGTCCATTAGGCAGCCAAGAGCTCATCGGGATAGGTGCGCGCCCGCTCCACGAACACCCTCGTGGTGCGCTCATGGCGTATGGTGCGATCTGTGAAGCCATCGTGAACCTGAACGGTCATCAGCGGTGATATGTGCTCACTTTGCACTGAAGCTGGGCTCTTGCGGATCGCAAGAACTGCGAGCGCATCAGGCTCGTGCTCAGATGGCACCGAATCCGAGCTCTTGCGGGTCGCAAGAACTTCCAGCGCATCAGGCACGGCCGCAAGCACGAGCAACAACTGATTCATCGCTACACTTTGAGTGACTTCCCCGCGTTCATACTTCGAGAACGCGTTGTCCCCACCCCCCATCAGCCGCGCCGCCTCGGCCTGCGTCAGGCCCAAGCGCCTGCGTATGGCTTTGATCTGCGGACCGGTGAGTAACCCGTCGATGCGCCGGTGTTCGTCGCGGATCCGTGCCTCGTTCCTACGCTTCTGGCGCGGCAGAACTACATCGAATCCGCATTCGCGACACACCGAGTACTCGGAGTCGCTGAGCGAGAACTGCTGCCCCTTGTAGCAGTACGTCTCGGTCGAGTGCCGAGCCTCCCACGGGTTGGGAGTCTGGCACATGGGGCAGTCTGGAGATTTGGTCATAAGCCGATAACCCTCGGGAAGCTACCGTCGCCGGAGGTGAAACGAGTACACCGTGACCCAGCCGTTGAAGCTGAACTTCACGTAGAGTTCATCGGCATCTCCGGATGGGCCTGTGTAGTTGATGTGATAGACATCACACTCGGTTTGACGGGCATTATGGATATAAGTTTCTGTGTTACGGAAATTCTCTTCCGTCAGAGACAGCAAGCACTCCGCGATATCGCACTCGAAGTATCCCAGGTTGATCGAGTCTCGTTCAGCGCGTTGCCGCAGGATCAGGCTGCCTGTTCGTGCGGCCGCGTGTACGTCTCTCAGGGGGTAGTGTGGTACCTGCAGGGGCAATTTTCAACCATTGTGGTTAGTTCTGCAAGAAGCCAGGGCTGGGATCCTGGTGGTCGTGTATTTGCTCGGGTGCCCCTTAGGTGGCACTCTGGACGAGACTACTGCACCGTAGCCCAGCCTGCCATACAGCGACAAGAAACTCCAAAAAAGAAGCTTTCAATCAAAGGGTTATGGCTTTCTGAACCACGGCGGGGGTTCATTCATGCAATTCCTTGCGCGCCTCTTTGGGGCCGACCGTTTCGCGCTGACACGGCCACGGGGCTGGCCCACTGGGGAAACTTCCGGTCGCCGCCAAGAGCGCGCACCTAGCCCTGAGCCTGCCCCGAAGCCGGCGCCAAGGAGGCGGCCTCCACGGCTGTGAGCGGCTCCGGTCCGCGAAACGCCGCAAGCAGCGCCGCATTGGCGTTGATCACCGCGACGTTGTTGCGGACATCCTCGTCGCTGGCGATCTGGCCACGGCGGCGCGCCTGCGAGCCGGAGAACACCCTCTCGACGTGCGCGCACCCCCGCCGTGGCGAGTCGAACGCCATGAACGTGCGTCAGCCTTGCGCGCAGAGTCCATACCCACGCGGGCAGTACTCATTGATGGAGTCTTCCGAATTGTGCCCGCCTCAAACTGATGCCCGGTTTGGTGCACGAAGTACTACAGTGAGTCCGATCCGGCCCACTGGACGGCCACCCCCTGGAACGCATCGCGCGTGTTGCGAGCGACGCTTGAAGCCGCGTACCCGCAGGGGCCCAGGAATGTCACGGGTGATCAGCGCGACCACAAGGGCCGACAGGCGGTGGCACTCGCTGCCCAGGCACTTTCGCGCGAGCAGACCATTCTCAGCCCGGGAGAACCGTGTGGCGATTGCGGCGCAGAGCTCAAGCACCCGGACGAAGAGACGCCACAGAGGAGCTGGAGTAGGTTCCGACGCGTTCCCTAGTCAAGCGCACCGTGCGACCGCAGATGGCCTGTACTCGGTTAAGAGCACCCATCAGGTAGCGCTGCCGTCGCGTCCAATCGAGCGCGGTCGGCCCGGCCCCGGTCCATTCGCTCATGTGGTGGTCTCGAAGTACTGCGACCATCTTCCGCTGGTACCCGCAGAGCCGGATCTTCGCACGTGACGCAGTGGAGATGGAGAGTTCAACGCTGGTCATTTGTCAAATGGCTAACATCCCAACTGACCAGAGGTGATGTCTGTTGGCCACTGGTGGACTTCGAGGCGGCCACCATGAGGATAGAACTTCGTCGTTCCCGCAAAGCGGGTGTCCGTCGACGGCGCGATGCGTTCCGAATGCGACGGCGCCACGATCATCGTTCGCTCCGGCCGGGGAAGCGTTCCCGGGCAGCGGCCTCAGCCCTTGCCCCGGCGGAGCGACTTCGGTCCCAGCGGATGCCCGGCATGGGGGTAGGGATGATGATGGCCATGGCCGTGCCCGTGGGAGTGGGTGGGGCCGGACGCGGACTCCGTTGCAACGTGGTCGTGGTCGCCGTGGGAGTGCGCGTGGTCGTGCCCCGCTCCTCCCGGGCCGGCGCCGATCCCCTCCACGTGGTGATGATGGCTCTCCTGGGGCAGCCCTTTCTCGGCCTCGAAGCCGAGGATCCGTTCGCGGTACTTGCAGAGCTTGCAGTTCATCAGATTCGCCCCGTTCAGAGTCTCCTCGACCCGCTCCGCGAATGCGTCGAGCACCGCGGGGTGGTCGTTGAGATAGGGCGCCTTGACGAACTCGATCTCCGGATGCCGGGCCGCCACCCGATCGGTATGGGCGTAGATGCGCTTGACGAGCACCCCGGTGAACAGGAACCAGGGGAACACGACGATACGCCGGTAGGCGAGCTTCGCCGCGTTGCGCAGCGCCGGCTCGACGAGGGGAAAGGTGACTCCGGAGTAGGCGGTCTCGCCCCAGCCGAAGCCGAAGCCTTCCCACAGCATCCGCATCACCTTGGCGACGTTGCTGTTCGCGTCGGGGTCGGAGGCCCCCCGCCCGACCACCACGAGCATCGTCTCGTGGAGCGGCACCGCGCCGCCGGCCGCCTCCAGCGCCTCGCGGATCCGGTCGCCCGCCGCGCGCAGGAGCTTGTCGTCCAGCCCGAGCTCGCGCGCGTAGCGGATCTCCATCCCCGGGTGCCGCGCCTCGAAGGTGTTCAGCACCGAGGGGATGTCGTTCTTGGCGTGACCGGCGGCGAAGAGCATCCCGGGGACTGCGAGGCAGAGCGCGTTGCCGCGGGCGTGCAGCTTGCCCAGGCCCTCCCGGATCACCGGAGTCGCGAACTCGAGGAAGCCGCTCTCGACGTCGTAGCGCGGCAGGCGCGCACGAATGCCGGTGGCCACCGACTCGAACTCCGCGATCGCCTCCGCATCGCGGCTTCCGTGACCGCACACCATCACCCCGATTCTGCTCATCTTCTTCCGCTCGCCCTCCGGCGTCCCGGTTGCAAGGCTCCCGCGCCCGGCCGAGCGGATAACATCCTCCCCCCGACCCGCGCGGCGCCCCGTTTCCCATGCCGCTCTTCGATCCCTTCCTGCTCGCCCTTGCCGCCCTCGCGGCGGACACCGTGATCGGCGACCCCGCGGCGCTGTACCGGAAGGTACCGCATCCCGTGGCGCTCGTGGGACGCGCGATCGAGCGCCTCGATGCGCGCCTCAACGACGCCGCGCTCTCCGATGCCCGGCGCCTCCGGCGCGGCGGCGCCGTGGTGCTCGGCGTGAGTCTCGCCGCGGCGGGCGCGGGGGCGATCGTCCACGCGCTCGCCACCGCGCTGCCCGCCGGCTTCCTTCTCGAAGCGCTCGCCGCGAGCACCCTCATCGCCTTCCGGAGCCTCCACGATCATGTCCGCACCGTCGCCCGGGGTCTCGAGGAGAGCATCGCCGAGGCCCGCGCCGCGGTGGCGCACATCGTGGGCCGCGACCCGGAGCGCCTCGATCCGCCCGCGGTCGCCCGCGCGGCGATCGAGTCCCTGGCGGAGAACTTCTCCGACGCCGTGGTCGCCCCCCTCTTCTGGTACCTGCTCCTCGGACTCCCCGGGCTCTTCGCCTGCAAGGCCCTCAACACCCTCGACAGCATGATCGGGCACCGCGACCCGCGCCACCTGCACTTCGGCCGCGTCGCGGCGCGTGTCGACGACATCGCGAACTGGGCGCCCGCGCGCCTGGCCGCGGGACTCCTGGCGGGCGCCGCCCTGTTCCTGCCCGGAGCCCGCGCGGGCGACGGGCTCCGGGCCGCGTTCCGCGACGCCCGCCGGCACCGTTCGGTCAACGCGGGATGGCCGGAGGCCGCGATGGCCGGAGCGCTGGGATTCTCGATCGCCGGCCCGCGGCACTACCAGGGGACGAGCGTGGACGACGCGTGGATGGGAGACGGCCGTCGGGACCTCGGCGCGCCGGAGGTGCATGCGGGCCTGCGGCTCTACGCGGCGGCCACGGCGCTGCTCGCGGCCGTGCTCGCCGCGGGATGGCTGGCGCGAACCCCGGCGTTCTGAGCCCGGCACATCGGGCGATCAGTACTCGATGCCCTTCTGGGCCTTTACGCCGGCCTTGAAGTGGTGCTTCACCATCGTCATCTCGGTGACGGTGTCGGCGACGTCGAGCAGCTCGGCCTTGGCGTTGCGCCCGGTCACCACGACATGCAGGGCCGGCGGCCGGGCCGCGAGGAAGGCGCACACTTCATCGAGCGGCAGGTAGCCGTAGCGCAGCACGATGTTCAGCTCGTCGAGGAGGACGAGGTCGTAGCGGGGCGAGTCGCCACGGCAGGCCTCGATCATCTCCTTCGACTTCTCCCACGCGGCCTGCGCGGCCCGGATGTCGCGGGCCCGGTCCTGGGTCTCCCAGGTGAATCCCTCGCCCATGGTGTGAATGTCCACCTGCCCGGGGAAGCGTTCGAGGACCGCGCGCTCGCCCGTCTGCCACTTACCCTTCACGTACTGGACGACGCCGGCGCGCAGGCCGTTGCCGATCGCGCGCGCGACGAGCCCGAAGGCCGCCGTGGACTTCCCCTTGCCCTTGCCGGTGTGCACGATGAGCAGGCCCTTCTCGAGGGTCTTGGTGGCGAGGATCCGGTCGCGCACCGCCTTGCGCTTGCGCGCCTTCTCGTTGGCGCGGCGGTTGCGCTCCTCCTCGCTGCGTTCGTCGGGCATCACCGGCGGCACCGGCGCGCGCCCGTCGGTGCCGGGCCGGACATCAGCGTTCGAGGCGCGGGCAGGTCGGACCTCCACGCGGAGAGCGGAGGTTCGGGAAATCGTTCCCGGTCCTGTCGATCGGCACGGGGATCATGCGGCGCACTTTGAATAGTCGGCGCCGCGATGGCAAGCGCTTGCCGCGGCCGGCGCGGGATGGTCTTATCGGGCGCGAGGCGCCGCTCCGGCGCCGTACGCCGCCGCCACCACGGACTCTTCGCCCATGACGATCCGAATCCCCGCCACCGTGATCACCGGATTCCTCGGCGCGGGCAAGACGAGCATGATCCGCCACCTGCTCTCCCATGCGAAGGGCCGGCGTCTCGCGCTCGTGATCAACGAGTTCGGGGATATCGGCGTGGATGCCGAGATCGTCAAGGGATGCGGGGTCCAGGGCTGCGAGGAGGACGCCGTCCTCGAGCTCGCCAACGGCTGCATCTGCTGCACCGTCGCCGACGACTTCCTGCCCGCCATCGAGACCCTGCTCGATCGCGAGGAGCCGCCGGATCACATCGTGATCGAGACCTCGGGGCTCGCGCTCCCCAAGCCGCTCGTCAAGGCCTTCGGCTGGCCGAGCGTGCGCACCCGGGTGACGGTGGACGGCGTGGTGACGGTGCTCGACGCGCCCGCCTACGCGGCGGGGCTCTTCGCGGCGGACCCCGCCGCGGTGCAGGCGCAGCGCGAGGCCGACGACGCGCTGGACCACGAGAGTCCGCTCGAGGAGCTGCTGGAGGAGCAGCTCGCCTGCGCGGACCTCGTGGTGCTGAACAAGGCGGACCTCGTCGACGAGCACGACATGCGGCGGATCGGCGAGGAGATCGGGGCGATGCTCCGCCCCGCCGTCAAGCACGTGGCCGCGCGCGAGGGCGCGGTGGACCCCGCCGTCCTCCTCGGCCTCGGTGCCGCGGCGGAGGACGATCTGGACTCCCGGCCCTCGCACATCGACGAGGCGGGCGAGCACGACCACGACGACTTCACGACCTTCAGCGTCGAGCTCGACGAGGTCGATTCACCTCCCCGGCTCGCCGCGCGCCTCAGCGAGGTCATCTCGGCACACCGCATCCTCCGGGTGAAGGGATTCGCCGCGGTCGCGGGCAAGGACATGCGCCTCCTCGTGCAGGCGGTCGGCGAGCGGGTACGCCACTACTACGACCGCGAGTGGCGCGAAGGCGAGGCGAGGCGCTCCCGCCTGGTGGTGATCGGGGAGACCGGCCTCGACGAAGCGCGCGTCCGCGAAGCGCTTCAGGCCGCCTGAAGCGAGCGCCTTGCGCGCCCGTTCCGCCGCCCGCGCCACGCCGCCGCGCCGCCGCGCCGCCTGAAGCGATGCACCTGCTGCAGGCGAGGGCGGGCGCGGCGGTCGACGAGACGGAGGCGGTCGACCTCGGCCAGACTCCGGGGGACATCGTGTTCCTCTCCGCCGCGGATACCGAGCTCGCGAGCCTCGCGAACGCGCGGGCGGGCCTCGGCGACGCCTTCCCCTCGCTGCGCCTCGCCAACCTCATGCAACTCGCCCACCCGCTCTCGGTGGACACCTACGTCGACGCGGTGGTGGCCCGGGCGAAGCTGGTGGTGGCGCGGGTGCTCGGGGGCGCCGGCTACTGGCCCTACGGGGTGGAGCAGATCGTCGAGGCCTGCCGGGGCGCCTCGATCCCGCTCGCGCTCCTGCCCGGCGACGATCAGCCCGATCCGGAGTTCGTCGCGCTCGGCACGGCGTCGGCCGAGACCACCCACCGCCTGTGGCAGTACTGCGTGCACGCGGGACCGCAGAACGCGAGACACCTGCTCGCCTTCGCGGCGGACCTGATCGGATTCCCGAGCGAGTGGCGGGAGCCCGCTCCCCTGCCCCGGGCCGGCCTCTACCGGCCGGGCGCGGGCATGTGCGGCCTGGAGGAGCTGGCGCCGGCGTGGACCGCGGGCGCGCCCGCCGCCGCCATCGTCTTCTACCGCGCCCACCTGCAGGCCGCCAACCTCGCTCCCGTCGACGCGCTCAGCGATGCGCTGGCGGCGCGCGGCATGAACCCGCTGCCGCTCTTCGTCTCGAGCCTCAAGGACCCGGTCTCGGCGGACCTCGTCGGGCGGATGCTGGAGGAGGCCGACGTGCGCCTGGTGCTGAACACCACCGGCTTCGCGGTCGCCACCCCGGGAGCGGAGCGCCGTGGCGGGCCCTTCGACGCCTGCGGGCGTCCCGTGCTCCAGGTCGTGCTCGCGGGTAGCGACGAGGAGAGCTGGGCGGCGGGCACGCAGGGCCTCTCCGCGCGCGACATCGCGATGAACGTCGCCCTGCCCGAGGTCGACGGGCGCATCCTCGCCCGCGCCGTCTCCTTCAAGGCCGAGGCCCGCTTCGACGCGCGTACCGAGTGCCCGATCGTGGCCTACGCGCCGCGCGCCGACCGCATCGCCTTCAGCGCCGACCTCGCCCGCGCGTGGATCGCGCTCGCTGCGACCCCCGCGGGCGAGCGGCATATCGGCATCGTGCTCGCGAACTACCCCAATCGCGACGGCCGCCTCGGCAACGGGGTCGGCCTCGACACCCCGGCCGGCACGGTGGCGCTGCTGCAGGCGATGGCGGCGGCGGGATACGCGGTCGATGGCGTCCCCGGGGACGGCAATGCGCTCATCGCGGCGCTCGGCCGGGGGCCGACGAACGCGACGGCGGCGGGGCGCGAGATCCGCGAGCGCCTCCCGCTCGCCGACTACCTCGCCTTCTTCGCCGCGCTTCCGGCCG
Source organism: Gammaproteobacteria bacterium (assembly GCA_022824305.1). Taxonomy (GTDB): domain Bacteria; phylum Pseudomonadota; class Gammaproteobacteria; order HK1; family HK1; genus JAJEAD01. The sequence goes on along the minus strand of JAJEAD010000034.1, from coordinate 26,691 downwards.
CGGTGCGCGACGCGGTCACCGAGCGCTGGGGGCCGCCTTCGCGCGATCCGCTCTTCGTGGAAGCGGACGGGGGGGAGGCGGAGGCCGGCTTCGCGATCCCGGCGCTTCGCTTCGGCAACGTGGCGGTGGGCATCCAGCCCGCGCGCGGCTACCACATCGACCCGTCCACGACCTACCACGACCCCGCGCTGGTGCCCCCGCACGGCTACCTCGCCTTCTACGCCTGGCTGCGGGAGCGCGTGCACGCGGTGGTGCACATGGGGAAGCACGGCAACCTGGAGTGGCTGCCGGGCAAGGCGCTCGCGCTCTCCGCCGCCTGCTACCCGGAGGCGGCGCTGGGGCCGCTGCCGCACGTCTATCCCTTCATCGTCAACGATCCCGGCGAGGGCACCCAGGCCAAGCGGCGTTCGCAGGCGGTGATCGTAGACCACCTCACCCCGCCGCTGACCCGGGCGGAGAGCTACGGGCCCCTGAGCGAGCTCGAGCGCCTGGTGGACGAGTACTACGAGGCCTCGGGGGTGGACCCGCGGCGCCTGCGCGCGTTGCGCGACGACATCCTGGACCTCGTCACCCGCCTCGGCCTCGACCGCGACTGCGGCATCGCGGCGCACGAGGAGGCGGGCGAAGCCCTCTCCAAGCTCGACGCCTACCTCTGCGAGCTCAAGGAGATGCAGATCCGAGACGGGCTGCACATCTTCGGCCGGAGCCCCGAGGGCGGCGCGCTCCACGACCTGCTGGTCGCGCTGGTGCGCCTGCCGCGCGGCGAGGACGCGGGCGCGAGCGCCTCGCTCACCCGCGCCCTCGCCCGCGATCTCGGGCTCGACGGGTTCGACCCCCTGGACTGCGATCTCGGGGAGCGGTGGACGGGGCCGCGACCCGAGGCGCTCGGCCGCGCGCTCGAAGCGGAGGCGGCGTGGCGCAGCGCCGGCGACACCGTGGAGCGCATCGAGGCGCTCGCGCTCGCGCTGGTGGCGGGAAGGCGGCGCTGCCCCGCGCGCTGGGCGCGCACCCGGGCGGTGCTAGACGAAGTGAGGGAGCGCATCCGGCCCGCGATCGAGCGCTGCGGAGAGGCGGAGATCCGCGGCGTCCTCACCGCGCTCGACGGGCGCTTCCTCGAGCCCGGGCCTTCCGGCGCCCCCACCCGCGGGCGACCCGAGGTGCTGCCTACCGGACGCAACTTCTACTCGGTCGACACCCGCAGCGTCCCCACCGCGGTCGCCTGGCGCCTCGGCTGGAAGTCCGCCGCCCTGCTCGTGGAACGCCACCGCCAGGAGCACGGCGAGTGGCCGCGGCGCATGGCGCTCTCGGCCTGGGGCACCTCGAACATGCGCACCGGGGGCGACGACATCGCCCAGGCCCTCGCGCTCATGGGGGTGCGGCCGAAGTGGGAGCCGGGCTCGGGGAGAGTCACGGGATTCGAGATCCTGCCGCGGGGGCTCCTCGACCGGCCTCGCGTGGACGTGACGCTGCGGGTGTCGGGCTTCTTCCGGGACGCCTTCCCCGCCCAGATCGCGCTCCTGGACGCGGCGGTGCGCGCGGTCGCCCGGCTCGAGGAGCCCGAGCGCGACAACCCGCTCGCGGCGGCATGGCGCGCCGACGTCGCGCGGCTCGCAGGCGCCGGGGTGGCGCGGGCCGATGCCGAGCGGCGCGCCGGCTACCGGGTCTTCGGCTCCCGGCCGGGAGCCTACGGCGCCGGCCTGCAGGCGCTCATCGACGAGCGGGGATGGCGCGAGGAGGCGGACCTCGCCCGGGCGTGGATCCTGTGGGGAGGATACGCCTACGGGGCCGGCACCGAAGGCGCGGCCGAGCACGCGCTCTTCGAGCGCCGTCTCGGCGGCGTGGAAGCGGTGGTCCACAACCAGGACAACCGGGAGCACGACCTCCTCGACTCCGACGACTACTACCAGTTCGAGGGCGGGATGAGCGCCGCCGTGCACCACGTCTCGGGGACGCGCCCCGTGGTCTGGCACAACGACCACTCCCGCCCCGAGAGTCCCCGGGTGCGCCGGCTCGAGGAGGAGATCGCCCGGGTGGTGCGGGCCCGGGTGGTGAATCCCAAGTGGATCCGGGGGGTGATGCGCCACGGCTACAAGGGCGCCTTCGAGATGGCGGCGACGGTGGACTACCTCTTCGCCTTCGCGGCGACCGCGCGCGCGGTGGGCGATCACCACTTCGATGCGGTCTTCGACGCCTACCTCGAGGACTCCGAGGTCCGCGCCTTCCTCGCGGAGAACAACCCCGCGGCGCTCCGCGAGATCGCGGAGCGTCTCAACGAGGCGATCGAGCGCCGCCTGTGGCGGCCGCGCTCGAACTCCGCCCACGTCCGGCTCGCGGAGCTCGGGTGAACGCGGGGGCTACCGGCAAGTCCGCCGCGGGAGGGCTGCCCGGCGATTCGGACCGGCGGCCGGAAAGGCAGGAGAGAATCTCGACGGGTGCACCGACCCGTCCTCCGAGCGTGTGAGTCGAGCAGTGGAGATCCGGAAGGTGAGAAGCGAGCCCACCGCCGATTGACGCGTGAGGTGAAGCGGCGACATCACTCGCACCGCCGGCGCTTCGCGGGGGGACAGGGATGTATCCTGCGAAGAACGGGAATGACCGGGGCGGGGAACGCATCGGAGACCTTCCATGGAACATGTCGATGTCGTGATCGTCGGAGCGGGCATCTCGGGCGTGAGCGCAGCCTGGCACCTCGAGACGCGGTGCCCGCACAAGCGCTACGCGATCCTCGAGGCGCGCAACGCAATCGGGGGCACCTGGGATCTCTACCGCTATCCCGGCATCCGTTCCGACAGCGACATGTACACGCTGGGATTCGTCTTCAAGCCCTGGCTGGACGCCAGGGCGATTGCCGACGGGCCCACGATCCTGCGCTACATCAACGAGGCCGCCGAAGAGCACGGCATCCGCGAGCGGGTCCGCTTCGGCCACCGGGTGAAGGCGGCAAGCTGGTCGAGCGACGAGGCGGCGTGGACCGTGCAGGCCGAGCACGACGGACGCAGCGTCCGCATCTCCTGCAACATGCTGCTGATGTGCGGCGGCTACTACAAGTACGAAGACCCCTACCGGCCGCAGTGGAACGGCATGGATCGATTCGAGGGCCCCGTCATCCATCCCCAGCTCTGGCCCGAGGATCTCGACTACCGGGGCAGGAAGGTGCTCGTGATCGGATCGGGGGCGACGGCGATGACCCTCGTGCCGGCAATGGCGATGGGCGGCGCCGGCCACGTCACCATGGTGCAGCGGTCGCCGACCTACGTCGTCTCGTGGCCGAGTCACGACAGGATCGCCCACTGGTTGCGCCGCTTCCTGCCCGAAGGGCTGGCCTATGCCCTGACGCGCTGGAAGAACGTCAGGGGCGAGCTCAAGTTCTATCGTCGCACCCGGACCGAGCCCGAAGCGGTCAAGGCGGAGTTGATCGGGGAGGTGAGGCGATTGCTGGGCCCGCACTGCGATGTCGGGAAGCACTTCACGCCGAGCTACAACCCGTGGGACCAGCGCCTGTGCCTGATCCCCGACGACGACCTCTTCCAGGTCATCAACGACGGCAGCGCCAGCGTCGTCACCGAAGAGATCGACAGCTTCGTCGAGGAAGGAGTGAGGCTCGCCAACGGCGAGGTGCTCGAGGCCGACATCGTCATCAGCGCGACCGGCCTCGAGCTCCAGATCATGAACGGCGTGGCGCTCAGCGTCGACGGCAACCCGGTCAACCTGCCCGATCACTGGACTTACAAGGGCATGATGCTGTCCGACGTGCCGAACCTGATCCAGACCTTCGGCTACATCAACGCAAGCTGGACCCTGCGCGCCGACATGAACTCGGAGTATGCCGCCCGGGTCATCGGGCGCATGGACGAGAGCGGCAGCCGCCAGGTCACCCCGAGGCTCGCTCCGGAAGACGCGGCGGCAATGCCCGCCCGCCCGTGGATCGACGACTTCTCTCCGGGCTACATGCAACGCAGCATGCACCTCCTTCCCAGGCAGGGCGACCGCAACCCCTGGCGCAACACCCAGGACTACGGCGAAGACAGGAAGCTGGTGAGAAGCGCGCCGGTGGAGGATGCGGAGCTGGAGTTCAGCAATCCGGCGAAGACCGGGGAGAGTCGAGCCACCGGACGAGTCCTCTCCCCTTCGTGACGAGGAGGCGGATCCGGGACGGCCGGCGAGAACGGGAGTGAAGCGGGCGGAGGCGTGAGAAGCGGGGCGCTCATGATCCAGGGCACCGGCTCGGACGCCGGCAAGTCCACCGTAGTTGCGGGCCTGTGCCGAATCGCGCGCCGGCGCGGCATCGCCGTCGCTCCCTTCAAGCCCCAGAACATGTCGAACAATGCGGCGGCCTGCCCGGGCGGGGGCGAGATCGGGCGCGCGCAGGCGCTCCAGGCGCGCGCGGCGGGGCTCGCACCCGGCATCGACATGAACCCGGTGCTGCTCAAGCCCCAGAGCGACCGCAGCTCGCAGGTGGTGGTGCACGGCCGCGCGACCGCGGCCCTGGGAGCGGCCGACTACATGGCGAGCCGGGACCGGCTGCTCGCGCCGGTGATGGAGAGCTTCGAGCGCCTCGCAGGCGCTTTCGAACTGGTCATCGTGGAGGGGGCGGGAAGCGCGGCGGAGACCAACCTGCGCGACCGCGACATCGCCAACATGGGCTTCGCGCGGCGCGCGCAAGTGCCGGTGTGCCTGCTCGCGGACATCGACCGCGGAGGCGTCATCGCCGCGGTGGTGGGAACGAAGGCGGTGCTCGACCCCGCGGACGCGGCGATGATCCGCAGCTTCGCCGTCAACAAGCTGCGGGGCGACCCGCGCCTCTTCGACGACGGGGTGCGCGACATGGTGCGCCTCACCGGCTGGCCCTGCCGCGGCGTCGTCCCCTGGCTCGACGCGGCGCGGCGCCTCCCGCGGGAGGACGCGGCGACGCTCGACGGCGCCGGCGCCCCCGCGCCCCTTCGGGCGGGCGGGCGCATCCGGATCGTCGCGCCCCGGCTCTCCCGGATCGCCAACTTCGACGACGTGGACCCGCTCCGGATGGAGCCGTCGGTGGAGTTCGCGTTCGTCCCTCCGGGCGCGCCGCTCCCCCGCGACGCGGACGTAGTCCTGCTCCTCGGGACGAAGTCGACCCTCGGCGACCTCGCCTTCCTGCGCGCGCAGGGCTGGGACCACGACGTGATCGCGCACGCGCGGGCCGGCGGCCGGGTGCTCGGGCTCTGCGGCGGCTACCAGATGCTGGGGCGCCGGGTGCGAGATCCGCGGGGCGCGGACGGCCCGGCCGGCGAGGCGCCCGGGCTCGGCCTGCTCGACGTGGACACGGTGATGGAGGGCGAGAAGTCGGTGCGCCCGGTGCGCGGGAGCTGCGCCCGCAGCGGGGCGGCAATCGCCGGCTACGAGATCCACATGGGCGCCACCACCGGAGCGGACACCGCGCGGCCCTTCGCCCGGATCGAGGGGCGCCCCGACGGCGCGCTCAGCCCCGACGGCCGGATCGAGGGCAGCTACGTGCACGGCCTCTTCGCGGGCGATGCCTTCCGTGCCCGCTGGCTCGAGGGCGTGCGCGCCGGGACGGCGTCGGCGCTTGCCTACGAGAGCGCGGTCGAGGCCGCGCTCGACGAAGTGGCCGATGAACTCGAAGCCGCCCTCGACGTCGACGCGCTCCTCGCCGGGGGCTGAGTGCGGCGGGAGCAGGTCCCCGGACGAAGACCGGCTCGCCCGACACCCGACGGGACTACCAAACCCGCGTCCTTCCGGTCGGGCACCCTGACCACGTTGCCGCGCCATCCCAGCCGAGGGAGCAGGACGTGCCCTTCCATGTAGGGCCGACCGGAGGTATCGCCAAATCTTCCTCGCAGCATGCTAGAGGATCAGCGTACGCTGGTTCTTCTCGATGAAGCGCACGATAGTGTCGCCGAGCGGAATGCTCCGCCTCTCCAACTCCTCCATCAACGATGGCAGATCGTCGGCTTTCGCCGACACTTCGCCTCGATACACCCCAACCCACTGCAACGGGTGCTCGTTGATGAGACGAGGTCGATCATTCGAGAGCATTTCCGCCGACTTCGAAAACTCCCGCAGTCCCCTCGCGATACTCGCGGGATCGCTCCCGAGACGAGACAGTATCGGGTTTTCCGGATCAGTCATTCGATGCTCCTCCCTTGAGCGCCGCTGCCGCCTGCGCCACGACGCTCGGCAGTCCCTGGTGCCGGGGCGATCTTGGGCGGAACACGACGCGGAGTCCACTGCCCTCAAGTGTCGTCGACATGCCGCGTCGTCCGTTTCGCAATCGATCGCGGATTGCGCGAACCTGCGTTCCCGGGCAACACGAGCGCAGCGCTCATTCCGCCGCCGTGCGCGCCGACTACGACATGCTGTTCACCACCCAGAGCCAGTTGCTGGCAAGCCTCAATGCCGCGCGCGCCATCAACGCCTACGAGCGACGCTTTCACACCTTCGCTCGCGTGCCGTTGCTCGTCATCGACGACTTCGGCTTGAAACCCCTACGTGCCCCTCAGGACGAAGACTTCTACGACCTCGTCGCCGAGCGCTACGAACAGGGCGCCACCATCGTCAACTCCAACCTCAACTTCTCCGGGTGGGGCGACGCCTTCCGCAACCGGCTGCTCGGCGCCGCCACCCTCGACCGGCTCCATCACGACGCCTACCGCCTGACTCTGGAAGGCGAGGGCTACCCTCTCCCAGACCCATGCCGGCGTCCCCAAGATCAACCGTTGCTACAGGAGGAAAACCGAAGAAATGATCACCTCGTCCGTGCCCCCAGATCAGCACCCCTCAGGGGCTCCACTAACCCGGACAGCGGTGGCTCCATGAGGGTGATCAGCGACATTGACGTTCCATCCGTCGTAGCGGTCGATGTAGCGCCGAAACGTGCGCTCACACACCTCGAGCAGCCGTATCGCGTCCTCCTGTGTCAGCCGCCGAGCCTGCCAACCACCGTAGGCTTCCTCGAGTCTCATCCACTGGATCTCTACTACACCGGACAGACCATTTGCTCCTGACAGTATGGATGTCTAGGGCTAGCTAAACCCTTCTATCTGGCCTATAGTGCCACCCCCAACGAAAACAATGGCTTGCTGTGGACAGCCTGTTCCCGGCCTGTGCATAACCTGTTAGTAAGCTGTTGACTGGGAGGATTTCATGCAGTCGGCGAGTTACACCGCAACTCCCGAGTGGGAGAAGTTGAGGAGTTTGGTGGGCGAAAAGTGCCTCACCATCGACCACCCCTTCACATTGAGCACCGGCCAGAGGTCCGGCTTCTACTTCGACTGCAAGAAGGCCATGCTCAATGGTGAATGCCTCACTCTCATCGCAGACGCATTCCTCAAGATTGCGGACGAGTTTCGCCCCCGGCCAAGTGCCATCGGCGGCTTGACAATGGGCGCTGACTTCATCGTCGCGGCCGTAATCCAGCGTGCTTACGAGAGCGGGCACACCATGACCTCAGGCTCAATCGTTCGCAAAGAGCCCAAGCACCACGGAACGAAAAGAACGATTGAGAACCCACTAGGCAAAGGGACCCACATCATGGTCGTGGACGACGTAATCACGAGCGGCGCATCCACAGAAATAGCTTGTGAAGAGTTCAAGAGGGCCGGGTACAAGATAGCGGGCATAGTGTCCCTCGTTGACCGAGAAGCCGGAGGCAGCAACAAGCTATCCAGCAAGTACGGATGTGACGTGAGGGCAGTCTTCAGGAAACAGGATTTTCCACAAATCACCGCAGGCACCACGGGTGACTATCAATCTCCAGAACCAATTGCTGTCAGCGCTTGAAGGGACTCGCCTGCACCGGGATCTCCTGACGAAGATTGAGAGTTGCTGCATCAGAGCCCTTCGGTGGCGCGACTCAGATCTGCCTCCAGGCGCACGCACCAGTCTCTTTGTGATTGCCCGAGTTTGTTGCACACTTGAGACGAAGCTGGAGCAATGCTCAGGGTGCGCCGATTATCACGACCAAGTAACAGACCTCATTAGGCCAGCCTTAGAACACGCTATACACTCGCTCGCCAATGAGTCGGATGCGCGTCGACTAGCCGCTCTGGATGGACTGATTCAGACACTCGGAGAAGTGCCCAGACCGTCTTCAGGCTGAGGTGAGCGCGGCTTCGGTTTCTCCTTGGCGGGTTCGGCGGCGTCCTGCATGGCCGGGCGCGAGGGGCGCATCGATGCCCGCACGAGATCGCCAGGGTCGCGTTGCCATAGTCGAGTCGCTTCGGCATTCCGGGGATGGTCAGCCCTCCACCGTTGCTGACGATGCCTCCGTCCCGAAGAGACCAAGATTCCTGAGATGAGTGCAAGAGCGATGAAGACCGCCACAAGGGTCCCGCCGGGAATCGCCCCCGGCGATGGCGCACAGGATGTGGACTGCGCCCCTGCGGGTGGACAGGATCAGGCGGCAGATTTGACAGGGTGGCAGGCGTGTTGATGCTCGAACTGAACGGGGCGTGGACATCCGAGGAAGGCAATTCTCGACGAGCTATGCGATGCGGCATCCGAGAGGGGCATCATCGTGGGCTATGGAGACTGGACCGTCACTCTAGGCAAGGACGAGCAGTCGGGACACATCTGACTATGAGCTATGTCACCTGGAACGGCCCCGATTACATTTCCGTGCACCACGAGAGCTGCGGCCACCTTGGCACGCACTTGGACGGGACCTGGAGAGAGGATGAGGCATACACCCTCCACCCCAGTCTCGAAACATCATCGCAGTTCGCGGAGGAAACCGGACATGCAGCGAAGCGCTGTCGGTGCATCGACTGACGGCCACCGCATCGCGCACGGCCATCCGAATAGGCCCTACGTGAAAGTCACGTGGTACCAGCGCCTCTTCGCTCAAGTCTTCGACATCGCTCCGCACCGTCTCCGGTGACACGGCTTATGGCGCCTACTCTCCACCCAATAACGAAGTACGACAGAGCACTGGAAGTCTGGCACCCGCTGGTCCGTGCCGCGGCGAAGGGCGAGACCTACACGTACACGGAGATCGCGGACCTCCTGGGATTCAGAGGCCTTAGACCATTGTGGCAGTTCCTTGAACCAGTAATGCGATTCTGTGACGGCAAGAACCTGCCCCCGCTAACCGTCTTGGTCGCCCAGAAGAACACGAGCCGCTCTGGTAACGGACTCCTGACGTCCACGGACTCGGAACGCGACCAAGACCGCGTGTTCGATTCTGACTGGCGCTCAGTCACACCTCCGACAGTGGAGGACCTCGAAGCTGCCTCTATTCGAAAGGGATAGGCCAATAAGATATTGATTTAACGAGAATTTCCCTCAAGGTTAGAGCCTCTCGCCATCCTGGAGCCTCGGGTCTTTGTAACCTTTCTACATAACTCCCCGTTTAGCAGGTACCGCCCGTCGATGCTGCCCATGCATCCGTACCGCACACCGCCGGGAAGCAGCACCGCTACAACCCGAACTCTTGCCACAGGTTCTTCGTGTTTCCGGACGTCGCCAGAATGCGGGTCTCGCGCCGTCTCCGAGTCCCGCGACACGTGCCCGCCACCTTCCCGTTGGGCGCAGGCTCCAAACCCCTCTCGCGCGTAGCGCCACGACGCGCTTTCAACACGTCCCCGGCGCTCAGGCCGAGCGGATATCGGCGGCGACGACGCGCGCGGCCTCCTCGCCGGAGTGGTGGGCGCCCCCGACCGTCGCCCACTCGCCGGGACTGCACGCCTCTCCCGCGAACCACACCCGGTCGCCCACCGGCCGGCGGAGCGCGGAGCGAAGGGGGAAGGCGCCCGGATTCGCCGAAGCGTAGGAGCCGCGCGTGAGGGGGTTCCGGCCCCACCGGGTGAAGTGGGCCTTGACGAGGTGCCCTTCGATGGCGCCACCGAACATCTTCCGCAGCTCCGCCTTCGCGAAGTCGATCGCCGCCTCCCCGTCCGCCTCTTCGAGCTCCCGGGCGAAGTCCCCGCCGACGTCGGCCAGCGTCAGCCCGGTGCCCGAGACGTTGGTGAGCAGCCCCATCAGCGCGGGGGAGTGCGCACCGTGGGTGGAGGCGTTGTAGAGGAGGTACTCGTCGGGCGCGGTGCCGAACACGTTCTCGTCGAAGAGCAGCGCGATGTGGTCGTAGAACCCCATGCTGATGCCGTGGAAGGACTCGAGCTTCTCGGCGGGGAGCTCGGGCACGAAGCGGATGTCGCCGCTCGCCAGCACTCCGGTGGAGACGGTGACGATGCACGCCCGGGCGCGAATGCTCCCGCTGTCCGTCTCCACCGCCACCCCGCTCCCGCTCCAGTCGATGCTTCTCACGCGGGTCGACAGGCGGACATCGAGGTCCCGGGCGCTGTGGGCGACCACCGCCCCGTAGCCCTCCCGGCAGTACCAGTCCGTCCCGTCATCGCCGCTCCACCAGTCGGCGCAGGAGAAGCCGTCGAAGTCCTTGCCCATCTCCCACGGCCCGATGAGGAAGTGCACGAAGTCGTGCCAGGGACCCCCGTCGGGGACCACCGAGGCCGGGCTCACGTCCCGGCTCTGCCGGCCGGCGGCGGATATCGCCCCGATGGCGGCCTCGTACGCGGCGTCGTAGGCGGCGTACTCCGCTTCGCTCGCCTCGCGGTCGCCGACGTAGACGGTCTCCTCGGTCGGAGCCGCGTAGACGTCGAAGCCGTTGTCCCGGGCGTAGCGCAGGAAAGGGTTCGTCGCCCCGAGGTGCATCCAGTGCGCCCCGATGTCGTAGGGCACCCCGAAGCGGGCGAGGTCGGTGTGCACGCGCCCTCCGATCCGGGAGCTCGCCTCCAGCGTGGCGACCGACATTCCCTGGCGCAGCAGCTCGCGGGTGGCGGCGAGCCCGGCCGCGCCCGCCCCCACCACGACCACGTCGACCTCGGCCGCCGCCGCCCTGCGGGAGAGCAGCGGCAGCGCCCCCAGCGCGGCGGCGCCCCCCACGAAGCGGCGCCGGGATACTCGTGTACTTGCGCTCATCGGCTCATCCTCGCTGCTCGGAGAGAATCGTGGCCGCCGCGTCGGCGAACACCTGGCATCCCAGCACCACGTCCTCTTCCGCGGTGTCCTCCTCGAAGGCATGGCTGATGCCGTCGATGCTCGGCACGAAGAGCATCGCGCTCGGCATGCACCGGGCGATGACCTGCGCATCGTGCCCGGCCGCGCTCGGCATGCGCATCCAGGCGCCGGGGGCGTGGACCTCCGCCGCCCGGGCGAGATGGCCCTGGAACCCCTCGTCCATCGCCGCCGCCACCACCCGCTCGTTGCCCCGGCGGATGCTGACCTCGACCTCGCCGCCCGCGTCGGCCTCCGTCACCAGCTCGTGGAGCAGGGCGCTCAGGTCGTCGAGCCGGGACTCCTCGCCGTCGCGAAACTGCACGTTCATCCACGCCGATCCGGGCACGATGCTGGGCGCGCCGGGGAAGACGTCGATCTGGCCGATGGTCCACACCGACTTCGGGCCCGTGCGCTCCGGAAAGCGCCGGTTGATGCGGTGCGCGAGCTCGATGAGGGCGGTGGCCGCGTCCCGGCGGCGCGGCATCGGCGTGGTGCCGGCGTGGTTCTGCTCGCCCTTGAAGGCGATCTGGTAGCTGCGGATCCCGACGATGCTGGTGACCACCCCGATGCGCTTTTCCTCCTCCTCGAGGTAGGGGCCCTGCTCGATGTGCGCCTCCAGGTAGCCGGCGTAGCGGCCGGGCTCGAAGCGCGTCCAGGGCCGTCCTTCGAATCCCGCTTCGCGCAGCACGTCGCCGAGCCGGGCGCCGCCCGGTCCGGTGGCGTCGGCGAGCGACTCCGGCTCCACCATGTCGCAGAAGGCCAGGCTGCCGAGGCACCCCATGAACGCGCCCTCCTCGTCGATCCACGACGCGACGTCGAGGGCGAAGTCGCGGGTCTCCTCGTGCTCGCGGAAGGCCCGGGCGAGCTCGAGGCCGTACATCACGCCCATCGCGCCGTCGAGCCAGCCCCCGGTGGGCTGGGTGTCGGTGTGGGAGCCGACGAGGAGCGCCTTGCCGTCGCTCCGGGAGCGGCCGATCACCGTGCCGAGGCCGTCGATTCGTGCGTCGAGCCCCGCCTCGCCCATGCGCTCCACCAGCCAGTGGCGGGACTCGATGTCCACGTCGGAGAGCGCCTGGCGCACCACCCCGGGGCCGACCCGGCCGAACTCGCGCAGGGTGCGCAGATCGTCGAGCAGGCGCTCTCCGTTGATTCTCACCATGGTGCCGTTCTCCACTGCGTTCGAGCCACGAGAGCGCGCTGCCGAAGAGCAAGAGGATACGTCATCGAACGGCGTCGAGGTGCTCCAGTCCGGCACGGCGCGACACCCAGCGCGTGCCCTCGATCGCGAAGCGCCAGGGCAGCGCGCGGTGGGCGGGCTCGGCATAGTCGATGCCGATCCTCGGACCGCACCGGATGGCCTCCGGCGGCGTGCCGCGACGCACTTCGAGGCTGCCGCGGCGGAAGAGGCGCTCCCGGTTGAGGTCCAGCTCGAGGGCGAGCGCGGCCCCGAGCCGGCCGGGACCGGCGAGCAGGGCGGGCCCCTCGGCGCCGGGCCGGCGCGCGCGCAGGGTCTCCAGGCCCGCCACCGGCTCCGCCGCGCGCACCAGCACCGCGCCCGCCTCGCCGTCCCGGCCGGTCACCAGGTTGAGCATGTGGTGGAGGCCGTAGCAGAGGTAGACGTAGGCCCGCCCCGGCGGCCCCCACAGCGCATCATTCCTTGCGGTGCGGCCGTGCCGCGCGTGGCAGGCGGTGTCGCCCGGCCAGCGGTAGGCCTCGACCTCGGTGATGCGCAGCACGACGCCCTCCCGGCAGATCAGCATGCCCAGCAGCTCCGGGGCGACGACCTCGGCATCGCGAGAGTAGAAGCGTGCGGGAATCAGCGATCGGTGCGTCGGAGGCACCGCCGAAGCCTGCCTGAATGCGCGCAATCGCGCCACCGCCTCGCATCCGCCGGCCCGGGGGCGAGGCGTTGAAGGGGAAAGGCCGCGCGCATAGCATGCGGGCGAACCTGTCGGAGGGTGAGCGCATGTTTGCAGCACCGACCTGGACGAAGTTCTCCGAGGCGACCAAGGCCGACCTGGATGCGATCGAGGCGGAGGAGTCGCGGTCCTCCGGCCTGATCCCTGCGCGCCTGCTCGAGTACCTGCACAGCATCGAGGGCGTGAAGATGGACACGATGCCGCTCGGCGCGGTCGACCACTGCCGCCAGAGCGCGACCCGCGCCTTCCGCGACGGCCGGGACGAGGAGTACGTGGTGTGCGCGCTGCTGCACGATATCGGCGAGGCGCTGGCGACCTTCAACCACGGGGACTTCGCCGCCGCGCTGCTCAGGCCCTACGTCTCGGCGGAGAACCACTGGATGGTCAAGCACCACCCGCTCTTCCAGGGGCACTACTTCTTCGAGCACCTGGGACTCGATCCCGACGCCCGGGACCGCTACCGGGGCCACCCCTGCTACCGGCGCACGGTGGAGTTCTGCGCGCTCTACGACCAGGTCGCCTTCGACCCCTCCTACGACTCGCTCCCGCTGGACTTCTTCGCTCCGATGGTGGAGCGCGTTCTCGCCCGGCCCGCCGCGGTCGGGGACGGCCTGGGGCCCCTCGCGCTCCAGGAGACGATGGCGGGCTGAGGGCCGCGCCGGGGAACCGGTACGAGCATGCCTCTCGAAGTCGGGGTCTGCCTCACCAACTACGGCGACGTGACCTCGCCGGAGGCGAGCGTCGGCACCGGACGCCTCGCCGAGGCGCTCGGCTTCGACTCGGTGTGGGTCTCCGACCACATCCTGGTTCCTCCGGCCTTCGGAGGGACCTTCGGGCGGGAGTTCCTCGACCCCTTCGTCTGCCTCGCCTACGCGGCGGCGGAGACGCGCCGGGTGAAGCTCGGCACCACGGTGGTCGTGGTGCCGCTGCGAAACCCCTTCGCGCAGGCGAAGATGCTCTCCACCCTGGACTACCTCTCCGGCGGACGGGTGATCTTCGGAGCGGGCGTGGGCTGGGACCGGGAGGAGTTCGAGGCGCTGGGGGTGCCCTTCGCGGAGCGCGGGGCGATGACCGACGAGTACCTCGACATCATGCGCGAGCTCTGGACCGCGGCCGCCCCCGCCTTCGAGGGCCGCTACCACCGCTTCTCGGGCGCGGCCTTCGAGCCGAAGCCCGTCCAGCGCCCCATCCCGATCTGGATCGGGGGCCACGCGAAGCCGGTGCTCCGGCGCACCGCGCGCCTCGCGCAGGCCTGGCACGCGAGCGAGATCCCGGTCGAGGAAGTGGCGGAGAAGTACGCCTTCATCCAGGGACTCGCCTCCCCCGCTCCCTTCCTCACCTACCGCATGTACCTGCGCCCCACGGAGATCGATCCCGCGCCGATGCGAAGCCCCGCCCCCACCTTCGAGGGCGACCGTCAGCAGACCATCGAGTACGTGCGCAGCTACACCGAGCGCCTGCCCATCGAGCACCTCGTGGTGGAGTTCGTGGTGTCCACCGCCCGGGACCTGCGCAACGCGTTCCGCTGGCTCGCCGAGGAAGTGCGCCCGGCGCTCTAGCCGCGATGTCTTGCCGATTTCCCGCCGCGGGCGCGCCCTTCTCACCGGACCCTTCCCGCCCTCAACACCCCGGGAGCAACCCGACGTGAACATCGAGCAGTTCGAAGCCTCCCTCTCCGGGGAAGCCCCTCCGCTTCCCGCCGCGCTCCGCGCCATGTGGCACGCCGCGAAGGACGAATGGGACGAGGCCCACCGCATCGTGCAGGCCGAGAGCGGCGCGGACGCGGCGTGGGTCCACGCCTGGCTGCACCGCCTCCGGGGGGACCTCGGCAATGCGCGCTACTGGTACCGCCGGGCGGGGAGGCCCGAACCGGAACAGGCTCCGGAGCAGGAGCGCCTGTCCATCACCGCCGCCCTCCTCGCGGGAGGGGCAGCGGCGGCCCGAACCACCCCCACCGCCAACTGACAAGGAAACCGACGACGTGTCAACGGAAACCACCAAGCGCATCACCGCGGTCGCCGACATCGCCACCGAAGCCGCGTTCGAGACGGTAACGAAGCGCCTCGCCGGCGGCGGCGACTTCGAGATGATCACCCACCACCGCCTCGGCTTCAGCCTCGAGGAGTACCTGCGCCGCTACGAGCTGGTGCTCGCCGCCATGGCCGAGCGCGGGCTCGACGCGCTGTGCCTGCGCTCTCCGGAGAACATCACCTACATGACCGGCTACGAGACGCCCGGCTACTACAAGTACCACTGCCTGGTCATGGGGCCGGGATTCGATCCGGTCCTGATCCTCCGGCGCTTCGAGTCGCTCAACATCCCGGAGTACGCGTGGATTCCCTCCTTCGTCCCGGTCGACGACTGGGAGCATCCCCCCACCCTCACCGCCCACGTCCTGCGCCTGCTCGGGCTCGGGGAGGGTACGCGCATCGGGGTGGAGAAGCAGGGCTGGTTCTACACCGTCGAGGAGCACGAGACCCTGACGCGCGCCCTGCCCTCGTGCACCTTCGAGGACGCCATCGACATCCTGTGGAACGCGCGCATGATCAAGTCCGGCGAGGAGATCGCGATGATGCGCCGCTCCGCCGCGATCCTCGACAAGGCGGTGCAGTCGGGCATGGACATGTGCGCCCCCGGGGTGTCGGACGACCGGGTCAACGCCGAGGTCAACCGCGTGCTGCTCGAGAACACCGGGGAGTACATGGGCCTGCCCCCCTTCATCCTCTCGGGGCCGCGCACCTGCCTGCCCCACCAGACCGCCCGCGGCGAGACCATCGGCGAGAAGGACCTCGTGTACTTCGAGGTCTCCTGCAGCCAGTGGCGCTACGCGGTGGCGATCATGCGCACCCTCTTCATCGGCGAGCCGGACGCGCGGCAGCGCGCCTGCGCGGAAGCGGTGATCGGCGCCGTCGACCGGGCGATGGAGGTGATCCGCCCCGGGGTGACCTCGGAGGAGGTGGACCGGGAGGCGCGCGCGGTGGTGGAGAAGGCGGGATTCGGCGACTACTTCCGCCACCGCCTCGGGTACTCCATCGGGGTCAACTATCCCCCGGACTGGGGCGAGGGCGAGATCATCAGCCTGCGCCGCGGTGAGGAGCGCGAGCTCCGGGCGGGCATGACCTTCCACATGGTGCCGCTCTGCCTGCTCTACCGCGACTACGGGGTCGGCTTCAGCGAGACGATTCGCGTGACCGACACCGGCTGCGAGCGCTTCTCCTCCCTCCCCCGGGAAGTCGTGGTGAAGTAGCCGGACATCCGGCGGGCACGACCGGGAATCGAGGCGGCACCGAGGAGCCGGGGCGCGGCGATGGACATGAGCCAGAGCTTCAGGGAGTACGTGGGCACCATCGGCCTCGCGCCCTGGGTCATCGAGGTCTTCGTGGTCGTGTTCGCGACCCTGCTCGCCGCCTTCTTCGTCAAGGGCGTGGGCGACCGCATCGAGCGGGTGCTGGTGAAGACCCCGACGGTGTGGGACCAGAGCCTCTTCACCGCGCTCCGCCTGCCGGTGCGGGCGATGATCCTGGTGGTCGGGATCGCGTTCGCGATCCAGATCATCCAGGCCGAGACCGGCGCCATGATCTTCGATGCGGCGAGGCCGCTGCGCGACGTGGCCATCGTCGGGCTCATCGCGTGGTTCCTGGTGCGCTTCATCCGCACCGTGGAAGGGAACATCATCGAGGAGAAGAAGAAGCGCGAGGAGCCCTACGACCGGGCGACCTACGACGCCATCGCGAAGCTCCTGCGCCTCTCGGTCGTCATCACCGCGGTGCTGGTGGTCCTGCAGACGCTCGGCTACAGCATCGCCGGAGTGCTCGCCTTCGGCGGGATCGGGGGCATCGCGGTCGGCTTCGCCGCGAAGGACCTGCTCGCCAACTTCTTCGGGGGCCTGATCATCTACCTCGACCGCCCCTTCGCGGTGGGCGACTGGATCCGCTCCCCGGACCGCGACATCGAGGGCACGGTGGAGCGCATCGGCTGGCGCCTCACGGTGATCCGCACCTTCAATCAGCGCCCGCTCTACGTTCCCAACGCCGTCTTCTCGAACATCTCGGTGCAGAACCCCTCGCGCATGAGCAACCGCGAGATCTACGAGGTCATCGGCATCCGCTACGACGATGCGGACAAGATGGAGGGCATCGTCGGCGACGTGAAGGCGATGCTGGACGGGCACCCCGAGATCGAGCACGACAAGATCTGCATGGTCGCCTTCAACACCTTCGCCTCCTCGTCACTGGACTTCTTCATCTACTGCTACACGAAGACCACGAAGTGGGCCTTCTTCCACGACGTCAAGCAGGACGTGCTGCTGCGAACACTCGCGATCGTGAGCGCGCACGGCGCCGAGGTGGCCTTCCCCACTTCCACCGTGCACCTTGCCGAAGGCGCCGCGATCGCGGACCAGCGGCCGCTCGGGGGGCGGGACGCGCAGCCGCCGCGGCCCGCCTTCCCCCCGGAATCCCCTCCGCGATAGCATGCGCGTGCGGCACGGACCTGCGGGCGCGTTTCCCCGGTGTGCCGGGCAGCGCGGCGGGGCATTCTTCGCCGTGCCGTCCGATCCTGCGACAGCACGCTTCCGATTGGAGGAGGAAATCCGATGCACACGGAGGAGCACACGCAGATGACCTGGGCCGGACAACCCGGGCGGCCGGTGCGCAGAGCCCGGGTCGCATGGCTCACGGCGCTTTTCCTGCTCCTGCCGGGTCAGGCGGCGCTGTCGCAGAACGAGCACGACCTTCCCCTCGTGCTGTCGGCGTCCAGCGGCGGCCGGGACGGCTTCGTCCGCATCATCAACCGCTCCGACCAGCCCGGAGAGGTGGACATCGAAGCCATCGACGATTCCGGCCAGCGCTTCGGACCGGTCTCCCTGTCGATCGACGCGAATGGAGCGAAGCAGTTCAACTCCCGGGACCTCGAAGAGGGGAGCTCGAGCGTCGGGTTGTCCGCGGGCGTCGGTGACGGCGACGGCGACTGGCGCCTGAAGCTGCGCACCACCCTGGACATCGAACCCCTCGCCTACGTCCGGACCTCCGACGGCTTCCTCACCAGCATGCACGACCTGGCGTCCGAAGAGGCGCCCATGCGCTACCGCGCGCCGATCTTCAATCCCGGGAGCAACCAGTCGCTCGAGAGCTCGCTTCGCCTCGTCAACCCCGGCGACGACGACGCCGAGGTCGTGATCAGCGGAGTGGATGCCAAGGGCAATCCTCCGCCGATGGGAGACGTTCGTCTCAGCCTCCCGGCCGGCACGGCGCGCACCGTGACCGCGCAGCAACTGGAAGAGGGGGACACCGGACTGACGGGCGGCCTCGGAGACGGAGAGGGCAAGTGGCAGCTCTCGGTCACTTCCAGCGTCCCCCTCCAGGTCCTGAGCCTGATGCAGACCCGCTCGGGACATCTCACCAACCTCTCGCAGGGGGTGGCGTCCGAAACGACCACCATCCCGCTGATGCTGCCGTACGCCGATGTCGGCCCGCAGGGCTTCGTGCGGCTCATAAACCGCTCGGACGAGGCCGGAGAGGTGAGAATCCATGCCATCGACGATTCCGGCCGGCGCTTCGGACCGGAGTCCCTGGCGCTGGGCGCGAAGGGAGGGGCGCAGTTCAACTCCGAGGACCTGGAGCAGGGGAATCCGGGAGTCGGATTGTCCACGGGAGTCGGGGACGGCACCGGCAACTGGCGCCTGGAGCTGGACACCACCCTGGACATCGAGCCCCTCGCCTACGTCCGAACTGCCGACGGCTTCCTCACCAGCATGCACCAGTTGGCGCCCGAAGAGGAGCCCATGCGCTACCGGGTGCCGATCTTCAATCCCGGGAGCAACCAGTCGCTCGAGAGTTCGCTGCGCCTTATCAACCCCGGCGCCGGAGCCGCGGAAATCGTCATCGACGGACTGGATGCCAAGGGCAATCCGCCGCCGATGGGCGATGTGAGTCTCAGCCTTCCCGCCGGTGAGGCGCGCACGTTGACCGCGCAGCACCTGGAAGAGGGGGCCTCGGACCTCACCGGCCGCCTGGGAGATGGCGAGGGCAAGTGGGCGCTCTCCGCTACTTCAAGCACCCCTATCCAGGTGATGAGCCTGATGCGGACGCGCTCGGGGCATCTCACGAACCTTTCGACCAACTCGCAGCGACCGCCGCCCCTCGACCACTCCGATACGCCCGAGGGCGCCACGGACATCACGAACCTGGGGTCCATCCAGGGGACGATAGATTCGCCGGACGACGTGGATTACTTCACTTTCACGCTCACCGAAGAAGCGGAAGTGGAGATCGAAGTCTCGATCGAGTCGGACCTTGAAGACCTGGTGTTTGAAATCGAGTTGCTGGACAGCGACGGCAACGTCGTTCAAGTGGCGCGCACCGATACCGTAGTTGCAGCCTCGCGCTTGAAGGGGGGAAGCGATTCGGCCACGGCTGCCGCCCGTGCTGAGACAGCACCCAAGTACATCTACGGTGCGATACTGGCATTGGGAAGAGTGCTGGCCCCGGGGAAGAAGTGGTATCTCCGGCTGGGCAAAGCGCTGGCCACGGAAGTCGTCGGTATAGTCCTGGACAACCCGATTGGCCTCTACAAGCTCACGAAGCGCCTGATCACCGGCGAGCACTGCCCCCGGCTAATCCAGGAAGACCGGCCCCCATTTGCAATCGTGCATGCTGGAGGTAGCCCGGAGACCGTCGATCTCCTGGACTTCATCTGGACTCCGGAGGACATTCCGCTCGAGTTCGAGCTCGTTCCGACAAGGCTGGAAGGCGTACACGTCAGCCTGCGTGAACACCACGTTACCGTCTCCGCGCAGCACAATACGCGGATCCCTCGTCAAACTGCGCGTGTACTCGCGACGCAACCGCCACCTTACTCGGACAGGTGCTCGGCCGAATCTTCAACTTTCGATATCGACGTGGAGGTGAGGGGATACGCCCCGACCAGCCAAAGCGCATTCGATGGGCGCTTTGTCGGCAGGACAATATCGCCGAGTTCCATATACTCCCTGTCCTTCATCTCCCCTGGTCGTTTCAGGGAACGTGTGCTCGGAGAAACATATTTTGGCAGTTACACGTACAGAAGTACGGCACTGAGTACGGGAACCATCAACAAGCGGAACGACGACGGTGATAGCTGTACGTTCTGGCTCGAATTCGACTCATTCCTTTCAGGTACTGCCGTCACCAGTTGCCTTGGATCGAACGTAACAGTGAGCTGGTCAGCCCGATAGAGGCAGGGTGGAGATTGCGTTGCAATCCTGACGATAGAGTGTTGGCGATCAGGGAGGGAGACGTGGTCGCCTCGAGTGTCCACACCGGCCCATCGGACCGGTAGCGACATCATGGCCAGGGCCGAAGCGCGGGCCCGTGGCCTGAGGCGAGCTCGCCGATCCTGACCCTCCCCCGGCAATGCCGCCCTCGAGGGTGAAGGGGAAACGGCGGGCGAAAGAGGCGGCACCGGCCCCCGGGTGCCCGCTTCGCGCCCCTGTATACTCGCGAAATCGGGAAGTCCAAGGAACGCCCTCGGGGGGCCGCGCCGGCGAGCGCCCGGGGCAAGCGAAGGGAAGGGGAAACCGTCATGCGTTCGATCCTGGTGCTCAACTCCAAGGGCGGCACGGGCAAGACCACGCTGGCCACCAACCTCGCGGCGTACTACGCGCTCCTGGAGTACAACGTCGCTCTCGTGGACTACGACGTGCAGAAGTCGGCGCTGGACTGGCTGGATACCCGCCCGGAGGACTGCGCCTACATCCACGGAGTCGACGGCACCCGGCCCGGAACCCGTATTCCTCGGAACATGGACTACGTGTTCATGGACGCGCCGGCCGCGAGCCACGGTGACACGCTGGTGCGGCTGCTGCGGAAGGCGCAGACCTGCATCATCCCGGTGGTGCCCTCCCCCATCGACCTCAACGCCGCGGTGCGCTTCCTGGACCGGCTGGTCCGCCTCGGCCGGGTGCTCAACCGCAAGGTCCGCGTGGGCACGGTCGCGAACCGGGTGCGGGAGAACTCGGCCGGGCACGAGGAGCTTCAGCGCTTCCTGCGTTCCGTGCGCCTTCCGGACCGCAGACGCCTGCCCTTCGTCGCGGCGCTGCGCAGCACGCAGAGCTACGTGCACGCGGCCGAGCAGGGGCTCAGCATCTGGGAGCTCCCCCCGTCGAGGGTGTACCACGACCTCGAGCTGTGGGAGCCCCTCATCAGGTGGCTGAACAGCAAGCGGAGCCGTCCGGAGTAGCCCGCCGGCCGGGCCCTCCCGCCGCCTGTCGATCGCCGCCGGCACCTCCGCAGCGCCCCCTGCCCGCGTCCTCTCCCCCCGGCACGTCGCGCGCATGAAGCTCTCGGACTCAGCCTCCGGCCGCCCCCGCCGGGTGCACGCTCCGGCGGCGAGCGCAGCGGCCGGCGCCCCCTTCGTGACTCCGGGCCGCGCCGGCCGGGGCTTCGGCGCCACCGCTCCCCCCGGGACGGAGTGAGCTCCGGTGCCGCTCCTGAAGCTCGAGCCGAGCGGCCACGTCCTCGACGTGAAGTCCGGGGAGAACGTGCTCGACGCCGCGCTCCGCCAGGGCCTCGCCCTGCCCTACGGGTGCCGGAACGGCGCCTGCCGCTCCTGCCGCGCCCGCATCCTCGAAGGCGCGGTGCACTATCCGCAAGGACCGCCCAAGGCGCTTCAGCCTTCCGACCCCGGCGACGGCTTCGTGCTGCTGTGCGCGGCCTCCCTGCGGAGCGACGCCCGCATCGAAGTGGAGGAGCTCGACGCGCAGGGGAACATCGTGGTGCGCACCCTGCTCTGCCGCGTGGCGGAGAAGGAGGTGCTCGCGCACGACGTGGTCGCGCTGCGCCTTCGCCTGCAGGAAGGCGAGCGGCTGCACTTCCTCGCCGGCCAGTACGTGGACGTCGTGCTGCGAGACGGTCGCCGGCGCGCCTTCTCGCTCGCGAGCCCGCCCGTCGGCGAGTCCCTCTACGAGCTGCAGATCCGGCACGTCCCGGGCGGGGAGTTCTCCGGCTACGCGTTCGAGCACCTGAAGCCCCGCTCCATCCTGCGCCTGCACGGCCCGCTCGGCAGCTTCTACCTGCGCAAGACCCCTCCCCGACCGGCGGTGCTGATGGCGGGGGGGACCGGCTTCGCTCCGATCAAGAGCATCATCGAGGACGCCCTCGCCGGAGGCTTCGCGGAACCCATGCATCTCTACTGGGGGGTGCGCGCGCGCCGGGACCTCTACCACGACGCGCTCGCCCGGAGCTGGGCGCGCGAGCACGAGCACTTCCACTACACGCCGGTGCTCTCCGAGCCCACCGCGGAGTGCGAGTGGACGGGACGCACCGGGCTGGTCCACCGCGCGGTGCTCGAGGACCTCCCGGACCTCTCGGGCTGGGGCGCCTACCTGAGCGGCCCGCCCCCGATGGTGAGCGCGGCCCGGCGGGCGCTGGTGGCCCAGGGTCTGGACCCGACCTGCCTGCACTCCGATTCCTTCGACTACGCCTTCGAGACCGGGCACGACGCGCAGTAGGCTCGAGCGCAATACCTCACCGCTTTCCTGCTGCGGACGCCAATCTGCTCTCGTTGGCGGACCGTACTCCCGAAGCTTCCGAGAATCGGTTAGATATTGCGGTTGAGCGGCCGCCCGCGCGAAACGCGACCGCTGCGGGCGCTACGGAATAGGGATCCCCGGGCGCTTGCGCTATCCTCTTTCGCCATACGCTTCAACTGTCCGCCCCCCATGCAAGCCCGTTATCTCCCCGAAGAAGTCGAGGCGCGCGCCCGCGCCTACTGGCAGGAACAGCGCACGTTCCGGGTGACCGAGGATCCCTCGCGCGAGAAGTTCTATTGCCTGTGCATGTTCCCGTACCCGAGCGGGCGCCTGCACATGGGCCACGTGCGCAACTACACCATCGGCGACGTGGTGAGCCGCTACCAGCGGATGCTGGGAAAGAACGTGCTGCAGCCGATGGGCTGGGACGCATTCGGCCTGCCGGCGGAGAACGCGGCGATCGATGCGGGGGTGGCGCCGGCGAAGTGGACCCGGGAGAACATCGCGCACATGAAGCGGCAGCTCGAGCGGCTCGGCTTCGGGTACGACTGGGAGCGCGAAGTCACGACCTGCCAGCCCGACTACTACCGCTGGGAGCAGTGGTTCTTCACCCGGCTCTACGAGAAGGGCATCGCGTACAAGCACCAGGCCGAGGTCAACTGGGACCCGGTGGAAGGCACGGTGCTCGCGAACGAGCAGGTAGTCAACGGAAGGGGCTGGCGCTCGGGCGCCCCGGTCGAGCGCCGCCGGATCCCGCACTGGTTCCTGAAGATCACCGACTATGCGGACGAGCTGCTCGATTCCCTCGACGCCCTGGACTGGCCCGACGCGGTCAAGAACATGCAGCGCCACTGGATCGGCCGCTCCGAGGGCGTCGAGTTCGACTTCGCGCTCGAGACCGGGGAAGCGCCCCTGCGCGTCTTCACCACCCGCCCGGACACCCTCTTCGGCGCGACCTTCATGGCGGTGGCGCCGGAGCATCCGGTGGCGAAGCGCCGCGCGGAGCAGGATCCGGAGATCGCCCGCTTCGTGGAGGAGTGCCGCGTGGGCTCCACCTCGGAAGCCGACCTGGAGACGATGGAGAAGGTCGGCCGTCCGCTCGGGGTGCATGCCGTCAACCCCGTGAACCGGGAGCGCATCCCGGTCTGGGTGGCCAACTTCGTGCTCATGGGCTACGGCACCGGCGCGATCATGGCGGTGCCGGGGCACGACGAGCGCGACCACGAGTTCGCCCGCAAGTACGGCCTCCCGATCCGGCAGGTCATCGCGCCCGCCGACGACACCGACGTCGACATCCAGGCCGAGGCGTGGACCTCGAAGGAGAACATGGTCACCGTCGACTCCGGCGACTTCTCCGGGCTGGACTATGCCCGGGCCTTCGACGCCTTCGCGGAGTGGCTCGAGCGGCACGCCAACGGCGAGCGCAGGGTGAACTACCGCCTGCGCGACTGGGGCGTCTCCCGGCAGCGCTACTGGGGCTGCCCGGTGCCGATCCTGCACACCGCATCGGGCCGCGAGCGCCCGGTGCCGGATGCCGACCTGCCCGTGCGCCTGCCCGAGGACGTGGCGCTCTCCGGCGGCGGGTCGCCGCTCGCGACCATCCCCGAGTTCGTCGATACCGTCGATCCCGCGAGCGGGGAGCCCGCCCGGCGCGACACCGACACCTTCGACACCTTCATGGACTCCTCGTGGTACTTCGCCCGCTTCGCCTGTCCGGACGCGGACTCGATGGTCGACGAGCGGGCCAACTACTGGCTGCCGGTGGACCAGTACATCGGCGGCATCGAGCACGCGGTGCTGCACCTGCTCTACGCGCGATTCTTCTACAAGCTGATGCGCGACGACGGCATGCTCGATTCCGACGAGCCCTTCACCAACCTGCTGTGCCAGGGCATGGTGCTCAAGGAGACCTACTACCGGGAGAATCCCGACGGGCCGCCGACCTGGTACTCCCCCTACGAGGTCGATATCGAGCACGACGACAAGGGAAAGGTCGTCGGGGCCCGCCTGAAGGCCGACGGGGAGCCGGTCGAGGTCGGCGGGGTGGAGAAGATGTCGAAGCAGAAGAAGAACGGCGTCGACCCCGAAGACATGGTCAGGCGCTACGGCGCCGACACCGTGCGCCTCTACATGATGTTCACCTCGCCGCCGGAGCAGACGCTCGAATGGCAGGACGGCGCGGTCGTGGGCATGTACAGCTTCCTCAAGAGGCTGTGGAAGCGGGTGCACACCCACATCGCGGGGGGAAGCTGCGAGCCGCTCGACCCGGGAAGGCTCGACGGCGGCCAGCGGGACCTCCGCCGGCGCGTGCACGAGACCATCGCCAAGGTGAGCGACGACATCGGCCGCCGCTACAAGTTCAACACCGCGATCGCCGCGATCATCGAGCTCGACAACGAGCTCGCCCGCCTGCCCGCGGGAGACGCCCGGGACCGCGCCCTGATGCAGGAGGCGCTGGAGTCGATCGTGCTGCTGCTCTCCCCCGTGGTGCCGCACGTCTGTCACGAGCTGTGGCTCGCGCTCGGCCACGAGCGAGCGGTGGTCGACGAGCCCTGGCCGAAGGCTCTCCCGGAGGCGCTCACGCGCGAGGAGATGGAGCTGGTGGTGCAGGTGAACGGCAAGCTGCGCGGCCACATCTCGGTGCCGGTGCACGCGAACGACCGGGACATCACGGACGAAGCCTTCAACAACGAGAACGTGCGCCGCTTCGTCGCGGGCCGGGACGTGCGCCGTACCGTCGTCGTGCCCGGCCGCCTCGTCAACATCGTGGTATAGGACAGTGAAGCCAGGAATTGCCCTCTCCTCCCGCCTCACGGCACGCCGGAGCCTCGTCCACCCCGGCCTGCGCGCGGCGCTTGCGGTCGTGGCGCTCGGCGCCCTCGCCGCGGGCTGCGGCTTCGAGCCCCGCGGCCGGATTTCCCTGGGAGACGCCGGGGGAAGCCTGTACCTCGAGGCGCCGGCGGAGCTGCGGATCGAGATCGAGTCGGCGCTCTCGGGCAGCGCGGTGCAGCGCGGCCACCGGCGGGAGGACGCGGACGCGGTGCTCGTCGTCGATTCGGAGGGCTTCGAGCGCCGGGTGATCTCGGTGGATCCCGACGACGGCAGCGAGCGCGAGGCGGAAATCGCGTACAGCGTGGAGTTCCGCATCGGCCGGGGCGGCGAGGGAACGGCCGCGGCGATGGACGCCCAGCAGGTGACGCTGTTCCGCGACTTCCTCACCGCCCCTGAAGAGCTCGTCGCCAAGGAGCACGAGGAGGACCGGATACGGGCGGAGCTGCGCCGCGAGGCCGCCGCCCGGATCCTGCGCCGGGTCGCGGCCGCGATGAGCGGCGCGACGTCGCAGTGATCCCGAGCGGCGCGAGGGAGCCCCTCCCCTAGCGTGCGCATTCGTCCGGAGGACCTCTCGCGGCGGCTCGAAGGGGGAGCGCTCGCTTCCGTGTACCTGGTGCACGGGAACGAGCCGCTGCAGATCGAGGAGAGCCTGGATGCGATCCGCGCGGCGGCCCGCGCGCGGGGCCACGACGAGCGGGTCGTGCTGCACGCCGAAGCGGGCTTCGACTGGAGCGAGCTGCGCCAGTATCGGGACAGCCTCTCGCTCTTCGCCGAGAAGCGTCTCGTCGACCTGCGCATCGGCCGCACCCGGCTCGATCGCGGCGCTTCCGAAGCCCTGCTCCACTACGCCGGGCGCCCCAACCCGGACTGCGTGCTCCTGGTGAGCGCGGGCGGGCTGGAGTTTCGCGAGCAGCGGGCGCGCTGGTACCAGGCGGTCGAAAAGGCGGGGGCGGTGGTGCAGACCTGGCCCGTGCCGCCCCCGCGGCTCCCCCGCTGGATCGCGACGCGGGCGCGGCGCCTCGGGCTCGTCCTCGACAAGGACGCGGCGGCGGCGCTGGCGGAACGGGTGGAGGGCAACCTGCTCGCGGCCGCCCAGGAAGTGGACAAGCTCCGACTGCTGCTCGGAGCGGGGCGGGTCGGACTCGACGACGCGCTCGGCTCGAGCGCCGACAGCTCCCGCTTCGGCGTCTTCGACAGCGCCGACGCCGCCATGGCGGGCGACGCGGCGCGCGCACTGCGAGTCCTCGGGAGGCTGCGCGAGGAAGGCACCCAGATCGCTCATGTCTCCTTCGCGCTCGCCCGCGAGATCCGCGCCCTCGCGTCGATGGCGGACGCGGTGGCGCGGGGCGAGGACGAGGCGAGGGTGCTGGGGCGGCACCGCGTGCGCGAGCGCCGCCGGCCCCTCGTCGCCCGCGCGCTGCG
>JAJEAD010000014.1 GCA_022824305.1 Gammaproteobacteria bacterium | reverse complement strand
GGCCTTCTTCACACACGCGGCATTGCTGGATCAGGCTTTCGCCCATTGTCCAATATTCCCCACTGCTGCCTCCCGTAGGAGTCTGGGCCGTGTCTCAGTCCCAGTGTGGCTGATCATCCTCTCAGACCAGCTACCGATCGTCGCCTTGGTGAGCCGTTACCTCACCAACTAGCTAATCGGCCGCGGGCTCATCTGATAGCGCGAGGCCCGAAGGTCCCCCGCTTTCCCCCGTAGGGCGTATGCGGTATTAGCCCGAGTTTCCCCGGGTTGTCCCCCACTACTGGGCAGATTCCCACGCGTTACTCACCCGTCCGCCACTCGCCGCCAGGGAGCAAGCTCCCCGCGCTGCCGTTCGACTTGCATGTGTTAAGCATGCCGCCAGCGTTCAATCTGAGCCAGGATCAAACTCTTCGATTTGAAGATTTCGGCCACCCGGAGGTGACCTGATTCTCGACTCGACAGATGATGAGCATGCTCATCAACGTCGACTTTGGGTTGTCATGAAACCCTGCCGCCGACGCTGAACGAGCGCCCACACATATTGCCTGACCTGCTTGTTAAAGAGCAAAAGCCCGCACGTACTTGGGTGCGGGCAGGAGCGGAATTATACGTCCTGAAAGGAAATGGTCAAGGATTGGCGGGCCTTCCCCGCGTCCGGGCCGGGGTCGTTCCCGGGCGCCCCGGAACGGAATCCAACTCATTGAAATAAGATGATTTTATTTCGTGCAGAGAAGCCCGGGGCCTCGACCCTTACGCCCCTTGGGGAAGGTATTCAGCAGATCCTGACCCGTGCAAAGCGGCGCTTGCCGACCTGGAGCACGTGAACCGCGCCCTGGGGGAGGGACATCGTCTCGTCCGCGATGCGCTCGCCGTCGATGCGCACTGCTCCCTGGCGAATCATTCGTCGCGCCTCCGAGGTGCTTCCCGTGAGCGCGATGCGCTCGAGCACATTGGCCACCCGCACGCCCTTCGCGCCGGCTCCCTGAACATCGTGCTCCGGCATGTCCTCGGGCAGCATCCCGGCGGAAAAACGCCGCTCGAACTCCTCCTCGGCGTCTCGCGCCGCGGCGGCGCCATGGAAACGGGCAACGAGCTCGCCCGCCAGACGGACCTTGCAGTCCTTGGGATTGACGGCGCCTGCCTCCGCCCGGTCTCGCATCTCCTCGAGCTCGCGCGGGCCCGTGTCGAGAGAAAGCAGCTCGAAGTACCGCCACATCAGAGCGTCGGACACCGACATGATCTTGCCGAACATTTCGCGGGGAGGGTCCGTGATGCCGACGTAGTTGCCCAGTGACTTCGACATCTTCTGAACACCGTCGAGTCCTTCGAGAAGGGGCAGAGTGATGGCCACCTGCGGGGAATGCCCGAAGGTCTCCTGGAGATGTCGGCCCACGAGAAGATTGAACTTCTGGTCGGTGCCCCCCAGCTCCACGTCGGCGCGCATGGCGACCGAGTCGTAGCCCTGGCACAAGGGGTAGAGCAGCTCGTGAATCCCGATGGGTCGGCCGCTACGGTACCGCTTCTCGAAGTCATCGCGCTCCAGCATCCGGGCAACGGTGTGCTGTGCCGCCAGCCTGATCATCCCGTCCGCCCCGAGCTCGCGCATCCAGGACGAGTTGAAGCATATCTCGGTGCATTCGGGGTCAAGGATCTTGAACACCTGGCTGCGGTAGGTATCGGCATTGCGTTCGAGCTCTGCCTTGTCCAGAGGCTTGCGCGCAAGGTTCCGGCCGCTGGGGTCTCCGATGAGGCCGGTGAAGTCGCCGATGAGGAACATCACGTGATGACCAAGCCGCTGGAACTGACGCATCTTGTTGAGCAGCACGGTGTGTCCGAGGTGGAGATCGGGCGCGGTAGGATCGAATCCGGCCTTGACGCGCAACACTTCCCTTCGCTCGAGCCTGGCCACGAGATCCTCCTCCACGAGAATCTCGTCCACGCCGTGGCGGATGATCGCGAGCGGGTCGTCGAGCGAAATCAAGGGTCTCCCCGAGGGTACGGCGAAGAGCGCGCGAGAGTATCACAGCCTCTTCCGGACACCGCCGCGCGCAGATTGGGCATGCGGGGCGAGCTTCGCGGACCGGGACGCGCGACACCGGGCCCTTCCGTCGGGCGCCACTTCGTGCCGAGGCGGCTCCGGTATCTCGATCGTGAGACGGCACACCCCGGCTGCTTGGGCCCCGACGCCGCTCCGCGGATGTCCCACCCCGGAATCGAAGCCTCTTCGCATCCCGGGCGTTGACCGGAAAGGGTCCACGCGCTATCGTGTTCATGGCGGTAAGGCTCGACGATTCAAGGAATTATCGCGAGCACCCAAAAATACACATCAACAAGCGCGCGCACGGTTCTCGGGCAAATCCGGCTCTACTGGAGAAGAGAAGCGATGACAGCGCGTTTGGTGGCACTGGGGTGGGCTTCGTGCCTGGGCCTCGGACTTCTCGGGATGATCGCCGTCTCCGGGTGGGCCTTCATCGACCACCTCGATCACCACGAAGAGGGGCTCGTGGTGACCCACTCGGCCCTTCCCGAGTCTGTGCCCGCCGGCTCTTCCTCCGTGTCTCCCATTCTGCCCGGCGCCACGAGCACGCCAATCGTGCCGGAGGTCGCCGACTCGGAGATGTCGGCGGCGCCCGAAGCGCCGGATTCCGACCCGTCGCTACCGGAACTCCGCGTCGCAGTCCGCAACGGAGACTCGCTCTCCGCGATCTTTGACGAAAGGGGGCTTTCCCCGCAGGACTTGCAGTACATCGTGTCCGCGAGCGAGCGAGCCGGGGCTCAGCTCTCGGGCCTGCGGCCCGGCGACGAGGTGCTCCTCGAGATCGGTGACGACGGCTCCGTGCACATGCTCTCCCATCTTCGAGACGGCGACGACGCCCTCGAAATAGAGCGCCAGCCGGACGGGGATTTCACCGCGATGTGGTCTCCACGGCAGGTCCCGGATACTCCTGAATCACCGCCCGCAATGCCGGCCGCTCAGCGCGCGGCCGAAGCGCTCGAGCAGGGTCTGGCCCTTCACGGGTGGAACAGACGTGAAGTTCGCGTGGCAAGCGGCGATTCGCTCTACGGCATCTTCCTCGCCGAAGACCTGCCGGTCGCCGAGCTCATCGATCTGCTTCGCTCGGGAGAGGACGCCCGGGTGCTCAAGCGGCTCCGACCGGACCAGCAGCTCGAAATCTACGTGGATGCCGGCGGCTCGGTACGCCACCTCGTTTACCACCCGGACGAAATCGAGTCGTTGCATTTCTTCCGACAGGAAGGCGAGTTCAGGTCCGAGCGGCATCGAGCGGAGCTCGACCGCCAGCTGGCGAGCGCCAACGGGGAGATCCACGACTCGTTCTACCTGGCCGCCCGGCGTTCCGGCCTCTCGGACCGGCTCACGATGGAGATGGCGGAGATATTCGGCTGGGACATCGACTTCGCCCTCGACATTCGCGGCGGTGACCGCTTCTCGGCCATCTACGAGAAGCTCTACCAGACGGACGGGACGGTGTCCGACGGCGCAATTCTGGCCGCCGAGTTCGTCAACCGGGACCGCACCATCCGGGCCCTTCGCTACGAGGATGAGAGCGGCTCCATCCAGTACTACTCCCCGGAGGGCACGAGCATGCGCAAGGCGTTCCTGCGCACTCCGGTCAACTTCACGCGCATCAGCTCTCGCTACGGGCTCCGCCACCATCCCATCCTGCACAAGCTGCGGCACCACAACGGCGTCGACTACGCTGCGCCCAGGGGCACGCCGGTCAGGGCGACCGGAGACGGCCGCGTGGAATTCGTCGGACGCAAGGGCGGATACGGGAGGACGATCATCCTCAGACACGGCAATCAATACACGACCCTTTACGCGCATCTCTCCGGCTACGCCAAGGGCCTGAAGCGAGGCGACAGCGTGGAGCAGGGTCAGATGATCGGTCGCGTCGGGAGTTCCGGCCTCTCCACCGGCCCCCATCTGCACTACGAGTTCCGGGTGCGCGACCGACACCGCGACCCCCTCAAGGTCAAGCTGCCGGACGCCCCTCCGATTCCCGCCAAGTACCGGGACGATTTCTTCGAGCGCACCAGAAGTCTGCTGGCCCGACTGGAACACCTGTCCCGTACCCATCTCGCATCCAACAACTAGCCCCCATGTTTCCGCGATCTCCCGCTCCGGAGGGCAACCGGCTCGCTGGGGCGGGCCGTGCTCCCTGGAGCCGCTTCGACGCGGTATCAGCCACGACTGCAGCGGCTCCCGGTCCGTGCGACCTCCGGCCACGGCATCTTGCATCGCTCGCGACGAAGGTCCGGGGAACCTTGCGGCCAGCGTCGACACTCGGCCCCGGGGGGCAGACGACACGCGGAGTCAAGTGGCGCTCTATATCGGACTGATATCGGGCACCAGCATGGACGGCGTCGACGCGGCGCTGCTCGACACCGAGGGCGGACGATTCTCGCTCGCCGCGGTACTCGAGCATCCGATTCCGCACCCGCTGCACCGCGAGCTGTCCGAGCTGGTCAGGAGCGAGCATCCGGATGCGGCGCTCGTCTGGCAGCTCGACCGACGCGTCGGTGAGCTCTTTGCCGAGGCGGCACTCTCACTCATGGAGGCGTCCGGCACCCGCGCGCGGGAGATTCGCGCCATCGGCAGCCATGGGCAGACCATCGCCCATGAGCCCCGCGCCCCGCACCCCTACACCGTTCAGATCGGAGATCCCAGCGTCATCGCCGAACGCACCCGGATCACCACGGTCGCCGACTTTCGCCGACGCGATGTCGCCGCGGGCGGCGAGGGCGCACCGCTTGCCTCCGGCTTTCACCTCGCGGCGATGTCTCCGCCCCACGGTGAACGTGCGGTGGTGAACATCGGCGGCATTGCGAACATCACCGTGCTGCCGGCGAGCGGCCGAGTCAGCGGATTCGACAGCGGCCCCGGCAACACACTCATCGACAACTGGGCGGAGCGTCACATCGGGACCGGGATGGACCGGGGCGGACGATGGGCAGGCACGGGAAGCGTGGACGAAGCTCTCCTCGCCCGGCTGTGCAGCGACCCCTACTTTGCCCGGACTCCCCCCAAGAGCACCGGAAGGGAGTACTTCAACCTGCACTGGCTGGAGCGAATTCTGCGGGAGGACGGTCGCATGCTGGCTCCCGAGAACGTGCAGCGCACTCTCTGCACGTTCACGGCCACGACGATCGCTCGCGCCATCGAGGAGTTCGCGCGATGGAGCACTGAAGTGCTGGTGTGCGGGGGTGGCGCGCACAACCCGCGGCTCATGGAGGGGCTGCGCGAACAACTGAAGACGAGGTCGGTCGCCACCACCGAGACGATCGGGATAGATCCGGACTGGGTGGAGGCGGCGGCCTTCGCCTGGCTCGCACGAGAGACGCTCGCCGGGAGGCCCGGAAACCTGCCCGCAGTGACGGGCGCGAGACACCCCGTCGTGCTAGGGGCGATTCACCCCGCCTGACCCGGCCCGGCGACCGCCCTCAGATCGAGAATGAAGCTCCGCAGCCGCAGGTCGTCACCGCATTGGGGTTGTTGATGACGAAGCGCGCGCCCTGCAGATCCTCCAGATAGTCGACTTCGGAGCCCATCAGGTACTGGTAGCTCAGGGGGTCGACCAGGAGCGTCGCGCCCTCCCGGGCAATCGTGAAGTCGTCATCCGCCGGCCCGTCCTCGAACGCGAAGCCGTACTGAAACCCCGAGCAACCGCCGCCCTGGATGTAAACGCGCAGCATGGGGGCCTGATGCCCCTTGGCCGAGACCAGTTCGTTCACCTTGCGTGCGGCGTTGCTGCTGAAGGCCATGTCTACCGGCGCGGGAGTCGCTGCATGCATCGTTCGTCGCTTCCCTCGAACTACTCGTTCGATTCTAAGTGCGGGCAGGCCGCCACATTACAACGGGTCCCGATCCCCGCCGGTGCGGCATGCGCATTCCGGAATCCGGATTCCGCAAAGGACTCAATGGTCATCGCCGGGCTGCGGGAGATGTTCCGGCGCCTCATCGGCAGCAGCTGAGAATCCGGCGCCGTCCGCCCCCTCGACACGAGGTATCAGGCTCCCGTTGACTTCCGCTCCCATCGCCATCTCTATGAGGCCGTAGTACACGTCGCCACTGATGCGGGCGCTGGAAGTCAACTCCACGTGACGTTCCGCATACACGTCCCCCATCACCGTTCCGCTGAGCACGACCTGCGGCACGCTTATCTGTCCGTTGATGGAGCCGTGCTCGCTCAGGGTCAGGACCGCATCCGAGTCCTCATCCGCGAGCACGTTGCCCTTTATGGTGCCATCCACGTGCAGCCCCCCGGCAAAGCGGACGTCACCCGAGAACTCGGTTTGACGTCCTATCAACGAGTCTATCCGGCCGGGCCTGATGCTGCTGCGCTTCTTCCCAAACATGTCTACAGTCCCCGGTATCAGCTTGCCAAAGCAGGCCAGTCGAAGTGACGTTCATGACTGGACGCGTTCTCGTCCGGTGAGTCCACTCGCACGTGAACCCTCCGGGGAACGAATCCCGCCGGCAGGGTCACGTATCCCTGGAGACGTTGAAAGTACTTGAAACTGAACTCGAGAGCATCGGAATTCGGCGCCGACAGGTCCCGAAGCGACAGTCTGCGTGACTTCCCCTCATGCTCGCCCGAAACGGAAAGGCTCACCGAACCTTCGGTCACCTTATCACCTTTGCCGCCCCGGGTTAACACGAGCTGGTAGCGGTAGCCGCCCTCCCGACCGTCCGGATCGACCAGCAGGCTGTGGACCTGAATGCCCTTCTCCCGGTCCGACCCGACGATGCCCCGATAGAACGCAACCTCTTCCCGCAGGTTCAGAACGGTGCTTTGCAGTTTGCGCAACTGCTCGCCAATGCGGCCATAGGCGATACGCTCGACCTGCTGCTCCCGCGTCAGCACCGTGAGCTTCCTTCTCAGCTCTTCGTTCTTCTCCGCGAGAACCCGGGTTTCGTCCTGAAGCTGCCGGTGGGCGCTCGTTACGGAGTGGAGCTCGGTTCGAAGCGACCGGGCGGCGTAGTGCTGGTACAGGTAGACGGAAAGCGCGGCGCTGAGCGTGAGCAGCACTACGCCCACAAACGACCTCAAGGGCCGGTGGGGCTTTATTCTGACACCCTTCATGCAGCGACAGTGCGAGGACGACGGGCGCCGTGGGGGATACCGGCGCTCGACGAGCGCGGTGACCGCTCATCGTACGGAGCCCGCAGGTTGATATACTGTCCTCTCCTCGACGTGAAGGATGCTAGGTTCCGACTCTCGGGGTGTCAACGAAGGCACACCAGCCCGAACCGGCTCCCGTCGGATTCACCATCGTGAGCTGGTTGTACAGGTGCTCTGGATCAAGGCATTCCACGTAATCTTCGTCATTGCGTGGTTCGCCGGGCTGCTCTATCTGCCGCGCCTCTTCGTCTATCACGCGTCGAGCGAAGATCGGCTCAGCCGCGATCGCTTCGCGCTCATGGAGCGCAAGTTGTTCACCATCATGAGCCTCGGCGGTGGCGGCGCCCTCGCTTTCGGCCTCTGGCTCCTCCATCGCTACACCTGGGCGGTCCATCACGATGCCCTGTGGCTTCACCTGAAGCTCGTGCTCGTCGCCGCGCTCGTCGCCTTCCATCTCTTCTGCGCGAAGCTGATGCGCGATCTGCGCGAGGATGCGGGCCGCTACCGTCCCGCGTTCTTCAGGGTCCTGAATGAGGTGCCGGCGCTCCTGATGGTGGCGGTGGTCCTGCTCGTGGTGGTCAAGAAGCCCGTGTAAGGGATGAGGAGTCGCCCCACAATGAAACTGGTCGCCCTCGCGGGCTCGAAGGGCGGAGAAGCGAAGTCGCCTCGCGACATGGAGGCGCCGGTCCGCCCGGGATGTAGAAGAGCCGAAAGAATTCAATGATATGCGAGCATATGGGGTTCGGCGATAGTGGTTTGGAGGAAACGCCCGATGCCGAGAATGATCCATTGCGTCGTGCTGGAACGGGAGGCGGAAGGCTTCGACTCGCCTCCGCACCCGGGAGAGCTCGGACAGCGAATCTACGACAACGTTTCCGTTGAAGGCTGGCAGGAGTGGCTCCAGCGCCTGCAGATGATCATCAACGAGAACCAGTTGAACACCGCGGATCCGGAGAGCATCGCTCATATTGAAGAGCACATGCTGGGCTTTTTCTTCGACGAGGGCGACCTCGGGGGAGTGCCCATGGGATTTCGCGCCGCGGGCGCAAAGAAGTAGCTCCCCGACACGACACCTTCAAGCGTGCCCGCTCGACGGCACGCCCGGTCCGCCCGGGCCGGCTTCCAGGCGCCACGCGGGCGCGACCACGACTCTCAACCGGGTGTGCGCCTCTCGCAATGCCGACTCCACCTCTTCGGAACTGGCGCCGCGGGCGAACACGAAGCCCAGGTAGCTTCCGCCTTCCGGCAAGGGGACGAGCTCATAGCCCTCGCGGACGGCTATCACCACGTCTTCTACTCCCGGAATGCGCGATGCTTCCAGAACTCCCTCCACTCGCCGCAGGGTTCCGGCCCTGGTGGTCGGAATCATCAGCACACCCGCCGCCCCCGTGCTCGGACCCAGAACCGGAGCGTGGCCGAGAGCATGGGTGAGCACCAGTTCCTCGAGCGAGGCGCCGGTGCCGAAATCCAGCAGTCGGGCGCAGTCGCCACCGATGGTGCGAGCCGCCACTTCGATGATCCACGCGTCCTCGGAATTGACGCGCAACTCTGCATGTACGGGACCTTCCCGCAGGCCGTAGGCGAGACAGGCCTCGGCCACTCTCTCCAGGATTAGAGCCTGCTGCGCCGCGCCGAGACGCGATGGAGTAACGTAATAGGTCTCCTCGAAAAAGGGACCGTCGAGGGGATCGGGCTTGTCGAAGATGGCCAGGGGACGCAATCGTCCCTCCTGGAGAATGCCTTCCACCGCCACCTCGAAGCCGGGGATGAAGTCTTCCAGCAGCAGCGTTCCTCTCTCTTCTTCGTCGGCGCAGTCCCCGACGATGCGCTCTACCCTGCGGCAGGCGACGAGCAGCTCCCCCGGAGTATCCGCCCTGATGACCCCCCGGCTGGCGGCCATCGCGAGAGGCTTTACCACGCAGGGATAGCCAACCCCGGCAATCTGCGGCTCGAGCGGACGATGGAGGTCGATCGTCCTGAAGCGCGGTACCCGCACGCCCGCGGCCGACAAGGTGGCCCGTGCGAGGTCCTTGCGGCGCGCGATTCGCGCCGCGGAAGGTGGGTTGTGAGGCAGACCCGCCGCCGCCGCCACCCGGCTCGCGATTTCAGCGGCGACGTCATCGGTGGCGACGACGGCGGATATCGGCGCGTCCCGCATTGCCGCGAGGAGTGTGCGTACAGACTGCTCGGGCTCGCTGAAGTCGACCTGCAGTCCGTCCGCCGCCCGCGCGATGAGTGAGTTGATCCCGCCCGAGGCGAGCACCATCTCCACTCCCAGGGTTGCGGCGGCCTGGCAGTAGGCCGCAATGCGGTAGCTTCGCGCGGGCGCTACCAGCAGCGCGCGCGCGGCCCGGGCGCGCTGTTCCCGGCGGTGCTCTACCCGGTCGATCGCTTCAGGCGCGGCCGGCCGCGCCGCAACCTCCACACATGCCACTGCCACCGGTGGCCTGGAACACGTTGTTGAACACGAAGGTCGCGCCCGTCTCACGGGTAACGTAGTCAATTTCGGCGCCGCCCATGTATTGCATCGCCACCGCGTCGACGTAGATGCTGAAGCCGTCCCCGTCCAGAACGCGATCGAAGGCGGTGCGCCGGTCGGTGAAGGTCATGCCGTAAGCCATGCCGGCGCACCCGCCTCCCGTCACGTAGATTCGGATGGCCTCGACTTCGTCATCCTCGACTTCACTGAACAGGCGCGAGAGTTGCGAGCTCGCAGCGTCGGTCAGCGCGAGCTCCTGCGAGCTTATCTTCGTTTCGAAGTGCGACTCTGTGTTCATGGGTGCCTCCCTCGGGATGCGCTCGGATGGAATATAGCGAGACTCCGGCCTCCGCTCCAGGTCAGATCTCGACCATCTCGAAGTCCTCCTTGCGCGCGCCGCAGTCAGGGCAGACCCAGTTCGGGGGCACGTCCTCCCATTTCGTTCCGGGCGCTATGCCCTCCTCCGGGAGGCCTTCGGCCTCGGAGTAGATCCACCCGCAGATGACGCACATGTATGTCTTCATGTTCGGCCCTGAGCCCTGTCGATGGCGGAATTTTCGCATCGCCGGCGGAGTTTGAACAAGCTTGCCACCGGCGGGGATGCAGTGTCTCCGGCGCGATGGCGCCCCGCTCCGGTGACGGATAAACTCTTGCCCCTTTTTTGGATGGCACGAGAGGCTTCAGATGCAAGCGACCGAGGACCTTCGCATCCGGTCCATACAGAAAGTGATTACACCGGCCGCGCTTCACGCCGAGTATCCGATGACCGAAGGCGCGACGGAGACCGTCGTGCGCACCAGAAGCAGCATACAGGGGATCGTCCGTGGACGGGATGACCGCCTGCTCGTGGTCGCCGGTCCGTGCTCGATCCACGATCCGGCGGCGGCGAAGGAGTACGCGGAACGCCTGGCGCATGTGCGCAAGGCGTGGAGCGATGATCTCCTGGTGGTGATGCGGGTCTACTTCGAGAAGCCGCGTACCACGGTCGGCTGGAAGGGACTGATAAACGACCCCGATCTGGACGGCAGCTTCGACATCAACAAGGGGTTGCGCCTGGCCCGGGAACTGCTCGTCGCGCTGAACGACGGCGGTGTTCCCGCCGGAGTCGAGTTCCTGGACATCCTCACTCCGCAGTACCTCATGGACCTGGTGAGCTGGGGCGCCATCGGGGCGCGTACCACCGAGAGCCAGGTGCACAGGGAGCTCGCATCAGGGCTGTCCTGTCCCGTGGGCTTCAAGAACGGCACCGATGGAAATCTCAAGATTGCCATCGATGCGGTGCGCGCCGCGCGTCATCCCCACTGCTTCCTCTCCTTCACTCAGGCCGCACACTCCGCAATCTTCGAGACCTCCGGCAACGCGGACTCCCACATCATTCTGCGAGGAGGAAGCGAATCCCCGAACTTTGACGCCGACAGTGTCGCGCGGGCGCTTCGAAACCTCGACGAAGCAGGCCTGGCGGAAGGGCTGATGATCGATTTCAGTCACGCCAACAGCCGCAAGCAGCACGACCGGCAGCGCGAGGTCTGCCAGGACGTGGCCGGACAGATTGCCGGTGGTCAGCATCGCATTGCGGGCGTGATGATCGAAAGCCATCTCGTGGCCGGCCGGCAGGACGTGGGCGCAGGTCGGAACCTCACCTACGGGCAGAGCATCACCGATGCGTGCATCGGCTGGGAAGACACCCTGGAAATGCTCGATGAGCTGGCGGCCTCGGTGCGGGAGCGACGGCGGGTCCTTCGTCCGGCGCTTGCGGTCTGAGCCGGCCGGCCCCGGGGGCTCGGCCACGGACCGGGGCGCCCCCGACCGCGGCGACCCCGGGACGCGAACCAGGCCCGGGAGCTACCAGCCGGGAACCTGGCGGGCGGGGATTCCCTGCTCCTCGAGCATCACCGGAATACCCTGCCGGACCGCGTACACGGTCTTCCCGTCGGTTGTGACGAGCGCCTCGGTGAGGGACTCGTCGACGCTGGTGCCATCCGCGTACACGAGTCCGTTGCGTTCCCGATGACGGTTGAGTATGGCGAGCTTGTCCTTCGGAAGCCGCCGCATCGGCACCCGGCTCACCGGACAGACGAGGATCTCCAGCAGTCGCTCGTCAACCGCCATCCTCGTCGCCTCCCGCAGCCGCCCCCCGGCGCGCACGTTCCTTCCTCAGCATTCGCGCGAGCCGGAACGCGAGCTCCAGGCTCTGGCTCGCGTTCAGTCGAGGATCACAGTAGGTGTGGTAGCGGTCGGCGAGGTCCTGCTCGCTGATCGCCTGGGCCCCGCCGGTACATTCCGTGACATTCGCGCCCGTCATCTCCACGTGGATGCCGCCCGCGTAGGTGCCTTCGGCCTCATGCACCTCGAAGAAGCGCCGGACCTCGGTGAGAATGCGGTCGAATTGCCGGGTCTTGTAGCCGTTGGCCGACTTCTCCGTGTTGCCGTGCATCGGGTCACAGGACCAGACCACCTCCCGCCCCTCGTGCTGGACGGACCGCACCAACGGGGGAAGCGCCTCCAGCACCCGGTCCGCGCCCATGCGTGAAATCACCACCACGCGACCGGGCTCGTTTTCGGGATTGAGGAGATCGAGCAGAGTGATCAGCTCCTCCGGAAGCATCCCCGGACCCGCCTTGAATCCCACGGGATTGGACACCCCCCTCAGAAACTCGACGTGCGCCCCATCGGGCTGCCGGGTACGTTCGCCTACCCAGAGCAGGTGCGCGGAAGTGTCGTACCACTGACTCGACGAGGAGTCGATGCGTGTGAGGGCCTGCTCGTATCCCAGCAGCAGTGCCTCGTGCGAGGTATAGAAGGCGGTCTGGCTGACTTCGGGGCTGGTGCTCGCGGTGATACCGCAGGCCTCCATGAACGCGAGAGTTTCGGTAATGCGGTCCGCCAGTTCCCGGTATTGGTCCGCCATTGGCGCTTCGCCGATGAACTCGAGGTTCCACCCGTGGACCCGATGAAGGTCCGCGAATCCCCCCTGGGCGAAGGCCCGCAGGAGGTTCAGGGTGGAGGCCGCCTGCGTATAGGCCTGCAGCATCCGGGCGGGGTCCGGCGTGCGGGCCGCCACGCTGAATTCGATCCCGTTGACGATGTCGCCACGATAGGCCGGAAGCTCGATGCCGTTTCGCACTTCGACGGACTGCGATCGAGGCTTTGCAAACTGCCCGGCGAGCCGGCCCACCTTCACCACCGGACACGATGCCGCAAAGGTGAGCACCACCGCCATCTGCAGCAGCACCCGGAACGTGTCGCGTATCGAGTTGGCGTGGAAGTCGGCGAAGCTTTCGGCGCAGTCTCCTCCCTGGAGCAGGAACGCCTCCCCCCGGCACACGCGGGCGAGCTCCTCCTTCAGATGACGTGCCTCGCCCGCGAAGACCAGGGGCGGATAGGAGCCGAGCCGGGCTTCGACCTCCGCCCGGGCGCTCGCGTCCGGGTACTCGGGCTGCTGGAAGGCGCGAAGACGGGTCCAGGTGTCGGGCCGCCAGCCCTTCGCACTGGATGTCGCCATCACGTCAGCGTCCGCGCCGGGGTACGGGATCGAATCCGCTCGTCCCCCACGGGTGGCACCGCAACAGTCGCTTGAGGGCAAGAAGACCTCCCCTGAGAGCGCCGTGCTCCGCAATCGCCTCCAGGGCGTAGTCGGAGCAGGTGGGAAGGTGCCGGCAGCAGGGCGCAAGCACGGGGGAGACTGCGAGCTGGTAGACACGCACCAGCCCCCGGAGAACTCGGGCGGCGATTCCCGGATTCCGGGCGCCTGACCGATCATTCATGTCCCACCGCCTCCAGGACTCGCCTCGAGGGGCGCCAGGTGCTGCCTTCCGGCCCGTCCTCCAGGGCAATTCCAAGCGCCTCGAGCTCATCGCGAATGCGATCCCCGTGCTCGAAGTCCCGATCCATCCGGGCCCGGTGACGCTCGGCCACGAGACGGTTGATTCGCTCCACGTCCACGCCATCACCGAAGCGCTTCACGAACCACGCGTCCGGATCGTGCGTGAGCACCCCGAGGAGGGTACCGGCCTGTTCGAGCGCAGCGCGCGCCTCCGCCCTTTCCCGGGTACCCCGGGCGCGATTCGCGCGATGGGCCACTGCTGCGAGCTCGGACAGGGCGACGGGAGTGTTCAGGTCGTCCTCGAGCGCCGCGACCAGGGTGGAAGGCGGCCCGACATCCGCCGCCGGGGGAACGTCGAGCAGGTGGCGCAGGGTTCCGTAGAGCCGGTCGAGCCGGCGCGCCGCCTGATCGAGCGCCTCGTCACTCCAGTCCAAGGGGCTGCGGTAGTGCGCGGAGAGCAGGGCGAGTCGTATTGCCTCACCCGGCGCGCGGTCAAGCAGGTCCTTGACGAGCAGCGAGTTGCCGAGCGATTTGGCCATCTTCTTGCGCCCGATGTTCAGGTACCCGTTGTGCATCCAGTAGCGCGCGAAGGCGCCATCGCCGTGCGCGCATTCGCTCTGGGCGATCTCGTTCTCATGGTGGGGAAAGATGAGGTCGCTGCCGCCGGCGTGGATGTCGATTGTCGTCCCCAGGTGCACCTCCGCCATGCACGAGCATTCGATGTGCCATCCGGGGCGTCCCCTGCCCCAGGGACTGTCCCATCCCGGAAGCTCCGGCGGAGATGGCTTCCAGAGCACGAAGTCGACCGCGTCCTTCTTGAATGGAGCCACCTCGACACGGGCACCGTCGATCTGCTCGTCCCGTTTCTGCCGGGAAAGCTCGCCATAGCGGGGAAAGGAGGGAACATGAAAGAGCACGTGACCTTCCGCCTCGTAGGCGTGCCCCCTGGAAATCAGGCGGGAAATCATCTCCACCATGTGAGGCACGTGATCCGTCGCCCGCGGCTCCACGCTCGGCGGCAGGACCTCGAGCGCGCGCATGTCTTCATGGTATGCCCGCATGTACTTCGAGCTGATCTCGGAGATATCCACGCGTTCCTTCGCTGCGGCGGCATTGATCTTGTCGTCTATGTCGGTGAAGTTGCGCGCGTAGACGACCCGGGGATAACGGTGTCGGAGCACCCGGAAGAGGAGGTCGAACACCACGGCGGGCCGGGCATTGCCGATGTGCGGATTGTCGTAGACCGTCGGTCCGCACACGTACATGGTTACTCGTGCCGGGTCGAGCGGCTCGAATGCCTCCTTGCAGCGCGTCAATGTGTTATAGACCAGCATCGGAATGGCGACGATGCGCCCGAGCCTTATCGTTCGACAAATGCTATCAGCAAGCCCGCAAAGCGGCGAGCGCGAACGCGCTTCCGCGACCTTGCATTGCGCCGTCCTCCTGGTGGCGGCGTTCGTGATCGCACTGAGCGCCCCGGCGCAGGGGCAGACGCTTCGCGACGGACTGAGCGTCGCCTACGGCAACCCTCCCGCTCCACCCCTGCTGCTGAACGACCTGCACGGACGCGAGCACCGGCTCTCGGAATTGCGCGGCCGGGTGGTGGTGCTCAACTTCTGGGCAACGTGGTGTCCGCCCTGCATCGCGGAAATGCCGGCCATCCAGCGCATGTACGATGCCCTGCGTCAGGAAGGGCTCGACGTGCTCGCAGTGAACGCAGGTGAGAGCGCGGAAGAGATCCGGCGTTTCCTCGAGGACTTCGACCCCCCGCTGACCTTCCCGGTCCTGCTCGACCGCGACGGTGAGACCTTCGCGCGATGGCGGGTACGCGGTTTGCCCCAGACTTTCGTGGTCGACGCTTCGGGCAATCTCGCCTACAGCGCGGAAGGCGCCCGTCAGTTGGACTCCACGCATATCATGGAGCGCCTGCGGGAGCTGACCGCGAAGTAGGCGCCCTACTCGACGGTAACCGACTTGGCGAGGTTTCGCGGCTGATCGACATCCGTGCCCTTCTCCACCGCCACGTGGTAGGCGAGAAGCTGAAGGGGGATCGCGAAGGCGATGGGCGCGACGTGAGCCCCGACCGGGGGCAGCTCCAGCACGTGCAGGGTGGGTGTGGGAACGACGCCCGCGTTGCCGTCCGTCAGCACGTAGAGCTCGCCGCCCCGGGCCCGGACCTCCTCCAGGTTGGACTTGAGCTTCTCGAGCAGCCCGTCGTTGGGAGCGACCGCCACAACCGGCATCTCGGAGTCCACCAGCGCGAGCGGTCCGTGCTTGAGCTCCCCGGCCGGGTAGGCCTCGGCGTGGATGTAGGAGATTTCCTTGAGCTTCAGGGCTCCTTCCAGGGCAACCGGAAACTGCACCCCCCGACCCAGGAACAATGCGTGCTGCTTGTGGATGAATCGACGTGCGAGCAGAGAGATCTTCTCGTCCAGCGCCAGCACCCGCCGGCACAGGTCGGGCAGTCCGCGCAACTGCGCAACGATGCGCGCCTCGCTGTCGGCATCCAGGGCGTGACGCCGTCCCAGCGCGACCACCAGGAGCAGCAACGCGACGAGTGACGCAACGAAGGTCTTGGTTGACGCTACGCCGATCTCGGGGCCCGCGCGAATCATGAGCGCCAGCTCGGATTCGCGCACCAGGGCGCTCTCCGGCGTGTTGCAGATGGCAAGGGTCGGACCGAAGCCCCGATGCTTCGCACTCCTCGTTGCCCCCAGGGTGTCCGCGGTCTCGCCCGACTGGGAGATCGACACCACCAGCGTGTCCTTGCTCGCCACGGGATGCCGATAGCGGAACTCGCTGGCGACTTCCACGCGGCAGG
Organism: Gammaproteobacteria bacterium; assembly: GCA_022824305.1. GTDB lineage: Bacteria > Pseudomonadota > Gammaproteobacteria > HK1 > HK1 > JAJEAD01. The sequence goes on along the minus strand of JAJEAD010000014.1, from coordinate 29,374 downwards.
GAATGCCGGCCAGTCCCTCGAACCAGTTGCGGGCAACCATGCCCGCATAGTGGCTCGTCCCGCAGGCAACGATCTGCACCCGCGCGATCCCGTCGAAAATCCTTCCCGCTTCGGGTCCGAATGCTGCCTCGAGCACGCGCTCTCCGCTCAGCCTGCCTTCGAGGGTGGCGGATATCGCATCCGGCTGCTCGAAGATCTCCTTCTGCATGTAGTGCCGGTACCGACCGCGCTCGACCGCGTCGGCGGAGACCCTGCTCACCGCGACCGGGCGGGCAACCGGCCGCCCGGCGAGGCCGGTCACCGACACCCTGCCGAGGCGGATATCCGCCACGTCACCATCCTCGAGGTGAACGAAACGCCGGGTTACCGGTATGAGCGCCGCGACGTCGGAGGCGATGAAGTGTTCTCCTTCTCCGAGCCCGATGGCGAGCGGACACCCGAGCCGGGCTCCGACTATGCGGTCGGGATGTTCCGCGTCGATGACACCGATCGCGTACGCACCTCTGAGCATGCGTGTCGCAGCGAACACCGCTTCCGTCAGGTCCCGCCCTTCGTTCACGCAGCGATCGACGAGCTTGGCGATGACTTCGGTATCGGTATCGGAGGCGAACTCGTAGCCGTCGTTCACGAGCTGTCGGCGCAGCTCCTCGTGATTCTCGATGATTCCGTTGTGCACCACCGCAATCGCCTCCCGGGAGACGTGGGGATGGGCATTGCGTTCGCTGGGGACTCCGTGGGTCGCCCATCGAGTGTGCGCAATTCCGAGGGTGCCCCTGAGGGGTTCGGCGTCGAGCATGCCGGAGAGCCGCGACACCTTGCCGGAAGTGCGCCTGCGCTCGAGCGTGGCGCCCTCGTCGACGACCGCGACTCCGGCCGAGTCATAACCGCGGTACTCGAGTCGTCGCAGACCCTCCATCAGTACCGGAACGATGTCTCGCTCCCCGACCGCGCCGACGATGCCGCACATGGTTCCGTCTCCCGCCGCTACCCGCTATGCAGATCCCGATGGTTCCGCCTTCGCCCGACAGCGCGCGCGGCTATTGCCCTCGCCGCCGCCAGCCGGCGATCGTGGACGGTCGGGCGCGCGCCACCGTGAGGGCCTCCGGGGGCGCATCCTTCGATATCGTGGAGCCCGCTCCGATGGTCGCTCCCTCTCCGACCACTACCGGCGCCACCAGCTCGACGCCGGAACCCACGAAGGCCCGGTCTCCGATCCGGGTCCGGTGCTTCTGCGCACCGTCGTAGTTGCAGGTGATGGTGCCGGCGCCGATGTTGACGTCGCGGCCAATCTCCGCGTCTCCCAGGTAGCTCAAGTGGTTCGCCTTGGAACCAGCGCCGATCCGTGACGCCTTCGCCTCGACGAAGGTGCCGAGCCGGGCGCGCTCGTCGAGCCGCACGCCACCGCGCAGCCTGGCGTAGGGTCCGATGCGGCATTCCTCTCCAACGTGCGCTTCCTCGATCTCGCAGTGTCCGAACACCTCGCTCCTCGCCCCCAGGTCCGAGTCCCGGATTCGGGTGTAGGGCCCGACGCATACGCCGTCGCCCAGGACCACATCGCCTTCGAGGATCACGTCGACATCGATGCGCACATCACGCCCCACGCGTACCCGGCCCCGCACTTCCACGCGGCTCGGATCCAGCAGCGTCGCTCCTTCACGCATCAGCGACTCGGCAAGTCGGGCCTGGAGCAGGCGTTCGAGGCGGGCGAGCTGGACCCGGTCGTTGACGCCCATCACCTCCTCCGCCGACGATGCGTGCACCGCATGGACGGCAAGACCATCGCCGACCGCGTAACCCACGATGTCGGTCAGGTAATACTCGCCCTGGGCGTTGTCGTTGTCGAGCCGCGCGAGGCAGGCGCGCAGATGCCGCGCCGGCGCCGCGAGGACGCCACTGTAGATTTCCGACCTCTCCCGTTGCCGGGCGTCGGCGTCCCGTTCCTCGACGATTCCGACGACCCTCCCCGCTTCGTCCCGCAGGACCCGTCCGTAGCCGCCGGGATCCTCCACCTCCGCGCACACGACTGCCATCTCGCCGCCGGCGGCGGCGGAAATCGCCTGCTCGAGGGTACGGGGCGAAGTCAACGGAACGTCTCCGTTCAGCACCAGCACCGCGGCGGCGTCCGGAATGCCCGGCATCGCCTGCATCACCGCGTGCCCCGTGCCGAGGCGTTCAGCCTGTGGCACCCATTGCGCCTGAAATCCGGGAAAGCGCGAGCGCACCAGCTCCGCGTCCTCTCCCACCACGACGTGGATTCGCTCAGGCCCCAGCCCGAGCGCCCGCTCCAGCACGTGCTCGAGCAATGGCCGGCCCGCCAGTTCGTGCAGGACCTTCGGAAGGTCCGAGTTCATGCGCCGGCCTCGGCCGGCGGCGAGCACGACCACGTGAAGGGCGTCGCCCACCCTCGTTCCGGGCTACCTGCCGCGCTGGCGGCGGATGGCGCGCAGTTGGGCCGCGGCCTGGATCAGCTCCGCACGGGCTCTCGCCTCGTCGATCGCGCTCTGCTTGTCGGCCAGCGCCCGCTCGGCGGCGGCCTGCGCTTCCAGGGCCGCCGCCTCGTCGAGATCGGCAGCACGCTGGCCGGTGTCGGAGAGCACGGTAACGACATGCGGCTGAACTTCGAGAATCCCGCCGGAGACGTAGAAGGACTCCTCCTCGCCGCCCGGAAGGCGAGCCCGCACCTCTCCCGGCTTGAGCGTGGTCAGGAGAGGGGCATGGCGGGGAGCGATCCCCACCTCTCCCATCGACGCCGGGGCGAAGATCATCTCGCACTCCCCGGAGAAGAGCTCGCGTTCGGCGCTGACGACATCGAGACGAATCGTGGCCATGGTTCAGCTCGGCGTGCGGGACTCGATCATGGGATGCACGCCCTCAGAGACTCCGGGCCCGCTCGCGGACCTCTTCGATCCCACCCACCATGTAGAAGGCCTGCTCGGGCACATCATCGTACTCGCCGTCGGCGATCGCCTTGAACCCGGCGATGGTTTCACGCAACGGCACGTACTTTCCCGAGGAACCGGTGAATACCTCCGCCACGAAGAATGGCTGCGAGAGGAAGCGCTGGATCTTGCGGGCTCGCGCCACTGCCAGCTTGTCGTCTTCGGAAAGCTCGTCCATCCCGAGAATCGCGATGATGTCACGCAGTTCCTTGTAACGCTGCAGCACCCCCTGAACCCGACGCGCGACATCGTAGTGCTCCTGGCCGACGACGAGGGGATCCAGGTTGCGGCTGCTCGAATCGAGGGGGTCCACCGCCGGGTAGATGCCGAGCTCGGCGATCTGGCGTGAAAGCACCAGGCTCGCGTCGAGATGCGCGAACGTGGTGGCGGGCGACGGGTCGGTGAGATCGTCCGCGGGCACGTAGATGGCCTGAATGGACGTCACCGAGCCGGTCTTCGTCGACGTGATGCGCTCCTGCAGCACTCCCATTTCCTCGGCGAGGGTAGGCTGATAGCCGACCGCGGAAGGCATTCGGCCGAGCAGCGCCGAGCACTCCACTCCCGCGAGCGTGTACCGGTAAATGTTGTCGACGAAGAACAGCACGTCGCGCCCTTCGTCGCGGAAGTACTCGGCCATGGTGAGGCCGCTCAGTCCCACACGGAGCCGGTTTCCGGGCGGCTCGTTCATCTGCCCGTAGACCAGCGCCACCTTGTCGAGCACGTCGGACTCCCTCATCTCGTGGTAGAAGTCGTTGCCCTCGCGGGTCCGCTCCCCGACCCCGGCAAACACCGAGAAACCGCTGTGCTCGGTGGCGATGTTGCGAATCAGCTCCATCAGGCACACCGTCTTGCCTACCCCGGCGCCACCGAAGAGGCCGATCTTGCCGCCCTTGTTGAAGGGGCAGATGAGATCGATGACCTTGATCCCGGTCTCCAGAATCTCTACCGAGGCGGCCTGATCGGTGTAGCTCGGCGCCTTTCGGTGGATGGGCCATCGCTCCTCGGCACCCACTTCTCCCTTTCCGTCCACCGGCCGTCCGAGAACGTCCATTATCCGACCGAGCGTCTTCGGGCCGACCGGCACCGAGACCGGAGCGCCGGTGTTGTCGACCCCGACCCCCCGCTTCAGTCCGTCGGTGGACCCCATGGCGATGGTGCGAACCACGCCATCGCCGATCTGCTGCTGCACTTCGAGCGTCAGGCCGTTCTCGACCATGAGCGCGTCGTACACCTTGGGCACCGATTGCCGGGGGAACTCCACGTCCACCACCGCACCGATGATTTCCACAATGTTACCGGAGCTCATTGCACGTTCCTCGGATGTTCATGTTTTCACGTCGAAGAAGCAGCGCCGGGCGACCCCGGGATCTCCGTCGCTTTCCTCGCGCGGCACCTGGCGTCGGCACGCATGGGCGCCCCTCGAGGCGGAAACGGCGAGCGGCAGGAGGTTCAAAGAGCCGCCGCTCCGCCCACGATTTCGGACAGCTCCTGGGTGATCGAAGCCTGTCGGGCCTTGTTGTAGGCGAGCACGAGCTCGTCGATGAGCCCGCCGGCATTGTCGGAGGCGGCCTTCATCGCGACCATGCGCGCGGCCTGCTCCGACGCTGCGTTCTCGACCACCGCCTGGTAGATCAAGGACTCGATGTAGCGCGTCATCATGATGTCGAGCACCGCCTTGGAGTCGGGCTCGTAGATGTAGTCCCAGTAGTGCCCGACCTCTTCCTCCTGCGAGGATTCGCGGGGAAGAAGCTGCTCGATCACCGGGCGCTGGGTCATCGAATTCACGAACTGGTTGTAGATCATGAACACCCGGTCGACTCTGCCCGAGGTGTACGCGTCCAGGACGACCTTGATGACGCCGAAGAGAGTGTCCACGGCGGGGGCATCGCCGACGTGGGTGGCCTGCCCCACGAGGTTCACGCCGAAGCGCGCGAAGAAGCTGGCCCCCTTGTTGCCGATGATGCAGAAATCCTGCTCGACGCCCTGTGCCCGCCATTCGTCCATCTGGCGGATCAGCATTCGAAACAGGTTGTTGTTGAGCCCGCCGCAGAGTCCGCGGTCGGAAGACACGACGATGATTCCCGCCCTCTTCATTTCCCGTTCGACGAGAAAAGGATGCCGGTACTCGAGGCTCGCCGCCGACACGTGGGCGATCACGTTCCTCATCTTCTCCGCATAGGGACGCGCAGCAGCCATGCGGTCCTGCGCCTTGCGCATCTTGCTCGCGGCGACCATTTCCATCGCCCGCGTGATCTTCTGCGTGTTCTGCACGCTGCGGATCTTGTTCTTGATGTCTCTTGCGCCAGCCACTTTGAGCGTCAGTCCCCCGTGCGCGGAGCCTGCCTACCAGGCATGGTTCGCCTTGAATTCGTCTAGGGCCTTCCCGAGGCGTGCATCGACTTCGTCACTGTACTCGGGATTCGACTGTATCTCGCTCATGAGATCGCCGTGCCTCGAGGCCATGTAGTCCTGTAGGGCCGCCTCGAAGCCGGCCAACCGCTCGAGTTCGATGTCGTCGAGGTATCCCCGGTCAACCGCGTACAGCGATACCGCCTGCTGCGCCACGGAAAGCGGCGCATACTGCTTCTGCTTGAGGATTTCCATGACCCGCTGGCCGCGCTCGAGCTGGCGCCGGGTCGCCTCGTCGAGGTCCGACGCAAACTGGGCGAAGGCCGCGAGCTCGCGGTACTGGGCGAGCGCGAGACGAACGCCGCCGCCGAGCTTCTTGATGATTCCGGTCTGCGCCGCGCCGCCCACCCGGGATACCGACAGACCCGCGTTGATGGCGGGCCGGACGTTGGCGTTGAAGAGATCGCTTTCCAGGAAGATCTGACCGTCCGTAATCGAGATCACGTTGGTGGGCACGAATGCCGACACGTCGCCGGCTTGCGTCTCGATGATCGGCAGTGCGGTGAGAGAGCCGGTTCGACCCTTGACCTCGCCGCCGGTGATCTCCTCGACGTGCTCGGCGTTGATTCGCGCCGCACGTTCGAGCAAGCGCGAGTGGAGATAGAAGACGTCGCCGGGATAGGCCTCGCGTCCCGGCGGGCGGCGCAACAGGAGCGAAACCTGGCGATAGGCCCATGCCTGCTTGGTGAGGTCGTCATAGACGATGAGCGCATCCTCGCCGTTGTCGCGGAAGTACTCGCCCATGCTGCAGCCGGAATACGGCGCGATGTACTGCAGCGCCGCCGATTCCGAGGCGCCCGCGGCCACCACGATGGTGTGGCCCATCGCGCCGTGCTCCTCGAGCTTGCGGACCACCCCCGCTATCGAGGACGCCTTCTGCCCGATGGCGACGTAGATGCACAGCAGACCACTGTCCCGATTGTTGATGATCGTATCGATCGCCACCGCGGTCTTGCCGGTCTGTCGGTCGCCGATGATGAGCTCGCGCTGCCCGCGGCCGATGGGCACCATGGAGTCGATCGCCTTGAGCCCGGTCTGCACCGGCTGGCCGACGGACTGACGCGTGATGACTCCGGGGGCGACCTTCTCGATCGGCGAGTGCGCCTCGGCGTCAATCGGTCCCTTGCCGTCGATCGGCTCTCCGAGCGAGTTGACCACCCGCCCGAGCAGACCCCGGCCCACCGGCACCTCGAGGATACGGCCGGTGCACTTGACAGTGTCACCCTCGGATATGTGGGCGTAGTCGCCCATGATCACGGCGCCGACCGAGTCGCGTTCGAGGTTGAGAGCGAGCCCGAAGGTGTTGCCCGGAAACTCGATCATCTCGCCCTGCATGACCTCGCTGAGACCGTGGATACGGGCGATGCCGTCGGTGAGAGTCACGATGGTGCCCTCGGTACGGGCTTCCACCCCGACGTCAAAGTTCTGGATCCGCTGTCTGATCAGATCACTGACTTCGGTTGCCGTAATGCTCATTGACTACCCTCTTGCAAAGCGAACGCGGTGCGCACCGCGCCTACGCCAGCACCTGGCGCAACTGGTTCAGGCGCCCGCGCAGGGAAGCGTCGATGACGAGGTCTCCGGCGCGAAGCACGACCCCGCCGATGAGATCCGGGTCGACGCTGACGCTGAGCGAGACGCTTACTCCGAGACGTTTCGACATCGCTTCCCCGATGCGTCCCTCTTCCTCCGGTGTCAGCGGATAGGCGGAACGGACCTCGATCTGCCCGCGCCCTTCGAGCGCCTCGCGTTCCTGCTCGAAGATTCCGCGGATGGCCCCGAGCTGGCCCAGGCGTCCATTGTGTCCGAGAAGGCGCACGAAGTTGCGTGCGTGCGGCGTGAGACGATCTCCCGCGACATCCAGCACGAGCGCGGTGACCGCATCGCGATCGACCTTCGGGTTCACGATGAGTCCCTTCATGGTCGGATCGGAGGCGACCATCTCCAGAGCCTCGAGCATCCCGGCCCACTCCGCGACCTGCCCGTCCTCCTGCGCCTGCTCGAAGGCGGCGAGCGCATAGGGCCTGGCAATGGTGCCGCTCTCTTCCATGTCGAGCCCCTCAGATCCTCGCCGCCAGCTTCTCGAGAGTCTCGCTGTGGACGCTTGCGTCGACCTCGCGCATCAGGACCTGCTCGGCGCCGGCAATCGCGATCGCCACCACCTCGGCCCGAAGTTCCTCGCGGGCCTGGTTCCTTTCCTGGTCGATCTCGGACTGGGCGGCGGAGAGCAGCTTGTCACCCTCGACGCGCGCTTCGTCCTTTGAACCCTGAACAATCTCGTCCGCACGATGCTGGGCCTGAGCGAGGATTTCCTTGGCTTGCGCCTTCGCATCGTCCAGGACCGCCCTCGACCGCTCCTCCGCCGTCGCAAGCTCCTGCTGCCCCCGCTCCGCCGCGGCGAGTCCCTCGGAGATCCGGGCGCGCCGATCCTCGAGAGCCTGCATGATGTGCGGCCAGATGAAGCGGCGGCAGAACCAGACGAACACGATGAACGCGATGGTCTGCCCGATCAGCGTAGCGTTGATGTTCATGTCGGGACTCGGTTGACTGCTTTTCGTTCTGCCGGCTCAAGCCGCCTCAGGCGACCGCGAACAGCACGTAGAGACCGATTGCGATCGCGATGATGGGCAACGCGTCAACCAGGCCCATGATGATGAAGAACTGCGTGCGCAGCATGCCGAGCATCTCGGGCTGGCGCGCGATGCCCTCGATGAAACGCGCGCCGAGGACGCCGATGCCCACCGCCGCGCCGGCGGCGCCGACCCCGAGCATCAGAGCGCCCGCGATGTACAACAAGGCCGTTTCCATGAGCTACTCCTGTTTCCGAACTGATAGGGAACTTCCGGCCGGCGTTCAGTGATGCTGATGCGCCATGTCCAGATAAACGACGGTAAGGATCATGAAGATGAATGCCTGCAGAAGCACGATGAGAACGTGGAACACCGCCCAGCCCCACTGCAGCACGCCACCGAGGCCGGCCAGCATCCATCCTGCGCTGTAGAGCAGCGCGATGAGGATGAAGATCATCTCCCCCGCGTAGAGGTTGCCGAAGAGACGCAGCGCAAGGGAGACCGGCTTCGAGATCAGGCTCACTCCCTCCAGCAGCAGGTTGATCGGGAACATCCACTTCGGAAAGGGCTGGAAGGCGAGCTCGCCCACGAATCCGCCGACGCCCTTGACCTTGACGCTGTAGTAGAGCATCAGGACGAAGACCGACAGCGCCATGCCGAATGTGGCGTTCGGATCGGTGGTCGGCACCACCTTCATGTAGGGAATCCCGAGCAGCTTGGCCAGCTCCGGAATCCAGTCCACCGGAACCAGGTCCATCGTGTTCTGCAGGAGGACCCACACGAAGAGCGTGAGGGCGATCGGCGCCACCAGATCGTTCTTCGAGGAGAAGGTTCCGCGAACGTTGGTGTCGATGAACTCCACCGTCCACTCCACGAAGTTCTGCCATCCTCCCGGCACCCCGCTCGTGGCGCGGACCGCAACCTTGTGAAAGAGGTAGAGAAAAAGAGCGCCGAGACCGACCGACCAGAACATCGTGTCGAGGTGGATGGCGAGGAAGCCCATCTCGCGCGCCTCTTCGGGACCATGCGCGATTCCAAGCCCCTTCTCGGGATGAAAGCCGAGCGTGAGGTTCTGGAGATGGTGCTTGATGTAAGCGGTGGAGGTGAGCGCTTCGCCGCCGGCAGCCATGGTCTGAGAGTTACCCTTGTCTGGACGGGTCGAGGATGAACGCCGCAACGCTGGTGCCGAGATGCACCGCGAGGTAGCCCCCGAGCAGAGCCGGCACGTTCACGGGAGCGCCGATTGCGAAGAGCGCCGCGAAGAGGAACCCGACCGTCAGCAGCCTGGCGAGCTCCGCCCGGTACAGGGTAGCCACCAGACCGGCGCCGGTGCCTCCGCCGAATGCGAACACCCGGCGCGCGAAAGCGTGATTTGCGACGAACCCGATTGCGGCGCCAAGCAGCACCGACGATGCGACGGCGCTCCCCAGAGGCAGCGCGAGCGTAGCCGCGGCCGTCATGATGCCGAGCTTGAAGAACATGAGCTGCCTCGTCATGGGCGGACTCGATCCCACCAGGGCTCCCGAAGGGGATGCGGCTATCGGGGAGCGTCCGCGCCGAGCCATTTGGCCGCAGCCGAAGCTTGGCACCCCCGAACCGGCGCGCAAGTATAGGGTCGCCCCTTCCCCCCGATCAACATCGTCGAGGCGCCTCCCGGCGGCGGCTCGAAGCGGACTAGCGGATGCGCGCGAGGATGCCGTCGAGCTCGTCGAGACTGGTATAGCGGATCACGAGTCGGCCCGAGCCGCGGGCGCCGTGACGAATGGCCACCGCAGCCCCGAGACGCTCCGAGAGGTCGCTCTCCAGCCGGCGGACGTCGGGGTCCGGCGGTGTCGCTTCCTTCGGTGGCGCGCTCAGGCGACGCACCAGGGCCTCGGTCTCGCGCACGCTCAAGTCACGCGCCACCACTGCGGCCGCGGCCCGGCTCTGGGCTTCGCCCTGGAGGGAGAGGAGCGCGCGCGCGTGGCCCATCCCGAGCTCGCCCGCCTCGAGACGGCTTCGAACGTCTTCGCGCAGGTCCAGAAGACGCAGAAGGTTGCTCACCGCGACCCGGGAACGTCCCACCGCGTCGCCCGCCTCCTGGTGCGTGAGATCGAAGTCATCTATCAGGCGCCGGATTGCGAGCGACTCCTCGATCGGGTTGAGATCCTGACGCTGGATGTTCTCGATCAGCGCGACGCCGAGCGCGGCCTCGTCGGAAAGATCCCTGATTACGGCGGGGATGGCGTCGAGCTCGGCCATCTGCGCCGCGCGCCAGCGGCGCTCGCCGGCCACGAGCTCGAACGAGTGTCCGTCTCCGTCCGGACGCACCACCACCGGCTGCACGACCCCGCGCGCCCGAATCGACTGGGCGAGCTCCTCCAGCGCCTGCGGGTCCATCAGGCGGCGGGGCTGAAACCGGTTCCGGCGAATCAGGTCCAGGGGCAGCTCGCGCAACTCCCGGTCGCCGACCGCGGCGTGCACTGCCGCCGTTCCACTCAGCAACGCGTCGAGCCCGCGCCCGAGCCCCCTTCTCCTGGACACGTCAGCCGCCGCCCTCGGCCCGATGCGACGGGGCGGCCTTCAGATGGACCCCGTCCCGGCGCAGAATCTCGCCCGCGAAGGCGAGATACGCGAGGGCGCCGCTCGAGTTCTTGTCGTAGAGGAGCGCCGGAAGCCCGTGGCTCGGCGCCTCGGCAAGGCGCACGTTGCGCGGTACCACAGTGCTGTAGACCCTGGCGCCGAAGTGTCTCACCAACTGTTGGGAGACCTCGCTCGAAAGGTTGTTGCGCGGGTCGTACATCGTTCGGAGCAATCCATGAACGTGCAGCCGAGGATTGAGAATAGCGCGGATCTTCTCCACCGTGTCCAGCAGCACGGAAAGGCCTTCCAGCGCATAGTACTCGCACTGCATGGGGATCATCACGGCATCGGCCGCCACCAGCGCATTGACGGTCAGCATGCCGAGCGCGGGCGGACAGTCGATGAGCACGTAGTCGTAGTCGTCGCGCACCGGCTCGAGCGCATGGCGCAGGCGCAGCTCGCGGCCCAGCTCCTCGAGCAGGCCCGCCTCCGCCCCGATGAGGTCGCTGTTGCTCGGCAGGAGCGCGTAGTTGCTGGGCTCGACCTGCACGATCGCCTCCTCGAGGGAAGCGTTGCCCATCAGCACATCGTAAGCGGACAGGGCGAGGACATTCTTGTCCACGCCGCTGCCCATGGTGGTGTTTCCCTGGGGATCGACATCGAGAAGCAGCGTGCGGCGCTTCGCCGCCGCGAGCGACGCTCCGAGGTTCATGGTGGTGGTGGTCTTGCCCACCCCGCCCTTGTGATTCGCAATCGCGATGACCTTGGACATGGATCGTGGGACCGGGCTCCCTGCCGGCCCCCGCGATCATAGCCGGGACGCCGAGGGTGCGCTCGAAGAGTCCAGCTCCATCATGACCACGTGACGCGCAGCCTCGAGCCCGGGGACCCGGAGCTCGACCACGCGGCACCGCACCCCCCGCGCGCGCAACTCGCGCAGATTCTCCTCCGGCTCCCGAGCCCGCATCGCCAGCGCCCGGCCGTCGGGCACGAGCAACCGCTCGCAGGCGTGCCAGAGCTCGGCGATCGTGAAGGTGGCCCGACTCACGACGGTGGAGAAGCTTCGCTGGTTCGGGAGATCTTCGAGCCGTGACCGCAACGGTTCGGCATTCTCGACCCCGAGCTCGGCCACGCATTGCACCAGGAATCGCACCCGCTTGGCGGCGCGGTCGAGGACCACGCAGCGCAGTTCCGGCCGGGCGATCGCGAGCACCAGGCCCGGCAGACCGGCGCCGGAGCCGGCGTCGAGCAGGGCCGTGCCGCGAATGAATGGCAGCACGCTCAGGCTGTCGAGCACGTGGCGGTGAACCATCTGCACCGGATCGCGCACCCCGCTCAGGTTGTACACGCGGTTCCAGCGCTGCAGCAGGCGCAGGTAGGCGACGAGGCGTTCACGCTGGCCGGCCGCGAGATCGAGCGCCATCTCGTCAAGACCGGCGTCGAGCACGCGCCAGACCGAAGCTTCGTCGAAACTCCCGGCGCCCGACACCGTCCCTCAGGCGCGCTTGCGAAGAGCCGGCTCCTCGCGCTCGCCCGAGATTCGCTTGAGATGCACCAGCAGCAGGGACAGCGCGGCGGGGGTCACGCCGGATATTCGACCCGCCTGGCCGACGCTCTCCGGACGATGCCGGGAGAGCTTCTCCCTGACTTCCGACGACAGGCCCCGCACTTCGGAGTAGTCGAGCGAGGCGGGAATGGGAGCGCGTTCCCTCGCGCGCTGTCTCTCGATCTGCTCGCGCTGGCGCTCGATGTAGCCGTGATACTTCGCCTGGATCTCCACCTGTTCCGCGACGCATGGGTCGGGATGGGGGGGTGCGACGGTGGAGAGGCGGGCGAGCGCGTCATAGTCCACCTCCGGGCGACGCAGCAGCTCCAGGGCGCTCTGATCCTGCCGGGGCGGAGGGCCGAGCGATTGCGCCTGGGCCCACTCGTCCCGGTCCCGGGTCCGAAACCGGATCGCGCCGAGGCGGGCCTGCTCGCGGGCGATGGCGTCGCGCTTCTCCTCGAAGGCGCGCCAGCGATCCTCGTCCACCAGCCCGAGCCGGCGCCCGTGCTCGGTGAGCCGGAGATCCGCGTTGTCCTCGCGCAGCAGCAGGCGGTGCTCGGCGCGGCTCGTGAACATGCGGTAGGGCTCCGCCGTACCGAGCGTAACGAGGTCGTCGATGAGCACGCCGATGTACGCCTCGTCCCGCCTCGGGCTCCATTGCTCCCGCTCCAGCGCGAGGGCGGCGGCGTTCAGGCCCGCGACGATCCCCTGCGCGGCCGCCTCCTCGTAGCCGGTGGTGCCGTTGATCTGGCCGGCAAGGAAGAGTCCCTCCAGGGACTTCGTTTCGAGCGTCGAACGCAGGTCCCGGGGATCGAGGAAGTCGTACTCGATCGCGTATCCGGGCCGGGTGATGTGCGCGCGTTCGAAGCCGCGGATGGAGCGGACGAGGTCGATCTGGACATCGAAGGGCAGGCTGGTGGAAATGCCGTTCGGGTAGAGCTCGGAAGTGCCGAGACCTTCCGGCTCGACGAAGACCTGGTGGGAGTCGCGATCCGCGAAACGCACCACCTTGTCTTCGATCGAGGGACAGTAGCGCGGACCCGTCCCTTCGATTGCGCCGGTGTAGAGCGGCGAGCGATCCAGCGCGTCGCGGATCAGCGCGTGGGTGCGCGCGTTGGTGTGGGTGATGTGGCAGGAGACCTGCCGCGGGTGGTGGCTCGCGTCGCCCAGGAAGGAGAAAACCGGCGGAGGACGGTCTCCGGGCTGCTCCTCGAAGGCGCTCCAGTCCACACTCCGTCCGTCCAGGCGCGGCGGGGTCCCCGTCTTGAGGCGCGCGACGCGCAGGCCCAGACCACGCAGGTGCCGGGCCAGGCCCGTCGAGGCGGGGTCGCCGGCCCTCCCTCCTTCGTGGCTCCGCATGCCGACGTGAATTCGCCCGCCGAGGAAGGTGCCTACCGTGAGGACCACGCTGCGGGCGCGAATCTCGAGGTCCATGCGGGTGCGCACACCGCAGACTGCGCCGCCCTCGACAAGGAGGTCTTCGACGGATTGCTGGAACAGCACCAGGTTCGGGCACCTCTCCAGGGCATGGCGCACGTGGGCACGGTACAGCGCGCGGTCGATCTGGGCGCGGGTGGCGCGTACCGCGGGTCCCTTTCGCGCATTGAGGCGACGGAAGTGAATTCCGCAATGGTCCGCGGCGGCGCCCATGAGTCCCCCCAGGGCATCGATCTCCTTGACGAGGTGGCCCTTGCCGATCCCCCCGATGGCAGGGTTGCAGCTCATCTGCCCGAGCGTTTCGATGCTCTGGGTAAGGAGCAGGGTGCGCGCGCCGAGGCGCGCGCTGGCGAGCGCGGCCTCGGTGCCGGCGTGTCCGCCGCCGACGACGATGGTGTCGAAGCGCTCGGGATGGTGCACGGATCGGGTTCGGGGCGGCGGGCAGAGGTCGCGAATTCTACCAGCCGCGCCGGTAACGAGAGGGCTGACCGGCGTGCCCGGCGGAGATTCCCCCATCGGCGTCCGGCGGGAAGCCGAAGCCCTGGGCCTGCCTTGCACCGATCGCGCCCGCACCCGGCGACCCCGTGGGCTCCATTTGCCTCTCCGTGCCCGCTTTCCCAGACCGGCGGAAGCGGACGGTCCGTGGCGTCGTGCGTTCCAGGCACGGCGGGAGGGCGCGCGGCGCCCGAGACGGCACGGGCTATACTCCGCCGCCCCTGCCCATCGCCCATGCCTGCGAGCACGTTCCGTGTCCCGAGCCGAAACAACGAAGGCCGACGTTTCGACCTTTCAGGGACTGCTGCTGGCGCTCGCGGACTTCTGGTCGCAGAAGGGATGCGTGCTGCTGCAGCCCTACGACATGGAGGTGGGCGCCGGCACCTTCCACCCCGGCACCTTCCTGCGCGCCATCGGCCCGGAAGCGTGGGCGGCTGCGCATCCTCAAGTCTCCCGGAGACCTTCGGACGGACGCTACGGCGAGAACCCCAACCGGCTGCAGCACTTCTACCAGTACCAGGTGGTGATGAAGCCCTCGCCGCTCGATATCCAGGACGTCTACCTGGCCTCCCTCGCCCACCTCGGTATCGACCCGCTCGAGCACGATATCCGCTTCGTCGAGGACAACTGGGAGAGCCCCACCCTCGGGGCGTGGGGACTCGGCTGGGAGGTGTGGCTGAACGGCATGGAGATCACCCAGTTCACCTACTTTCAGCAGGTAGGGGGACTCGAATGCCGTCCCGTCACCGCGGAGATCGCCTATGGGATCGAGCGCATCGCCATGTACCTGCAGAACGTGGACAGCATCTACGACCTCACCTGGACCCGAGGACAGGCCGGTACTCTGCGTTACGGGGACATTTACCTGCAGAACGAACGCGAGATGTCGGCCTACAACTTCGAGCACGCCGACACCACGGCGCTCTTCTCACATTTTGCCGATTACGAGAGCGAGTGTCGGAGCCTCTGCGAAGCCGATCTCGTCGTCCCTGCGTACGACATGGTCCTCAAGGCTTCCCATGCCTTCAACCTGCTCGATGCGCGCCACGCGATTTCCGTGAGCGAACGCCAGCGCTACCTTCTGCGGGTCCGCGGCCTTGCACGCGCGGTGGCGGAGAGCTACTACCGCCGACGCGAAGAGGAGGGCTTTCCTCTCTGCATCGATAGAGAAAGCGGCGGTGGCTGACGCGGACGACCGCGCGCCGCTGCTCGTCGAGGTCGGCACCGAGGAGCTCCCGCCGAAAGCGCTTCGTGGGCTCTCCCAGGCCTTCGCGGACGGCGTTCGCGACGGGCTGGAAGCCGAGCAGCTCAGCCCCGGCAAGGCGACTCCCTACGCTACCCCGAGACGCCTCGCGGTGCGCGTCGAGGACGTGGCGCGCATCCAGCCCGGCCGCAGGGTCGAGCGGCGCGGGCCCCGGCTCGACATCGCTTTCGATGCCGCGGGCAACCCTACCCCGGCCGCGCTCGGCTTCGCGAAGAGCTGCGGGGTGGAAGTCTCTGAGCTCGAGCCTCTCGAGACCGCCAAGGGCGCGTGGCTCGCCTGGCGCGGCACCCGTGCGGGCGAGCCCGCCGCCGCCCTCGTTCCCGGCATTGTCGCCGCCGCGCTCGCGGCACTGCCGCTCCCGCGGCGCATGCGCTGGTCCGATCTGGATGTCGAGTTCATTCGCCCCGTGCACTGGGCGCTGCTGCTCTTTGGGGAGGAAGCGATCGACGCCGAGATCCTCGGCGTACGGACCGGACGCGCCACACGGGGACACCGCTTCCACCATCCGGACGAGATACTGCTGCGCCACCCGGACGACTACGCCGGCGCGCTCCGTGACCCCGGCCGGGTCATCGCGGACTTCGACGAGCGACTGGAGACCATCCGCGCTCAGGCCGGCGAGGCGGCCGCGGCGAGAGGCGGGCGACCGGAGGCGGACGAGGCATTGCTCGAGGAAGTGGCGGCCCTGGTGGAATGGCCGGCGGCATTGCTCGGCACATTCGATGACGAGTTCCTCGCCCTGCCCGACCCGGTGCTGCGCGCGACCATGAAGGGGCACCAGCGCTACTTCCCGGTCACCGACGAATACGGACGCCTGCTCCCCCACTTCGTCGCGGTGGCGAACATCGAGAGCCGCAACCCGGAGACCGTGCGCACGGGCAACGAGCGGGTCATCCGCCCGCGCCTGCGCGACGCCGAGTTCTTCTTCCGCGAGGACCTGAAGACGCCGCTTGCGGAGCGCCGGGAAGGGCTCAAGAGAATCGTGTTCCAGGAAGGGCTCGGCAGCCTGCACGACAAGTCGGAACGGGTCTCGCGCCTGGCGGGACACGTCGCGGAAGCGATGGGGCAGCCCGAGGAGTCCGTCCGCCTCACGCACGGGGCCGGTCTCCTCTGCAAGTGCGACCTCGTCACCGAAATCGTCGGCGAGTTTCCCGAGCTCCAGGGGATCATGGGGGGAGAGTACGCGCGCCACGGCGGCGAGCCCGAAGCGCTCGCCCTTGCCATCGGCGAGCACTACCGCCCGGGCTTCGCGGGCGACGCGCTGCCCGGCACCGCGCTCGGGCAGGCGCTCGCGATCGCGGACCGCCTGGACACCCTGGTCGGGATGTTCGATATCGGTCAGGCGCCGAGGGGGGACCGCGACCCCTTCGGGCTGCGCCGGGCCGCCCTCGGGGTCCTGCGCATCCTGATCGAAGGGAAGCTGGATCTCGACCTGGAACGTCTCCTCGCCGCCGCCGCCGAGGGCTACTCCGCTGTGCCCCGTCCCCCGCCCGAGGTCGCCACGCGGCCTCAGGAGACGCACTCCGGAACTGCCGGCACGACCAGCGACGACTTGCCGGTGCCCGAGCCCGTCACGCCGTTCCAGGAGCCCGCGCACCCCGGCCTCGCGAACCAGGATACCCCGACCCGGGTCGGCGAATTCCTGGTCGAGCGCCTGCGCGCGTACTTTGCCGAGCAGGGAGTACCGGCCACGGTGTTCGCCGCGGTGCACGCGCGGCGGCCTGCGCGGCCGCTGGATTTCGCCCGTCGCGTCCACGCCGTCGACACCTTCCGCCGGCGACCCGAAGCGGAGAGCCTCGCCGCCGCCAACAAGCGCATCGGCAACATCCTGCGCCAGTCCGGCGGCACGACAGCAGGTCAGGTCGACGAAGCGCTGCTCAACGACGGCGCGGAACGGGGTCTCCATGCACGCCTTGCCGTCGTCGGCCTCGACGCGCGCGAGAAACTGCAAGGCGGCGACTATCGCGGGGCGATGCAGCTCCTCGCCACTCTGCGCGATGACGTGGACGCCTTCTTCGACACGGTGCTGGTCATGGACGAGGACGAGAGGGTGCGCGCCAACCGCCTCGCCCTCCTCGCCGAAATCCGCTCGTTGTTTCTCGAGACCGCGGACATCTCACTGCTCCAGGACCGTTGATCCCGGGTGCGGCGGCGGCGAGCGGACGCCGTCCGCCTCCGCGTGGCCGATCACGCCACTCGACCGGAACACCCGTGCTCGGGCCTTGAGGCGGCACGTTGCAAATGACCGCGCGTTGATGAACACGGTCCGCTCACGAAGCATGCCCCGCGCCGAAGGGCGAAGCCACCGGACCGACACGCGCACCATGGATTCGTGGTGCATAATCGTCCGTAGAGCGCGATACCACGAGACGACACGCCTGGAGGCGCGAAGCCAGCGTGAGAGCCCGTCCACTCACCCGCCGGCGCCTGCTTGCCAGCACGGCCGCGAGCCTTGCCGCGGCCGGATCCGCGGTCGGCGCGGGCGCCTCCGCCCTCGTGCTCACCCCGCGGCAGAGCCGGGGCCCCTTCTATCCGGCGGAGTACCCCCTCGACCAGGACAACGACCTGGTCCACGTGGAGGGAAGAAGCGTGCCGGCGCAGGGCGAGGTCGTCGTGGTCCACGGCCGGGTGCTCGACGAACGGGGTCGTCCCGCCGTGCATTCACGGGTGGAGATCTGGCAGTGCGACGTGAACGGGCGCTACCACCACCCGCGGGATCGCCGCAACGCCCCGCTCGACGAGAACTTCCAGGGCTGGGGCCGCTTCGAGACCGCCTCCGACGGCCGTTACTGGTTCCGCACCATCCGCCCCGTGCCCTACCCGGGACGCGCCCCGCACATCCACTTCGCCGTCTCCGGCCCGGACTTCGAGCCGCTGGTGACCCAGATGTACGTGGACGGCGCGCCGGAGAACGAGCGCGACCGGCTGTTTCGTTCCATCCGGGACCCCCGCCAGCGCGAGAGCGTGCTGGTGCGCTTCGCCGCGGACTCCGACCTGGGCGGAGTTCCCGCCGGCGCCTTCGACATAGTGCTGCGCAACGCCTGATCCGGCGCCGCTCCCGCTTCTCCGGCCCCTGCGGCGGGAAGCACGACTGAAGTTGACCGTGACGGGCGCGGATGCTGGAATCGCCGCCTCATGGCGACTCGGGAACGGGACTCGGAGGGAAGCAGGGCGGCGCGGCCGGACCGCTCCATCATCCCTTCCGGCAACCTGAAGGCGTCCCCGCCTTCGTCGCGGCGGAGGCGGTGAGCAAGGCCCGGCATCCCGTGCCCGAACGCGAGCCGGGCAGTGCCCCTGCCGCGCTCATCGTGGCCCGGTCGACGCTCTTTGCGGCGGGGCAGATCCTGTTCACCCTCATCTACGCGCCCATCGCCCTGGCCGCCTTCGCCCTCCCCTACCGCACCCGCTACCGGGTGGTGGTGCAATGGACCTTCCTCAACATCTGGTGGCTCGGGGTCACCTGCGGGCTGCGCCACCGCGTGGAAGGGCTCGAGAACATTCCCGCATGCCCGACCATCGTGCTCTGCAAGCACCAGTCGGCCTGGGAGACTTTGGTCCTGCCGCGCTACTTCTCGCCCCAGACCTGGGTGCTGAAGCGCGAGTTGCTGCGCATTCCCTTCTTCGGCTGGGGACTCGCGACGTTGCGCCCCATCGCGATCGACCGCGCCGCCGGACGCAGCGCCCTGGAGCAGGTGGTGGAACAGGGCGGGCGGCGCCTGGCGGAGAGGATCTGGGTGGTGGTGTTCCCCGAAGGCACGCGGGTCGCTCCCGGCGAGCGGCGCCGCTATCGTCTCGGCGGCGCGGTCCTGGCGGCGAAGACGGGGCGGGCGGTGGTCCCCGTCGCCCACGACGCCGGAGACTACTGGCCGCGCCGCAGCTTTCTGAAACGTCCCGGCACCATCCGCCTCGTGATCGGGGAGCCCATCGAGAGCGAAGGGTTGAGCCCGACGGAGATCAATGCCCGCGCCGCGGAATGGATCGAGTCGACGGTGCGCCGTCTCCGGGAGGGCCCGAAAGGCCCGCTCAGCCGCGAGCGGGCATCGGAGTCGGAGCGAAGCGATCGTCCGGCCGGGAGGTCGACGTCGAGAGACGTAGACGGTACGGGAGCACGAGGCGCATGAGCGCCGGCGGCGCCCAGGGCGCGGGGCCGCCGTTCACTCCCCGGCGAGCGCGGCCGCCCACGGCGACGTGACGAACGCGCCACCGAAGTTGCGCTTTCCCGCAACGTCGCGGGCCACCACGTTCGGGCACGCGAAGTAGGAGGGATAGACCGTGTTCGGCCGGATGCGTAGCGCGTGCTCCGCGCCGAGCGCGGCGACCACCGCTTCGCCCAGGCCCTCGTCGACGTCGAGCACCGGCTCTCCGCTCGCGTCGAGACGCGGATGGTGCACGGCCTCCTCCACGCTCATGCGGAAGTCGAGCATGAATGAGAGGAGCTGAAACACCGCGGGCAGGATCCGGCGCCCCCCGGAGGCTCCCACGGCGGTACGGAAGCCGTCGGCCCGCTCCGCGACGACCGGACACATGTTGGACAGCGGCCGACGCCCCGGGGCGATGGAGTTCGGCCGTCCCGGGCGGGGGTCGAACCACATGATGCCGTTGTTCATGAGGATCCCGGTGCGGGGGAACGTGACCTTGGAGCCGAAGAGCGAGAGCAGGGTCTGGGTGAGCGCGACCATGTTGCCTTCGCGGTCCACGACGCTCAGGTGGGTGGTGCAGCCGCGGCCGGAGTCCGCGCTCTCGCCCAGGCTCTCGAGTCGATGACGGTAGGCTTCGCAGAGCGCATCGGCGTAGGCGAGGCAGGCGCGCGCGTCCGGACCCTCGACTCCGTCGAGGCGCGGTGCGAGGAGCGAGAGCGCGTGACGGAGCGTGGGCCCGGCGGAGAGCCCGGTGGCGGCGTGCACGGTCCCACCCCGGTACCCGAACGAATCGGCCGGGCCGACCTGCGCCCGGCAGTCGCGGAGATCCCGGGCATTGAGCCGGACCCCGAGCGAACGGGCGTCGGCGACCAGGGCGCTCGCGATGTCCCCCTCGTAGAAGTCGCGTGGTCCCGCGTCCGCAAGCGCTCCGAGCGTGGAGGCGAGCTTCCCGAGCCGAATCGACGGCAGCTCGCCGCCCCACGCCGCGACCGGCGGCCGACCGTCCTCGAGGTAGACCCGGGCGCTTTCGGGATCCCGGGCAAGGGTCCGGGCCTCGCTCGCGATCTTGAGCGTCGCGTACCAGTCCACCTCCATGCCGCGCCGCGCAAGCCGGATCGCGGGACCGAGCGCCTCCGCCCAGGTCCGGGTGCCGAAGCGCTCGAGCGCCAGGGCATGGCCCGCCACGAAGCCGGGCACCGCCACCGACAGCGGTCCGGCGACGTTGCGCTCTCCCTCCACCGCCGGCCAGGCGAAGAGATCGCTGTCGGTTCCGGCATCGGATGCGAGCGGATAGTCCGCGGGATCGATATCGCTCGAAGCGCGCATCCCGAACTCGATGCACCAGGCCCGGCGCGCCGCCGCTTCGTAGACCACCATGAAGCCGCCGCCGCCGAGCCCGCTCATCCACGGCTCCACCGTGCCGATCGCGAGCCCCGCGCTCACCGCGGCATCGACGGCATTGCCGCCTTCGGCGAGCACTCGAGCTCCCACCTCGGAGGCGGCGTAGTGCTGGCTCGCGACGATTCCGGCTCCCGATTCGAGCGCGGGCTTGCGCACGCACCAGGTCTCCCGGCCCGGACCTCTTTCGATTCTCCCGCCCACCCCGGAATTATGCCCCAGGCAGGAGGAGAGTCCGCACCCGGAGCGGGATGCAACGACGGCTACCGGCGCGAGCGAGGCGTTCGTGAGCGGTAGCGACCCGCCAGGGCGGGAGCCGGTCCTCGTTCGATGGAGGCTGCGCCCGTGATCGGCGCTGTCCGACACGCTATCGTGCGCGCGACCCCGCCTTCCCCGGTCCCTGCCCATGAACCACCCGGATGTCCAGCTCATCGAACGCAGCACCGCGTTCGACGGCTACTTCCGCATCGACCGCTACCGCCTGCGCCACCGCCTCCACGACGGCGGGATGAGCCGGGAAGTGGTCCGCGAGGTGTTCGAACGCGGCCACGTCGCGGGCGTGCTCCCGGTGGACCCGGAGCGCCACCGGGTCGTGCTCATCGAGCAGTTTCGCATCGGCCCCTATGCCGTGGGGTGGGATCCCTGGCTGCTCGAGGGGGTCGCCGGGATCATCGACGAGGGCGAGAGCCCGGAGGAGGTCTGCCGGCGGGAGGCGCAGGAAGAGGCCGGCTGCGCGATCACCGCGCTCATCCCCATCGCCCGCTACCTGTCGAGCCCCGGCGCCATCAGCGAAGTCGTCAACCTGTACTGCGGCCGTACCGACTCTCGCGGCCTCGGCGGCGTGCACGGGCTCGAGAAAGAGGGCGAGGACATCAAGGTGCACGTCATGCCGGTCGAGGAAGCGCTTGCCATGCTGGACGCGGGAAGGATCGTCAACGGCAAGACCATCATCGCGCTGCAGTGGCTGGCGCTTCACTACGATCGCGTCAAGAGCGCCTGGCGGAGCGAAGCAGACGGGTGAAGCGTGGCGTTCACGCGCACCGGTCCGCAAGAGGGTCGGATGCGGAGCGCGCTCCCACCCGGATGTCGACGCGTCCTCCGCCCCTTTGAGCTCGAGCCGAGCTGCGAACTCCTGAGCCCCCGCCGGACCCGCGTCGTCTTCGGCGCCTCCGACCCGGCAAAGTGGCTATCATCGTCGCACAGCGAGGGAGGCATGCGCATGGAATCACTTGACCTGGTGGTGAGAAACGGCACCGTGGTGAGCGCGAGCGACACCATGGCCTGTGACGTCGGGGTCCGCGACGGCCGCATCGTGGCGCTCGCGCAAGACCTGCCGCGGGGGAAACGGGAGATTGACGCGAGCGAGCGCCTGGTGCTGCCGGGCGGCATCGACAGCCACTGCCACATCGAACAGCACTCCTCCTTCGGGGTGATGTGCGCCGACGACTTCCGCTCCGGCACCATCTCCGCCGCCTTCGGCGGCACCACGACCATCATCCCCTTCGCCGCCCAGCATCGGGGACAGTCGCTACGCGAGGTAGTCGAGGACTATCACGCCCGCGCGACACCCAAGGCGGTGACGGACTACGCCTTCCACCTCATCATCTCCGATCCCACCGAGCAGGTGCTCGGACAGGAGCTGCCGGCGCTCATTCGCGACGGCTACACGTCGTTCAAGGTGTACATGACCTACGACCTCCTCCGCCTCGACGACTACCAGATGCTCGACGTGCTGGACGTTGCGCGGCGCGAGCAGGCGATGGTGATGGTGCACGCGGAGAACCACGACGTCATTCGCTGGTTCAGCCGGCGCCTGCTCGACCGCGGGCACCGACTTCCGCGCTACCACGCGGTGAGCCATCCCCGCATCGCGGAGGGAGAGGCGACGGGCCGGGCCATCAACCTGGCCGAGCTGATAGACGTGCCGTTGCTGATCGTGCACGTCTCGGCCGAGGAGGCGATCGACGCCATCCGCGACGCGCGCCGCCGGGGGCTCCGGATCTACGGCGAGACCTGTCCCCAGTATCTCTTCCTCACCGCGAAGGACCTCGACCGGGACGGCATGGAGGGGGCGAAGTACTGCTGCAGCCCGCCGCCCCGGGACGAGGCGGCCCAGGAAGCGGTGTGGCGGGGACTCGAGGACGGCACTTTCGAAGTCTTCTCCTCCGATCATGCGCCGTACCGCTTCGACGAGAGCGGCAAGCTCGCCAAGGGTCCGAACGCTGCCTTCAAGGACATCGCCAACGGCGTGCCGGGGATCGAGCTGCGCCTGCCCCTCCTCTTCTCCGAAGGCGTGGGCGGAGGACGCATCGATCTCAACCGCTTCGTCGCGCTGACCGCGACCAACGCGGCGAGGCTGTACGGGCTGTACCCGCGCAAGGGCAGCATCATGGTGGGCGCGGACGCGGACATCGCGATCTGGAACCCGGAACGGGAGGTCGAGGTGAGCGCGGACATGCTCCACGACAACGTCGGCTACACCCCCTACGAAGGACGCACGGTGCGCGGCTGGCCGGAAACGGTGCTGATCCGCGGGCGCACGGTGATCGACGACGGCAACCTGGAGGTCGAGCCGGGGAGCGGGGAGTTCCTGCCCTGCGCGCCGCCGGAACGGGCGCGGCCGCTGGGACGGACGGCGCCCGAGATCGATCCCGCGAGAAACTGGCACGCCGATCTGCGCGGCTGAAGACCGAGAGGAGGGACCACGAGATGACACGCTACCTGCGTGCTGCCGCGGCCCAGCTCGGGCCCGTCCACCTCGCCGACGACCGCGCCTCGGTGGTCGGACGGCTCATCGAGATGCTGCGCGAGGCGCACGGGGCGGGCTGCCGGCTCGTGGTGTTCCCCGAGCTCGCGCTCACCACCTTCTTCCCGCGCTACTGGTGGGACGACGCGGCGGAGGCCGATCGCTTCTTCGAGCGCGAGATGCCGGGGCCGGAGACCGCGCCCCTCTTCGAGGAGGCGAAGAGACTCGGAGTGGCCTTCTACCTCGGCTACGCGGAGCTGAGCGAGGAGGAGGGGCAGGTCCATCACTACAACAGCGCGGTCCTGGTCGGCCCGGGCGGCGACATCGTCGGCAAGTACCGCAAGGTGCACTTGCCCGGCCACGCCGATCACCGTGCCGCGCTCGAGTTCCAGCATCTCGAGAAGCGCTACTTCGAGGTCGGCAACCTCGGCTTTCCGGTGTGGCGCCTCTTCGGGCGGGTGATGGGGATGTGCATCTGCAACGACCGCCGCTGGCCCGAGACCTACCGGGTGATGAGCCTGAAGGGCATGGAGCTGATGATGGTCGGCTACAACACCCCCGACACCAACCAGTACCACCCCGAGCCGAAGCACCTGAAGATGTTCCACAACCACCTCACCATGCAGGCCGGCGCCTACCAGAACGGGACCTGGGTGGTGGCGTCGGCGAAGGCGGGCGCGGAGGATGGATTCGGGATGATCGGCGGCTCCTGCATCATCGCCCCGACCGGCGAGCGGGTGGCCCAGGCGCTCACCGAGGAGGACGAGGTGGTGTTCTACGACTGCGACCTGGACCTCGGCGACTACATCAAGAGGACCGTGTTCAACTTCGAGGCCCACCGCCGCATCGAACACTACGGCCTCATCACGGAGCGCACCGGACCGTTCGCGGCGGCGCCGGACTGAGGGGCGGGACCCCTTCGGGCGTCCGAATCCGCTCCAGGTGGATTCGTGAACGCGGCCAGTGTGCTCGACGTACTGTCAAAGTACCTGCTGCGCTTCGCAGTCCTTGGCGAAGCTTGCAGGCCGGGCGAGCCATCCGTGGAATGCCTGGGCGCCCCGACGCGCGTTCGCCTTGCCCCTACCGACATCTTCGCGCCCTCACGACGAAATTCGGTGAGACATCGCGGCAGTGATGCCGCGACGGACACCGCGGAGCGCGAGGGCCGGTCCGGATTCAGGCGGCGAGCACCGCTCCCAGCGCGAGGGTCACCGCCGCCTGCACCGGATCCACCACCGGCATCCCCAGCGCCTCCTCCAGGCGGCGGCGATAGGGCGCCATCCCGGCGCAGCCCAGCAGCAGCACGTCGGCGCGATGCTCCTCGCGCAGGGCCTGTCCCACCGCGCGGATGCGCGGCCAGGCACACTCTTCGTCCGCGAGCTCCGTCACGCCGAGCCCGACCGGCAGATCGGCCGCGAGACGCGCCCCGATGCCGATGCGCTCGATGTGGCGGCGATGCCGGACCACCGCCTCGGGCAGGATGGAGATCACGCCGAATCGCCCGCCCCGGCACAGCGCGGTCAGGTATCCGCTCTCCGCCATCCCGAACACCGGGCGCCCGACCGCCCGGCGCGCCGAGTCGATTCCGGGATCGCTGAAGCACGCGATTACGAAGGCGCTCGCCTCGCACTCACGCGCGCGAAAGTAATCGCAGATCGGCTCGATGACCGCCGCGACGTCGGCATCGCTCTCGATGCCGGCGGGGGCGCCGGCAAGGGTGCCGCACTCGATGGCGGGGCCGCCGGGCAGGCGCATCGGCTCGAGCGCGGCGCCCAAGGCCTCCGTCACCGCCTGCGTGGAATTGGGATTGAGCACCACCACCGGCGGCGGCCGGCGACGAGGCTCGGCATGGTCCGCGCCTGCGCGCGAATCTGCGGCGGGAAACGTGGTCGGCGACAGGGATGCTCCCATGACCGGACAGTGTCGCGCCGCCCCTTCTCCCCGTCCAGTGCGCGCTCCGTCCCCCGGCATCGCGACGGACCGAAGTCGCGTTGCGCCAGGAAGAGCTTCAAGGGCGCGGAGGCGTCTTCCGCGCCTCAGTCCGCGGACGGCTCCCCGGCGGCGGCGAGATGCTTGGTCAGAGTCACCACGTTGCGGCCGTCGCGACGGCGATACTCGACGCCGTCCATCATCTGGTGCACGAGGAAGAGCCCGAGCCCGCCCACGGCCCGCTCCTGAAGCGACGCGTCGAGTTCGGGACTGGTCCCCTCCGACACGTCGAACGCAGCGCTGTCGTCCACCATCACCACGAAGAGCTCGTCGCCTTCGATGCGCACCTCGAGCTCGATTCGATGTGTCTCTTCGTCGCGATAGCCGTAGCTGATGGTGTTGGTGAGGAGCTCGTCGATCGACAGGTTCACGGCGAACGCGATTTCGCTCTCGACGCGCTGCGACTCGCAGAAGGCGTCAATCCTGGCGGCAACGCCCGCGAGCTCGCTCAAGTCGTTGGCGAGCGAGAGCTCCAGCACTTTCTCGTTCGGTTCCACTCGATCTCCCCTGGCCGCAATGTCGCACCGATTTCGTGGCAATCGGACGCCCACCTGCTCATCTTAGCGGGCCGTGCTCGCTCAATCCGCTACCAGATCCACTTGCCAGACGGCGCCGTCCCCGGAATCCCGCCACCACGTCCGGGCGGCTACGCGGCGCCCCGGGACGCGACCGCACGACGGAGCAACGAAAGCAGTGCCGCATGATCCGGCATCAGGTCGTAGTCGGCGCACCCATCCACGTCCTCCTCGAGGCGCTCCCACTGAATCGCATCCAGGTCCCGGGCGCTGAAGCGCTCGAACACCTCGGGCATGGCCATCTGGGCAACCGGGTTGGCGCTACGCTCGGCGAGCGCGACCCGCCATGCGGTCTCGGGTTCCAGGAGGTACTCGAGGAAGTCCTCCGCTTCTCCGGTACGCGGCGCGGCATCGAGTACGCAAGTGATCTCCGTGAACACGATTCCGCCCCGACCACGGATCGGGCCGGTCCGGGGCGTGACGGCTCGTACTTCGCGGTGCCCCGCGCGGCGCGCCGGCGACGCCGTGTAGATGCCTCCGCTCAGATAGAAGTCTATGGTGCCGTCCACCAGGGCGCGATTGAGCTCGAAATGGTCGGCGCTGACGAGGGTGGCGTTGCGAAACCACCTCCGGGCGGTGGCGTCGAAACGCTCCCGCGCCTCCGCGGAAAGAGAAGAGAAGGGGTCCAGGCCGGCGCCGATGCACACGTGGAACAGGTTGAAGTCCTCGTAGAGGAGCACTCCGTAGGGGCGAGGCGATCGCTCGTTTGCGAGATTGAACCCCTGGTCCTCGGCGCTCGTGCGGTCGATTCGATTCGTGTTGACCACGAAGTTGAAGGGCCCGAAGCGCTGGCAGATGCCGATGAGCGCGCCGTCCTCGCCGCGTGCCCACCGGTAGAGGCGACGGAAGCGGGGCAGCATCCGATCGAAGGAGGGTTCGAATCGCTCCGGCGGCAGCGCGCGCACGAAGCCGGCGGGATGGAGCACCCCGCGCACGTAGGCATTGTTGATGTTCAGCACATCGCAACCCGCGCCTCGACCCGCCAGGAGATCAGCGCAGGCGCCGGCATCGGAGATGAGCGTGCGCGCCCGGACCCGGGTCGAGCGGCGGCGCTCGAAGGGCTCGAGCACCCGGGGGGAGTCGTAACCCTCCCAGCACAGGAGACGAATCAAGGAAGGGCCCTCCGGACGGCCGGGAGCAGCTCGAAAGCGAGGCGAATCATACCCTCCTCCCGGATCCCCTCGGGGTCGGCGGCCCGAACGGCGCAATTGCCGCCATAATGCGCGCCGCCCGGATATCCGCAGGACGTCTCCGGGAAACCCGAACCACTATCGACGACACGAGGAGAAGGATCGATGGACAAAGCCCTCTACGACGCGGGTCTCGCGGCCCGAAAGGAAGTGCTCGGAGAGCGTTACGTGGACAACGCCATCAACAACGCGGACGACTTCAACCGCGACTTCCAGGCGCTCGTCACCGAGTACTGCTGGGGCGTGTGCTGGGGCAACGACGTGCTGAGCCGCAAGCAGCGCAGCCTGCTCAACCTGGGCATGCTCGCGGCGCTCGGGCGCAGCCACGAGTTCGAGCTGCACTTCCGGGGCGCCCTTCGCAACGGATGCTCCATCGAAGAGCTGCGCGAGACCTTGACTCAGATCACGATCTACTGCGGCGTGCCGGCAGGAGTCGAGTCCTTTCGCATCGCCCGGCGCGTGCTCGCAGAGGGGCAGGACAGCGGGGACGGGTGATCGCGAAGCGTCCACGGCAACCCGGAATTGCCCTATTCGGGAACGACCGCGGTCACCTCGATCTCCATCAGCCACTCGGGACGCGCGAGGCCGTCCACGATGATGCCGGTGGACACCGGGTGCACGCCTTTCAGCCACCGGCCGACCACGCGGTACACGTCGTCCCGGTAGGCCCGATCCGTGAGATAGATGACAGTGCGGCAGATGTGGTCGAGCTCGCTTCCCGCCTCGCGCAGAAGCTGTTCCACGTTGCTCATCGCCTGGTCGGCCTGGGCCGCCGGATCCCCGATACCGATGGCGTTGCCGTCGAAGTCGCTGCCCACCTGCCCGCGGACGAAGACGATGTTGCCGGCCCGGACCACCTGGCAGAGGTCGTTGTCCAGATTCTGATCCGGGTAGGTATCCCTGGTATTGAACTTGCGAAGCCTTTCGTGGGCCATCGGACTCACCCCTCTCGACGATTCGGGAAGATGCGCAGGTTACCGCTTCGCCCCTGCCCGGCGCGCGGGACACAGGCTTCGCCGTGCACACAGGCGCGTGCCGGTCGGGCAGCGGCGGCGGCGCCCGCGTGCCCGCCGGTGCGGAATGCACCCCCGCCGCCGCGCGTGAGGAACCAATGGCGGCCGCCCGCCAATGCACCTGTTCGTCCCACGAATGCCTGCTCCCGACCGACCTCAGGTCTCCAGGCCGAAGAACGCCCGGGCCGCCCGGGTGGTGCTCTGCGCGAGCTGTTCTGCCGTCTCGCCGCGGAGCCGGGCCACGCGCTCGACGATATGGGGAAGGTTGGCCGGTTCGTTTCGCCGGCCCTTAGGACGCGGACGGAGGTCGCGGGGCAGCAGGTAGGGGGCATCCGTCTCGACCATCAGGCGCTCGGAGGGAATCTTCCCCACCAGGGAATGAAGGTGGGTGCCGCGGCGCTCGTCGCAGATCCAGCCCGTGATCCCGATGTGCAGATCGAGGTCCAGGTAGGTATCCAGTTCGCGCTCGTCACCGGTGAAGCAATGGACGACGGCCGGCCCGAGCCGGTGGCGGTGGCGCTCGAGAATGGCCACGAAGCGCTCACTCGCATCGCGCTCATGCATGAACAGGGGCATCTCCAGCTCGATCGCGAGCTCGATCTGCGCTTCGAAGGCGCGCTCCTGGCTGGCATGAGGCGAGAAGTTGCGATTGAAATCGAGCCCCGCCTCTCCGACCGCAACCACTTCGGGCCGGCCCAGCAACCCGAGCAGCGCATCCGCGCTCGTGTTTGTCCAGTCGCGGGCGAGGTGCGGGTGCACGCCCGCGGTGGCCCAGAGGCGCCCCGGGTAGCGGGCGGCGAGGCGTTGCGCCGCCCCGCTCTCCGCCTCCGAGGCGCCGGTAACCACGATGCCTTCGACACCGACCTTCGCCGCCCGCTCGATGACCTCATCGAGGTCGCCGCGAAAGCTCTCGTGACCAAGGTTGGCGCCGATGTCGATCACTTGCATCGAAGGCGATCGTCTAAATAGCTGAGCGGAAATGTAGATCAGTAGGAAATTCGGGCGGCATTCGACGATCATTGCAGTTGCCAAGCTGAACGATGAACGTCGAGGAGGCCGCCCGAATGAATCACAGTGTACTGGAGATGAGTCGAGGGGTAAG
>JAJEAD010000043.1 GCA_022824305.1 Gammaproteobacteria bacterium | reverse complement strand
CGTCCTCGGCGTGTGGTGGAAACGGGCCAACCGGCAGGGAGCGATCGCGGGGATGCTCGCGGGGCTCATTGCCGGCACGTGGTACCTCTACATGGTGCGGTTCGCGGGCATGGATCCGTGGATCGGCATCGACCACCTCCGGTTCGGGATCATCGGCATGCCGGTGAGCCTGATCGCCATGGTGGTGGTGAGCCTCATGACCGCGGAGCCGGACAAGGAGACGCAGGACATGGTCGACGCGACCCGGATCCCGAAGGGTGCGTCGGTCCTCGCCTCTTCGCACTGAGTTCCGAGGTCGTCAACATTCGCCGGGGCGGGGTCTCCCGCCCCGGCGTTCTTCGTTCTCCGGCGCGGCACGCTCCGCGTCGCCTTCCGGCGCCGAACCCCTGGGGTTAAACTCCGCCACTACCCGCGATGAACCGGGAGAAGGGCCGATTCGATACTCCGCCCCCCGGCGGCGGAACGGCTGAGCGCACCGGCTGATGTACGAGGCGTTCCCGCTCTGGCTGCTGGTCCTCGACTACGTGCTCGGCGCGATCATGTGGACGCTGGTCGGGCGCTTCGGCATGGGGCTGTTTCTCCCCGAGGACAGCAACTTCTTCTTCATGCGCTTCTTCGTGTGGTCGACGAACCCTCTGCTCAGGTTCTTCGCGCCGGTGACGCCGGGTTTCCTCGTTCAGCCGCTGGTGCCGCTCTTCGTCGCGTGGTTCTTCTTCATGATCCGCTTCTACCTGATGCCGTGGCTGCTCGGGTACTCGGTGATGGGGATGCTGTCGTTTCCGCTCGAGAGCGAGATCGCGCAAAGCATCGCTCGGGTCATCGGGACCTTCGTGAACTGAGCGCTGCTTCGTCGAGCGGGGAAACCCGTGAGTCCTCGATGACCGCCGGGTAGTTGAGCGCCGGAATCACGATGAGCCGGCCGTGCACGCCATCGGAATCGAGCTCGCGGATCAGTCGGCGCGCGATGACCTGACCCTCGTGCTCGTCGCCGGCAGGCCATCCGGCCACTCAATCGCGGGGCAGCGCGTGCCAGTCCTCGAAGGAGATGGCGCGGCCGGGGAAGGCGGGACTGGCGAAGGGCCAGGTCCCGGAGATCCACGCGCGGACGCTCCGATAGAGCTCCTCGTCGAGGCCGCTCTCGATCTCGTCGGCGCGCACCCACATCTCGACCTTGCAGTCATGGCCGCGCCGGCGGGTGGGCATGATGTAGACGCAACCGAGGCAGCGGTCCTCGACGGGCGTCATCATCGTGTAGGCGAAGGAGCGGCGAAGCGTGAACTCGCGCTGATGCCAGCCGAGATCGACGAGGTCGTCCTCGATGGTGAGCCCCTCGGGCCACGAGCCGCCGCTCTCCCGACTGAAGGTCGTGCGCAGGTGCTCCACGCTCGACATCACGGCATCGTAGTCCTTGACGAGGTCGTTGACCGACAGCATCCGCAGGCGAAAACGCGGATGCTCGAGAAGCTCGGGAACGTCGAAGTCGTCGGGGACGAGGCGGTGACTGTCGTGCACTGCGGGCTCCTGCTCCAGCGAGACGAAAGGCCCCTGGCCGGGGCGACACTAGTGTACGCGTTGGCGCGAATGGCTCTCCCGAGCCCGTCCCGGTCGGGCTCGCGCCTCAGCCACTCCCGAGCTTCGACACGTGCAGCGACGGCAGCCGGTCGCGCCAGGGCATCGCCTCCTCCAGCGCCGCGCCGAGCCCGATGAGCACGTGCTCGCGCGCGTGGCGCGCCGCAATCTGCACGCCGATGGGCAAGCCGCTCGAGTGCATGCCGAGCGGGAGCGACATCGCGGGCTGGCCGGTCACGTTGTAGAGCACCATGAACTGGGCCGGGCGCTGCTCGTGCGCGAGAAACTCGGCCGGCTCGAGATCGACGTTCATCCCGTAGATGCCATGCCGGGGCGCGACCTGCGCCATCGTCGGCGTGACCCAGACGTCGTACTTCTCGAAGAAGGGGCCGACCCGGCGCCGGATCCGGTTGAAGGTGGCCTGCGCGTCGAAGAACTCCGTGTGCGTTATCCCCTTCGCACGCTCGTAGAAGTGCAGGGTGCCGGCCTCCACCGTGTCGGGGCCGACTCTTCGCCCGGTCTCCCGTGCGTAGCCGTCCAGTCGGCGATGAAAGTCGAAGAACCAGACCGGCAGGCAGGCCGCGTCGATGGCCGCCAGGTCGACCGGCGGCGCGTCCTCGCTCACCTCGTGGCCGAGGCGGTCGAGGCAGCGCGCGCACTCTTCCACCGCCGCCGCGATCTCCGGATCGACCGGAGCGTCCATGAGCGGGGCGGCCGACCAGGCGATGCGCAGCCGGGGCGGCGGGCGACTCGCGTACGCGGCATAGGGTTCGGCCGGCCGCTCGATGACGAAAGGGTCTCCCGGCTGCGGGATTGCGAGGCAGTCCAGCATCGCCGCGGTGTCGCGCAGGGTCCGGGTCTGCACGAAAGTCATCGACATGCCGTGTCCCGACTCGTCGAACATGGGGCCCGAAGAGATGCGCGCGCGCGAAGGCTTGAGCCCCACGCCGCCGCACCAGGCGGCCGGACCCCGGATCGAGCCGCCGATGTCGGAGCCGTGGGCCAGAGGCACGATGCCGGCGGAGACCGCCGCCGCGCCGCCGCCGGTCGAGCCGTTGGCCGAGCAGCCCTTCTTCCAGGGGGTGGAGGTGTTGCCGTAGAGCAGGTTCTCGCTCGTGCCGGACATCGAGAACTCCGGGGTATTGGTGCGCCCGACGATCTGGACGCCGGTGCCCCGGACGAGACGCGCGTAGTTGCTGTCCGCGGGAGCGACCATGCCCTCGCACAGCCGGCTGCAGAACTCGCACTTGATCCCCTCGAAGTGCGGGCCGACGTCCTTCACCAGGAAGGGCACGCCGGCGAAAGGGCCCTCGGGCGCCGCGGACGCACCGGCGCCGGGGGCGCCGTCGGGGTAGGTCTCGATGATCGCGTTGAGATCGCCGTTGCGCGCCTCAATCGCGCGAAGGGCGCTCTCCCGGAGCTCCCGGGGAGATACCTGGCGGCTGCGAATCAGCTCGGCGAGACCGAGCGCGTCGTACGCAGCGTACTCCGAAAGGTTCATGGCGTTGCCTCCCGTCTTGCCCGGTCTCGGCCGCGTGCCGGCCGGGCCGCCGATTCTATACGCCGCCTACCGCCTTTCCGGCCACCCGCGGCGAGCCGGGCCAGGTGGAAGCGATACGCGTGCTGCGCCGCTTGCGTCACGCGGCGCTTCGGTGCGGCGGACCGGCTTCGCTGACTCCCTCGACCGGTTCCGGTCCGCGGGCGAGCGCCGCGATGAAGCGGCGCTGGAACTCGAGGTAACCGACGGTGGGCGGGGCATATCCGAGACGGCGCGTGAGCTCCGCATGCAGCTCGGGCAGGCGATGGAAGGGCACCGCCGGGTAGGTGTGATGGGCGGTGTGGTACTGCATGTTCCAGCCCATCCACCGCAGGAGCGGCCAGGTGGAGATGGTGCGGGTGTTGTGCACGGTGTCCGGCTCGTGGGTGATGCCGATGTGCTCCGTGATGTTCTGCACCTGATGCAGCACCTTGGTCGAGAGCATCGGCGCGAGCCACAGGATGAGCGCCGCCCAGCTATCGAGCGCGACCGAGACGGCGGCGATGAGCGCATATCCCGCGATGTGCCAGCGGGCTTCCAGAGTGATGTGGCGGCGCTGCGCCGCGCTGAAGTAGTCGCCCGTCACCTTGCCCCGCGCGTTGCGCCACAGCCTCACCAACAGGTCCCACCAGTAGCTCACTCCGATCAGGTAGAGGAGATAGACCGACAGCGTGAACGGTTTCCGGCGCATCAGCTCCGGATCGCGTTCCCAGTCCTGGGTGTGGCGATGGTGCTCGAAGTGGTACCAGCGCTCGTAGCTGCGCGGGTAGAGGAGCACGAACCCGGTGATCCGGTTGACGAGGTCGTTCACCCAGCGCGTCTCGAAGGCGGTGTAGTGGTTGCACTCGTGCTGAGCGGCGAACAGGAAGTTGACCAGCATCCCGTGGACGACGAACCAGGGCGCCGCCCACCACGACCCCCAGGTGAGCCACAGCCCGGTGCCGGTCACAGCGACGGCGCCGAAGTGGCTGAGCGCCTGGATCGCACCCTTCAGGTCCGAGCGACGGGTCAGCTCGCGAAGCTTCTCCGGCGGGACCAGATCTCTGCGGCCGATGAAGTCGTCCATCCCCGAACTGTACGACGTCGCGCCCTTCTCTTCAGGCCTGGTGCGGCGTGCGCCGGCGCGCGCGAAGGGTGCCGGTCGCCTCGTCAGTGCCGTCGTGACGCACTCCCAGCCACCGGTCGAGCGGGAACTCGCCGCTGCCGTAGTTGCACTCGAAGTACCGATGATGCAGATGATGAAAGAAGGCGTCGAGCGACAGCACCCGGCGCCCGGCGATGCTGACGGCTTCGAAGCCCGAGTGGCCCGACGGGGCGGCCAGCAACTGAAAGAAGAAGAGGAAGAGCATGTGCACCGGGTGGCTCGGCAGCACGAAGAAGAATGCCATTGTCGAGAAATAGAGCAGGTGCTCGACCGGGTGCATCGAAAGACCCGACCAGGAGGTGGGGGAGATGTTGCGATGATGGACGGCGTGCACCCATCGGTAGAGGGGTTTCCAGTGCAGCGCCCGATGAATGACGAAGAAATGCGCACTCTGGCACAGGGTAAGCAGCGGGAAGAGGAGCACGAACCAGACGGGGTGGGCCGCGAAATCGATCTGGACGAAGACGCCCCTCGCGTACATGACGCGCGCGAGCACCTCCCAGGCGGTCGCGACGGGCGCGGCATAGACCATCGTCCAGAAAATGTTGTCCCAGGTCTGGTGGCCCAGGAAGAAGCGCGACCCCCGGCGCCTTCCCGGGTCGGGCGAGTCGAACTCGAAGTCGCTGCCCTGGCAGCGGAAGGTATGGAACCAGAGGTGCAGCCCCCCGGCCACGATCGCCAGGGCAAGCGCGTTGCGCAGAAACACCCGGAGCATCCAGTCGGCGGAGAGCACGGCCTGGGCCTCGGTCACCGGCTGCAGCCAGAATCCGATGACGAGCGCAAAGAGCAGGCAGAGCAAGCGGTCCGTGGGCCGGACGAAGTACGCCACCAGCCACTTCACCACCGCCAGCGGCCGCGGTGGCCAGTCCCAGTAGGGCACGCCCGAAAGCGGCAGGTGCGGATGCCAGCTCCAGGTCGAGGACGAGGCGGAGGCACCGAATGTTCCCGTATCGCCGGTCTTCACTGTCATGATGTCAAGCCTCGTCCCGGTCCGCTCGATGAATTCTCGCTGGAGGATGCGACGTGCGACAAGAGACCGGGCCGGCGCACGGCATCGACTTCACCCTGCCGGCGACATGGTCGGGGAGGCAGTCAGGGCCGCGCGAGCTCCGGTGCGCGGACGGAGTGCGCGCTTCGGATGATCGCGGCGAGGCTCTGTTCCACATCGTCGTCGGTGGTGGCCCACGACGAGACGCTGATGCGCATTGCAGTCCGGCCCCTCCATCGGGTCCCTCCGCACCAGCAGGTGCCTTCCCTCTGCACCCCACGGATCACCTCCGCCGTCACCCGGTCGTCGCCGAACGCGACCAGCACCTGATTCAGCACCACATCGTTGAGGATCTCGCATCCGGCGTCGCGCAGCCCGGCCGCGAAGCGCCGGGCCTGGCGGCAGTTACGCTCGACCAGCTCCACGATGCCGTCGCGGCCGAGCGACGCGATCGCCGCCCAGACCTCGGCACCACGCATGCTGCGGCTAGACTCGGGGGTGAACTCGAAGGGATCCCGGCTCTCCCGGTGGGGGAGATAGTCCGCCTGCACCGACATCGCACCCCGCAAGGCACCGGCGTCGCGCACGATGGCAAGGCCGCTGTCGTACGGCACGTTGAGCCACTTGTGCGCGTCGGCGGCCCAGGAGTCGGCTCGGTCGATGCCCCGCGTCAGCTCCTCGAACTCCGCGGCGCTTCTCGCCCAGAGGCCGAAGGCGCCGTCCACGTGGACCCAGACATCGCCGGCGCGCGTCGCATCGCATACGGCACCAACCGGATCGAAGGCCCCGGTGTTCACGTTCCCCGCCTGAGTGCAGACGATTGCGGGTCCGTCCACGTCGGGAAGCGCATCCACGCGCATGCGGCCCTGGTCGTCGGACGGCACGCGGATCACTCGATCTCGTCCGAGCCCGAGCATGCCCAGCGCCTTGAACAGCGTGGCGTGCGCCTGCTCCCCCACCAACACGCTGATCTCCGGGGCCTCGTGGAGCCCGTGCCGGTCGGCGTCGTGGCCGTGCGCGAGCAGAACGGCACGCCGGGCGGCGGCAAGCGCGCTGAAGTTGGCCATCGTGGCGCCGGTGACGAACGCAGTCCCGGCGTCCGCCGGCAGGTCGAGCGCCTCGAGCACCCACCGCATCGCAACCCGCTCGAGCGCGGCGCCGATCGGCGAACTCACTTCGCTGAAGGCGTTCTGGTCCCACGCCCCGGCGAGCCACCTTGCGGCCAGCGACGCCGGCAGTGCCCCACCGGTCACGAACCCGAAGTAGCGGGGTCCGGCACTTGCAACCACGCCCTGCTCCCCGATCTCGTCCAGCCGGGAGAGAACCTCGCGAGCCGGCAATCCGTTCTTCGGCAGCCCGCCGCCCAGCACCGGCACCAGATCGTCGGCCTCGCGCGACGCGGCAACCCGGCGCCCGGGAAGCGATTCCACGAAGCACGCCGCACGCCGGAACGTTTCCTCCAACAGCCCTCGCATGTCGTTCATGTTGCATCTGCTCCGTGATCAACCGGGGTTCCGAGCGTCAGTCCCGGTGGCGTGCCGCCCTGCCTGCCGCGCGCGGCAGTCCCGTCCGGGACCGCCTCCCCCACGCGTCGGACAAAGCGTTGCCGGCGCACGCCCGGGAAGAGGGTCGCGTGCTCGTCACCGAGGACAAGGATTTCGGAGAGATTGTCTTCTCATGTACTTGCCTCGTCCGGGTGCTGCCCGCGCACCGCCTCACTTCTCGGCGACGAGGCGTCCCTGGACCCAGACCTTCCGGATATCGTCGCGCCCTGCGTTGTAGACGATCTTCTGAAGAACGTCCTCCAGGCTGTCGGCGTCCGGCCAGACCACGAGGTTGCTGCCGGGACGGCGGGTGTCGACGAGCATCGCGTCGAAGGAGCAGCCGGGCTCGAAGCGTCCCACCGGAAGATCGAGCGCGTCGGCGCCGCCCGCGGTCGCGAGCCAGAACGCGGTGCGGAAATCGACCCGCGAGCCGGGCCGGCCCCGCTCGGCGGCGTCGAGCGCGGGGTTCACGCCGTCCTCGAGCGCCCGGGACGCATTCACCGCGTGCCGGCAGATGTCGAGGAGGGAGGGGCTCGCGCCCCCCGCGATGTCCGTGCCGAGCCCCACCCGCACCCCCTTGTCGAGGGCGGCGCGGAGCGGGAACACCGCGTTGGAGAAGTAGTAGTTGGAGAGCGGGCAGTGGGAGATGCCGGCCCGGGCCTCTCCGATCATCTCCATGTCCTCTCCGCTCAGGAGGATTCCGTGGCCAAGGATGGTGCCGCGGCGCAGCAGGCCGAAGTCGTCGAGGCTCTGCGTGTCCGTCCTGCCGTAGCGCTCCAGCACAAAGGCGTGCTCCCAGTCCCCTTCCGAGCAGTGGGTTTGCACGAAGCACCCGCTCTCGCCGGCGAGGGCTCCCAGCCCCTCCAGCAGCGGGTCGGTGCAGGAGGGAATGAAGCGAGGGGTGATCATCGGGCGCACGAGGGCGCTCTCGTTGCCCGGCAGCGTCCGCACGTAGGCAATCAGGTCCCGGGTCCCGGCAATCGCGGCGGCGGCGGAGGGGTCGCGGTAGTAGTCCGGACACTGCTCGGGATCGTCCATCGCCACCTTGCCGACGAACGCACGCTGCCCCCTGGCGAGGCAGATGTCCGCGAGGCGCATGGTGCTCTGAAGGTGCACCGTCGCGTAGTAGACGGCGGTAGTCGTCCCGTTCGCCAGCAGCGTTTCGACCAGCGAGGTGTAGACGCGCTCGGCGAAGACGGAATCCGCATACCTGGCTTCGAGCGGGAAGGTGTATCGGACCAGCCACTCCTCCAGCGGCAGGTGCAGGCACTTGCCGAGCTGCGGCCACTGCGGCGCGTGGATGTGCAGGTCCACCATCCCCGGCAGCACGCAGCGCCCCTCCGGGAGCTCGGTGAGTACGCCGCGGCGGCGCCCCTCGGCCAGCGCCTCCGCGTGCCCCGCCTCGCCGGGGCGGAACAGCCCGTCGATGCTCCCCGCCGCGTCGACCGAGACCACCGCGTCTTCCAGGATCTCGACTTCTTCGCGCCGCGGCGCATGCATGAAGGTGCCGCGAATCGCGAAGCCTGCGTTGTCGTCACTCATGTCCGAACCCTTCGCTTCCCTGATCCGATGCTCGCATACAATCTGCTCCCTCCCCACCGGGGCCGGGAGCCTCCATCCACATGATCAGCGTCCTGACCCCTACCGGCACCCTGGGCTACGGCTTCGACGCGCAGGCCCTGGCTCGCGGCATGCGCTTCGAACCCGATGTCATCGCGGTCGACGCCGGATCCACGGACCCGGGACCGGCCTACCTCGGCTCGGCCGAGCCATTGTGCTCGCGAAGGGTGGTGAAGGGCGAGATCGCGCAGCTTCTCCGCTCGGCGCGCGGGGCGGGCATTCCCCTCGTCATCGGCAGCGCGGGCGGCTCGGGAAGGGGAGAGCTGGTCGACTGGACGGCGGACATCGTGCGCGAGGTGGCGCGAGAGCAGGGGCACCGCATTCGCCTCGCCCGGATCTACGCCGACATCTCCCGGGAGCGGGTCGAGTGGG
The DNA here is from genome assembly GCA_022824305.1 of Gammaproteobacteria bacterium. GTDB lineage: Bacteria > Pseudomonadota > Gammaproteobacteria > HK1 > HK1 > JAJEAD01. The sequence goes on along the minus strand of JAJEAD010000043.1, from coordinate 51,642 downwards.
CGCTGGCGCGGGGAGAGGTCGAGGACTTCGAGGCGGGCTTCGCCGTCACCCGGGAAACCCTCGACGACACTACCGCCATCGTCGCGCAGATGGGCTGGGAGCCCATCGCCGAGGCCCTGGATGCCGGCGCCCACGTGGTGGTGGCGGGGCGGGCCTGCGACGACCTCGCCATCGCCGCGTACCCGATCGCCGCCGGCGCCGACATCGGCCTCGCCACCCACATGGGGAAGATCCTCGAATGCGGCGCCTTCTCCGCCGAGCCCTTCGCCATGGACGTCATGCTGGGCTTTCTCCACGACGACCATTTCGTGCTGGAACCCGGCAGCCTCGGGCGCCGGGCGTCGCTCAAGTCGGTGGCGGCACACAGCCTCTACGAGCGCGAGAATCCCTTCCTGCAGCGCGGCCCGGGAGGCTCGGTGGATCTCTCCGGCTGCCGCTTCGAGACCGAGGGCGAACGCCGGGTAAGGGTCTCGGGCGCGCGATTTCTCGAGGACTCCGTCTACCGGGTCAAGCTGGAGGGCGCGGGTCTCAAGGGATACCGGACGCTGTGCATGGCAGGGATTCGCTGTCCCACCATGATCGAGCGGCTCGACGAGCTGCTGGAGAACGCCCGGCGCAAGACGGTTGAGCACTTTGCCCCCGATGTCGTGACCCCCTCGTTTCGCGTGTACGGACGCAACGGGGTGATGGCGGAGCTCGAGCCCACCCCACGCAACGGAGGTGCTCACGAGCTGGGGCTCCTCATGGACGTCACCGCGGCGACCCAGGAGCTCGCACGCGCCGCCTGTCACTTCCTGTCCGGCCATCTCCTTCACGTCGCCTGGCCCGGCCAGGTCAACACCTCGGGAAACCTCGCATTCCCCTACTCGCCCTCCGACATCGACGCCGGCGCGGTCTACGAGTTCACGATCTACCACCTGATGACGGCGGAGTCCCCGACCGAGCTCTTCCCCATCCACTACGACGATGTCTGAGACGAGGACCCTGGCCGAGCTCGCCGCCATCATCCGCAGCAAGAACGCGGGGCCCTTTCGCCTCACCTTCGACATCCTCTTCGACGACGAGCGCGCCTTTCTCACGGTGGTGACCGCCAACGTGATCAGCCGCGACACGATGGCCGCCCTCTTCGGCATCGACCGCGCACAGATCTCGTCCATTCACGTCCTGCCCGAGGGCCTCGCGATCAAGGTCACGCTCATCAGGCCCCGCGCGCAGTGCGCCGCGGGCGAGACCGATGTCTACGGCTGCCAGCAGCACGTGCCGCTGATGAACCTGAGCGTTCCCCTCGCCGGGAACTACGCTCCGACCCGCGGCTGAGCCTCCCGTGCGGCTGGTGCCGGTGAATGCCTGAAGTGCCGGAGCGCGGGCCCCCGCTCCGCCTGGAGCTTCAGGGCATCCGCAAGGCGTTCCCCGCCGTCGTCGCCAACGACGGCATCGACCTCGCGGTCGCGCCGGGATCGATCCATGCCCTGCTCGGCGAGAACGGCGCCGGCAAGAGCACGCTGATGAAGATCGTCTACGGCGTGATCCGGGCCGACGCCGGGCGCATTCTCTGGGAAGGCGCGCCCGTCGACATCGCGTCGCCCTCCGATGCCCGTGCGCTCGGGATCGGAATGGTGTTCCAGCACTTCTCGCTCTTCCCCGCCCTCAGCGTGGCGGAGAACATCGCGCTCGCCCTGCCCGCGACGCGGGATCTCGGCGCGCTCTCGGTGCGGGCACGCGAGGTTTCGCGCCGCTACGGTATCCCCATCGATCCCGCCCGCACCGTGCACAGCCTCTCGGTGGGGGAGCGGCAGCGGGTCGAGGTGGTGAGGAACCTGCTCCAGGAGCCGCGACTCCTGATCATGGACGAGCCCACCTCGGTGCTGACCCCCCTCGCGGTGCGCGAGCTCTTCCGGATGCTGCGCCAGCTCGCGGACGAAGGGCGGAGCATTCTCTACATCTCCCACAAGCTCGATGAAGTGCGCGCGCTCTGCGACACCGCGACGATCCTGCGCGAGGGACGCGTGGTCGGGCGCGTCGACCCGCGGCGGGAGAGCACGCGGACTCTCGCGGAACGGATGATCGGGGCAGCGCCGCCGGCGCTACGGCGCACGCCGCTCGATCGCCGGCCCCGCGAACGTCTCGGGGTGGACTGGCGGGCCCTCTCGCCGGGCGGCGCGGACGGCGTGGGCCTCCGGGACCTGCGTTTCGAGGTGGGAGGCGGCGAGATCCTCGGCATCGCCGGAATCGCGGGGAACGGGCAGAGCGCGCTGCTCGCGGCGCTCGCCGGCGAGATGCGGGCGGCATCGGCCGATGCGGTACGCATCGACGGCGAGCCGGTAGGCCACCTCGGAGTGCGCGCGCGCCGGCGCCGCGGCCTGGTGCACGTGCCCGAAGAGCGCCTGGGCCGGGCCGCGGTGCCCGGCATGTCGCTCGCGAGGAACGCGCTCCTCACCGCATGCCACCACGGCCTGGTGCGCCGCGGCTGGCTGCGCCCCGGGGCGATCTCGGCGTTCGCCCGGCGCTGCATCGACACCTACGACGTGCGCTGCGGCGGGGAGCACGCGGACGCGCGCACCCTCTCCGGCGGCAACCTCCAGAAGTTCGTGGTCGGCCGCGAGCTCCTGCAGAGCCCCACGGTCGCCCTGGTGGCGCAGCCCACCTGGGGACTCGACGTGCGGGCGGCGGCGGCCATCCGCTCCGCCCTGCTCGGGATGCGCAACGAAGGAGTCGCGATCCTGCTCGTCTCGGAAGACCTCGACGAGCTCTTCGAGCTCTCGGACCGGATCGCGGTCATCGCCGCCGGTCGGCTCTCGCCCGCCCGCCGCATCGACGAGGCGGGAGTCGAGGAGATCGGCCGCTGGATGGGCGGGGAGCTGCCGGACACTTCCGCACCGGAACGGACGGGGCAGGACCATGCCGCTTCGCCTTGAAGCGCGCGCGGAGCCTTCCCGCGCGATGCGCTTCGCCGCGCCCCTGGCTGCGGCCGCCGCGAGCGTCCTGTTCGGCAGCGCGCTCTTCGTGTTCCTGGGCCTGGAGCCGCTGGCCGTCCTGCGCACCTTTTTCCTCTCGCCGTTTCGGGATCTCTACTCCATCGGAGAGCTGAGCCTGAAAGTGGCGCCGCTCGCGCTCTGCGCGGTGGGGCTCGCGGTCGGCTTTCGGGCCAACGTCTGGAACATCGGTGCGGAGGGCCAGCTCGTGCTCGGGGCAATGGCCGGCGGCGGCTTCGCGCTCGCGTTTCCGGACGCGCAGGGCGCGTGGCTCCTGCCCGCCATGTTCGTCGCCGGCGCGCTCGGCGGCATGGCGTGGGCGGCGCTGCCCGCCTTCCTGAAGGTGCGCTTCAACACCAACGAGATCCTCACGACCCTGATGCTCACCTACGTGGCCGGGCTCCTGCTGAGCTACATGGTCTACGGTCCCTGGCGCGCGGAGTCGGGCTACGGCTGGCCGGAGTCGGAGCCCCTGCAAGCGGCGGCGAGGCTCCCCCGCCTGCTCGACGGCACCCGCCTCAATCCGGGAATCCTGCTCGCCCTCGCGGTGGCGGGAGCGGGCTGGCTCTTCGTGGCGCGGAGCTTCATCGCCTACCGGATGGAGGTGGGGGGCATGGCGGCCGGGGCCGCCCGCTACGCCGGCTTCGGACGCGGAGGGATGGTCTGGGTGGGGCTGCTCGCGGGCGGCGCCTGCGCGGGACTCGCGGGGGTCGTCGAGGTAGCGGGGACCATCGGCAAGCTGCGCGAGACGATCTCCCCCGGCTACGGGTTCGCGGCGATCATCGTCGCCTTCCTCGGCCGCCTGCATCCGGGCGGGATCCTGCTCGCGAGCCTGCTGATGGGGATCTTCTACGTCGGGGGCGAGGCGGCAAAGGTATCGCTGGGACTGCCGACCGCCATCATCGGCGTGTTCCAGGGCATGCTGCTCTTCTTCCTCCTGATGTCCGACCTGGCCGTCTCGTGGCGGCTGCGGTGGCGCGCGCGCCGGGATCCCGTGGCCGGTGCCTGAGCTCGACCTCGTCCTCGCGATCGCGATCGCCACGCTGGGCGCGGGCACTCCGCTGCTGCTCGCCGCGCTCGGCGAGCTCGTGAGCGAGAAGTCGGGGGTGCTCAACCTCGGGGTCGAGGGGATGATGCTCATGGGCGCGGCGGTCGGCTTCGCGGTCGCGGCCGAGAGCGGCCACTTCGCCTTCGCGACCCTGTGCGGAGTGCTCGCGGGCGCCGCGCTTGCGCTCGTGTTCGGATTTCTCGTGCTCACCTGCCGGGCCAACCAGGTCGCCGCCGGCCTCGCGCTCACCATCTTCGGCATCGGCGCATCGGCGCTGGTCGGCGCCGGCTACACGAGCCGTTCGCTCCCGGCGCGGGAGGCGGCGGGAGCCTCCTTCGTCGCCGATCTCCCGGTGGTCGGTCCCCTGCTGGGCTCGCTCGAAGCGCTCACGTGGCTGTCGCTCGCCTGCTTCGCCGCGATAGCCTGGTTTCTCTATCGCAGCCGGCCGGGGCTCGTCCTGAGGGCGGTCGGTGACGCCCCGGACTCGGCGCACGCGGTCGGCTACCCGGTGATCGCCATCCGCTACCTCGCGGTGCTCTTCGGAGGCGCCATGGCCGGGCTCGGCGGAGTCTTTCTGTCGGTCTACTACACCCCGACGTGGGTCGAGAACATGACTGCGGGCCGGGGCTGGATCGCGGTCGCGCTGGTGGTCTTCGCGAGCTGGCGCCCGGCCTGGGTGCTCGCCGGCGCCTACCTCTTCGGCGGCGTCACCATCGTCCAGTTCCACCTCCAGGGCGTGATCCTCGCTTCCCAGATCTTCTCCATGCTCCCCTACCTCGCCACCATCGCGGTGCTGGTCGCAATCTCGCGCCGCGGCGAGGCGGCGCGCCGGCTCGCGCCCGCGTCCCTCGGCATCCCCTTCCATCCCGAGCGCTGAGTCTCCGCGTTCCTGCCTCATGGGCGACGATCCCCCCTTCGTGCAATCGGGTTCGAAGAAAGAAGGTAGGAATAGCAAAGCTGAACGCTGGTGCGCGTACGGACATCTTGAAGGACGTAACGGGGCTTCTTCCTTCGTTGGCATTTCGTACCTGGCCGCAGTATCTCCCCGCTTTCCTGCTGCGGACGCGAATCTGCTCATGTTGGCGGGCCGTACTCGCTCGAGCCGCTACCATGGCATCTTGACGCCCTCGCTACGAAAATCGGTGCGATATTGCGGCCAGCATCACGACTCTGAGAGTCAAGCTTGCACAGGCGTTGCGCGGATGAAACGTACGAAGCTGCCACCGCTACGGCGCGCCGGGGGTTCGAGAAGCCCCAGTTGGCTTCGAGCACGTCTCGTCGGTCTCGGTCGCGGCCTCGCCGGGCACGCCATGCAGGAATCCACGCCAGCAATGCGGCCGCTCTCCTCCGCCACGATCAACGCCGGGTCCGCAGCGGCGGCCGCTCCGCCCGGATCCCTGCGACCGCGATTTCCGCCGCGCGGGCCGGTCGCATGCTGACCTTCCCCGAAGACGTGGTGCTGCTTCTGCTGGACGACGAGGAGGGCGTTTTCCTGTCCGTCGGCAAAAGCACGCTCGAGCTCGCGCTGACGGGTTCCGTGCTGATGGAACTGGGGTTCGCCCACCGGATAGACACCGATCTCGAACACCTGACGCTCGTCGACCCGGAACCCACGGGCAATCCTCTGCTCGATGACGTGCTGGAGAGGATCGCGGACCGCAAGGAGGCAAGAAGCACCCGGGAATGGGTCGAGACGCTCTCCATGGAAGAGAGGGCCGCGACCCAGGAGCAGGTGTTGGCGAGCCTGGCGGCACGCGGCATCCTGAAGCGCGAGCAGAAGAGACTGTTGCCGGAGACGGTCCAGCACCTGTGGGTCTTCCGGTCTCCGCGCTACTTCGTGGTCGATGCGAAGGCCAAGCGCGCTCCGGAAATCCGCCTGGTCGATACTCTCTTCTCGGAAGAGATACCCGATGTCCGCGACGCCGCTCTGTCCTGTCTCGTCGACGCATGCAACGTGCTTCCGGTTCTCTTCGGCGAGCGGGTAATGGAGCGGGTAGCACCACGCCTCGAGCTGCTGCGCAACATGGACCTGATAGGAAGGGAGATAAGCGGCGCGGTCGCCGCCATCGAGCGTTCGAAAGTTCAATCGATGGCGCATCCGCTGGCCTGACGCTGATGGGGGCGCACGCTTTCGTCTCTTCCTCTCTGCCCGGGCAGGAAGCCGTCCCCCGCCCGGCCGCCGTCGCCCTCAGGCCCGAACCGGCGAAGACGGCGCGGGAAGCTTTCCCCGACCGGGTCCCGAGTCCGGCGGCGGGCCATCCTCCGGACGCGAGAGCGCATTGAAACGCAGCGAAGACGCTTCGATGGCCGCGAACCGGACGCGGCGACGCGCGCCGGTAGCCACGGATCCGATTCAGGTCGTCGCGGACAGTCCGCTGCTGCGATCCGTCGATCGCTCCCGCCTGGAAGGTCTCGAATCGGAGCTGGAATGGGTCGTCGTCGGTGAGCGGGAAGTGCTTCGCTTCGACGGAGAGCGAGGCGACGCGCTCTACTTCGTCGCTTCCGGCCGCCTCGAAGTCGTCCAGCCCTCGGCCGAGGGAAACGAGGGGGTCGAGGCAGCCGGCGACGCGCAGGCGACGGCGGCGATCATCGCCGGCGACGTCATCGGCGAAATGCGGACACTGACGGGAAGCCGGGAGTCGGCGGCAGTCAGGGCGGTTGCCGCCTCACGCCTCGTCAGGCTGGAAAAGGGCAGGCTCGACCGCTACCTCTCCACCCACCCGCAGGTGGCCGAAAACCTGCGGAACGCCTTCCTCCCGATGTTCTATCACAACGAGATAGTCCGGGTTCTGCGCGTCCTGTTCGGCGACCTGAGCGAGGACATGCTCGCCGACATCGAGCGATTGCTGACCTGGCGGCTCGTCGCGCGCGGTGAGGCCCTGTTTCGACGGGGCGAGTCGTCGAATGGTCTCTTCGTCGTGGTGAGCGGGCGCCTCAGGGAAGTGCGTGGCGGCGACGCCCACGAGGAAGGGACGCTCAGTGACCTCGTGCAGGGGGAGATCGCCGGGGAAATGGGCCTCTTTGCCGACGAGATCCAGACGACATCGGTCGTCGCGGCGCGCGACTCGATCCTTCTCCGCTTCTCGCGCGACAGCTTTCGCGAACTGGCGGCACGCTATCCGAGTCTGAACGAGTGGCTGCTGCGCTATCTGTCGAAACGGCTGCACGGAGTGATTCACGACACCCCGGCCGAGCACCAGTGCACCAACGTCCTTCTCGTGCCCGCCGGCGGCGGAGGGTCCCTGGAGGACATCGCCCGCCGCCTTTCCGAGTCGCTGTCCCGGCACGCGCCCTGTCTGCTGCTCTCCAGCGCGCGGACGGACACGCTGCTCGGCGCTCCGGGCATCGCGCTGGCGGAGGAAGGCAGTCCGGAGGACCTTCGCCTTCGGGCATGGTTGAACGGTCAGGAAATGCGCTGCCGCTTCGTGGTCTACGTGGCCGATCCCGACCTCAGCAACTGGACCCGGCGCTGCATCCGGCAAGCGGACGAGGTCATGTTCTTCGGTGTCGCCGGCAGCGTGCCCGGTCTGACGGAAACGGAGGAGGAAGTCCTTCGCGAAGGGAAGACCCGATACGCCAGATTCAGAAGGACGCTCGTCCTGGTGCATCCTCCCGGCACGCTCCGGCCTCGCGGCACCGGGCGCTGGCTGCAGGAACGCCGGGTCGACAGACACCTTCACATTCGCGACGACAGGCAGGACGACTTCGATCGCGTCGTCCGCTATGTCCTGCGACGCGAAGTCGGCCTCGTGCTCAGTGGCGGGGGGGCGCGCGGGTTCGCGCACGCCGGCGTCATCAGGGCCATGCGCGAGGCCGGGCTGCCGGTGGATGTCGTCGCCGGGGTGAGCATGGGCTCGCTCATCGGCGCGGGGTGCGCCTTCTCGGAAGACCTGGACGAGACGGTGGTCCCGCTCAAGCAGCATGTCGGCAGGATGCTCACCGACTACACCCTGCCCTTCGTTTCCCTGGCTCGTGGTCGCCGCTTCGACCGCGGGGTGATGGCCCTGTTCGGCGACACGAACATCGAGGATCTATGGCTCCCGTACTTCTGTGTCTCCAGCAACCTGACCCGCGCTTCCACCGTGGTGCACCGGAGCGGGCTGCTATGGCGGGCCATACGGGCGAGCAGCAGCCTTCCGGGTGTCATTCCCCCGGTCATCGACAACGGCGAGATGCTCTACGACGGCTGCCTGCTCAACAATCTGCCGGTTGACCTCATGCGAGAGGAGATCGAAACCGGCCTGCTCGTCGCCGTGGACGTAGTGCCCCCCGTCGATCTGGACGTCCACGCCACGGAACTGGAGAACCCCTCGGGATGGCGCCTGGCCTGGAGCCGGATGAATCCCTTCGCCAGGTCCATCGAGTTTCCGGACATCGTCTCCATCATCAACCGGGCCGGAGTACTGGGCAGCATCCGTCAGCGCCAGCAGTTGATAGATCGCAACCTCGTCGACCTGTATCTCAGGCCACCCCTGGGAGACTTCAAGATTCTCGACTTCAGCGTCGCCGATGAGGCGTTCGAAATCGGTTACACCTACGGCGTGACCGAGATCGCGGCGTGGACGAAGCGGGGCCGGCGGCCGGATTCTCTCGAAGCCGTGTCGCCCACCGGCACATGATCGCCTGACACTGCCGCGCGGGCGAGAGGGCCGGGTTGCCTCATCCGGCGCCGCCTGCCCCGGAGAGCCTGCCACCATGCAAGACCGGAACGCGCGGCGCAAAGCAGGCGAATCGGACCGTAGCGCAGGAATCCTGGTCCCGTTCCACGAAGCTGGCGACAGGCCGCCTCTCTTTTTCATCCCCGCGGGCTACGGCGACCTCCGCCTGTTCCGGAACGTCGTGGATCGCCTCGACGGGGACCGGGCCGTCTACGGACTGCAACCTCCGAAGGTCGAGCGGCTGGAGGGCGTTCGCAAGAAGCCGGTGCAATGGCTCATATCGACATACATTGCCGAGATTCGGAAGGTTCGGCCGACGGGCCCCTACTGCCTGTCGGGCTATTCTTCCGGCGGCCTGCTCGCGCTTCACGTGGCGCAGCAGTTGATTCGGGAAGGAGATGCCGTGGATCTCCTCGTCCTCCTGGACGCGCCGCTACAGAACCCCTGGTGGATCAACCTGCCATTCCTCGGGGCAAATCGGCTCTGCAACCTGACCCGTCTGACCGACGCCATGCGGTGGCACATCATCCGCCGCTGGGACAGCCTGCTGCTGCGCTGCATATCGGACGAGGGCCTTTGCACCCACGTTTCCATTCTCGGAGAACGCGAGGCCGAGCCGTATCCCGGCCGCATCGTCTTCTTCCGTCCCCGCCGCTCGTGGATCCGGCTGGTCGGCAGGACCCGCATCGGGATGTCCTGGCACAAGATCTCGCGGGACGGGCTCGAGGTTCACCGCGTTCCGGGCGCCCACAACGAAATGCTGAGGGGGAGGCAGGGGAGGATCTTTGCCGGCGTGCTGAGAAGCTGTCTGAAGCGGGGACGGCACGCGAATTCCGGGCCACGACTTCAGCAACCGGCGTCCCGGGAGGTGAAGCAGGGCGCGAAGACTCTGTACTCGGCTTCAGTGAAGCCGGGCCGGCTGGACGAGGTGTTCGACTGGGACACGATGGAGCGCCTTCATCAACGAGGTCTGATTGGCGACCCGGTCGAGACCGCCGGATCGGGCGCGTTCGTCGAGGCGGCATTGCGCGGAAGTGCCGAATCCATCGATCGCCTGTTCGCCGCGAAGGACTGAGCCGCCCGCGCCGGACGTTCGCAGCCGCCGCGCGCCCCGGTGCCCGGATTCCTCCCGGAGGAGAAGGCGACACTCCCGAAGCGCTTCCCGTCCGCCTCTCGAAGAGGGACGAAGTCACTGATTCACAACGATATCCCCGGCGAGCGGAAGCGTCCCCGGGTTGCTCGCGACATGCCGGGCGGGTAGGGTGCTTCGCCCGGATGGACATCCGGCCCATGAATTGCAATCACAGCGAAGGGAGTGAAGTCATGCTCAGCCCCAAAGCGGCACTCGGCGCGATCCTCGCGGCCTCCGTTCTCACCCTGGCCTCGACGCAACCCGTTGCGGCGCTCGACCGGGTGAAGGTAGCCCTCGTCTACTTCAGTCCGGTCTTCGACACGGGCTGGACATTCGAGCACGACAAGGGCCGCAAGAAGATGGAAGAGATCCTCGGCGACAAGGTCGAAGCGAAGATCGTCGAGAACGTCGCCTACGGACCGGACTCGCTGCAGGTCATCCGGCAGCTCGCGGCCGACGGCAACCACCTGATCCTGACCACCTCCTTCGGGTTCATGGACCAGACCCTGGAGGCGGCGGAGCTCTTCCCCGACGTCAAGTTCATGCACCTCGACGGCTACAAGAGCCGCGAGAACATGGCGACCTACTCGCTGCGCTACTACGAGCCCTCGTACCTCGCCGGGATCGTGGCCGGTGCGATGAGCGAGGGCGACACCATCGGCTACGTGTCCTCCTTCCCCCTGCCGGCGGTGCTGCGCATCATCAACGGCTTCACCCTGGGCGCGCAGAGCGTGAAGCCCGGGGTGAAGGTGAAGGTCATCGAGGTCAACTCGTGGTTCGACCCCGCGCGTGAACGCGAAGCGGCGGACGCGCTCTTCGCCCAGGGCGCCGACGTGGTCGGGCAGGTGACCGATTCCAGCGCGCCGACGCTGGCGGCGGAGAAGGCCGGCAAGCTGGTGGTCGGCTTCCACTCCGACCGGACCAGCTTCGGTCCCGCCTCCCAGCTCACCGCGATCATCCCGATCTGGGGCGAGTTCTACGCGGAGATGGCCCAGTCCGTGCTGGACGGCACGTGGACCTCGCAGGCGCACTGGCGGAGCATGGCCCAGGGCACCCTCGGCCTCGCCCCCCTCGGCGAGATGGTGCCGCAGGACGTCAAGGACCTGGTGGCGGAGCGCACCGCCGCGCTCGTCGCGGGCGAGCTGCACCCCTTCGCCGGGCCGATCCGCGACCAGTCGGGGACGCTGCGGGTGGCGGAAGGCGAAGTGATGCCGGACGACGCGCTCTACCTCATGGACTGGTACGTGGAGGGGGTCGAGGGCAAGCTTCCGGAGTGAGCGCCAGCGGATTCCTGCCCGGCGCGAGAACATCCACGAAGCTGCCCCGATGGGATGCCCGGGCGATTGCAATTCCTCCATTTCGTAGCGGGGGCGGTCTCTCGGCGCCCTCGTGACGAAAATCGGGGAAACATGGCGGCTAGCGGGAGCTGCCGGGCAGCCGCAGGAAGGTAGGGAGCAGTGATCACCGACCGCACCGTCCTCGACGAGTGGCACGCGGTCGCGCGGGTGAGCGACGTCGTGCCGGGAAGCCTGATCCCGGTCCGGCTGCTCGAAGAGGACCTCCTCCTGTGGCGCTCGTCCGCCGGGGTGGAGGCGTGGCGCGACTACTGCCCTCACCGGGGCGCGAAGCTCTCGCTCGGACGGGTCCGGGACGACCGGATCGTGTGCCCCTACCACGGCATGGAGTACGAGGCGGGCGGGCGCTGCGTCCGGGTCCCCGCGCATCCGGGGCGTACGCCGCCCCGGCAGGCCCGCGCCACCTGCTACCGCGTCACCGAGCGCTACGGCCTCGTCTGGGTCTCGCTCGGCGCGCCCGCGGGCGACGTGCCGCCCTTTCCCGAGGCCGACGACGACACCTTCCATGTCTACGTCGGCGGCCGCTACGAGTATGCGACCAGCGGATACCGGGCGATCGAGAACTTCTTCGATCTCGCCCACTTCCCCTTCGTGCATCCCGGCCTGCTCGGAGACGAGGCCCACCCCGAGCTCGCCGACTACGACGTGGAGGTGACGAACGAAGGCCTCGTCGTCACCAACACCCGCTTCTGGCAGCCCAAGCCGACCAACACCATCGAAATCGACGGCCTCAGCGTGGACTACGGCTACCACGTGCCGCGGCCGCTCACCGTTCGCCTCACCAAGGACATCGGGATGCGAAACGCCAGAGGCGATCCGATGCGCGAGGCCCTCGTTCTGACCTTTGCCCCCAAGACCCCGGAGAGCGGAGTCGGATGGGTGCTGGTCGCCTCCAACTACGACGAACAGTACGAATTGAAGGACATCGAGGAGTTCTCGGACCTCATCCTCGGCCAGGATCTGCCCGTCGTCGAATCCCAGCGGCCCAAGCGCCTGCCGCTCGACGAATCGGCCGAGATCAGCGTGCCGGCGGACCGGACCTCGGTCCACTATCGCCGCTGGCTGCGCTCCCTCGGCGTCACCTACGGCACCCTGCCGCCTTCCGATGGCGATGGCGCCCTCGGCGCCGCGACCACGGCCGTGTAGTGCCGCGCCACGAGGAGGCAAGTGAACGCCGATGACAATGAGCATTCACAATCGCAACAAGGCGCGCATCGAAGCCTTCCGCGCAGCGCTGTACGACATTGAGCGCGAGCGCCTGCGTGATCAGCTAAGCGAGGTTTTCGCGCCCGACTGCGAGATTCACCTGGCGTCGCCCTTCGAAGACCTGGATGGACCGGCCGAGTTGCTCGAGCGAGTGTATCTGCCCCTGATCGAAGCCATACCGGATCTCGAGCGGCGCGACTTCATCGTCATGGCTGGTCACTCGCCGGGCGCGTGGAGCGGTGACTGGGTCGGCTGCGGCGGGCACTACATGGGCGTCTTCGAGCAGCCCTGGCTGGATATCCCTCCGACCAGGCACCTGGTGTCCCTGCGCTACCACGAGTTCTTCCGCTTTGTCGATGGCGTCGTGGTCGAGATGCAAGCGCTCTGGGATATCCCGTCCGTGATGATGCAGGCGGGCGCCTGGCCGCTTTCCCCGAGCCTGGCGCCGGACTGGATGGTGATCCCCGGACCGGCTTCCAATGATGGCATCATCAGCGCGCCCTACGATAAAGGCAAAGCCGACGCCAGCGTGAAGCTGGTGATGGACATGCTGAAGGCTTTGCGCAATTCGCCAAAGGGCGTGGAGGCGATGGCGCTGGAGCGCTATTGGCACCCCAAGATGATGTGGTACGGGCCGGCGGGCATCGGCTCGATGCGGCGGATTCTGGGCTTCCGCAATTGGCATCAGACGCCCTTCCTCAAGGCGATGCCCAATCGCTTCGCATTCCTGGAGAAGGGCGTGATGTTCGGCGATGAAGAATTCGTTGGCTTTACGGCCTGGCCCGGCGGACAGTCGACATTGGTCGGCGACGGCTGGATGGGCATCGCACCGGCGGGTCAAGAGCTCACGCGGCGCAGCCTCGACTTCTGGCGCTGCGAGCGAGGCATGATCCGAGAGAACTGGGTGCTGGTCGATCTGCTGCACATCTACGATCAGCTCGGCGTGGATGTCTTCGAGCGCATGCGCGAGCTGACCGTGGCGCGGCAGGCGCGTCCGATGGCGGTTTGAGGAGAGGTTTGGCGGGCAGCCGAGTCTGACGCCTCCGGGCGCGGCCGGCCTGGCGTCCAGGTGGGGGCGCCCGCACCGCTTGCGGGAGTGCCGCTCAGGCCGCAGAGGGTGCCGGCGAGTTGCCCCGTCAGCGCGGCCACCGTATTGGCGTCGTCGGCCAGGTGGCAGCAGGCAGCACTGCGCTGCGGAAGTCGGCGGTGCGCGCTCGCCCGTCGCTCAGCCGTCGGGCATGGGGAAAGGGGCGTCCTCGAGGAAGCGGCGGACCACGTTCTCCGAGATCCGGGCCACGTTGTTGTCGTAGCCGTTGTGCGGCAGGCTCGCGCCCCAGGCGATGGAGCCCACGGAGAAGACGGCCCCGCCTCCCGGGGTTTCGAAGAAGGTCATGTCGGCCCGCACATCGGGATTCTGGGCGCCGTCCATGGCCGCGTGGTGAAAGCCGGTCTCGTCGGGCACGAGGTAAGTGTTCGGCGAATGACCCTCGGAGCTCGCAACCACCAGGGCGTGGGTCGGCGTGCCGAGCATCGGGTCCACCGAGTCGATCTCGGACCCGCTCGCACCCCCGCCGAGAATGCCGAAGTCACCGATCGGCTCCTCGGCACCGATGCCATCGAAGATGAAGCCCGCTCGGGCGTCGAAGCTCGCCCGCGTGCGCCGGTAATGGCCCGATGCGTCGAATCCGACCGCGACCGTGCCCACGCCCACCAGGGCCTGCGGCGCCGTGCCGAGCCGGCGCCACAGGCCGCCGTACTCCCCGGTGAACTCCAGGTAGTACTCGCCGGGCTCCTCGTCGCGGTAGCGAATGCCGTCCTCGGCGCGGCGCAGCTCCAGCGCCCCGGGCACCTGCGACGACAGCGCGCAACGCCAGATGAACCCGTTGCCGCCGAGGTAGGCCAGCCGCCCGCCACGCGCGAGCCAGGTCCGCAGCCCGTCCCACATCGGGGTCGTGTAGTACTCGGGATGCACGCCGGTCAACACCGCGCGGTACGGCTCGAGCAGGGCGACGCCCTCGGCATGGAGGTCTTCGTCGGTGATCACGTCGTAACCGATGCCTTTCGCCTCCAGCCAGCCGAGGATGTGGGTGTCGGCGTTGAAGCCCCACAGCGAGGACCTCGGCGCCATGGTGAGCACCGGGCGCAGTCTCGACGCAAAGCGCACGCCGCTGCCGTCGGAATGCGTGTCGTAGGTGGACAGGCCGAGCTCGGTGTGCTCCTGCAGGAATACGTCGCTGCGCTCGAGAGTGGTCCAGAAGGACTCGGCCACCTCCGCGTAACGCTGGTGCAGGGTCCACTGGTAGTTCGAGTACGCCATGTAGGTGACGGTGGAGGCGAGGAACGCGAGCCTCGAAGTGGCGGCGCCCCGCGGCGGGCGCACGAAGAAGGTCACGTGCCACTCGTCGTCGTCGGCTCGGAGACGCGCCGCGTACACGCCGCTCGGGAGGTCGTCCGGCACCTCGTACTCGAAGTCCGTGTCCCAACCGGCGTCGTAGAGGTCGTCGTCGTGAAAATGGATGGCGCCGTACTCCTCGGGCGCATGGCGCCAGCTCTGCTCCCGGCCGCTCCAGTTGTGACCCTTGCAGCCCCGCGAGGGCAGATTGACCGTGCGCCCGTGAAGGCGGCCGGGACCGAGATCGCGGATCCTGTCGGTCCCGATGTCGCGAGAGAAATCCCAGGCCCCGACGATGTCGGTATCGCGCTCGCGGGAAATCGGATCCCACGCCACCGCGACCCGCTCGGCCTCCGACAGCGCGCGTCCCATCAGACGCGGCCGGTCGATCTTGCCGTTGAAGTGACTTCTCGATCCCGGCTTTCCCGTCGGCAGCAGGGCCGGCAGCGCCGCGAACATCAGGGGAGCATTGCCTGGATGGGTGACGGCGTCGCGCCCGGCCCGACGCGCGCCGCTACCCGCCTTCAGGTTCTCGAGCGTGGACCCCATGGGCTCCTGAACCACGCGCAGCTCCCGCGTCGATGCGTCGTACGAGCCCGAGACCAGGTACCACCGTCGCGCCGTGAGCGGAGTGCCGGTGCCGACCTCGGTGAGTCCCCCGCCGCCGTCGGCCACCCGCAGCGCGAGCGCGCCGGCGGCGTCGATCAGCAGAGCGAACCCGGCCGCCGGATCGTCCTGCCACCGGCTGACGAGGGCCTGCTCTCCCTTGTCGGGGGTCGTCGGCCAGATCCAGGCCTGCACGGTGAAACTCCGGAGTCCGGCGAGCGCCGGGGAATCGGGCACCACCGCGCGGGACCCCGCGTCGATCGACTGCCGCCGGCCCGGGTACTCGCCGTTGAAGGGCGCCTCGATCTCCTCCTCGCGGTAGAGGTCGCGGTCGGGGTCGTCGTCGCCGCAGATGACCCGGACGAGGTCGGCGCGGTAGCGCTCGGGACCGTAGGCGCTCACCATGAAGCGCAGGGTCTCGCCCGGCGCCACGCTCCAGGCATTCGGGTAGCCGAGTATCTTCTTCACGGGTACGACCCCCCGGTCGCCGGCCGGCGTCTCATGCCGGATCCCTCCCGGTGACGGTCTCGTAGCGCCTCCTGAACACCTCCCACACCGCTTCGTGATAGTCGTCAAAGACCCGGTCCTCGCAGAGCTCGACCCGGGCTCCGCGTCGCGCCGGCATCCGGGCGAGCATCCACTCGCGGCCGCGGCGGGTGCAGACGAGGATGTGACGCTCCGCCATCGGCATCACGCGCAGCCGGTTGACGACCAGCGCGAGCTCCGGGCTGTGGGGCCCTCCGGGGTTCCTGCGGAACTCGTCGACGAGATCCCTTCTCGACGGATCGATCTCATGCATTGCGCTGCCTCCTCTTCCGCCTCCCTCTGGAAAACCGGGCCGCCATGTCAGACCACTACCAGGTCCCGGCGCAGGCTCGACAGGATCTCCAGTCCGGTCTCGGTCATCAGCAGCGTCTCGATATAGGCGGCGCCGCTGCCGCCGGGCCAGTCCTCCCAGACGTCGAACTGGTTCTCGAAGTTGAAAACCGTGCCGGGCTCGAGCACCCGGTCCGGGAGCTCGGCGCTCGGCCGCGGTGCGTGCGCGCCCACCCAGTCCGGCGGCACGGCGATGCCGAGCGAGTAGCCGCCGATGAACCAGACGTAGGGGCGCAGCCCATTCTCGTCGGTGTGCCGGTCGCCGAGCTCCTGCACCCTGCTCCAGGGGTCGCCGGGCCGCACGCCGTCGACGATGGCGTCGATGCAGCCCGCCGCCTTCTCCATCAGGTCCCGCCATCGCGGGTCCGGCTCGCCGACCGAGAAGGTACGGTTCAGGTTGACGTGATAGCGGTGCCAGGAGGCGCAGAAATCGACGAAGACGAGGTCTCCCTGCCGGACGCGCCGGTGCGCCGGCGCGCTGTGGTGGGTGCCGGCGCGGGGGCCCGATCCGATCATCGTGCGGATGCCGGGATAACCACCGCCGGCCTTCATCATGGATTCGGCGATGACCGCCTCGATCCCGGTTTCCATGATGCCGGGCTCGATCGCGTTGCGCGCCGCGCACATCGCCTCGTCAGCGATCTCCGCGGCGCGCCGAACGTGGGCAATCTCGCGCGGTGACTTGACGAGCCTCAGCTCCTCGACCAGCAGCGAGCCGTCAGCCGTGGTCGCGCCGATGTCCTCGAGCGCCGCGCACAATCCGGCGATGACGCTGGCATGGGGCGCATAGCTCCATGGCTGCAGCGCGATGCGCTTGCCCGAGAGTCCGAGCGCCTTCGCCTTGCCGGCAATCGCCTGGACCGCGTTCTCCACCGGGCCGTGCTCGAGCCAGACCACATCGCGAATCTCCGGCGTGGTCGAGACGATGGTCACGTGGGCCGAATGGTCGAAGAAGACGGTCTCGGCCGATGCGGCCCGCACCAGCAGGCCCGTAAGGTTCCGGAGGTGGTACCAGATCATGTCGTAGCCGGTCAGCCAGGTCAGGTCGGCCGGCACCGTCACGTAGATCGCATCCAGACCGGCGGCGCGGAGCGCCGTCCTCACCCGGTCGAGCCGGGTGGCGTACTCCTCCGCGGGAAAGGCCTGCGGCCAATCGATCTGGTCGCGCAGGTAGTGCTGCATGGTTCCGATCCCTCGCGACGCCCGTGCTCGTCACACGATCGAATCACGAAACCCGGGCGCGGGGAACCCTTTCCGCCGGCTCGGGCGGCCAACAGCGAGGCGGCAAGGCAGCGGTCGGGGGGGCCGGGGGACCAGACGCTGGTGCATCGAGGTTCTGCACGGTGCCTGCCCATCGCCGCTCCCGACTTCGCGGGGGACTCCGGGATGTGGTCCCGACCTGGCTGAGGATTCGGGAATGTTTCCGAGACTCCTACGACCCCGCCGTGGAAACTCGTTGATTCCCTATCAGCGTCGGGGACCCAGGAGCGCGCGCAGATCCTTCATGAGCAGGAACAGATGACATGGATCGGTGGGGCTCGGCTCGAACTCCAGCGCCTCGTACCACGCTCGGGCTTCATCGTCCTTGGCATGCACGAGAAGCGCCCGGATTCCGGCGATATCCGCAGCCTCGACCGTTCTCAGCAATCCGTCCTTGATGAGCGCCTTGCCCAGTCCGCGTCCCTGTTGTGTCCGGTCGACGGCAAGACGGGCAAGCAGCATCACGGGAATCGGATGCCGGGCCAGACCCCGGCCGACCCTCGCGGGAACTCCGGAGTGCTCGACTGCACTGACGGTGAGGCTGTAGTACCCGATCACCCTCCGGCCCACGCAGACCACGTAGGTCCGAGCGCTCTCCGCCCGCTGATTCGCCAGCGCAAAACGCTTCAGAAAGCGATTGAGCGGTTCCTTTCCACAATCGAACTCGTCCGTATCGTGGTTCGCGTCGAGCTTCTCTATCTGAGAGAACGCGCCCGCGCTCGGTGTCATTCCACCACGCTCTTCTCGGCCAGCAACCGGGCCAAGCGAGGTTTGGGGGAAACGGGACGGTCGAGTACTTCCTGAAAAGCTCGCCACTGCTGGTCGTCCAGCCGGAACATCTGCCGGTTGACCAACGCATCTTCAGCGGCGCTTACTCCCGCCTCGAGGAGGAACTCCGTCACATTTTTCTGCGACGAGGTCGCCGCCCGCTGCAGCAACGCCTTCATGCTTGGAGTGATACGGACTTCGATGCGTTCCGACTTGGATTCGGCGATGCTCACGAGTTGCCTCTCCCGAGAACTTGCCACCCTGGTGGCTGCCTTACAAACAGATCGAACCAACTCCGCCGTCGTGGCGTGTCAAAGGGGGTGTTTTGAGACAGGAACACACGCACGCTGTGACCCTCATCAGGCCATGCTCGTGCCTGTAAGTCAGCACACTAGCATACGGACGTCGTACGGACAACCTGCCGCAATAACAAGTCCCAGTTTGAGTTCTGCCGCTCGCCAATCTTCCGCTGAGCGAGATTGACGCGGAGGCGACCGTGACGAGTCGACTCCATGGCAGCAGCCTCCAAAGGCTTATGCCCCTCCCCGCTCGTAGAGCCACCGTCGAACTCGATGAGCTGGGTGTAGTGCCGATACCGGGAATCGTGTAGAGCTCTGGCCAGATGCGATCAGTCCACCACTTGCCTCGATTGCTCTCCTGTCATGTCCGTGGGTGTGTTTCCAGCGTCTGGCAGGAAATCGATGTGCTTCGCCGTTCGGTCAACGTAGAGGGTACCCGTTGGACACACGCCATCTTCGTCGAATCCTGCAACGATTCCGTTGAGATCGCCGTCGAGCGTATAGCGCGGATCGTCATCACAGTTTTCGCTCCCGTAGAAGTCTCCTCCACAAGCCCGGAAGATCACCCACGGCTCACCGGTCGCCTCGCGCAGCGCGAGTGCCACCGGACATTGATCGGTTTCGTTTGGCAATGCGCGAGCTATGTGATCCTTCCGCAACACCACGGCGTCGCCCTTCGGGCGCATGTCCAGCGCCCACGGACATCGTCCCCAGAGCTCACGTGGTAGGCGCGACTCGTGCTCGCCAACCCGCGTCGGTGCAGAGCGTCGAACTACTGACTCCTTTTCCGCGAAAAGTATGCTGCGATCCATGGCAGTCATTCCTCCGGTTGACTGGGTGTACCTCTCATCCTGATCGTGAGAGCTGTCCGCCTTGAATTCTGCGGTGTCCGTATGCAGGAGTGTGAGCCCACCCGCCGCGAAATTACAAGAGAGACGTTGTACTTCGGAACTTGGCGTACCTGTGTTCGAGCAATTCTGTCGAAGGTCGAGAGCTGCTGTGTCTTGGAGCCCAAATGCGCCTGTTGTGCAGCTCCTTGAGTCCATGCAACAGCATGGGACCATCATCTTCATCCAGGATATCCTGACGAACCTCCACCACGAGATCCGGACGAACTCCAATAAACATCCTGTCAAAAGCAGCGTGATGCAGTTTGCATAGGGCGAGACCATTTCTGACTTCAGGCACCCCCTCCGGTTCGCTGTCCGGCACAATATGCGCTGCATCCAGCAGCTCCCGGTGCCTCAAGCGGCACAGAGCGCACTGTTCACGATATGCGATCAAGACCCGTTCGCGAAAGGACTGCTGATGGAGGCGAGCTTTGAACTCTCTTGTCACGTATCGCCTTACCCCTACGTCAGGGTACTCAGAAACTCCAATTGTTCCGATGTCTCCTTCCATGTTCAGAATGGAGTGGTCCTCAAGTTCCAGTATGAAGTGCAAAGACGCAGGATTGTCTTCAACGACAAACACCGGCCATGCCGGAAGATAGCGACCCTCCAGCACGCCGAAGAAGTACACCAGGGGTATCTTCCGGCGCATGAGCTCACGTAAGCCGGCGTTGTCCCGGTGACCTGGATCGGTCCCTCTGTACGCATAGAGGAACTGACCCGCGGAGCCCTCTCGGTCATCGTACGGACCCCGATGGGCCGTTCTGACGCTCAGTGGTAGTTCCATCACTTTCGGCTTGAAGATGCCTTGCATGCTCAAGAGCGGGACCCTTTGCTCATGCCACATGAAGCCCTTCAGGAGCAAGGACCAGGGAAGGACCTCCCCGTGACGTGAGACTTTCTCTTCGAGCCACTGAAAGGCGGCTATCCGAATCGCCGTGTCAGTCATTGTCAACGCCAAGCGGTGAGGCGGCGAAAGAGAACTCGGATGCCAGCGCACCGTCTGCACACGTGCCGCAGCAGCTGGATGCTAGTGGTCAACTCTTGCCGTTCCGTCTCGACCCTTATGCGCATGCTGGGTTCGCTCGTGTCGTGTACCGATGGAAACCCGTTGTGTAGCTGCCTTATGGTGCCCGACGGGCACGCGGTGCACCACATCCTTGGACGACATTCCATTCGTATCCTGTTCCCGGATGGTGAGCGTCGCCGAGGTCGTGCCGTGGCGCGACTGTCTCCCGGCATCGGTAGCTGAACCGTCGTCGTCGATGAGGAAGGTCGAGTGGCGTGATGCCGTGGTCGAAACCAAATTGACGGTGCTTCCCGAGGTCTGGAAATGGAGGTCTGGTGACCGCGCCGCCACGCCTGACCCGCGCTCAGTCTTCCGGAGATGCCGGCAGCAGCCTCTGCGCCGCCTCGAGGAGACAGTCCTTCCAGGCGACCCGCTCGAGCCAGTGCTCGGGTATGCCGCTCAGGCCGTAGAGGGCGCCGGCGAGCTGGCCCGTCACCGCGGCCACCGTATCGGCGTCGTCGGCGAGGTTGGCGGCCAGCAGCACCGCGCTGCGGAAGTCGCCGGTGCGGGCGACCGACCAGAGGGCGGCTTCGAGGGTGTGGACGACATATCCGCTGGAGCGAATCTCGTCTCTCCCGCGCCCGCGCCAGCTCCCGGCGACGATGCCGGCGATGGCGGGGGCACCCTCGAAGGGTCTCGGCGCCAGGACAGCGGCGCGCGGCGACCCGGCGATGGCATCCGCCAGCAGCTCCGCGAACGCCCGGCAGGCGTCCACCGCTTCCTCGGCTCCGTGGGTTGTCCGGGACTGATGGGCAGCGGTGTCGATGAGGCGCGGCCGGTCGTTCCAGAAACGCAGGGCGACCGGGGAGAGCCGCATCAGCGAGCCGTTGCCAGCAGTGCGCGGGTCGGTAGAGCCGGCAATCGGGTCCCCGGTCCGCGAGTACCGCTCGATCGCCTCACACGTGGTTATGCCGACGTCGAAGCAGGTGCCTGACCACGAGTAATCGCCGTGCCGGCACCATCTCGTAAAGCGGTCCATCAAGTCCCGGCAGTCGAGCGTTCCGGTCGCCGCCAGGCTGTCGGCGAGCGCAAGCGCCATGGCCGTATCGTCGGTCCAGGCGCCAAGCGGCAACCTGAAATGGCCTCCGCCCTTCATGTCTTTCAGGCGCGGCTGCGTGTCACGGGGGCGGAACTCGAGCGTCGTGCCCACGGCGTCGCCAATCGCAAGACCGAGGAAAGCGCCGAGCGCCCGGTCGCGGATTCCCTCCGCAGTCTGCGGTGGAAGGGACGTTGCTCGCACCGAGCATTGCGCGACGTGCGCCTCCTGCGCTGCGGTCTCGATGGCGTACGGGGAACGCGCATCTCGCACCCGACGAATCGCCTCACTCGGAGACGCGCCCAGCTCCACCAGCAGGCGGGCGGCGATGGTTCCGGCGCGCCCCAGACCGCCCCGGCAGTGGATCAGCACGTCGAAGCCCAGTCTCAGCCGATCGCGCATGGCCTCGCCGGCGACCGCCCATGCTTTCTCGAAGTCCCGACCGGGCGGCCATCCATCGGGGATCGGCGCGTGCAGCCATTCCATGTGCCGGTCCCGCACCGCACCGGGGAGACCCCGCACGGACAGAGCGTCGAGCTCCTCGTCGGCAATCAGGCTGACCACAGCAGTCGCCCCCCAGCGCTCGATTGCGTCGAGATCGGCGCCCAGGTCCCGCTCCCAGGGGCCGGTCATGCCGGCGGGATCGCTCTTGCCGGGGCACAACGTGATGCCGATGCGGCCGTAGCTGTGGGCGGGCGCCACCGCGGCGATACGGAGTGGGTTGGCCACGCTGGTTCTTGCAGTCGGCATACGTTAGCTTGCCTCATAGACTCAGGAACGGGCGGCGGGATTGTCCGCGAACTCCCCGATGTTCCAAAAGCCTCTGCGACCGCGCCGTGGAAACTCGTTCTTTCTCTTCGGAACCCGCGCAACGGAAAGAACCACGACGGCCACTTGAGCGTCGACACGGAGCTTCGATTCGTCGTGAGCCCGAGGCTCCCCGAGGAGTTCGAGAATGGGCGGGCGTGCTGCGCGCTCAAAGATCAGCTTCCCTCGAACCTCCCGGACCGGCTGACGGATCGTCCGGCCCGGGAGTTTCTGGACTGGCCCAACAGCGAGCAGAACCTTGGGCGACGCTGCCACAGCGTCGTCCCGAAGGGCGCAATCGGGAAAGCGGCCTGCGGGCTTGCCATGCAGCCGCCGGGAGTGACAGGATTCGGGTGAGCCAGCAGGAAGGAGCTCGGCGATAACTTCGCGCCGTCGCTTTCTCGCAACCTCGGCCGCCGCGATGCTGCTACCCTCGGCGGCCCGCGCCGTCGGCGCGCCGCTGCCGATCTTCGACGCCCATATTCATTTCAGCCACGACGCTGCCGAGCGGCTTTCCGCCGACGAAGCTGTTGCCATTTTGGAGAAGGCAGGGCTGAAGCGGGCGTTGGTGTCGAGCTCGGGCGACGCCGGCACCCGCGCGCTCTACGCCGCGGCGCCTGATCTTGTCCTCCCCAGCCTGCGCCCCTACCGCCGGCGCGGCGAAATCCGAAGCTGGGTCGACGATCCATCGGTGATCGACTTCCTCGAGGACCGTCTGAAGCGCTTCAAGTGGGTCGCGGTCGGCGAATTCCACCTCTTCGCCTCGCAAACCGACAAGGCCGTGCCGCGGCGCATGATCGAACTGGCGCGGCAGCACAACCTTCTCCTGCACGCCCATTCGGACGCCGGTGCCGTCGACGGGATCTTCGCCCAATGGCCGGAAGCACGGGTACTGTGGGCCCATGCCGGCTTTGTCGATCCGGATATCGTCGGCCCGATGCTCGGAAAGCACGCAAACCTGTGGACCGACTTGGCCTTCCGTAGCGAACACGCCCATCGCGGCCGGGTCGACGACGACTGGCGCAGCCTGTTCGCCGCCTTCCCGGACCGCGTCATGGTCGGCACCGACACCTTCACGCCGGAGCGCTGGCACTATGTCGTCGAGCACGCCGACTGGACCAGGCAATGGCTGGCCGACCTGCCGCCCGACCTCGCCGAAAAAATCGCATGGCGCAACGGCGAGGCGATGATCGGGCCGCACCTGGCGCAATTGCGCTAGCGAGCGATGGCCCGGTGGCGCCTCGGCGGACCGGCGCTGGCGGCCACGCTTGCGCTCGTCCTCGCGGCCGGCCATGCGGCGGCCTGCGCCCGTCCGCAGGGCTGGACCGGCGGAGCGAAAATCGCCGGCGAGCTATGGACGGCATGGTGGCGATCGGAACCCGCCGCCATCCCGGTCGGCACGCATTTTTCCATTCGATTCCATCTGTGCGGGCCGCCGGTCGGCCGGGTCGGGGTGCGCGGCTGGATGCCGGACCACCGACACGGCATGAACTACCGGCCCGCGGTGACCCTGAACGGCTTGTCCGGAACGGCCGAGGGCCTGATGTTCCACATGCCGGGGCGCTGGCAGCTTATTCTGGATGTCCGCGGCGCGGCGGGCCGGGAGAAGCTGACTGCCGAA
The DNA here is from genome assembly GCA_022824305.1 of Gammaproteobacteria bacterium. GTDB lineage: Bacteria > Pseudomonadota > Gammaproteobacteria > HK1 > HK1 > JAJEAD01. The sequence continues at coordinate 27,647 of JAJEAD010000043.1, read as the reverse complement.
ACGGTGCTGGAGTGACACCCCGGCGTTTCGGCAGGTCCGTCGTCGCCCGGCTGTCGGGGTCTGTCATTGCAATCTGCATGCTTTCAGGCATCGCCGCGCCCGCGCTCGACTTCACCACCGAGGAAAAGCGCCGGATCCTGCGCCACGGGCCGTGGCCGCCGGCCTCGCTGCCCGATCCGAGCAACCGGGTGTCCGGCAAACCGGCCGCCATGGCCCTCGGCCAGGCGCTGTTCTTCGATCCGCGCCTGTCGTTGTCCGGCACGGTCTCCTGCGCAACTTGCCACCCGCCGGACCGGGCCTGGACCGACGGCCTGCCGCGCAGTCGCGGGCACCGGACTGTCGACCGCAACGCGCCCAGCCTGTTCAACCTGCGCTTCAACCGCTGGTTCGGCTGGGACGGCGCACAGGACACGCTGTGGGCGCAAAACCTGCGCCCCCTGCTCGACAGCCGTGAAATGGGCGTCGGCCCCGGCGGCGCGGCGCGGCTGGTCCGCTCCGACCGGCAGCTTTCCTGCGGCTACCGGCGCGCCTTCGGTGTAGCGCCCGGCGCAGACGACGCACGGATTTTCGTCGATCTCGGCAAGGCGCTGGCGGCGTTCCTGGAAACCCAGGTCACCGGTCGCACGCCCTTCGATGATTTCCGCGACGCCCTGGCGCGCAACGATGCGGCCGGCCGGGCCCGCTATCCCGCCGCCGCCGTGCGCGGCCTGCGCCTGTTCGTGGGCCGGGGCAACTGCGCCTTCTGCCATTTCGGTCCGGCCTTTACCAACGGCGAGTTCGCCGATGCCGGCGTGCCGCATTTCGTCGATCCCGGCCGGGTCGATCCCGGCCGGCACGGCGGCATCCGTAAACTGCGCCGAAGCCCGTACACCCTGCTGGGCCGCTTCAACGACGATGCGGAACGCTCCACCGCCGCCAAGACCCGCTATGTTCGTCTGCTTCAGCGCAACTTCGGCGAGTTCCGAGTGCCAGGCCTGCGCAACGTGGCGCTCACCGCGCCCTACATGCATGCCGGCAGCCTCGAGACGCTCGCCGACGTCGCCCACCACTATTCGACGATCGACGAGGAACGGCTGCACGCCGGAGGTGAACGGATTCTGCGCCGCCTGGACCTGAGCGCGCGCGAACAGGCCGACCTCGTCGCCTTTCTCGAAACGCTGACGGAAAAGGAACCGCTTCACGAGTCCGTAACGAAAACCGGAAACACCGTGTGCCGCTAACTACGCCCGAGCGGAACAGCCACCCGTCCGCGACGCCGCTCTGCGCGAGCCACTGAAAGACGGCTATCCGAATCGCCGTATCAGTCATTGCCAACGTCATGCTGTGAGGCGGCGAAGGAGATCTCGGATGACAGCGCGCATGGTGTGCGCACGTGCCGATGCCACCGGAGGTGATTGAGTAGCTCTTGCCGTTCCGTCTCGACGCTCATGCGCATGCCGGATTCGCTAGTGCTGCCTTATGGTGTCCGACGGAAAGCCAGTCATTGGTTCGCTCAAGAGAGGACGCTGACCGGCGGCCGCTGCCCAAACCACTCCGGGCGCTCGGCTTCCACCACCGCGGCGAGGCGCAGCAGCAGGTCCTCGCGCCCCGGCGCGGCGTAGAGCATGGCGCCGACGGGCAGTCCGTCGCGATCCCATCCTGCCGGGAGCGAGATCCCGGGCAGGCCCGCTTCGTTGCCGGGCATGGTGTAGCGACAGGCGTCGGCGAGACGCCCGACCCAGGCGTCGAGCGCGTCGTCGTGGAGGAGGCTGTAGGGTCCGTTCGCGGGCGGCACGCGGATTGCGTGGGTCGGGCACAGCAGCAGGTCGGCACGCTCGAAGAAACCTGCGAGCTTCCGCGTCACGACGTTGTTGTCGGCCATCGCCTGGAGCAGATCGAGAGTGGAGTACGAGCGCGCGCCCTCTACGTGGCGCCACGCGATCGGCGAGAGCAGCTCTTCGAGCGGCGTGCCCGGCGCACGCCGCTCGGCCAGGGGGAGGTAGTTCATCCGGGAGCATATCCACTGCGTGATGTAGCCCTTCCACATCGCGGGCCAGTCGCACAGGGTCTCGTCCCCGACTTCGTCGACGTGGTGCCCGAGACCCTCGAGCACGCGGGCGAAGTTCCGAATCTTGTCCGCGACCTCGAGGTCGCAGGCCCCCTCACGGCCCCAGGGCCCGGTGGAGAGCGCGATGCGCAGGGGCCCGGGCGGGCATTGCAGTCCCTCGAGCCAGGAGCCTTCGGGCGGCGCCATGGGATAGAAGGTGCCGCCGGCCGGCTTGCGGTGCAGGTAGTCGAGCGCCGCGGCGCTGTCGCGCACCGAGCGGGTCACCACACCTTCGACCGCGATGCGCCACGTGTACTCGCTGTGGTTGAGCGGCATCGAGACCCGCCCGCGCGATGCCTTCAGCCCCACCAGGCCGCAGTAGGAGGCGGGGATTCGGGTGGAGCCGCCGCCGTCCGAGGCCATGGAGATCGGAGTCACCCCGGCCGCCACGAGGGCGGCGGAGCCCCCGGAAGAGCCGCCGGGGGTGCGCTCCAGGTTCCAGGGATTGCGCGTCACCTTGGGCCGGCCGAGGTAGTCGGTGGACGTGTCGAAGGTCATCCCGAACTCGGGCGTGGTGGCTCGCCCGAGCGGGACGAGGCCGGCGCGCAGAAAGTTGTCCACCAGCGGGTCGCTCACTTCCGACACGTTGCCCCGCATCAGGCGCGACCCCGACTCCTGGTTGCGCCCCGCCATGCGCGAGCCGAGGTCCTTGAGGAACAGGGGCACGCCGCAGAGTACGCCGTCGGGGGCGGGCCGGTCGGCGTTCGCGTCCTGCGCCACGTCCTCGAATACCTCGAGCACCCCTTCGAGCCGGTCATCGACGCGCTCCACCGCCGCCACGGCCTGGGCGATCACATCGTCCGCCCGCAGCTCCCCTTCGCGCACGCGTCCGGCGAGAGCGACGCCGTCGTGCGCGAACCATTCCGACCAGCTCATCGTCAATTGCTGACTCATCTTCCCCGGTCTCCTGCCTTGCCGCGAATTGCCGCGTCGACTCCGGCATCTCCGGAATCATGAACCGCTCGACCACGCCTCGCCAGAGCACCCGGTCGCGGATCTCTTCTGCCTTTGCCCGGGTCGGGCCGGCGGGCGCCTTCCGTAGCGGCTCCAGGATCAAAGGCCAGAGAACCGGATTGTGCGAGGCAGTCCTGCTTTGCATGGGCTGATGGGAGAAGCCCTCGGCGAGTACTTGCATTCCAGCCTGTTCCCTGCTGTCGGCTCGTGCTTTGCGCGCAGGCGCTCCTGTGCCAGAGTCGATTCCTTCTAGATGACGCTCAGCACGCCCGAGGGGGACCCACGTCATGCACGACTCGAGAGAGATGGCCCGCAACGCACCCGGCATGAGCATCAGGGACGATGCCCCGATGATCGACATGGGCGCGATGCGCCGCTTCCGGCTCGGCCGCCTGCAGGCGGAGATCGTGGCCGCCGACTGCGCGGCGGGGGTGTTTTTCGGCCCCATCAACGTCCGCTACGCGACTGGCACCAAGAACGCGGTGATCAGCAGCATGCACTTCCCGATCCGGTGCGCGGTGGTGCCGCCGGAGGGTGGCGTGACCCTGTTCAGCTGGGGCAGTGGGGAGTGGTGCCCGGAGACGGTGGCCGAGGTCCGGCCGATGCCGGTGTTCAGCTACTTCCCATCCGGGGCTCGCGGCGCACATCGTCTGAAGGACTGGGTGGGCCAGATGCGCGAGCTGGTCGAAGGCGACCGGATCGCACTCGACGTGGCGCCGCCCGAGGTGGTGCAGGCGCTCGAGCGCGCGGGTTTCGAGGTGGTCTCGGGGCAGCCGATCAAGGAGCACGCGGCGGTGGTCAAGTCCGACGAGGAGATCGCCTGCATGGTGCACGCCTGCACCGTGGCCGAGACCGCCATGGCGCGGATGCGGGCCGCGCTCGAGCCGGGCATGAGCGAGAACGACCTCTACGCGGTGCTGCACCACACCAACATCGCGATGGGAGGCGAGTGGATCGAATACCGGCTGCTCGCCTCCGGCGGGCACATCAATCGTTGGTCGGCGGTGGAGGCGGGCGACAGGATCATCCGCCCGGGTGAGCTGGTGGCGTTCGACTGCGGCCTGGTCGGTCCCTTCGGCTACAGTGCCGACGTGTCACGCACCTTCCTCTGCGAGCCGGGCCGTCCCACCGAGTCGCAGCGCACCCTCTATCGGCTCGCCTACGAGAACATCCAGCGCAACCTCGAGCTGGTGAAGGCGGGTGTGAGCTATCGCGAGCTCTCGGAGCGAAGCTGGATGCCGCCGGACGAGTACATCGCCCGTCGCTACCCGATGATGGCGCACGGCATCGGCATGGCCGACGAATGGCCGTCGATTCCCTGGCCCATCGACTGGGAGGAGGAGGGGTACGACGGCGTGCTGCAGGAGAATCAGGCGATCTGCATCGAGTCGTTCATCGCCTCCGAGCACGGCGGTGAAGGGGTCAAGCTCGAGGAGCAGGTGGTGGTCACCCGAGACGGCTACCAGCAGATGTCGACCTTTCCCTACGAGGCGGCGTTGCTCGAGTAGCGTGGCGAGCAACGTTCGGTCAGTCATGAAGGGGAGGGACGATTCCATGATCCGTTGCGAGCTGGCCTCTGATTTCTCCATTTCACGCTTGTTGGTCGGTCTGTGGCAGATCGCCGACATGGAGAAGGATGGGCGGACGCTCGATCGGGAAGAGGCCGCGGGCGCCCTGGCTCCCTATGTCGATGCCGGGTTCACGACGATCGACATGGCGGATCACTATGGTTCGGCGGAAGAGATCGTCGGCGAGTACCTGTCGAATCATGCGGGCCCCAGGGAAGCACAGGTGTTGACCAAGTGGGTGCCGAAGCCGGGACCGCTGGGGCGCGACGAGGTTCGAGCGGCGGTGCAACGATCGCTCGATCGGCTGAGAACGGATCGCATCGATCTGCTCCAGTTTCACACCTGGTGCTACTTCGACCCGAGCTGGCTGGACGCGCTGCACCACCTTGTGGAACTGAGGGATGAGGGTCTCATTCGGCATCTCGGTCTGACCAACTTCGATACCGCCCATCTGCGCATTGCGGCAAGCAGCGGGATCGATATCACCACCAATCAAGTCTGCTTCTCGCTTTTGGATATGCGGCCCGCCGGCCGCATGACCGAGTTCTGTCTGGCGCGCGGCGTTCGAATTCTCGCGTACGGAACCCTCGCCGGCGGATTTCTCTCGGAGAGATGGCTCGGTCGATCGGATCCGGGGTGGGAAAGACTCACATGGTCCCAGATGAAGTACCGCCGATTCATCGAGGCGACCGGAGGATGGCAGCGCTTCCAGACATTGCTGCGGGCAGTGGACGGGGTGGCGCAACGACATGACTCCTCGATCGCGAACGTCGCGTCACGCCTGATTCTGGATCAGGCTGCCGTCGCGGGAATCATCATTGGCGCACGGCTCGGTGAGAACGTGCACATCGAAGACAATCTTCGCTTGCTGGAGCTGGAGCTCACGGACCAGGACCGACAGGAGATCGATGAGGCCCTGTCGACCCTCGAGGTGATCCCGGGTGATTCGGGCGACGAGTATCGCAAGCCTCCGCTGTTGACCGCTTCGGGCGATCTCAGTCATCACCTGGAGGAACTTTCCTCCCCTTACCCGACTCGGACCGCTTCGGACGGCCGCCGTCTCGCGTTGAGCGGTACGCCCTGGGAAGACCTCGCGGGGTTCAGCCGCGCCGTTCGCTCCGGCAGGACCATATGGATATCGGGTACCACCGCGACCCATGGCGGCCGGGTAGTCGGTGGGTCCGATCCCGCCGCCCAGACTCACTTCGTCATCGACAAGCTGGAAGGCGCCATTCGATCGTTGGGCGGAAAGCTCGAGGATGTCGTGCGCACCCGGGTCCATGTCCGGGATCTCGACGATTGGGAGCCGGTTGCGCGTGCCCACGGAGAGCGCTTCGGGACCATCCTGCCCGCGAACACGCTGGTCCAATCGGGGCTGGTGGGTGAAGAGTACTCGGTGGAGATCGATGCCGAGGCGCTCATCTCGGAAGCCGGGGAGCACACCGAGTGACTGTGCTAGTGTGGTGGCTCGAAAATGCGCCTTGCTTCAGGAGGACTGATTCGAACATAAGCCGTTGATTCAATGGCGATTGATAACTCGTCGCAATTGAGAGCCAGTACACTCGATGACGCTCCGATCAGCTTTGAGCCTGCCTCGCCGCCAGGCCGCGGTACCAGCGTGCGTCCTTCATCTCCAGCCAGCGGATAGACGTCCTGGCGCAAATCCAGCGCAGCGGTTCCGGCGGCCAGGATCTTGTCTTCCCCTGGATGCATGTGTAGTGAGAATCGGGTTGCCCGGCGACGACTTTCCCCAGCGAATGTCCCATGCCTGCAGTTGGGGTAACGCCGTGCCCGTTGTTCGTCCGTCAGCGGCTCCGTCTCGATGACACCGAGATGAAATGCGGCGAGCTTGTCCCCGAACATCCCGAGGGTGGGGGGGTGAATCCGCCGGTGGTGATGGCCGGTTCATCAAGAGAATGACGGCAGGTCACGTCCGGCGTCGACTCCGTCATTCCCGCGAGGCTTGTCCCCACGGAGGCGGGGAGCGCGAATCCAACGGCAAAACCGAACACGGCTGCCTCCTTGCGCCCGCGGCGCCCGCGGAGCGAAGCTGTCGGCCCCTTCGGCATCGTCGCGGCGCTGCGTCGAGTCCCGCACCGGGATGCCTGCGCCGGCGAGCGGATTGCGGCGTGATGCACGGCACCCCCGGACAAGCACTCTCGTGAGAGGCCCGAGCCGCCCGCGCTCGGCGATCACCGGCATCGCGTTCATGGTGGCCGCCTGCGCGGTGGTGTCCCTCAACGACGCGACCGTGAAATGGCTCTCGACCGAGCTTCCCGTGGGCGAGATCGTCTGCCTGCGCGCCGCGGTGGCCATGTCGCTCGGCATCGTCTTCGCATGGCGGGAACGGGGACGGGTGTCGTTCAGGGTGTCCTCGCCCCGCCTTCAGTTGCTGCGCGGACTGCTGGCGGCGGGCGGCATGTTCCTGTTCGTCGCGGGGCTGCGCCACCTGCCGCTCGCGGACGCGGTGGCGATCCTCTTCGCGGCGCCGCTCTTTTCCTTCGTGCTGGCGATCATCCTGCTCGGAGAAGGGCTGAGCGCCCGAAGAGTCCTCGCCGCGCTCGTGGGCTTCGCGGGCATCGTGGTGATGGCTCGCCCGGGGACACCCCACTTCACCTGGGTCCTCCTCCTGCCCCTCGGCGGCGCCCTGTGCGGCGGCCTGCGGGAGGTCATCACCCGGCACCTGAGCCACCGGGATGCCTCCTCGTCGACCTACCTCGCGGGAACCGCGGTGGTCGTGCTGGCGTCGCTCTCGAGCATCGCCTTCGGGTGGGAGCTGCCGAACACGGAGCAACTCCTGCTCCTCGCGCTCGCGGGAGTGCTGGTCGGCTTTGCCGAGTACTTCATGATCGAGGCGTACCGGAACGCCGAGGTGACTCTCGTCGCGCCCTTCGTCTACACGAGCATGGTCTGGGCGAGCCTCTTCGGCTTCCTGATCTTCGGCGCCGTTCCCGCTCCGGCGGTGGTGGCCGGCGCGGCGCTGATCATCGCGAGCGGGCTCTACCTTTTCCGCGCCGAAGCCGCGGGGAAAGCGAAGGCGGGCTCCCGCCGCCGGACGGGGCGAGTTTGATGGGCCCTGCCCACTGTGATAAAGGTCGCCTTGGTCCGTCACCGCCAAGACAACCATCGGGCCGACAGGCCTGTTGCAGGAGAAACGTCATGAAGCTCGTATCCCGTCGAATTTCCATCGCGGCCGGCGCCCTGCTCCTTGCAGGCTTCGGCACCTCCGCCATCGCCGGAGACATCATGGTGCCCATGGAAGGCAAGAGCGTGCTCGTCGATCAGATCAAGGCGAACGGTGAAATGAGGGTGGGAGTCGCCATTGCGCCGCCCTGGCTCGGACAGGATCCCAACACCGGCCAGTACTTCGGCGCCGCCTTCGAGATCGGTCAGCGCATTGCGATGGAGCTCGGCGTGGACATCACCGCGGTCTCCTCGGGCTGGGACGTGATCATCGCCGGCATCCAGGGCAACCAGTTCGAGCTCGCCATCGCGCCGCTCTTCGCGACGGAGAAGCGTCGCAAGGTGGTCGACTTCGTCAACTGGACCGAGGCCGGCACCTGCTACATCGTGCTCCAGGACAGCCCGATCATGACCTACGAGGACATGAACCAGCCCGGCGTGCGCATCGGCACCTACACCGGCACCGGCACCGAGCACGGCATCGTCGACAAGTACACCGAGGCCACCATCGACAGCATCGTGCAGCAGGTGAGCGGCGCCCACCGCATCGAGGACGTGCTCACCGGACGCATCGACGTCGCCCCGATCGACGATGCGCTCGCCTTCGTCATGGCGGCCGAGTACCCGGAGATCCGGATCATTCCGGAGAGCCCGGAGCACTGCATCAACAACTCGGACATCCCCTTCCCGATCGGGATGGCCTTCAACTACGGCGACCCCGAGTTCAAGTCCATGCTCGAAGCAATCGTGGCCGACATGCAGGACCAGATCGCGGCCTCGATGGTCAAGTACAGCGACCCGCAGTACATCAAGCAGTAGAGCCAGGCGGTCCGTTCCCTGAGCGCCCGGCCCGCGCGCGGCACCGCGTGGGCCGGGCGAGACCCGAAACGCTGATGCCCCCGCCCGCACCGGGCGGGGAGCGCAGGAGACCTGAGCGTGGAATGGAACTTCGCCGCCGTGTTCGAGCACCTCGGCTTCCTGATGGCCGGGGCGGTGATCACGGTGCAGGTCTCCATCCTCTCGATGATCATCGCGATCGTCCTGGGGCTGGTGATCGCGCTTGTCCGGATGGCCCCGCTGGCCTCCCTGCGCATCGTCGCGAGCGTCTACATCGACATCTTCCGCAGCACCCCGCTGCTCGCCCAGCTCGTCTGGATCTACTTCGCGTTCCCCATCCTGACCGGCATCCGGGTATCCCCCTTCGTCGCCTGCACCATCTCGCTCAGCCTCTACGCGAGCGCGTACCTGGCCGAGATATACCGCGCCGGCATCCTCTCCATCTCGAGCGGTCAACGCCACGCGGGCCTCGCGCTCGGCATGACGCCCCGGCAGGTCCTGACCCGCGTCGTGCTGCCCCAGGCGGTGACCCGCATGCTCCCCCCGATGGGCAGCCAGTTCATCACCCTGTTCAAGGACTCCGCGCTCGTCTCCCTGGTCACCCTCCAGGACCTCATGTGGAGCGCGCAGTCCCTCGCCGCCTTCACCCTGCGCACCGTCGAGGTGCTGACGGTGGTCGCCATCATCTACATGGCGCTCACCATCCCGCAGGCCTTCATCGTCAACCATCTCCACCGCCGATTCGGCGTGGACTGAGGAGGCGCGAGCACGATGAAGTACCAGTGGCACTTCGAGGTGGTGTGGGAGAACTTCCCGATCATGCTGAGCGGCATCGGGCTCACCATCGCGCTCTCGATTCTCAGCATGCTCGCGGGCGCCATCCTGGGGATGGTCATCGCACTCGCCCGCCTCAGCCCGTGGACGTGGCTGCGCGGCCTCGCCTACTGCTACACCGAGCTCTTCCGCACCACTCCCCTGCTGGTGCAGATCGTGTGGGTCTTCTACGTGCTGCCCCTCGTCACCGGCATCGCCTTCACGCCCTTCTACTCCGGTCTCGTCGCCTTCGGCCTCAACATCGCCGCATTCATGGCCGAGATCTACCGGGCCGGCATCACCTCGGTGGGACAGGGGCAAACCCAGGCGAGCCTCGCGCTCGGCATGACCAACGCCCAGGTGATGCGCCGCATCCTGATTCCGCAGGCGGTCACCCGCATGATCCCGCCGATCGGCACCATGTGGATCAGCCTGTTCAAGGACACCTCGCTGGTCTCCGCGATCGGGGTGACCGAGCTCATGTACCAGGCGCGCTTCCTCGCAGTGGATACCTACCGTCCGGTCGAGATCTTCACCGTCTGCGCGCTGATCTACTTCGTGATCACCTTTCCCCAGTCCATCGGAGTCAACTGGCTCTACCACAAGTACCGCACCCGGGAATGACGAGGAGCACACCCTGAGATGGCCGACGTCGTGGTTCGCGTTGAGGATCTGCACAAGAGCTTCGATGACCTCGAGGTATTGAAAGGGGTTTCCATGGAGGTGCAGCGCGGCGAGGTGGTGGTCATCATCGGCGCGAGCGGTTCCGGAAAGAGCACCTTCCTCAAGTGCCTGAACCGGCTCGAAGAGCCGAACCGCGGCCGGATCTTCCTCGAGGACGTGGAGATCACCGGTCAGAAGACCGACCTGCCCAAGGTCCGGCGCAACATCGGCATGATCTTCCAGCAGTTCAACCTCTTCCCCCACATGAGCGCGATCCAGAACGTGATGGAAGGGCCGCGCACCGTGCTCAGGATGTCGGGGGAGCGGGCTCGGGAGCACGCCTCGCAACTGCTCGACAAGGTGGGCTTGAGCGACAAGCTCGACGTCAAGCCCGGCCAGCTCTCGGGCGGGCAGCAGCAGCGCGTGGCGATCGCCCGGGCGCTGGCGATGGAGCCCAAGGTGATGCTCTTCGACGAGGTGACCTCCGCGCTCGACCCCGAACTCGTGGGCGAGGTGCTCACGGTGATGAAGCAGCTCGCCGACGAGGGGATGACGATGCTCGTCGTCACCCACGAGATGCAGTTCGGAGAGCGGGTCGCGGACCGGGTGGTGATGTTCGACGAGGGGGTGATTCTCGAGGAAGGGCCGCCCGAGAAGATATTCCAGCGGGCCGAAAGCGAGCGCACCCGCCGCTTTCTCAACCAGCTCCACTGGGAAGGCGAATAGTCTTCCCCGGTCCGTGAAGTCTCATGCAATCGGCGAGGATCCCTCGTTGCTCATGGATTCCCGCTCTATCCAGGGGTATGACGGAGAACGCACGAAACGCCGTTCCACGCTCATTCTCGCGCCGGCGGAAGCCCGCGAGAGTGGCTCCGGCCACGCCGCAGTAGGCCCGACCCCATGCTGAAGCAGGAGCTCGATACCCCCGCCCTGCTCGTGGACCTCGAGCGGGTCGAGCGCAACATCGCGGAGATGGCCGCGTTCTTCCGCGGTCACGGCGTGGGGTGGCGGCCCCACACCAAGGGCCAGAAGGTCCCCGAGATCGCGCACATGGAGATCGAGGCGGGAGCGCTCGGCATCACCTGCGCGAAGCTCGGCGAGGCGGAGGTGATGGCGGAGGCCGGGATCCGGGACATTCTCATCGCCAACCAGGTCGTGGGACGGCAGAAGGCGGAGCGCCTCGCCGCGCTGCTCGATCGGGCCGACGTCGTGGTCGCCGTCGACAGCATCGAGAACGGCGAGGAGCTGAGCGCGGCGGCGCACGCGCGCGGGAAGCGCCTCCGCGTCATCGTGGAGGTCGACAACGGCATGCAGCGCGCGGGCGTCGCACCCGGGGATCCGGCCGTCGAGCTCGCCCGGAATCTCTCCGCGCTCCCGGGCCTGCGCTTCTGCGGGGTGATGGCGTGGGAAGCGCACTGTCTCGGGCGACCGATGGACGAGCGGCGATGCTGCTGCGAGGAAGCGGTCGGCACCCTCGTCGCCACCGCCCGCCAGTGCCGCGCGGCCGGTCTCGACGCCGGGATCGTGAGCTGCGGCGGCACCGGCACGTTCATGATCACCGCCGGAATCGAGGGGGTCACCGAGATTCAGGCAGGCGGAGGGATCTTCAGCGACGTGCTCTACGAGAGCTGGGGCGTAGAGCACCCCTTCGCGCTCACCGTGATGTCCACGGTCACGAGCCGCCCGACCCCGCGGCGCATCATCACCGATGCCGGACGCAAGGCGATGAGCATGGACATCGCGACGCCGCGCGCGATAGGCCTCGATCACGTCGCGAAGGTGGCCCTGAGCGCCGAGCACGGGGTCGTCAACCTCAGCGAGCCCGATACCTCGCTCAGGGTCGGGGACAAGCTGGAGTGGATCGTCGGCTACGGCGACACCACCGTCTTCCTGCACGACGAGATGGTGGCGACCCGGGGAGACCGGGTCGAGAAAGTCTGGCCGGTGCTCGCTCGCGGCAAGATCAAGTAGGCCGAGGAATCCAGGCGGATGCGCCGGCGGGGAATCGGAGGATCATGGGGTCTCCGCACGCGACGGAGCGTACTCTGCCGGGAGGAGCGGACATGATCATCGACGCTCACGCCTACTGCTTTCCTCCGCTCGGGGAAGCGAACGGCTTCCCGAGCGCGGCGGAGCACCTGCGCTACGTGCAGCGGGAGATGGCGGACCACCACCAGCCCGTGTGGCGGCTGCGCGACGGCGCCCGGGTCGGAGACAACTCGATGCTCTCGGACCCCGAGGACGGCACTCTCGCCGGGCTGACGGACGTGGCGTTCCGATCGGGGGGTCACGGCCGCCTGGTCTGGACGGTGGACGGAGAGGACTACGCCAAGCAGTACCTGCCGCCCTACATGAGCGATCTCTCCCACCCGCCGGAGCAGATGGTCGCGCAGATGGACTATGTCGGCGTCGAACGGGCGGTGCTGCACACCAACCCCATCATGGGGCTGCTGAACGACTATCTCGGCGACTGCGTGCAACGCTTTCCCGACCGGCTCATCGGGCTGGCAAGCATCAAGGAGTGGGAGATCGACTCGGACCCCGAGGGACAGGGGCTCGAGGTCGAGCGGGCCTACGCGAAGGGGCTCGCCGGGCTCCAGTTCGTCGTCAACGCGCGCTTCCGCAACGGGGTCCATGCGTCCTGGGACGGTCCCGAGTGCCGGCCCTTCTGGGACGGTGTTGCCGCGCTGGGGCGCCCGATCCTGTTCACCATCGTCCCGCACGGCCCGAGACCCGACCTGGAGGGGTACCTGGCGGAGCTCCGCACCTGGCGGGGATGGCTCGAGCGCTATCCCGAGGTGCCGGCGGTGCTCACCCACGGATTCCCGTGGAGGATGTTCATGGAGGGTGAGCGAATCTGCCTGCCGGACGCGATATTCGAACCCTTCCGCGCGTCGGGGGCGAGGTTGCAGCTCCTCTACCACATCTCGCTCGGCAACGTGTGGGACTACCCCTACCCGCAGCTCCACTCCACGACGGAACGGCTGGTGCGGGAGCTCGGTTCGGAGCGCCTCATGTGGGGCACCGACATGCCGAACGTGGAGCGCTTCTGCAACTACCGGCAGACGCTCGACACCTTCCGGGTGCACCACCGCGGAGTCATCGACGACCGGGACATCGACAACATCGTGGGCGAGACCGCCCGGCGCCTCTTCGACGGAGAAGGATAGGCGGCGTCCTGGTTCCGGAGCGCCCGGCGGCGGCGACGCCCCCATGAAGCAGGAGGAGCAAGCGTGCAGCTCGACGAAGTGCTGGCATATCCGCCCCGGGCTCTGACCCGGGAACAACGAAGTCTCTACTTCGAGCAGGGGTACCTGCATCTTCGGGAATTCGTCTCTCCCGAATGGGTCGAACGCCTGCAGCGGGCGAGCGAGCGCCTGGTCGAGCAGAGCCGGCAGCTCACCGAGTCGAACGAGATGTTCGTGCTCGACAAGGGACACTGCGCGCCGGCGCCGCGCCTGCGGCGCCTCAACTGCGCGGTCGACTACGACCCGGCGTTCTGGGAGTACGCGTCGGAGTCGCTGCTCCCCGACATCGCGGCGGACCTCATCGGTCCCGACGTCAAGTTCCGCGAGTCGCTGATCAACTTCAAGTGGGCCGGAGGCGGAGACGAGGTCCGCTGGCACCAGGACCTCCCCTACTACCCACACACCAACTCGAGCCCGCTGCTGATGCTGACCTGCCTGGAGGACGTTGGCCCGGACCAGGCCCCGCTGATGGTGGTGCCGGGCAGCCACCGGCTCGGGCTTCTCGACCACTACGACCGCGAGGACAACTGGATTGGCCGGGTCTGCGACGAGGATCTCCCGCGCGTTCCCGTGGACGAGGCGGTCGCCCTCACCGGCGGCGCGGGCACCCTGATCGTGCTGCACGGCTGCATCGTGCACGGCTCGCGCCACAACCTCTCGGACCGCAACCGCCCGCTGCTCACCTGCGGCTACTCCTCGGCCGACGCCTTCTGCTACGCCCCCTTTCCCTCCGGCCTCACCAGCCGCTACATCTGGCGCATCGTGCGCGGCAGGCCCGCGAAGTACGCCCACCACGAAGCGGGCCGATACCGCATGCCGCCCGACTACTCCGACACCTACACCTCCATCTTCGAGATGCAGAAGGGCGAGAAGCGCAGACCGGCCACGGCATAGCGGGAACCCCGGGCGGCGCCCGCCCCGGATCAACGATGAATGCGAAGTCAGCGCACGCGGGCCCTTCTCGACAGCGTCTCGGCCTCGAGCGTGGACTTTCGAGAGCGTTGCGCCGCGACGCCCGGCCCCCACCCGCGGCAGGAGATGGCCGGCGGGACAGTCCTTCCCGAAACTTGCAATACGCCACGACACTCGGCTCGGAGATCATCCATGAACCGGAACCCGCCCAACATCCTCTTCCTGATGTCGGATCAGATGTCCGCGCTCGCCCTGCCGATGTACGCCGGGCGGGGCGCCTCGACTCCTCATCTCGACGCGCTCGCCGCGCGCGGGACGCGCTTCGAGAACGCCTACTGCGCGTTCCCGCTGTGCGGGCCATCGCGCGCCGCGATGATGACGGGCCGGCTGCCCTCGCGCATCGGCGCCTATGACAACGGCTCCGACTTCCCCTCCCACGTCCCCACCCTCGTTCACTACCTGCGCCTCGCGGGCTACTCGACCACCGTCTCCGGGAAGCTCCACTACGTCGGAGCAGACCAGCTCCACGGCTTCGAGGAGCGTCTGACCACCGACATCTACCCCGCGGACTTCACCTGGACTCCGCCCCCCTTCGACGGACAGCCCCTGGAGGATGCCCCGCGCCGGGAACGCACCGGCAAGGTCTCCGGCACCGAGACGGTCAGCGACGCCGGACCCTACGCGCGCAGCATGCAGATGGACTACGACGAGGAGGTGTTCGCGGCCGGCCGCCAGAAGCTCTTCGATCTCGCCCGGGGCCGCGCTCCGCAGCCCTTCTTCCTGATGGTCTCCTTCACCCAGCCCCACGACCCCTACGTGACTCCCCGCCGGTACTGGGACCGTTACCGGGAGGCGGACATCCCCCCGCCCCGGGTCCCGGCGCCCGTGCCGGAAGAAGACGACCCGCACACCCGCGAGCTGCGCCACCACTACGGAATCGACCGGCGTCCGGTAGGCGCGGAGGAGACGATGCGGGCCCGGCACGGCTATTTCGGGATGATCAGCGACATCGACGACAAGATCGGGCAGCTCGTCGAGACGCTCGAGGAGACCGGCCTCGGGCGCGACACCGCCATCGTCTACACCTCGGACCACGGCGACATGATGGGAGAGCGGGGTCTGTGGTTCAAAAAGACCTTCTTCGAATGGGCCATGCGCATCCCGCTGATCGTGACGCTCCCAGATGGTCGCGGCGGCCGGCGGGTGGCACGGAACGTCTCCCACCTCGACCTGCTCCCGACGCTCGCGGAGCTCGCCGGGGTGGAGCCGGACGCCTTCATCCGCCCCCTCGACGGGCGCAGCCTCGTGCCCGACCTCGAGGGGGAGCCATCTCCGGAAGGCGGCACGGTGGCGGCGGAGCACCTCGACGAAGGGACGCGCGCCCCGCGCCTGATGCTGAGGCGGGGCCGGCACAAGTACGTCTGCTCGGACCTCTATCCCCCGCAGCTCCACGATCTCGAGTCCGATCCGGACGAGCTCGAGAACCTCGCCGGCGCGCCCGCGCTGGCCGAGGTGGAGGAGTCATTCCGGCGAAGGGCGGCCGAGACCTGGGACCTCCCGACCTTGCGCGCCGGCATCCAGTGGAACCGCAAGTGCCGGGCGCTGGTGGACCGCGCCCAGCGCAGCGGCCGCTGGCGCTCCTGGGACTTCACTCCGGACTCCGCGGCGCGCTGGTACGTGCGCCACGAGGACGGCTTCCCCGACGTCGAGCGTCGCTCCTACCTGCCCTACGCGACGCCGCCGGGCGGCTGAGCGGCGGGGGGCAGAGCGCCTCCGAACACGCCCCGGGTGGACGGCGTGCGAGGAGTGATGGCAGTCTTGTCACTCTCCCCGCTTCCTCCGGAACGGGGGTCAGCACGATAATTCTTGGAGAAACATTATGAGAATCAGACATTTGCTCGTCGCCGCGCTCACCCTGGGGTTCGCTCTCGGAACCTCCGGCGCGTTCGCGCAGTCCACCTGGGACCAGATCAAGGAGACGAACAAGATCAGAGTGGGATGCGCGCCGAGCGAGCCCTGGTACTACCGCGACCCGATGACCGGAGACTGGAGCGGTATCGGTCCCGGCATCGCCGACCTGCTCGCGCAGGAGCTGCAGGTCGAGTGGGAGTGCGTGGAGACGACCTGGGGCAACGCGGTGGCCGGCCTGCAGGCGAACCAGTTCGACATGGTGGTGGCCCTGGACGCGACCCCGCAGCGCGCGCTGGCCATCGATTTCGCGACCGGCACCCTGCTCTACTACGCGGTCGGGGTCATGGTGCCCATCGACAGCGCCCTCGACACCTGGGCGGAGCTCGACACTCCCGAGATGAGCGTCTCGGTCGCGCTCGGCACCTCCAACGACCGCGCCATCACCGGCCTGCTGCCGAACGCGAACATCGTGCGCTCGAAGACCTACGCGGAGGCGCTCGCCTCCTACTTCGCGGGCCGCGTCGATGCGGTGGGCGGGTCCGCCCAGTCGCTCGCCTTCACCGCGCGCGAGCAGCTCGGCACGCACAAGGTGGTCATCCCGAAGCCCCCGAGCGCTTCGACCACCAGCATCGGAATCCGCAAGGAGCCCGACAAGACGTGGCGCGACTGGCTCTCGGTGGCGGTGGACTACTACTACCACCGCGGGCAGACCGCACGGGTCTACCGGGAGTTCATCGAGTCGCGCGGGATGGACCCGGCGCTGGCGCCGACCATCAAGCTGACCGAGATGCAGTGAGGCCAACGCGCCGGGGCGGCCCGAGCGGGGCCGCCCCGGCGCTCCGGTCGCCGGTGGCCCGACCGGCCGCCGGCGACGCCGTGCCCCGAACGAGACCCCCCCTCCGCCGCGAAGCGTAGCCATGCCTGTCTACGAGTGGGATTTCGCCTTCGTCCTGAACTACCGGGGGGTGCTGTGGGAGGGCTTCCTCGGCACCCTGAAGATCGGCTTCTCCTCGCTCGGGCTCGGGATCGTGATCGGGCTTCTCCTCGCCCTGATGCGCCTCTCGCGCCTCTGGGTGGTGAGGGCGCCGGCCATCGCGATCATCGAGTTCTTCCGCGCCACCCCGGTGCTGGTGCTGCTCTTCTGGTGCTACTACGCGCTGCCCATCATCATCGGGGTCGCCTTCGACGCCTACACCGCGGCGATCATCACGCTGGGATTTCAGACCGGCGCGTTCATGGCCGAGGTCTACCGGGCGGGCATCGTCTCCATCGACCGCAGCCAGTGGGAAGGCGGCAAGGCGCTCGGGATGAGCCTGCGCCAGCTCATGACCCGCATCATCCTGCCGCAGGCGATCCGGCGCATGGTGCCGCCCTTCCTCGAGCGCAGCTTCGAGCTGATGAAGACCACCACCCAGGCCTCGGTGATCACCTACGGTGAGCTGCTCTACAAGGCCCTGCTCCTGAGCGCGCAGCTCTACCGGCCGCTGGAGATCTTCACGCTGGTGGCGGTGTTCTACTTCGTCATGCTCACCATCGCCTCGTTCGCGGTGCGCTACATCGAGCACCGCATCGACGCGGCCCGGCTGTAGGCCGATACCGCCATGAAGAAACTCAACGAGCATCGGCGACGGCACATCTGCTGCCCCGCGGCGCTCGGGCCATCCGTGCGGCGGGCCCTTCGCACGGCTCCTCGGCCAGGGGGAGGCGGCGGCGATGCCTGAGTTCAAGTGGCGCTGGGCCGAGATGCCCCAGTACTGGATGAGCTTCGTGGACGGCCTGCTCGTCACCGCGCAGCTCAGCGCGATCATCATCGCGGGCGCCATCGCCGGCGGGGTGGTGATCGGGGCGATGCGCTACTCCCGGCGCCGCATCTTCAACTGGCCCGCCACCGCTTTCATCGAGCTCTTCCGCAACACGCCGATCCTGGTCCAGGTGGTGTGGTTCTTCTACGCGTTCCCGGTGCTCATCGGCGGTCAGCTCGAGCCCTTCCTCGCCGCGGTCTTCGGCATCGGGCTCAACATCACCGCCTACTCGGCGGAGATCTTCCGCGGCGGCATCCAGTCCATAGAGCGCGGACAGTGGGAAGCGGGCCGCGCGCTCGGCATGAGCTACCTGCGGGTGATGCGCCGGGTGGTGCTGCCGGTGGCGGTCCGGCGCATGATCCCGGCCTTCGCGAACCGGATGATCGAGGCGGTGAAGGCGACATCGCTCGCCTCCACCATCGCGGTCGCCGACCTCATGTGGCAGGGCGAGCAACTCGCCAACGCCATCTACCGTCCCTTCGAGGTCTACACCTCGGTGGCGATCATCTACTTCCTGGCGATCTACCCCCTGGTGCTGTTCACCTACGGGCTCGAGCGCTGGTTGCGAATCGAAGACGAGGTCCAGTTGTGAGTGAAGCGATCCTCAGGGTCAGCTCCCTGCACAAGTACTTCGGGGACCACCACGTGCTGCGCGGCGTGGACCTCGAAGTGCAGCGCGGCGAAATGGTCTGCATGATCGGCTCGAGCGGTTCGGGCAAGAGCACCTTCCTGCGTTGCCTGAACTTCATGGAGTACCCGAGCGCGGGACGCATCGAGCTGATGGGCAAGGTCGTGGGTCGCGAGTCGGGCGCGCGGGACGGGGCGCCCACCTACGCCTACGAGGAACGCGAGCTGGTGGGACTGCGCACCCACGTCGGCATGGTCTTCCAGCAGTTCAACCTCTTTCCCCACATGACGGTGATGCAGAACGTCATGGAAGGACCGGTCACGGTGCTCCGCACCGGCAGGGAGGAGGCGACGGAGCGCGCGAGAGAGAACCTCACCAAGGTCGGGCTCCTCGACAAGGCGGACCAGTACCCGTCGCGCCTCTCGGGCGGACAGCAGCAGCGGGTCGCGATCGCACGGGCGCTCGCGATGAAGCCCGACGTGATGCTCTTCGACGAGATCACCTCCTCCCTCGACCCGGAGCTGGTCGGAGAGGTGCTGAACGTCATGCGCGACCTGAGCGCCGAGGGCATGACGATGATCGTGGTCACCCACGAGCTCGGTTTCGCCTACCACCTCGCGCGGCAGGTGCTCTTTCTCTACGAGGGGGTCATCCACGAGCAGGGAACGCCCGACGAGGTGCTGAAGAACCCGCAGCAGGAACGCACCAAGGGCTTCCTCGCCGGATTCACGGACTTCTATTTCTGAGTGCGTAATCGCACTTCCGAACGCATAGCGCGCTTCGTGGCACGCACCGCGCCACCCCATCGCGACAGGAGAAACCATGGACAGCGACGCCCCGGCGAGAATGGAGCCCCTGCCCTTCAGCGACGAGGAGTACGCGGCGCGCCTCGCCGCGGTGCGCCGGAACATGGAGGCGGCGGACATCGAGGTGATGCTCACCGCAGTGCCGGAGAACATCGTCTACCTCACCGGCTACCACAGCCTGGGGTACTTCACCTTTCAGCTCCTCGTGGTGCCGCTGGACCATCCGCCGATCCTCCTGGTCCGGGGAGTGGCCCGCCACAAGGCGCGGATCGACAGTTGCCTCGAGCACGTGATCGGCTACTTCGACACCGAGGATCCGGACGAGGCGACCTACGCGCTGCTCGGCGACCATGGCCTGCTCGGCCGGCGCATCGGCAACCAGAACGACGCGTGGTTCTTCTCGCCCGCGCGCTACCGCAAGCTCGTGGCCCGTCTCGGCGTCGACGACCTGCCCGACTGCTCGGGCCTGGTGGAGACGGTGCGCCGGCGCAAGTCGCCCCGGGAGGTCGAGTACCTGCGCGAGGCGGGACGCTACTGCGCCGCCTCTCTCGAGGCGGCGATTGCGGCGGTGCGCCCGGGGGTGCTGGAGACCGAGGTCTCCGCCGCCGCCCACGAGGCGCTGCACCGCGCCGGCAGCGAGTACCTGGGGCACGCCGCCCAGTTCGTGGCGGGGCCGCAGGCCGGCCTCGCCTTCGAGTGCGCGGGACGGCGGCCGATCGCCGACGACGACGTGGTGTACATGGAGGCGGGCGGCACCCACAACCGCTACAACTGCATGCTGTCGCGCACCGTGATCGTCGGCAATCCGGACCGGAAGTGGATCCGGATGGCGGAAGCCTCCCGCGACGCGCTGGAAGCGGCGAAGGCGGCGACCCGCGCCGGCGTGACCTCCCACGAGGTGGACCTCGCCGGGCGCAACGTGATGCGCGAGGCGGGATTCGCGGACGGCTTCGAGCACCGCCTCGGCTACTCCACCGGCATCGGCTTTCCGCCCGACTGGGGCGAGGGCCGCATCATGAGCATCAACGAGAACGATCCCCTGGTGCTCGAGCCGGGGATGTGCTTCCACTACATCCCGGATCTCAAGTTCCCGCACCAGGGCGGGGTGGTGTTCAGCGAGTGCCTGAGCGTCACCGAGACCGGCTACGAGCTGCTGAGCGAGTACCCGAGCGAGATCTTCTACAAGTAGGCGGCGGGCGCCGTTCGGGCGCCTCTCCGCCCGCCGCGTCACGCCGGGACGTCCGGCTTCTCTCCGGTGCCTTCACGGAGCCGCGACCCGCCGTCCGCAAGCGGGGTTCGGCGAGAGGAGGCGAGCCGGGTGCCGCCCGCCGGGCTCGCCCTTCGGCGAAGGGCCTGCGGTGCCCCTCAGAGCTCCCGCAACAGGCGGCCGAATCCCTCGATCCGATCCTCGATACCGGCCAGACGCAGGCAGTGCCAGAAGTTCGCCTGGTTGCTGAACACCACCGGCTTTCCGATCGCGGCCTCGATATCCTCGATCACGGGAAGCACCCGCAGGGCGCCGCAGCTCAGGAAGAGCGCGTCGGCCTCCGGCGTGTCGACGGCACGCGCGAAGCGGGCGAGCCAGTCCGGGGTGACGCGGTTCATCTCCTCGTCGCTGGTGAGCGCGAGCCCTTCCGCGCGCACCACGTCGATGCCCTTCGACGCGAGGAACGCGACCTCGAGCGCGGTGAGGTCATCGGTGTAGGCGGTGCCGAGCGCGACGCGGCGTGCGCCGAGAGCCTCGAGCGCAGCGACGCAGGCGCTCAGCATCGTGGTCGCCTTCGGGCGCGGGTTCAGCCGCCGCAGCTCCGCGATGACCCGCTCCTCCCCGATCACGAAAGTGCCCGACGTGCACGAGTACGAGATGACGTCGAGGTCGCCGCGTCCGGGCATGAGGGAGGCGGCGGCGCGGGCGAGGTCGCGTTCCATCGCGGTGAAGGTCGCGACGCTCACCTCGCGGGGCATGGGAACTCGAGTGAAGTGAACGCCCACTCCGGACGGCTTCATCGCGAAGAAGTCGGACTCCGCGAGGTCCGCGTTCGCGACCAGCACGTAGCCGATCTGCGCGCGAGGATGCGGACCCTCGTCGAGCTCCGGCGTCCAGCCGGCCGCGGGCGAGGGGGCGGTGGGAAGGGCGACTCGGGTCATGGGGGCACCTCGCGCTCTACGCATGCGGCGGAATCGCCGTTCAGTAGGGGCCGGGGACGATCCTCGAGCCGTCGCGGAAGCGGTTGAGGCGGAAGCGCGTCAGGTCGTAGCCCGGCGGGCGCCCCTGCACCAGGTCCGCGAGCACGCGGCCGGCCCCGGGGCCGAAGCCGAATCCGTGGCCGCTCATGCCGGTACCGATGAAGAGGCCCTGCGGCGAATCCGCCTCGCAGAGGTAGGGCACCGCATCGGGAGTCACGTCGATCATGCCCGCCCAGATCTCCGCGATGCCGCGCGCGGCCAGCCGCGGGGCCCGTTGCGGCAGGCGCTCCTCCAGGCGGCGGCGCACCGTCTCCGACGGAGGCGGGTTCACCACCCGCATGCGCTCGAAGGGACTCGTCTCGTCCCCGCTCCAGCGCCTCTTCGCACCCCAGGCGCCGGGGTAGTCCGCCGGCGGACCGATCTTCAGGCGCAGGTCCCGCGCCGAGGCCCTGATGAGATTGGTGTACTTGGTGAAGTGCTTGAACGAGCGCGGCGCGACGTAGTGCTCCGCCAGGTCCCCGGTGGAAATGGTGCAGCCGCCGTCGGCGCGGCGACGCACCGAGAGGCCGGGAGCGGACACGTTGGGCATCTCCCCTCCCGAGTCCGGATGGGTGCGCGCGGCGGTCGAGCGCACGATGAGCTGTGGCAGGTCGATGCCCGAATTGGCGGCAAAGTAAGTCGACCATGCGCCGCCCGTGAGCACCGCGGCGCCGGTACTCACCCGGCCCTTCTCGGTCACCACCGCGCTGACCCGCCCGTTCTGCGACTCGACGGTGCGGACCGCGCAGCCCTCGATGACGGTGACCCCCTTCCGGTGGGCGGCGCGAGCAAGCGCGGGTACCGCGACGAGGGGTTCCGCCCGACCGTCGCTCGGAGTCAGTATGCCGCCAATCCAGCGCCCCTCGATCCCGGGGGCGAGGGCCGCCGCTTCCCGCGCGGAGAGCATGCGGGTGTTGAGCTGATGCTGTTTCGCCAGATCGCACCATGACTCGAAACGTGCGAGATTCGCCTCACTCTCCGCGAGGTAGAGGCAGCCCGACTCGGTGAACGCGGTGTCCTGCTCGCCGGTCTCCGCGGCCAGGCCACGCCAGATCCGGTTGGACTCCATCATGATGGGGAGCTCGGCGTAGTCGCGACCCTGCTGCCGGACCCAGCCCCAGTTGCGGCTCGACTGCTCGCCTGCGACTCTCCCCTTCTCGCAGAGCAGCACCCGGACTCCGCGCTGCGCGAGGAAGTAGCTGGTGGTGGTGCCCACCACGCCGGCCCCGATCACGACGACGTCGACCGCGTCGGGCAGCGGATCGGCAAATGCGATCGGGGTGGCTTCGCTGATCATGGGCATTGCGGCATCCTCCGAATTGCGGTCGCGTCATGCCGGGCAGGTGCTCGCACGCTCGTCCGACCTCCCATGGCATTCACTCGGGCAGACTCGCGCGCGAGTCACTGGCTTGAGTTCTCCGGCACTCCCCGAAGCCCTGCGCGCGCGCAACGCGGCCTGCTCCCGCGGCCGGACCGCGCCACGTCCCCGGGCATCGGGCGCGCCGCCGGACCGTCCGCCCGTCTTGCATCACCGGAGACTGCCGACCGGCTCGGGAGCGATGGTTCAGGCGCGTCAGGTCTGCGAAGCCCGGAAGATGCTCTCGATCGACGAATCGAGCATTTCGTTGAACTCGGCTTCGCTCTGGCCGGCATTCAGCCCTTCGGTCAACGCGCGCGAGAAGCTCGCGACGACTCCCCGGTTCCGCGACATCCGGGCGTTGGCCTCCTCGCGGGTGTAGCCGCCGGAGAGCGCCACCAGTTTCAGCAATCGCGGGTGGCCCACGCACTCTGCGTAGAAGTCGTCCTCCTCCGGCAGGGTCAGCTTGAAGATCACGCGCTCGTCGGGGTCGAGGCGGTTCAGATGCGCCAGCAGCTCGGTTCGCAGGAGCGCCTCGGCTTCGGCCTTCTCGGGGCTGTGGATGTCGATCTCCGGCTCGATGATGGGGACGAGGCCCGCCGCGAGGATGCGGCGCGCGATCTCGAACTGCTGGTCCACGTTCGCCTTGATTCCGGCGGGATTCGCAAGCTTGATGACGGAGCGCATCTTGGTGCCGAAGACGCCGTTCTCCCGGGCGCGCCGGAGCAGGGCATCGAGCTCCGGCATCGGCTTCATGAGCTGCACCCCGTCGGCCTCCGGAGCCAGTCCCTTGTCGACCTTGAGGAAGGGGACGACACGCTTCTCTTCCCAGAGATAGCGGGCCGAAGGCCTGCCTCCGATCTCGCGGTCCATGGTGTTCTCGAAGAGGATGGCGCCGAGGATACGATCGCCGCTGAAGCTGGGGCTGGTGATGATGCGGGTGCGCATGTCGTGGATGATCGAGAACATCTCGTCCTCGTTCGACCAGGCCCCCTCCTCGATGCCGTAGAGGCGCAGCGCCTTCGGGGTGCTGCCTCCGCTCTGGTCGAGCGCGGCCACGAATCCGGGTTCCCGCTCGACCTTGCCCAGTTGCTCTTGCGCTGTGCTCATGGTCTTGGCTCGTCCTGCGTTGTCGCTCGCCGCCGCGTCGCAACGTCGTGCGCCGCCGGCCTTCAGCTGGTTCGCACTAAAGGCTAGTGCCCGACATGTGAGACGGCAAGGGCGGAAGCCCGGCCATCCCGCCCCGCCGGGCCGAGACGGTCCGGATCGGAGCGGCGCCGAGGCGCCGCCGGCGGGCAAGCCTCAGCTACGCAGGGTGCACTTCCCGTTGCGGATGACGTGCACGCCCCGGGCCCCCACCCGGCACTCGAAGGAGACCACGTCGCCATCCAGCCACATGTCGGTGGTGATGACGTCGCCCGGGTAGACCGGCGCGGAAAAACGCACGTCGAATCCCGCGATGCGAGTGTGGTCGTGGTCGCACACGGTGTCGAGGAGCGCAACGCAGGAAATGCCGTAGGTGCACAGCCCGTGCAGGATGGGCACGGGAAATCCGACCCGTTGCGCGAGCGCGGGATCCGCGTGCAGGGGGTTGCGGTCACCGTTGAGCCGGTAGAGCAGCGCCTGGTCGGGACGCGTCTCCCGCACGCAGGTCGCGTCCGGCGGGCCCTTCGGGACCGGATGCGGCGCGGGACTGGGTCCGGTCGCGCCGCCGAAGCCGCCGTCTCCGCGGGCGAAAATGCTGCGGGTCTGGGTGAACAGGGGCAGATCGTCGGCCGCGTCCCGTACCTCCGTTTCCGTGTAGATGAGCGCGCCCTTGTCCGCTCCCTTGTCGTAGGCCTCGACCACCCGCGCATCGGCGACGAGCTCCGCCGCGGGCGGAAGCGGACGGTGGAGCACCAGCCCTTCCTCGCCGTGCAGCACCCGGCTGTAGTCCCAGCCGCAGTCCTCGAGGAGGCGGACGTTGGCGAGCACGGACGCCATGCTGGGCACGGTCTTGAGGGTGCCGCGCTCGAAGACGAAGTCGAGCTCCTGGTCATCGAGAGGGTCCCGCC
Organism: Gammaproteobacteria bacterium; assembly: GCA_022824305.1. Classification (GTDB taxonomy): domain Bacteria; phylum Pseudomonadota; class Gammaproteobacteria; order HK1; family HK1; genus JAJEAD01. Next base: position 2,599 of record JAJEAD010000043.1, on the reverse strand, counting down.
CCATCCCGACCCCGAGCGCGTAGAGCAGCGTCTCCTGGTCGCCGTAGCGAAATCGGTTGCCTCTGCTCTCGAGCGACATCAGGTGCCCGTAGTCGATCGCCATCAGCGTCCGCCTCCGTCGCAGACGAGAAGCTGCCCGCTCACGTAGTCCGACTCCGGAATGCAGAACAGGTAGACGGCGCCGGCCGCCTCCTCCGGCGTGGCGCCCCGGCCGAGCGGCACCGTCTGCGCTATCGCTTCGAGTCGCTCCCGGTGCACCCCGACTGCGATATCCCGTCCCGCGATGTCGACGCTCGCGCTTTCGTTCTCGAGAGCCTGGGTGAGCCGGGTGTGCACGAGGCCGAAGGCGACCGCGTTCACGGTGACCCGATAGCGGCCCCATTCCTTCGCCAGCGTCTTGGTGAGACCGACCACGCCAAGCTTCCCGCTCGAGTAGTTGGCCTGTCCGGCGTTGCCGTACACCCCCGAGACCGAGGAGATGTTGACGACCTTGCGGCAGACCGCCTTCCGCTGCGCCGCCTCCTGCTTGGCCGCCGCGCGGATCGGTCCCGCCGCCGCGCGAAGGATCCGGAACGGAGCCGCAAGGTGCACATCGATTACGGCCTGGAACTGCTCGTCGCTCATCTTCTGGATGACGTTGTCCCAGGTGTAGCCGGCGTTGTTGACGATGATGTCGGGCGTGCCGAAGGTTTCCACCGCCAGGTTCACGAAGCGCTCGCCGAAGTCGGCGGCGGTGACGTCTCCCACGCAGGACACTGCCTGCGAGCCCATGTCGTTGATGCGGGCGATGGTGTCCCGGGCCGGCCCCTCGTCCAGGTCGTTCACCACCAGCCGCGCTCCCTCCGATGCGAGCTTGCAGGCGATCGCCCGGCCGATGCCGCGACCCGAGCCGGTTACCAGAGCCACCTTTCCGTCGAGCGTTCCCATCGTTGCCTCGTGCTCCTCCAGTGCTTCTTTCGCGGCGCCGAAACCCGCCGGCCGGCAGACTGTAGTCCATGTATCTTCCGGAACTAAAGCTATAGTGACCATATGCAATCCAAGCGACTCGGATGCATTGTCTCCACTAATGAAGGAGGCGGAGAACGCGGGCCAGTCGCGAGACTTGCGTCCGCGCCGGAACCCCGCATGATCCGGGATCCCCGCCCGGAGCAACGCCATGAACGTACTCGTAGCCGGTCTCATCCTGTTCCTCGCCCTCCACCTGATACCGAGCGCCCCGAAGCTGCGCCTCGCCCTGGTGGAGCGGCTGGGGGAGAAGCCCTACCGCGGCGTGTTCGGGGCGATCGCGCTGGTCTCCCTGGGAATCATCATCTGGGGCTTCTCGAGCGCGCCGCGGGAAGCGTGGTACGCAGCACCGCTCTGGGGACGGCACGCCGCGTTCACGGTGGTGCCGATCGCGCTGGTGCTCTTCGCCGCCGCCAACATGCCCACTCACATTCGCGCGCGGGTGCGCCATCCCATGCTCATCGGCCTGCTTCTGTGGGCTCTCGTCCACCTCCTCGCCAACGGCGAGGCGCGCTCCGTCGTTCTCTTCGGCGGCTTCGCAATATTCGCGCTGGTGGAGCTGGTGAGCGCGATCGCGCGCGGAAAGAACCCGCCGCCCGAACCCGCGCCGCGCTTCGCCATGGACGCCGCGGCGGTGGTCGGAGGGCTGCTCGTCGCCGGGATCCTGGTGCGCTTTCACGGCGCGCTCTTCGGGATGCCCCTGATGTAGTTACCTTCCCTGGCGTGCGTTACGAAATCCCCGTAGCGTCGCATCAGAGCGTGGAGATCGCCCACCTGCGAGCCGGCGCCCGGACCTGCGGCGACGCCCGCAGAAATGTGCTCTCGCGGCTGCCGAGCTTTCACCGACGATGGGGCCTGAAGATGGAATGGTGGCGGAGCCGCTCCCATCCGGGCGGGCCGGGCTCCATGGCGCGGTGCCTCGCGCTCAAGGCTGAGCCAGCGCGCTCGCGAAACGCACGAACCGTTCCAGATCCCGTGTGACCAGAGGATGGACCTGACGGAGCTTCGTCACCAGAAAGTCCAGGCGATCCCAGTCGTACTCCAGCTCGAAGTAGTAGCGTTTGAAGTGCCGGAACTTCAGCAGCTCGAACAGCGAGGAGAACGTCTCCTCCGACACCGCCGCCGTCCTGACGCCCTCGATCTCCAGGGTCATCTTCTGCAGCAGATCGTTGGGCCAGCGAGCGGGATCCAGCTTGTTCTCGAACGACTGCGAGATGCGCAGGTAGATCGTCTCCAGGCAGGTGTAGTAGTTCTCCAGCAACCCCGCGACAATGAGCGCCGACATCGGCGTCTTTCCGAGCTGCACGATCTCACCGTCGAGGGCGCTCTCCATCGACCGGTAGACGGCCTCGAGCCGCCGGCGGTGCGCCCCAATCAGGGCGACGAGCTCAGGAATCGCTTCGCTCATGAACCAGCGCGCCTCGCTTGCGGATGCGTTCGGCGACGTCCGCCGGGAGCTTCTCCAGCTCGACGACGTCGACCGGCAACGCCGTTCCGTTCATCGCGATGCCGAGGACCTGGAAGAACTCGGCCGGGCCGTTCAGCCCCTCGACCGCGAGGTCCAGGTCGGAGATCTCGCTGAAACGCTTCCGAT
>JAJEAD010000045.1 GCA_022824305.1 Gammaproteobacteria bacterium | reverse complement strand
TGTTCAGGGCGGCCGAACGGACCGGGGTGAAGGTGACGCTGGTCGCCAATCAACCGGTCCGTGTGTCCGCATCCGCCCTCGTCGAGCTCGTGCAGGTCGCCCCGGGGTTCGACGTCGCGGACAACGAGATCGTGAAGAGGGCCGAAAGCGGCGACCTCGTCGTCACCGCCGACATACCGCTGGCGGCCGAGGTGATGGCGAACGGCGTCCATGCGCTCAGCCCGCGCGGCGAGCTCCATTCCACGGAGACCATCCGCCAGCGGCTCAACATGCGCGATTTCATGGATACCTTGCGCGCCAGCGGGATCCACACGGGAGGACCGCCGGCGCTGAGCAAGCGCGACCGGCAGTCGTTCGCCAACCACCTGGACAAGATGCTGACCAGGCACGCGAAAGGTTGAGATATCCCCTCGGTGCCTGCGCTGCGCAACCCCGCCCCGCCCACCGAGTCCCATGCAGGTCGGACGGACGAGCGTCCGGACCGGCACGGACATTCGTGCTCGATTAATACGCATACTGCTCCTCTAATGTCGTATACGTACACCGGGGGCTCGGGATCTCCGATGAAGAAGAAGCTCACGATCACGATCGACGCAGAGCCGCGCCCCAAGGCCAAGCGATACGCTCGCTCGCGCGGTGTCTCGCTCTCGTCGTTCATCGAGCAGTCCCTGAAAGAAGCGGCGGGAGAAGACTCGCCCTCCTTCGCGACCCGATGGCGCGGCCGGTTCGAGCCGGCGGAGCGTCGCGACCCGCGTTACGACGCGCTGGCCCGGAAGTATCTCTGATGCTTCTCGACACCGACGTCCTCATCGATCTGGCCCTCGACCGGCATCCCCATGCGGAATCGGCCGCGGAGCTTCTCGACCGCATCGAGCACGGCACGCTGACCGCATTCATCGTCGATGCGTACGGTCGGAAATGGCGCCGGCCGGGAAATCTCACTCGGCGAGGTCCCCTCGTCACCCCCGCCGTCCGGACTTCCCGGCCTGGAGGTGGAAGGCCTTCAGGGCGTTCAGCGGGCGGGTGTGCAGGTTGAGCGGGCCGGGCGTGGCCTCCCAGCGGTACACGGTCACTACCGATACGCCGAGCCGTTCGGCGAACCCGGCGACGGAGAGACCGCTCCGCCGGCGCAGCCGGGCCACCCACTTGCCGGTGGGCCGGATGTCGCGGGGCGGGGCGGGCGCCCTGGCGGCGGCCTGTCTTCGCGGCGTGGCGGCGGAAGACGCTTTCCTGCCGGACGCGGCGCCCGAGGCTGCCTTGCGGGGACGCTTCGCGGCCACCGTGGAGGCCGGAAGGTCCCCGGTCCTGTCGGCGGACTGATTTCGGGGCGCAGCGGCCGGGGACGCTTTCTTGCCGGGCGTTGCGCCCGAGGTTGCCTTGCGGGGCCGCGCCGCGGACACCGTGGAGACGGGGCGCTTCCGGGTCCTTGCGGCGGGCGGCGCCTGCCGCTCCGGAGCTGGCGCGGCGCGCCGGCCGGCCTGCTTCCGGCGCCTTGCCGGCGCTTTCGTGGCGGGCGGCGGAGCATCCCCGGTGGCGCTGTCGGTGTCGCCGCCGGTGTCGAGGTCGATGCCGAAGATGCCGGCGAGCGCGTCATCGGCCAGGACGTCGTCCGTGGCCGAGTCACCGGGCAAGGTCATCTCGGTCGCGATCAGCTCTTCGGTGTCGACGCCGCGCAGGAGAAAGAGCGATTCCGGGCGATCGTCGAGCCGGCTGCCCACGCCGTAGAGCACCGACGCGACGTGCTTGCACATCGACGCCCAGTCGGGGCAGGTGCAGTCGAACCGGATCTCGCCCGGCTTCGGAAACAGGCCGCGGTTGCGGTCGGTCACGACGCTCATCACCTCTCGGGACAGCCTGCCCTGGAGCAGCTCAAGCATCGAGCCGATCTGTCCGGAGCACCTGCTCTTGACGGACTTCCAGACCGTGGTCTTCAGCTTGTCGATGCGGATGGTGACGTCGTAGAGCTCCGATCCGCTGACGATGGCGTCGATGCGACCGGTGCGGATGGCGAGGTGGCACACGGAGCCGTTGCGCACGTAGGTCCGCCCGCGTGGCAGGCGGTTGGCGTAGTCGGAGAACGACTCCAGGTGCTCGCACCAGCGCTTGCCCCAGAAGCTGCGCGCGATGGTGCGCCCCTCGATCTCGATGGGCTGGATGTCCCTGCCCTTCTTGCGGAGCTTGTTCATCTCCCGGCGCGCCTTGGCGCGGCGCTCGGCGACCGGGACGTACCTTCTCCATTGCATCGTGTTCAGGCCCTCATTGCGCGGGTCTCGGCGGGAGCGGGATGAGGCTGTCGTGCCGCGCGGAATGTCCTTTGGATCGGTACCCTAAGTCGCCGCCCGCGTCACGTCGAGACGGACGAGGTCCATCAGCGCCTCGTCGGACAGCTCCGTGAGGTTGACCTCGGCGTCGCCGGTCAGGATGTCGTCGGCGAGCTTGCGCTTCTCCGCGATCATCTCGTCGATGCGCTCTTCGACCGTGCCGGTGGTCACGAACTTGTGCACCAGCACGTTGCGACGCTGGCCGATGCGAAAGGCGCGGTCGGTGGCCTGGTTCTCCACCGCGGGGTTCCACCAGCGGTCGAAGTGCACGACGTGCGACGCGGCGGTCAGGTTCAGGCCGGTGCCGCCCGCCTTGAGCGACAGGATGAAGAACGGCGGGCCGTCGTCGCCCTGGAACCGGGCGACCAGGCCCCGGCGCTCCTTCACTCCGATCGCGCCGTGCAGCACCAGCCCCGGCCGCCCGAAGATCGCGGTCAGGTGCTCGGCCAGCGGATCGATGATCTCGCGGAACTGGGTGAACACCAGCACCCTCTCCTGGCGTTCGGCCAGCTCTTCGCAGATCTCCGCCAGGCGAAGGAACTTGCCGCTGTCGGCGGAACGGTACTCGCCGTCGCCGAGAAGCTGGCTGGGGTGGTTGCAGACCTGCTTCAGGCGCAGGAGCGAGCGCAGCACCACCCCGCGCCGGGCGATGTCGACCGCGGACTCCATCTCCCGCCTCATGGTCCGCACCACCTGCCCGTAGAGCTTGACCTGGGCCCGGGTCAGGTGGCAGTAGCGGGCCGTCTCCGTCTTCTCCGGCAGGTCGCCGATGATCGCGCGGTCAGTCTTGAGGCGGCGCAGGATGTATGGGCCGACGAGCTGCCGCAACGGCGCGAAGGGGTTCTCCTCGCGCGCCTGCAGGCTCTTGACGAAGGACTGGAACACCGCGCGCGATCCGAGCAGTCCGGGATTGAGGAAATCGAACAGTGCCCACAGGTCGCCCAGGCGGTTCTCCACCGGCGTGCCGGTCAGGGCGATGCGGGCATGGGCCTCGATCTTCCTGACCGCCCGGCTCTGCCGCGTCCCCGGGTTCCTGATGGCCTGCGCCTCGTCCAGGATGACGAGCCGCCAGGACACCTCCGCCAGCCAGGTCTGCCGCACCAGCATGGCGTACGTGGTGACGACCAGGTCCGTGTCGGCCAGATGCGCCTCGGGTGCGGCCGCGATGTTCGCCAGAGTTTGCCGATCCGTCTCGGCCGGGTGCAGGAAGCGGAGCTTCAGCGACGGCGCGAAGCGTGCCGCCTCGTCGCGCCAGTTGCCGAGCAGCGAGGCCGGCACCACGAGAAGGGACGGTGCCCGCGGGCGCCCGGCGCCGTCGCGACCCTCGCCCGGCAACGGCGCTCCCGGCCCTTGCGCGCGGTCGCGGCTCTCGCCGAGCATCAGCGCCAGCACCTGGATGGTCTTGCCGAGACCCATGTCGTCGGCGAGGCACGCGCCGAGGCCCAGCCTCGTCAGGAAACGCAGCCAGCTCAGCCCTTCGTGCTGGTACGGCCGGAGCGTGCCTTGGAGGGTATCGGCGATCTCCGCCGCATCCAGTGCCCCCGGCCGGCGCAGGCCGGCGAGGATCTCGCGCATCGCGTCACCGGGCTCGACGTGCACCCAGTGGCGTTCATCGTCCGTGCGCTCCTCGTGCCGGAGGTCCGCCGAGGCGCCGGCGAGCAGGCGCATCCCCTCGACGAAGGAGATCTCGCCGCCTTCGGCCTGGCGTTGCAGCGCGTTCCAGTGCTCGACGGCCTGGCGCAGCCGGTCGCGGTCCACCTCGACCCACTGGCCCTTGAGCAGCACCAGGCCGTCCTCGCCGTCGAGCAGGGCGTCCAGCTCGTCGCGCGACAGGGTGGCGTCGCCGAGCGCGACCCTCACGTCGAAGTCCAGCATCGCGCCGGCGTCGAGCCGCGACGGCGCCCCGGCCCCGATCGTCACCGACACCCGGGGCCGGGGCCGCCGGCGCCACCAGTTCGGCAGACTCACCGCAAGCCCGCTCTCCTCCAGATCCTCCGCGCTGCGCAGCAGCCGCCAGGCCTGCCCCGCGGTCCAGGCCATGGGCCGGTAGAGGTCGCCGGAATCCACCAGATCGTTCACCCAGGCGCAGGACTCGGCCGCCCGTTGCACCGGCGAGAGCAGCTTGACGAGCGCGGCCCGGTTCCTCGCCCCGGCATACTGCTCCAGCGCCTTGCGCAGCGGCAGGTGCCTCACCCGCCCCGCCGCCCCGAAGCCCGACGCATAGGTCGCCATGAAGGCGAACGGACGCGACTCGTCGTTGCGGTTCTCGGCCAGGTGGAAGCACACGCGCCCCACCTGGCGCCATTTCGGCGCCCGCTCGCGCAGGAAGGCGGCCAGCCCGCCGGTGCGCGCGGCCGTCTCCCGCACCCAGCCGTCCAGGCCCTCCCAGATGCGTCGCAGCGTCTCTTCGCCGAGGTACTCGCCGCCGGGCATGGGCGGGGCGGTCAGAATCCAGCGCGCACAGTCGGCGGAGGACAGGGGCTCGACCTCGAAGCTCCCGGCATCTTCGGGGACGTGGCACAGGCCGGTGAGGTGGTGTTCCGCGAGCTGCTGCCAGTAGCGCACGCTCGGCATGTCGCGGGTCGGGGTCTTCTCCGCCGCGAGGGTGAAGAGGGCTTCGCGCCAGTCGGCCTCGAAGGCGCCTTGCAGGGACGGCGGTCCGGCTGACGCGTCCCCGTCCCCGGAGGGTTCCCAGCGCAGACGTCCCGCCGGCGTCAGTCGTATGCCCATGTGCCTGTCCCTGGCAGCGTGCCGTATTCACCGAGACCGCCCGATGCGGCTGCCGCGCTTCCTCGTCGGCTACCCCGACGCTTTCGCCACGCGTGCGCTCTCGCAAGAATGCGGCCCATGACGTCCTCCGGCATTCGCCATCACCGCGGATCGACGGGTTTGCACAGCCCACAACCTCGAAAACGTCCAGCACCGACGAGCACCGGCCCGGTCACCGGCCTGTCGAAGACGATCACCGCGTGAGCGTGGCTCTGCCTCCCGTTGTCCCGCTTGCGGAGGAGGAGGCGCGGAAACTCCCGCGCATGGGGCACGCCTTCGACCACGGAGACGGGATGCAGCACGACCTCCGCGGAACGGGGAAGACCGATGTGCCGGCAGGCGTCCTTCACGCTGTCCGCGGCTCGCTCCCATCGGTCCTTCCCGTCGAAGTGCCGGTTCGGCACCACGGGCGTCACGCTCGCCCAGGTGCGGAAACAGGCGGTCCACGTATGCGGATCGAGGTTGATCGGCGGTCGCTCCCGCGCATCGAGCTCCACGGCGAAGTCCGTGTCGTTCAGCAAGGAAGTCCGCGTCATCATTCAGCAATACCCGACCCGCACGAACGGAACGCCCGAGCCGCCGTCCTCGACGAACTTCCTTCGCCGCTTCGGACCTGGCGACGCGCCTGCGCGCATTCGTCCCGCCGCCTCCGGAGGTGACGCTCGCCGCCGAGGACGAACTGCCCGATGCGGTCGAGCGACGCCGGATGCGGGTCGCCATCGCCGAGGCGCTGAATCAGTACCGTCTTCTCCGCCTCCGGAGTGGCTGCGATTGCCCCATGGACCGCATCGGCGGGGATGTCTCCGCCAGCCCCATCCGCCGGGCGTTCGGCAGATGCCTGCACGAGGTCCGGATCGACAGATCAAGGGGATCGCCCGTGAAATTTCCGTAGTTGCAGTGATTGGTGAAGCTCCTGGCGGTCACCCGCGCCCGCGAAGACAACGCCTGCAACGCCTGCCGATCCGCCTCGCCGAGCGCACGGTCGGCCGCCTGGAATTCTGTAGTACTGGTATGCGCTCATTGAACGTTCGACCCGTGTGCGCGCAGCAAACAGGCATCGTCACGCTCCGGTGCATTCCCAATCTCCCGCGCCGGTACGTCATGCTCGGCGAGCTCCGCTATCGAACAGCTCGACCGGAATGGGAAGCCCCGGTGCCTTCGACAGGCGTGCGTCGGTGGTCAGGAGTGGACCGCCGACCACTTCCGCCAGGGCGACGTACGCCGCGTCGTACGCGGTGAGGTTGGCACGCCATGTCCAGATTCGCGGCAGCAACGGCCCGTGTCGATGGCGCTGGAGATCGAGCTCGTCGAGTCTCCGGACGGCTGCCTCGGCACGGTCCGCGGCCACGGTCCCCGCCTGCACGTGGCGCCGCAGCACGTTGAGGACCTCGAGGTCGAGAAGTTCCGGAGCGTGCAGGGAGATACCCGGATCGAGCAGGCGCTCGCGGACCCTTGCCCCGGCCCACGTCCCGAGAACCAGCTCGACGACCACCGATGCGTCCAGTACCGTCGCGGTCACGCGTGTCTCAGCGCCGGCCCCGTTCTTCCCGCAGCAATTCGGCGGTCGGTGGATCCAGCTCGATCGGCGGCAACTCGGCGACCCGCGCGAAGACCTCGGCGCGCGTCGGCCGGGACAGCACCTGCTCAATCTCCCGGAGTACGTAATCCGACATCGACAGACCGGCGAGGGCCGCGCGGGATTTCAGCCGACGGTGAACCTCGTCCGGCACATTGCGAATCTGGACCATCTTGGACATGCGAGTAATGGTGCTTTCATGTTCTCAGCATGTCAATACATCATCCTACATGGAACCAGCCGGACGCGCCTGGCAGATGGCGGCGTCACTCACGCCAGCACCGGTGCATCGTCACCCTCCCTTGATCCAGCGGGATTGGGCCATTGATTCGCAGGATGGCCGCCGGACCGGGAGCCCTTCGTCCACGGGTGATGAACCCCCGGTGGGAGCTTTTCCTGGAAGTCAGCACCGTGGGCCGTGCCGGACACTCGTCTCCGAGCATCCAGGCGAGGAAGGAACGTACTTGATTGCGGAATGCCTCGAGGGTCGCCGGCGTTCGCGCCTCGAGCGAACGCATGCGCCCGGCGCTCAGCACCGCCCCATGGACGTTGCGGAAGACGTGCCGCAACCGCAGATACTCTTCCAGCGTCCCGGCAAGGTCGACGTCGATCACGGCGGGCCGTACGGCCGGGATGGCGAGGGCCAGGTTCCTGATGAGCTCCCGGCGCCATTGCTCCGCCCGCGGAACCCCGCCGTTCAGCTCGCGTGCGATCCGGACGAACACGCGCTCGATGCCGTAGTAGAAGTCGTGCAGTATGGCGCCGCGCGCCGGAAGCGCGTAGGTGTCGTCTCCCGGTGGCGTGCCGGCCAGCTCGGCCTCGAGCGCGCCGAGACCTGACAGTTCGGACTCGACCTCGGCGGCGAGCCTGCGCGCCAGCACCTCTTCCGGTCTCAAAGCTCCACGCCCTCCTCGCCGGCGGCCCGCCGAAGGGTCGGGGTCGCCGCCTCCAGAGGGGTGAGGTCGAGCCGGAACCCGGTCATCGCCGCCGCGCGTGCCGATATGGCGTAGAACTCCCCTGCATCGATCCCTTCCACGACCAGGTCGATGTCCGAACGATGGGTGAACGACCGCCGGGCATCGAAGGCGGACCCGATCCCGACCACCCGTCGCGCACCTTCCCCGACGAGGAACCGGGCGATGCGCCTGGCATCCGAGCGCGCGCGCTCCCGATCGCCCGATTCGAAGTGCGTGGCGCGAAGGTGGGCGAGGAGATCGGCGCGGTCCATGGGACGCAACTATACGATCCGGACCGGGACACGCGAACCTTCCTTCCGCACCTCTTCGCCGAACGTGCCGTGGCGATCCCGCTGGCCGGGTGCTCGCCCGGTTCGCAGAACACCGGCTCCTGGAGGGGAAGCTTCTCCCGCATCAGGTCCTGCGCCACAGCGCACGCTTGCGCGCCAGTCCGGCCAGACCGAAGGGAGGGGAGGCTTCTCCCGCATCAGGTCCTGCGCCACCGGCACGCGGCAGGTGCGATTCGGCGTGCGATAGGGCAGCGGGTCCCGGGTGCCCTCCAGGTAGTGCCGCACGTAGTACGCCGCGCGCTGCCCGTGCTGCATCGCCGGGGGCGCATCGACGGACGCCACGCCGACTCTTCCATGGTACGGCTGCGCCGGCTTCGCATTCGAATCGCGGACGAAACCGACGACCGCGAGGTCATGGCGCTGGCGCGCACTCACCGTCTCACCGCCTGCGACGCACGCTATCTGGCGCTCGCGATCCGAGAGGGTTGTGCGCTGGCGAGTCTGGATCGGCGTCTGAACGAAGCCGCGGCCGCCGAAGGCGTGCTGCCGTTCGCCTGATCCGCCCCCTTGCATCAAGCCCGATCCGCCCCTCGTCGTGGAGTTCGGCCGGGGCCGTGCTCGTCACGACGCCCGGGATCTCGAAGTCTCGCCAACCGCATTCAATCGCGGTCAAGGGCAAGGACCGGAGTGATGACCTTCCGTTGCCAACCTCTCCAGGTGCTCGTCGAGATTCATCCGTCCATGGAGGATTTCGACGACTTCGAGCGTGTCCGGTTTCTCGCGCAGGATCAGGAAATGTGATCCCTCGCGGCAATACGTGAGGCCGGAGGCATCTCTGACTCCCTGCATCAAGAATTCGCAGCGCCGCGCTCTCGGGCCTGTCCCCGCGGCAAGCGCCTCGATCCGCGCCGCCAGGCGCGCGGTATACGCATCGGCTTGCGCCTCACCGAAGCTCTGGATTGTGTATTCGAGTATGTCGGCAAACCGGGCGAGAGCGGCGGGAGCGTAGAATACCGCCTTCACTTGTCGCCGAGCCGTCGCTTGACCTCCGTCAGGACACCGCCGAGGACCTCGGCAGGGGGTCCGCATGGACCTTCGCCCCGATCCAGTTCGCCGAGGCCGGTGCCGACCCGAGCCCGAATCTCGGTGAGTTGGTCTGCATGTTTCCGGCGCTGCAATTCACGCAGGCCGTCCCGTACCACTTCACTGGCGTTGTTATAGGTACCGGACTCCACCAGATCGTCCACAAACTTGGCGAGATGGGGCGTCAGGGCGACGTTACGGCCATGAGCGGTCGGCATGTTCCATCCTCTTCCTGTCTGTCCGATGAGATGATGCTAGCAGAGGGTGTCAAGGTATGACACCCTCTGCCGAACTCCGTGTGCCTGCGCCCGGGAAGATCGACCATGACTGGGCGACCGCGTCATTGTGTGGCGTGGAGAGGATTCGCGAGTTCCGTGGACGAGTTGCGGTTCACGCCACGACAGCGGATTCCAGCCGGTCAGAGCCTCCCCGTCGGTCCCATCGGAATCACCGCCTGGCTCGTCTCCAGCCCGCCGCCCGCGCTTCGGCCTCGGAGCAGAACCGCCGCTCGCCATGTTTGGTGCTGATGCGGGTCTTTGCGTATCCAGGATCTCCCGGAAGGTGGTACCAGCGCCTGCCGCTGTTGCGGCTGATGTTGCCCTTGATGCGGCAGTCGCCACGGTTACGGGCGGTCACGGTCCCCGAATGCCGACCGGCGGATTCCAGTCGTTTGCCGCGGCGCCAGTCCCAGGGCTGGACGAACTCTCCGCGCCACAGCCCCCGTCGCGCTGACTTCGCCTCCGACTCCTCTCGCACGTACGCCTTCGAGTACCGACGAAACGCCAGCGCCCAGCCCTGGCGGACCAGCCAGGCGTTGACGTCCTGACCGTGGTGCAGGCAGACGGCAACGATCCGTCCGTCCCGATCCCGTTCCTCGCAGGCGACCCGGCGGCCGTCTATCCGCTCGGCGAGCGCTTGGGCCGCCTGTTGCCCGCAGGGCCACGGACGGCCCTGCGCGAGACACTCCTGCTTGCCCTCCGGCGCGTCGACGCCCCACAGACGCACCCGTACGGAACCGATTTCGATCGTGTCCCCGTCGAGCACCCGCGCGACGCCCGACACGTCCGCCCGAAGCGCCCCCGCCCGCCCGCTCGCGGAGTGACGGCGTGCCGCGCGATCGGCACGGTCCCCGGTCCGGTCTGCCGCTGGCCGGACGAGCGTGGTGACGCTGTCGAGGGAGTGCTCCGCGATGTCCAGCACCCGAATCAGGCTGGACCTCGGCATCGCGGCGAACAGCACGAGCGCGCCGAGAAACACCGCGATTGGCACCGCAATCCACCGAATCCATTTCATTGGTCGGACGCTCGCGAACGTGTCGCCGGGCGTGACCGGGTCGTCAACGGACCGCGGTCCGGCTCGCCCTGATTGGAGGTATTGTGCGCCCCATTGGCGCTGCCAATCGGCCTGGTTCCGTCCGGAGAGCGCCGTCCGGGCGTAGAAGCTCGGCCCGGAGCCGCGGCGCAAAGTGACCCCGGTGGTGGTTGCGTCAGATGTTACGGTTGCGGTGTTTGCAATTTACTTTGCGGTAGAAGGGCGGAGAGCCATGATGAACGCAACGACAGCGACAGGCATTCCGAGCGACCGCGACGCGGTTCTCGCGGACGATGCAGGCCGCAAACTGGCGACAGTGGGTGACGGGACGGGCCCGGTCCGCGCCCGTTTCGGCGTCGCGACCGCTGAACCCATCGATATCCCTTCCTCGGCAATGCGGATGCTCAAGGAGATCCTGGACCACATGGCGCGCGGCAACGGTGTGGCGTTGACGCCGCTGCATGCGGAACTCACGACGCGTCAGGCAGCGGACCTCTTGCAGGTATCGCGAACGCACCTGGTTCAGTTGCTCGACGAAGCTCGGATCCCCTGCCGGAAGGTAGGCGCACATCGCCGCGTCCGCGCCCAGGACATCCTTGACTATCGCCGCAAGACCGAATCCCGTCGCCGCGAGGCGCTGGACGAACTGACTGCCGTGGATCAGGAACTCGGCTTGCAATAGCCGGTGGCCCTTCTCACGGCGTTGCTCGACGCCAACGTCCTCTATCCAGCCGGCCTTCGGGATTTTCTCCTGACGTTGGCCGACCAGCACCTCTATGCGCCTCGAAGGAGCGTGGACATCCATGCGGAGTGGATACGCAGCGTTCTCGCGGACCGGCCCGATCTCACGGTGGACATGCTGGAACGAACCAGCACGGCAATGGACCGGCACTTTCCCGATTCGGTTGTGACAGGATACTCGGCCCGTGACGCTCATCTCGATCTGCCAGACCCTGACGACGTCCATGTGTTGGCCGCTGCGATTGAAGCCGGCACGGACACGATCGTGACTCGGAATACGCGGTCGTTCGTTGTATCGTGTCAACATGGCGAGGGCGAGGCATCCGAAAAAGGAAATCGAAGGTGCCCTGCGCGACGCCGAGGCCGCGGGCTGGACAGTGACTGCCACGCCGTCCGGGCATCGTTGGGGCGTAATACGGTGTGGAGAATCCGGTCGCTCGGGATGCCGGATGTCGATCTGGTCCACGCCCCGCAACGCCGGTATTCACACTCGTCAGGTGCATCGCTTCATTGCGCGTTGCCCGCACGAGCAACATCCGGCGAAAGACGAGGGTTAGAAAATGACCATCCACCACTTCACCCTGATCGTCAATGGACCCGATTTGCAGGACGATACGGTGATCGACGCGGTGTTCGAGGCTGGATGCGGGGATGCCGCGATTGGTCGGATCGATGGCATTCAGTACGTCGACTTCGATCGCGAAGCACCCAGCCTCGATGACGCAATTCTCTCGGCGGTCGCGGATCTTGAGCGCATCGATGGCGTCGATGTGGTGCGGATTGCCGATGCCGGGCTCGTCTCCATGGCGGATATCGCCGTGCGCGTCGGCCGTACCCGAGAAGGCGTGCGGTTGTTGATCACCGGCGCCCGTGGCCCCGGAGGGTTCCCTCCACCGGTCACCGATCCCCGCAGTCGCTATCGACTGTGGCGCTGGTCGGACGTGGCGCACTGGTGTATGAGCCACCTCGGCGAGGACTTGGCCAACCAAGGCGATGAAGTACTGGCTGCCTTCAACGCCGGCCTCGAGCTTCGTCACCACCGACGCCGTCTCGCTCCGCCGGATCAAGCCAGGCTTGAAGCCCTTGCAGGGCTTTGAGCGCAGGGACGAGGACTTCAATTCATCATATCGCCGAGCACCCGCAGACCAAGTACGCGAAAGGTCGCATTGTCCCCTCGGTGACGCACTCGAAAGGCTGAGTGATACCCTCAGTGGAGCCTCGACAGAAATCCGCGAAGGCAGATTCAAGGCAGTCGGGTCGCCCGCAGCCGCGGGGCGGCGCAACTTGCCGGCTACGCCGCCCGCGTCCCCGCGAGCGGGATGCCGGTGGCCGCGGCCGTCGCCCGCGTCACCGAGCGCAGATCCTCCGGCTCGATGTTGTGCAGGCGCGTCTTTCCGGCGCAACGGGCCATCATCGACGCTTCCCCAGCATTCGCCTTGAGGATGTTCACCACCGCGTCGGTGCGCTCCTCGTCGGTGCGGTCCGGTGCGAAGCGCATGCCGGTGGGCGTAATCTCGCCCCCGAGGGCCAGCGCCACCGCCACCCCGTAGCCGATCGCGTTCACCCCGAGCCCCACAAGCTTGGCCGCGTCGGTGCCCGAGCGCGCGCCGCCGAACCAGGCGATGTCGATCATCTCCTCTTTCTTCAGCCGTCGCAGGGTCGCGATGGTGTCGCGCACCAGGGCGAGGTCGGGGGCGGCCCGAAGCTCCGGCCACTCTCCACCGAGCGCACCCGTGTCGCCGAGAGCGCCCGTGCCGTCGAGCACCAGCAGGTCGAAGCCGCGCTCGAGCGCGTAGACGATTGCGTCCTCGAGACTCCCGCGTGAGGTGAGGAGAAGCCCAAGAATCTGCTCGTCCCGCACGCGCGCGGTCGGCATCGGGTGCCAGCGCTCGCCGACCCGGTACACCACCCCAGCCGCGTCGTCGCTCGGGGCGTCGCGCCCCGGCTCGCAGAGCTGCAGCCACGGAGCACTCGGACCCGGGCGGGCCGCCCCCAGGTAAGCGGCCCCCGCGGCAGCGACCCCACGGTCGACCGGGAGCTTCAGCTCCTCGCTCGCCGCATCGAACCCCGCGACGAAGAAGGGAAGGTCGAGGTCGAGCCGCTCGCCCAGCTTCCAGCTAATCTTGCACGCCTCGCGGTAGGGGTCGATGACCAGCCGCGACAGGTTCGCGGGCAGGAACACCAGGTCGTCGAGGCACGCCGGGCGCTCTTCGGGGAACGGGTTCTCGCGCAGGCGCAGGCGCCGGTCGAGCATCGCCTTGAGCTTCGCCGCATCGCGCGGGTCCGTGCGGGCCATCGAGAAGATGTCCTCGCGGTGCTGCACCGAGTAATCCGCCGAGCCGGTCTCCGCGTCGCAGCGGTAGCACCGCGCCGCCTCCGCCCGCGCGGTCTCGGTGTCGTAGGTCAGCTCGATTTCGGGAAACTCCGCCGGGCGCTCACCCAGGCCGCAGAACACCGGCTCCTGGATGGGGAACTTCTCCCACATCAGGTCCTGCGCCACCGGCACCCGCCGGGTGCGGTACGGCGTGCGATAGGGCAGCGGGTCCCCGTTGCCCTCCAGATAGTGCCGCACGTAGTACGCCGCGCGCTGCCCGTGCTGCATCGCCATCACGATGGTCGAGCCCCCGAACGCGCCGTCGCCCGCCGCGAACACCTTCGGGTCCGAGGTCCGCATCGAATCCCACTCCGTGCGCACCCGGTCCGGCCCCATCATCGCTGCCCGGTCGAGCTCCTCGCAGATTCCGCGCTGCCCCACCGCGGCAATCACCGCACCGCACAGAATCTCGTGCTCGCTCCCTTCTATCTCCATCGGGCGGCGACGCCCGTCCTCGTCCGGCTCGCCGAGCGCGGTCTTCACGCACTTCAGCGCGAGCTGATTGCCGCGCGGGACCACCGCCACCTGCTGGGTGTGGTAGAGGAACTCGACGTCCTCCTTGACCGCGTGGTGGAGCTCGATCTCGCGGGCCGGAATCTCGCCGGGGCCCCGGCGGTAGATGACCTTCACGTGCTTGCACCCGGGCAGGCGCTTCGCCACCCGGCACGCATCCATCGCAACATCGCCGCCACCGACCACCACCACCGTCTCCGGCATCTCGGGGCGCTCGCCTGCGTTCACCCGGCGCAAGAACCCCACGCCGTCCACCACCCGCTCGTCTTCCTCTCCAGGAATCCCCATCGGCTTGCCCCACCATGCGCCGATGGTCATCAGGACCGCGTCGTGGCGCTCCTTCAGCTCCTCGAGGCTCACGTCGCGCCCGAGCGCGGTGTCGAGGTGCACCTCAAGCCCCGGACAGCGCTGCATCAGCCGCTCGACGTCCTCCTCGATGATGCCGGGCGGGAGCCGGAACGCCGGAATCCCCCAGATCATCATCCCCCCGAGGCGGTCGGTCATCTCGTAGACGTGCACCGAGTAGCCGGCGACGCAGAGATCGTGCGCGGCAACGAGCCCCGCCGGGCCCGCGCCCACGATACCGACGCTCTGGCTCCGCGTGACCGGCGCCGCCGGCGGGCGGTACGTCGCCCCGAGCTTGTCCATCACGAAGCGCTTCAGGTTCCGGATCTGCACCGCCCCGTCGCTGTCGACACGCCGGCAGGCGGGCTCGCACGGCGCGTCGCACACCCGCCCACAGATGGAGCTGAAGGGATTGGTGGCGGTGATCGCCTCGAACGCAGCCTCGTAGTCCTCGTCCCAGATATGGGCGATGTAGGACGGCGCATCGGTGCCGATCGGACACGCGACCTGGCACGGCGCGGGCACGTAGTGCACGTCGCGGGTGTGGTCCTCGTACTCCGGCGGCGCGTCCGGCACCAGGATGCGGTTGATGTCGTAGACCGTCATCAGCCCGACTGCACCCGCAGCTCCAATGTTCTCGCCCTCACGCCCGTCTCCTCCGGCGGCGCCTCGGGCACCGCGATGCGGTTGATGTCGCAGACCGCCGTCAGCCCGTCAGCCCAACTGCACCCGCAGCTCCGGCGTCTTCGCCCGCAACCCCGGCTCGTAGGGCAGGCCGGTGATCTCGGCCGCTTCCGGGGTGAGCGCAACCAGGTCGTCGCGGCTCAGAGCGCGGAAATCGCTGTACCCCAGCGCGTGGGTCAACGCCGCGATCTGCCAGCGCACCCCCTCGAGGAACCGATGGATGTTGTGCGACTCCGCCTCCGGGTCGTAGCGCTTCTCGTGCTCGGGGTCCTGCGTCGCGATGCCGGTCACGCACTGCCCGATGTGGCACTGCATGCACGCGATGCACCCGCCCGCGATGATCGCCGAGGTGCCGAACGCCACCGCGTCCGCTCCGAGACACAACGCCTTGACCGCGTCGACCCCGTCGCGAATCCCGCCCATCAGCACGAGCTCGATGTCCTGGCGCCGCCCGATCTCCTCCAGCGCGTCGATCGCCTCGATGATGGCGGGAAGCGTCGGCACCCCGACGTAGTCGATCACCTCGGCGCTGCCCGCGCCGGTCGAGCCCTGCATCCCGTCGAGCTCGATGAAGTCGAAACCGTCCTTGACCGCGATCTTCACGTCGTCGCTCACCCGCCCCGCGCCGAGCTTGACGCTCACCGGCAAGCGGTATCCGGTCGCCTCGCGCATCTCCTCGACCTTGATGAGCAGATCGTCGCCGCCGAGGATGTCGGGGTGGCGCGACGGGGAGCGGAGATCGATGCCGTGGGGAATGCCGCGGATGCGGGCGAGCTCGGGCGTGACCTTCTTCGCCATGAGCTGGCCGCCCAGGCCCGGCTTCGCGCCCTGGGAGATGTAGATCTCCAGGCCGTC
>JAJEAD010000017.1 GCA_022824305.1 Gammaproteobacteria bacterium | reverse complement strand
GCGGGCCCTGGTCTCGGCGGCGGGGCGCATCGAGCGCAGCGTCGGGGTGCTCCACGAGGCGGAGCGCCAGCGCGTGGAGGACCACACCGAGCCCGGGACCTGGGAGGCGCTGGTGCGCCGCGCCGAGGCGCGCGTTGCGCTGGAGGAGGCGCTCGGATGAGGGCGCAGAGGCCCCGGCGCGCGGGTGCGCGCCAGCGCACCGTCTACTGCACGGCCGAGGAGCGCGCGGCGATGGAGCGCCGGGCCCGGGCGGCGGGCATGCGCTTCTCGCCCTTCGTGGTCGCGTGCGCGCTGCGCGGAGCCGATGCGCTCGATACCGCTCCCCGGCTGGTCCTGAGCGAGGCCGAGCAGCGCCGGCTCCACGACTGCGTGGCGCTCCTCGAGCGGTGCAACCGCGCCCTGCTCGAGCGCCTGCCGGGCACGGCGATGTCGGCGCTCGGCGCGCTCGCCTTCCTCGTGGCCGAGGCGCAGGCCCGGCACGGCGCCGAGGGGACGGAGACCGGATGAGTCGGCGCCGTCTCCCGTCACGGGTGTACTCGCTGTCGTGCACCGACGAGCAGTGGGAGACGTTCCGGCGCCTGGCCGCGCAGCGGGGCGTTTCGATATCCCGGTACCTGGTGGAGTGCGCGCTGCACGGCGACCCCCACGCCGAGCCGGACCCCTCGCCGCGCCTGGTGCTCGACGAGACCGAGCAGCGCGCGCTCTACGAGGCCGTGCGGCACATCGCCGAGCGCACCGCGGCGGAGTCGCACTCCGCGCTGCTCACCCGGATCCGCAACGCGCTCGCCCTGTTGGTGGAGCTCGCGATGCGCGACATGGCGCGTGAGGGCCGCGAGGCCGAGCTCCGCGCGGTGCTGACCGGGCTCATCGGCGAGCATGCCGCGGCGGCGACCCTCGAGCGGATGCGGGCAGACCGGGACACGCCGCCCCCGGCGCGGTGAGGCTTCGGGGGCGCGGCTTGCGCCTCACATCGACAGACCGCGGCTGCGGGTGCGTCGGCGCTCCCGGGTCTGGGTCCGGGTCTGCGTCTTCGAACGTCCGGTCTCCTCGGGCGTCTCGGCGGCGAGCGCGGCGTAGAGGCGGGGGCTCATGCGGCGCTTGCCGCCCTTGGGCGTCGGCGTGATCGCATAGCCCAGCGCCGTGACTGCCGTCGCCAACAAGAACGCGTGGATTGTCTGGGCCGTGCTTCGAAGTGGCGAGGTCTACCACGCCGCGCGTTGAAGCCCCACTTCACGGTTGCGAGACGATGGAGATAATGAGCGCACAGGTCGGACCGGCGCGCCACGAGCCTGACCAGTACAGGGGCCTTCGAGGTCAACCGGCTGTAGAGGCCGGTGCGCGCGGATTCCCCGTTTGGACATCCCGACACGGGTGATGCCGGATGGCTGTTTGCAACTGACCCAAGTGCTCATCGCGACATCGCTTGCACCAGGAGAGCCGCCCCTGGATGTCTTGCTTTCTCAGGAGCAGCGCATGCTGACCTTCACCGAGGAGATTCTCTTGCTCGTGGGCGATGAGGAAGGCATGTTCCTCCCGATCGACAAGCATGCCTTCGAATGCGCGCTGGCCGGCGCCGCGTTGATGGATCTGGCCTTCGCCAATCGGATCGACACGGATCTGAGCGCGCTCGTGGTTACCGACGCCACGCCTACCGGCAATGCGATGTTGGACCGCATCCTGGCGAAGATCGCAGCGCAGCCCGAGCCGACCGACGCGAAGACCTGGATTCGGGCTCTCTCCACGCACGAGGCGGTCACCCTTCGCGAGCGGTCGCTGGCGAGTCTCGCGGCGCGCGGCATTCTCGAGAAGCGCGAGGAGCGCTTTCTGTGGGCCATGCGGTCCGTTCGATACCCCACGCTCGGCGACGAAGCCGAGCGCGGAATCATCGCGCGTATCGAGGCGGTGCTTTCCGACGAGATTCCCGTTCCGCGCGACGTCGCCCTGCTCAGCCTGGTGGATGCCTGTCAGATTCTCCCCGAGCTCTTCCCCGATCGGGAGATCGAGGAGCGCGCCCCCCGAATCCGGCAACTGCGCAAAATGGACCTGATTGGCCGGGAGGTGGCCGGCTCGATCGCGGACGTCCAGCGCACGATTGTCCGCGCGGCCCGGGCCAAGGCGGCACGTTTTCAGAAGATGCTGCTCGCCCTCTCGGTCGCAGGCGGCCTCGCGGCCTGCGCCACGCTGCTCGTCCCCCGCATTCCCCTGCCGGACCGATTCGGTCCCACCCTGCGCGAGTCTCTGTGGTTCGACGGGTTCTGGCAGCAGTGGAGCGGCTACCTGCTCCTTGGCCTCAGCCTCGCGGGACTCGTTATCGCCGTGATCATACGCAAGCGGCTGGTGGCCCGAATCGCCGGCTCCCACCGATGGCGACTCTCCCACATTGTACTCGGCATCGCGTGCGCGGGGTTGCTGTTCGCCCACACCGGCTTGCGTTTCGGCGCCAACATCAACGCGGCGCTCATGGGTTTCTACCTTGCTGCGCTGCTCACCGGCGCACTGGTCGGGACTGCTGTCGGGGCCGCGCCCCGGCTCCGACTATGGCGTATCGGCAAGGTGGGTACGGTGCGCCGAGTCTTCATCTGGGTGCATGTCTTGGCCCTTTGCCCCTTGCCCGCTCTGCTGACCATCCACATCCTCGCCGCCTACCTGTATTGAGAAGACCGCCGCATGTCACCGAAGGTCATGCTCTGGTTGGTGGTGGCGTCGCTGCTCGGCGCCGCGTACGTGGCGAAGTCGATGGTGACAGGGGGCGATCGAAGTATCCTCCTCATCGGGACGACCACGGATGCGCACCATCAGTTCGAGATGGCCTGCGAGACCTGTCACGCGGCACCGCCCTTCGCCGGCGCCGCGTCGGCCAACAAGGCGCTGAACAAGGCCTGCCGGGAGTGCCACGACAAGGAACTCAAGACCGCCGATGACAGTCATCCGCGCAAGAAGTTCCGCAACCCGAGAATGGCCGTCTATTGGGAGAAGCTCGATGCGCGCCTGTGCACCTCCTGCCACGTCGAACACCGTCCCGAGATCACCCGCAAGGGCGCGGTCACCGTGGCGATGGACTTCTGCGTGGCGTGCCACTCCGAGGGAGAGCAGGACGTGCGGGAGAATCGACCGAGCCACGCGGGACTGGGCTTCGACACCTGCGCCTCGGCGGGCTGTCACAACTATCATGACAACCGTGCGCTCTACGAGGACTTCCTGGTGGAGCACGGTAGCGATGCCGATCTGGCGGCGGTGCCGGTGCATGTGCTGTCTGCGCATCATCGAGTCTGGATGCCTGACGAAGAATCGTCGCTGGAAGGGCGCGACACGGTGGCGCCGGCGGCCCTCTTGCTGGGGAACTCCGGAGTCGTCGACGATTGGGCGGGGTCCATGCACGCAGCGGCGGGCGTCAACTGCGGCGCGTGCCATGCGGCGTCGGCAGGGGAGGGCCCCTCGCCTGCCCAGGTGGAAGCCCACTGGATCGCCAGGCCGTCGGTCGATGGCTGCGAGGACTGTCACCGGGCGCAGGCGAAGGGCTTCGTGCTCGGCCGGCACGGCATGCGCCGCCATCCTCTGGTTGCCGAGCCCCGGGATGCGGGGCGCTGGCTCAAGAGCGCCGGGCTCGTGGACATGGTGCCGGACGCAGTCGCCGCGTGGCTCTCTGACCCGCCCTTGCCCGCGCGCATGACCGTGAGCGAGGCACGCCTCCCGATGCGGTCCGACTCCGCTCATCGGGCACTGGATTGCACCACTTGCCACGGTCCCCATCGAGTCGACGTCGGGCACGCCGCGGTCGAGGCCTGTGCCTCCTGCCATGATGACGATCACAGTAGGGCCTACTTCGACAGCCCCCACCACGCGCTCTGGGAAGCCGAAATCGCCGGTCTTTCGCCACCGGGCACCGGGGTAACCTGTGCGACCTGTCATATGCCCAAGAGCGAGCGCAGGGGAACGATCACCACGAACCACAACCAGAACGACAACCTTCGACCGAACGAGAAAATGATCCGATCGGCCTGCCTCGACTGTCACGGTCTGGCTTTCTCGATCGATGCGCTGGTGGACGCAGCGCTGGTCGGTCGGAACTTCAAGGGGCTGCCCGCGGTTCACGTGGAGAGCATCGAGTGGGCGAGCCGGCGCCGCCGGGCGGACGAGGGCGACGCCGGTGGCTGAGCCCCGGGTGTTGCCATCGCGAACTTGTCGATCACTTGCACAGACACGAGGAGAGAAGCGATGAAGCGAAACGCACTCGCGCTTGCCGGGCTCGCACTCGGCATGGGGGCGGCGATGGCGACGAGCGTCGCGGCCGAAGGGATTCCGATTGAGAGAGTCGCCGACATGCTCTATCGGGTGATGTCGGCGGATCGTGAGATCTATACTCGTATGGTGGTTCAGCGTCTCGCCGTGGACGAGAAGGTAATCACCGCTTCTGAACACTTCGAGGACGATCTGGCGCTGCCGCTGCCGGCCCAGATGTTCCGACTCGGCGCGGAAGAGGTGATGGACAATACCGAGGACTTCTCCTATGCGCTGCTTTCGCTGAATCCGATCAACAAGAAGAATGGTCCCGGAACGGACCTGGAGAAGGAGGGCCTCGAGTACGTTGTAGACAATCCGGGAGAGAACTTCTACGGGCAAGAGGAGCTGGGAGGCGAGTCTTACTTCGCCGCGGTGTATGCCGACTATGCGGTAGTCGAAGCCTGCGTCGACTGCCACAACAACCACAAGGACTCCCCGCGTACCGGCCTCGAGGTCGGTGACGTGATGGGCGGCGTCGTCATTCGCATTCCGGTGGACTGACCGCGATTCATCGCGCGCGCCGATTCGGGGTGGGGAGCCATCGCCATCGAACGAACGGCCACCTGGCGGCGCATCGGGCCGCCAGGTCCGATTCTCATCGACCCGACGGGACGGGGGTAGACCAGGGCCGCCGCCGGATTCGGAAGGGTGCCGATCAACTCCACGATGCGATCATCAGCGCCATCACGGCGGCTACGCCTGGCATGCACTGCGACAAGGCACTCGTGCGTCGACACCATGCCGGGTGGGCGGGGCCGTCGAAGGCAATTGTCCATGCGCGCCCGCCGTCGAGCACGAGCGGGGCAATCTCGGCGACAAGCCGTTGCGCAGCCTCAGCGCGGTTTCGCCACCAGCCGTCCGGACGCGCGCCCATCACGTGGTTGCCATCCACCAGCACGGTGGGCCTCATGGGCTGGTTCATGTCACCTACAGTTGACACTGCTCTCTACCCGACAAGCCTGAGGCCCCCGACGCGGTTGTCCAAGCTGCCACGGAACTGGTGGTGGATGCGGCGCTCCGTCCCATCCACCGCAGGGCTTGGCCGTCGTTGTCGTGGACAGCACACCACTCCCGGCACGTCACCAGTGTGCCGCCGTCGAAGGCGAGCGCCGGCACCTCCGTCCGACAGGTTTCGCGCCACCCGCACCGTAGCCCATTGCGGCCGTGTACGACCCAAGGGTTGACATTATGTAGAGGAGGAGAA
>JAJEAD010000009.1 GCA_022824305.1 Gammaproteobacteria bacterium | reverse complement strand
GGCTACACCGAGATGACGGCGCTGGTGCAGGCGTACAGCGCGCACCTGAGCGCGGCGTGGTCCACGGGCAACCTGCTCTCGATCGTGACGGCCGGAACGACCGTGATCTTCTCGTCGCTCGTCACGCTCGTGATGGGCGCGTCGCTCGTGGTCTGCCTGCTGGCGCTGTTCTGCGTCACCTACGCGCAGGTGATCTGGGCGCAGGTCGCGATCGCCATCGCGATCCTGCTCGGACCCGTGTTCATCGCGTTCCTGCTCTTCGAGCCGCTCTCGTTCCTGTTCTGGGGTTGGTTCCGCACGCTCATGGTCTACACGCTCTACGGCGTCGTGGCCGGGGCCATCCTGCGGGTCTTCATGGGCGTCGGCATGGGCTACATCACGACCTACGCCGATGCCCTGATGGGCACCGGCACCGCCGACGCGGGCGAGCTCTGGCTCTGGGCCGTCGTCCTCATGCCGCTCGTCGTATCCGGCCTCATGGCCGGGCTCAAGGTCGGCGAGCTCGCCTCGATGCTCGTGTCCGGCTCCGGCTCCGCCGGGTCCGGGTTCGTCGCGCTCGTCATGCAGGGAGCCAGCAAGGCCGCCGCCCCTGTCAAGCCAGTCTGAGCCCCAAGGAGAAGCCGATGATGAAACGAGACCGTGACGCGGGCCGGGAGTACGCCGAGATCTGGGGCGAGGCGGTGCAGGCGAACAGGAAGCTCAGGACGATCCTGATCTTCCTCTCGGCGAGCATCGTGCTTGGCGTCTTCGTGCTGCTTCGGATCGCGGGTGCCGAGCCGCCCAAGCCGATCGTCGTGCGGGTGGACGAGGTGGGCCGCGCCGAGGCGCTGGCCTACGAGGCCGCGACCGCGCAGGCCGACCCGCTCGATCCGACCACGAAATACTTCCTGAACCGGTTCGTCCACGACTTCCACTCGCGGCGGCGCGCGACCGCGCAGGAGCAATGGACGCGCAGCCTCCGGTTCCTCTCGACGGACCTCGCGAACGCGGCGTTCCAGAGGGACGGCGCGGAGGTCGCGAGCGTGGCGGCGGGGACCGCCGACACCGAGACCGAAGTCGAGCAGGTGGTGCTCCGCATCCACCCCGCGCCCGAGCCGCCGCACGGCGCGACGGCCGACTTCGATCTGGTACACCTGCGCGGCGAGCAGGAGCTGCGGCGCGAGCGCTGGTCGCTCACGCTCCGGTTCGAGTTCCTCGACTCGATCCCGCCCGAGCTGGTCGTCCACAACCCGATGGGACTCCTCGTCACCTACATGCGGGCCGACCGGGCGCTGGTGACGGGAGACGAGCGATGATCGCGCATCTCAAGGGCCGCGAGAAGGCGCTGGAGGTGTTCGGCTGGACGGGCAGGAAGGCCGAGTGGATCGCGCTGGCGTGCCTCCACAGCGGAGTGTTCACCCGCGACCAGCTTTCGGCCCACCTTCGGATCGACCGCTTCAAGGCGCTCCGCTTCGTGCGGGCCATGACCGGTCAAGGGCTGGCCGCCGAGGAGACGTTCCACGGCCGGAAGGTCTGCCGGGTCTACTCGCGGCCGGTCTACCGGGCGCTCGGAGCCGAACACATCCGCCATCGGAAAACCGCCTCCGAAGAGGTGCTCCTCCGCCGTCTGCTCTCGCTCGACTACGTGATCGAGCACCCGGGTCTCCCCTGGCTCCCGACGGAACCCGAGAAGGTCGCCGCATTCGAGGCGCTCGGGATCGAGCGCCCTCTGCTGCCCGTCAGGGTATACGGCAGAGCCGCCCGCGAGACCCGGCGCCACTTCCCGGTCAAGCTGCCCGTCGCGCTGGACGAGCGCCGCGCCCTGTTCGTCTACGCCGATCCCGGCCACGGCACCGCGACGGCGCTCCGCTCGTGGGGCGGGGCGCATCAAGCACTCTGGCGGGCGCTCCTGAGCCTGGGGCTGGCCGTCGAGGTGGCCGCCGTCGTCCGCACCGCGCGGGAAGCCGCGCGTGCCCGGAAGGTGCTCGGGCATTGGGTTGAAGCCGCCGCCGAGGCGGATGCAGCCGATCCGGCCCGCCGCGAGATCGCGCGGATCGAACAGGCGATCCTCGGCATGGACGACGCGGAGGTCGAGAGGCTCGGCGGTTTCCAGAGCTGCCTCATGCGGATCGCCGAACTGAAGAAGCAGGTCCGGTCCGCGTGCCCCGGAACGGCGATCGCCGGCTTCACGGCATGGCGTTCCAGACGGCTTCGCGGAGACCCGTGTTGACCGCCGGGTCGCGGAGTCCCGGGGCCGGGCGGCGGGCGCACATCGACATCGGGGTCCATGTGCGCGGACACGCGTCCCGGACGTGCACCCCCGCTACGGCGCATGCCGTTGTCCGGATTGCAGTTGCACCACGGCCTCCGGGACGGCTGCGCCGCGCCGGAACCGGAGGCCGTGGCCGGAGCGACCCCCCGTCGTGGACGCCTGGCGTGCCACGGGGGAGGGTTGGGATGTGCACGCCATCCCAACCCTCCGCGGGAGGTCGCTCCGGGCCAGCGATCCCTCCGGGAAGGGTGTTGAGCCGATGAAGTCGAGCACCCTCGCCATCATCGGGGCCGCCATCGGCGCGGTCGGCGGACAGGCGCTCAAGGCGCCGTTCCCGCCCCCGGGCGCGAACCCCCACCTCGACCTGATCGCATGGCACGATCCGGGCCTGCACGCCGCCATCCGCGTCTGGTACCACGCGTGGCCCGCCATCGCCGTCGTGCTCGGCGGGAGCCTCTGTCTTTCGGTCTGGAGGGTCTGGTTCCAGCCGCTCGCGCGGATCGTCCGCCGGGGCAGGCTGCCCGAGTGGCCGACCTCGTCCGGCGACGACGCGCCCGCTCTCGTCGTCGGCGAACAGCATCACCCGGTCGTGCCGCGCGAGAGCGAGCGCCCCTCCTGGCTCGTGATCCCCGAGAAGGGGCTCTACACCGGCGTGCTCGTCGTCGGGGCTGTCGGCACCGGCAAGACGACGGCCTGCATGTACCCGTTCGCCCGCCAGCTTCTCTCCTGGCAGGCGGACGACCCCCGCCGCAGGGCGGGCGCGCTCGTGCTCGAAGTCAAGGGCGACTT
>JAJEAD010000016.1 GCA_022824305.1 Gammaproteobacteria bacterium | reverse complement strand
ATCTCGTCGAAGAACCCAGTCGTATC
Source organism: Gammaproteobacteria bacterium (assembly GCA_022824305.1). Classification (GTDB taxonomy): domain Bacteria; phylum Pseudomonadota; class Gammaproteobacteria; order HK1; family HK1; genus JAJEAD01. The sequence goes on along the minus strand of JAJEAD010000016.1, from coordinate 21,521 downwards.
CATCGCCCGCTGGTTTGCATCGAACTGGACTCTGCGTGCCTTGAACCATGCGACTATGGGCTCGAACTGCCGCGGATCGGCCAGCGCCCGCGTGTCGTGGATGTCGATCTCCGGGAGCGATGGCCGCTCGCCGGCCAGCGGTCCGGCTGTCTCCCCCGGAGCGAGCTTCGCACTCAGCTTGCGCAGCTCCGCCCTCTGGGCCCGAATTGCGCCAATCAGCCTTTCGCACAATTTCACCGTGTCGTGCACGGCACCGGCCTGCTTGCACCGGGGACAGGCCACCGAGCGCCCGATGTACTCACTTGGGACCTCTCGAACGTGTCCGCACTTGCCGCACAGAAAAATCGCCATGTCCCGCTTCTCCGAGGCGCTCCTGATGGAGGATGTTTCCGCCGTCGACGCCGGCGGCGAAACCGACACCCGGGGCATCGGGGTACGCGTGGGAGACACCATCCGAGCGCCACCGCCGGCCGCTTGTCCTGCATCGGCGAAGGGCCCTGTTTAACATCGACCATCCCGACGCCGCCGTCAACGTGCGGGGAGCCAGACCGATGCCCGCGCAATCAGGCGGCGAGGTATTGCGACCAGGACTCCATCCGGGCGCGCCGTTTCTCGAAGAGATCGCTCCGCGCGTAGGCGGCCTCGACCTTGTTCTTGACCGCGTGCGGCGTTTCCGCGCGGTCCATGTCACGAGTGTTGCTCCTGGGAATACGGTGGCCTACCCTTGCCCCGGATTCCAACGAACAAGGAATGGCGGCCTGTCCATTGGGGGTAGTGGAGCGTGGATTATCAGGATCGAATCTCAATCGAACCGGGCAAACGTGGTGGGAAACCCTGCATCCGCGGAATGAGAATCACCGTGTACGATGTACTGGACTACCTCGCTTCGGGCATGTCGGAGCAGGAAATCCTGGACGACTTTCCCGATTTGACGCGGGATGACATTCGCGCCTGCCTCGCGTTCGCCGCCGACCGAGAGCGCCGGCTCGTATCATTCGGCATCTCGTGAAGCTGCTGTTCGATCACAATCTCTCGCACAAGCATTTCGGACGATTGGACGACGCATTTCCCGATTCGGAACACGTGCGAAATGTCGGCCTTCGGGAAGCGTCCGATCATGCGGTCTGGGAGTACGCGAGATCCGAGGACTTCACTATCGTTTCCAAAGATGAGGACTTCCACCAGCTCAGCTTCCTTCGTGGTCCACCGCCCAAGGTCGTATGGGTCAAGCTGGGAAACTGCACTACCGACGATGTGGAACGTGTGTTGCGGGAACGCCGTCCGAATTTGCTGGAGTTTGACGACGACGAAGATGCAGCGTTTTCGGTTGTAGTCGGCGGAGCGCGTTGAGGCACCACCTTCGGCTCGTTGAGTCGCAGCACCGGCAGGAGCGGCTCGGGCGCGACTATCGATCCCGCGGGGGAGGCTGAGCCTGTCATACTGCGCCGATGCGCTTCTTCAACACCACCGGCCCCGTCCGCTCCGACAAGCACTACTGCATCCCTCCGCTCAGCCGCCTCAATCTCGGCGAGGTGATGACCCTCGTCCGGGACGAGCGCTACTTCGTCCTCCACGCCCCCCGCCAGACCGGCAAGACCTCCGTCCTGCTCGCCCTGCGGGACCTGCTGAACGGTGGTTCCGAGGGCGACTACCGCTGCGTGTACGCCAACGTCGAGGCCGCCCAGGCGGTACGCGAGGACGTGGAGCGCGCCATGCGCGTCATTCTCGGCGAACTGGCCGAGTGGGCGCGAACGGATTTGCAGGACGTGTTCCTGGACGAGCACTGGCCCGACATCCTGGCGAGGTTCGGCGATGGCGCCCTAGGAGCGGCGCTGACCCGTTGGGCCGAGGCCGATCCGAGACCGCTCGTGCTGCTGATTGACGAGATCGATTCCCTGATCGGGGATACGCTTTTGGCAGTGCTGCGCCAGCTTCGAGCCGGATACATCCGGCGTCCGGAAGGCTTTCCTCAGAGCATCGTTCTGTGTGGGGTGCGCGACGTGCGCGACTACCGCATCCATTCGAGCGCCGAGAAGGCGGTAGTCTCGGGGGGGAGCGCATTCAACATCAAGGCGAGGTCGCTGCGCCTCGGCGACTTCTCACGCACCCAGGTCGACTCGCTGCTCGCGCAGCACTCCGAGGAGACGGGACAGGCATTCCGACCGGAAGCGGCGGAGCGGATCTGGACCCAATCGCAGGGCCAGCCCTGGCTGGTGAACGCGCTGTGCGCGGAAGCGTGCTTCTGGAGCGAACGCGGCCGCGAGCGCAGCCGTCCGATCACGGAGGACGACATCCTCGAGGCGCAGGAGCAACTCATCGTACGCCGCGAGACGCACCTCGACCAGCTCGCGGACAAGCTCCAGGAAGACCGCGTGCGGCGGGTGGTCGAGCCCCTGCTGAGCGGCGGCGACGAGCGGGAGCCCTCGGCCCGCGACATCGAGTACGTGCGCGATCTGGGGCTGATCGCGCAGCATGGTGCGTTGCGCATTGCCAATCCGGTCTACGGGGAGGTCGTGCCGCGCGAGCTGACATGGGCGGCGCAGGAACTGCTGGTGGAGGAGACGGCATGGTACGTCGATTCCGAAGGCGGCCTGGATGTGGAGAAGCTGCTCGGGGCCTTCCAGGCCTTCTTTCGCGAGCACTCGGAACACTGGGTGGATCGCTTCGACTACGCCGAGGCCGGCCCCCAGCTTCTGCTACAGGCGTTCCTGCAACGGATTGTGAACAGCGGTGGGCGCATCGAGCGGGAGTACGGCCTGGGCAGAGGACGCACGGATCTACTCATCCTCTGGCCGCGGGGAGGGGAGCGGACGCCACCGGGGTCCCCGGTGGACAGGCACGTGATCGAGTGCAAGGTGCTGCACAAGAGCCTCGAGCGGACGATTGGCGAGGGCCTGGAGCAGACCGCGGCCTACATGGATCGCTGCGGGAGTCCGGCGGGCCATCTGATCGTCTTCGACCGGAGTGAAGGCAAACCGTGGGAGGAGAAGATCTTCCGGCGTGAGGAATCCCGGGACGGCCGAGCGATCACCGTGTGGGGGATGTAACGACCGGGCGTTCCAGCCCGATACGAAGATCACTGGAGCTGCTCGCTTTCCGCCACTGCAAGCACGTCGGCGACGTCATCGAGGCTGGCCACCAGGCATCGCCCGAGATCGACGGCAGGTGTCCGGTAGTGAGTCGACGGGCCGGATTGCGTCATCATCTGTAGCAAACCCTGCCGTAGCGCATCGTTTACGACTGCCTCGAGGCTGCGTCCGTGCGTGTGCTGTATCCGCCGGAGCAGGGCGGCCACATCGGCATCCAAGGTCAGGGTTGTTCTCATCCCGTTCAGTCAAGTTGTTCAAAGGGCCGGATGACAGCGGACACGCGTACTTCAGAGGCGAGAGTCGTTGATCGGCTCTACGGCCCTCAGGCCCTGACGTGCGGAAGGTCGGGACTGGCCGGATTGACGGTGACCCTTCTGCGACTCGGATCGACCACCAGGTCCATGTCTTCCATGGGCACGGCCCCCAGCAGTACCTGGTCGCCGAACACGAGCGCACCGACGAAGCAGAAGCGCTTTCCGCAGGCGACCCTGATCGGCCCGACGTAGGGCACGCGCAGGCTCCGGCCGTCCGCCACCGACACGTCCCTCATCGACTCCGTCTCCAGATCGAGCCGGCTGGCGACCGTCTCGGGAATGCACAGCATGAGCGCCCCGGTATCGGCCATCGCGGTCACGGCAATGGGCGTCCTGTCCTGTCGCCGCGGGTTGGAGAGCTCTATCTGTGCAAAGACGTGCCCCATCGCGCATCCCTCGCGTTGTATCGCCGCTTTCCGGAACGGATACTGCCACCGTCCACTCTCTTCCGGTAGTCGGCATCGGGCACGGAAGGCATCAGCTTCCATCCCGACCCGAGGAGGCTCGAGGCACATCGGCATGAGCGACGAAATCCACGCGATGAGCCTCACCGCCCTTGCGAGCGCGCTCGCCGCGCGGGAGCTTTCCGCGCTCGAGGTGATGGAAGCCACGCTTGCGCGGGCGGAAGCCCTGCAGCCGGTGCTCAACTGCTTCATCTCGCTCGAAGCCGGGCGCGCGCTCGAAGAGGCCGCCGCCGCGGATGCCGCGCTCGCGCGCGGGGATGCGCCGGGGCCGCTGCACGGGGTGCCGATCGCGCACAAGGACCTTTTCTTCCGCGCCGGGCGGGTCTCGACCTGCGGCTCCCGGATTCTCCGCGACTTCGTGCCGGACCACGACAGCACCGCCCTGGCGCGCCTGTGCCGGGCCGGCGCGATCACCCTCGGCGGGCTCAACATGGCGGAGTTCGCCACCGGTCCGACCGGACACAACGCGCACTGGGGCGACTGCCGCAACCCGTGGAACCCGGACCACATCCCGGGCGGCTCCTCGAGCGGCTCCGGGGCGTCGGTGGGCGCGAGGATCGCGTTCGGAGCCCTCGGCTCCGACACCGGCGGCTCGGTGCGCCTGCCCGCGGCCTGCTGCGGCATCGTGGGGCTCAAGCCGAGCGAGGGCCTGATCAGCCGCCACGGCATCATGGAGCTCTCCCGCACCATGGACACGGTGGGGCCGCTCTGCCGCACCGTGCGGGACGTGGCGCGGATGACGCGGGCGATGGCCGGGCACGATCCGCGCGACGGGGCCAGCGTCCGCCGCCCGGTCCCGGACTACGAGGCCGGGCTTGGGACAGCGCTCGACGGAATCCGGGTCGGAGTGCCGCGGGACTGGTTCTACGACCTCGCGACGGACGAGGTGCGCATGCTCATGGAAGACAGCCTCGAGGTGCTCCGGGAGGCGGGGGCGGAGACGGTGGAGGTTTCCCTCCCCGACATGCAGCGGCTCACCGACCTCGCGAACGTGGTCTTCCCCTGCGAAGCCGCGGCGATCCACGAGCCCTGGCTCAGCGCGCGCCCGCACGACTACCAGGCGCAGGTGCGCAAGCGCTACGAGCCCGGCCTCCGCCTCCCGGCGACCCGCTACGTCAAGGCCCTGCGCGCGCGCGCCGGCGCGCTGCGCGAGTTCACGGACGCGGCGTTCGGCCGGGCCGACGTCCTGCACACCCCCGCGCTGCCCTTCCCCGTCCCCACCCGGGCGGAGACGGACGTCGCGGCGGGCGATGCGATGGAGAGCACCATCGCCGGCATAAGCTGGTGCACGCGCCCCGCTAACTACCTGGGTGTTCCGGCCCTGGTGATCCCCTGCGGCTTCACCGGCAACGGCCTGCCCGCCGCCTTCCAGCTCATGGGCCCTCTCTTCGCCGAGGCAACGCTCTTTCGCATCGGCTACGCCTACCAGCGCGAGACCGACTGGCACACGCGTGTACCCGCGACTCCGAGGAATCCGGACGCGGGCTGAGAGCGGCGCCTCAGGCGCCGGCCGGGACGACGATCCCCTCCGGTGCGGGCTCCATCGGGACATGTCCGGGCTGTTCCCGCACGCGGTCCAGCCAGTCGCCGACGTGCGGATAGTCCGAGAGATCGAAGCCGCCCTCGTCCGCAACGTGGGTGTAGGCGTACAGCGCGATGTCGGCGATGTTCATGGCGTGCCCGCCGAACCAGTCGGAAGCGGCTAGGTGACCTTCCATTACCGCGAGCGCGGCTCGCCCCCCTTCCTGCTTGTCCGGAAGCTGGGCGCGCTGCGATTCCGTCATCTCCATGTGCTGGATCCAGTGGCGCGCCACGGCTATGCACGGCTCGTGGCTGTACTGCTCGAAGAACATCCACTGGAGGGTCAAGGCGCGCGCCAGGGGATCGCTCGGGAGAAAGCGCGAACCTTCCGCGAGATAGAAGAGGATGGCGTTGGACTCGGCGATGCACGCGCCGCTATCAAGCTCCAGCACGGGAATGCGCCCGTTGGGATTGCGGGCGAGAAACTCCGGAGTCCTGGTCTCCCCCTCGAGGATGTCGAGCTCGACGCGCTCGTAGGTCCTGCCGAGGTGAGCGAGCAGCAGTCTCGGCTTGTAGCCGTTGCCGGAGAGATGGTTGTCGTAGAGGCGCAGCATCGGGCGGATACTCGAGCGCATAGGGGGGCGCAGAGTCTACGGATTGCGTCCGCGCTGCACGAGTGGCACATATGCCCGGAATCGGCAGGATCACGCCAGGCTCACCGCACTTCCGCCCCGCTCGGCGACGCTCGTTCACTCGCGCTCGGAAGCATCGCCGGGAGGCGGATCCTGCGGCAGAGTCACTGGAACCCCACGGGAGCACCGCCATGAACGCGAACGAGAAGCGCGCCGCGCTTGCCGGCGCCATCCGGGAAGGGCGCTTCGTCGTCGCCCCCGGCGTCTACGACATGATCTCCGCCCGCCTCGCCGACCGCATGGGATTCCCGGCGCTGTACATGACGGGCTACGGCGTCGCCGCCTCCCTCCTCGGGCTGCCGGATGCCGGTCTCGCCACCTACGCGGACCTCGCGGACAGGGTCCGTACCATCGCCGGCGGTACCCGCACTCCGCTGATCTGCGACGCGGACACCGGATTCGGCGGACTGCTCAACGTCCGGCACACGGTGCAGGGCTACGAACACGCCGGCTGCGCCGCGATTCAGCTCGAGGACCAGGAGACACCGAAGAAGTGCGGGCATACCCCGGGCCGGCGCGTCGTGCCCGTCCGGGACATGGTCGAGAAAGTGCGTGTCGCGGTCGAAGCCCGCAGCGATCCGAACCTCCTCGTCGTCGCAAGGACAGACGCGCGCACGAAGCTGGGCCTGGACGCCGCCATCGAGCGCGGCCGGGCCTACTCGGATGCGGGAGCCGACGTCATCTTCATCGAGGCGCCGGAGAGCGAGGAAGAGATGGCGCGGATCGGGGAGGCCATCGACAAGCCGCTGCTCGCCAACATGGTCGAGGGCGGAAGGACGCCGATCCTGCCCGCGAGGAGGCTCCAATCTCTCGGCTTCGCCGTCGCCATCCATCCCACGATCGGGATGCTGCCCGCCGCCGGCGCCATGCAGCGGGCGATGAAGGGGCTGCTGAGCGACGGCGAGACCACCGACGCGGAGATCCCGGCGATATCGCTCGCCGAGATGCACGCGCTCATGGGCTTCGAGGAGGTCTGGGCCTTCGAGCGCCGGTGGGCACGGGAGAGCGTCGCCGAAGCGGATTCAGCCTCAGGTTCATGATCGCCACCCCCGCGATGACGAGCGCGCCGCCCGCGAAGCGAAGCAGGGTCATGGGTTCACCCAGGAACACGACCCCTCCGAGCACCGTGGTGACCGGGACCAGCAGGAGATAGGGAATCACCCGCGTCACGTCGTGGCGCCCGAGCAGGTCGTACCACATCGCGTAGCCGAGGGAGGTCATGACCAGGGCGAGGTAGGCTACCGCCCACCACACGACGGGCGGAGCGCTCACGATCGCCTCCCACTGACCTCGTTCGAAGATCAGCGAAGACACGAGGAGCTGAGGACCCGCCATGGCGGCCACGCAGGCGATCATGGTCAGTCCGCCGATCTGCCCGATGCGCTTGACCATGATCTGCCCCACCGCGAAGGCCAGCGAGCCCCCCACCACCAGGAGGATCGGCAGCAGGTTGCCGCGCTGATCGGGCGCCCCCGAGATCACCGCGATCCCCGCGAACGCGATCATCATCCCGGCGAAGCCACGCCAGCCCAGGGGGTCCTTGAAGACCAGCCATGCCAGCAGCGCCGCGAAGGGCACCTCGAGCTGCACCACGAGGATCATGATCGACGCATCGAGGCCGGCGAGACCGGAGAAAGTGAGGCTGTACTGGATGGCGGCCCCCACGAGGGAGGCGAAGAAGATCTTCCCCATCAGGTGCCAGGGCGGACGCACGAACCACAGCAGCACCAGCGCGGCCACCGAGAACCGGATCGACATCAGGAGAATGGGCGGGAAGTGATCGATCGCCGCTTTGGCGAAGACCACTCCGGTACCGAAGATGACGGCGACCCCCAGCGCCATCAGGACGTCCAGCGTCTTCACGGAGAATCGCGCTGCGCGCGCCGGCGCTGACCGTGGTTCGCGAATGGCTGCACGATTGAACCCCATGCGGGATCGGCCAAGCGCCCGCGACGCGGCATTCTATCCCTGCGCACGCGGGCGCCGGGAAGCGGATCCCGCGCCGGGAGCTGCGCGAATTGCCGGGAGCTCGCAGCGCCTGAACTCCGGCATGTCGGCGGCGAGGTTCCCGGGGGCGTGGGAGTTGAGCGGGTCTGGGATAGACTTCTCCCCGGCCACCCGGCCCCGGCCCCGTCCGCGGCCGGGCGGCCCGGGACCCGGAAGTCGCCGGCCGCCGATACCGCCCACATGCCCGAATCGCCATGAACCCGAACGCGCTGCAGGTGCACCTCGAGGACTGCGCTTCGCACGGAGAGCTCGTCCGACTGAGCTCCGCCCTCTTCGAGCGGGGCTGGAGCGAGGCCGAGCTCAGGGGCTTTCTGGGGGAGAACCTGCTGCGGGCGCTCGACCTCGCCTGGGCGCCTCCGTAACCGGCCGCCGGGACCTTGGGAGCCGGCAACGCCGTCGCCTTCGCTTCGGCGATCACATTCGCGACCAGCATCACGCTGGTGGCGCTCATCTACGAGGCGGGCGCCAACGTGCACGCGGTCAACCTGGCGCGGGCGCTCGCCTTCGCGGGCGTGGTGGCGCTCATCCTCGCCCTGCGCCGCGTCTCGCCCGTCCTTCCCCCCCGCGCGACGATGCAGTGCACCCTGGTGGGGCTGCTCTTCTGCGGCGAGCTCTACGGGCTGGTGGCCTCCATCCAGTACATACCGGTGGGTCTCGCGGTGCTCATCATGTACACCTACCCGCTGCTCGTCGCGATCGCCGGATGGCTGAGCGGCGCCGAGCCCTTCACCCTGGACCGTCTGCTCGCGATTCTCGCCGCCTTCTCGGGCCTCGTTCTCGCGCTCCACGCCCCGGGAGAGCAGATAGACTGGCGCGGCGTGGCGTGGGCCGCCTTCACCGCCGGGAGCTTTGCGGCCGTGCTCATCGTGAGCGGACGTACGATGCGCGGTATCGACCGCTGGGTCATGATGCTCTACCTCACCGGCACCACGGCGGTGGTGGTGGGAGCGGCGTCGCTCACGCTGGTGGACCTCGAATGGCCGCGGAGCGGCGAAGGCTGGACGGCGCTCACCGCGTCGACGGGCTTCTACGTGCTCGCGACCATCCTGCTCTTCACCGCGGTCAAGATGATCGGCGCGCTGCGCACGGCGATCATCGACAACAGCGCTCCGGTATGGGCCATCCTCCTTGCCACGCTGCTCCTCGGCGAGCGTCTGAGCCCGGTGCAGCTCTTCGGTGGCGGGCTGGTGATCGGAGCGGTGCTGCTGGTTCAGTTGAGCCTTCGCGTGCCGGTGCGTACGGTGAAGGCGCCGAAGTAGGGGCCGGCGCCCACCGGGGCAGGTGGCCGCCCGGAAATCGTTCCCGATGAAACGCGAAGCACCGAGCAGCGCGCGCCGGAGCCTGAGCCTCTTTCGGGAGGCCCGCTTCCGCCGACTGTGGATCACCGGCGGGCTCGGCTGGATGGTCCGCTGGCTCGAGATCCTCTCGATTGCCCTGTACGCGCTGGAGGTGAGCGGCTCCGCCTTCGTCGTCGCCTCGATGATGTTCGCCCGCACGCTGCCCACGGTCCTGCTCGGCGGGCTCACGGGAGTGGTCGCGGAGCGCTTCGACCGCCGTACCCTGATGGCCTTCGGGCTCGCCGGCATGTGCATCAACGCGGCCCTGCTCGCCGCCTTCGGGCTCGCCGGCGCCCTCTCGCTCTGGCACGTCGCGGCCGGCGCCGCCCTGAGCGGGGTGTTCTGGTGCATGGAGTACTCGGTACGGCGCACCCTCGTCGCCGACGTCGCCGGCGTGGAACGCATGGGCAACGCGACCGCCATCGACTCCGCGACCCACCACTTCACCCGGCTCGTCGGCCCCTTGAGCGGCGGCCTCCTCTACACCACCCTGGGCCTTCCGGGCGCGTACGTCATCAGCACCGTGCTCTACGCCGTCGCCTTCGTCAGCGTCCTGGGACTCGCGCCCGCGGCGAAGCGCCCGGTCGCGGCGGGCGCTTCGTGGCTGCACAGCCTGCGGGAAGGCTTCGGCCAGGTGCGCGGCCACCGGCTCATCGCCGGGACCCTCGCGGTGACCGTGACCCTCAACCTCTTCGGCTTTCCCTGCCTCTCGATGATACCGGTGATCGGCGAGAGCAGGCTGGGTCTCGGTCCGGCCGCGATCGGAGTGCTGATCGCGATGGACGGCGCCGGCGCCCTCGCCGGCACGATGCTGATCGCGGTGCTGGTGCGCCCGTCCCTCTACACCCGCATCTACGTGACCGGCTCGGCGCTTCTGCTCGTGATGATCCTGGCTCTCGGCCTGTCCGCGCATTTCTGGCTCTCGCTCGCGATCATGCTCACGGCCGGGCTCGGCTTCGCGGGCTTCGCCGCTATGCAGAGCGCGATCCTGCTCAGTCACACCCCGAGCGAGAAGCGTCCCCTCCTGATGGGCGTGCTGACCCTGTGCATCGGCGCCGGTCCGATCGGACTGCTGCACATCGGCCTGCTCGCGGAATGGCTCGGCGCGCCCCGTGCGGTGGCGATAACGGCCATCGAAGGCCTGGTCGTCCTGGGGGTGGTACTGTTCGTGTGGCCGGAGCTGCGGGGCGCGCGCCGCCGCCCTTCCGCGGAGAGCGAGTCTCACGGAAAGGCGCCCCGCCCGGATGCATGATCGAGATGTCCCTCTCTCCGAAAACCCGCCGGGGTGGGTCGAAGCGCCGGTGCTTCGGACGGTGCCCGCGGCGCGCCGCGCTGAGCGCCCTTGTCCTCGTTGCGTCGGTCACGCTCGGGATCCGGCAAGCGGCGGCGGGCGAGGACCTGCTGCGCGTCACCTGCCGCGGCCTCTTCCAGCTATCGGTCACCGAGCCCGCGCTCCAGTGCTCCGAGTCCGACATGCTCACCGATCCGCAGGGAGGGCTGATGTCCGCCTTCTCCGCGGCGGAAGCGACGCTCGCCGATCCCCGGGTTGGCGTAGGCGTGGCGGGAGGCGCGATCCGCAACGTCGGCTACATCGGCCGCGAGGCGACCGCGCTCATGCTCCAGAGCGTCCGGATCATCGGCGAGTGGCAGGGTCGGATGCCCCTGACCGTGACCCTGGAGATCCAGTACGGGTTCGGCGGCTACGGCGAGGCGCGCATGAGGGCCGCCCTGCGAAGCTCCCTCGACGGCACGATTCGCCGCGAGAACCTCTCGGGATTCCGGATGCGCCACACCGAGCTCGGCGGCGCGACGCTCGTCGACGACAACAGCAGCGGCGACTACACGCTGCCGCAGCCCGGACCCTACCCCTCCCGTTCCACCCTGTCGCTCAGCGTCGTGCAACCGGTGCCCAGTGAGCAGCCGGGTGTGCGGGTGCGGGCCGACCTGCAGGCGCTCGCCACTCCCAGCCTCGGGAGCATCGACGTGAGCACCTCGGCCCTGGTCAGGGCCCGAGCCCGGATCCTGCTCTCCGCGCCCTGCCCGGTCGGGGCCCGCTCGCGAAGCGGTGAGATCGCGGTCTCGCTGACGCCGTGGAAGGTCGTAGACGAGGGAACCGAGACCCGGTGGCGCTGCTGATCGCGGGAAGGTCTGAGGCGGACCTTCAATCGCCGGTCGGGGGCTTTCGCCATTGCGCGGATCTCGACACCGCCTCGGAGAACCTCGCCGCCCGGCTCTCCCGGATCTGCCGGTTCGTTCCGGGAAGATAGCGCCGCACCGGGGTTGCGCCATCCCCGCCGCGGATGTCGCCGGCGCCGGCGAGCTGGGCGGTGCCGATGGCGGTTATCTCCGGGAAGGTCTTGACCGCCACGCACTTTCCGAGGACGTCGGCGAGGAACTGGCAGAAGTACGGGTTGACCGACACGCCGCCATCGACGGAGACCTCGTCGCCGATCTCGGTGAGCGAAGACATGGCCCGGATCACCTCGGCGGTGCGCAACGCGATGCCTTCGAGCAGGGACTGCATCATGTCCCGGGGATCGGTGTCCAGGGAGAGCCCGATCCAGAGCCCCGCGGCACGGCGGTCCCAGTGCGGGCAGGCCAGGCCGGAGAGGGCCGGCACGAAGAGCAAGTCCCGGTCGACAGCCGCCGGCCGGCCGCAAGTACTCCGAGGTCATGGAAAAGGTCGGCGTGCCCTACCGCTATAGCTGAGGCCTGTCCGGCGACGGCATCGAAGTCCCGGGGACTTCCTCCCCGGGGCCTTCCCGGAACCCGGGAGGCACTCCGTCCCGGGCCATTCGTGTTCGGATGAGGGTGTGATTGGAGTCTCGACGTAGGCACCTCGGCCCTGGTGAGGGCCCGGACCCGGGCCCTGCTCTCCGCGCCCTGCCCGGTCGGGACCCTCTCGCAACACGGTGAAACCTCGGTTTCGTTAACGCCGTGGAACGTCGAGGACGAGAGGGCCGAAACTCAACGGCACTGTTGACGGCGGGAAGACTCAGGTGGCCTCTCCCGGGCGTTGACTCAAAGCGCTGCGGACACGCTTGATATCCGGCCGTCGGTTGCGTCTACTTTCACCCACCTGCCTCGCCGAGTCGGGCGATGAAGACGTGCATTGAGAGATCCGGAAAGCTGCCGGAAATCAAGGACAACATTCGGCGTATGGTCCATCGGACCTTCCCGGAGGTCACCTTCACAGACATCTGGGTGCTACCGGGCGTCTCCTCGTTCGGCGACGAGATTGTCGAGGTGTGGGCCATATACGACGGTGTCGTCAGTGACCTCGAGGTACCGGAGCGGCCCTCGTTCGGCTCGAGCATCCAGGACATGCTGTGGGACATGGAACTGGACGCTTCTCCCATGACGCACTTCATCACGAAATCCGACGCCAAGGACTGGCGACCTGAAGGCGTCTGATCTAGTCGCATCGGCCGAGAAACAGCTCCAGTCGGGACGGGGACGTCCCCTGGAGTCCGATCTCCGGCGCGCCATGAGCACGACCTACTACGCTCTCTTCCACTGCCTGGCGGGATGTTGCGCGGATACACTCATCGGAAAGGGCGGTTCACGCGCTACGTCCGCATGGCTGCGCACATACCGCGCGCTCCATCACCGCCAGGCACGAGAAGCATTCCAACGCAAACAGGAGATGCGGAGTTTCCGCCGGGAACTTCGGGAATTCGCTTCCCTGTTTATCGAATTGCAGGGTGAACGGCATCACGCGGACTACAACCCGGCATGGGTCCGGTTCAAGTCCGATGTTGAGGAGCGCATTGCCGCTGCGCGCTCTACGATCGAGAGATTCGAGGCTACGCCCATCCAAGACCGACGAGCGCTCGCCGCGCACGTCCTGTTCAGGGGCCGTAGCTGACGATCCTCAGCGCCGCCCGCCACCTCTCAAATCATGCTGCGGGTGTAGCGCTCCTGCACGTCGTCGCACCAGTTGCCCACGTTCCATCGGCCGTAGGCCCCCATCCCGCCGCTGGGGTGATCTCCGAAGTAGACGGGCACGTGGACGAGGCTGAGGCCCGGGTAGGCAAACGCCTCCTCGAGCGCCCGGCGCAGGCTCGCGCGGTCGAAGCCCCCGAAGAGCGCCCTGACTCCGGCTACCGATTCGGCCATGCGGACGTAGTCCACCGCGACCGTATCCGAGGTGCGGAACTCCGCGCCGTACTGCGCCTGCTGGAGCTGGCTGATGGCGCCCATTCTCCGGTTGTCGAGGAGCAGGATGGCGCCGCGAACGCCGTGGGCCACCCCGTCGATGAGCACCTGCGGGTTCATGGTGAAGGAGCCGTCGCCAGTAAAGGCCACCGCGTAGCGCCCCTCCTCCGCCAGCGCCCCCGAGAGCAGGGCGGAGACGGCGAATCCCATGTAGGAGGCACCGGCCTCGGTGACGCTCTCGTCGGGGGAGTCGTCCTCGACGAGCTGGAAGCCGTTCGCCTGCACGTCTCCCGCATCGAAGAACTTGAGCGCGCCGCGCTCCTTGCAGAACGCGGCCGCGATCGAGATGGCCTGCGGCTGCGTCAGCACCGCCCGCCCCCAGACCGGATCGACCGGCGGCACGGCCTCGAGCTGCGCCGCCTTGAAGGCCCTCCACTCGTCCTTCTTCCTCGCACAGGAAGCGAGCCACTCTCCCTTGTTGTCGCGCGCTTGCGGGTGGTCTCGGCCAAGACGATCGGCCAGGCGCTCGAGCACCGCGCCCGCATCGCCGCACAACGCGATGGTCCGGTTGTAGTGCTGGACGTCACCGGGGTCGGCGTTGACGTTGACGACGTGGCGGACCTTCGGCCACCCCGTCCCCGAGCAGTCGCTCTGGCAGACCGCGCGGCTGCCGACGACCACGAGCACTTCCGCCTCCTCCATCACGAAGTTGCCGCTGATGGAGCCCTTGGAGCCTCCGACGTGCATGTTCTGAGGATGATCGTCGGGGAGCACCCCGGTGGAACCGGGACTCAGCACCGCCGCGGCGCCGGAGCTCTCCACGAAACGCCGCAGTGATCGGGCGAAGGGCCGCGAGCCGCCGCCCGCCTTGAGCGCGACGCGGGAAACCGCCGCGATCAGCCGGGCGGCCTCGGAGATACCCGCTTCGTCGGAGGGAATCGAAGGGGAGAAGCGCGGCGCGACCGGCAGGGCATCGAGGCGCACCCGCACCTCCGCGGGCTGGGTGTTGATGGGCAGATTGAGGTAGAAGGGCCCCGCCCGCCAGGGATGAAAGACCCTCATCGCGCCCTGGCGAAGGGCGGCGCGCAGCGCGCCGGGGCTGTGGAGGGTGTAGGACTCGCCCATGAGGGCGGTCATCGTGCCGAACAGCCCCTGCGCCGGTTTCGGCACCTGCTGCATGTTGTAGCCCTCGCCATGGGTCGTCTCGTCGCCGTAGAGGTGGTAGACCCCGATTCCGTTCGAGGCCGCCGCGAGCGAGCCGGCCATTGCCTGCAGCGCCCCCGGCCCGATGGAGGTCACCAGCGCGCAGGGCTCGCCGTACACCCAGCGCAGCGCGGTACCGGCGTGCGCCATCGCGACCTCGTTGCGAACCTGCCAGCAGCGCACGAGCCCCCGCTTCTCATACACCCTCAGCACTTCGCCGAGCGCGGTGGAGCCATGCCCGAAGATCGCCAGGTACTTCGTCACGCCCTGGCGCATCAGGCCCAGCACCAGCGCCTCTGCGAGGGGGAGACAGAGCGGCTCGCTCAGGGCTCCGGCATCGATGGCCGCATCCAGCCCGCCGGCCTCGCCGAGCCACGCGGCGCGCCCGTCCATCGAAGCCGGCGGGGGGGAGGGGGTACGGGAAGTGTTCATGGCATCTCCGGGATGGTCTCGACCTCGATCCGCACCGGCCGGCCGGCGCGGGCGGACTCCTGCGCCCCGAGGGCGAAGCGCAGGACCTGCCGGGCCTCGCGCGCGGTGAGGACGGGGCGCCCGCCCCGCGCCGCGACATCGATAAAGTGCCGGGTGGAGAGGACGAAGCTCTGCTCCCACCCGGTCTCCAGGTCGCGGTACTCGGTGAGCGCTCCGTCGCGGTACAGGGCCAGCGGCGGAGGGTCGCCGAGGCGTCCGTGACCGCAGTTGATCCAGATGACGCCCCGGGTGCCGGTGATCTCCACCCGGTCGTCCTGCGCGTAGTGGCGGGTGTCGATCTCCAGCTCCGGTGAATGCACGACCTCGATGTTCCCGATTCGGTTACCCGGAAATCGGAAGGACACCAGGGAGGGCGCGTCGAGCCAGTACCCGTCCTCCCACTCGCTATGGCCGATGAACGCGTGCACCTCCTGCGCCTCGCCCATGAAGTGCCAGGCGAGCGCGAACTTGTGGTGCCCGTCGTCGAACACGAGCGGCCCGCCACCGGACTGCTCGGTCCTCTGCCGCCAGGCGGTGGCGCTTTCCGGCACCTCCCAGGCGGTGTCGCTGCGGCCGGGATTGCTCTTGATGCGGATGGACAGAGGGGAGCCGATCGCGCCTTCCGCGATCAGCTCCCGCGCCCGGATGACCGGCGGATGGAACACGAAGTTCTCGAAGACCTTGAAGGGGCGCTCACCGGCCTCCGCCGCGTCGACCAGGCGGTCGGCCTGCTCGAGAGAGATCGCCATGGGCTTCTGCAGCGAGACGATCTTGCCGGATGCGATGGCGGCGAGAGCGGCGTCCAGGTGCAGGTGATGGGGCAGCAGGATCTCGACGAGATCTACCTCGTGCCGTGCGAGAAGGGCGTCGATGTCTTCCTCGATCGCGACGTCGTCGAGCCCCCATGCCGCCGCCCGGCCCGCCGCGAGCGCCGGGTCGCGGTCGCACAGGGCGACGATCCGCGCTCCGGGATGGGCGAGATACTCGATCGCATGCAGGTCCGAGATGCGGCCCGTCCCCACGATGCCCACTCCGAGGGGGCGGGCGCTCACCGGGCCGCATCCTCCCGCGTTCGCATGCGGGCGACGCTCCCGCCCGACACCGCTGCATCGGGACGCCCATGCGGACTCACGGCGAACTCGGACATCGGGCGCGAAATCGTCAGGTCGGCCCCCGCGGCGGCCGGTGCCCGCGAAAATAGGGGCAACGCTTGCGCTCGCGCAAGCGTTCCGGTTGACACCGGGCCGAGCGATGCGATTGACTGCCGAGGCGCTCCGGGAGCGCAACGCACCTCACACCAGACGGCGCACCTTCGGTGCTAAGTGACTGATTCTGCAATGCGTTTTCCTGTCGATTCCGCCGCGTGGAACTGCAACTCGAGCGTTCCAGTTCCCCGGCTGCAACCGCGAACAGGAGACCGCAGCCATGCCCCGCCTCACCCTCACCGACGCCCGCGTCAGGGCGCTCGAACCCCGCGAGTCCACCTACCACGTGCGCGACGCGAAGCTTCGCGGCTTCGGCTTGCGGGTGCTGCCGTCCGGCGCCAAGCGATTCTTTCTCCACTCCCAGCAGCGCGGAGAGCGCAAGTGGCAGATCATCGGCGACGCCAACGCCGTGCCGGTTGCCGAAGCGCGGTCACAGGCCGAATTGATGCTCGCCCGCCTCCGGGGCGATGCGCCGGTGGACGCCCCGCCCTTCGAGGCCGTCGCCGAGATGGTGTTCCGGCGCTACGCCCGGGTGTGGAAGCCGCGGACGCTGTACGTGAACCGCTCCTACTACCGGACCACGCTCGCGCCCTGGTTCGCCGGACGGCCCATCGACGACATCGACCGCCAGGAGGTCGAGCGCTGGTTCGCCTCGTTGCGGGGAACGCCCGTCTCTGCCGACCGCTCCATGCCCGTGCTCTCGGTCATTCTCACCGAGGCCGAGCACATGGGCCATCGCCCCGAGGGGTCGAATCCCTGCCGCGGCATCCGGCGCTACCGGCGCAAGGGACGCGAGCGATCCCTGACGGACGAGGAGATGCGTCGCCTTGGCGCTCGACTCTCGGCGCACGAGGGAGAGAAGCCGCTCCAGGTCGCCGCGGTGCGCCTCCTGCTCCTCACCGGGTGCCGCCGTAGCGAAGTGCTCACGCTGCGCTGGCGGGACTACCGCGAGGGACGGCTGTTCCTGCGCGACTCGAAGTCCGGGCCGAGGACCGTGTGGCTGTCGGGTGCGGCGAGGAAGGTGCTCGACGCCATCGAGCGCAAGGGGGCATGGGTCTTCCCCGCTCAAGGCGGCAGCGGACCGGCGAACCCGAAGTGGTTGCCTTGCTTCTGGCAACGGGTCCGGGTGGAGGCAGGACTCCCGGATGTGCGCCTGCATGATCTTCGGCACGCGCACGCCTCGTTTGCGCTCAGACAAGGCGAGAGCGTTCTCGCCATCGCCCGGCTGCTCGGGCACCGCTCGCCGGCCACGACACTTAAGTACACCCATCTCGCCGACGCGATGGTGTGCGAGGCGGCCGAGATTGTCGGCGAGGCGTTGGGAGGATAGCCATGGCCGCAAAGAGACGCCTGCGCCTGACCGATGCCGCCATCGCCCGCCTTCGCCCCGAGGAGCGCGAGTATACGGTGTGGGACACCCGCACCCCCGGCCTCGGGGTGCGGGTGCGCCCCACCGGCGGCAAGGGTTTCATTTTGCTGTCCCAGGCAGACGGCCGGTCGAGGCGCACCTCGCTCGGGGCAGCCGGGTTGCAAAACGTCGATTCGATACGCAGGAAGTGTCACGCCCTCATCGCCGAGGGCGCACCGGCTGGGACGAAGAAGTCGGAGCTTCTCACTTTCCGCGACTTCGTCGCCGGACCCTGGAGGGAAGCCCACTTCCCGAAGTACAAGCCCTCGAGCCGCAGGCGCGCCCACTACGCTCTCGCACGCCAGCTCGTGCCCGCATTCGGTGCCACTCCGCTCGAGCGCATCACCCGCGCTCAGGTGCTCGACTGGTTCGACGCCTACAGCGCCACCGCTCCCGGCGGCGCCAACCGGACGCTGGCGCTCCTTCGCCAGATTCTCAACTTCGCCATCGCCTGCGGCCACCTGACCGCCAACCCCGCCCGCGCCATCACGCCGAACCGACGCAGTCCCCTCACCCGATTCCTCTCCCGCGAGGAGGTGCATCGCCTCCACCGTGCGCTCGACCGCCACGGCATGCGCTCGGCTTTCGCCAGGCAACAGGCCGACATCATCCGCCTGCTCCTGCTCACCGGATGTCGCAGGAACGAGATCCTCGCGCTGCGCTGGTCCGAAGTGCACCCCGATGCCCTCGCCCTCGAAGACTCGAAGACCGGTCCACGCAAGGTGCCCCTCAACGCCAGGACGCAGGCCCTCCTCGCGCGCCAGCCCCGGGGAGCGAACCCCTTCGTCTTCCCCTCACCGCGCGACAGTGACCGTCCACGGTCCTCCACCCTGCGGCTGTGGAACACCGTGCGTCGCGAGGCCGGCATCGAGGACGCGTGCCTGCACACGCTTCGCCACACGGTCGCGAGCCACGCCGTGATGAGCGGCGTCCCCGTGCCCGTCGTCTCTCGCCTGCTTGGCCACACCAACGCGCAGATGACGCTGCGCTACGCCCATCTCGCCGACCGCGACATCGAGGCAGCCGCCGAGCGCATCGGTGCGGCGATGGCACGCGTGATCGCGCTCGAGTAGCGCTTGGCCGTACCTGATGACATCCGGAAGGCTCCGCCGGCGCGGTGCGTGGGTCAATCGCCACCCGGGTGGGGGAACCGACCCTCCCGCATACGCAGGTGCCGAAACGACCTCTGCTTATGCCCGTGGAGTCAGGACATCCGTTCGGGCTACGCCGACACGGCCAACGGCCACTAGCACACTCGCTGAAGGCATGATGCCCGGGAGAACTGAAGAGTCTGGGCCGGCAACGCAGGGAGATAAGGCGAGGTTGTGAGAAACGCCCGTGCGCTGCAACGCTGATGGACTCCTGCGTTCCGCAGCTTGCCCGCGACTGGCCAGACAAGAGCAGCGAGAACGCAGAGCACCCCGCCGTGTGGCACATGCTGGATGTCGGGGGGTGCGCCGAGCGCCTGCTTGAGGAGCACCGCCCGCATCCAGCCGTCCGCCCACCATTCACCCGCGACGCGCTCGGCGCTCCAGAGCAGTTCCGCGATCTCGTGCCAGCTCAGCCCGTTCTGGTCGGCTTCGAGCACAGTCAGCAGTTCCGCTCGCGTCCGTTCCCGTGAGCCCGCCCGCCGATTCCGTGCCAAGGGGTCTGACCCGGTCCGTCGAAGGGTCCCCACCGCCGGAGACGCCCCACAGGTCGCACAGCCAGGCGATGGTCACCGGGAGTTCGAGGCGCCATTCGAGGACCGGCCACATCCCGCCGCCGGCCGGCGGCGGCGCCGGGTTGGCGATGCGCACCTGCGCGGCTAATGCCGAGAAGGGCGTAATGCCAAGCGATGTGCCGAGAGCGGCTTGGTTTGGTGGCTTTCCGGCATATGCACTTGGCAGTAGCGGAACGACACCGGCCGAAGCCAGCGATCGACGCAACAAGTCGACTCCGGATCGAGCTTCGTGACAACAAGCACCAGGCCGTGCAGACGGATTGCTTCACGTTGAAGGCGACCGCGCGTGCGACGAAGGATCCGAGCTTCGTGGCGGACAAAACCTCGACGAATCAACGTACGAATCGGATCAGTCAGTGGGGGTCAGCCGCATTGACAATCTTCATGGCGAGTTGAGAATCGCACGATGACCCATCTGGCGTCTGCACCGCGCGTGGTTCGGAACCTGCTCGCCGCCTTGTCGTTCGCCCTGGCGCTCGCGGCGAGCGTACCGGAGCCGGCGGAGGCGCAGGACTTCCGGGACGGGACCCCACGCATCGCCGTGGTCTCCGCCTTCGCTCCTGAGCTGGAGATTCTCAAGGGGGAACTGCAGGACCGGTCGAAGCACTCGGCGAACGGCGTGGAGTTTGCGACCGGCACGCTCGAAGGACAGAAGGTGGTGCTGTTCCTGAGCGGGATCAGTGTCGTCAACGCGGCGATGACGGCACAGCTTGCGCTGGACCGTTTCGCCATCGAGAGGATCGTGTTCTCCGGCATCGCGGGCGGTGTCGATCCTTCGCTGAGCATCGGCGACGTGGCGGTCGCGGAGCGTTGGGGACAGTACCTGGAGATGCTGTTCGCACGCGAGACCGACGGCGGCTGGGCGACGATGCCGTTCTTCGAATACCCCTACGGGAACTTCGGCATGATGTTCCCGCGCTCGGTCACGGTGCTGCGTGCCGGAGCCGACGGGCCGGAGACCCGCTTCTGGTTCCCGGTGGACGAGGCGCTGCTGGCGGCGGCACGCCGCGCGGCGGACACGGTGGCGCTGGCGCGCTGCACGGCGGACGGCCGCTGCCTCGATAGGCCGCCGCGCATTACGGTCGGCGGTTCCGGCGTCTCGGGCGGGGCCTTCGTCGACAATGCGGCTTTCCGGACGTGGGTCTTCGAGATGTTCGGTGCCCGGGTTCTCGACATGGAGAGCGCCGCCGTGGCGCACGTCGCCTACGCCAACGACGTGCCGTTCGTCGCGGTGCGCAGTCTCGCCGACCTCGCCGGCGGCGGGGAGGGCGCGAACCGGATGGAGATATTCCTCGACCTCGCGGCGGGCAACGCGGCAGCGGTGGTCAAGGCGATGCTGAGCGAGATGCCGGTCCTTCGCTGAATGCGCGGAGACGCGCGCGTGCGCCATGCGAACCCTCTACGAATCACCACACGCGGCCGGATGCCTTCAAGGCCATCGATGCCACCGGACGCGCAGGCGCTTGCGACGCCACCACCGCGTCGGCGACACGCCGAAAACAACTACTTGATTCTAATGCGTTTTTCCTGATACTGTCCAGCGCGGGTACGATTTTGGGTACTTGTTTCGGGGCGGTACTTCGAGCGACCTTGGGCGACCATGTGGGTCCATGGAGCTCGTGGAGTCGCGTCTTCCGCGGAAAATGTTCGGTCACGCCATGGACGGGCAGGCCCACGAGCGAGGCAGGCGCACGCAGCAGCTAAGCTCACGAGCGGTCATCGAGATCGGACCGACCACGGACAATGCAGAGATCGTCGGCGTGGTAGTGTGGGGGCGATCGTCGGGACGCGGCGCGCGACGGAGTGAGACGAACGAGGTGCGCAAGAGAGCCAGGACCGCCCGCCGGCTGTTCCAGATGGGCGAAGATGAACGCGCCAGACGCGTGTTGTGATTGGCTGAACGCAAGTTGAGCTACCACGGACATCGCC
>JAJEAD010000067.1 GCA_022824305.1 Gammaproteobacteria bacterium | reverse complement strand
GCGAGGTCGCGGCGCACGTGGCGGTGGCGCAGCATCGGGAGCACGAAATTGAGCACGAGCACCACGAACACGATGGCGTACGACCACCAGACGCAGAAGGCGTAGCCGCCCATGCGGAAGAAGTCGGACAGGGATTCGGCCATGGTCAGTCGGACTCGGTCCGCGCGAGGAGTTCCCGCACCCAGCCTGCGCCGCGTTCTCGCTCCAGCACCCCGGAGCGGGCGCGCTGCAGCAGCACTGTCAGGTAGAACAGTTTGAACGATACCGCCATCAGTAGCAACGGAACCAGCATCGAGACGTGGATCGAGGGCGCCGAGAGCTTCGTCACCGTCGGTCCCTGGTGCAGCGTGTGCCACCACTCCACGGAGTAGTGGATGATGGGAATGTTCACCACCCCGACGATGGCGAGCAGCCCCGCGGCCCGCCCCGCGGCCCGCCGATCCTCGATCGCCGCGTGCAGCCCCATCACGCCGAAGTAAAGGAAGAGCAGGACGAGCTCGGAGGTGAGACGGGCGTCCCACACCCAGTACGTTCCCCACATGGGCTTGCCCCACAGCGAGCCGGTGACCAGCGCGAGGAAGGTGAAGGAGGCGCCGATGGGCGCGCTCTCGACGGCGACGACCTCGGCGAGCTTGATGCGCCAGATCAGGGCGATGGCGCCGGCACCGGCCATCACCACGTAGATGAACATGGACATCCACGCGCTCGGGACGTGCACGAAGATGATCCGGTAGCTCTCGCCCTGCTGGTAATCCGGCGGGGCCACGACGAGGCCGCCGTAGAGTCCGCCGGCCATCAGCCCCAGGCAGATCCAGCCGAGCCACGGCGCCAGTGTCCCGGCCAGCCGGTAGAAGTGCGGCGGCGACGCGAAGCGGTGGAGGAAGGCCCACATCCGGGTTCGATCCGTTTCAGCTCACGCTGATTCTGAGCGCCGCGGCTGCCGCCAGCGGCGCGAGGGTCAACGATAACGCGGCCAGCGCCCCCAGGAGGTAGAGTTGCCCTGCCGCCGGCAGCCCTCCGGCGGCGGCGGACACCGCGCTCGCCGCGAACACCAGTACCGGAATATAGAGGGGCAGGACGAGGAGGGACAACAGCATCCCGCCACGGCGCAGTCCCGCCGTCAACGCCACGCCGATTGCGCCGACGGCGCTCAGGGTGGGGGTTCCGAGTACGAGCGCGGCCAGGAGTACCGCGAGACTGCGTGCCGGCAGCCCGAGCAGCAGTGCGATCAGCGGCGCCGCCACCAGGAGCGGCAGGCCGGTCGCGAGCCAGTGCGCGACGATCTTGGCCAGCACGATGAGCGGCAGCGGCTGGGGGCTGACGAGCATGAGCTCGAGCGAGCCGTCATCGAAGTCCGAACGGAACATCCGTTCAAGCGAGAGCAGGGTGGCCAGCAGCGCGCCGATCCAGAACACGCCCGGCGCGATGAGCTCGAGCGTCTCGCGGCGCGGGCTCAACCCGAGCGGCACGAGCGCGACGACGACGAGAAAGAACAGCAGCGGATTCGCCGCCTCCGCACGGTGGCGTACCGCCAGGAGCAGATCCCTGCGCGCGACGGCGAGGAACGCGTTCATGCGGCCCGGGGAATGGAGACCGGCCTGGGAGTCACCTGGCCGAGCGCTACCGGATGATGGCTGGTCACGATCGCCGAGCCGCCCGCTTCGATGTGCTCGCGCAGCATCGCGTCGATGGTCGCGACACCGTCCGCGTCGAGCGCGGTGAACGGCTCGTCCAGCACCCAGAGCAGGCTCGCGCAGGTGAGCAGGCGGGCGAGTGCCACCCGCTGGCGCTGACCGGCCGACAGCGTGCGCACGGGCGATCCTCCGAGCATCCCGATGTCGAGGCGGGCGAGGGCCGCGTCCACCGTAGTCGCCGTCGGTCGGGCGCCGAGCGCGATGGCGACGTCGAGGTTCTCGCGAGGTGTCAGGTCGAGCTTCACGCCGCCCGCGTGGCCGACGTACTGGATCTCCGACCGCAGCTCCGGCGCGCCCGGGGCCACCTCCCGACCCCTCCAGCGGATGTGTCCGCCGCTCGGAGGCTGAAGACCGCACAGAATGCGCAGAAGCGTCGTCTTTCCGCTCCCGTTCTCACCGAGCACCTGCACCACCTCTCCGGCCGCGATGCTCACGTCGAGGTTCTCGAACAGCACCCGCTCGCCGCGCGCGCACGACAGCGCGACGGTCTCCAGGAGCGGTTGGCTGTCGCTTTCGTGCTCCGGCGGCGGCAACGTGGTGTCCCGGGATCGGCGCGGTCCGGCCGGCGCGGATTATACGCGCCGGGCGCCGGCGCGGGCCGGGCACCGAATCGTGGGGAATAATGGAATAAACCGGGGACACGGGGGGTTATTCCAGGAACCGTGGTTCGCTTTCGTCGCGTCGGTCGTAGTCGACGATGCGGGATCGGGTTGCGGAAGATGACTGATAATCAACATGTTGGCTGCGTCTGGAAAGGGTGCTTCGATGCCTGCACGCAATTCGCACCCGCGTCGCCCCGGCGCGCAGGACTCACAAGGAGGTGACATGCCGACTCCGAATCCGGCCATTTGCGCGCTCTGCCTCGTCTTCCTGACGACCCCCGTGTTCGCCGCCAAGGTCAAGTACGAGGAGGGGGATGTTCCCGGAGGGGGTACGATCGAGGGCAGCGTCGTATACCACGGGCCCGTGAAGAAGCGGACCATTCTTCCCACCAAGGACAAGAAGGTATGCGGCCGCATCCGCAAGGAGCCGCTGATCGTCGTCGGCCGGGGCGGCGCGGTGAAGGACAGCGTCGTCTTCCTCAAGGACGTGGCGGCCGGCAAGGCCTGGCCGGAGATGTCCGGCGGCGGGCGGCCCGTCCTCGATCAGAAGGACTGCCGTTTCAAGCCGCACGTGCAGGTGGCGCGCCGGGGCAGGATCGACATCGTGAACTCCGATCCGGTCCTGCACAACACCCACGGATACTACGGCAAGCGCACCGCGTTCAACGTCGCGCTGCCGCTCCAGGGCGGTAAGGTCTCCAAGCTCCTCCGTTCGCCCGGCGAAGTCCGGGTCGACTGCGACGCCCACGGCTGGATGCTCGCCTGGATCTACGTGGTCGACAACCCGTACTTCGCCCAGACCGGCGAGGACGGCAGGTTCTCGATCACGGACGTGCCGCCCGGCGAGTACACGCTTGCGGTCTGGCAGGAGGAGCTGGGGGTGACCGAGATGCCGGTCACGGTCGCGGCAAACGCGGTCACGAGCGTGCCGGTCGAGTTGAAGGAGAACTGATGCATGAAGGTGCAGTGAAGCGGAGTGCAAGCGGGAGCTGATGCCCATTGGACTCGACAGATGTTCCACCAAGATGGAAACGGGAGCGATGCGATGGAGAAGAGACAGCCGCATGAAAACGAGGATTCGCGTATCGGCACGCGAATCGAGATCTCGCGCCGTACCTTTCTGCACAACACTCTGCTGACGGGCGGCGCGGTAGCCGGGGCGGGGCTCTTTCAGACCTTCACCACGATGAACGTCGCCCACGCGGCGACGGAATCGTTCAGCTTCGCCTGGGTGTCCGACACCCACCTCTATCCGAAGACGCTGAACACGCGCTTCATCGAGAAGGCGGGACGCGCCTTCAAGGAAATCCAGGACATGGGCTCGTCCTTCGATTTCATGCTCTTCGGCGGCGATCTCGCGCAGAGGGGCGACCCGGTGGAGCTGCAGCTCGGGGTGGAGATGCTGAACGAGATCACCAGTGTCGAGAAGCACTTCATCCCCGGCGAGCACGACTGGTACCTGGACATGGGCGAGGCCTGGAACGGGCATTTCGGCGAGTCGCCGTGGATGTTCGACCACAAGGGCGTGCGCATCATCGGCCTGAACACCGTGGGCCACGCGCCCGACTACTGGTCCGCCAAGGGCATGACGCCGACGGAGCGCATGGGCCACATGGAGGCCCTGGACGGCTCGCAGGCCGGTCCCTGGTCCGGACTCGGCAAGGAGCAGCGGATGTGGCTCCAGACCGCGCTCTCCGACTGGCCGAAGGACGCGCCGGTCATCATCTTCAGCCACACCCCGCTCTACGAGGTCTATCCGGGCTGGAACTTCTGGATTCGCGACTGGCGCCAGGTGCACGAGATCATCGGGCCGTACAGCAACATCACCAACATCCACGGCCACGTGCACCAGCCGCTCTATCACGAGACCGAGGGTGCCCGCTTCATCGGAATGCTGGCGACC
>JAJEAD010000101.1 GCA_022824305.1 Gammaproteobacteria bacterium | reverse complement strand
GGTCGCCGACGTGCTGCACCTCGTGCGCGTCGCCCGCGATCTCGGGTTCGACTACGTCTACGCCGGCCAGCACTTCCTCTCCCATCCCTTCCAGATGCTGCAGCCGCTGGTCTCGCTCGCCCGCATCGGCGCCGAGACCGGCGACATGGACCTGCTCTCGACCGTGCTCGTCCCGCTCCAGAATCCGGTGCAGATGGCGGAGGACGTCGCCACGCTGGACGTGATCACGAACGGGCGCGTCATCGTCAACGCCGCGCTCGGCTACCGCGACCAGGAGTACGAGGCGTTCGGCGTCACCCGCGAGGACCGCATCGCGCGCATGTTCGAGACCCTGCGCCTCGCGCGGCTGCTCTGGGCGGGGGGCGAGGTGACGTTCGACGGACGCTTCACGAAGGTGACCCGCGCGCGCATCGGCGTGCTCCCGGTGCAGCGGCCGCATCCGCGCACCTGGATCGCGGCGAACGGCGACGGCATGGTGCGGCGCATCGCCCGCCACGGCGAGGTCTGGTACCTCAACCCGCACGCTCCGTTCGAGACGCTGGCACGGCAGGTCGAGCTCTACCGCGCGGTGCGCGCCGAGCACGGCCACTCGAGCGCCGACACGCTCCCGATGTCGCGCGAGACGTTCGTCGCGCCCACGCGCGAGCAGGCAGTCGCCACCGTCCGCCCGTACCTGGAGGGCAAGTACAGGGCCTACGCGGCATGGGGTCAGGACAGGGCGCTGCCGGGCGAGGAGGACTTCACCGCTCCGTTCGACGAGCTGGCCGCCGGGCGCTTCGTCGTCGGCAGCCCGGACGACGTGACCGCCGACCTTCAGCGCTTCGCCGATCTGGGCGTCACCCACGCATCGCTGCGCTTCGGCTGGCCCGGCACTCCGCGCGAGGTCGTGGAAGGGGCGATCCGCCTCGCCGCTCGCGAAGTGCTGCCGGCGCTGCGGTAGCCGGTACCAGTCACCCGGTCGCCAATCGAGATCACAGGAATGTCAGTCGGGAGGCCATTTCTGGGCACCGTGCAGAATCCGAAGAATCACGACACCCGTCGTTTCGATTCGATACACCACGATGAACGGAGTTGCAGGCACCACCAGCTCCCGGGTTCCCGACACACGGCCCGGCCTGGCACTCTCCGGAAAGTCGGCAAGGCGGGAAACCGCCGCTTCGATTGCGTCGCTCATGTCGACGGCAGCCTGTGGATTCCGGTCGGCGATGCAGGAGAGCTGCACCCCGAGCGTTCGTACTGCAGACGGCAGCCATTCGACATTCACGATGATTCGCGGTGCAAGCGCGTCCGCTCTCGCCGCAGGGTCGCACGCACATCCTCATGCGGAATTCGCGCGAGGCTCGGATCGTCGGCTTCCTGGATCGATTGCTTGACCTCCGTGCGGAACCAGGCGTCATGCTCGGCCATCTCACGCTGACGACCGATTTCAGCGCGCATGAGCACCCTCAGCAACTGGGCCGCCGTACGATCCTGAGCTTTGGCGATTTCGGCAAACTCCGTCTTCAACCCATCGTCAAGGCGAAAGGTGAACGTGGCATCGGGCATGGTCCGCTCCGGTGTGTTACATCAGAAATACAACGTAACACACTGTCCTCGGATCATCGAATCGGCGCAGTCCTGCGAGGCATGCGGCCTGATGCCCGGCAGAGATACGCGCTAACATCCCGCGCGGATCAGGAACCGTCGGGCTGACGACCATGAACCGAGCGAGCACCGCGGCCGCGGCCGACTACGGCCCCCACGAGGCGGCGATGCAGGAGTACCTGCGCGAGGGCGAGGAACGGGCGATGGCGCTCGGCAACCGCGGCCCGATCCGGTTCGATGCGGGCGGTGCGTTGAACTCCGACATCCTTGCCGCCTTCTCGCGCTGCGGCTTCTACGTCTTCGAGGACGTGCTCCGCGCAGACGAGCTGGCCGACATCGAGTCGGACCTCCACGACATCCTGGAACGCCTGCCGGTCGAGAAGGGCTCGCCCGTGGATGCACGGGGCCGGCCCGCGCTGGGCGTCGGCTGCGAGGCGCCGACACTGTTCTGGTCGAAGCCGCTGGGGGACCCCTTCGGCGCCACCGGCCAGGCCAACAACCGGCATCCGGTGAAGATGACCGAGCCGACCCCCGCTCCCGATGCCCCGGCGGAAGTCGTCTACCTCATCCTCGGCTCGCTCCAGTTCTCCGACGCGGCGCTCCGCGTCTACGGCCACCCGAAGCTGCTGGCGGTCGCGGCCGCGGTCAACGGCGAGGACTTCGTGCCGTTCAACGAGGCGCTGTTCATCAAGGAGCCGGGGCGGGGCGCCTCGGTCGCCTGGCACCAGGACGGCGTCACCCACTGGGACAGCCCGGACTGGGACGAGGGCAGCCACGGCTTCAACTTCATGGCCCAGCTCTACGGCAGCACTCCCGCCAACGGAGTGTGGATCGTTCCCGGCACCCACCGGCAGGGCAAGGTGGACATCGCGGCGATGATCGCCGCCGCGGGCTCCGAGCGGCTGCCCGACGCGGTGCCCATCGTGTGCAGGCCCGGCGACGTGGCGATGACCAACCGGCAGGTTCTGCACGGCTCGTTCGCGAACACGAGCCCGCACTGGCGGGTGACGGTCAACTTCGGGTTCCACCGGCGCCGGTCGGTGCTCGGCGTGGCCGGTGGCGGAATCCACAACGCGCCCGCCGTCTACGACGAGGAGCGGATTCGCAAGCGGTCGCGGCTCATCGCCTACGCCATCGACGCGAGGCGCCGGCGGTTCCCCGAGGAGACGCCCTTCGTCTACGCGCCATTCGCGGCCTCGGGAGAGCGCCACGTGTGGAACACGCATGCGAAGGCGGGGCTGCGGGACTACAACCTGCTCGACCTGAGCATATGACGGCGCGGTGCGGGACTCCCGGCAGCGGCACTGGCGATTGGTCAAGGCGGAATTCGGCACGGAAACAACGAGATAATGTGGTCATTCGGCTGCGTGCCCGATCGAGGAGTCGACAGGCCCGCAGGTCGGATTGGCGCAGCGCAATCGGACAGGAATCGTGGCTTCGGGACTGGATGTCGGATTACGCCTTCGGCTAATCCGTATATGGTCTCCTCCCGTATTGGAAGGCCTTGTGTTGAGCGTGACAGGGACAGGATTGCTGCCGTATATCCGGCCTGTTGACGAAGGGCGGCGCCCTTCTGGCCTCGATGAAAATCCGCGCGTATCGACC
>JAJEAD010000057.1 GCA_022824305.1 Gammaproteobacteria bacterium | reverse complement strand
ACGGACCGTTCACCCAAACTGATCACCTCGACTCATGAATCCATCACCCGCGTCGCTCCGCTCCGACCAATGACCACTTACCGTGGAATCGGCGATCACCTTCAGAGTGGAATGGATGATCACCTTCACTGGATTGCGCAGGCACGACCATGCAGGGCAGCAAGCTCGGGCTCCAGACCTGGGCCCTGGCGCTGTACCTGATGAGCACCTCGCTCAAGGGCGCATCGAGCATGGCGCTCTATCGCGCGCTCGGCATCCGGCAGGCGACCGCATGGTACCTCGCGCAGCGCATCCGGGAGGGATTCCTCGGGGGCCTCACACCGGCGCCGATGGCCGGGCCGGTAGAGGTCGATGAGACCTACGTCGGCGGCCGGCTCAAGAACATGCATGGGGCGCAGCGCCGCGCGGCCCGCCAGCTCGATAGCTACGGCAAGTCAATCGTCATCGGGGCGCGAGACCGGGCCACAGGGCGCGTGTACGCGCGCGTCACGCCCCGGGCAGATAAGCCCCACCTACTGCGATTCGTCGCGGAGGTCGCCGCGTACGGCGCCACCGTGTACACCGATGAGGCCGCGGGGTACCGCGGCATGCCATTCCGGCATCGCACCGTCTGCCACAGCATCGGGCACTACGTCGAGGACGATTGCCACACCAACTCGATCGAATCCTTCTGGACCGGCATCAAGCGCGCGCACAAGGGGACATTCCACAAGCTATCCCCGAAGCATCTACAGCGCTATGTGGACGAATTCTCCTGGCGGCACAACCATCGGCGGCTCGATACTGCGGGGCGCATGGCGGCGGTCGCCCGCGGGATGGAGGGCCGGCCGCTGCCCTACCGGGCGCTCATCGCGTCGAACGGCCTGAGCTCTTTCGCCCGGCCCTGCGCTCGCGCGTAGAGAGCCCCGGCGGCCTCGCGCCTCATCGCATATTCTCAGGAACGTACCGCTCAAGGCGAGTGACCCGCCGGATGGATTGCCGATAGCCGGTGATCGCGAGCACGATGCCGCAGATGAGGAACGCGATGCAGGAGAGAAAAAGGGCGTCGTCGTACCCTACGGTTATCAGGCGCTCGGCTCCGAGCCAAAAGGCTCCGCTCGCCAGAATGTTGCCGAGCGAGAAATGGACCAACTCCTCCTTCGCCGCGCTCGTCGAATCCTTTATGTCCATTACCGGAACCCCAACTACATCATGGATCGATGAATGGTACCTGTTGAATAGAAGCGCGCCGCCCGGGTCGTCCGCCGCCACCCGGAACCCGCCGCCGTCTTCAGTCATCGGAGTCGACTAGCGATAATCCCGCTTGCAGGGCCATAAATTGCATGACATAGGCGCAGTTGCTGCAGACGAGAATAAACATCGGGTAGACGGCGGCTGGCCGATCTGATGGCGGCATTGGAAGCACGGGGCACATAACTACCTCTTCTTCGGCCCTCCATGCATTCTCCCCGCAGACCGGGCAGTCTCCGCTCGTATTGGCGGACTTGTCCGCTACCCATTCCTTGATCTGATTCTGCTGCTCATCCGAGAGGATGTATCGCCCTCCCGGGGCCGGGCGCGCATCATCGGCGGAATCCGCCATCAATCGGCGCGGGTAGGCTCCGAGCGCCGCCCCGAGGGGCGCGGCGATGCGCGCTGACGGCGCCTACTCGGGTCCGGCGCGCGCGCGCCGGCGAAGATCGCCCGCGCGATCTCCTCCGGCGTCGCGTCGATCTGCCCGCCGTAGACCGGCGGCGTCTTCCCGCGCCGCGGGGGCGTTCGAGGCGTGCTCATCCGAGCGGCTCCTTTCCATGGTGAAGGGCTTTCGATTCCGCCATTGGAATCTTGCGCCTTTGCCGTACACGGCGCAAGATGGCCCTGCCACTCACGCGGCGCCCGCCCCAAGTCGGGCTGCTCGCTGAATACAATAGCCGAAAGTCCGGCGCGGGGTAGCTCCCCATGGGTCCGGGGCGAATAGGCGGGACTCCTCACGGACGCCGTGCTGAGTGGCACAGCCCGACGCCATTTCCGGCGTCGGGAGCCACTCAGGAGATTCCCATGCGAAAACTCGCCCCGGCGGCCCTTGTAGGGCTCGCCATGGTTTCGCTCGCCTCGATTCCGGCCCAGGCCTCGGCCGAGGACTTCTATACGGAGGTACTCGAATGGGTAGTCGAGCCATGTATGGAGGTCGCGGCGGCGCTCAGCGTCAAGGAGTACGACGAGGATGCCCTGGAGATGGGCATCAAGCGCAGCCACATCGCCGAAATCATGACGGCCAGCCGAGAGGCGGCGACCCGGGAGATGGCGGGGAAGATGAGGGCCAGCGCGCCCTGGTCCGCGCGCCGCGCCGCCTACCCCATCATGCTCCAAGTCTGCCTCGCGCAGTTCCTCGACGAGTAGCGCGCTCGGCCCCCATGCCCCGGCCGTCCGAAGGCCGGGGATTTCAAACTAGCCCACTACCCGCGGCCTTTCCTCGGGGCGGGTGGGTGCTTAGCCTGAGACCCACCGGGCGACAGCGAAGGCGACTCCCACGGCGACCGGGATGGCGAGGGCGATAGCGGCGAGGACGCCGCCCAGGAACCAGATCTTAACCTGGGAGATATCGTTCTTGGTGGCCCCGTGTTCCTGGATCGACTCAACCTTAGTCTCTATCCGGGCCAAACGCTCACCATAGCCGCCGCCATTGAAGCCCCCATGGGCGGCAGGTCGTTCCATGGGTACGACATTATCCCCACCCGGCTGTGGCGCGCTCACATCTCACTCCAGGCGCCAAGTCTCTGCCACAGCGCGCCGTCGAAATGGCCATAGAACTCGGTAATCTTCACTACCACCCCGGCGCGCCCGGTCCCCAAGCCTAGATGTTCATGGACGTCGGAGCAGGTGAGCAACTCACTCCCGACCGCGCATAGCCCTGGACCGAGCTCGTGGTGATGAGGGAATCGACTCTTGGGGACCTCGGGATGGTTAGGCATGAAGACCAGGTATCGTTGCATTGGTCGTCCTCCGGGAGTCGATGCGCGGGTTCTTCTGGTTTTCCCGGGGCTCCGCCCAACGGGGAGGGCAGATTACGTGGGTGACGGGCATCTACGCAACCGCTCGCCTGGTATTCCCTCCCCGGCTAGCCTCGCGGATTATTCCCCGATCATTCGCAGATCTTCCGCTGCGCTCATGCGCGCCCTGTCTGCGTTGCCGCCCATTCGCGGCTGGCGAAGGTCAAGAGTGGTGTCCGCGCATCGCTCGCTTGCAACCATGCGCCATTCGTAGACAACAACGCACGAAACCGGCATTCAATCGCCAGGAAAGAGCACACAAGGGTCACAGGCCATCTTCTACCCTACGCTGGCTTCGCTGCTTGCGGCAGGCGCTTGAATTCAACGAGATGCCACGTGAAGGCGCCCGTCACCGTCCTCGCGCTCGCGCTCTCCACGTCGGCTCTCGGGGTGGAGTGCACCGGCTTTCTTCACGCGATCGACCATCTGGACCGGGTGGGCAAACGCATGCTCGTGTGGCGAGAGGCGTGGGCGCTCGCGCAGGAAGCCGAAGAGAGGATTCACGAAGGGCATCCAGCGGTAATCGAGTACCGGGCGCATGTGCTCGACTACGGGTTCGCCCATGAGCGCACCCAGACCCATGTCGACGATGTGCTGTCCGACATCGAGAATCTGGTGGACCTCGACGATCCCGCCGTGCAGGATGAGATGGCCTCCTTGCTGAACGAGGCGATGGCGGCGGTGGATCGCGCAGAGGAGTTCACGAGCAACGATCCTTTCCCGAATCCCGAGAGCTTCCGTCTCCGTTCCGAGGCCGAGATACGCTTCCTGCGATCGCTGCACGCGCTCGTGTGCCGCTGACGGCGACGCTCGAAGGCGCGGAGTCACTGCCGCCGTCCACCTTCACCCCGGACTCCACCCGGCCCTTCTACTTCGGGCTTCTCCGGGTTGCGCGTCGGGCAGGACTCCATGAGGCGTCGACCGTAACTGGCGATCCGGGCGCGGATCTCCCCGAGGCCGTTCGGCGGTACGAGACCTCGGCCTTCCGGGTTTGAGAAGGGATCGGGAAGGCGGGAATCTCAGTCGGTCACCCGACGGGCGAAACCGTCTCGCCCGCTCACTCAGCGTGTTGATCCTTGCCCATGAAAGTGCTACAAGTAGCACTATGGACGCGATTGGAATCCGTGAATTGCGGCAGAGAGCGAGCGTCTACCTGAGGCGGGTAGCGGCGGGCGAGACATTCGAGGTGACCGATCGCGGGCGTCCGATCGCGCTCCTGACCCCCATTCCGAACTCATCGCCGCTCGACCAGCTTCGCGCGGCGGGCGACCTCGATGAAGCGACCGGTTCGACGGACGATCTTCCCGAGCCCGTCGATCTCGCTCCCGGCGCGG
This sequence comes from Gammaproteobacteria bacterium, assembly GCA_022824305.1. GTDB lineage: Bacteria > Pseudomonadota > Gammaproteobacteria > HK1 > HK1 > JAJEAD01. The sequence goes on along the minus strand of JAJEAD010000057.1, from coordinate 2,073 downwards.
AGCCGCCTTCCGTGCGGCTCGCGCGCCTGCGCAGCGATGAACGCTGAACGCGTCTGCTACGTCGACTCCTCGGCCATCGTCAAGCTCGTGGTGAGCGAAAAGGAGTCCGCCGCGTTGCGGCGCTATCTTCGTGGCCGTTCTGCAGTGTCGAGCGCACTCGCCGGGGTGGAGGTCACTCGGGCAATCATGCCGCACGGAGCCCGAACGCTGCGCACGGCCAGGGAGGTACTCTCCCGCATCGAGATCGTACGAATCAACGCCAAGGTGCTGTCCCGCGCGGCGACCATGGAGCCGGCGGACCTTCGCACCCTCGACGCGATCCACCTCGCCACGGCGTCTCTCTTCGGAGAGTCCCTGTACCGGTTCGTGTGCTACGACAGGCGGCTGGCAAGCGCGGCGAGAGCCGGCAACTGGACCGTCGTGTCGCCCGATTGACGGATCGGACGAGGTGGCCGTCCGATCAAGGTGATGCGCTTCTCCCGTCATTGGTCCCCTTGTCACCAATGACATGCGCGGGTTGCAGAACAACCCGATTCGGATCGTCAGTCCTCGCGGCATCGCGCATGGTGGACTTACCCCGACTCTGTGGAGAGGTACGGGCTTTCGCCGGCGGGTGAGGAATGGGCGATCACCGCAGGGGGCGCGGGAAATACGCAGGCGCCGCCACGGCCCCAAAGGGCTACCGCGAAAGCGTGTAGAGCGGGCTCAGGCGGCTGCGGCGAGCAGCCGGGTGTCGGGTCAGGGCCAGAGGTCGCCGAGGCTGAAGGTGATCGCGTCGAAGGGGCGGATGCTCACCGGCTCGTCGTCCTTTGCGGTGGCAATGAGCACCCACTCGCCCTCGCGGAGCTCGAAGGCCTCCAGGGTACGGTCCGTCGGGTCGACGAGCCACAGGTGGCCGACACCCGCGAGCGCGTAGAGGGGGCGTTTCTCGTGCAGGTCGAGCTTGCGGGTGGACGGGGAGAGCACCTCGCATACCCAGTCCGGAGCGAGCGTGAAGTACGCGGTGTCGGGATAGTCCGGCATCCGCTCGCGGCGCCAGCCCGCCAGATCCGGAACCATGATCTGCTCATCGAGGTGCAGCTCGGGTTCGTCGATGATCCACCACCCGCCTGGACCGCCGCGGCCCTTGCCGAAGGGACTGCCGAGTTCGACGCCGAGATTGGAGGCCGCGAGCGCGTGTCGCGACGCCGGCCGAGGCTGGGTGTGGAGCGTTCCGTTGATGATCTCGGCGACCAAGTGCGCCGGTGCGTCGAGCACATCCTGGTACGTCGCCCGGGCGCTGCGTTCAGCGGTGCTCGTTGCCATGGGTCACCCATAGGCCATGGTCTTGATGCGTGGACTGTCCTCCCAATCGCCGCCGTGCACAGCCAGAGTGCCGTCGTTGTGGACGAAGACCGGCATGATGTACTCACTTTGGCGCATCGGTTCTCTCCGGTGTTCGAATGGTGGGCGATCTGCTGATTCCCGGTGTCGGCAATCTTTGCACACAAGATATTCCGGTGACATCCCTGAATTGGTCCCCAACAGGTCCACTTTCAAGGAGCTTGTCTACCTAATCCGGCCAACTCCTGGAAAACGCGAGTGGAAAGCTCTACATCCGGCCCCCCGCCGTCCAGGCCCCACCCCCGCAAGGCCGGCCCGCCTTCCGGATAACTCCTGTTGCTTCCCTGCGGGGCGCTCGCGACGCGGATCAGGGGGTTCGGCGGATGGCGTCGGCTGCCTGCTCAAGGTCGGTGGGGCGGTAGAAGCGGGTCCAGGCGCCGGCCTGGGTCAGCAGGGCGTCGAGCAGGGTCTCGATCACGCCCGGATCGTAGAGGGCGCTGTCGTTGCGGCTCTCGAGCGCCACGGCCGGGGCACCCTCGTGGCCCAGGCGCCGGAAGAGCAGGGTCCCGCCGCTTTCCACGAGGTCCTCGTAGCGGATGACGTCGTCGGGGGGCAGGTGGCTTGCGAAGCGGGAGAAGAACCAGTCGAGGATGAGGAGCTGCCTTCGCAGGCGGTCCGGCTCTTCGTCCAGGGTGCGCCGCAGCGCCGGATCGTAGGGCTCCGCCCCCGCGATGCGTCCCCGGTTGAAGG
>JAJEAD010000001.1 GCA_022824305.1 Gammaproteobacteria bacterium | reverse complement strand
TCCATGGACCCACGGGGTCGCCCAAAGTCGCCCGAAGTCCCGCGCAGAAGCAAGTACCCAAAGCCGTACCCGCGCTGGACAGACTACGGAAAAATGTCTTAGAATCATGTAGTTGTCTTCGGCGTGTCTCCGACGCGGTGAAGGCGCGCGTCAGCAAGCCGGTCTTCGTGGGCGGGCGCATCAACCAGCCCCAGCAGGCGGAGGCGATCGTCGCCTCCGGCCAGGCCGACGTGTGCGGGATGACGCGGGCGATGATCTGCGACCCCGAGATGCCCAACAAGGCAGCGGAGGGACGAAGCGAGGACATCCGGGCCTGCATCGCGTGCAACCAGGCCTGCATCGGGCACTTTCATCTCGGGTATCCCGTCTCGTGCATCCAGCACCCGGAGACGGGCCGCGAGCTCGCCTACGGCCGTCTCGCCCCCGCCCCGGCGGCGCGCCGCGTGCTGGTGGCGGGCGGGGGCCCCGGCGGTCTCAAGGCCGCCGCGGTGCTGGCTGCGCGCGGACACGACGTCACGCTGCACGAGGCGAGTCCCCGGCTCGGAGGCCAGGCCCTGCTCGCCCAGGCCCTGCCGGGACGCGAGGAGTTCGGCGGCATCGTGGACAACCTGCGTCGCGAGGCGGAACGTGCCGGCGCACGCATCCGCCTGCGCTCGCGGGTGGACCGCAACCTCATCGAGAACGACGGGCCGGACGCGGTCGTGCTCGCGACCGGAGGGCGTCCCCGTGACTTCCCGCTCGAAGGCGCGGACGAGGCGCACGTGGTCGAAGCGTGGCAGGTGCTGCGGGGGGAAGCCAACGTCGGCACCTCGGTGGTGATCGCCGACTGGCGTTGTGACTGGATCGGGCTCGGGCTTGCGGAAAAGCTCGCCCGGGACGGCTGCCGTGTGCGCCTGTGCAGCAACGGCTACATGCCGGGCCAGACCATCCAGCAGTACGTGCGCGACCAGTGGCTCGGAGTGATGCACAAGCTCGGGGTGGAGATCATCCCGATGGTGCGCCTCTTCGGGGCGGACGCGGACAGCGTCTACCTGCAGCACACCACGAGCGGCGAGCCGATCATCTGCGACGAGGTGGACACCCTGGTCACCTCGATGGGGCACCAGTCCGAGGATGCGCTCTTCCTGGAGCTGGAAGAGTGGGAGGGCGAAGTGCACCGCATCGGCGATTGCCTCGCCCCGCGCACCGCGGAGGAGGCGGTGCTCGAGGGCCTCAAGGCCGGGGCCGCAATCTGAATCCCGAAGCCGCGACCTGAGCCGAAGTGGTTCCCCGCTCTTCTGCTGCAAACACGCATCTGCGGGCACGGGCGGCGCCGAGGCGCGCGTTCGCCTTGCCCCTTCCGACATCTTTGCGCCCGAAGCTTCCAAGAGTCGGCGAAACGCTGCGGCTGGCGGGCTGAAGGTCGATGTCGACCAGGCGTGACGAGTTCACGGTGCTCGTGCTGGGGGGCGACGGCATCGGTCCGGAGGTGGTCGGCGCGGGTGTCGAGGTCCTGCTGGCGGTCGCGAAGCGTGAGGGCCTGCGCGTCGAGATCGAGGAAGACCTGCTCCACGGTGCGGCGTGGGAGCGCTACGGCACCTTCTGCCGCGACGAGACCGTGGCCCGGGCGCGGGAGGTCGACGCGGTGCTCGTCGGAGCGGTGGGCGATCCCCGCTTCGACGACTACCTCGCCGACGACGTCTCCCCGGTCGAAGAAGGCACCGAAGCGGGCGCGGTGGCAAGGGACCCCGCCGACAAGGACGGGCTCATGCGTCTCCGCCGGGATCTCGACGTGTTCGCCGGACTGCGGCCGGCCCGGGCCTTCGAGGCTCTCGTCGAGCGCACGCCCTTCCGCCCGGAAGTGGTCCGCGGCGCCGACCTGATGGTGCTGCGCGAGCTGTGCGGGGGGGCCTACTTCGGCCTGCCCCGCGGCATCGAGCGCCTTCCCGGGGGCGGGCGCCGCGCCTACGACGCCACCGTGTACACCGAGGCGGAGATCGAGCGCATCGCCCGCGTCGGTTTCGAGCTCGCCCGCCGGCGCCGGCGCCGCCTGCTCTCCGTCGACAAGGCCAACGTCATGGAATCGGGCATGCTGTGGCGGGAGGTGGTCTCCGACATCGGCGCCCGGGAGTACCCGGACGTCGCGCTCACGCACTTCTACGCCGACAACGCCGCATACCAGCTCGCCCGTGCCCCCCGCGACTTCGATGTCGTGCTCGCCGACAACCTGCTCGGCGACCTCCTCTCCGATCAGGCCGGCGCCATTGCCGGGAGCCTCGGCATGCTGCCCTCGGCATCGCTGGCCGGACTACCCCCAAGCGGAGAGCCCGCGAAGCCGGGACTCTACGAGCCGGTGCACGGCAGCGCGCCCGACATCGCGGGCCAGGGGATCGCGAACCCGCTCGGCACCATTCTCTCGGTGGCGATGATGTTCGAGTACGGGTTCGCCCTCCCGGCCCTCGCCCGCCGGATCGAAGATGCGGTGGAGCGCACGCTCGCAACCGGTCCCCGGACCCCCGACCTCGGTGGCGAAGCCGGCAGCGCCGCGCTCACCCACGCGGTCATCGACGCCTGCCGGGAATCCGGCCCCGGATAAGCGCACCGCCGCGCTCACGGGCGCGTCGGCGGGCGAGTCGAACATGCCCAGGGGCATGCTCGTGGCAAGGAACGGGCCACACCGCCCGGGTGCGCCGACCGGCTACCGAGCGGTCAGGCCGGATCCCGCGGCCAGATGATCTCCGGTGGCTCGAAGGCGGTGACCACGGGCGCCTCGCCCTCGAATCGCTCCACCCCGACCAGGCAGGTGTGGGCGATGGGTCCCTGGGCGAGTCGCGACGTGCCCTTGTCCGGAGTGAGCACGTTCGGGTTCCCGTGCTTGCAGAGCGCGCCCGGCTCGCCACGCACTTCCGGGTCGTACCACGCGCCGGTCGGGAGCCGGACCACGCCGCGCCGCAGGTCCTCGCTCAGCACCGCGGTGGCGAGACAGGCGCCGCGCCCGTTGAACACGCGTACCGGGTCGCCGGCGCGTATGCCACGCGCGTCCGCGTCGGCCGGGTGCAGCGTGATCGGCTCGCGGCCGCCCAGCTTCGCGGCCCGGCTGTGCCGGCCGTTGTCGAGCTGGCTGTGGAGGCGGGTCTCCGGCTGGTTCGAGATGAGGTGCAGCGGATAGCGGGCCGCGCCTTCCCCGCCCAGCCACTCGCAGGGCTCGTACCAGCGCGGATGCCCCCGGCAGTCCTCGTAGCCGAAACCCTCGATGCGCTCGCTGAAGATCTCGATCCGCCCCGATGGAGTCGAGAGAGGGTTTGCCTCCGGATCGGCGCGGAAGGCTTCCAGCATGACCACGGGCCGCTCGGGCTCGGCGAGCTTGAACACGCCACGGTCCCGGAACTCGTCGTAGGAAGGCATCTCGACGCCACGCTCGGAAGCGCGCTGGCGCGTCACGTCATAGAGATGGCGGAGCCACGCATCGACGTCGCGCCCCTCCGTGTACTCGGATTCCACGCCAAGCTCCTGCGCGATCCCGCGGAAGATCGCAAAGTCGTCGCGGGCCTCGCGAAAGGGTGGAACGACCTGGCGGCTCGCAAACAGGTATCCGTCGTGGGGCGCGCCCGCGATGTCGTCGCGTTCGAGCGCGGAGGTGCAGGGCAGCACGACATCGGCGTGCCGCGCCATCGGATTCCACCACGCCTCGTTGACGATGATCGTCTCCGGCTTGCGCCACGCCCTGAGCATGCGATTGAGGGCTTGATGGTGATGGAAGGGGTTTCCGCCAGCCCACCACACGATGCGGGTGTCCGGGTAGGTATAGCGCCGGCCGTCGTAGTCGAACTCGCCGCCCGGGTTGAGCAGCAGATCGGAGATGCGCGCAACCGGGATGAAGTCCGATACTTCGTTACGGCCCTGGGGCAGCGCGGCGTTGGGCAGATACCCGGCATGGTTGCCGATCGAGTTCACTGCCGAGTAGCCGAAGCCCACACCGCCGCCCGGCAGGCCGATCTGGCCAAGCATGGATGCAAGCGTCACCCCCATCCAGAAGGGTTGCTCGCCGTGGTCCTGTCGGGTCAGCGACCAGGAGAGCGAGATCATCGTTCGGCCCGCCGCCATCCGTCGCGCGAGGGCCTGGATCGCGCCGGCGTCGATCCCGGTAATCGTCTCCGCCCACTGCGCATCCTTCGCAACACCGTCCCCTGCGCCGACGAGATAGGGAACGAAGCGCTCGAAGCCTACCGTGTACTTCTCGAGGAACGCCGCGTCGTGCAGGCCCTCCACGTACAGGGTGTGGGCGATCCCGAGCATGAGGGCGACGTCGGTGTTCGGCCGGGGCGCCACCCACTCCGAGCCGAGCTCGCTCTGGATGTCCCCCCGGATTGGCGAGACGTTGACGAGCGCGACCCCGGCCCGCGCCGCCTCGCGCATGTAGTCCCGCTGCACGTGCCGCCCGGCGCCGCCGCCGTTGACCTGGCCGTTCTTCAGCGGCAGCCCGCCGAACGCGACGAGCAGATCGCAGTGCTCGACGATCGACGGCCAGCTCGTGTGCCGCGGGAGCAGCGAGAAGAAGTCCCCGAGGACGTGAGGAAGAATGACCTGGCCGGCGGCCAGGCTGTAGCTGTCGCGCTTGAAGGTGTGGCCGCCGATGCAGTTGAGGAAGCGCCGGAGCTGGCTCGGCGCATGGTGGAAACGCCCCGCGCTCGCCCACCCGTAGGAGCCCGCGAAGATGGCGCGGTTGCCGTGCTCCTCGATGACCCGCTCGAGCTCGCGGGCCACGAGCCGGCTCGCCGCGTCCCAGGAAAGGGCGACGAAAGGCTCCGCACCGCGCTTCGAGCGATCCGACGCGGCGCCGTGCTCGAGCCACCCCTTGCGCACCATGGGCCGGGGTATCCGGCACGGGTCGTCGAGGGTGTCCACCATGCCCTGCGCTATGGGGGAAGGATCCGCATCCTCTTCGAACCCGTGCAGGGCGCTCAGCCTGCCCTCGCGAACCTCCGCCCGGTACGTTCCCCAATGAGTGGCGGTGAGAGGCAGCTCGCTACTGGTCGTGGTCAACTCGTGTCCTCCTTTCCCGTCCCGGAGCCCGAAGACCACCGCTACCGGGCATCAACGACGATCCAGGCTCCAGGTCAAACTCGACATGCCGGCTTGCGCCGGCGCCGGCACCGGCCACACCCCGCTCAGAACTCGAACACTCCCTTTCCGGTCGTTTGCCGGTCGAAGCGGCGATAGGCCTCCTCGGCCTGGTCGAGCGAGTATCGGTGGGTGAATATCCGTTCGAGGTCGATGCCACGATCGGCCACGTAGCGGGCGCACTCCGACTGCCCCGGGCTGGAAAAGGTCCAGGATCCGATGAGGGTCAATTGACGGCGCAGCATGTCCTGCGAAACGTCGAGGGTCAGCGTGCCTCCCTCACCGACGAAGCACACGATCCCCCAGGTGCGGGTCGAACGCACGGCCTGGATGCACGCTTGCGATGAGCCGCTGCAATCGATGGCCATGGACACGCCTTCGCCCCTGGTCATGTCGTGCAGCCTTTGCACCACCTCTCCGTCACTCGAGTCCACGCACTCGCTCGCCCCGAAGTCCCGCGCCAGGGCAAGGCGCTCCCGGGAGATGTCGAGCGCGATGACCCGCGCACCCATCTCGGCCGCGAACATCACCGCGCTCAATCCGACCGGTCCCTGGCCGAACACCGCCAGCGTGTCACGACCGGTCAGGCGCATGCGCTCCAGCGCCGCGTACGCGGTGCCGGTTCCGCAGGAGATGGCGGCGCCTTCGGCGAAGGAGAGAGACTCGGGCAGCGGCACCATCGTGGCCGCCGGCGCCTTCATGTAGGGCGCGTGCGCGCCGTGCTCGGTGACCCCGTAGACCGCAATACCCTCGGAACAGAGTTGTTGCCAGCCGCTGCGGCAGGTCGCGCAGATTCCGCAACCCCGGTAGTGATGGCACATCACTCGGGACCCGAGGGGAGCGACTCCGTCGGGCACCCCGGCGCCCCGGGCCACGACCACGCCGCAGGGCTCGTGTCCTGCAATCACGGGACTCCCGTCCGCGGGCAGCCCGAGGGAAGGATCGCCCGCAGCAGCACGGTAGATGTGCAGATCGCTGCCGCACATCCCGCTGGCCCTGATCTCCATCACCACTTCATCCGGTCCCGGGGAGGGGTCCGGGAAATCCAGTGTTTCGACCTGCCGGTCGCCCGGGAAAACAACGCCCTTCATCGATCGCCTCTCCGGCTCGTCCTGGGTAGGTGCCGGATCGATTCGGAATGAACGGACCTCCGCCCGGCAACCCTTCCATGGTACTCGGGCCACGGGGGATGGAATAGCGAAGCCCTGCGACACCCGGCAGCACGACGAGGAGAGGTCGGAACCACCGAAGCGCTCCGGCCCGCAAGGCGGCGGGCCGGAGCGCCGCGAACGAGGAACGCACCCGCTCGAGCCTGTCGGTGGCCTAGTGCACCGATATCCGCCGCGGCGACGCTTCCCGGGTCTTCGGCAGATGAAGGTGCAGCACGCCGTTCTCGACCCGGGCGGAAATCCCGCCCTGGTCAATCTTGCTCGAGAGCGAGAAGCTCCTCTGAAAGTGTCCGACCTCGTACTCGGTGTAGATCGGCTCGAGGCCTTCGTAGTTCGAGAAGTCGACCTGAGCGACCACCTTCAGCACGTCCTTCTCCAGCGTCACTTCCACACCGTCCCTTGCGACGCCGGGCACTTCCATCGCGATGTCGAGCGCGTCGTCCGACTCGTGAATGTCGGTGCCGGGGACGTAGTAGCGGGCGGAACGGGTAGCTTCCTCCGCGCTCGCCACTTCCTTCTTCTGCTGGACTTCAATCTCTTTCTGGGGTGCCATGACTGTCTCCTAGCTGATCTGGATGGACCGGGGCCGGTCGGCTTCGGAACGGGGCAGGTGCAGCGCGAGCACGCCGTCCCGGTATTCCGCTCTCGCCCCGTCGCCATCGATGTCCGCCGGGATCACCAGCGCGCGATCGAAGTTGCCGGAGCGCCGTTCGCGGCGGTGCACGCTTGCACCGTCGGCGAGATCGAGCTTCTTGGTGCCCTTTATCCGTACCTGACGACCCTTGACCTGGATGTCGAGGCCATCCTTGTCCACTCCCGGAACCTCCGCCACGAGGACGAAGTCATCGCCCTGGCGAAACACGTTGACGGGAGGGAATGTCCCGTAACCCGTGGTCGAGGCGCCGAGCCAGCCGCTGCGTCGCGACGCCGCAATTGCGCGCTGCAGGTCGAGCAACGCGTCCAGTGCACGCATTCCCGTTGTCATCTTCGAATCTCCCGTTGATTTCGAACGTGCAATTCATGTGGAATCGACCGCGTTTTTTTCAAGCGTGTTGGAGTGCCGCCGTCCACCCCGCCTTGCCGGGCATCATTCAAGGACGGGCGCGCGAGGAACCAGGCTTCAAGCTGAGGGCGGCCGCCACGGGCAGCGTTCCCGCCACAGATCCCGTCACTGCAAGCCGCCGTCGGCCCGTGACATCGGACCGGCCGCATCCGGATGTGTCGAGCGCCGCCGCGCAGGCCCGCAGCGGCCTGGCGCCTCAGGGGTCGGCCTCGAGCAGCATCTCCACGTTGCGCAGCCCCTCTTCCCCGTCCACCTCCGGCGCCCGCCTTTCGTTGATCGCCGCAACGAAGTCGGCGATCTCCCCCGCGTAAGGGTCCGCCGGCTCATACTCCAGAGGCTCTCCGTTCAGCTCGATCCGGCCTTCACCGTGCGCGCCCAGAGTGCCTTCGCAGGTCGCGAACCCTTCGGAACCGTAGACCTCCATGCGGGTAGGCGCCTTGAACAGGGCGGAGGAGCAGAGAGTGGCCTGCGCCCCGGACTCGAAGGAGAGCGTGATCGTCGCCTGCTCGTCGTGGGGACCGCCCCACACCGCCCGGGCGATGCTGCTGCGGAGCGCGGTTGTCGCCCCGCCGGCCGGAGCCATGAACCAGCGGATCTGATCGAGACAGTGCGTGCCCACTCCCGCCAGGCTCCACCAGCGCCCCACCTCCGACACCGCACGCCAGTTGGCATTGTCCGGAGCCTGGAAGCTCCACTGCACCCGCATCTGCCGGATCGTTCCGACCGCGCCCTCGCCGACACGCGCATGCAGGAGCCGGTGACCGGCGTGCCAGCGCATGTGGTAGGCGACCGCGAGCACGACGCCGGCATCGCGGCAGGCTTCGATCATGGCGCGGCCCGACTCCGCATCCGTCGCCATCGGTTTCTCGACCAGCACGTGCTTGCCCGCCTCGGCCGCGGCGAGAGTCTGCTCGGCGTGCAGCTTGTCCGGAGTCGCGATGATTACGGCGTCGAGCTCGGGATCGGCGAGGAGAGCGTCGAGCCGATCGTGGGCCACCTCCTCTCCCGCCGCTCCGTGTCGGCCGGCGAAGGATCTGGCGCGCTCGAGGTTGCGGCTCATCACGCTCCAGAGCCGCGCGTCGGGCACCTTCGACAAGCCCGGAACGAGAGAGTGCTCCGCTATGCGGCCGGGACCGACCAGGGCGATGTTCATCATGTCCGTGAACCTCCATCTTCTCGGAAAGGCGCAGCATGATCCGTTACCGCCCGCACACATTCCAGAGCTCGGCAGCGCGGGCCGGGCGAATACCCGGCGCTCGACGCGCGGAGCGCGCCCGTCACACGCGAGTCGACGATTGCGTAGAATCCGCGACCAGGGAGACCGTGACCTCACGAAGCCCCGCGGCGGACGGGACAGTCCCGATCCAGCCGCGAAGCAAAGGCGGTTTCGCTTTCCGTATCCGGAACAACTGACGGAGAGGGTTCAGCAACGGCTTCGATCTGGACACCTTCCGAATCGTGCGACACTTCTGGTTCGCCTGAGCGCGGCCCCATGAGACTGGCGGCAGGCCGGACAGCCGGCTTGCCGCCTTTTTCTGTATCCGGGACAGGGGCGCGGGTGGCGCATGGCCCGGCCGGAAGGGTGGAAGAATCCGGAACCCCGAAGGGAACCCGGCGAGCACCGCCATGGACTTCGCACTGACCGACGACCAGCGCGTGATCGACGAGGCGGTCCGCCGCATTGCCGCACGCTTCGGCGACGACTACTGGCTGGCCCGGGACCGCGACGGCGCGTTCCCGCACGAGTACCGGAGCGCCGTGGCCGAGGGCGGCTGGCTCGGCATCGCGATGCCGGTCGAGTTCGGCGGCAGCGGACTCGGAGTGAGCGAGGCCGCGGTCATGATGCACGCGCTCACCGACTCCGCCGGCGCGATGAGCGCGGCCTCGGCGGTCCACCTCAACATCTTCGGGCCGATGCCGATCGTGGTCTCCGGCACCGGGGCGCAAAAGAAGCGCTTCCTTCCTCCGCTCATCGCGGGAGAGGAAGTCTGCTGCTTCGGGGTGACCGAGCCCGACGCCGGCCTCGACACCGGACGCATCGCCACCTTCGCCCGGCGCGAGGGGCGAGGCTACCTCGTCGACGGACGCAAGATGTGGACGTCGACCGCGCAGGTCGCGGACAGGATTCTGCTGCTGGCCCGGACCACGCCCCGCGATCGGTGCCGGCGCTCCACCGACGGGCTCACCCTCTTCTACACCGAACTGGACCGCGACCGGATCGAGGTGCGGGAGATTCCGAAGATGGGGCGGACCGGCGTGGATTCGAACGCGTTGTTCATCGACGGGCTGCACGTCCCCGAGGAAGACCGCATCGGAGAGGAAGGCGAGGGGTTTCGCCTTCTCCTGCACAGCCTGAATCCCGAGCGGGTGCTGGTCGCGGTGGAGGCGGTGGGGATCGGGCGCCAGGCCGTGGCGCGCGCAGCCCGCTATGCGAAGGAGCGCGTGGTGTTCGGCCGTCCCATCGGACAGAACCAGGGCGTCGCGCACCCGCTCGCCCGGAGCTGGATCGAGCTCGAGGCGGCGTGGCTCCTCGCGATGCGCGGCGCGTGGATCTGCGACCACGGCCTGCCCGCGGGCGCGCAGGCGAACGCCGCCAAGTACTTCGCGGGCGAAGCCGCCTTCCGCGCCTGCGAGCGAGCGGTGATGGCGCACGGCGGCATGGGCTACGCGAAGGAGTTCCACGTCGAGCGCTTCCTGCGCGAGGTGTTCATTCCCCGGCTCGCGCCGGTGAGCCCGGAGATGATCCTCAACTACATCGCCGAGCGGGTGCTGGGGCTGCCGAGATCGTATTGACGGCGGACATGAGCCACGAATCGAGCGGTCCCCTGGCGGGGATGCGAATCGTCGACCTCACGACGATCCTGCTCGGCCCCGTCGCCACCCAGATGCTCGGCGACCTGGGCGCCGACGTGATCAAGGTCGAATCCCCCGGCGGCGACGACATGATCCAGGCGGTGTCGGGACTCGCGGCGCTCCAGGCGACGGACAGAGCGGGCGAACCCCTGGGGCAACGCCCCCGGGAGTGGCGCCCGCGCGACGCAGTTCCCACAATACGGATTCCTTCCCGGAGAGCGAGGACACGACATGAGCCAGGGCAGCCCGAACGAAGCGCAGTGGTCCGTCTTCTCCAGCGCCGACATCGAGAAACGCTGGGCGAGGGCGAGAGCGGCGATGGCCGAGCAGGAGCTCGACGCCCTCCTCGTCACCGGAGAGGAGAACTTCCAGTACTTCACCGGCAGCACTGGCACCCTCGGATACCACTACTCCTGCACCCGGCCCGCGGTGCTCGTCTTTCCTCGGGAAGGCGAACCGGCCGCGGTGGCGGGGGAGATGCTCACTCACTCCCTCGAGATGACGACTCCCCTGCGGGATCTGCGGGGCTATGTCGCCATCGAGCGCTTTCCCTACGCAATGGTGATCGAGGCGATCGGCGACCTGGTCGGCAACTCGGCCCGGATCGGCGCCGAGCTCGGTCACGAGCAACGCATGGGCATGCCGGTGGGAGATTATCTCGCCGTCGTGCAGGCGCTGCCGCAGGCGCGCTTCGTGGATGCCGGCGACCTCATCGTGCGCCTGCGCATGGTGAAGACGCCGGAAGAAGTCGCCTGCATGCGCGAGGCGGCGGCGATAACCGGTCGGGCGCGACAGCGCCTCTTCCGCGAGATCGTCCCCGGCATGACCGAGCGCGATGCGGTGCGCCGCATGCGCCAGCTCATCCTGGAAGAGGGCGGCGATCGCACCTCCTTCGTTCACCTCATCGCCGGCTCCCCCGGCTCCCACAGCCAGCACCACCTCGACCGGCCGCTCGAGAAGGGAAACGTCTTCTACCTCGACGCGGGCGCCTACGTGCGCTTCCACACCATCGACTACGCACGCATCGCAACTCTGGGGCCGGCGAGCGAGCGGGCGAGGCACGGCCACGAAGTGCTGCTCGAGGCCAACGCCCGCATGATCGACGCGCTGCGCCCGGGAGTCAGGTGCTCGGAGCTCCACGAAATCGCGAGCACGGTCATCACTTCCGCCGGCTACGAGCTCGTCCCCACCGGACGCATGGGGCACGGGCAGGGCATCTGCTTCACCGAGCCGCCGAGCATCAGCCCCGACGACCATACCGTGCTCGAGGAAGGCATGGTGATCAGCACGGAGCCCGAGGTGGCGGTGGACATGCTGTGGGAAGACGTGCACGTCATCACCCGTGACGGCTCCGATCAGCTCACCGGCGAGGCGGTCGACCTCTACGAGATTCCCTTCGGGTGAAAGCGGCGCGCGGCGCGGCGCTGGCAAACCTGACGCTCCTCGAAAACCGCGAGCGCGGGCCATTTTGGCCGGAGGGGCCGGTACGCCCGGCGATATCGCATACCGACGGCCCGCCCGTCCATCGCGCACTTCCCCGGCCCGAGTCCGGTCGGGCTCCGCCCGGTCACTGCCCCGGGAGTCTGCCCTCACCGCCACGATGGTCGCGGAAACCCTCGCGGGGACGCGATGCCGTCTCAGCGCTCCTTGGGAGTCCACGCCCCGAGGAGGCGGGGCAGGTCGCCGAAGCGCGCGACGAGGCTGAACACCACCACCGCGAGCAGGATGAAGAGCACGGACACCGAGGCGATGGTCGGGGTGTAGCCGGATCGGAGTTGGGAGAAGATCTTCACGGGCAGGGTGGCGAGCGAGAACTGCCCGATGAAGAAGGAGATGATGAACTCGTTCATGCTGATCACGAACACGAAGGCGTAGCCCGCGAACATGTAGGGCACCACCATCGGGAGGATCACGGTGCTGAAGGTGCGCGAAGGGCTCGCCCCCATCGTCTCCGCCGCCTCGACGATCTCGCGGTCGATGGACTCCAGGCCGAGGGAGATCATCACCAGCGGCAGCGTGACCAGGAATATCCCGTGCGCCAGCGCGAGGCCGTGGACGCTGGCGGCGAGCCCGAGCGGCACCCACAGCATGAGCATCCCCAGCGCGGTGATCACCGGCGGCAGCGCGAAGGGCATCAGGCCGATGCTGAAGAGCAGCTTCGCGTAGAAGACCCGGTAGCGCCACAGGAAGTACGCCGCGGGCAGCGCGATCGAGAGCGCGAGCACGCCCGCGAGCGCCGCGATGCCGAGGCTTGCGAGCAACGAGTCGAGCCATGCGCTCTTGGTGAAGATCTCCTCGTACCAGCGCATGGAAAGCCCGCGTGGAGGGAAGAACATGAGCTTCTTCTGGTTCAGCGATACTCCCGCGACGATGAAGAGCGGCAGGCTCAGGCTGAGAACCACCAGCCAGCAGAACACGTTGCGGGCGACGCGAGGGATCACCGCTCGATCTTCCGGCGGCCGAGCCGCACCGTGAGCGCCACCAGCGCCAGGGTGATGGCCATGAAGAACATCGACAGCGCCGACGCGAAGGGCAGGTTGCCGCGCGTGAGCGCCTGATCGCTTATCAGGATCGCGAACATCCAGTGCTGGGGGCGCCCCAGCCACTGCGGAGTCACGAAGGCGCCCATGGTGAACACGAAGAGCACGATGGCCGCGGTCATGATGGTGGGCCAGAGCATCGGCACCACCACCGTGAAGAAGGTGCGAAGCGGCGAGGCGCCGAGAGTGCGCGCCGCCTCCGTGATCTCGGTGTCGAGGCGCGTGCACTGCGGGTACATGATCAGCACCGCGAAGGGCAGGTTGAAGTAGGTGAGCCCGAAGAGCACCGCCCCGTAGCCGGGCGTCCACGACGCCGGCTTGGCGAGCAGTCCGAGCCAGACGAAGAAGTTCGAGATCCCGGCGCTGCGCGAAAGCAGCACCGACCACGAGTAGGCGACGATCACCTCCGACAGCGACAGCACGCAGAGGATGAAGACCAGGGCCAGCACCTGCGGCCGGCGACGGAAGCGGCTCAGGAAGTAGGTGAAGGGGAAGCCGACGAGCACGCTCAACAGGGCCGCCACGGCGGCGAACTCGATGGTGATCAGGATGTGGCGGGCGAAGAGCGGCGAGAAGAAACGCAGGTAGTGCGTGAACTCGAAGCCCACCTCGTAGGTTCCCACCCCGCTCTCCGGGCGGTGGAAGAAGCTCACCACCACCATGATCGCGAAGGGGACGAGGAAGAAGCACCCCAGCATCAGGGCGGGCCAGGCGAAGGGGAGATGCGGAACGAGCCCCCGAGGCCTGGAATGTGCGCTCATCGGCGCACCACGACGCAGGACTCCGCCGGCAGCTCCACCATCACGTCATCGCCCGGCCGCGCCTCGGGCCGGTCCTTCGGCGCCGAGATGCTGATCAATTCGAGTTCGCCGCAGCGGAGGAAGAGTTCCACACTCGCTCCCACGTCGCGAACGAACGAGACCCGGCCCGGCAGCCGGTTCGAAGCGGTGTCGCCGGAGGGAAGGACGTGCACGTCTTCCGGGCGGATGGTCAGCGTCAGCGCATCCCCGGACCGGGCGCCTTCCGGCACCGACGGCACCGAGAACTCCGACTCGCCGATCCGCACCGTCGACGGGTCGACGCACTGCGCATCGAGAAGATTGCTGCTGCCGATGAAGTCGGCCACGAAGGCGGTGGCGGGACTGCGGTAGATCTCGAGCGGCGGACCCACCTGCTGCACCTCCGCGGTGCTCATCACCACCACCAGGTCCGACATCGTCATCGCCTCGCGCTGGTCGTGGGTGACGATGATGGTGGTGATCCCCAGGCGCTCCTGCAGCATGCGAAGCTCCACCTGCATCTCCTCCCGGAGCTTCGCGTCGAGGGCGGAGAGGGGCTCGTCGAGGAGGAAGAGCGTCGGCTCGAGCGCGAGCGCGCGGGCGATGGCGACCCGCTGGCGCTGGCCGCCCGAGAGCTGCTTGATGTCGCGCTCCTCCACTCCGGGCAGGCGCACCATCTCCAGCAGCTCGCCCGCGCGACGGCGGCGGTCGGCCTGGGGCATGCCGCGGATCCGCAGCCCGTAGGTGATGTTGTTCCAGACGTTGAGGTGCGGAAAGAGCGCGAGCGACTGGAACACCATGCCGATGTTGCGCTGGTGGGTCGGCAGCGCCGTGATGTCCCGATCCTCCAGCACAACCTGCCCGGAGCTCGGCGTCTCCAGCCCCGCGATCAGGCGCAGCAGGGTGGTCTTCCCGCACCCCGAGGGGCCGAGGAAGGAGATGAACTTGCCCGCCGGAAGGTCGAGATTTACCGCCTCGACCGCGGTGAGCGGCCCGAATCGCTTCGAGACGGATCTCAGTTCGAGGCCGGGCATCGGGATTCGGCTCCCCCCGGCCGGGCCGGAGGGGGCCTTCCGAGAACAGGCGGCTCAGCCGCTCAGCATGTTCGCCCAGGTCTCGTTGATCCAGTCCCCGTTCTTCACGTAGGTCTCGTAGAGGGGGACGATGGGCGGGATGTCGCTGGAGACCATGACGAACTCTTCGTCCGTCAGGTCCATGTGCGAGCGGTCCACCACCGGCGCCACGCCCATCACCCTGGAGATCTCGGCCTGCACCTGGCCCTGGCAGCAGTAGTCGATGAAGACGTGCGCGGCATCGCCCTGCGTCGAGCCGGTCACCAGGCCCCAGGAGCCGAAGTCGATGACCCCGCCCTCCTTGGGGAAGGTCGAGCGCAGCGGAAAGCCGTCCGCGATCGCGAGCAACGTCACGTCGTGGTAGTACATGCCGGCGGGGGTCTCGCCCTGCTGCAACTGCGACTGGAACTGGCCCTCGTCCCGGTACCAGAGCTTGACGTTGGGTTTCAGCTCCGCAAGCTTCTCGAGCGCGGTCATGAGGCCGTCGCGATCGCTGAGCATCTCCTGGCCGTCGAACCACGAGTTGGCGATGAGGTCGAGCGCGTAGCTCGCATCCGGCTCCGAGGGAATGCCGAGAGAGTCCTCGAACTTGGGCAGCCAGAGGTCGCGCCACGACGAGGGCTCTTCCGGGAACACCTCGGTATTGGTGACGAGAATCAGGTACCAGGCCAGCGCGGGAACGGCGATGGGCACGGCGCTGTCGTCACGGCGCACCATGTTGTCGGGCACGTTCGAGAGGTGCCGCAGGCGCGATTCGTCGAGGGACTGGAAGACATGTGGGAACTTGAGTGGCCCTTGCCCTCCGGTCATGGTGACATCGGTCGGGGGCGCACCGCCCGCCTTGACCGCGGTGTCGATGTTCGTGAACCACCCCAGGCCGCCGGGCTGGCTCACCGACTCGATCTCGATGCCGCTCGCCTTGCTGAACTCGGGATAGACGTACTCGACGAGCGAGTCCTCGAAGTAGCCCCCGTAGGCCGAGACCCTGAGCGGCTCCGCCGCCCACGCGCGGGGCAGGTAGGTCCCCACCGCCAGGGTGCCGACGGCGGCCGTGCCCGCCTTGAGGAAATCGCGCCGATTGACGCCATGACCAGTGTGCTTCATTTCTGATTCTCCTCCCGTTGCATTCCGAAACCGGGGCGGATCACACCAGCGCCCCGATGGGCATCCGTAGTATGCACCCTGGCGCCCGGAAGTGCAGGCGGATTCGTGGTCCGAAGCGGCGTCCGCGCCGTCGTGATCGCCGCTTGCGCGGCCCGCATGGCTCACGCAACATGCGCGCCGTTCACCCACGTGCGAGGACACTCAAGTGAGCGACTACGCGGAATTGGCAAGACGCATCGAAGACCGCGAGGTCATCCTGCTCGACGGCGCCGTCGGCACCCAGCTCCAGAAGATGGGCGTGCCGCTGAGCGATCGGGCCTGGGCCGGCATCGCGCTCAAGGACTACACCTACTCGGTGCGGCGCATGCACGAGGACTACATCCGGGCGGGAGTGGACATCATCACCACCAACACCTATCCGAGCGCCCGGCACAACCTGGATCCGATAGGGCTCGCCGACATGACGGCCGAGCTGAACCTGCGCGGGGTGATGCTTGCCCAGGAAGCCCGGGATCGTTGCGCCAGGGACCGACCGGTCTACATCGCGGGATCGGTCTCCAACTTCGGTCTGCTCGCGGGAGCCGAGGAGGGGTGGCAGGATCTCTCCTACTTCAAGAACCACGCCGAGCTCACCGATCGCCAGGCGACCGACAACCTGCGGGAACAGGCGGAGATCCTCGCCAGGGGCGGAGTCGACTTCCTGCTCGCCGAAGCGACCGGGAGCTCCGAGCAGCGCCGCTGGGTCATCGAAGCATGCCTCTCCACCGGCCTCCCGGTATGGATGGGATTCAAGACCCGGCTCGAAGAAGGCGCAGACGACGTCAAGGTGGGATACACCTCCAGTGAAGCCTTCGAGACCCGCTTCGAGGAGCTCGCAGGTCTCGGGGGAACGGTGGTCGCCGTCTTTCACTCCACCATGGATGCCACCAACGCCACCCTGCCCCTGGTCCGGTCGCAGTGGACGGGTCCGATCGCCATCTACCCCGAGGCCGACCGCCGCGACTACGTGGATACCTACCGCAACTCCCAGGAAGAGACGAAAGTCACCCCGGAGGAGTTCGTGGACCAGGCCCGGGACTGGGTATCGCAGGGCGTGCAGATCATCGGCGGCTGCTGCGGCATCGAGCTCGAGTTCATCGAACCGCTGCGCGACGCCCTGCCCACGCACCTGCCGGCAGCCTGAACGGAGAGGGCGCGCGGCGTTCCCGCCGCCGCCCTTCACCGGCGGGCGCGACGAGGATCAAGGGTAAGCGGCGATGATGTTGCGAATCGTCTCGCTGACGGTCTCGGGCCGGTGCCCGAGAAGGGAGACGTGACCGAGCCCTTCGAGAAGATGGAAGTGCCCGTCCGCCGCCTCATCCGCCACCGCCCGCCCATGCGGCGGAGGGGTCTGGCAATCCTGACCGAAGGCAATCACGTGTACCGGAACCGGGCACTCGGCCAGGCGGTGAAAGTCCCGGTAGGTGAGACAGGCCTCCCACTGGGCGACGAGCATCCCGCCGTCCCGAAACTCGTAGGCGTTGGCCACGTACTTTCTGCACCTGCGCCATAGGGTCTCGTCGCCGAGCACCTCGGACGGATACATGAAGGCGGCGTAGTGGTGCACCGCCATCGGACCGCTCAGGGTGCCGCCGGCGCGACGAAACTCGATCTCCGCTCGCATCCACTCCGCCGGGAATCCGCCCAATCCTCCCCCGGTCCCCATGGGAATGGCGACGCGGACCAGGTCGGGATAGTCGATGGCGACCTGCTGGACGATGAGCGACCCCATGGACAGGCCGGTGAGGAAGACCGGCGGATCGCAGAGCTCGCGGATCAGCTCCGCGCAATCCCGAGCGTACTGCTTCATGGTCCAGGGCGGGGGAACCCGGCTCCGGGTTTCCCCGACCCCCCGCGGATCGTAGGTGGTGTTGCGGAACTCGGGGAACGCGTCATACTGCTCCGCAAAGTCGATACCGCGCTGATCGCCCCCGGGTATCCACACGATGTCGGGCCCATCGCCCTTCTGGAAGTAGCAAAGTTCGACTTCACTCAGCGTCAACGTTGACACACGGTACCCTCCGGTTCCGAACGGTTTCGAGTCTACCAGCCATCCTCGCCCCGTCTCATGACAGTGCATGGGCCAAGCGTCGCGGAGCCCGAGCTTTCAGAAGCGGGGCGTCCGGAGGCCCCCACGCAGGTCGCGGACTACGGGCCGACAGGCTCGCTGGAATCGATGGACCCCGAAAACGAAGGACAGCTCGGATTCGCCATCAGACCCTACGAGATCGCAAATCCTTCCAGTCGCGCCGGTCTGCTCCTCTCGCGAGTGAACGCCGTTGCCACCGCGAGACGCATGAACGCGGTAACGACCCACGCAATCGAGAATGACGCCCGCGCCCTGCTCGTAGCGGACCCACCTGGAGCGAACAGCGTTCTCGGCGCCCTCGCCGCATTGCACGGCAGGGTCGGAGACGTGCGGGCTCGCTACGACGCCGCGCTGGAGCACGCCGAGTTCTGCCCCATCGTCCATCTGAACTGCTCGATCGCGCTGCTGCAGGCCGGCGACAGCGTTCACGCATACCGGATGGCGCGCAAGGCGGACGAAGTGGCGCGTGGCGCTGCCGCGCTCCTTCCGCATCTCATCACGTGCGCCTTCGAGTCGGGGCACTTCCGTGAGACTCTGGAGAGATGCGAGCGATGGCACGATGCGTACCCGGGAACGAACTTGACGCCGTGCGGGGCGGCGCAGGGCATCCTGGATGCGATTGAACAGGGCGCGCTCTCCGAACGCGGCGCGGCCACGGCGTTGAGGACGGCCAACCAGATTCGCGGCGCCGCGGGCATCCGGCCGGCGGCGGGGGCTCTCTACCGGAACGTGCGCAGGCCGAGGGAGTTTCGATATCGGATCGAGGTGCATACCACGCGTCAGAAAGCTCAGGACCTGAGCGCGGAGGTAGCAGACCGGCTGGCCCAGTCGGCCCGCGCCGCCCGCAAGGCAGACAACACGCTGCGGATCGTCTTCGTCGCAAGCCCGTAGGCGCCCCCGACCGGCGGCGGCGCCGCTGCGGGCTCGACCGGGCGCAGAAGACGCGGCCGGGCGCTTCAGCGGGCAGGCATCGTGACCGCGAGCT
The DNA here is from genome assembly GCA_022824305.1 of Gammaproteobacteria bacterium. Lineage (GTDB taxonomy): Bacteria > Pseudomonadota > Gammaproteobacteria > HK1 > HK1 > JAJEAD01. Next base: position 18,548 of record JAJEAD010000001.1, on the reverse strand, counting down.
CGGCGGCGAGGTCCGTGATGATCGCCCAGGTCGCGTCCAGGACCGGGATGCCGCCGCTCGATCGGCGCGCGCGCTCCGCGAAGGCGCGCTGCCCCGGAACGCGGATTTCGCCCGCTCCGGGAGCCGTCCTCGACGACTTCACTTCGTCGACGTAGGCGCTCACCGCCGCACGGAACGCCGCCTCGTCTCCGAACGACGCGGGCGAGATCGCGATCATGAAGTGGCCCTGGGATCCCGCGCGTTCCCCGACGATCGCCCCCGCGAGCGCGGAGCCGAACTCGCTTCCCGTGAGCGGCCCCGACAGCATCGCCACGCACAGGGAGAGGCCGAATCCCTTGTAACCGGCGAGCGGACTGATGGCCCCCTTGCGGATGGTCGCGGCATCGGTCGAAGGTCGCCCGTCCGCATCTACCCCGCTTCCCGGAGGCACCTGCTCGCCGTGATACGCGGCCTGGCGAATGCGCGCATTGGAGAGCGCGCTCGTCGCCATGTCGAAGACGATGGGATCCCGAGTGTCGGACGGCACGCCGAAAGCGATCGGATTCGTGCTGAGCACGCGCTTGATCCCTCCGTGCGCGTGCACCAGGGGCCCGCCCGAGGTGCAGACGATTCCGACGCAGCCGGCGCGAGCAATGCGATCGGCGTAGTAGCCGATCATGAAGATGTCCTGGCTGCGGGTAATCCCGACCGTCGCCGCACCGGCCGCGTGGGCCTTCCGTGCGACGAGCTCCGAGGCGAGCAGCGCCGCCGGCTGCCCGAGGCCGTTGCCGCCGTCGACGAGCGCGGAGGCGACGCTCTCCTTCACGATCCGAGGCCGGCCCGCCGGGTCGATGTTGCCCGCGCGCAGATTGGCGATGAGATAGGGCAGGTAGTCGATTCCCTGAACCCCGATTCCGCGCAGTTCCGCTTCCAGGAACACCTCGGCGGCAGCCTCGGCGAGGTCGCGGGGACAGGCGCAGGCGACGAGAAGGTCTTCAATCAATGCGCGCAACGCGGCCGTGCCGACCATCAAGGTCGGTCTGGCCGACTCCGTTGCGGACGGTGATCTCATGGACACGGACTCGCGTCTTCGGCAGGCGACTGCAGGCACCCTTCTCCAGTCAGAGGATACTCGGCTTCGACCGCGTAGAGCGCGCCGGACGAGCGCAGTATGCTCGAGTACAGCCGGAAGGCGGAATGCGTCTCCGGCGGGAGCGATCCGCCTCGTCCGGCTATCCGGCCGCCGCCGCGCGGCGCTGATCCGCCTCCCGCTTTTCGAAGTAAGGGATCACTTCGGTTGCGAAGCGCTCGAGATTTCGCAGGGTATTCCTCTGGGAGACGCCATTGTGGGCATAGCCCACGAGGTACTCGTCGAGGGGACAGATTTCCTCCTGCTCCTCGAGACGCTCGATGATGTGGGCCGGGGAACCGACGAGCAGGGCGCGAGATTCCAGGAAGTCCCATGACAGCTTCAGGCCCGGATCCGGCTTCTCGCCCGGATTCATGAAGACCCGGGTGCCCCGGTACGGGTCGTTGTACTGGAAGATGGACATGATTCCCGCTTCCGCCTCGCGCTTCGCCTGCTCCATCGAATCCGCGACATAGGTATTGCGGAGCACGGCCTGGTTCTGGCCAAGGCGGTACCGCACTCCGTCACGTCTCGAACGCACTTCCGAATAGACCTTGCACCGCTCGCGAATCTGTCGCGCCGGCGGCTGCCAGTAGCAGCCCTTCAACCCGAGCTCCGCGGCCATGGAGACCGATCGGTCGGTGGACACCGTGCACCACAGGGGCGGATGCGGCTTCTGAAAGGTCTTCGGAGTGACCCTCAGGGCGGTGACCTGTTCTCCATCCTGCCACCTGGGGTCGGAAGGGTACATGGGGTGGTTGAACACGGTGCCGGGCGCGGGAAATCGGAAGTTCGGCCCTTCGTGCGAGAAGTACTCCTGAGTCCAGACCTTCTTCACGCACTCCACCACCTCCCGGAACAGCTCACGATTCTCGGCGTCCTTTCGGGGGTCCGCGTGCGGATGAAACTGCGGTCCCTCGTATGGCCAGATCCCGCGCCCGAATCCGGCTTCCACCCGGCCCTTGGTGAGCTGATCGAGAATGGCAATGTCTTCGGCAAGGCGAATCGGATGCCACCACACCGCGATGTTCGCCATCTGACCGATGCGGATGTGCTCGGTGCGCGCCGCCAAGTCCGCTCCGAGCACGATGGGATTGGGAAAGTCGCCCTGTCCGTAGGGACCGAAGTGGTGTTCGCCGATCCAGATCACGCGAAATCCGAGCTGATCGCCGAGGATCACCTGTTCGCGGAAGAAGTCCAGCGTCTCGGCCGGAGATCGGGCTCCCCCGGTCGCGTGGACAGTGGTGAACATTGAAAAGCGCATGTGATGGACTCCACCGGTTCTCAGCCGGCGCCGCTTCGGTGAAGGCGGACGAAGCTTACAGGCGGCTCGACAGTATATCGGTTCACCGTGGCTCCCACCTCCGGCCCGATCGGATTGGAGCGCGGCGCCGGGAAGGCAGCCGGAGACGAAAAAGCGGAGTAGGATCCGCCCGCCAGACGCACAGAAAGCAGCGACGGCGGGTTGACGCGACGGGTGCAGTACCAGCCGCAGTCAGTCCAGTCGGGCGGGTTCAGTGAAGGGTTCTCGGAATGCCCGGGCCGGAAAGCGACGGCAAGCGTGCTCCGCCGGACCCATCGCAACAAGGGAGTCAGGTTAGATGCGGATCGGGGTGCCAAAGGAGATCAAGGACCACGAGTATCGGGTAGGCCTCACGCCGGACAGCGTGAACGAAGCGGTCCTGCACGGCCACGAGGTCATCGTGGAGAGCGGCGCCGGCGACGGCATCGGCGCCGACGACAGCGAGTACACGGCAGTGGGCGCGAAAGTCGCCGCCCGCGCCGAGACCATCTTCGAACGCGCGGAGATGATCGTGAAGGTCAAGGAGCCTCTGGCGCCCGAGCGGGCCATGCTCCGCGAAGGGCAGATCCTGTTCACTTACCTCCACCTCGCACCGGATCCCGAACAGACCGCGGACCTGGTGAAGAGCGGCGCGGTATGCATCGCCTACGAGACGGTGACCGCGCCCTCCGGGGGCCTGCCCCTGCTGGCACCGATGTCGGAAGTGGCCGGCCGGCTCTCGATTCAGGCCGCCGCCCACGCGCTCGAAAGAGTCAACGGCGGAAAGGGCATGCTGCTCGGCGGAGTGCCCGGCGTGCTGCCCGCGAAGGTCGTGATCCTCGGAGGCGGCGTCGTCGGAACGCACGCCGCGCACATCGCCATGGGCATGGGCGCTGACACCTGGGCCATCGACCACTCGGCCGAAGCGCTCAAGGCGCTGTGGCGCCAGTTCGGACGACCCCTCGACACCGTCTACTCCACCCGCACCGCCATCGAACGTCACGTGACGGATGCCGACGTGGTCATCGGGAGTGTCCTCATACCGGGCGCGGCGGCGCCGAAGCTCGTCAGCGCCGACATGATCCGCAGAATGAAGCCGGGCTCGGTGGTCGTCGATGTCGCCATCGACCAGGGCGGGTGCTTCGAGACCTCGCGCCCCACCACGCACAGCGATCCGACCTACGTGGTGGACGACGTGGTCCACTATTGCGTCGCCAACATGCCGGGCGCGGTTCCGAGAACTTCGACCTATGCCCTCAACAACGCAACGCTGCCGCATGTGCTGAGAGTCGCGGACCTGGGCTTTCGCAACGCGCTCACCGATGACCCGCACCTGCGAAACGGGCTCAACGTGTGCTTCGGTGAAGTCACCTGCCGCTCGGTCGCCGATGCGCTGGGCTATCCGTACCGGGACGCGATGGACCTGATCGGTGGCGGAAGGTGACGACACCCGGCGATGCGCGTGGGTCGGGAACGATCCGGTGTACGTCGCCTATCACGACCGGGAGTGGGGGGTCCCGTCGCACGATGACCGGTATCTCTTCGAGATGCTGCTGCTCGAAGGGGCGCAGGCGGGCCTGAGCTGGCGGCTGATTCTCGGCAAGCGCGAGGCCTACCGCCACGCCTACGACGGATTCGACCCGGTCCGCATCGCCGCCTGGGACGACGCGAAGCTCGAGCGACTCTCCCGGGACCCCGGCATCGTGCGCAACCGCCTGAAGATCAAGGCGGCGCGGAGCAATGCCGTCGCCGCGCTCGGCCTCGCGGAGCGCCACGGCGGACTCGCCCCCTTCTTCTGGGGCTTCGTGGACGGCGTGCCCGTCGTCAACCGCTGGGCCGACACCGCCGAAGTGCCGGCGTCAACGCCGCTCTCGGACCGGCTGAGCCGGGAGCTCAAGCGGCTCGGGTTCAAGTTCGTGGGCTCGACCATCTGCTACTCGTTCATGCAGGCGGTCGGAATGGTGGACGATCACACCCGGGACTGCTTCCGCTGCCGGCCCGCGGCCGAGCTGCGTCCTGCGCCGCCCGCGCCGCCACGCGCTTCCTGAAGCGCGGCCCCGGCCAAAGGAAGCCGGCGGTCAGGCGGCCTCGGCGGCGCAGGCCGGGCCGTCACCGCGTCGGGAAGGGAATGACGTTGGTGGCGCCTCCCGCGGGATCGGTGCGGAGAGTCAGGAGAGCGGGCGCACTGTCACCGCGCGAGGTCCTGGTACGTACCTGCACTTCATACTCAGTGTCGGGCTTCAGGTCGGTGAATGTGCATCCGGTCACCGGAGTCTGGAAGCCGCAACTCCACTCGTCGGCGCCCTTCTCGCGGATGCGCACGACGTAAGTGACGCCCGGAGCCCACTTCGCTTCGAGCACCCTTCCGTCATCGACCGGAAGGGCAACGAACCAAGTCGAGCCGTCCCAGTGGATGCGGGGCTGCGCTTGCTGCTGCTCGGGCAAGAGTCTCACTCCGTGGTGTGCGGTCCGCCGCCAACGTCGGGGTCATTCCGTCCCGGCGACCTCGAGCGAATCCTGCCGCGCGCGGGCGTGGCCGGCGTCCGGCCCGCGCGCTCAGGCGGCGGCAAAGCGGCGGACGGGAACCTCCTCGCGGTCCTGCTGGGCGTGCCAGAGATCGTAGTGCAACTGCTGCTGGAGCCAACTCTCGGGGCTGCCGCCGAACGCCTGCGAGAGGCGGATGGCCATCTCGGGAGAAATCCCGATGCGGCCGTTGAGCAGCATCGAGAGCGTGTTGCGCGAGACCGCGAGTCCCTTCGCGGCCTCGGTCACCGTGAGCCCGAGGGGCTCGAGGCACTGGCGGCGGAGGAATGCGCCGGGATGGGGCGGATCGTGCATGAGCATCGGTGTTGCCTCGCTAGTGGTAGTCGAGATTGTCGACATTGAGCGCGGTCATTTCCTGCTATGTCAGCCGATATACGGTGCGGAGAAGATCGACTGCCTCGTCCCGGGTGAAGGGAACGCCAAAGGTCCCAGGATCCAGAGATGCGTCGGCATGGGCCTGGTCGACAAAAGCACGAAGGTCCTGGCGGACGGGTTCCGGTAGTACGACCCGTGCAATTCGGGGAAGAAGCGACGCCAGCCGGAAGACATCGTTGCGATGCTTCCTGATGTCCTTGCGGTCGACGTTCGCGCCTGCCTCCGAACGAGCGGTGAGATCGAGTACAGCGCGGGCCTTGAATGGTATGAGCAGCGTCTCGTCAATGATCGTGACGCCGTCGACCTGCCGTTTCGCTGCCTGGAGCGCCTCGAAATAGATCTCGTCCAGCAGGATTGCCGAAAGACTGACGATGTCCTGATCTACCGGTATCCGTGTCAGGAGCGCATCATCGGACAGGTCGAAGTTCCCCGGCCGTCGCGAAGAGAGCTCGAGCATGAAGGGGAAGCTGCGGTCGCTCGGACGGTGAAATCGGTAGAACTCTCTGCTCCCGTCGCCCCGTTCACGGGCCTGATACCCGCCTGCATGGAGAAACGCCCGGAAGGCTGTTCCAAATTCAGCGTCGACTACTTCGACGCAGAGCACCATATCGATGTCCTTGGTCGCCCTGAAGGCGAGACCCGCTGCATTGAAGAGCAAGTCGCAAGCGGTTCCGCCGATGATGGCGTACTGACCCTCGTGGCCTGCGAAGTGTTCGCGAAACCTGTCGATCCCGGTCACCACGGCATTCCGTCCAACAGTCGTTCCGCTGCCATGGAAACGCGCTCATCGCGGTGAGCGTGGAACTGAGCATAGAGCGACAGCGGATCCACGGTGTGTGTGGTAGTCAAGGCAGCAGGGGCATATGACCAGGTTTCTACGATATGGGAAGCTTGATCCCGGTCGGTTTCGACGAGCCCGCAGGTCTGGGCGACAACCTTCCAATCGCTGGCTGCAACCGCGAATGCCAGAAACGGTGGCGAGGACAATTCAGTGAGCTCCGCCAGCGCACTCTCGCCCGCATGCTTCAGGGGTGGAGCGGCGTGAACATCCTGGATGAACTTTTCGGTACGCACCGGGCTGCGCAGCAGGTCGTGCGAGGCATCGAACAGTTGCCTGCCTTCGGTCTTGAACCGAATGCGCCGCTTTCTGCCGTATCTCTCGGAGTGGGCAAGCCCTGCACTCACTAGATCGTCGAACGCGCGGCCGATCGACATCGCCGAATAGTGCAATTGCGGCGCTATGAGAGACGGTGTTGTCGCAGCTTCGTCGAGCCGCAAAAGGCGATGGAACAGTACCGCCTGAGCTGCCGGCGAGAGGCCGACTGCGCTGCGCGGCTTCGGCGTGCGGAAGCGTTCGCGCAAGTCCATTGCAAGGTCAGGGATGTAGAGCTGTTTGCCGGGCACGACGAACGGAACCCTTTGTCCGATGAGGCGCGAGCGGTTGTGCGCGCTCATCCAGGGAGCGACGAAGACGACGATGGCGTCAACGGTGGAGCGGACCAGGGCGACATGCTTTGCGATGTCGGATGGCGTGGCGGTGTTGTCGGCGGTCGAGAGGAAGATGCATCGCCTTCCGGCTACGTTGCCCTCAAGAAGGCTATACATCCGGGAAAGAAACGAGGGAAGGCTCGGCGCGCGTTCGAGTAAAACGACCCTCGCGGGCTCGTGAAGGGTACTTTCCAGGTAGCGCTGGAGCGCGGCGGCGATGGGCATTGCCAGCACTTCTCGGCTTTTACTAACGCCAAGATGAACACTAACACCATGAATGTTAGTATGCAAGGCTCTTGTTACGGATATGTTGTCCGTAGAAAGAGTGCAAATTGGCAGTTGACAGACGACGGAATACGATTGCGTGATGATCGCATCGCTTCGGCATCGCGGACTGAAGGCGCTCTACGAGGGCCGGACGGCCCGGCGTGTCGCGCCAGCGCATGTGGAGAAGCTGCGGGACATCCTGGCGGCACCCGACCTCAGCCGCGGTCCGGAGGGCATGAGCCTGCCGGGGTTCCGCTTGCGCGAACTGAAGGGACGGATGAAGGGGCGCTATGCAGTTTCAGTATCGGGCAACTGGCGCGTGACGTTCCGATTCGAGGACGGTGCGGCGGTCGATGTGGACTATGAGGACTGTCACTGAGGAAACCGGACATGAGGATGCACAACCCGCCGCATCCGGGCGGCATCGTGAAGCGGCAATGCCTCGAGCCCCTGGGCCTCAGCGTGACGCGGGCAGCCCAAGGGCTGGGCGTCACGCGGCAGGCGCTGTCCGAACTCGTGAACGAGCGCACGGGGATTTCGGTAGAGATGGCGATAAGGCTGTCGAAAGCCTTCGGCTCGACGCCCGAGACCTGGCTGGGGATGCAGATGGCCTGGGACCTGTGGCAGGCCCGAGACCGCGCCCGGCAACTCGCGGTCGAGCGCTTCGTGGCAGCGTGATCGCTCAACTCTCGGCGGATTGACTTGGCGCCCGCCCCCGCCCCAGACCTCTCGGAGTAGCGCTGGACCTGGGGGCGTCACGACAAAGCCCTTTCCGAAGCTGCCTGACATTACAAGGGCAGCTTCCGCGTACGCTTACGTTGATTCTGTAACGAAACAAAGCATCTGACTCGGTTTTGCGAAAGGCTTGAATAACTCCAGCGCGGCGCATGATGCGCGGGCGGAACCGGATCGGGGCTTGGCGACGGGTTCAGGCAGGATGGAGCGGGAGCTGGTGACGGGAGGAAGCTGATGAACGAACCTCGGAAACGAGCGGCTGCCGCCAGGGTGAAAACGCTTCAGTGGGACCCTGCGGACTATCTGGAAGATGCGAGCGACGTCGTGGCCTATCTCGAGGCGGCACTCGAGGACGGCGATCTGCAAGTGATCGCGGCAGCGCTAGGGGATGTGGTCCGTTCCAAGGGGATGGCCGCTGTCGCGGCCAGGCCCGGATTGGGCAGGGAGAGCCGGTAAAGGCGCTTTCGCGCGACAGGAACCCGGGCCTCGCAACTGTGGCCAGCGTCCTGAAGGCCCTGGGGCTGCGTCTTCATCCGTATCGTAGATGCGGCTCACGAGCTCGGCCTTCACGAGGTGGGCGCCGGCATCGGGAAGTCCGAGATCGGAGGAGACATTTCCGCTGTCGCGGTCGGCGAACAAAGCCTCGAAGCAGGTCGTCGAGACGACACGTTCCGGCTCGGGGACGCGCATCCAGCGCAGGTCCGGTGCGGCAAAGCCTGTGACGCAGACATCCGAACGGATCATCAAGAAGACCTCCGAGAAGCGTCGAAGGGCCATGACGGTGCTGGCAAATCGGTAGGCCACACTACCGCGTCACCTGGGCGGATGCGGTCCGCGGCCCTGAGGAAGCGCTTCAGGATGGCGGAATCCCTGGGATCGTAAACGAGCACTCGACTCAGTCGGCGATTGCTCGCCCTCATGACGGCTATCACCGACGTATTCATCAAAAGGCGGAGGCACTGGTCCACGGCATTGTCTGCAACCATGGCTTTGCGGACGGCAACAAGAGGACAGCGCTCTATCTGGTCGAGTTGATGGCCCGGAGGAGCGGTTATGAGTTCGTCGAAGACGACGACGCGATCGCGGACACGATTACCAGCGTCGCCCGTGGTGAAACGGATTACGAGGACCTCGCGGAGTGGTTTCGTGAATGCTTGGTTCGACCGGTTGAACCATAGTCGCCGAAAAGGTGGATCCATTGGGCGAAACAAGAGTGGCCACAGTGGCCATCGGAGCATGGACGATGGGGGCGTAAGGACCGCTCTTCCGATCTCCTGCGCCTCGTCCGGCTGTCGCCCGGTTCGCCCTCGCGTCGGCGGGCACTGGCGGTCGCGGGACCACTGCGGAGACAGGCCGCCGCGGGGATCGGGAGAGCTGAGAGGGTGAGAAAGATGCGGAGCGCGCATTCGGCGGATCAGGGAGCGCGCCCGAGGGGGGCGATTCAACAGAGCGTCACGGGCTCGATGCAGCGGGGGTCGTCGTTCGAGGGCTTGTTGACGAGGGTGCTGACGGGCCGGACGCTCATCGGCTCCGGCGGGAAGGGGCCGAGCGGTACATCATCGCCCGCGAGCCAGGAATCAAACAGCGCGGGGGGGAGAATCACCGGCATCCGGTCGTGGACCAGGGCCATCGCTTCGTTGGCCGCGGTCGTGAGAATGGTGCAGGTCTCGATCGAGTCGCCGGGTGCAAACTCGGCGAGGGAACCCTTGAACACCGTCCCCTCCGGGACCGTCCACCGCTCCCACAGTCCGGCGAAGGCGAAGAGCGTGCCGTCGTGCATGGCGATGAGCCAGGGCTGGCGGAGCGCGCCGCGGCGCGTCCACTCGTAGAACCCGTCGGCCGGGACGAGGCAGCGCCTCGGCGCCCGCCAGGCGGCGCGGAAGGCGGGCTTCGTTTTGGCCGTCTCCGCTCGCGCGTTGATGAGCCGGTAGCCGATGTTCGGCTCCCTGGCCCAGCCCGGGATGAGTCCCCAACGCAGCATCGAGAGCCGGCGCCGGCCCGCCTCGGCGCGGACCACGGCGACATTCTGGCTCGGCGCCACGTTGTAGCGGGGCTCGAGGTTGCGCGGCGCGCCGAAGAGGTTCAGGAACTCGTAGACCTCCCGCCAGGTGAACATCTGGGTGAAGCGCCCGCACATCCGCGAAACGTTAGCCGCGTTCGCGGGCCAACGCGAGCGCCGCGCGGGAGCGTCTGACCGCGACCATGGACGCGCCAGGCGAGGAAGGCTCGGCGAGAGGCTTGACCGGGGCCCGGCTCTCGGGGGAAAGCCGGGCGTCAGGCGGTCTCGGCGGCGGCGATGCGGAGCTTTCCGCCTTCGGCGGAACGCGGGTTGCGGATGACGATGTCGATGTCGCGCCCGAGTGCGTTGAGCAGACGTTCGAGCGAGTACTCGCGGAAGTTGCCCCGCAGCAGCCGCGACACGTCGGGCTGGGACAGACCCGGCAGCCGCGCAGCCTCGGTTTGCGTCAAGCCGCGCCCGCGCACGATATCGTCGATGCGGCTCACGAGCTCGGCCTTCACGAGGTGGGCGTCGGCATCGGGAAGGCCAAGGTCGGCGAAGACATTGCCGCTGCCGCGCTCGACGGTCGTGTCGGTGGTGTTCATGGCGTCAGTCTCCACGATTCGTGTCACGGTAGTGCTGCTCGGCGGCCCGCAATCGGCGGCGGACCAGGTCGAGCTCCTGCGTTGGCGTCGCGATGCCCCGTCTGGCCTTCTTCTGAAAGGCGTGAAGGACATGGATGGCGGTCTCGAACCGGACCGTGTAGACGGCCCGGAAGGTGTCGCTGTCGTAGCGGGTCACGACCTCCAGGACACCCGAGCCCAGTCCCTTGAGCGGCTTGGCGTCGCGGGGCCGGAGATCGTGGCGCGCCCACCGATTGCGGCTCGGCCGGATCCGGGATGCGGTAGCGGACGCCGCGCTGGTTGAGTATCCAGGCCGGACACGCGGCGTCCTTGCCGAACTTGTGGCGGGGATTCCGGACGAAGATACGGGTCAGGGCGGGACGATGGGCTGGCCGGTACGCGCGGTGAGGCCGCCGTCCACCACCAGGTGCGCTCCGCTCACGAAGGAGGCGTCCGAAGATGCAAGGAACGCAATCGCGGCCGCGACTTCCTCCGGCCTTCCCATGCGCCCGATCGCGACCGCCTCGTCGTAGGCGGAAACGAAGTCCGAGCCCTCGGGAAGCGAATCGACCATCCGCGGGGAGGCAATCGGACCCGGGCAGACCGCGTTGACCCGGATCCCGTCGCCGCCCACTTCCCAGGCGAGGCATTCCGTCAGGTTGATGATGGCCGCCTTCACGGTGTTGTACGCGGCCCATCCCGGGTCGCCGCGCAGCCCCGATATCGAGGACATGTTGACGATGCTGCCGCCCCCGCCGCGCCGCATGCGCGCGACCGCGAGGCGGCAGCTTCGCACCGTCGAACGCAGGTTCCACGCGAAGAGGCGCTCCCACTCCGACCACGCGAGATCCGACACGTAGCCGGCGACGCTGCCGCCGGCCACGTTCACCGCGACGTGCAGGGCCCCGACCTCCCGGTCCACTCTCTGGTAGGCGCCTTCCAGCGCGGACTCTTCGCTCGCGTCCCCGTGAACGGCGCGCACGTCGAGACCCCCCCCGCGCGCGCGCGCCACGACCTCATCGAGCGCGTCGAGGTCGCGGTCGAAGGCGAAAACCGATGCGCCCTCCTCCGCAAGGCGCATCACGGTCGCCGCCCCCATCCCGCCGCCACCGCCGGTGACGAGCGCCACCTTGCCTTCGAATCTGTTCATCGCAATCAGCCTCTCGCGAGTCTCTTTTCCGGGTCGAGGAAGGGCAGGGGCACCACCCGGGCGGCGAGCGATCCGCCCGGGTCTTCGATCACCAGCTCGGTGTGGGGCCTCGCGCAGTCCCCTCGCAGAAGGCCCATGCCGATGCTCTTGCCGAGCGCGGGCGACAGCACCGCGCTCGACACCACGCCAACCGGCTCGTTCGCGCGCAGGACCGGGCTGCCGTGCGCCACGGCGCGATCGTGCTCGACCTCGAACCCGGCGATGCGCCGTGCCGGCCCCTCCGAAGCGATGCGGGCCAGGGCACTCCGGCCGTGGAAGAAGGGCTTCTCCAGATTCACCATCCACCCGAGCCCGACCTCGTAGGGGTTGCAGGTCCAGTCGAAGTCCTGGCCGACGTTCAGGATTCCGGCCTCCATGCGCCGGATGTTGAGAGCCCGGCTGCCGCAGAGCTGCATGCCCGATCCGCGGCCCGCCTCCCACAGGCCTTCGAAGAAGGCCACGCCCTCTGCCACCGGGACATAGATGTCGTAGCCGAGCTCCGCGCTGAACCCCGTGCGGGAGACGACGACGGGGATCCCGCATACCTCCGCTTCCACCATGCCGAAGTAGGACAGGCGCCCCAGGTCGGCACGGCAGACCGACTGGAGTATTCGCCGCGAGCACGGGCCCTGGATGCTGGCCACGTGAATGCGGTCGAGATGGCTCTCCACCTCGACCTCCCGGCCGATGGAGTGGCCGTAGATCCACTGCTCGCTCGCTCCGGGGCCGCCCACCCACCAGAACTTCTCGGAGTCGAAACGGATGAGAACCGCGTCCTCCACGATTCCGCCGTAGTCGTAGCACATGACGGTGAAGACGCAGCGCCCGTCCCCGAGGCGGCTCAGGTCGCGCGGCACGAGCTCGTCCACGAAGGCCGCGGCCTCGGGTCCGCGGATCTCCACCGGCTCTTCCCCGGTGACGTCCCAGAGCCCCGCCGCCTCGCGCAACGCCCGGTACTCTTCCAGGGGATCCGTGAACTGATCGGGCTTGAGATAGGTGTTGTGCAGCTTGTACTCGCTCACGAATCTCTCGAGGAAGGGAGCGAAGGCGGTACGCTTGAGCCCGCCTTTCATCCGGATTCCGGTATCGAGATAGGGCGGGACTCCGACGTGGGAGGCGAAGGCAAAGCGCTGGGTTACCGATTCTCGAAACACAGGTAAGTTCTCGGAACGAGGATAGAAGGGGCCGCGCGCAAAGGGGCGGCGGGGAAGGTAGAGCATTCTTCCGGGGCGATCGACACGCTGGCCGCAAAACCTCACCGGTTTTCGGGAGCTTCGGGCGTCGAGATGCCATGGTAGCGGCTCGATCGGGGCCCCGATGCGGTGCACCCGCCGCCGGCGAACGGCTGTGCTTTGTGCCCCGGCGCCCGAATGTCTACATTCCCGCGCAGGATCGGCAATCAAGAGAGGTCGAGATGTCGTCGCCAGTTCGTTACGAGCCCCATGAGCGCCCCCCTCCACTGCTCGCCTTCGGCCTGGGTTTCCAGCAGTCGGCCCTGTGCATTGCCGGCGTCGTGCTCACTCCGGTCATCGTCATCCGGGTAGCGGGACAGGGCGAGCCCTACCTGACCTGGGCGGTGTTCGCGGCCCTCCTGGTGTGCGGCGTGACCACGGTGATGCAGGCGGTGCGTTTCGGGCGCGTGGGCGCCGGCTATCCCATGCTCATGGGAACCTCCGGCGCCTTCATCGCGGTGTGCGTAACCGCTCTGGTGACCGGCGGACCTGCGTTGCTGGCGACCCTGGTCACCATCTCGGCTCTCTTCCAGTTCGCCCTCTCCGCGCGGCTCTCGTGGCTGCGGCGCATCATCACTCCGACCGTGGCGGGAACGGTGGTCATGCTGATCGCGGTCACGGTGATGCCGATCGTCTTCGACACGCTCGTAGACGTGCCGGAGGGAACGGCGCCGGCGGCGGCGCCCGTCAGCGCGGCGGCGACCATGCTCGTCATCGCCGTCGTGACCCTGCGCGCCTCCGGAATCCTGCGACTCTGGGTGCCGGTGCTGGGCCTCGTGGCGGGCTGCGTGGTCTCGGCGTTCTTCGGTCTCTACGACATGCAGAGCGTCATCGACGCGGACTGGATCGGCGTCCCCTCGGGCGGATGGCCCGGCCTGGACCTCGGCTTCGGCCCCGCGTTCTGGGCCCTCCTTCCCGCCTTCGTCTTCGTGACGCTGGTGGGCGCGATCGAGACGGTCGGCGATTCCATGGCGATCCAGAAGGTGGCCTGGCGCAAGCCGCGAGCCACCGACTTTCGCGTGGTGCAGGGCGCGGTCGCCGCGGACGGGATGGGTAACCTGCTCTCCGGACTCGCGGGAACCGTGCCGAACACCACCTACTCGACGAGCGTCGCCATCGCCGAGCTCACCGGCGTCGCGGCGCGGCGGGTGGGCGTGTGGATCGGCGTCCTCTTCGTCGCGGCGGCCTTCCTGCCCAAGGTGGCGGCGATGCTGCTCGCGATCCCGGGGCCGGTGGTGGCCGCCTACATCACGGTGCTCCTCGCCCTGCTCTTCGTTCTCGGAATGCGAATGGTGGTGCACGACGGGGTGGACTACCGCAAGGCGCTCATCGTGGGCCTGTCCTTCTGGATCGGCACCGGGTTTCAGCACCAGGCGATATTCGCGGACCGTCTCGGCGAGTGGTGGGGCACCCTGCTCGGCAACGGCATGACCAGCGGCGGCCTGACCGCCGTCCTCCTCACCCTGTTCATGGAGTTGACGAGCGCCCGGCGCCGTCGAATCGAAACCACGCTCGACACCGAAGCCCTGCCGAAAATCGACGCCTTTCTGCGGGACTTCGCCTCCCGGCGAGGGTGGAGCGAAGGCACGGTCGACCGAATCTGCTCGGCGGGAGAGGAGGCGCTCCTGAGCCTGATCGGCCGGCGCGATACGGACGGTGACGGCGCCGGCGGACGCCGGCTCATGCTCATGGCAAAGATGGTCGACCGGCACGCCGAGCTCGAGTTCGTCGCCGCCTCGGGCAAGGAGAACCTCGAGGACGTCATGGTCCTGCTCTCCAAGCACCATCCCGACGACCCGGCGGAGCACGAGCTCTCCCTGCGTCTGCTGCGCCACTACGCCTCCTCGGTGCGCCATCAGCAGTATCACGGAACTGACATCGTCACGGTCCGCGTCGACCTGCCCTGAGCGCAATACCTCACCGATACTCCGGCGGGCGGACGCCAGTCCGCTCGCGCCAGCGGGCCGTACGCGCTACCCGCCTCGTGCCCGACGCGTCACTGCGACAGAGAGACTTCGCTGCACGCCGCCGTCCGGATCGGGTGATCCGGAAAGTGCGTCTTCCACTCGGACGCGGCATCACCGGGAGCGGAGAGCTCGATCACGTATTCGTCGGCGCTCTCCACGTCGACCGGCACCGACCGGGCGGCATATCCGAGCGCTTCCAGCGCGGAGAGTCGGCGGCGCATGTTCTTCTCGTCCTGATACACGCCGAAGGACACGCCGTTCTTCAGGTCTCCGTCCCCGATGATCGCGACATCGCGCACGCCCGCGCCCTGAATGTCGCGCACCGTCTCGGCCGCCCGCTCGTGACTCTCCAGGGGCGGCAGGAAGACGCGCCAGCTCGCGACGCTTCGCTTCTCCTCGAGACGCACCGCCGCGATCCCGACCTCCCGGTCCCGCAGCCACTCGACCGCGGCCGCCGCCGCCTCGAGGCTCTCGAACCCGCCGGCCCGGGCGCAGCTCCCGGTCCTCAGCGACCCGGCGCCGGTCGTGTCGCTCTCCGGCGCTTGCGAAGAAGCTCCACTGCCACCGTCCAGCGAGCGGGCACGCAAGTAGGCGCGCCGGGCGAGATCGGAGTAGACGTCGCCGAGGTTCTCATAGACGACGGCGGCGGACTGGTGCTCGAGCGCGGCGAGCAGAGTCTCGCGCGCCTCGTCGAGCCGGCCCTGCACCGCGTAGAGCACGGCGAGGTTGTTGTAGGGCTCGAACATCGCCGGATGATCCCGCAGCAACCCCTCGAATGTCCGGATGGCGTCGCTCACCCTGCCCGTTCGCGCATCCAGGATGCCGAGCAGCAGGCGAGCCTGCGAGTGCCCCGGGTCCCTTTCGAGAACGGGCTCGAGCGCCTGTCTCGCTTCCGCCAGACGCTCCTCGCCGAAGAGCGAGAGGGCCCGGTCCAGGGCGTATTCTTCGGCCGCGGTGGCGCCGCAAAGAAAGGCGGCGAGAAGGGCGCATCCAAGCGCGATCCGCTTCGTCCGTCTCATGCTCCCTTTTCCTTCGCGTCAGCGGCGGCCGGGGCGCAGCACCGCTGCGGAGCTCCGTGCCCGAACCTCTTTTCCGCCTCGCGCCCTCGTCGTACCGGCACCGGCAAGCCTCGCCCCGCTACGCCCTTCGGCTTTCCCCGTAGGCCTGGACTTCGGCAATCCAGCCCGCGATGAGGCGATTGGCGATGGAGCGGATCTCGGCGTGCAGCGCTTCCGCAACGGAAGCGATGCGCGCGATGTCCTCGGGACTCCTCGCCTCCGGCGCGTCGGCCCCGCCCGGCCAGCCCGCGGCAGTACGCACCGTCGGCCCCACCCGGCGAAGCGTCTCCGCCGCCATGGTGGCCTGTTCCAGCGCGGTCGGCGCCCGCTCACCGTTCGTCTCGCCGAACGCGCGCTGAATGCGCTCCAGCACCTGCCCGATCTCGCGTGCCGCCTCGAGCGTCTCGTGTTCGCCCCCTGCGAGCTCGTTGGTGCCCGCTTCCGCCTCGTTCAGGGTCCAGTCGCCTTCCTTTCCGGCGCTGCGCAACGACATCAGGCCCGTCCACGCATCCTGCGCGAACAGGAGACTGAGTCGAATCTGCTCGACCATGGCGACCGGCGAGAGGTTGCCGAAGGCCCCGGTCCCGATCTCGGTAGCCCGGTGCCCGCCGTCGGGCTCCTGCCTCGGGCCGAGGCGCACGCTCTCGGTACGCCGGCCTTCCTGAGTCTGCGCACCGGCATCCTCCAGCAGCGCGGCGGCAAGCCCCTCGAGCCATCGCACTTCGTGACCGCCCGACGCCGCCTGACCAATCTCCGCATGGACGATCTCGATCTCCCGGGGATTCTGAAAGCGAGCCAGCGCCCGGGCGACCTCCGCCCCGTAGGACTCTCCCATCCGCCGCTGCACCGCCCCGGGAAGATGATTGGCCACGCGTTCCAGCTCCGCCACCTCGGCCTCCGGCAGCAGGTTCCGGGAACGGAAGTCCAGCGCCAGGGCGCTCGGCCCCGAACCTCTCCCGCCTGAGCCTGAGCGTGCCGGACGCGTTGCCCCGCTTGCGGTCTCCGCCGCGTTCTCCAGTGACGCCAGGCTCGGGGCAGCCGCCGGCGCCTCCTCGAGGCGACCCGTCGCGGCGCGCTCGGCAAGCGCCCTGAGCCACCGGATCTCGCCCGGGTCGAAGGCCTTCAGGCGATGTCCCATCTCCGGCGCGTACCAGTTCCTCTTCGGCGCGCGGGCGCCTCGCGCGGTGCTGAGCCGCACCCCCGACAGCGCGGCCCGAGTCTCGGCGCTCTGGGTGTTCCAGGCCCGCTCCAGAATGCGTGCCGAGCGTGCGCCGCTGTGCGCTTCCGGCGCCTCGTCGGAGCGCCCACCCAGAAACCTGCGCATGTGGACGGCGCACTGAGCGAGCGTGGTCCCTTCGCTCTCCGCCTCTTCGTGGCGCGCGCCTGCATCCATCCAGCGCTCGCTTGCATCGTGAATCGCGGCCGCAAGCTCCAGGCCCAGGGTGGCATAGCCCGCGAGCGCCTCGGGACGGACGCCGCAATGCACCCGACCGCTGCGCTCGTTCCTGAGCTGGTAGCTTCCCGCCTCGGCCTCGAGCGTCACCCAGTCGATCCACGCGCTCGAGGTCCCTTCGCGGTCCTCTCCCTTCGCCAGATCGGCGGGCACGATGCCGAGATCCAGGATGAGGCGGCGTACGAGCGCTTCCATCGGGGCGGGCAGACGCTGGTGCTTCCGAAGCGCCTCTTCGAGCTCGGCTCCGGTCGCCGCGTCTTCGAGGAGTGCCCAGTCGAGCGGTGCGTCCGCGTCCAGTCGTTCTTTCACCGAGTCTGGCAGCACCGTCACCGCACGGGTAAACAGCTCACCGGATCTCATGTTCCTTCCCTCCGGATGTGGTCATGACGGGTTATCCTCGTTCTAGTCTTTCAAGCCCGTGTTTCGGATTCCTCGAGCCGCCGGGCTCCTCCGCCCGGACGGCATGGACCATGGCTTGCGGAAAGGGTCCCCGATGGGCGCGCGTATTCCCCGGACCCATTGAACTACAGGGCGGCCGCGAGCGAAAGCGAATGCGCCGAAAGCGCTCGTCCCCGCGGCTCCGTGGTCCGCAGCGGTCGGGGGACGAAGAGCCCCGTAATGCCGCCTCCCCCTCGCAAGCGATCGCTTGCTCCAAGGCACGCCTCACGGGAGGGTCCCGGGAGGATGCTCGAACACGACTTCCTGCGCCGGCTCGACACCCCGATAGATCCGCACCGTTTCCGATGTCGTGCCGGCGCGCTTGCGCGCGCCCCGCAACTGATCCTTCGATTCGGCGATCTGGAGCATCAGCGACAGGGCGGCCTGCTCGCGCTCCAGCCACCGGCGTTCCTCCGAGCTCGCGTTGTGAAGCAGCTCACGCGAATCCGCGAGCTGGGTCTGGAGCGCCAGGTCCTTCAATTCGCCTTCGCGTCGACGCCGTTCTTCCGAGAGCGCAATGAGCTCCGGCGGCAGCAGCATGTCCTGCAGCACGACCGCTTCGCCCGGAGGGACTCCTTCCATCGTGGCCAGAGACCGAACGGCGAGCGAAATCCGGCCTTCATGCTCGGCCAGCACCAGGCGGTCCCCATCCGAAGCGGAGACCTCCAGGGTAGCGGTCATCAGCTCGGAATCCTCGGCCTCTTCACCGTTCAAGCGTTGATCGACGGCGACCACCCTTGCGTCCTGGACGATCGTCCGTGCGAGTACCCTGCTCTCCTGCTCGTCCACC
>JAJEAD010000042.1 GCA_022824305.1 Gammaproteobacteria bacterium | reverse complement strand
GCGATCTCCGGAGTCGCCAGCACGACGATGTCGCCGCGCATGAAGAACTCGTTGATCTGGAGTATTCCGTCCCCGTTCGAGTCGATCACCTTGAGGAAGCCGACTTCGCTCCAGTTCCTGACCCAGTCGAGAGCGCTCACTTCCGCAATGGTCTTCCCGATGATGCCCGTGGCGAGACTCGGGTCGAGCACCTGCAGTTTGGTGAACGTCGCGAGCGCCGGTGCGGTGAAGTAGAGCAGGAAGATGAAAAACAGCGACCACGCCACGGACTGGCGCGCCGCCCGCACCGACGGGGTCATGAAGTAGCGCATCAGGATATGCGGCAGCGATGCGGTCCCCGCCATCATGCAGAGCACCAGGGTGATGAAGCGCCAACTGTCGAGCGCGCTCGTCCCGGCCGCCGCGTGCGGCACCGTGAGCGCCCTCAGTCCCGGCACCGCCTGCTCCGGCTGCAGCACCCCGACCTGGTGCAAGGCCTCCAGCTCGCCGAGCCGCATCACCGCGTCGCCATAGACGAGTTGCGGAAAGATGCCGAAGCCCTGCTTGTTCGACATCCAGATCACGGGGACCAGGTAGGCGATGATGAGCACGATGTACTGCGCCACCTGAGTCCATGTCACCGCCCGCATGCCGCCGAGCATCGAGCAGAGCAGGATGCCGAGCAGGCCGAACCAGACGCCGACCTCGAACGGGATGTGCAGGGCCCGCGACGCGATGGTGCCCGTCGCGTTGATCTGTGCGGTCACGTAGGTGAACGACGCGACCACCAGTACGAGCACCGCGCAGAAGCGAGCGACGTCGCCGCCGTAGCGCGTGCCGATGAAGTCGGGCACGGTGTAGCAGCCGAACTTGCGCAGGTACGGCGCCATGAGCGCCGCCACCAGCACGTATCCGCCGGTCCAGCCGACGACGAACGCGAGATAGGCGTGGCCGCCCATGTAGATGCCGCCGGCCATCGCGACGAACGACGCGCCGGACATCCAGTCCGCTGCCGTCGCCATGCCGTTGAATACCGACGGGACGCTTCGCCCCGCGACGTAGTAGGCGTCGACCTGCATCGTGCGCGACAACCACCCGATCGCGGCGTAGATGAGAACGGTGAACCCGACGAACAGAATCCCGATGGTGTCGGCCGACATCCCCATCTGTTCGAGGAGGGCCATGAGGCCGATGAAGACGACGAACCCGCCCGTGTACAGTCCGTAGATCTTGGGCAGGTTGTCGATGAAGCTCCCTCGCATTGCCATGGTCGTCCCCCCCTCAGTCGTCTTCGGCCATGCCGAATTCGCGGTCGATCTTGTCCTGGGTTCTTGCGAACCAGAAGATAAGCACCACGAACACGATCAGGGACCCTTGTGCGGCCATGTAGAAGCCGAGCGGGAACCCGAGGAAGCTCGCGCCGTTGAGCGCATCGGCGAACCAGTGCACGACGAACGAGAACACGAACCAGATGGCGAGCGTGACCCACATCAGACTGCGAGTACGCCGCCAGTACGCGGCTTGGTCACTGTTCATCTACCCTCCTCCTCTGTGATGAGACTGCCGGAACTCCTGCATGCAAGTGCTTTCCGTCGATGTCCTTCGGGTCGAAACTGACCGAAGGGGAAGGGCCGCGCAAGTGCCGGCGCGAGTGGCCAACACCGGCCCTTGCCTCATTCCGCGGCGATGGAGCCATGAGGCTGATTATTGATTCCTCCCGCGCATGATTGTAGGGCGGTGTCGACTGTCGCGCGAGCGCTTTTGCGCCGGCCGGCATGAGTGGTCCGATTTCGGTTCAGTATCGCGGAGGCCGAGTAATGTCGATTGTTCGATGGGCGGGTTCTCTGTGTCATCCGTCGGGTGAATGGCGCCGTCGAGAGGAGAACTCGCACTCCAGGGGGGACATGGTGCCGTCATTCGAATGAACGAATCGATCCTTACCCGGCTGCGGCGAGGGATGTCCGTGCTCGCGGAGTATCTCGGGGCAGGGATGGCGGGCCGCCGGCGGACCATCGCCGACCTCGCGGCACTGCAGCACTTTCTCGACACGAGGGCCAGCCTCGTCGCCCAGACGACGCTCTACGGCTATCTCCGCACCCGGGCCGGCACCCGGTATCCGGTGCTGTTCGAGAACGACGCGTTCGTCGTCTCGATCAACCATGCCAAGTGGCAGATGTGGCTCGCCTGTCTTTCGGACCTCTCGGTGTTCGCGGGCGGGTTGCTCGCCCGGCGTTCGCAAGCCGGCCCCGCGCCCGCCGGTGCGGCCGTGCGGCGCACGGTGGAGGCGATTCTCGAACGCACCGGCACGCCGGACGATTCAGGCCCGCTGTTCGCCGACGGTGCGAAGGCGGTACGCGATCGACTGAGCCGGTGCGACTGGCACGCCGTCGGCGACGACGAGAGCGAGTTCAGCGCGAGTCCGGAAGCGCTCGTGCGCCACGCGCCCATCATCCCGGAGCTCATGGCGCTCGACGAGGAGATCGTCCGCAACTCGGTGCGCTTCAGGTGGCAGGAGGTCCGCCGGGAGCTGCGGGCGAAGCTCGACGTGAACATGGAGCTCGAACAAAGTGACTGAATTGCGGGCGGCGCCCGTGTACCGCCAGGTCTCCCCGGCCCGGCCGGGACGCCTCTCCACGCTGCGGCGGGTTCCGGCCCCGGGTCGCGGCTCGTGGCTCTCGGGGCCGGACTGCGCCTGCCCGGACGGGGCGGGCGCCGCGGATCACTCGACGGCGGCGCGCACCGCGGGGATGACCTCCTCCAGCAGGGGCTCGAGCACCGCATAGATCGACTCCCCCTCGGGAGGAAAGATCCAGAATGCGGCGTGGCCGATGCCCATCCGCGCGATGCGGATGAGCCGTTCGGTGACCTCGGCGGGGGTCCCCGCGAGAGAAAACTGCCCGAGCAGCTCGTCCGGGAGCATGCGTCCCAGCGTGCCGGTGAGCCCCGGAGCGTGGCCGTAGCTGTGCTCGTCCATGAAACGCAGCACGCCGTCGGGAAGTGTCACGCCGATCTTTGCGAGTATCTCGCGGCTGCCCCACATCGCGACCGCGACTCCGGTGCGCACCGCGTCGCGTGCCCGGTCTCCGTCGTCGGATACCGAGGTGTACAGCCAGGACATGAGCTCGATGTCCTCGAGCGTGCGTCCGCCCCGTGCCGCGCCCTTCGCGACGTGGTCGATGCCCCAGCGGATTCCCTCCTCCGAGGCGTAGCTCGCGACGACCACGCCATCCGCCATCTCTCCGCCCGCCTGCAGCACCCGCGGTCCGCGCCCCGCAACGAATATGGGCACGCGCCGCAGTGGCTCGAAACCGAGATTCCCGCCATCGAAGCGGATGATCTCGCCCTCGAACTTCACGTTCCGTTCTCCTTCGCAGAGACGGTTGATGAGCGCGATCGCTTCCTTGATCGCTCGGGCAGGGCGAATCCGCTCGATGCCCATCGCCGCGAAGCCGCTGACCCCCGCTCCCATGCCGAGCACGCAGCGTCCGCCCGATATCTCGTCCACCGACGCCGCCGCGGTGGCGGTCAGGGCGGGGTGTCGCACGAAGGGATCCGTCACCATCGCCCCGATCCTGATGCGCTCGGTGCGGCACGCGAGCAGGGTCATGCTCGCGTAGACGTCGCGGTAGAAGCGCTCGTCCGCCACCCACACCTGGTCGAGGCCGCGGCGTTCCGCGAATCGGGCGAGTTCCACGGTCTGGTCGGGTCCGAAATCTCCGACCATGCCAATCGAGAATTTCATGGCTGTCTCCGCGCTTGGCGATCTCGAGGCGGGCGCCGCAATTGCGACCCCCGTGGCCCAAGCGTAGCATCGAGCGCGCCCGCAACCGCTTCTTTGCTCTCACCCATTCACGCAGCAGGAGAAGCCGATGACCGACGCATCGATCCGGATCTAACCGGCCGATCTCACCTTCTGGGAGCAGCCGCCCGCCGGCGAGCGGCCGATGCAAGGCAAACGCGGGGCCGCGAGCGCGAGCGGAACTCGTCCGCCCTCCCGGGCACCGGGATCCCGGCGGCGACTACCAGGCGAAGTCTCCGTCGTCGTCGAGTGGCGAGAAGGGATTCCAGGCCACTTCCCACAAGTGACCGTCCGGGTCCTCGAAGTACCCGGAATGGCCGCCCCAGAAGACATCCTGCGCCGGCTTGACGATGATTCCGCCGGCGCGTTCGGCTTCGTCCAGCACGGCGGCGACTTGCTCGCGGGAACGGACGTTGTGGGCCAGGGTGACCGCGCCCGTCCCGCCTCCCTGGCTGCTCCCCGCTCCGATGTCCTCGACGAGCCGGGCACGGGGGTAGAGAGCAAACCCCACTCCGTTGAGCGTGAAGCACACGATGGACTCGGCGTTCTGCTCGCTCGCGACGCGCCAGCCGAGCGCCTCGTAGAACGCGCGTGCACGCGAAAGATCGTCCACGCCCAGGGTCACGATGCTGAGGCGCTGCTCCATATGAATCCCTTGGTCTGATGAGTGCCCGCAACGCTTCGAGCGTTCTCGAGCGGTCGGGGACGCCTGACTCGCTCAGCCCGCGGTGCGCACTCCGCCGATGAGGCCGCCGCCGACCACCAGGGCCGCACCGGTGACGATGGCGATCCTTTCTCTCGGTCGTTCTCCCAAGGATTCGACTCCCCGATGCGATGCGTAGCGGCCGTGGTTCAGCGCTCGAAGGGCCAGAGACCCGGCGGACGGTGCGCGAAGGGCAGCCGGGTGATGTCGTGGGTCATGGTGCCCGGGCTCGCGAGGTAGAGGATTTCCCGCGCGACGGGCAGGAAGCCGTCGTAGAAGTGCTGGGCGGACTTCACCACCAGGTAGCGGAACGAGGCGGGGTCGAGTCCCGCGGCGCTGAAGAGATCGGCGCCGAAGGCCTGGGTGCGCAGATCGTTCAGCACGAAGCCCATGCCTTCCGCGGTGCGCACGCCGGCGACGTTGCCGAGCGGCGAGGGCTCGCCCGCGAAGGTCTGGTGGGCGTTCTCCGCGAGCCCCACCACCTGCACCTCCAGGTCGAGCGGCGTGCCGGACTGCGGGCCGACCTTGCCTCCGACGCGCAGCGCGAGGCGGGCGCCTTCGCCCGCGGCCCGGCACATGTCGACCGCCACCGGGTCCCACAGCGGTCCGATGCCGGCGTCGTGCATCCCCGCCTCCATCATCGCCCGGGCCACGAAGGTGGAGTCGTTCGCCGCGCCGCCGCCGGAGTTGTCCCCGGTATCGGCGAGCACCACCGGCCCGTCCGCGGACGCCGCGGCGCGCGCGAGCCCATCCTCGAGCGAAAGGTGAGGCGGCGTGCCGTGTCCGCGCAACTCGCGCAGCTCGGCCCCGAGAGAGGCGGCGAGCTCCGCCCCGAGGTCCGGCTGCCCGTCCGTCGTCACCAGCACCTTGGTGCCGATGTGCGGCGTGTCTCCCCACGGAAAGCCATGCGCGGCGGAGACCGACAGCACTGCGGATTCTCGCTCGAGCGCCTGCATGCGGTCCACGAATCCGCGCATGGGGGCGACCGGCGTGTGGTAGAGGGCGATCTGGTGGCAGTCGAACACCGCGGTGTGCGGCCGGATCTCACCGCGGGCGCAGCGCGCGAGCAGCGAGACCAGCTCCTCGCCGCGCGCCGCGTAGTCCGAGTGGGGATACTCCTTGAAGGCGACCAGCGCGTCCGCCGCCGCGATCATCGCGGGAGAGATGTGGCAGTGAAGGTCGAGCTCCGCGCCGATCGCGGCGCGGGGACCGACGACTCCGCGGGCCCGGGACAGCAGGTCGCCTTCGCAGTCCGGGTGGCCCTCGGCGAGCATCGCGCCGTGCAGGGAGAGCGCCACCGCGTCGAGGGGCCTGGCCGCCTCCATCTGGCCGAGGATCTCGTCGCGCAGGGTCTCGTAGGTGGAGCGGGTCAGGGGGGCCGAGGGCGTGGCGTAGGCGAGGGTGCCCTCCACGAGCTCCCAGTCGCTGTCCGCGCGCACCAGCGCCCGCGCCGCATCGAGGGGGCCGGTCTCCATGCCCCGGTAGGCGAGCGGCGCGTCTCCGGGGCGCCACAGCATGTGTTCCCGGAAGCTCGGCAGTCCGGTCGGGAGGGGCGAGAAGGAGTTCGACTCGTGTCCGAATCCGGCGGTGAACATGCGCTTCTTCATGGTGCGTTCAGGCTGCCACCGAACGCGGCCGAATGCGAGTCCCGCCGCGTGTCCGAACCCCTTGTCGGCCCGGTGCGGCAAGCGTAGTGTGTCGGCCCTCATCAGGGCGGGACGGGTCGCAATGAACCTTCCGGGCCGTCAGCGCGGCGCTATCTTCGTGCGGATCCTGTTCCTCGTCCTGGTGCCTCTTGCGGGCGCCGTGGCCGGGCTCTACTGGTACGCGCTCGGGGGGCGCTATGTGGTCACCGACAACGCCTACATCAAGGCGGACATGATCGCGATCAGCGCTTCCATCGACGGGCGGGTCAGCCAAGTCATGGTCGAGGACAACCGCCCGGTGGAACGGGGCGAGGTGCTGTTCACGCTCGATCCCCGCTCCCACGAGATCGCCCGCACGCGGGCCGAGGCCCGCATGGCGGCGGTGCGCAACGAGCTCGCCGCGAAGCGGGCGGCGTTCGCGCAGGTCGCCGCCGAGATCGCGGACGCCCGGGAGAGGGTGAAGTACCTCAGGAGCGAGCAGGCCCGCCAGGAAGAACTGGCCGCCAAGGGTGCGGCGAGCGCGTCGGCGATCGATACGCTCAAGTACGAGAGCAACGCGGCAGTGCAGGCATTGCAGGCGCTGCACGAGAAGGCGAGGCAGGTCCTGGCCGAGCTCGGGGGGGACCTGGAGCAGCCGCTCACCGAGCATCCTCGCTTTCTCGAAGCGCTGGCGGCACGGGAGGAGGCGGAGCTGGCGCTCGAGTACGCCACGGTGCGCGCTCCCGCGAGCGGGGTCCCGAGCCGGGTCCAGCTCCAGCCCGGCGAGTGGGTGCAGAGAGGCCGTCCGGTCTTTCGTCTCATCGACACCGGGAAAGTCTGGATCGAGGCGAACCTCAAGGAGACCCAGCTCACGCACGTGGCGACGGGGCAGGCGGTGAGCTTCGAGGTCGACGCCTACCCCGGGGTGGACTGGCAGGGCACCGTGACCCGAATCAGCCCCGCCACCGGGTCGGAGTTCATGGTGCTGCCCCCCCAGAACGCCACCGGCAACTGGATCAAGGTGGTGCAGCGCGTTCCGGTGCGGATCGAGATCGAAGCCAGGCCGGGGCAGCCCGAGCTGCGCGCGGGCATGACCGCCACCGTGTCGGTGGATACCGGGCGGGAGCGCGAGCTGCTGGCGATGCTGAGCAATTTCGGCCTGGCGCCCTGAGCCGGATCGCCGCCGGTGAGGGCATTCGAGGGCTATCGCGTGCTGGATCTCACGCACGTCCTCGCCGGCCCCTTCTGCACCTACCAGCTCGCGCTCCTCGGCGCGGAGGTGATCAAGATCGAGGCGCCCGGCGACCCCGACATGATGCGCGCGGAAGGCGCTTCCGAAGCTCTCAACCGCCAGGGCATGGGCACCATGTTCCAGTCCCAGGGCGCGAACAAGCGGGCGCTTTCGCTCAATCTCAAGCGCGAAGCCGGGCGCGCCATCTTCCGGCGCCTCGTCGCCGGCGCCGACGTGGTGGTGGAGAACTACCGGGCCGGCGCCTTCCCTTCGCTGGGGCTGGGCTACGAGGACCTTGCGTCACTGAACCCGTCGCTCATCTATTGCTCCATCACCGGCTTCGGACAGACCGGCCCCAAGGCGGGACACACCGCCTTCGACAACGTGATACAGGCCCGTTCCGGATTGATGGCGACGACGGGCACCGTGGATACCGCGCCGGTGCGGGTCGGCGCCCCGGTGCTCGACTACGGCACGGGCGCGCAGGCCGCCTTCGCGATCGCGGCCGCGCTCCTGCGCCGCGAGCGCACCGGCAAGGGACAGCGCCTCGACGTGTCGATGCTCGATGCGGCCCTGGTCCTGATGGCCTCGGCGGTGGTGACGAGCGAAGTGAGCGGAGAGCCCACGGTCCCTCACGGCAACTCGCACCCGACGCGCTACGCCTACGGGTGCCATCCCACCGCCGACGGACTCCTCATGCTCGGCGTGCACACCGCCCGCCAGCACGAACGCCTGTGGCGCGCCCTCGGACGCGACGATCTCGCGGAGGAAGCGCGCGGACTGGGGCCGCGCGACATCGAGGCGCGCTGTGAGCGGCACCGGCCCGTCCTCCAGGCCCTCCTGCTCACCCGCCCCGCCCGCGAGTGGGAGGCGCTGCTCGTGGAAGCGGGGTTGCCCGCATCCCGGGTGCGGGCGCTGGACGAGACCCTCGCCGACCCGCAGCTCGACGGCCGTGCCGTGCTTCAGCGGGCGCACCTGTTCGCCGGGTTCCGGCCGGGGGCGCGCGTTGCGGTGAGCGCGACGACCTGGGCCGAGGACGGGCCCGAGGTTACCTCCCCGCCCCCGGCGCATGGAGAGCACACCGAGGCGATCCTCGGAGAGCTCGGATTCTCCACGGATGAAGTGTCCTCTCTGCGCGAGCGTGGCGTCATCTGAGGTCCCGGAGAAGTGGAGCATCGCTCCCCTGGCTCGATGTCGCCGGCCAAGGCGATCGCGCGGCTGAGAGACCCGGCCGAGATCCGGGCGAGGAGCGGGGAGATCCTCGCCCTGGGCGAGCGCGGCGCGCTCGCGCACTTCGACGTGCGCACGGATCGCCTCCCGGAGGTCGCGCGCCTCGTCGCCGGTGTCACTCGCGCCCGCTATCCGGGCCTCGCCATCCCCCTGCACAGCAGGTGGCGGCACTTCAGCGCCGGCGGCATCGACCGGTGGGCGCGAATGGCCGCCCCGCTGTCGAGGGAGGAACGCGGCCGGGTCGCCATGGACCTGGTCATACCCAGCGTGCTTCTCGATGCGGGAGCCGGAGACGCGTGGCGTTATCGAGAGTCGGGCAATGGCGCCGGTTACGCGCGTTCCGAGGGCCTGGCGGTCGCGAGCTTCGACCTGTTGGCCGGCGGCGCCCTGTCCCGCGATCCCTCGCGGCCCCTGCGCGCGGATGCGGCGGCGCTGTGCGCTGTGGACGCCGACGCGCTGGGTTCGGCGTTCCAGGTCGGCGATGCGAATCGCCTGGAGGGGCTCGAGGGGCGCGCCGCGCTGCTGCGCTCGTTGGGCGAGGTGGTGCGCGCGCGCCCGGACGTATTCGGCGACGAGGCGCGCATTGGCCGTCTCTACGACTACTTCTGCTTCCGCGCGGAGCAGGGGCGGCTGCGCGCCGCCGTGGTGCTGGACACCGTACTCGAGGTGTTCGCGCCGATCTGGCCCGGGCGGACAAGGCTTGCCGGCGTGAATCTGGGAGATGTCTGGCCTCACCCTGCGATTGTGCGCGGCGATGAGACGAACGGACTGGTTCCCTTTCACAAGCTCTCCCAGTGGCTCACGTACTCCCTGGTCGAGCCGCTGCAGGATGCGAACCTGCGTGTAGAAGGTCTCGAAGCGCTGACCGGACTCGCCGAGTACCGCAACGGCGGACTCTTCGTCGATGGGGGGGTTCTCGAGCCGCGCGACCCGGCGACCCTGGATGTCGCCCATCCTCCGGGGGCGGAGCTGGTGGTGGAGTGGCGCGCGCTCAGTGTCGCCCTCGTCGACCGGCTCGCCCCGCTGCTGCGGCGTGAGCTCGAATTGGACGAGGAGGCATTGCCGCTTGGGGCCGTGCTCGAAGGAGGAACCTGGGCGGCGGGCCGTCAGCTCGCCTTCGAGGCACGCGAAGGCGGCGGCCCGCCGATTCGTCTCCTGTCCGACGGAACCGTCTTCTGAGGCAGGTTCAGGAGCGAGGGCGCGGCCCGTCTCGCGCCACCGCCCGCCGCCGCGGGTAGAATCCCGCGCGGAGGCAGGGACGGGAGGCGGCGAATGACGGCGGACGGCGCGAGGATCTCACGCTTCGGCGAGTACCGCGGGTACTCGTCGCCGGAGTTCGATGGCTGGCGGCGCTTCTCGCAGCACGTGACGGTGCGCGACGGGACGCGCATCGCGATCGACTACTACCGCCCCACCCGGGCGGGCGAGCTGCACCCGGATCCTCTGCCGTTGGTGTGGAGCTTCAACCGCTACCAGCGCTCGAACCTCACCGGCGGCGAACTCTACACCACCTTCCACCAGCATCCTCCGCTGCTGAACGTGATGCAGCACGGCTATGTTCTCGGGAACGCCGACGTGCGCGGCTCCGGAGCCTCCTTCGGTTCCAAGCACGGGTGGTTTCCTCCCGAGGAGGCGGAGGACGCCTGCGACTTGACCGAGTGGTTCGCGGCGCAGCCCTGGTGCAACGGCCGGATCGGCATGGCGCGCCGCTCCTACCTCGGCATCACCCAGTACTTCAACGCATCGCAGTCCCCGCCCGACCTCGCCTGCATCTTTCCCGGCGTCGCGTTCATCG
Source organism: Gammaproteobacteria bacterium (assembly GCA_022824305.1). Taxonomy (GTDB): domain Bacteria; phylum Pseudomonadota; class Gammaproteobacteria; order HK1; family HK1; genus JAJEAD01. The sequence continues at coordinate 17,623 of JAJEAD010000042.1, read as the reverse complement.
ACGAGTACGACTTCATCTACCCGGGCGGAATCTTTCTCGACTGGCCCGTCTACTGCTGGGCGGGGGCCGTGGAGGCGGCGGACCGCAGCGCCGCCCTGCCCCCGGACTGGCGCGACATCGTGGCGCGCAACGCGTCGGGTCACGCCGACCCGGTTCCCTATGTGCCCATCGAGTACGGGGGCGCCGCCCCCGCCGGCGGCGACCCCGCCGGTCCCGTCGTCCCGGTCGACGAGGACCACGACGGCAGGCTGCTCGCGGAAGCCACCGCCGCGCACCGGGCAAGCATGAACGGGCATGCCGTCGGAGCGGCGCTGCCCTTCCGCGACAGTATCGATGCGCACAGCGGCGCGCGATACCACGAGCAGCGCAGCCTCTATCCCCGCCTTCCCGAGATCGCGCGCTCCGGGGTGCCGGCCTACCACCTCGGCGGGTGGTTCGACGGCTTCACGCGCGACACCATGCTGTGGTTCCGCAACTACCCGAACCGGCAGAAGCTGGTGATGGGGCCCTGGTTCCACGGCGGGCTCGCGGGCCTCGACATGCCCGCGGAGTACCTGCGCTGGTTCGACCACTGGCTCAAGGGAGTCGACAACGGAGTGCTCGAGGAGCCGGCCCTTCACTACTGGACCCTGAACGCGCCGGCAGGAGAGGAATGGCGCGCCACGGACACCTGGCCGCTCCCGGGCGAGCGGCGCACGGCGTTCCACTTTCGTGCCGGTCCCTCCGGCAGCGTCGCCTCCGTCAACGACGGACTGCTCGCGGAAGACGCGCCGGAGGCCGACGGCACCGACGTGTACCGCGTCGACTACAGTGCGTCTTCGGGGATCGACAACCGCTGGACCTGGACCGCGGGCGGAGGCACCGTCACCGAGGTGCCGAAGCCGCTCGGCGTGTTCCCCTATCCCGACATGCGCGAGAACGACGCCAGGGGGCTCACCTACACCACCGCCGCCCTCGACCGCGCGCTCGAGGTGACCGGCCATCCGGTGGTGCACCTGTGGGTGAGCTCGAGCGCGGAGGACGGCGACTTCTTCGTCTATCTCGAGGACATCGAGCCGGACGGGCGCTCGGTCTACGTGACCGAAGGCCAGTTGCGGGCCTCCCACCGGCGCCTGGCGGAGGCGCCCTACGACCGCATGGGGCTGCCCTACCACCGCAGCCACGCTGAGGACCTTATGCCGCTGGTGCCCGGCGAGCCGGTCGAGCTCTGCTTCGACCTCCAGCCCACCTCCGTCGTTTTCCGGGAGGGGCACCGCATTCGCGTCACCGTCACCTGTGCCGACAAGGACACCTTCGCCACCCCGGTGCTCGATCCCGCTCCGGAGGTGAGCGTGCTGCGCGGCCCGACCCGCCCGTCGCACATCGTGCTGCCGGTGATCCCGCAGTCCCCCGCCTGAGCGCACCGGGCGCAACCGCACCCCAGAACCCAGGAGAGCACCTTGAGCTATACCGGCAAGCAGATCTTCATGGACACCCTGCAGGCGGAGGGGGTCCGCTACATCTTCGGCAACCCCGGGACCACCGAGCTTCCCGTCATGGACAGCCTGCACGACTACCCCGACATCGACTACGTGCTCTGCCTGCAGGAGGCGGTGGCGGTCTCCATGGCCGACGCCTATGCGCTCGCCACCGACACGGTGGGCGTGGTCAACCTCCATGTCGCGCCCGGGCTCGGCAACGGGCTCGGGTCCGTCTACAACGCGTGGGAGGGCGGGACGCCGCTGCTCGTGACCGCCGGACAGCAGGACAGCCGGCTTCGCCTGCGCGAGCCGATGCTCGGGCACGACCTGGTGGCGATGGCGGCGCCGCTCACCAAGTGGTCGGTGGAGGCCCACAGCGCCGACGAGCTGCCCCTCATCCTCAACCGCGCCTTCAAGACCGCGCGCGAGGCGCCGTCGGGGCCGGTGTTCGTGTCGCTGCCGATCGACGTCATGGAGCAGCGCACCGAGAATCCGCCGATGGTGCCCTCGCGGCTCTACCCGCGCACCCGGGCCGACGCCGACGGGATCGCGGCGGCGGCGGAGATGCTGCGGGCGGCACGCGAGACGGTCATCGTGTGCGGCGACGGGGTCGCGCGGGGCGACGCGGTGGACGAGCTGGTGGCGCTGGCGGAGGCGACGGGCGCCGCCGTCTACGCCGACGTGCTCCCCGCCCGTCTCAACTTCCCCAACCAGCATCCGCACTTCCGCGACCGCATGGCGCGCGACCAGAGCGCGATCCGGGCCCGCATGGGCGGGGCGGAGGTGATCCTGCTCGTCGGCGGCCAGTTCTTCGAGGAGGTCTGGTTCGTCGACGCTCCTCCCTTTCCCGAGGGCGCCCGGATCATCCAGCTCGAGGCATCGGGCGCGAGCATCGGGCGCAACTACCGGGTCGACTGCGGTCTCGTCGGCGATCTGAAGCTCACGCTCTCCGCGCTGGCTCGTCAGCTCGATGCCAACGGCGAGGGCTCCGGCGAGCGTGCGGCCGCGATACGGGCCCGACGGGACGAGCACCGGCAGACCAAGCAGGCCAGCCGGGAGAGGCAGCGAGCCAAGGCGGCGTCGCGCGGGGGCAATCGCCCCATGTCCACCGCCGCCCTCATGGCGGAGCTCGCGAAGGTGCTCCCGGAGGACACCGCGGTCGCGAGCGAGGCGATCACGGGGAGCCCGGACGTGCTGCACACCCTTGACTTCAAGGACCGAAACGCCCTGCTCGGCCCGCGCGGCGGGGGCATCGGCCAGGGACTGCCGAGCGCGATCGCGCTCAAGCTCGCGCAGCCCTCGCGGCCGGTGCTCGCGGTCTCCGGCGACGGCTCGGCGCTCTACACCATCCAGGCGCTGTGGACCGCTGCCCACCGGCGCCTCGACATGGTGTTCCTGATTCTCAACAACGGCACCTACCGGGTGCTGAAGATCAACATGGACCACTACCGCCACATGTCGGGCATCGCGCCGGACCGTGGGTACCCCTACCTCGACCTCGACGATCCGCGGGTCGACTTCGTCTCCGCCGCCGCCGGCTTCCGGGTGCCGGGACGGCGGGTGGAGAAGGTGGAAGAGGTGATCCCCGCGGTCGAAGCCGCATTTGCAGCGGGAGGCCCCTACCTGCTCGACGTGCTGGTCGACCAGGGCTGATCCGGGAAGCGAGGACTCCGTCGTGCCGATTCACTTCACTCCGGACGAACTCGGGCGCCGTCGCCGGCGCGCCTGCCGCGCCATGAAGGCCCGCGGACTCGACGGGCTGCTCATGTTCCGCCAGGAGAGCATGTACTACCTGACGGGATACGACACCTTCGGCTACTGCTTCTTCCAGTGCCTGTACCTCGGAGCGGACGGGGCGCTCACCCTCCTCACCCGGCTGCCCGACTACCACCTCGCCCGCCAGACCTCGATCATCGAGGACGTCAGGGTGTGGACCAACCTGCCCGACGCCGATCCCACCCGCGAGCTGCGTGACATCCTCGCCGAGCACGGCGCGAAGGGCGCGCGGCTCGGCATCGAGCTCGACGCCTACGGCCTCACCGGGCAGATTCACGCGCGCCTCTGCGCCACCCTGCACGGCTTCTGCCGCCTCGAAGACGCATCCGACCTCGTCACCCGGCTGCGGGTCCGGAAGAGCCCGGCCGAGCTCCGGTACGTGCGCCGGGCGGCGGCGCTCGCCGACGCGGCGCTGGTGGAGGCGAACCGGCTCGCGGTGCCGGGCGCCTTCGAAGGCGACATCCTCGCCGCGATGCAGGGTGCGGTGTTCCGGGGCGACGGCGACTACTCCGGCAACGAGTTCATCATCGGCTCGGGCCGGCGCGCGCTGCTCGCCCGCTACTACGCGGGGAGAGAGCATCTCGGCGACGACGATCAGCTCACGATCGAGTGGGCGGGGTCCTACCGGCGCTACCACGCCGCGATGATGCGCACCATCCTCACCGGCCGGCCGAAATCACGCCACCTCGACATGTACCGGCACTGCATCGAGGCCCACCATGCCTCCGCGGAGGCGCTCCGGCCCGGCAACGCGGTCGGGGAGGTCTTCGACGCCTACGCCCGGGTGCTCGACCGCGCCGGCTACGGCGATGCGCGTTTCAGCGCCACCGGGTACTCGATGGGCACCACCTACCCGCCGTCGTGGATGGACTGGCCGATGTTCTACCACGGCAATCCGGTAATCATCGAGCCGGGGATGGTGTTCTTCATCCACAGCGTGCTGATGGACGAGGAGCGCGGCCTCTCGATGGCGCCCGGACAGTCCTACATCGTCACCAGGACGGGGGCGGAATCCCTGTCGAGGATGCCGCTGGACCTGGTGGTGAACTGAATCCGGCCGGGAGCTCGGCCTCCGGCGGCGAAGGAGGGAAGTGGCTGGCGACCCTGTCCATGGCTTTCACCATCTGGTAGAAGACCGTCGAACCAGCACACGCGGGAAGAGAGAAAGTGCCGCGACGGCCTCGTCGGGGCAGTACCACCCAACACAAAGGAGCTCGAACCATGCAATCCAAACGGGACGTACAGAAGTTCATCGACGACATGAAGCTCGGCCGGCTGAGCCGGCGCGACTTCAACCGGGGGCTGGCCTCGGTCGGCCTCGGCCTGGTGGCGGCGCCGCTCGCGTCGCGGCCGGCGCTGGCCGCGGCCGAGGACCATCCCACCGTGTACACCTGGGGTGGTTACGAGGTGCCCGAGATGTACGGGGAGTACCTCGCGAAGTACGGCGAGGCGCCCAACTTCTCGCTCTGGGGCGACGAGGAGGAGGCGGAAGCCAAGATCCGCGCCGGATTTCACCCTGACGTGGGCATGCCCTGCTCCTACAAGATCAAGAAATGGAACGAGCTGGGCTTCTTGAAGCCCATCGACACCGACCGCCTGGAGCACTGGGACAATGTCATCGACGTGCTGAAGGAGGTCCCCGACACCTTCATCGACGGCAAGCGTCTCATGGTCACCGGATGGTGGGGTCTCACATCGGTGACCTTCCGCACCGACATCGCGCCGGAGTACATCCCCGAGGAGAACCACACCTGGGGCATCCTGTGGGATCCGAAGTACGCCGGACGGCTGTCGATGATCGACAGCCTCATCGACGGGGTCATGGTCGCCGCGATCTATTCCGGCGCCGCGGACCCCTTCAACATGACGAGCGAGGAAGTGGCGAAAGTCGGGGATCTGATGCGCGAGCAGCGCCCCCTGCTGCGCTTCTACACCAACGACCTCACCTCCTGGGAGCAGGGCCTGGCATCCGGAGAGCTGGTGGCGGCGGCCTCCTGGAACGACACTCCCACCAAGCTCATCAAGGATGGTCTGCCGGTCATGTTCATGAATCCCAAGGAGGGCGCCATGACCTGGACCTGCGGCATCGTGCTGTTCAACTACGTCGCGCCGGAAATGGAGGAGCGTGCGTACGACATCATGAACGCGTACCTCTCCCCCGAGACCGGCGAGTACTGGATCGGGGAGTTCGGCATGGGACACTCCAACATCAAGTCCTTCGCGCAGTTCTCGTCCGAAGAGCTCGCCACCCGCGGGCTGCCGCCGGACGACATTCCCGGCTACATCTCCTCGGGCATCTTCCAGGCCACCATCCAGAACGAGCCGGAGTTGCAGGCCATGTACGAAGAGGTCAAGGCCGGGCTGTAGATGCGAGGCATACGAGCGGGCCGGCGAGACCGCGCCGGCCCGTGCCGTCTCTTTCGGGCGGGACCCACAGGACCATGATCCGGCGGCTGCTGGCGTCCCCCGCTGGGGCCGGCGGACTCGGCGCGCTCCTGCTGGAGCGGGTGCGGCGGCGCTTCCTGCGCAGCCCGCAGATGCGGGGCTACGCGCTGCTCTCGCCGACGCTGTTCGTGATGCTCCTCTTTCTCGTGGTCCCGCTGGGAATCCTGTTCACCCTGAGCTTCTGGAAGCAGGACGGGCTCTTCTTTGCCCCCGCGTTCTCGATCGACAACTACGTCGCCTTCTTCGGCCGGATCATCTACTCGAAGCTTCTCGCCACTTCCATCGGCACGTCTCTCTGCGTCGCGACTGCGACCGTGCTGCTCGCCTACCCGATGGCCTACTGCCTCGCCTTTCGGATCAAGCGGGCCAAGATCATGTGGCTCATCCTGATCACCGTGCCCTTCTGGACCAGCTTCCTGCTCCGGGTGTTCGCCTGGAAGATCACCCTCGGGTACCAGGGAGTGATCAACTCCGGGCTCATGACCATCGGACTCATATCCGAGCCCCTGCAGTTTCTTCTCTACAATCGATTCTCGCTCGTGGTGACCCTGACGCACGCCTGGGCGGCCTTCGCCATCCTGCCCATCTACGTGTCTCTGGAGAAGATCGATCGTTCCCTGCTCGAAGCGGCGACCGACCTCGGCGACGGCCCCGTCGCCCGCTTCTTCGGCGTCACGCTGCCGCTCTCGATGCCGGGAGTCATCGCGGCATTTCTGTTCGTCTTCATTCCCACGGTGGGCGACTACGTGACTCCCCGCCTGGTGGGAGGCACCGGCGGCATCATGATCGGCAACATCATCCAGACCATGTTCGGGCGCGGCAACAACTGGCCCATGGGGGCGGCGCTCGCCGTGATCTCCATGACCACCATCACGCTGCTGGTCATCGTGACGCTGTGGTTCATACGAAAAATGCGGCAGCGCTGATCACATGGAGCAGACCAAGCGCATCGACGGGTTGATTGTCTATGGAGTGATCTATCTCGGCTTCCTCTACCTGCCGATCCTTCTCATCCCCCTGTTCTCGTTCAACGACTCGATCTACATCGCATTTCCCCTGAAGGGCTTCACCCTGCAGTGGTACGAGGCGATGATCGCGCAGGATGCGCTCGTGCGCTCGCTGATGAACAGCCTGAAGGTCGCAAGCGCGGTTGCCGTCATCAGCACCATATTCGGCACCCTGGCCGCCAAGGCGGTAACCGGCTACAACCTGCGCGGGAAGGCGCCCGTCGTGGCGTTCATCATGATCCCCTTCGTCATCCCCGGGATCATCCTCGGCATCTCGCTGCTCGTTCTCATCAATCGCCTCGGGGTGACGCCGTCGCTGCTGACGGTAGGGCTTGGTCACATCATGATCGCCATTCCCTTTTCCATGATGGTGATGATCTCTCGCCTCGAGGGCCTGGATCGAGACCTGGAAGAAGCGTCCATGGATCTCGGAGAGGGTGTGTGGTCGACCTTCTGGAGAGTCACCTTTCCCCTCGCGCTGCCGGGAATCGTCGCCAGTCTGCTGCTCACCTTCACCCTTTCCTTCGACGAGTTCCTGATCGCGTTCTTCCTGACCGGCAAGGAGGCGACGCTGCCGATCTTCATTTTTTCTCAGCTCAGGCTCTCCCAGAAGCTGCCCAACGTGCTGGCGCTCGGCTCCTGCATTCTGGCCGCTTCCACCGTCGTGATAGCCGCGGCCGAGTACATTCGACGGCGCAATCTTCGCAGCGATCGACAGAGTGGATTGGGAGTGTGATGAGGAAACGGAACTTCATCGAGGTACGCAACGTCACCAAGCGCTTCGGAAGGGTGAGGGCGCTTCACTCGGTCGACATCGAAGTGAACGAGGGAGAGTTCTTCGCTCTCCTCGGACCTTCGGGGTGCGGCAAGACGACCCTGCTGCGCATTCTCGCGGGGTTCGAGTCGCCCACGGAAGGAGAAGTGTTCATTGACGGGCAGGCGATGTCGGCGGTGCCGGCGAACCGGCGGCCGGTGAACATGGTCTTCCAGAACTACGCGATATTTCCGCACCTGAACGTGCGTCAGAACATCGCCTACGGCCTGCGCCGGCAGAGGCTCCCCAAGGCCGAGCTGGATGCGGTGATCGAGCGTGCGCTGGTCCTGATCAAGCTCGAAGGGTTCGGAGAGCGGCGTTCCGATCAGCTCTCCGGCGGGCAGCGCCAGCGGGTGGCGCTCGCGCGGGCGCTGGTCAAGCAGCCGAAGGTGCTCCTGCTGGACGAGCCTCTGGGCGCGCTCGACAAGCGGCTGCGAGAGCAGATGCAGGTGGAGCTTCGCGCCCTGCAGCAGGAGGTGGGGGTCACCTTCGTGTTCGTCACCCACGACCAGGAAGAGGCCCTGTCGATGTCGGACCGCATTGCGGTCCTGTCCGAGGGGGAGGTGCTGCAGGTGGACACGCCGGAGCGCCTCTACGAGCGGCCGGTGTCGCGCGAGGTCGCCGACTTCATCGGCACCATGAACTTCGTCGAGGGCGAGGTCGAAGGGGTGGACACGGACATGATCAGCGTCGACGCCGGGCCCCTGGGAAGGGTGAGCGCGGCATCGGACGAGCGCACCCGCCCGGGTCGGGGCGCCCGGGTGCTCATCGCCATCCGGCCGGAGAAGATCGCCGTCAGCCGGGAGCGGCCGGATGTTCCGTCCAACCTCGTGCGCGGGCAGGTCTCCGCCGCCTCGTACCTCGGAGACCGCAGCCATCTCCGGGTCGACGTCCCCGGGCTTGGGGCCCCGATTTCCGTGGCGAGCCAGAACATCCTGCCTCTGCTGCACAGCGCGCATGCAGCGGAATCGGATGCGATGTGGCTGAGCTGGCCGGCGTCGGCGGTGGTGCTGCTGCCGCCGGAGTGAACCGGCCCCGCGACTCGGGAGCGGGTGCGCCGGAACGTGGCGGGCACCTTCCCTTCGTGCGATGTGAGCGCCCCCGGAACGCTATCATGGCGCGGCTCACTTTCCGAGAGGTTGAAAAGTCATGTTCGAACTCATTCGTTCCACCTCGCCGCGCCAGTTGCTGGCCCGCCAGGCGCCTGCGTTGGCCGGATCGCTCCTCATCGCCGAGCTCTTCTACAAGTTCGGCAGCTTCACGCTGGAGTGTCTCGGCTTTCTCGCGACCTGGTTCGTGCTCGACGCCCTCTTCGCCGCAATTGCACGCGCGCTCTCCCGGCCCGCGCGGGGCGACGCCTGAGCGACGACCTTGTCGGTCCGGCCCCGGGCGGCGACGCGTTCCGGCGGCGCAGGTCCGAGCGCCTCGTGGCGATTTCGGTCCGGCTGATGCGAATTCGGTTTCGCGGGCCGAAGGCGCCGCCCCCTGCCCGATGCGCGGGAGCCCTCCGCGGCTCCCTCCGCTCTGCGCCGCCGCCGCGTCCGTCGGGCGCGGCGGGACAGAGCTCCGCACCGGACCTTACTTGCCCCACGGAGGGAAACCCGCGCCCTCCCGCGATGCATCGCTCACGGAGAGAATCCCATGATTGATCAATTGCTCGACGCCATGCCCTTTCGCTGCATCGGACCCCCGCGAGGAGGCCGGGTGGTGGCGGTGGCGGGCCACCCCCGCGAGCCGGCGGTGTTCTTCTTCGGCGCGGTCGCGGGCGGCATCTGGAAGACCGAGGACGCGGGCACGACGTGGCGGAACGTGAGCGACGGCTACCTCGGGACTTCTTCGGTGGGAGCGCTCGCGGTGTCGGATTCCGAGCCCGGCGTCGTCTACGCGGGCATGGGAGAGAGCACCATTCGCACCGACGTCTCCCATGGCGACGGGGTCTACAAGTCGAGCGACGGCGGGCAGAGCTGGGTCCACTCGGGCCTTGCGGACACCCGGCACATCAGCGAGATACGCATCCACCCGCGTGACCCGGACCGCGTCTATGTCGCGGCGCAGGGACACGCCTTCGGACCGCACCCGGAACGCGGCGTGTACCGCTCGAAGGACGGCGGGGCGAGCTGGGAGCGGGTGCTGGGCTCGAGCGACCGGGCCGGAGCGGCGGACCTCGCGCTCGACGCGCACCATCCGAACGTGCTCTACGCCAGCCTCTGGGAGGCGCATCGCAACTTCTGGGAGCTCTCGAGCGGCGGCCCGGGCAGCGGCCTGTGGCGCTCCACCGACGGAGGGGACACCTGGACGGACCTGCGCTCCCGCCTGCCCCTGCCGGCGTCTGCCCTCCTCGGCAAGATCGGCGTCTCGGCCTCCGCGGCGCGCCCCGGCCGCGTGTGGGCGCTCATCGAGTCGGACGCCGAGCCCGGGCTCTACCGCTCCGATGACTTCGGGGAGACCTGGACGCTCGCGAGCGAGCGCCAGGATCTCCGCTACCGGCCCTGGTACTACATGCACGTCTTCGCGGACCCGCAGGACGAGGACACCGTCTACGTCTGCAACCTCGGCATGTGGAAGTCGACCGACGCGGGCGGGAGCTTCAAGAGGATGTCCACCCCGCACGGCGACAACCACGACCTCTGGATCGATCCGCGCGACAACCGCCGCATGATCCAGAGCAACGACGGCGGCGCCAACGTCTCCTTCAACGCCGGGGCTTCGTGGAGCTCGATCCACAACCAGCTCACCGCGCAGCTCTACACCATCGACACCGACGGGCGCCGGCCCCACTACTTCGTGTACGGCACCCAGCAGGACAACTCGAGCATCGGCGTGCCGTCGGGCGCCAACGACGGCGCGATCACCTGGGCCGACTGCCGCATCGCGGGCACCGGGGAGAGCGGTTTCGTCGCGGTGAAGCCCGGCGACCCCGACGTGGTCTACATCGGCGCAATCGGAAGCTCGCCGGGCGGTCAGGGGGCGCTGCAGCGATACGACCATCGCACCGGTCAGATCCGACTCGTCAACGTCTGGCCCGAACACCACGGCGGGATGGGAGCGGGGGAGCTCAGGTACCGCTTCGGATGGACCTATCCGATCCGCTTCTCCCCTCACGACCCCGATGTCCTCTACGTGGGCGGCAACCGGGTGTTCCGCAGCCGTGACGAAGGGCACACCTGGGAAGCGATGAGCCCCGATCTGACCCGTGCCGCCGGCGACAAGCTCGGGCCTTCCGGGGGGCCGATCACCCTGGACACGAGCGGCGCCGAGCACTACTGCACCCTCCACACGCTGGAGGAGTCGCCCCACGAGCCGGGCGTGTTGTGGGCGGGCTCCGACGACGGACTCGTGCACGTCACTCGCGACGGGGGCGCGAACTGGCAGAACGTGACCCCGCCCGAGCTGCCGGAGTGGGCGTTCATCCGCAACGTGGAGCCTTCTCCCCACGATGCGGGCTCGTGCTACGTCGCCGCCACCCGCTACAAGCTCGACGACACCGCGCCCTATGTCTACCGGACCCGCGACTACGGGAAGACCTGGGCCGCGATCGTCGGCTCCGGCGAGACGGCGATTCCGGCGCACGACTTCGTCCGCGTCGTGCGCGCGGACCCGCGCTGCCCCGGAGTGCTCTACGCGGGCACCGAGACCGGGCTCTACGTGTCGCTCGACGACGGAGAGTCGTGGCGACGCTGGCGCTCGAACTTCCCGGTGGTGCCGGTCTACGACCTCAAGGTGGAGGACGACGAGCTGGCGATCGCCACGCATGGGCGTTCGTTCTGGATCCAGGACGACCTCACGCCCCTGCGCCGCATCGCGGCCCAGGCCGCTTCCCGTGAGCGCTCGGTGTTCTTCTCGCCGGAGCGGGGCTTGCGGTGGGAGGCGGACTCCGGAACGGGCTCCGATACCGGCGGCGCCGCCTTCCTCTTCCCGCCCCGGCCCGCATGGCGCCTGCTCCCGGGGGTGATGGATTTCATCACCGGCACCGACGGAAAGGACTACAGCATCGGGCTCGGCAAGGCGGCGACCTACGTCGCGACCCGCAACGAGTCGGGCCTGGTCGAGCGCCGCTTCCTCGACTCGGGCGAGGCGGCACCGGTCGGAGCCGTCGTCTACTACTGCCTGCCGCAGGACCTGAGCGCGGACGTGGCGGCGACCACCGAAGAGGGCCCGTCTCCCGGCTCGTCTTCGTCCACCCCGCCTGCCCCCTCCCTCGCCTTCCACGACGCCGACGGCGCGCTGATTCGCGAGTTCCGTCCCAAGCCCGCCGGCTACGATCGGCGAAGCGACGAGGACAAGGCCCTCGATTCCGGCCCCTGGATGCCGCTGCATGCGGGGGTCAACCGCTTCGTCTGGGATTTGCGACATTCCGCCGCGATGCGCCTGCGCGGCAACAAGACCGGAGAGGAGGCCTTTCGCGGCCCGCTTGCGCTCCCGGGCACCTGCGAAGTGCGCTTGACGAGCGGAGGACGAACGATCACCGAGCGCTTCGAGGTCGTCAACGATCCCCGCTCTCCCGCGAGCCTGGACGAGCTCCGCGAGCAGCTCGATTGCCTGCTCGCGATCCGGGACAAGCTCTCCCTGCTCTACGCCCGGGTGAAGCGCATCCGGGAGACCAGCGGAGAGCTCGAGCGCTGGTGCGGCCGCCTCGAAGCGAACGGCCATGCGGAGGCGGCGCAGGCGGGCCAGGCGCTCCGCGATGCGCTCGCCGAGGTGGAGACGGTCCTCATTCTTCCCGGCGACCAGGTCGATTCCGTCGGGCTCCATCACCGGGCGCGCCTGAACTCCGCGCTCGCTTCCGTGATCGGTGTGGTGGATGCCGCCGATGCACGGCCACCCGTCGCCGCGGCCGCCCTCGCCGCCGAGTACATGGCCGCAATCGATACGCAGCTCGAGCGCCTCGACGAACTTCTCACCCGCGACCTCGGCGAGTTCAACCGGATGGTGGCGGAGGCGGGCCTGTCCGCGGTCGGGACACTTTGAGAGCGTTCGGGTTCTCTCGCCCGGCTCGGGAAGGTGTCCGATGCGCGGTCGATGCCGGGATGATCGTGTTCGCTCGGATTCGGAGCGACGGGTAGTTCGGCGGGTCGCCTCCAGGGGACGGGTCGCTGCGGGCGGTGCGGTGCAGGACGTTGCGTTTCACGATGGGTTTTCGTTACGCGACTCATGACCGGTAGCGAAGCCTGCTCGACGCTCGCGACCGCAATCGACGCGCTCGGCGCCGGTTACCTCGTCGTCGTCACCGGAGCCGGAGTCAGCCATGCGAGCGGCATTCCCACCTTTCGCGGCAGCGATCCCGGCGCGGTATGGAAACGCGACGTGACCGAGCTCGGCACGAACCGGTACTTCGAGGAAGATCCCGCCGGGAGCTGGACGTGGTACACGAGCCGCTTCGACATGGTGCTCGAGAAGCAGCCGAATTCCGCCCACCACGCGCTCGCCGCGATCGAGCGCTGGCAGGTTGCCCGGGGCGGGCGATTCCTGCTCGTGACCCAGAACGTCGATCCGCTCCACGAGCGGGCGGGCAGCGAGAGGCTGGTGAAGGTGCACGGCTCGGCCGACCGGGTGCGCTGTTCGCGCTACGGCTGCGCTTACGGCGCCCCGAACGGCTCCCTGCCGCGCGCCGACATCGACATGAGGGCGTTTCACGCCGAAGCGGTGACGGAGAACGTGCCGCGCTGCCCGGCCTGCGGCGCCTGGTTGCGCCAGCACGTGCTCTGGTTCGACGAGTTCTACGACGAGCACCGCGACTACCAGTGGGAGCGGGTGGCCGAGGCGGCGCGGACCATGGACGCATGCCTCTTCGTCGGCACCTCCTTCTCGGTCGGGGTGACCGACCTCTTCCTCCACGGCGGGCTGACGGCGAGGCGGCCCCTGCTGGCCATCGACCCGGGCGCCGGGACCCCGCCGCACCGCCGCGTCACCCTGCTCCGTGAGCCTTCGGAGCGGCTGCTGCCCGAAGTCTGCCGGACGCTCGGGGCGCGCATGGAGCGAGTTCACGAACCCGTCGGGAGAGCCTGAGCCGCCCCGGATCCGATCGGGCGCGAGCGGTCCCCCGACCTCGATCGGAACCTCCCCGCACATCACCGTCTCGCGGGACCGCGCGGTGCTTCCAGCGTGGCGCCGGGCGACCGGGCCGGCGGGAGCGGTGCGGCGTCCGGCGTCGCCTACGCGGTCCCCTCGACGTGGAACTCCACGTCCTCCGGCTCGAGCAGGGGCCGGCCGCGGATCAGGTCGGAGGCGCGCTCGGCCATCATCATGACCACCGCGTTGAGATTGCTGCTCGCCATGCTCGGCATGATCGACGCATCCACGACCCGCAGGCCCGTGACGCCCTTCACCCTGGTCTCCGGGTCGACAACCGTGTGCGCGGCCGCCGGATCGCCCATCGCGCAGGTTCCGACCGGATGCCAGGAAGTGGTGGCGGTCCTGCGCACCCACGCGTCGATCTCCTCGTCGGAGCGGACCTCGGGCCCCGGATCGATCTCCCACGATTGAAAGCGCGCGAACGCCGGGTGCTCCGCGATTCTGCGGCCGACGCGCAAGCACTCGCGCATGTCGCGGCGGTCCTCTTCCGTGGCGCAGTAGTTGAAGGAGAGGAGCGGGGGGGCTTCCGCGTCGGCGGAGCGCAGCCGCAGCGCGCCCCGGCTCGTGGGCCGCATGGGGCCGATGCCGAGCCGGAACCCGAAGCGGTCGTGCGGCACGTCCCACCCGTCGAAGATCGCCGCCCAGAAGTGGATCTGGGCGTCCGGGTGGGCGGACTCGGGCCGGAGCTTCAGGAAGGCGCCCACGTGGCTCTGACCGACGGCGGCCGGGCCGCCGCGGGTGAGCAGCCAGCGCAGGCCGACCGCGGCCTTGCGCAGCGGGTGCATGTAGAGGTTCACCGAGACCGGATCGGGACACTCGTGCTGCAGATGGACCTCGAGGTGGTCGTGGAGGTTTCGGCCCACCCCCGGCAGGTCCACCCGCACCGGGATGCCGGTGCGCTCGATCTCCTCCGCCGGCCCGATGCCGGAGAGCATCAGGAGCTGCGGCGAGCCGAAGGCGCCGCCGCAGAGGATGACCTCGCGCTCGCACCAGGCCTCTTCGATCCGGCCGCGCCGCCGGAACTCGACGCCGGTGGCGCGGTCGCCGTCGAACAGGATGCGGCGCGCGTGACAGCGCGTCAGCACCACGAGATTGTCGCGGCGCATCGCGGGACGCAGGACGGAGTAGGCGCTGCTCGCCCGCACACCCTGATCGACATTCATGTCGAAGCGACCGAATCCCTCCTGCCGGTAGCCGTTGAAGTCGTCGGTAATGGAGTACCCGAGTCCTTCACCGGCGCTCAGGAAGGCCTCCGACAGGTCCCACAGCGCTTCCTGGCGCCGCACCCGGATCGGGCCTTCAGCGCCCCGAAAGCGGTCGGCGCCTCGCTCATAGCGCTCCAGTCGCTTGAAGTAGGGCAGCACGTTGCGGTAGGACCATCCGCGTGCGCCCTCCTGAGACCACCGCTCGTAGTCGAGCGGGTGGCCGCGCAGAAACACCATCCCGTTGATGGAGCCCGATCCCCCCAGCACCTTGCCTCGTGGATGGGGAATGCGGCGACCGTCGAGGCCGGGTTCGGACTCGCTTTCGAAGTGCCAATTGATGCGGCTCGACGCCTTGACGTTCTCGCGCACCGCGGCCGGGATGCGGATCTGCCAGCGGCGGTCGCTGCCGCCCGCTTCCAGCAGCAGGACCCGGGTATCCGGTGACTCGGAGAGCCGGGCCGCCACGATGCTGCCCGCGGATCCCGCTCCGACGACGATGTAGTCCCAGTGCTCGCTCACGTGTCGTCGGGGCGGATGAGCCTGGGCCCGGTACCCGCCTCAGGAGCCCGCGTGCCGGCGCAGCGTCAGGGCTTCGAGCAGCGGCACCCAAGCGGCGATGAACATCCCGGCCCCGACTCGAGTGGCGGTGCCGGCTTTCCCTGGCGTCGACATCTGCATCGGGCCGGCTACGTGCCCCGCAGCCTCGGGTCCAGGGCGTCGCGCAGGCCGTCGCCGATGTAGTTGACACTCAGCACGGTGAGCGAGATCGCGAGGCCGGGCCAGAGCACGCGCGCCGGGGTGATGGTCATGAAGTTGGCGCCGTCGAAGAGCAGGCGGCCCCAGGTCGGGAAGTCCGGCGGGAAGCCGAGCCCGAGGAAGGAGAGCGCCGACTCGG
Organism: Gammaproteobacteria bacterium; assembly: GCA_022824305.1. GTDB lineage: Bacteria > Pseudomonadota > Gammaproteobacteria > HK1 > HK1 > JAJEAD01. The sequence continues at coordinate 1,949 of JAJEAD010000042.1, read as the reverse complement.
TGATGATGGCGTTGGCGATGCCGAGCGTCGCCGAGACCATGATCGGACTCAGGACGTTCGGCAGGACGTGACGGGTGATGATGCGCCGGCGGCGGGTGCCGATGCTGCGCGCCGCGGTGACGAACTCCCGCTCCTTGAGCGCCAGCACGTCGCCGCGCACGATGCGCGCGGTCTGCATCCAGCTCGTGATGCCGATCACGAACACGATGAGGAGGAAGATGCCGGTTTCCGGGCCGAAGGCGGTGCGCAGCGTGTCCCGGAAGAGCATGATGATGACGAGGAGCAGGGGCAGCAGGGGCAGCGCGAGGAAGAGGTCGGTGGTGCGCATCAGGGGGCCGTCGAGGCGGTTGAAGTAGCCGGCGAGCACGCCGACCACGGTGCCGAGCACGAGCGAGAGCAGCATCGCGGTGAAGCCGACCGCGAGCGAGATGCGCCCGCCCGCGAGCACCTGGGCGAACATGTCGCGCCCCAGGTTGTCGGTGCCCATGGGGTGTGCGAGCGAGGGCCCCTGGTTCTTCGCCCGGATGTCGAGGTACTGCGGATCCACGTCGTGGAACCAGGGCCCGATGACCACCCCGACGACGATGACCGCGAACACCACCATGCCGATGAGCGCCCCGGTGTGGTTGCGGAACGCGAGCCACACGTCCATCCACAGGGAGCGGTGCACCCGCGCCTCGTGCAGCGTGTCGATGCTTTCCGGAGTGGCCGCCATCGTGGAGCTCGCTACTCGTATCGGATGCGGGGGTCGAGGATCCCGTAGAGCACGTCGGCCACGAGATTGAAGAGCACGATCAGCACCGCGAACATGAAGGTGAGCGTCTGCACCAGCGGGATGTCCGCCCCCTGGATCGCAATGATGAGAAGCTGGCCGAGGCCGTTCACCCGGAAGATCTGCTCGGTGATGATGGCCCCGCTGAAGATGGTGGGGATGCCGAGCGCGATCAGGGTCACCACCGGGATCATGCTGTTGCGCAGCACGTGGATGAGCAGCACCACCCGTTCGCGCATGCCCTTGGACCGCGCGGTGCGCACGTAGTCGAGGTTGAGGTTGTCGAGCATCGCGGAGCGCATGAAGCGGCTCAACTGCGCCGCGTTGAAGAGCGCGAGCACCATCACCGGCATGATGAGCTGCTTCAGATGCACCCAGAAGCTCGCGAAATCCGTCACCTGGTGGGTGGTGTCGTAGATGGAGGGCAGCCACTGCAGCATGACGCTGAAGACGATGATCGCGAGGAGCCCGGTGAAGAAGGTGGGTACCGAGAACCCCACCATGGAGATGAAGGTCCCGACCTGGTCGAACCAGGAGTACTGCCGGTAGGCGGAGATGATGCCGATCGGGATGGCGATGAGGATTCCCGCGATGTAGGAGAGCCCCACCACCCACAGGGTCTGCGGCATGCGCTCCACGATGAGGTCCACCACCGGGCTTCGGGTGGCCCAGGAGCGCACCCGCAGGCGCGATTCCGAGTCCCCGATCTCGACGTCGAAGGCCTGCTCGATGATGTTGAGCGGCTCGTTGACGAAGAACTGCTCCATCCACTTGACGTAGCGCACGTGGAAGGGCTTGCCGAGCCCGAGCGAGTCGCGGATCTGGGCGCGCACCTCGGGGGGGATGGTGAGCGGAAGCTGCCCGGTGGGGTCGTTCGGGGCGAGGTCGAGGATCGCGAAGACGATGAAGCTGATCGCGACCAGGGTCGGCACCGCGAAGAGCAGCCGCCGGATGATGTAGCGGATCATGGGGACGCTGTTGCTGTGGTCGGCCGCGGTCTGCCGGCAAACCTGAAAATCTCACCGATTCACCGCTGCACGGCTGTGAACGCGAATCGGTGAAACTCTCGGGCAAGCGTCGGCAGACCGCGGCGCAGACTCATGCGGAAGGGCGGATCAGGACCACCCGGTGCCTCACCGGTGCCAGTCCGCCACGTTCCACAGCTCCGAATCCCACG
>JAJEAD010000075.1 GCA_022824305.1 Gammaproteobacteria bacterium | reverse complement strand
GGTCGGCGACGACGCGGTCGTCCATCTCCTCCGGGCCGTGATTGCGGCCGACGCGGGAGAGATCGTCGACCCCGACGGGCTTGCCGCACAGCTCGAGGGCGGCTTCGTTCAGGCCGCGAGCTGGACCCTCCTCGAAGCGGTGACATGGGACCGGGACGGCATCACGAGCCGCGACTGGGAGAGCTACCCGATCCTCCGCTTCGACGCGATCCCGGAGGTCGAGACGGTGTTCGTGGACCGGCCCGGGGAGCCCTTCCTCGGGGCCGGCGAGGCGTCCTGCGGCCCGGCCGGGGCCGCCATCGCGAACGCCGTCTTCGACGCGACCGGGGTCCGCGCCCGCCGCCTCCCCCTCACCCCGGAGAACCTCCGCTCGGCCGCCGCCGACTCCTGACCCCCACCCCGTCCCCACCCCACCTGGCGCATACGCTCGGGAATTTAGGTCCACGGCGAATTGGGGGTCGGAGTGGGCGTTCCGGCTCGCTCCACCGCACCGGAAAGTCCACTCCGACCCCAATCTCTCCCTTGATTCACCGAACGGATCAGCGCCCGGGCATCTGGTCCACGGATCTGGTCCACGGATGGATAAAAGACGTCCCGACGTCTATAATCCGCTTCCATGGAAAAGGAGTACGCACGGAGAGCACCCGGACAGGTGCGCGACGCCATCCTCAAGGTGCTGAACGAAGCGCCCGCACCGCTCAGTGTGATGGAGATCTGCGACCGGGTGAGCGCGGTCGCCGGACCGATCCCGCGCTCGTCGATACAGTCGTACCTGTCGCTCAACACTCCCCGCCTGTTCGCACGCGAAGCGCGTGGGATCTATCGATCGTCCAATCCGTCGAACCTGTCCCTTCCGCTACCGCGGTCGCCCGAAGAACCCCTCCGCCCGCCCTTCCGGATTGGTCGCGCGACCCTGTTTCATGCGGAGGCGCTCCGGTGGCTCGACGAACAGCCGGCGCGGTCCGTACACGCGGTGGTCACGGACCCTCCCTACGGACTCCACGAGTACAGCCCCACGCAGCAGAAGAAGCTTCGCGAGCGGCGTGGAGGAGTGTGGCGTATACCCCCGTCGTTTGACGGCCATCGGCGCTCCCCTCTTCCCCGGTTCACGACCCTGACGACGGAACAGCTCGCCGAGCTCGAGAGGTTCTTTCACGAATGGGGCCGGAAGCTGCGCCCGCGGCTCGTTCCGGGCGCGCACGTCTTTGTCGCCTCCTCTCCTCTCCTTTCCTTCATCGTCGCCGGGGCGCTCGCCCGCGCCGGCCTCGAACGGCGTGGCGAGATCATCCGCTTGACCACGACCATGCGGGGCGGAGACCGGCCCAAGGCTGCCCATGCCGAGTTCCCCGAGGTCAGCGTGATGCCCCGATCGAACTGGGAACCGTGGCTGCTCTTTCGCGAGCCGATTGAGGGCCGCGTCCAGGACAACCTCCGGAAGTGGAAGGCCGGGGCACTCCGACGCCCTAGGAAGGACAAACCGTTCGGCGACGTGATCCCATCCGCTCCCACCCGGCGCGCAGAGCGTGCCCTCGCACCCCATCCGAGCCCCAAGCCCCAAGCGTTCCTGCGCCAGGTCGTGCGCGCCGCCCTGCCGCTCGGAGAAGGAACCGTCCTCGATCCGTTCGCGGGCTCCGGTTCGACGCTCGCCGCCGCGGAGGCCGTGGGCTACGCGAGCGTCGGCCTCGAAAACGACACCGAGTACTTCGACCTTGCATGCGACGCCATCCCGAAGCTCGCGCGTTACGCTCCCACCACCACATCACGTTCTCGTCACTGAGACGGACGGGCTGCGGGGCGAAGGCACCTGCCCCCACCCTAAAGTCGACTCCTGATGATTCCGTGACGCGTGCAATGCTCGGCACCGATCAAAATCCGGCGATTCATCTTTACACATGCGAGGGGGTGCGTCCCGAGGCACCCGGTGCTCGGGGCGGGCTGTGCGATGAGAGGAGGGCGCGGCAGCGCCCAGGGGCTATGCGAGCGCTGGCGAGGGCGGGTAGCCGAGCCACGTGAGCCAGTCGTGGACCGGCTGTCCGGTCAGGCTCTGGTGGGCGCTGGTTCCCTTGTGCCGTCCCCAGCGCCGGGTACGCAGGTTGAAGTACGCGCGGAACAGGTCGAGAAAGCCTTGGGTGGCGCCCTTGTGGACGTACAGATAGGGACGCAGCGCCGCGTTGAACCCCTCGATGGCGCTGGAGGCGCGGTGGCGCTGGTGCAGCACCGCCTCGACGGCGTCGAGCATCTCGGCGCTGGCGGCGGCACCGAGCCGGCCTTGCAGTGCACCGTAGGCGCCGAGCAGGTGACCGGACAGCGCCCGGCGCCGGGCGGGAGTGGGGTGGCCCTTCAGCGCCCTGACCAGGTACCAGCACATGCATCCCAAGCTCACCGCCGGTATCGACCACCGCTCGCCCAGCGCCTCGAGTCGGGGCAACACGCTCTTCTGGGCCAGCACCAGCCCCGGCACCCGGTTGCGAAGATACCTCGCGAGCTTGGTGCACTCGCACGTTGCGAGCGAGTCGATGCGCCCCGCCGCCTGCGCAATCAACGCCTCGACGTGCTCGGGGCGGTGCAGCTCGCCGCTGGCCAGAGCAACGCATTCGAGCGCCCCGCGCACCGTGTCCATCGCCGCCTCGAAGGCGTCGAATCGTTCGATGGCCTCGGCGCACTGGCGCCGCGCCTTGGACAGCGCACACTTGGCCTTGCGCCGGTGTGTCTTGTCCCGCGCACGTATCTTGCCCAACCGCCCCAACGCCTCGCCCTCGCGCTCGATCGCCGCGAAGGCGCGGCGCTCCAGCTTGCCCCGCACCCGGTTCAACTCGTACAGCACATGAAAACAATCGTCGCGCTGCTCGGCATCGGGAAACACCTCCCTGACCCCCGCCGCAATCCCGCGCGCCGCATCCTTGACCACCACCTCAAGCGAAAGCCCCTGCTCCCGACCGGCGCCAAGCACCCCCGCCCACGCCCCGGCATCGCGCGTCGCACTGAGCGACAGCCCGAACAGATATCCGGAGTCCAAGTCCACACCCGCGAGCACCGGCTCGCCTTGGCTGAACAGCTCATCGAGCGCCCCGGCCTTCACCCCGTCGAGAGACGCCTGCGCGTTGAACCGCCCCGCCCGCGCCTCGGCCTCGACCAACATCGCCTGTATCGTCCCGTACGAAACCTTCACCCCGGGGTACAGCAACGCCAACAAGTCCTCGATGGGACGAATCGCATTGGGCGCCACCACCCGCAGCGCCACCACCGCCCGGCGAAGCTGCGCGTCATCGACCCGCACCGTCACCCCCGGGCCACCGAGCAACGACGCCTCGAAATGCGTGCGCAGCACCGACTCGGCCGTCGCACCGGCCGCGTACACCGTCGGACGCGAAACCCCATACGTCTCACTGACCGCCGTCTTCGCGCCGTGGGTGTGTTGTCCCACCACCGCCGCTGCGGCACACTGAATCTTCTGGGAAGTCGTCAGGTCGGTGCGTTGGAGGACGGTCATCGGCTGGCTCCCGGGAAACTCGAGTCTTTGTCACCTCGAATCATCCCACACACACCGACCGACGGCTTCCCAGTTCACCCGACCCAACGACCCCCCCGCTCAGCGATTTGTAAAGCAGGATGACCAGTCCCGATCGGGGCACTCCTTCACCCGGACCGCGACGCGGCGGTAGTTCCGCTTGAGGCCGTCCTCGAGGGCGTCGCGGAGCACCGCGAGGGGCGGGCTCCAGAGCGCGGCGCTCGCGGTGTCCAGCCGTTCCGGCTTCGAATCTTCCGGCATCGTCCCCTCCGTTCGGCGAAGTATGATCGGCCGAGCGCCGGGCCCGCCGCAACGACCGCGGGCCGCGGACGGCGGTACGTGGTCGCGCAGGGCGTGGCGCCTGCCGATCATGTCATGGCCGTCCCGCCGGTGCCGGGATGCCCGCGGCGGCCACCGCCGCGCGGTCAACGGCGGGGGTGGCCCCGCCCCACCGGATGCGAGGAACCAGAGAATGGCGGAATCGGAACGCTACCAGGCCGGGATGGAGGTCATGGAGAAGCTCTTCGGGCGCACCCCGAAGCAGGGGACGATGCCGGACGGGATGTTCCGGACCACGGTCGAGAACCTCTTCGGCGACGTCTGGAGCCGGCCCGGACTCGAGCTCGAGGAGCGCTCGATG
>JAJEAD010000065.1 GCA_022824305.1 Gammaproteobacteria bacterium | reverse complement strand
GGCATCGGCCGACCCGCCGTTGCGGTGCCTTGGGGCGCCGAGGGTCGGGCGCCCGGGTCCTGGAGTAGCCGTTCGACGGTCGGGGGATGAGCGGGCGCAAGGTCGCGACTTCCCTCGAGACAGCCTCACTCCGGCAGCAATCGCGTGTGTTCCGTCCCCCGGGACCCGAACGCTTACGCCGGGTAGGAGGGGGCGTTGCCGACGGGTATCCGTTCCGTTAGGCCGTGGAGATTCGAACGAACGGCGCTGGTCGATGACCGGGTCGCGCAGACATCCGTCGTCTGGACGCATCGGACGCAGCCGCGGGCCGGTCGGTTCCACGGTCTAACGGAACGCTTACAGCTTCTCCACGGCCCGACGGAACCTTTACCGACGGAGCGGCGCGCTGGTGCGCTACCATTGGAATGAATCCGCTTTCGGTTTGATGACGGAAAGCGAGTGTGGGATTCGAGGCGGATGCTATGAGTTCAGTTTTTCAATTCATTATCAATAACATACCTTGTTATCCGTGCAGGTCGGAAAATTCCAGCTCAGAGAATCGGTGAAACATTGCGGTTAAGCGCCACTCCAAGAGAGCTTCCGCCGTGATCACCTACCTCGTCCGGCGCGTCCTCCTGATGGTCCCGACCCTCATCGGGATCACGCTCGTGGTGTTCGTGGTGATGGCGGCTTCCCCCGGCGGCATCAGCGCCCAGAGCCTCGTCGAGGGCCAGAACCTCGAGCCGGCGGCGAAGAAGGCGCTCGAGGACTACTACAACCGCCTCTACGGCCTCGATCAGCCCGCACCGATCCAGTACCTGCGCTGGCTCAACAGCATCTCCCCCGCCGGCTTCACCTTCGATGCCGAGCACCGCCTTGCCGGCTTCTCCTTCTTCAAGGGCTCGGATCTCGGCACCAGCTTCAAGTTCGGGCGTCCGGTGCTGGACCTCATCGGGGAACGCCTGCCGGTGACCCTGCTGCTCAACCTGCTCTCCATCCCCCTCATCTACGCGGCGGCGATCGGCATCGGAGTGCGCGCGGCGCGCGAGCGGGGCGGCACTTTCGACGTCGCCTCGGGGGGCATCATGCTCGCGCTGTGGTCGGTGCCCACGATGCTCGCCGGGATCCTCCTCATCGGCTTCCTCGCCTCCGAGCAGTACTGGCACTGGTTCCCCACCGCGGGACTCAACCGGCGTGAAGCCCTCGACATGCCCTTCCTGCCCCACTGGGACCACCCCCGGGCCGGGCTGGCGCTGCTCGGCGGGATGCTGGCCGGGGCGCTGCTGCTGGGAGCGGCGGACCGCTGGCTCCCGCGGCCGGTGCGGGTGGCGGCGATGGGCGCGCTCGGAGCCGGACTCGGATGGGCGATGGCGAGCGCCCTTCCCGGCGGGGGAGGCGCGCTCGCCCACGCGCTCCTCATCCCGCTCATCGCGGCCGCGCTCGCGGCCTTCGCGGGCCTCGCGGGACGGGGCGTGCGCGGCGCCGGCGCAGCGCTCCTCGGGGTCCTGCTCGGGGCGTGGCTCAGCCGCCGCTGGGGCGGGGGCGAGTGGACGAGCGGCTTCCTCGCGGACCGGCTCTGGCACCTGGTGCTGCCGGTGGTGTGCCTGTCCTACGGCGGCTTCGCGTTCCTATCCAAGCTGGTGCGCACCTCGATGCTCGAGAACCTGCTCTCGGACTTCGCGCGCACCGCCCGCGCCAAGGGGGTGCGCGAGCGCGACGTGCTGTGGCGCCACGTGTTCCGCAACGGCCTGCTGCCGCTCATCACGGTCTCGGCGGGGATTCTGCCGGCGCTGCTCGGCGGCTCGGTGATCGTCGAGACCATCTTCAGCATCGACGGCATGGGCAAGCTCGCGGTGGAGGCGGTCAAGGGCCGCGACCGCGAGCTGGTCCTCTCGCTCACGCTGATCAGCGGCTTCCTGACCCTCATCGGCTACCTCGTCGCCGACCTCTGCTACGCGATCGCCGACCCCAGGGTGAGCTACGAATGAGCAGCGCGGCGAGCGCGGAGACGGCGACGGGGCTCACGCCCTCGCGAAGGCGGGGCTACGCGGCGCGGGTGCTCGGGGCGACCTTCGTGCGCTTCGGCGCACGGGTCGGCGCGCTGTGGATCGGGCTCCTCGTGGTGGCCGGAACGCTGGCGCCCTTCCTCGCCAATACCCACCCCCTGCTCATGCGAAAGGAGGGGCGCCTCGAGAGTCCCGCCCTGGCGCACCTCGGCACCGCCGATGTCGTGCTGCTGTGCGTGTTTGTCGCGGCCGCGGCGCTGATCGCCGCGCGTCCCGGCCTGCGCTCGGGCACCGCCGCGCTGCTCCTGACTCTCGGGGGCGCCGCGCTGCTGGGCGCCGCGCTCACCGACCCGCCCGTCCTCACCGTCTACGAGCAGTACCGCGAGGCGGAGCGTGCGGGCGAGATCGAGTGGGCAATCCGCGCGCCGGTTCCCTATTCGCCGAAGGACTACCAGCGCGACGCGGGCGACACCGGCCTCGAAGCGCCCTTCGCCGCGCCCGACGGCCGCATCCACTGGTTCGGCACCGACGAGAACGGCGCGGACGTCCTCTCGCGCATGATTCACGCCTCGCGCATCGCGCTCGGCATCGGACTCGTCGCCACCGGGATCGCGATGCTGATCGGCATCGTGGTGGGCGGACTGATGGGATGGTTCTCAGGGCTCGTCGACCTCGCGGGCATGCGCCTGGTCGAGATATTCGAGGCGGTGCCGACCCTGTTCCTCCTCCTCACCTTCGTCGCCTTCTTCGGTCGCAGCCTCTACCTGATGATGGTGATCATCGGCCTCACCGGCTGGACCGGCTACGCGCGCTTCGTGCGGGCGGAGTTCCTGCGCCTGCGCAGGCTGGACTACGTGCAGGCGGCGGTCGCGTGCGGGCTGCCGCTTCGCTCGATCCTGTTCCGCCACATGCTGCCGAACGGGGTGGCGCCGATCCTGGTCGCCGCGAGCTTCGGCATCGCCTCCGCGATCCTCGCCGAGGCGATGCTCAGCTTCCTCGGCCTCGGCCTCGTCGACGACCCCTCCTGGGGGCAGATGCTCAACCAGGCCGTGCAGTCCTCCACCTTCAACTGGTGGATGGCGGCGTTCCCGGGCGGCGCGATATTCCTCACCGTCTTCGCCTACAACCTGATCGGCGAGGCGCTGCGCGACGCCATCGACCCCTATCTCTCGCAGGAGAAGCGGCAGCCGTGAACGCGCAGGTGCGGGGCTCGCGGAGCGGCGCCGCCGCGCTGCTCGAAGTGAGGGACCTGCACACCTGGTTCCGGGCGGGCGGCGAGACGGTCCGCGCGGTGGACGGAGTGAGCTTCCACATCGAGCCGGGGGAGACCTTCTGCCTCGTCGGCGAATCCGGAAGCGGCAAGTCCGTGTCCGCGCTCTCCGTGATCCGCCTGCTGCCCGCCGACCTCGTCGAACGCTGCGACGGCGAGGTGCTCTACCGCCTCGACCGCGAGGCCCGCATCCCGCCCCGGGACCTCCTGCAGGTGCCCGAGGAGGAGCTGATGCGGGTACGCGGCGGACAGATCGCAATGATCTTCCAGGAGCCCATGACCTCGCTGAACCCGGTGTTCACGGTGGGCGACCAGATCGTCGAGGCCATCCGCCTCGCCCGCCCCCGGCTCGGTCACGAAGAGGCCCGGCGCCGCGCGGTCGAGGCGCTGGCGGAAGTGCAGATCGAGAGGCCGGAGCTGCGCGTGGACGAGTACCCCCACCGGCTCTCCGGCGGCCAGCGCCAGCGGGTGATGATCGCGATGGCGATAGCGTGCCGCCCGGGCCTGCTGATCGCGGACGAGCCGACCACCGCCCTCGACGTGACGGTACAGGCCGAGATCCTGAGGCTGATGCAGGAGCTCAAGCGCCGGCGCGGCATGAGCCTCTTCTTCATCACCCACGACTTCGGGGTCGTCGCCCAGATCGCGGACCGGGTGGCGGTGATGCGCGAGGGCCGGATCGTGGAAAGCGGATCGCTCGAGGAGATCCTCGAGCGCCCCGCGCATCCCTACACCCGCCAGCTTCTCGCGGCGGTGCCGGAGAACCTCGCCCGCGCGTCTCGCCCCGCTTCCCCCGCGGCCGCGGCGCCGCGAGGGCCCGAGGCGGCCATCGCGGCTCCCGATGCGCCATCGCCCTCGCCTCCGGGGACCGCGCCGCCCGCAGGCCGAATCCCGAGCCCGGTGTCGAGCCACGCCTCGCACGGTGCCCCTCCCGGCGGAGACACGGGCGTCTCCGGGAGCGCGGCGGAGCTGCTCCGCCTCGAAGGCCTCGAGGTGCACTTCCCCATTCGCCAGGGCGTGCTCAAGCACACGGTGGGGCATGTGCGCGCGGTGGACGGAGTGGACCTGCACATTCGACGGGGCCGGATCCTCGCCCTGGTGGGGGAGTCGGGCTGCGGCAAGACGACCCTGGGACGCGCGGCGCTTCGCCTGGTGGAGCCCACCGGAGGGCGGGTGCACTTCGACGGCCGGGAGCTCACCGGGCTTGCGCGCCGGGAGCTGCGCCCCATGCGCCGCCGCCTGCAGATCGTGTTCCAGGACCCCGCCTCCTCCCTCAACCCGCGGCTCACGGTGTCGAGCACGCTCACCGAACCGATGGCGGTGCACGGCATCGGGGAGCGCTTCGAGGAACGCCTGGAGCTGGCGGCGAAGACGCTCGCCGAGGTGCAGCTTCCCCGCGACTACCTGTGGCGCTACCCGCACGAGCTCTCCGGCGGGCAGCGCCAGCGCGTCGGAATCGCCCGCGCGCTGGGGCTGCGTCCCGACTTCCTGGTGTGCGACGAGGTCACGAGCGCGCTCGACGTCTCGGTGCAGGCCGAAGTGCTGGAGCTCCTGCTCGAGCTTCGCCGCGAGCGGGCTCTCACCCTGCTCTTCATCACCCACGACATAGGGGTAGTGGAGTACCTGAGCGACACCACCGCGGTCATGTTCGAGGGGAAGATCGTCGAGCTCGGCCCCACCGCGCAGGTGTGCGGCGCGCCCGAGCACGCCTACACCCGGCGGCTCATCGCGGCGGTGCCGCGGCTGCCGAGGGCGGGGGCCTGAGCCTCACGTCACGGCCGCCCGGAATCCGGGAGAGCCCCACCGCAACGCACACCCGGCCCTTGCGCCGGGTCACGGGGCAGCGAGCGACCCTCTCCTGCGCCTACGCGCCGAGCCGGCCGGGGGGCACGATGCGCCGGGACGCCCGACCACGAGGGGGCGCAAGAGCCCCGGTACGAAGGACGGTGCCCGGCGCTCAATCGCCGGCGGAGAGGGCGCGGATTCGTTCCTCGAGCCGCGGCGAGGTGAGAAACACGTAGGTCTTCTCGCCGATCCGGCGCCGGTCGAGCAAGCCCAGCTCCGCCAGTCTGAAGAGATCCGCGCGAGATGTCGCATAGGCGACGTCATGGCTCGTCATGTGGGAGCGTATCGTGTACTCGGCGTCGTGATGCCGGATGGCGTGAGCGAGGAGCGCAAGCTGACGGTGATTGAGGTCGGTCGAGCGCCGGAGCATTCGCTCGACCTCGCGCGTCTGCTCGATCTTTTTCCGGATGTAGGACTCGACATCCGAGAGCGAGCGCAGAATCACGTCGACCTGGTGCAGGATGAAGTAGGTGAGATCGTTCTCGTCGCTTTCGGTGTGCAGGAACGCACGGCCGTACTGCACGGGAGCCCGGACGAGCAGACGGCTGATGGACGTGAGCTCGAACATCCAGTAGCCGTGGCGGAGCATCGACCAGTAGAAGAGCGCCCGTGCGGTGCGCCCGTTGCCGTCCTGGAAAGGATGGTCGTAGGCGAGCCAGAAGTGGAGCGCGATGGCGCGGATGACGGGATGCACGAACGAGCCGTCGTCCGCACCATGATTGGCGAAACGGACCATCGCGTCCACGCGCCCCGGCAACTCGGCGGCCGGAGGCGGCGTGTGGAGAACGCGCCCGTCGGTGTTGTCCCACACCTGGACCCGCTCCTCACCGGGACCCTGGATGCGGCCCTCGGCATCCGGATTGTCCAGGGTTTCGGCAGTGAGCACGGCGTGCAGTCGCAACAGGGATTCCGGGCTCAGCGGCTCGTCCTTCATCCGGCGGATGGCGGTCATCGCGCGATAGTTGTTGAGAATCATGCGCTCGCTCTGGTCCCGGGGATTCCGCCTCGAGCGAATCATGTCCGCGGCGACGATCCGGCTGGTGGACGCTCCCTCGAGCTGGCTCGAGGTGATGGCTTCCTCGATGAGCGAGCTGACGATGAAGCGGTCGCGGGTGCTCGGATTCGTCACGTGTTCGGGGGCGCCGATCCAGCCCCTGGCCTGGCTGTCAATCCGGTGCAAGGCCTCCTGCACGGGGTCGGGAAGCATGTAGGCGAACTGCCGGCCACGGGTGTCCCGCAGAGGGAGGGAGCGATACTGAGCGCGGCGGGCAAACTTGATCCCCAGCCACCACTCCTCGTGGCTCAGCCCCTCGGGGACCGGCAGATTGCGCAGCCGATCCCAGTGCACGTAGCGGCCCTGTACGGTGGGGCCGTGGTGTTGCCGGAAGACGTCGGAAAGCCTCCCGCCATGCTCGACGAGCAGATCGTGGAACGATTTGGGAGCGAGGGGCTGCTTCATGACCCGAGGCACCGGGACGCACAATTCATCAACTTCTGGATCCTTGATGATTGTGTCATGAGATTCATCAGGATTCATCAATTCTCGAAAATTTGATGCATCCTGATGAGTATTCAACAGCAATCATCAAGGTTTCTGGAATTGATAGTTGAACGTCCCCCGGCGCAGCACCACCCCTGAAAGAGGACAGTTGAATACAAGGCAAGAATGCCTTACTTTCTGGTGGAAATCAGGGAGAGGGGTATTCATGTCCATCACGCTCACTGTGACAGCCAAAGGGCAAGTAACGTTGCGAAGAGAGGTGCTCGCCCATCTCCGGGTACGGCCTGGAGACAAGCTCGACGTCGACCTGCTGGAAGAGGGACGAATGCAAGTGAGGGCGAAGCGCGGAAAATCGGTAGCGAGTGTCTTCGGCATGCTCGAGAGACCGGAGGCGCCATGCCTCACCATCGAAGAGCTGAACGAAAGCACTGCTTCGGGATGGGCCGGGGAATCGTGAGGATCACCGCCGATACGAGCGTACTGCTGCGCGCGATCGTCGCGGACGATCCGGCTCAGGCCGCTACCGCCCGGGCGCTGCTCCTGCGCGCAACGAGCATCGCGGTACCCGTTCCGGTGTTCTGCGAGTTCTCCTGGGTCCTGAGACGGACATACGGCTACACCACCGGCGATGTGGCGGCTGCCATCGAGGCGCTGACCGAGATCGACGCGGTGGTCACCGACATACCGGCGACAGAGGCGGGTCTCGCGGCGTTGCGAGCGGGCGGAGATTTTGCGGACGGGGCCATCGCTCGCCAGGGTGAACTGCTCGGCGCGACCGTGTTCACAAGCTTCGATCGCGGCGCCGTGGCTCGGTTGAGAAAAGAGGGAACCACAGCGGCCGACCCTTCGGAGCTGCTCGCGGCAAGTCCGCCGGGGACGTGACGAGGGAGCGTCCGACACGATCGCCGGCGGGAAGCGCCTCAACGGAATCTCCTGTGCCGCTCCTATAATCCCCGCTCACTCATACTCGGCATCCACAAGAAGGAGCGACCCCATGGCCGCATCCGGCTACCCGACCTGGGAAGAGTTCACCACCACCAGCTTCGCGGCCCGGCACGAGTGGCCCCTGCTCGCGCCGGAGACGCCCTCGTTCATGGCGCGCGACATCGCGAGAGAGCCGAAGGACCTCGAAGGGGCCGACGTGGTGATCATCGGCGCACCCTATGTCGCCGCCTCCGGCGGCTACTACGCGGGAGTGCCGATGGAGGACTGGATCGCGGCGCCGAAGCGGGTGCGCCAGCAGTCCGCGCGCTACCCCTCCGGCTACATCCAGGACTTCGACCTCGACGTCTTCGAGCACCTGCGCATGGTGGACTACGGCGACGCCGACATCCCGGAATCGGTGATGCACGACCAGACACCGGAGAACGTGCTCGCCGCCCAGGCCGCGGTCGAGACCAGGGTGAACGATGCGCTGCGCGCGGGCGCGGTGCCGGTGGTGATCGGGCAGAACAGTCCCTGCGGGAGCTTCGCGATCGCCAAGCCCTGCTCGGAGCACGTCGACGGCCCGGTCGGCTGCGTGAGCCTCGACACCCACTGGGACGCGAGCAAACTGGATTACCTCACCGGCGACCCGCGCATCGCCGGCTCGTCATCCTGGAAGCACAAGATGTACGAGTTCCTCGACAACATGCATCCGCGGCACCTGGTCGAGATCGGCGAGCGCGGCATGCTCGAGGACAAGGACATCGTGCGGCGCTACCTGCGCGAGGGCGCCCGCTTCATCAGCGCGTGGGAGCTGCGCACCAGCCTCGGCATTGCAGGCCTGGTGGGGGAGCTCGACCGGGCCTGGGACGGCACGAAGGGCGTCTACGTCCACTTCGACATGGACTGCATCGGCGGCTCGGGCCCCGCGCCCGGCGACATCCTCGGCGAGCTCGCCGAGCCGATGGGCATGACCGACTACGAGACCATCCGCATCGCCCACGAGATCGGCCTCCGCGGGCTGACCGGCATGAGCTTCATCTGCATCCCGCCCGGCTCCGCGGTGATCTACCGAGTGATCGTCTACATCGTGATGTATCTCGCCGCCGGCCTCGCGCTCCGCAAGCTCGGCAAGGGCGCCTGAGAGAGGAGCGGCTACAGCAGCGGCATCAGCTCCGCGGCCATGCGCCGCATCATTTCGGTGTCCTCCTGGATTGAGAAGAGCACCGAGGAGATGCCGCGCACTCCGAGAGGATTCAGCGCGTCGCACTGCTCGGCCACCTCTTCGGCCGAGCCCGATGCGAGGAAGAAATCGATCACGCGCTGCGTGGTGAACTCCGTCTGCGGCCCCCCGATGCGCTCGGTCCAGTAGGGGTCCCAGTGGTCGTAGATCCGCCGGAACTCGTCGAGGAGCCCGGGATGGGCGCGGTCGAGCCGGGCTCTCAGGTCCGCGACCTCCGGGTTGTTCTGCCTCAGGATCTGGTAGAGCTCCCAGGCCGCGGTGGCCGCGTAGGGCGCCATCTCGCGGCGGACCGCGGCCTTCGATTCGGCGAGATAGCACTGGGTGCGCACCCACACCTCCACTTCGGACGGGTCCCTTCCCGCCGCTTCGGCGCCGCGCGCGATCTGGTCCATGCGCCAGCGCTGCAGCACCGGATCCATCCCGATGCTGAACACGGCATGTCCGAGCTCGCCCGCGATCCGGCAGGTCCTCGGCCCCGCCACCGCCACCCACATCGGAACCGGGCGGCCGGCGTACGAGGAGCGGCGGATCCACTCGCTGTGCCAGGAGTTGCCCTGCCACTCGCCCTCCCCGCCCGCGGAGTAGTCGTTGATGAAGCGGATCGCCTCGCGCAGCTCGCGCATGCGGACCCCCCGGGTGAGGTACTGGCCGTAGGGTCCCCCGGCCCCGATGCCGACGAAGGCGCGGTCGCCGGAGAGCTCGCGCAGGGAGGCCACCGCGTTCGCGATCGCGCCCGGGTGGTAGGTCGCGGGGTTGGTCACGCCGTGCCCGACCTGAATGCGCGTCGTCCCCGCCGCGGCCAGCGTCATCATGACGTGCACCTCCTGGGAGAGGGTGCCCATGTCGATCATGGTGACGTGGTGGTAGCCGAGGGCTTCGGCGAGCTGCGCGTAGCGCGCCACGCTGTGCACATCCTGATCCTGGCCCAGACCGAGACCGAGTTGCAGGCTCATGAATCGCTCCTCACTGCGAGATGCCGAGCGCCCCGGCCGGGACCTCCGTCACCGAAAGCTGCTCTCGTTCGGCCCGAAGGTCACGGGCGGAACGGACCCGGAGTCGCCGGGCCCCGAGCGCCGCGGAGACCCGTGCCCCGCCATCGGGCGGTCACGCCCCCGGTGTCCTCGCCGGCATTCGGGGAGGGGCGCGGCGCACCCTCAAGCGTCACGCGGCCGCCTTGGAAGGCTCGGCGAAGGCCGGCATCACCTCGCTCACGAAGAGCTCGAGAGAGCGCCGCTGCTGCGGTATCGGCAGGCCGTAGCTGCCCATGTAGCAGAACGCGTCGACGCCGAGCGCCTCGTAGCGCTTGAGCTTCGCGATCGCCTCGTCCGGAGTGCCGAGAAGCAGGTTCTCCTTGAGCGCCGACGGCTCGTAGGCGGCCTGGTTGGTGAGCAGGGCGGGGTCGGGCTCTTCGGGGAATCCGCAGACCACCGGGGCGAGATTGCGGAACAGGTTCTCGAACTGCCGCCCCTGGCGCACGATCGCCTGGACGAAGACATCGAGCTCTCCCGGATCCTCGTAGATGCCGGTGTGGCGCATGGTCATGAAGCGCGGGCGCGGCAGGCCCGGATTCGCCGCGAGCGCCGTCTCGAACTGCGCCTTGTACTTCTCCACCTCGGAGAAGGGACGGGTGAGCCCCCACGACATGATGTCGCAGCCTTCCTTGATCGCGGCGTCGTAGGTGCCGGGGTCACGGGCCGCCACCCAGAAGGGGGGATGCGGCCGCTGCAGGGGCTTGGGGCAGGAGGTGGCGGTGGGGAAGTGCCAGTACTTGCCCTCGTGCGCGACGTCGCCCTGCCACAGCGCCTTGAGCAGGGGGATCATCTCGAACACCATCGGCACCCCGAGCTTCTGGTCCATGCCTCCGGCGAGGCGGTCGAACTCGCGCTGGTACGCGCCCCGGCCGATGCCGAACTCGAGCCGGCCGCCCGAGACGAGGTCGAGGAGCGCCGCCTCGCCCGCGAGCTTTATGGGATGCCAGTAGGGCGCGACGACCACCGCGGTGCCGAGACGAATGCGCTGCGTGTGCGCGGCGAAGTGGGCGAGAAGCTGGAAGGGGCCGGGCGCTATGGTCATCTCCAGGGCGTGATGCTCCGCCGCCCACACGATCTCGAATCCGGCCCGGTCGGCAAGCTCCACCATCGCCGTGAGGTGCTCGAGCACCTCCACCATGTCGGTGTCCGGGCTAAAGCGTTCCAGGTTCATGACGAGGTGGAATTGCATGGGAACGGGGCTCCTGGCTCGGGGTCGCGTCTCCTCGCCGACCCGACGCGGGCGGGGCGCTGAGCGCCAAGGCGGGGACGCGGCATTGAAAGGCGGCTGACCGGCATTCTATCGTCCGCCGTCGGAACCATGCCAACGTCGCCATGCATCGAAGCGCGCTGAGGAGGCTGCTCGCGGCATACCGCGCGAGCTGCCCCGAAGAGTCCGCCACCGTCTCGCGCTTCGAGCGCTTCATCGACGTCCACCCGGACTGCTTTCACCGCTCCTGCCGGGTCGGGCACATCACGGGGTCCGCATGGCTGGTGGACGCGGCGGGCGAGCGGGTGCTCCTCACCCACCACCGCAAGCTCGGGCGCTGGCTGCAGCTCGGCGGCCACGCCGACGGCGACCCCGACACCCTCGCGGTGGCCCTGCGCGAGGCGCGGGAGGAGTCGGGTCTCCCGGTCCGGGCCCTGGACGGGGCCATCTTCGACCTCGACGTGCACCGGATCCCCGCCCGCGGACCCGAGCCCGCCCACCTGCACTTCGACGTGCGCTTCCTCGTCGTGGCCGGGCACGATCGATTTCGCAGGAGCGCCGAGTCGCATGCGCTCGAGTGGGTGCCGGTGGACGGCATCGATGCCCTCACGGGGGAGGAATCGGTCCTGCGCATGGCGCGCAAGTGGAGGGCGAGGCGGGCGGGAGCGCGCTCGCGCTGAGGGATCTCCCGCTTCGTTGCGCGGCGCGGAGCTCCCGGAAACGGGGCCCGGCCCCGCCGCCGCCGGCCGGCGCCGAAGCCCCGCCGGATTGCGGCGGGCCGGTGCTATAGTGCGCCGCCCATGGACGCCCCGGCTCCCGCTGACGACCGCCCCTTCCGCTTCTTCGACAACCGCGAGAAGTACCTCCTCTTCGTCACCACCTGCGGGGAGAAGTGGGCGATCGGGGAGCGGGTCGGCGACGAGCTGCGCCACCTTCGCCCCACCCCGCCGGCGTTGCGGGTGTTCGATGCGGGCACCGGGGACGGTACCGTGATGGCGAGCGTGCTGCGCCGGCTGCACGGCCAGTTTCCCACCGTGCCCTTCGTCGTGACCGGCAAGGAGATCAGCCTCGAGGACGTGCGCCTCACGCTGGAGAAGCTCCCCGACCGCTTCTCCGAGCACCCGCAGACGGTGGTCCTGCTCACCAACCTCAACTACCGGGAGGCGCCGGACCTGCTTCCGGCCGACCCCCGGACCCGGGAGCGGCTGAACTGGAACGAGGTAGCGCTGGAGGGGCACTGCGCCCAGGACTTCGACCGCCAGCTCAACGCCCTGCGCCCGCGCCTCGCGCAGTGGTGGAAGGTGCAGACCAGCCCGCGCACCGGGAACCCCGTGTACGTGGAGCCCTCGGTGCTCGTGCTCTACCGGGCCGATCACCGCTTCGCGCTCGACAACGTCATTCCGCGGCGCGAGCGCGAATCCCCCGCCTACGACCTGGTGATCGCGGCGCAGCCCTACCGGGCCCGCCACCCCGCGGAGTTCAAGGTGCGCTACGTGCTCTCGCCGCTCGCGCGCGCGCTGGCGCCGGGGGGGCGCATGATCGCCATCCAGTCCACCGGCCAGGACCCCGGCATGGAGATCATCCGCAAGGTGTGGCCGGAGGAAGAGCCCTTCCGGACCCCGGGGCCGATGCTGGCCGAAGCGCTGCACCGGCACCTGGAGAGCGCGCTCCCGGAACGCGCCTACGAGAGCGCGGGCGAGTCGAGCGCGCTGTTTCGCTATCGCCTGCACGTCATGCCCAACGAAGTGAAGGAGCACATCGGCACCTCCACCCTGCTCGCGGCCTGGAACGCCGCGGTGTACGTCGCCCAGATCGACGACGCCCGGGTGACCGACGCGATGACGAGCGGCGACTACCTGCGCGCCACCGCCGAGGTGCTGGCCCGGCACGGCGGGCTGTGGTTCACCGACGAGTCCTTCGTGGTGACGCGGCGCGCCTGATCACCGCGCGCTACGCTTGCGCAGCTCCGCAATTCCCGCATCGAGGCCCCCGATGGTGAGCGGGAACATCCGGTCTCCCATCATCTCGCGCGTCATCTCGATGGACTGCGTGTAGCGCCAGTACCGCTCCGGCACCGGGTTCAGCCAGATCGCGAAGGACCAGGTCTCGAGCAGGCGGCTCATCCACACCGCGCCCGCTTCCTCGTTCCAGTGCTCGACGCTCCCGCCGGGCATCGCGATCTCGTAGGGACTCATGCTCGCGTCCCCGACGAAGATGACCTTGTGCTCCGCACCGTACTTGTGGAGCAGCTCCATGGTCGGGATGCGCTCGCGGTGGCGGCGCCGGTTGTCCTTCCAGACCCCTTCGTAGACGAAGTTGTGGAAGTAGAAGTGCTCCAGGTGCCGGAACTCTCCGCGGGCGGCGGAGAAGAGCTCCTCGCACACCTTCACGTGGTCGTCCATCGAGCCGCCGACATCGAGGAAGAGCAGCACCTTCACCGCGTTGTGGCGCTCCGGGACCATGCGGATGTCGAGCAGCCCCGCGTTGCGGGCGGTCGAGCGCACCGTGTCGTCGAGGTCCAGCTCGTTCGCCGCCCCCTCGCGGGCGAAGCGGCGCAGCTTGCGCAGCGCCACCTTCATGTTGCGGGTGCCGAGCTCCACCGTATCGTCGAAGTTCCGGAACTCGCGGCGGTCCCAGACCTTGACGGCGCGCCGGTGGCGCGAGCCGGGCTGACCGATGCGCACGCCCTCGGGGTTGTAGCCGAAGGCGCCGAAGGGTGAGCGCCCCGCGGTGCCGATCCACCTGTTGCCGCCCTGGTGGCGCTTCTCCTGCTCCTCCAGGCGCTTGCGGAGCTCCTCCATGAGCTTCTCGAATCCGCCCAGCGCCTCGATCCGGGACTTCTCCTCCTCGCTCAGGTGCAGCTCCGCCTGCCGCCGCAGCCACTCCTCGGGGACTTCGCCGTAGAGCTCCCCGAAGCGCTCTTCCATGCCCTGGAAGTACACCCCGAAGCACTGGTCGAAGCGGTCGAAGTGCCGCTCGTCCTTCACCAGCGCGGCGCGCGCGAGGGCGTAGAAGTCGTCCACGCCGAGCATCGCGACCCGCCGCTCGAGCGCTTCGAGCAGGGTGAGGAACTCGGTGATCGAGACCGGGATCTCGTAGCGGCGCAGCTTGAAGAAGAAATCAACGAGCATTGCGGCGGTGCAGGAAGGCGAGCCGCTCGAAGAGGTGCACGTCCTGCTCGTTCTTGAGCAGGGCCCCGTAGAGCGGAGGGATGGCCTGGCGCGCGTCCTGGTCGCGCAGCGCCTCGGGCGGGATGTCCTCGGCGACGAGCAGCTTGATCCAGTCCAGCAGCTCCGAGGTCGAGGGCTTCTTCTTGAGACCCGGCACCTCGCGGATCTCGAAGAAGGTCTCGAGCGACTCGCGCAGCAGGTCCTTCTTGAGCCCCGGGTAGTGCACGTCGACGATGCGGGTCATCGTCTCCCGGTCGGGGAAGCGGATGTAGTGGAAGAAGCAGCGCCGGAGGAAGGCGTCGGGCAGCTCCTTCTCGTTGTTGCTGGTAATCATGATGATCGGGCGGTGGCGCGCGGTGACCGTCTCGCGGGTCTCGTAGACGTAGAACTCCATGCGGTCGAGCTCGTGCAGGAGATCGTTCGGGAACTCGATGTCCGCCTTGTCGATCTCGTCGATGAGGAGCACCGGGCGGACCTTGGATGCGAAGGCCTCCCAGAGCTTGCCGCGCACGATGTAGTTGCCGATGTCGTGCACCCGGTCGTCTCCGAGCTGGGAATCGCGCAGGCGCGCCACCGCGTCGTACTCGTAGAGGCCCTGGCTCGCCTTCGTGATCGACTTGATGTGCCATGGGATGAGGGGGGCGCCGATCGCGCGGGCCACCTCCTCGGCGAGCATCGTCTTGCCGGTGCCCGGCTCGCCCTTGATGAGCAGGGGCCGCTCCAGCGTGATCGCCGCGTTGACCGCGAGCATCAGGTCGCCGGTGGCGACGTAGGTATCGGTTCCTTCGAAACGTGCTGCGGTCATGCGCGAATGCTCTCCCGAGGGGTGTCACACGAAAACGTCAACGTCATCGCGCATCGGCCCGACCGACGATGAACGCACATCCTGGACATTCCCATGTACAGTACCACTGTCTGCAAGTGCATCAACGTTGTGAATTATGAACATGCTCGTTAGTCTCCATGGTTCTGATCAACACGGATACCACTAGCTTCCGATGAAAGCAGTGATGTTGGCCGCCGGAATCGGCGTTCGACTCGAATCCACATTCCCCCGGCCTCCACCGAAGGTACTGCTGCGCTTCGGCGGCAAATCACTGCTGGAACGGCATATACGAATCCTCAAGCGCCAGGGCATCGACGAGCTGGTACTCGGCATCGGGTATCAGTGCACGGAAATCGAGAGGGAGATTCGTGTTCTCGGAGCACAGGACTTCGTGCGAACCGTGTTCAACGAGGACTACCGGCAAGGCAACATCGTCACCTTGTGGACTCTGCGCGACGAGCTGTGTTGCGGGGACACCGTCCTGCTCATGGATGCCGACATTCTCTATGACGAAGAGCTGCCACGACGTCTCACAGGCTCCCCCCACCGGAACTGTCTGCTTCTCGATCGCGACCTCGAATCAGGAGACGAGCCCGTCAAGGTCTGTATCCGCAACGGTGAGATAATCGAGTTCCGCAAGTGGCTGAGCGCGAAGTTCGACTATTGCGGTGAGTCCGTTGGCATGTTCAAGCTGTCCAGCAGTGCGGCCCGCTCGCTCATTGCCCAGACGCAACTCTACGTGCGCCAGGATCGCCTCCACGAAGCGTACGAGGAAGCGATTCGCGACGTACTGCTGACCTCACCACCAGGAACATTTGCAGTTGTGGACATCACCGGACTGCCCTGGATCGAGATCGACTTCGCCGAGGACATCGCGCGCGCCGAGTCGACAATCCTGCCGCGAATCCTGTCGAGGGCAGATGGCCCTCGTTCCCCGGACATGAGCAAACGGGACACCAAAGCGCGCTCTGCACCGGATTTGTGACCGGCATCGAGGCGTCAGCGGTCACCGAGATCGTCGCCGCACTGGTGGCCGCTGCCCTCTACGCGGTCGCGTACCTGTCCCTTGTCCGTCTCATGCGCTTTCCTCGAAACTGGGTCCCCTTCAGTCGATGGGAAGCTCTGGCAACCGGGCTCCTGGCGATCCTCGCCGTCGCGTGGGTGTCGCTGACGCCGAACGGTCCTGCTCCGCTGAGCGGCATCAGCCTGATCACCTCGAGCGCTTTCATCGTGGCCGCGTCTGGCATCATCGCAGCGCCCGCTCTCACATTTCGGCCGTCCAACCGGGTGGTGGAGTTTCTTTCAAGGCACGCCGACCACGCGGGCCTTTGGCTGATCGGCCCCGCCCTCGTTGGCGGTCTCGTGGTGCCGAACAGCAAACTTCAGGGAATGCTCACCGCGCTCGTGGCAATCGAGTGCTCGTGGTTTCTCCGTCATCATCGGGCATGGCGACGACGTCGACTCCATCCCTTGGACCCGTCGGACCTCTCGGTGCTCGAGAACCAGTCACGAGGCGATATCCCGGCGTTTGCCGCGCGCCAAGGTATTCGAGAGCTGGTGTGGTCGGAGGGTGTCGTCAGTTGGCGGGGTTGTGACAGGAGCACCCCGCCCTGCCCATTCAATCTCTACATCAACCGTCTCGGCCTCAACACCGCGCCGTGCTGTCGCGAGCACTTGCGGGAAATCGGACACTATGCCGCAACCTGTCTGAGGGAAGCGGGTGTCGTCCACTGGCTGGAGGGAGGAAGCCTGCTTGGCGCAGTGCGGGGGAATGGAGCGCTCCTGGATTGGGAGGATGACGTCGACATTTCGGTCCTGCTGCAGGAGGACATGACCTGGAGCAGGTTGTCGGCCGCGCTCGCCGAGCGCGCCGGGCGAGATGGGTACTACGTCGATCTCTTCGAGAGGCACGGGTTGATCGCGCTGTCACTCGATCCACCCAGGCCAAGGCCCTTCCGCTGGGAGCGCAATCGATTCCGCGGCGAAATCCGGGTCGATATCGCAATGTACCGACTCGCGGAGAGCTACGGGGAGGTAGTGCTGGAGAGGCGGAGCCACAAGGGAGACATGCCGGCAACGGAAGGCGGTGGATATGGGGTGCCGAAGGAGATTGTGCTTCCGACTTCGACGATCGGGTTTGCGGGAGGCAGGATCGCCTGTCCGAGTGATCCGCACGCATACCTGCGTGTGCTTTACGGCAACTTCGAGGAGATTGAGTACACCTACATCGACACGACGGCGGTGGAGTCCCGACACACGGCGGTGAACCGCGGGGGCTGATGCGCCGGCGCGCAATCGCGGTGCACCGGCAAGCAAGCGCGGCGGCATTCATTCGGCGAGCGTTCCGCTCTCAGCCGTCCGCAACTTCCGCTCGGATTGCCCGCGGGCGCATCAGGAACGGGATCGCCGTGATTCCGAGCGTCGAACCTTCATGGGGGAGGCTCGAGGGCGGACCGTGAAGGTCCGCCCCGCGAACCACGAGAAAGCGGGTTCCCACGCTCCTGGAGAAGGCGGAGCCCGCGGCGGTGCTCGCCGCGGGCCTTCTTCCCCTCGATCAGGCGAGATCGAAGCGGTCGAGGTTCATCACCTTGTCCCAGGCGGCCACGAAGTCGGCCACGAAACGCTCCCGGGAGTCCTCCGAGCCGTACACTTCCGCGATCGCCCGGAGCTGGGAGTTCGAACCGAACACGAGATCGACCCGGGTGCCGGTCCACCGGAGCTCGCCGCTCGCGCGATCGCGCCCCTCGAACAGGCCCTCGGGCCCGGATGCCGCCCGCCACGTAATGCTCATGTCGAGCAGGTTCACGAAGAAGTCGTTGGTGAGCGCATCCGCCCGCTCGGTGAATACGCCGTGCCGGGTCTGTCCGAAGTTGGTGCTCAGGACGCGCATGCCGCCGACGAGAACCGTCATCTCGGGCGCCGTCAGCCCCAGGAGCTGCGCCCGGTCGAGCAGAAGCGCTTCCGCCGACACCGCGGGCCGGCCGTCGAGGTAGTTCCGGAACCCGTCCGCGGCCGGCTCGAGCACGGCGAAGGACTCGACGTCGGTCTGCTCCTGCGAGGCGTCCGTGCGACCCGGGGTGAACGGAAGCGTCACGTCGTGCCCGGCGTTCCTCGCGGCCTGCTCGACGGCTGCGCATCCGCCCAGCACGATGAGGTCGGCGAGCGATACCCCCTTTCCGTTGGCCTGCGCGGCGTTCCACTCCCGCCGGATGCCCTCGAGGGTCTCGAGCACGGACGCCAGCCGGGCCGGCTCGTTGACCTCCCAGTCCTTCTGCGGCGCGAGGCGGATGCGCGCTCCGTTCGCCCCGCCGCGCAGGTCGGAGCCCCGGAAGGTCGAGGCGGACGCCCAGGCGGTCGAGACCAGTTGGGAGACGGAGAGCCCTGACGCCAGGATCCCGGCCTTCAGCGCTGCGATGTCCTGCTCGTCGATCGGGTGATGCGTGGCCGGGGGGACGGGGTCCTGCCAGATCAGCTCCTCCCCGGGGACCTCGGGGCCGAGATAGCGCGCCCGGGGACCCATGTCGCGATGCGTCAGCTTGAACCACGCCCGGGCGAAGGCATCGGCGAAGGCGACCGGGTCCTCGTGGAAGCGCCGCGAGATCGGCTCATAGACGGGGTCCATCCGCATGGCCATGTCCGCGGTGGTCATCATCGGCGCATGCCGTTTCGACGGATCGTGGGCATCCGGCACGAGGTCCGCGCCGGCGCCGTCCTTCGGCACCCACTGCCAGGCGCCGGCAGGGCTCTTCGTCACCTCCCACTCGTAGCCGAAGAGGGTGTCGAAGTAGCTGCTGTCCCACGTCACCGGCGTGGGGGTCCACGCGCCTTCGATGCCGCTGGTGATGGCGTCGCCGCCCTTGCCGCTGCCGAAGGCGCTCTTCCAGCCGAGGCCCTGCGCCTCGATGGGGGCGCCTTCGGGCTCGGGACCGACATGGGCCGGGTCGCCGGCCCCGTGCGCCTTGCCGAAGGTGTGCCCACCCGCGACGAGCGCGACGGTCTCCTCGTCGTTCATCGCCATCCGGGCGAAGGTCTCGCGAATGTCGCGGCCCGAGGCGACGGGGTCGGGATTGCCGTTCGGCCCTTCCGGGTTCACGTAGATCAGGCCCATCTGGACGGCGCCGAGAGGAGCATCGAGCTCCCGGTCGCCGGCGTAGCGCCGGTCGCCGAGCCACTCGGCCTCGGAGCCCCAGTTGATGTCCTCCTCGGGCTCCCAGACGTCCTCGCGCCCGCCGGCGAAACCGAAGGTCCTGAATCCCATCGACTCCAGGGCGCAGTTGCCGGCCAGGATCATGAGGTCGGCCCACGAGATCTTCCGGCCGTACTTGCGCTTGACCGGCCACAGCAGCATGCGCGCCTTGTCGAGGTTGCCGTTGTCGGGCCAGCTATTGAGCGGCGCGAAGCGCTGCGTGCCGGTGCGGGCGCCGCCGCGGCCGTCGCCGATTCGGTAGGTGCCCGCGCTGTGCCACGCCATCCGGATGAAGAGGGGCCCGTAGTGGCCGTAGTCGGCGGGCCACCAGTCCTGCGAAGCGGTCATCAGCTCGAAGATGTCCTTCTTGACCGCATCGAGGTCGAGGCTCTTGAACGCTTGCGCATAGCTGAACGCTTCGCCCATCGGATTGGACAGGGGAGAGTGCTGGTGCAGCACGTTGAGCTTCAACTGGTTCGGCCACCAGTCCCGGTTCGACGTGCCGCCGCCGGCGGCGTTTCCTCGAGCCCCGTGCATCACCGGGCACTTGCCTTCGTTCATGTCGTACTCCTTCGCATGTTCGGTGGATTGAAACGTTGACGGGGTGGCGCCGCGGCGCCCGCGGGCAGACGGGGGGAGAGCGGCTCGGCACCGGCGCTGCGTCTCTCGCCGCTGGTTCCGGCATCGATCCGCCTGATCATCGGAATGCGCCCCGCTGCGGCAGCAGCCCGTTCGACTGCAGGGGGGAGCGTAGGCGCTGCGCTTCTTCGTGTACAACGATTATTAACGTTTATCATCATCGCATCTTACGAAGACTCCTCCCCAGGTGACGTGCAATGAAGCGACTGCCCACGATGAAGCAGCTCCAGTACCTGGTGGCGCTGGCCGACACCCGGCACTTCGGCCGCGCGGCGGAGCGCTGCCACATCACGCAGTCGACGCTCAGCGCGGGCATTCGCGATCTCGAGTCGGTGCTCGGCACCGCGGTCGCCGAGCGCTCCAACCGGCACGTGCTGATCACGCGGGTCGGGGCGCAGGTCGCCGAGCGGGCGAAGGCGCTGTTGCGCGACGCCGAGGAAGTGATGGAAGTGGCCAGCGCCGGGCGCTCCCCGATGACGGGCGAGATGCGCCTCGGGGTGATCCCCACGATCGGCCCCTTCCTCCTGCCGCGCGTCCTGCCGGGGTTGCGGGAGCGATTCCCGGAGCTGACCGTCTACCTGAGAGAGGAGCAGACCGCCCCGCTGCTCGCCCGGCTGGAAGACGGAGAGCTGGACGCCGCCCTGATCGCCCTGCCCTACGAGACGGGGGACCTCGACGCCTGCGTCATCATGGAGGACGAGTTCCTGTTCGCCTGCGACCGGGACCATGCGCTGGCGGGCGCCGGCGAGGTATCGCTCGATGCGCTCGCGGGCGAAGGCCTCCTGCTGCTGGAAGAAGGCCACTGCCTGCGGGGCCACGCGCTGGACGCCTGCGAGATGGGAGACACGATCGCACGGGCGCAGTTCGAGGCCAGCAGCCTGCACACCCTGGTGCAGATGGTCGCGGCGGGTATCGGCGTCACCCTGGTGCCGCGGCTCGCGGTCGACGCCCATATCGCCCGGGGCACGGGCATCTCGCTCGCCCGCCTCGCCGTGCCCGCATCGCGCCGGATCGGGCTGGCCTGGCGCCGGACGTCGTTGCGAGCGGAGGAGTTCAGGCGCCTGGGGGACACCCTGCGCGAGCTGAGCGACTACACTCAGCGCGAGGCTCCATGAACGACATCGCCACGATGCCCCGGGGCTCGCGGGAGTCCGCCACGTTGAGAAAGACCCTGCCACGAAGCGGCCGCGACTGGCCCGCCCTGGAGAAGGAGCTCGCCGCAATGGGCGAGGGCGACGCGCGCTGGCGCGATCTGCGCACCGCCGTCTTCGTCTTCCATGCCGGCGACGACGTCCTCGAAGTGGCGAAATCGGCCTATGCGATGTACCAGTCCGAGAACGGGCTCGGCGCGGGCAGCGCCTTCCCGAGCCTCGCGAAGATGGAATCCGACGTGGTCGCCATCGGGCTCGATCTCCTGAACGCGCCGGAGGGCGCCTGCGGGGACATGACCTCGGGCGGCTCGGAGAGCATCTTCCTCGCGCTGAAGACCTGTCGAGACCAGGCCCGGGCGAAGGGCGCCGACACCCGGGACATGCAGGCGCTGATGCCGCGCTCCGCCCACCCCGCTTTCGACAAGGCGGCGTCCTGGCTCGATCTCCAGATCCGGAGGGTGCCCGTCGGCGCCGACTGCCGGGCGGATGTCGGCGCGATGGCGGCCGCGCTGTCGGAGCGCACCCTCATGCTGGTCGGCTCCGCCCCCTGCTTTCCCTACGGCGTGATCGATCCTGTCGACGAGCTGGGAGCGCTCGCCGTCGAGCGCGGCATCTGGCTCCACGTCGACGCCTGCGTGGGCGGCTACTTCGCGCCCTTCGCGCGGATGAACGGGGTCGACCTTCCCGCCTTCGACTTCAGCGTGCCCGGCGTGCGCTCCATGTCGGCCGACCTGCACAAGTACGGATACGCCGCAAAGGGGGCATCCACCCTCTTCCACCGCGACGCCGAACAGCGGGACCACCAGGTGTTCACCTGCGACGCCTGGCCCGTCGGCACCATGCGCACCCCCTCCGCCGCCGGCACCCGCCCCGGAGGCGCCATCGCCTCGGCCTGGGCGGTGCTGCACTACCTGGGAGAGGCCGGCTACCGGGAAAAGGCGGAACGGGTCGTGCGGACTCGCGAGCGCCTGGAGGCGGCCATCGCCGCCACCGGCGAGCTGCGCGTCGTCGGCTCGCCCCAGCTCGGCCTCATCGCCTACGCCTCGGACACCCTCGACATCCATGCCGTCGGCGACCACCTCGCCGAGCAGGGCTGGTTCAGCGCCCGCCTCGACGATCCCCCCGCCATCCACCTCATGCTCTCGCCCGAACACGATCGGGTCATCGACCAGTACATCGCGGACCTGCGCGCCGCGCTGCGCCGGGCGCCCGCAAGCGACGGGAAGAAGCGCTCCGCGGCGCGCTACAACTGACGCAGCGACCGAATCCCCGTCCTCCGCCCCAGCCCACCGGAGCGCACCCACCTGTCGACAACGAGGGCTGAGCGAGCCCCTCTCCAACGGACAGCGGCCCGAAGCGACCGGGTCGGCCACGGGGCTCAGCCTTTGCCGCAGTGTTTCCCGATGCCCTGTTGCGGACGCCGATCTGTTCGCGGTAGCAGGCCGTACTCCCTCGAGCCCCTTTGACGTAGTGCCGGCTACGAACTCAGCGTCTCTCGCTCCGTGCGCCCCGCTACCACGACATCCTGACGCCCTCTCGACGAAAATCGGGGTAACACTGTGACCTGCTCCCGAATTGAGGAGAACAGCCATGACCGCGTTCAACACCATCCCCAACCCCGATCTCACCGTGCGCAGCGCCGAGCGCGCAGTCTGGAACTCGCCCGACACCCGTCGCTGGGGGTTCCACAACCTGCACCGGATCTCGCGTCACGGGATCCGCCTCCGGGCGCGAAACGTGCTGCCCCTGGCGCGGGACTTCGACATGCGCATCGAAACCATGCCGGAGGTGCAGCGTCTGACCCACACTTCCATGTTCTCGGCGATGGCGGTGGTGCGCGACGCCCGGCTCCTCTACGAACGCTACGCCCCCGACTTCGGACCGGAGCGTCCACACGCGATCATGTCCATCAGCAAGACCATGATGCACCTGATCTACGGTCAGCTCACGGATGCCGGCCTGGTCGATCCGAACGCCGCGGTGGAGACCTATCTTCCGGAGATCGGTTCGGGCTACGCCAGGGCCCGCGTGCGTGACGTGCTCGACATGAACGTCGCCAACGACTACAGCGAGGACTACTCCGATCCCCATACCAGCGCGCTGGAGCAGGAGGTCTCGATGGGCTGGCGGGTACCCGCACCGGGTGAGCCCGAGCTTTCGAATCACGCATTTCTGTGCAGCATCCGCAGCGACGACATCGAGAACCGGAGCAGCGCGATCGACTACAAGTCGGCAAACACCGATGTCCTCGAATTGATCGCGGAGCGCGTGAGCGGCCGACCAATCCGCGACTACCTGGTCGAGATCGCCGAGGCGGCGGGCCTGGAAGACTCCCTCTACGTATCCACCGACCGCGGAGGCACCCCCATCCTGAACGGCGGCTGCTCGCTGACGGCACGCGACCTCGCTCGTTACGGAGGAATCTTCGCCAGAGAGGGCCTTGGCGTGGAAGGTCGGCCAGTGGGCAGTCCCGAGTTCCTGCGGGACGCGATGACGAGCCCGTCGAAGCATCGCGGCCCGCCCCGCGACTGGCAGCGCTACCGAGGCCAGCTCATCGTCATCGACCGTTCCGTCGGCCACGGCGGCTTTGCCGGCCAGTTCCTCCTCGCCAACCTCGACACTCGAATCTCCGTGGCCTTCTTCAGCGTGCTCGAGACCCTATCGGGCTCGGATGAGGACTACGTGAGTGATGTTTCGCACATGGCCCAGGCGGTGTGTGAGCTGCCGTTCGAGTGAGGGTGCGAAATGATCGTCAACCACGCCTCGCACTGCCTTGCAAGGAAGAGAACAGCCTGTGTCTACCTGAGCCAGCTTTCTCTTCTGCTGCCGCGGAAGGTATCCAAGGTGTGTTCTGAGATCGTATTCACCTGACAGTGCCGCTCCTTGACGGTTACCAGTTGGAATGCAAGTCAGATTACCTCTCGGTCCTCCTGCGAGCTGACGGTTGTGTTCTTCCGATTTCGCATCGCCGACCAGCGCATCACGGAATCCTTCGAGCATGCCGCCGTAGCGCAACTCTCTCGCAGCGAGCTTCGTCATCAACCCACCCGGAACCGCCCCCGAAGCATCCGGACCGGCGCCTTGCTGGATCGGCCCTAGAACGACGAGGGCACCAGCGACTTGCCCGTCACACGCTCCCAGGTACGCCCAGGACCGGTCAGCATGCGCTCTCGTCCAGTTCCGAGTCCGAGCAACACTGTCCACAACATTGCGCTGGCCTCGACCTCGCGGCGTCGTCGAACCGCCCCGCATTCATGGACCAGATGCCCAATCTCCGCCTTCGGCAACAACGTGGTCAATGTCTGTCGAACGCCAATACATCTATGGACGGCTCTCCTGGTGCAAGCGATGTCGCGATGAGCACTTGGGTCAGTTGCAAACATCTATCCGGCATCACCCATGTCGGGGTGCCCAAATGGGGAATCCGCGCGCACCGGCCTCTACACTTGGTAGGCCTCGAAGGCCCGTGTATTGGTCAGGCTCGTGGCACGCCGGTCCGACCTGTGGCACTCATTTCTCCATCGTCTCGCAACCGTGAGGTGGGCCTTCAACGCGCAGCGTGGTACACCTCGCCACTTCGAAGCACGGCCCAGATAATCCGTGCGTTCTTGTTGGCGACAGCAACCGTGGCCCGGTTGAATCCACGCCGCTGATGAAGCTGGTTGACCCAGACATTGAACGGGTCCGTTTTTCTCCACGCGCTCCGCACGACCGCGCGGGCACCGTGCACAAGCAGGGTCCTCAGGTCCTGACTGCCACGCTTGGAGATGCCCATCAAAACGGTACGCTGGCCGCTGGAATGCTGGCGGGGGACGAGCCCGACCCATGCAGCCAGGTGACGTCCGTTCTTGAACTCTGTGCCATCACCGATCGCGGCGACAATCGCGGTGCCGGTCATCGGGCCCACGCCCTTGATACGCGCAATTCGCTGGCAGGCCTCGGAGGAACGGAACACGCGGTCAATCTTCTTGTCGAAGCTCGCGATCCGCCGATCCAGGTCCCGGAACAGGTAAGAAGTTCCCCGATCGCCTCGCGGGCCAAGTCCGTCAGCTCATTATCCGCGTCTTCGAGGATGCCCGGAATGATCCGGCGCGCTCGAGTGATGCTCTTGGGGAAGGCAATGCCCCGGTCGAGCGGCAGTCCGCGGATCTGATTGACCACGGCCGTACGGTGACCAACCAGGCGTTGCCGAGCTCGGTGCAGCGCCTGGATATCTTGCTGTTCCACTGTCTTCCTCGGCACGAAGCGCATGTGCGCCTGGCGCGCGGCGGTGCAGATCGCCTCGGCATCGTTGCTGTCGGTCTTCTGTCGACGAACGAACGGCTTGACGTACTGCGGACTGACAATCTTCACCTGGTGACCGAACTCCTCGAACTTGCGCTGCCAGTAGAACGCGCCGGTGCACGCTTCGATGGCGATGGTGCACGGCTCGACCCGGGAAATGGCCGGGAGCAGTTGATGGCGCTTGACACGGCGAGTGAGCACGAGGCGACCGGCTCGGTTGACGCCGTGGAGTTGGAACACGTTCTTGGCGAGGCCGATGCCGAGGGTCTCGATGGTCATGGTGCGTCTCCTTCACGCTGCGTTCAGGCCCCCAAGCCTGGAACAAAGGAAGGACAGCCGTCCATCCCATTACTTGCGTCGGGCCGCGGCAATCCTCCTGATCACTTGAAGCTTCGCAACTTAAAACTACTCCCAGGTCGTGGCCCGCTTCACGTCCTTGTTTCTTCGTCTATACCGCCGTTATCTCAACATGGATGCAATCGTTCGTCACTCCGCATTGAAGTCAAATTCCAGAGGTAAGGCGGCGCCACGAAGGTCAGCCCCTTTCAGCTCTACGCCATGCAACCTGGCCCCACTCACGTTCGCACCCCTCAAGTCAGCATCCCCCAAATCCGCGCCTCTCAAGTCCGCGCCTCTCAAGTCCGCATCCCTCAAGTCCGCATCCCTCAAGTCCGAGTCCCTCAAGTCCGCGCCCCTTAAATCCGTTTCCCTCAAGCTGGCGCCCCTCAAGTCAGCATCCCTCAGGTTCGCGTCGTACAGGTCTGCGAGAGATAGCTCCGCGTTTCTTAGCTCCGCCTTCCTCAGATTTGCACTCGACAACACCGCACTCCGCAAGTCCACGTCGTTCAGCTCTGCTTCGGACAATTCCGCATTCCCCAACTCCGCGGCCCTCAGATTCGCCTTGTCCAGTTTGGCCCAACTGAGGTTTGCATCATGCAACCTAGCCCTGAACAAAGTCGCCCCGCGCAGACTGGCCCTCCTCAAGTTAGCACCTTCCAGCACCGCTCCACTGACGTTTGCGCCGTCCATCCTCGCTCCGGTCAAGTTGGCTTTCACAAGTGTGGCACGTGTCAGTTCCGCATTGTCAAGCTGGGCTCCACTAAGATCCGTATGGTCCAATTTCGCCCTGAACAAGTCCGCACCGATAAGTATGGACCCTCTCATGACTGCGTTGTTCAACTCCGTCGTTCTCAAGTCCGCCCCTTCCATGTCCGCGTCGCTCAGATTCGCTCCTCCGATATGCCCCCCTCTCATGTCGGCGTTTGCAAGATTACTACGCACAAGATCAGCGTTCTCAAGCATGGCCCATCTAAAGTTCACGCTTCTCAGGTCTGCATCGCTCAAATCCGCGCCGTATAGTTTGGCCCGTAGCAGCTTTGCACCGCGCAAATCCGCGCCTGCAAGCCGGGCTGCAGGAAGGTGGGCCTTCTCCAAGTCACAGTACCGCAAATGTCGCCCTTCCAGTTGCAATCCGTAGATTCCCCGATAGTACTCAACCTCGTCATCGTAAAATACCCCGGGAAGGCTCGTAGGCTCCCCGTGTCCACGCAACCGCACAAGCATCGCTCCACGCACCTCCAATGTGCGGCAAGAGCGCCTCCACGGCGAGACCTTGCACAACACATCATCAAAGAGATTGAAGTGCGGAATTCTCATCTCTCCGTACTTGCGGTGCGAACTTCCAATTTCGACTTGTCCACTAGATACGACCTCAGCGAACTCGTGGTAGTAGGACTTTGGCCAGGCAAAGAGCCACAGTATTGCAATCAAACCAACCGATAATGCAATTGCAAGTGGTCTTCCTGTCGCCCTCACTACTACGACAAGTCGCCGCAGTCCATCAACGCGCGATTGTTCACTGTCGGTAGCAATTTGTCGCCAGAATATCCACACACATGCAAGATCGGCGGAAAAACAAACATGCTGAATAGCGGAAATCCAAGGGGCCTGATACCGCAGAAACGAGACATCCATCAGGAATAGAAGCAAAAGAGGAATCCCGACAATGCCCAGCCAAGTCAGAACTCTTGCGTTGGCGGCGAGTGTATTTCCTCCCAACATACCCTGCACAAGACTAACTGCGGACAACCAACCTGTATACTCCGTGTTGGCCTTTCTGCTACCGTCGAACGTTTGTGCGAGCACTAGGTTGTACGTGCGCACCTTACGTACCAGCACTGCCATCAGATACAGAGTCTGCAAGTGAAGATATAGGAACACGATAGGAGCGAATAGATAGCTCAACTCAAGTGAGATACCGGTCTCGAGCTGCGGTAGAGTAACCACCGCATTTCGAAACAGGTTCACATCCCGTGCAGAAAGTAGTGTCAGCGTGAGATAGAGTGCGCCAATCAGAGTCAGTGACCCATTAACACGCACCATGCGACCAGTCTCGTTGACTGATTCCGCAAGTGCCACCAAGCGGTCCTGCCGACTACCTCCGGCTACATTCCGTAAAGTGACGCTCAAGGTGGCACCATCGCTCTTGAGGACAACCCGTCATACTTGCCACGCGGGAAAGTCCGGTGTACCTGGAAAGTACGCTTTATGTACTTCCGTGTAAGTAACTCTCGGGACTACGCCTTGGCGGTACTGCATCTACCCTCTGGCAACTAAATAGCTGTATATGGACTCCTCCCGCATTGGCGGAGACGATTCTGACGGAACGGACGAGAGGTGCGATTGCGGTTGTATATCCGGCCTTTGATTTCGGGGGTGATCCCCGTGGCCACGATGGTTTCCGCGCACTGGCTGTCAATTGATCTGGGCGACATCTGAGGTGCCATCCTATTTATCGACCTTGTCCGCTGCGGGTCCGACCTCTTTCGCCATCCGTCTGATCGTCTCTGCGCAATCTGGTGGAGAACTTTATCGTTTCAGCGGTCAGCGGTCGCTGGTATCCATTCGGCGTCGAACGCTCGGCGATGGTGCCATACCGCCCAGACCACGCGGGCCAGCCGGTTGGCAAGCGCCACCGCGGCCCGGTTGTGTCCGTTGCGGGCCTCGAGGGCGAGCACCCACCGCTGCCGGTGATTGAGCGGCGACGGGTCTCCCTTTGCTTGCATCTTCGCGCGGTTGAGCACCGCCCGCGCCCCATGAATGAGCAACGTTCGCAGGTACGTGTTCCCGCGCTTGGAGATGCCGCCTAGACGTCGTCGCTGACCGCTGCTCGATTCACGCGGTGTCAGCCCCAGCCACGACGCGAAGTGCCGGGCGTTACGAAACAGCGACGGGTCCGGCACTGCGGCGACCATCGCGGTCGCGGTGAGCAGTCCCACTCCGGGCACCTGCATCAAGTGCCGGGCATCGGACTCGGGGCGGGCGTAGCGCTGAAGCTCACGCTCGATCCCGGCGATGCGCTGTTCCAGGTCCCGCACTTCTGCAAGCACCTCGAACAGCAGTGTGCGCATCGTGCCGGGGATCTCGGCCTCGGCATCTTCGACCAGCTCTGGAATCCGGGACAACGCCGTTCTTGCCCCTTGTGGAATTACAATCCCGAGCTCGCGCAGCAGACCGCGCATCAGGTTGATTCGCGCCTGGCGGGTTCTCATCCACTGGGCACGGATTCGATGCAGCCCTTGCAGCGCCTGGTGCTCGGGAGTCTTCACCGGCACCGGGGTAATGTCCGGCGCTCGCGCGGCCTCGAGGATGGCGTTGGTGTCGGCGCGGTCGGTCTTGTTCCGCCGCCGATAGGGGCGTACGTACTGCATCGGCAGGAGCCCGACCTGATGACCGTGACGCACGGCCACACGCGCCCAGTGATGAGCGCTTCCGCAGGCCTCCATCACCACGTAGGCGGGGTCGTGCGTACCGAGGAACCGGACGAGCTGCCTGCGAGACAGCCGCCGACGTTGCTCTACCCGTCCACCCCTGTCGGCCACGGCAACCTCGAAGACGTTCTTCGCCAAGTCAATCGCAATGGTCTTTGCATTCATCCTGAGCTCCTCCTGTCACTGTCTCGGTACTCAATCGCGGCGGATTCTGCCCCAGTAGGAGGGCGGGAGGAGTCCATGCCATTAATCCGAAATGTGCTACACCGTGGCCGTTGCCGGGGAAGGGCTGGGCCACGTGGAGGAATCGGACGACGGACTGACAGAGTTCGTACATGGAACGGCAGCGATGGTTTCGGGTCACGGTGTCATGCATGGCCTTCCAGAGCCTCTCGATGACATTGACCCAGGGGCAATAGGTAGGCTGGAACAGAAGCTGGAACTTCGGGTTTTGCTCCAACCAGCGCCGTGTCACTCGGCTCTTGTGGATCACGTAGTTGTCGAGGATGAGCACGATGGTCCGGGCCCGGCGATACGTGCGACGAAGGTGTTCGAGCAGCTTCAGGAACAGCGTCGAGGTCTTTCGGTGATGTTCGACCCAGACCACTCGGCCGGTGTGAGCATGCAGGGCGCCAGCGATGTAGTGCTTTTGATTCTGCCCCGGAGTCGGGACCGTGGTTTGTTCGCCGCAGCGCATCCAGCTTGACCCGATGCGAGGATTGAGGTCCACATCGGCCTCATCGACGTAGAACACTTCCGTGTGCGGGTCGTTCTTCGATAACGCTGCCTCGATCGCGGCCAGGCGTTCGGCTTTCCTCGGGTCCCGTCGCAGGGTGGTGGGACGAGCCCGACGGTACCCAAAGCGCAGCTTCGCCAGCCACCGCCGCACCGTTGTCGCATGGACCTGCACACCACTTCGGTTCGCCAACTCGATGGCCAGCAACTGCGAACTCCACCGCGAACGCAAGTAGCCCAGCTCTCGCGGGTCCTGCCTCACCACCGCTTCGAGCACCGAGAGCACTTCCTGGGTGGCCTTCCAATCCCTGCGGCCCCGGGCCTGGGAACGAAGCCCCGCTTCTCCGTAGCGCTCATACAGTGACCGCCATCGATGCACCGATGAGCGCGCCGCACGCAGTCGCTGGGCCACTTCGCCCACATTGCCCCCCGTCTCCCACAACTGCAGCAGCGCCAACGCCCGTCGCGCGTAGTCCTTCTCCGGACTTCTGCGCACCACGCCCTCCAGTCTCCGCCTTACCCCTCGACTCATCTCCAGTACACTGTGACTCATTCGGGCGGCCTCCTCGACGTTCATCGTTCAGTCTGGCAACTGCAATGACCGTCGAATGCCGCCCGAACCTCCTACTGATCTGCATTTGCGCTCAGCCATTTAGCGTCGGTTTTCCCGGGACTCGGGCGGGTCCGGCATTCGCGGTGGGAGGTTCGCTCGCTTCTGGAGCTCGGACGATAGAGGCAGATCTGCGTTCAAGAGAGCCTCGATGTCGAGAGTTCCTACTGCGTCAGAGTCCGAGGCCGAATCTTGCGTTTGCGGCGGTTGCAATGGCTGGTTAGAGCTGTCCTTCGGAGCTGCGCTTTCTCTCAGGAGTGTGCGGAACGCCTCCACACGCTGCCATCCTTCCGAATACATTTCGTCCAGGATTCCGTAGTGATACGAGAGCCACATAGCGGCGGCACCGGCTACGTGTGCTGTCGCATATGATGTCCCATCTGCAGTGAGGTATGTGTGTGCAAATCCACCGTCTCCGTCCATGTTCAGTGAGCTACTGGCGACTGGAACGGGGTCGGCCGGGGCCCAAACGTCGACGTACTTCGACTGGCCATCGGCGTAACGATGGTAGACCGTGTCGCGCTCGGTTACCCCACCCACGGCGATGGAGTGACCATACCTCGCAGGAAAGACTATATGCTTGTTTGGTTGTCCGGCTGCCGCGACTACAATGGTGCCGTTGTCGTATGCTAGGTTCACAGCCTTGCCCAAAGCAGTCGTATGTGTCAGGCATCCCAGGCTAATGGAAACGACCTCGCACAGTCTATGCTGTACCGCATGGGAAAGTGACTGCGCTACACGCTTTACGCGGTGGCTGGTTAGATCGACACCGTTGACCGCTCGGTATGGTATCACTGGGAGACCCGGCGCCACTCCCTTATACTTTCCCGGTTCATAGCCACAAATGACGCTAGCGGTTCGCGTTCCGTGTCCCGGACTTATCATTAAGGAGACTCTGATTTATTCGTCGATTGGTTCATGATCGAGGTTGTGGTTCGATTGACCGGGAGACCGAGCTGATGCGCCAGCGCACCCTTGCCGAAGAGGGCTTTGAGCGATTCCGCAAGCCGACGCGTCGGGAGAAGTTTCTCGACGAGATGCAGCAGGTGATTCCGTGGTCAGGGCTTTGCGCGGTGATCGAGCCCTTCTATCCGAAGGGCGGCGGTCGGGGTCGGCCGCCGATTGGGGTGGAGCGCATGCTCAGGATTCATTTGCTGCAGCACTGGTTCAACCTCTCGGACCCGGCGGTGGAAGAGGCGCTGTACGACTCGCGGGCGATGCGCCACTTTGTCGGCATTGACCTGGGCCGGGAGCCGGTGCCCGACGAGACCACGATATGCAAGTTCCGCCATCTGATGGAGGCGCATAACCTGGGAGAGGAGCTGTTTGGGTTGATCAATGCATACCTGGCGGAGAACGGACTGAACGTGAGGACCGGCACCATCGTCGATGCGACGCTCATCGATGCGCCGAGTTCGACGAAGAACAAGGACGGCCAGCGCGACCCGGAGATGCGCCAGACCAGGAAGGGCAACCAGTGGTACTTCGGCATGAAGGGGCACATCGGGGTCGACAGCCGCAGCAAGCTCATTCACTCGGTGGCGGCGAGCTCTGCCAACGTGCACGACAGTCGGATGCTGCCGGCGCTGTTGCACGGCAACGAGACCCGGGTGTGGGGCGACTCCGCCTACACCGGGCAGACCGAGGTCATCCGACGCGTCGCGCCGTACGCGCAGGACTTCACGCACAACAAAGGGCATCGGTATCGGCCCCTGAGCGCCGCGGAACGGGCCAGGAACCGCACCAAGTCCAAGGTCCGCGCCAAGGGCGAGCATCCGCTGCTGGTGCTCAAGCGCATCTTCGGATTCACCAAGGTCCGATACCGAGGCCTGGCCAAGAATGCCCATCGCCTCGTCGTCGCCTGCGCCCTGGTCAATCTGTACATGAGCCGGAGGCGCCTGTTGCGACTGACGTAGGAAACGTGCGTCCGTTGCTCGTGTAGCCGCAGGAAATCGAGAGAAACCGGGGTTGCTGACACAATCGACCCCGAAAAAAGCCTTGGCAGCGTAGAGTCAGAGCGACTCCCGAGGACAATCCGCTCTCAGCATCAATAGATCAGACCTTCC
>JAJEAD010000060.1 GCA_022824305.1 Gammaproteobacteria bacterium | reverse complement strand
CATCTGCTCGTGGTGACGGCGGAGGATGGAGTCCTCCGGGACCCCCGCGGCCTTGCGTTGCTGCTCGTAGTGCCTTCGCAGAATGGAATCCGCAGGTGCATTGCCCATGACCGGCCCCTTCGGTGGAAAGCGTCATTGAATTGTAACCAAAGCGCCCTGCCTGTCGTCCGCCGCCCACGCCCTCGAAAACGCCGCCCGTGCGGCGAGGGGCCACGACGGAAGGAGTCGGCGCCGGATGCCGGAGCCGCGAGTCGTCAGCTCGGATCCCGCTCCGCAAAGGCGAGATCGGGGCTTCGGCGATGCCAGTCGGTGGCGTCCTGGAATGCCTGTCCGATACGCAGCAGCGTGGCTTCGTCGAAGGGCTTCGCATGGATCATGAGGCCGATGGGAAGGCCCCTGGCGGTGAATCCGCAGGGCACGCTCAGCCCGCAAAGGTCGAGGATGTTGCCGGGCGCGGTATTGCGCAGGCAGGCGAGGTTCGTCTCCGAGTAGGCGTGCCGGTCGCGGTCCGCGTCGGCGAGCGGGGGCGGCGGGATCATCACGGTGGGGGCGAGGAGGGCATCGACATCGTGCAGGGCGGCCCGGGTCTCCGCGCGCAGAAGATTGCGCCGGCGCATGATGTCCACGTACTCGTGTGCGGGGATCTCGCTTCCCTTGACCATCCGGAAGGAGACGATCGGGTCGAGGTCGTCGAAGTGCCCGTCGACGAGGTCCCGGTTCAGCGCGTACGCTTCCGCCGCGATCACCAACCCGCGGGGATTGAGCTCCCGGGCGGCCCGCGCCTGCGGGAAGTCGATGTGGTCCACGTGGGCCCCGAGCGCTTCGAACACCGCTCCGCAGGCCCGCACCGCAGCCTCCACTTCCGGGTCCACGTCTTCGAAGAGCAGTCCCTCCGCGAAGCGGATGCGAAGCCCCGCCACCCCCTCGTGCAGCCGGGCGAGCACGTCGTGCGCCGGGTGCCCTACGGTGGTCTCATCCCGCGGGTCAGGTCCGTGCATCGCCTGGTACACGAGTGCTGCGTCCTCCACGCCGACGCTCAGGGGGCCGACGGAGTCCAGCGTGAAGCTCAAGGGGTAGACGCCGGCCCGGCTCACCCGTCCCACGGTGGTCTTGAGGCCGGTGGTGGAGCAGAACGCGGCGGGGATGCGCACCGAGCCGCCGGTGTCGCTGCCGAGCGCCATCGGCGCGAGCCCGGCCCCCACCGCCACCCCGGAGCCGCTGCTCGAGCCGCCGGGCAGGTGATGGGTGGCGTGCCAGGGGTTGTGCGGAGTCCCGTGGTCGTGATTGACGCCGGCGCCCCCGTAGGCGAACTGCACGGTGTTGGTCTTGCCGAGCAGCACCATGCCCGCGCGGGCGAGACGGCGTACCACGGTCGCGTCGTCTCCGGCGAGCCGCTCTTCGAGCAGGCGGCTGCCCGCGCTCGTCGGCAGTCCGGCCACGTCGTAGAGGTCTTTCGCCGCGTAGGGAATGCCGTGCAGGGGGCCCAGATCGATGCCGGCGCGGAGCTGGGCGTCGGCCGCCCTCGCGCTCGCGAGCGCGCGCTCCGCGCACACCAGGCGAAAGGCGTTGAGCCTGGGGTCGAGCGCCTCGATGCGGTCCAGGTAGTGGCGGGCGAGCGCTTCGGCCGACGTCTCCCCGCTCCGCAGGCGGCGACCGAGCGCGGCGATCGATTCCCGCGACTCGCTCACGCCGAGCGCCGCACGCGCCGCCGCGGGTGGTGCCCTTCCTCCTGGGCGTCGGAGTCGAAGAGTGCGGCGAGTTGTTCCATCACCGCCCCTCCGAGCTGCTCGGCATCGACGAGGGTGACTGCGCGCTGGTAGTAGCGGGTGACGTCGTGCCCGATGCCGATCGCGAGCAGCTCCACCGAGGTCTGGTTCTCGATGTAGGAAATGACCTGGCGCAGGTGCTGCTCCAGGTAGCTGCTCGGATTCACCGAAAGGGTGGAGTCGTCGACCGGCGCTCCGTCGCTGATCACCACGAGGATTCTCCGTTGCTCGGGCCGCGCGAGCAGGCGCGAGCAGGCCCAGGCAAGGGCCTCTCCGTCGATGTTCTCCTTGAGGATTCCCTCGCGCAGCATGATGCCGAGGCTCTTGCGCGCCCTTCGCCAGGGAGCGTCCGCGGACTTGTAGACGATGTGGCGCAGGTCGTTGAGGCGACCGGCGTTGGCCCGCTTGCCCTCCGAGAGCCATCGCTCCCGGGATTGGCCGCCCTTCCAGGCCCGGGTGGTGAATCCGAGGATCTCCACCCGGACGCCGCAGCGCTCGAGGGTTCGGGCAAGGATGTCGGCGCTGGTGGCGGCTACCACGATGGGCCGCCCCCGCATCGACCCCGAGTTGTCGATGAGCAGGGTGACCACGGTATCCCGGAATCGGGTCTCCTTCTCCTGCTTGTAGGAAAGCGAGTACAGCGGGTTCGCGACCACCCGGGCGAGCCGGGCCGTGTCGAGCAGGCCCTCTTCGAGGTCGAACTCCCAGGCCCGGGTCTGCCGGGCGAGCAGGCGCCGCTGCAGGCGGTTGGCGAGCCGGCCAATCACGCCCTGCAGCGGAGTGAGCTGCTGATCGAGATTCTGGCGCAGGCGGGTGAGCTCGTCCGCCTCGCAGAGCTCGGTGGCGTCGACGATCTCGTCGAAGGCGGTGCAGTAGGCATGGTAGTGGGGGCGCTCGGGCTCGTTGCGGCCGTGCGGCGGGTAGGCGGCCTCCCCCGGCATCTCGGAGTCGTCGGCGCCGAAGTCCATCGCGCTGGGGTCGAGACGGTCGAGCGAATCGGCGGCTTCCCCGGCGTCGTCCTCCGCGGCGTCGCGCATTTCGGTGCCTTCCATGGATTCCGGCGTGCCGGACTCCGCATCCCCCGCTTCGCCTTCCTGCAGCGCGCTGCTGGTGTCGTCGTCCTCGAGCTCCGAGTCCTCCGGATCCTGGTCGTACTCGGGGGGCTCTTCCGGAAAGCCGAGGTCCCTGAGCAGGCCGCGCAAGGCGCTGGCGAAGGCGGCCTGGTCCTCGCAGCAGGACTCGAGCTCGGGCATGTACGCACCGATGCGCACCTCGAGCTCGGCCCGCCACAGCTCGTAGGCCTTGCGGGCCGCCGGCGGCGGCTCCCGGCCGGTGAGCGCTTCGCGCGCGAGGAGACGGACCATCTCCGCCAGCGGCGCCTGTTCCCGGGTGACGAAAGCGGGGAATCCCTGGGACTGGTAGCGCTCCTCGAGCGCGGCGTCGAGATTGCCGGCCACCCCCGCCATGCGCCGGGCGCCGAGTGCCTCGCAACGGGCCTGCTCGAGCGCATTGAACACCGCGCGGGCGCCTCCGTCGCGAGGGGCATGGCGGTCGTGCAGGGCAGGGTCGTGGTGGCGCACGCGCAGGGCCGCGGCATCGGCGTGGCCGCGCAGCGTGCTGACCTCCGGATAGGGCAGGCCCAGCGGCGGGCGGCGCAGCCGGATGGTGTTGCCGTTCACGGAATGGGCGTCGGAGACGAACTCCACCTCCACCTCGGCGTCACGGGCGATCGCCCGTGAAGTCGAGGCGGTGGCGGCGCGGAACTCCTCGAGCCCCGCGGCGGCCCTGATGTCGTCGGCCTTCACCGGCAGCCGGCGACTCAGGCGAGGTTCGCCTGGACGCCGGTTTCCGGAAGCTCCACCCCGAAGCAGCGCTG
The DNA here is from genome assembly GCA_022824305.1 of Gammaproteobacteria bacterium. Taxonomy (GTDB): domain Bacteria; phylum Pseudomonadota; class Gammaproteobacteria; order HK1; family HK1; genus JAJEAD01. The sequence continues at coordinate 38,959 of JAJEAD010000060.1, read as the reverse complement.
GTAGTACTCCGCCACCACCGACCGTTCCACTTCGTCGCACTTGTTCAGGAAGGTGAGCCGGAACGCGAAACCGAGGTCGTCAAAGATGAGCGCGTTCTCCGCCCAGATGATCACGGTGCGCGGGCTCATCACCGTGGACAGATCGCCGTTCATGAATCCCGAGCGGGTGAGCTCGGCCATCATGACCATGGCGCCGATCGTCTTGCGCCCGGCCTCGTCGTCGTAGGAGGGCACCTTGGCGAGCACGATGTCCACTTCCGCGTCATGGGACAGGTAGTTCAGGGTGGCCACGATGTTCCAGCGGTCCATCTGTCCCTGGTTGATCTGCTGGGTGCCGTGGTACAGGCCGGTGGTGTCGCCGAGGCCGACGGTGTTGGAGGTCGCGAAGAGGCGAAAGGCGGGGTGCGGGTGCAGCACGCGCGACTGGTCGAGCAACGTTAGGCGCCCTTCCGCTTCGAGCACCCGCTGAATGACGAACATCACGTCCGGGCGCCCCGCGTCGTACTCGTCGAACACCAGCGCGGTGGCGCTCGTGTAGGCCCAGGGCATGATGCCCTGCTTGAACTCGGTGACCTGCTGTCCCTCCCTGAGCACGATGGCGTCCTTGCCGATGAGGTCGATGCGGCTGATGTGGCTGTCGAGGTTCACCCGCACGCAGGGCCAGTTCAGCCGTGCCGCGACCTGCTCGATATGGGTGGACTTGCCGGTGCCGTGGTAGCCCTGGATGAGCACCCGGCGGTTGTAGGCGAAGCCGGCGATGATGGCGAGGGTGGTGTCCCGGTCGAAACGATACGCCTCGTCGAGCGGAGGGACGTGCTCGGTGGGGTGATCGAAGGCCGGGACTTCCATGTCCACGTCGATGTTGAAGGTCTGCCGCACCGATACCTTGATGTCCGGCGTACGCATCGCGGCGTGGGCGGAGCTCGAATCCAGTGTCACGGTCATTCGTCTGGTATCCCTAATCTTCAGCAGTCCAGGGTGTGATCCCGTTCCCACTGGGTGATGGCCGACGAGTAGCGCTGCCACTCGTCGCGCCTGAGCTTGCAGTAGCTTGCGACGACGTCGGCTCCCATCGCGTCCCGGAGCACCCGGCTCTTCTCGGTGGTGCGGATGGCGTCGAGCAGATTGAGAGGCAGCTTCTTCGCGCCGCGGGCCCGGTGGCCTTCGGTGTACATGTTGATATCGAGGCGCTTGCCCGGGTCGCGCCCGTTCTCGACTCCGTCCAGGCCCGCGGCGAGCACTCCCGCCTGCAGCAGGTGGGGGTTCGCGGCGCCGTCCATCAGGCGCAGCTCGAAGCGGCCCTTGTCGGGGATCCGGATCATGTGAGTGCGGTTGTTGCCGCCGTAGGTCACCGCGTTGGGCGCCCAGCTCGCCCCCGAAGTGGTGGGCGGGGCGTTGATGCGCTTGTAGCTGTTCACGGTGGGGTTGAAGAAGGAGCACAGCGCTTCCGCGTTGTGGACGATGCCCCCCAGGTACTGGTAGGCGAGCGGCGAGAGACCCATCTCGTCGGAATCGCTGTGGAAGAGGTTCTCCGTGCCGGTGCTGTCCCACACCGAGACGTGGGCGTGGCAGCCGTTGCCGGTGAGGTGGGAGAAGGGCTTCGGCATGAAGGTGGCGCGCAGTCCGTGCTTCTCCGCGATCGACTTCACCATGTACTTGAAGAAGCTGTGGCGGTCGGCGGTGACGAGGCAGTCGTCGTAGTCCCAGTTCATTTCGAACTGGCCGTTGGCGTCCTCGTGGTCGTTCTGGTAGGGGCCCCAGCCGAGACCGATCATGGCGTCGCAGATCTCGCTGATGACGTCGTAGCGGCGCATCAGGGCGGACTGGTCGTAGCAGGGCTTCTCCTGGATGTCGCGCGGGTCCGCGATGTTCGTGCCGCTCTCGTCGATGAGGAAGTACTCGCACTCGACGCCGCTCTTCATGCGGTGCCCCCTTGCGTCCGCGCGCTCGATCTGCCGTTTGAGCATGATGCGGGGCGATCCTTCGACCTCCTTGCCGTCCATCCAGAGATCGGCGGCGAGCCACCCCACCTCCGGCTTCCAGGGGAGCTGGATGAGGCTGTCGGGATCCGGAATCGCGAACATGTCGGAATCCGCCGGGGTCATGTCGAGCCACGCCGCGAAGCCGGCGAAGCCCGCGCCTTCCTGCTGCATGTCGCCGATCGCTCGCGCCGGCACCAGCTTCGCACGCAGCACCCCGAAGAGGTCCACGAAGCTCACCAGGAAGTACTTGATTCCCTCGGATTTTGCGACTGCTGAGAGGTCGGTCGCCATGTTGTTTCCTCCAGATCCGGCGCAGCCGGGACAAACAAAAAAGACCAGTTCGACGGATTCTTCGCTACTCGTCGGAATAGCAGCGCTTTCCAGACAAAAAACTTGCCAATCAGTTGGTTGATGAACGCCTTGGCGCTCATGCGCACCGCTTTCGACTCCTTGAGATCCGGCTGCAGCGGGCAGAATGCCGCGGATTGTAGCGGATGGTCGGGGTCGCCGCCCCCTGATGACAGGGGAGAGGAAGATGGCAAGGTCAGTCTGCCGAGTCGGGTCGCAGGCCGGTTGTCCCGGTGCCCGGCAATGATGGGCTCGCGGCGCTCGGGGCCTGCTGCGCGGCAGGGTCATGCTGTCCAGGTATGGGGGCCGTCACTCTCCCCATCCCTCCTCGGGCCCTCACCCTGACCCCCTCTCTCTCCAGGGGAGAGAGGGGTTGGCTCCCTCCTGCGCGAGAAGCCTCCGTGGGGGGCTGACACGAGCCTTGACCGGGTCGGGGACGCGGTGGCACGCTCGTGCCCGGTGGCCCGCCCTCCGGTGCGGGTCGGGGGCGGGACGGCGCCCGCCCTGTCCCAGGGGCCGTGGCATAGGGAGGCGCACATGGCGAAGTGGTCGGCGTTGGAGACGCCTGCGCACGAGGCTTCGGCGCGAGACGGTGGCAAGGCGCCGGGGTACGGGTCGGAGGACTTCCCCGGTTGCGAGTCCTTTCACCTGCCGGAGAGTGCGCTCGAACACTACGAGGGGCGCCTCGAGTTCTGGGACGGGCGCACCGGGACCGCGTGGAAGGTCAGCGAGCCCACCTCCACCTGCCACGAGGGGCCCTCCCGGCGGCTGGTGCAGATGGCCGAACGGGTCGCGATGCTGCGCGGGTCGCGGATCGCGTGCTTCGGCGCATCGGACCTCGTTCGTCACGACGCGGCGGGGCGCAGGCGCTGGCTGATGCAGGCGGACGAGGTGCTTTACCTGCACCCGGATCGGGTGCGCCTGGGACCGGCGATCGACGTGGACGTGGATCCCCTGCCCGACGTGGCGCTGGAAGTGGACCACAGCACGGACGTGCGCCGGCGCAAGCTGGAGATCTACCAGGAGAGCGGGTTTCCCGAAATCTGGGTGCTGGTGCCGTGGGGAAGCTCTCGGCGAACGCCGGGACTGGCGATCCACGCGCGCCGGGAGCAAGGGTACGCGGAGGCGCCGGAGAGCCGGGCCCTTCCGGGGTGGAAGGCGGAGGAGATCTTCCGGGCGCTGACCGAGGATCCCCTGTCGGCGGGGGCGATGCGCGCGCTGGAGCGGGTGGCCCTGGCGATGGGGGCGCGTGAGGGCACCCGGCCCGAGGACGACCCCACCGCGCGTTCGGTGAGCCTGAAGGCAGAGGCCAGGGGCTACGAGAGGGGCCAGGAGGAAGCGCGCGCGGCCAGCGTCCGAGCGGTGCTCCGGGCCCGGGGCATCGAAGCGGCCCTGGACTCATCCGAGGACCGGGAGCTCATCGGCGCACTCCCGGCCGAGGTTCTGGTAGCGGCGGCGCTCGCGTGCACCGGCGAGGCCGACTTCCGGCGCCGCGCGCGCGAGCAGATCCCGGGGGAATAGGGGGGATGTTCCCCTCTCCGATGTGAGACTACCCTGGACTCGGCCAGCGGGGTCGAGGGGGAGAGGGGAGTACCCGAGGTCTCCGACGGTCTCGAGTCGGCGCTCGAAGTCGTCCCTTGGCGACCTTCGGCAACGGGCCGGCTCAGGCCGCCTTCGTCCCCGCCAGGGGAATGCCGGTGGCGGACGCGGTGGCGCGGGTCACCGCCCGGAGGTCTTCGGGCTCGATGTTGTGCAGTCGGGTCTTGCCGGCGCAGCGCGCCATCATCGAGGCTTCGCCCGCGTTCGCCTTGAGGATGTTGCGGACCGCCTCCTCGCGCTCCTCCTCCGAGCGGTCGGGGGCGAAGCGCATGACGCCGTCGGCGATCTCGCCGCCCATCGCCAGTGCGACCGCCACGCCATGGCCGATCGCGTTGACCCCGAGGCCGACCAGCTTGGCGGCATCGGTGCCCGAGCGCACGCCGCCGAACCACGCGATGTCGATCGTCTCCTCCTTCCTGAGGCGACGCAGGATGGCGATGGTCTCGCGCAGCAGCGAGAGGTCCGGGGCGCCCGCGAGCTCCGGCCACTCGCGGCGCGGAGCGCCGGTACCGTCGACCACCAGGAGCTCGAATCCGCGTTCGACCGCGTAGGCGATCGCCTCGTCCAGGCCGCGGTGCGAGGCGACGTGCAGGCCCAGGATCTGGGCGGGGTTCGCGCGCGCGGTCGGCATGGGGTGCCAGCGCTCTCCGACCCGGTACACCACCGCGCTCGCGTCCGGGTCGGGGGCGTCGCGTCCCGGCGTGCAGAGCTGCAGCCACGGCGCCTCGCCCCCGGCCCGGCGCTCGCCCAGGTACGCGGCGCCGACGGCGGCGAGCGCCCGGTCGACCGGCTCCCGGATCTCCCGGTTGCAATGGTCGAAGCCGGCGACGAAGAAGGGGAGTTCGAGATCGAGACGCTCGCCCAGTCGCCAGGAGATCCGGCAGGCTTCCCGGTAGGGGTCGATGACCAGGCGCGAGAGGTTCGCGGGCAGGAAGACGAGGTCGTCGAGTCCGGCCGGGCGCGCCTCCGGAAAAGGGTTGTCCCGCAGGCGGAGCCGGCGCTCGAGCATCGCCTTCAGCTTGCGTCCGTCTCCCGGATCGGTGCGCGCCATCGAGAAGATGTCTTCCCGGTGCAGCACCGAGTAGTCGGCCGAGCCGGTCTCCGCATCGCAGCGGTAGCAGCGTGCCGCCTCCGCCCGCGCGGTGTCCAGGTTGTAGGTGAGCTCTATCTCCGGGAACTCGGCCGGCTTGTCGCCCAGACCGACGAACACCGGCTCCTGGATGGGGAACTTCTCCCACATCAGATCCTGCGCGACCGGGACCCGGCGGGTACGGTAGGGCGTGCGGTAGGGCAGGGGCTCGCCCTCGCCCTCCAGGAAGTGGCGCACGTAGTACGCGGCGCGCTGCCCGTGGTGCATCGCCATGACGATGGTGGAGCCTCCGAAGGCGCCGTCGCCGGCCGCGAACACCCTGGGATCCGCGGTGCGCATCGATTCCCACTCGGTGCGCACCCGATCCGGCTGCATCATGCCCGCCCGATCGAGCTCTTCGCAGATGCCGCGCTGACCGACCGCGGCGATCACCGTTCCGCAGAGTATGTCGTGCTCGCTGCCTTCGAGCGGCACGGGACGGCGGCGCCCGTCCTCGTCGGGCTCGCCCAGCCCCGTCTTCACGCAGCGCAGCGCGAGCTGGTTGCCGTGCGGGAGCACCTCGACCTGCTGGGTGTTGTAGATGAACTCGACCTCTTCCTTGAGCGCGTGGTGGAGCTCGATCTTCCGGGCCGGAATCTCGTCCGGGCCCCGGCGGTAGACGACCTTGACGTGCCGGCAGCCGGGCAGGCGCTTGGCGACCCGGCAGGCGTCCATCGCCACGTCTCCGCCGCCGACCACCACCACGGTCTCCGGCATCTCGGGGCGCTCACCCGCGTTCACCCGGCGCAGGAAGCTCACTCCGTCGACGATCCGCTCGTCCTCTTCCCCCGGTATCCCCATCGGCTTGCCCCACCAGGCGCCGATGGTGAGCAGCACCGCGTCGTGGCGCTGCTTGAGCTCCTCGAGACTCAAGTCGCGGCCGAGCGCGGTGTTGAGGTGCACTTCGAGACCCGGGCAGCGCTGCTTCAGCCTCTCCACGTCCTCGTCGATGATCCCGGGCGGCAGCCGGAAGGCGGGGATGCCCCAGATCATCATGCCCCCGAGGCGGTCGGTCATCTCGTAGACGTGCACGGAGTAGCCGGCGACGCAGAGATCGTGCGCGGCCACCAGTCCCGCCGGTCCCGCGCCGACGATGGCCACGCTCTCGGCTCTCGTGACCGGCGCCGCGGGCGGCCGGTAATCCGCCCCGAGCTCGTCCATCACGAAACGCTTGAGGTTGCGGATCTGCACCGGTCCGTCGCTGTCGGTGCGGCGGCACGCGGGCTCGCAGGGGGCGTCGCAGACGCGCCCGCAGATGGAGCTGAAGGGGTTGGTGGCGGTTATCGCCTCGAAGGCGCGTTCGTAGTCCTTCTCCCAGATGTAGGCGATGTACGAGGGGGCGTCGGTGCCCACCGGACAGGCGACCTGGCACGGCGCGGGCACGTAGTGGACGTCGCGGGTGTGGTCTTCGTACTCCGGCGGCGCGTCGGGCACCAGGATCCGGTTGATGTCGTAGACCGCCATCAGCCCACCTGCACCCGCAGCTCGGGCAACGTCGCCCGGCGCTCCGGCTCGTGGGGAAGTCCGGTGATCTCGGCCGCCTCCGGGGTGAGCGCGACGAGGTCGTCTCGGCCGAGGTCTCGGAAGTCCGAGTATCCCAGCGCGTGGGTGAGCGCCGCGATCTGCCAGCGCGCGCCCTCGAGGAAGCGATGGATGTTGCGCGACTCGACCTCGGCCTGGTAGCGCTTCTCGTGCTCGGGATCCTGGGTCGCGATGCCGGTCACGCACTGCCCGATGTGGCACTGCATGCAGGCGATGCACCCGCCCGCGATGATCGTCGAGGTTCCGAAAGCCACCGCGTCCGCCCCGAGGCAGAGCGCCTTGACCGCGTCGATGCCGTCGCGAATGCCGCCCATCAGCACGATCTCGATGTCCTGGCGGCGTTCGATCTCCTCGAGCGCGTCGATCGCTTCGATTATCGCGGGCAGGGTCGGCACGCCCACGTAGTCGATCACCTCCGCGCTGCCGGCGCCGGTGGAGCCCTGCATCCCGTCGAGCTCGATGAAGTCGAATCCGTCCTTGACCGCGATCTTGACGTCGTCGCTGACCCGGCCCGCCCCGAGCTTGACGCTCACCGGCAGGCGGTAGCCGGTCGCCTCGCGAAGCTCTTCCACCTTGATGAGCAGGTCGTCGCCACCGAGGATGTCGGGGTGGCGCGACGGGGAGCGGAGATCGATGCCGGGGGGGATGCCCCGGATGCGGGCGAGCTCGGGCGTGACCTTCTTCGCCATGAGCTGGCCGCCGAGGCCGGGCTTCGCGCCCTGCGAGATGTAGATCTCCAGGCCGTCGGCGCGGTTCATGTCATGGATGTTCCACCCGAGGCGCCCGCCCAGCATCTGGAAGATGAGCTGGCTCGCGGCGCCGCGCTGCGCATCGCTCATGCCGCCCTCTCCGGTGTTCTCGGCGATGCCGGCGAGCGTCGAGGCGAGCCCGATCGCGCGCTTGGTGGAGGCGCTGAGCGCGCCGTAGCTCATCGGAGCGATCATCACCGGCATCGAGAGCTTCAGGGCGTTGGCCCCGTTCAGGCCGCCGATCTCGGTCGCGAGCGCCACCTTCGCCACCACGTCCGGATCCCGGCCGGCATGGGAGAGGTCGCGCCGGAACGCGAGGTCGGCGAGATGGGGGAGGGGGCGGGCCCCGCCGTAGCCGCGGATCCGGTAGCGCCCGATCTGCGACTTGATGTAGATGTCCTCCTGGATCTTCGGGTTCCAGTACTCTGAGTCCTGCGAGAAGGTGAAGAAGGGGATGCTGCGCATCTGGCGCTCGCTCGTGGCGTAGCGCAGCTTCTTGCCCGCGTTGACGATCTTCTTGAAGGTGCCCTTGAAGGGCAGCTCGTAGCGATCGAGAAAGGCACGGAGGTCGTCGTCGTCGCCGTCGTCGAGATCCACGAGCTCGGCGTCGGAGCCCAGATCCTGCACCCGGCCGCCGACGAAGATGTGGCCGCCGGTCATGTCCTCGCCGACCTTCTCGCCGGAATCGCCGAGGATGACGATGCGCCCGCCGTACATCATGTACCCGGCCATGAAGTTGGCGTTGCCGGCGCAGGCCAGCGTCCCCGCCTTCATCACCTGGCCGGCCCGCGACCCCATGTTTCCGTGGATGACGATCTCGGCCCCACGGATCGCCACCCCGGGAATCGCGCCCGCGTTGCCCCGGACCACCACCTGCCCGCTGTACATGTTGTCGCCGACGCCCCAGCCAACGTTGTTGTCGACCTCGAAGCGGGCGGCATCGGTGAGTCCGGCGCAGAAGTAGCCGGCGGAGCCCCGGATGCGCACGTCGATCGGATGCACCAGCCCCACCCCGAGGTGGTGGCGGGCGTCCGGATTGACGAGCTCGACGTCCGTGCCGTCGGCGCCGTGCCTGCGTATGAGCTCGTTCGCCTCGCGGACCGCGGTGGCCGCTAGATCGATCGTGACCATGTCGCGTAGGTGCCCGGGGGAGGTTCCTTGGTGTTGAGCGCCTGTCCGGGAAAGAGGCGATTGAGCGACACTTCCTCGGAGGCGACCGCCACGAGGTCGTCGGTCTCGTACATGATCATCGGCTTCACCGCGAGGCGGTCCTTTGCGTATCCGATCTCGTCGCGGGTGGAAACCAGGAAGGAGAAAGTGCCGTCGAGGTCGTCGATCGAGGTGGCGAGCGCGTCCTTGAGCGCGATCCCCTGAGACATCTTGTCGGCGAGGTAGACCGCGATCAGCTCGCTGTCGTTGTCGGTGGTGAACTCGTAGCCGCGCTGCTCGAGGCGCCGGCGCATCTTCCAGTAGTTGGTGATCTGCCCGTTGTGCACGATCGCGACATCGGCGAAGCCCGTGGCCCAGAAGGGATGGGCCGCCTCCGGCTTCACCGCGGACTCGGTGGCGAGTCGGACATGGCCAAGGCCGTGGGTCCCGTGAAACTCGCCGACGCCGTACTGCCCGTCGACCTCGTGGGCGCTGCCGACATCCTTGACGATCTCCAGGCTGGAGCCGATGGAGAGCACCTTCGCGGCGTGCTCGACGTCGTAGGCGAGCTTCTGGATATCCCCGTCGAAGCTCACCTGGATTCGGTAGTTGCTGCCGACGCGTTCATCGTCGACGACTCGCGCGCCGTGCTTGGCGAGCGCGCCCTGGATGCGCGCGATGGCGCCGTCCGCCTCTTCCCCCTCCCCGACGAGAAAGCGCAGGCGCAGCCTGCCGCTCCGCTCGCCTCCGTAGAGGGCGAAGCCGGTCGAATCGGGGCCACGGTGCTGGCAGCCGTCGAGCATGTCGATGAGCGCACGGCCGGCCGGGTTGGTCCCGCTGCCGTTCTTGTACATGATTCCCGCAATACCGCACATGGGCGCCTCGCCTCCCGGCGTTTTCGAGGACGCGCAATGATAACGGCAAGCGCCGCCGCGCTGCGACCTGTTCCTTGCCCTCCGTTGCCCTCCATCGCCGGCACGGTGTGCAATCGCAACGGCAATGTCCTATCTTGCCGCCGGTGCCGGCGACGGGCCCGGCCGCGCGCCGGCGAGTGCAGCGGGAAGGGAAGGGGAGAGAGCATGACCGAAGAGCGAAACATCGACGCCGAAGCGTTGAAGCGCCGGCTGATTGAACAGGGCGTGCGCTACGCGATGCCCGTCTACCTCGACGTGCACGGCGTCCCGAAGACCAAGACGGTGCCGATCGAGCACCTGGACCGGATGCTCAGGGGTTCCGAGCTCTTCACCGGGGCGGCGCTCGACGGTCTCGGCCAGGGTCCGCACGACGACGAGCTCGCCGCCCACCCGGACCCTGACGCCCTCTGCGTGCTGCCCTGGCGCCCCGAGATCGCCTGGCTCCCGAGCAATCTGCACTACCACGAAGCGCCGTGGCCGATGTGCTCGCGCGGCATACTCTGCCGGCAGATCGAACGCGCGGAGCGTCACGGGCTTCGCTTCATGCTCGGCATGGAGTGCGAGATCTACATCGTGCGCAAGGACGGTGCCCACATCGAGCCCGCCAACCCCAACGACGTCATCGGCAAAGCCGCCTATGACGCGCTGCTCACCCTGGAAGGGCTGCCCTGGCTCGACGACATGGTCACCGCCATGAACGCGCTCGGCTGGGATGTGCACTCCTTCGACCACGAGGATTCGAACAGCCAGTTCGAGTTCGACTTCGCCTACGCGCACTGCCTCGATACCGCCGACCGCTTCGTGCTGTGGCGCCTGATGGCGAAGGAGATCGCCCGGCGCCACGGACTGGAGGCGGCGCTGATGCCCAAGCCCTACTCGAACCGCACCGGCAGCGGCGCCCACTTCAACATGTCGCTCGTGTCGGCGGACACGGGTGAGAACGTGATGGGCGATCCGGCGGACGCGCGCGGCTGCGGCCTGTCGAAGCTCGCCTACCACTTCATAGCCGGCGTGCTGCGCCACGCCTCCGCCATCTGCGCGGTGACCTGCCCCACCGTCAACTCCTACAAGCGGCTGGTGAAGACGGGCTCGATGACCGGGTACACCTGGGCGCCGATATTCATTTCCTACGGGGGCAACAACCGCACCCACATGCTGCGCGTGCCCTGGGTGCGTCCCGAGATCGAGCGTACCGAGCTCGAGGAGGGAGAGATGCGCCTGGGGCTCGCCCGCATCGAGTCACGCGCCGTCGATACCACCGTCAACGCCCATCTCGGCGCCGCGATGATGCTCGCGGCGGGACTCGAAGGCATCGAGCAGGAGCTCGACCCCGGCGATCCCATCGCGGTCAACATGTACGAGCTCTCCGATGCCGAGCTCGAGGCGAAGGGCGTGAAAACCCTGCCTCGCACCCTGCTCGAGGCGGTGGAGGCCTTCGAACGCGATCCGCTGGGGCGTGAGGTAATGGGCGAGGACCTCTTCCGCTCCTTTGTCGATCTCAAGTCCCGGGAGTGGTGGGACTACCACAACGAGATCTCGCCCTGGGAGATCGACACCTACTTCACGCGATTCTGAGCGACGCATGGCGCATCTCGCGGCCCGCCGTCACTCCGGACGGCCGCCGCCTGCACCGGGCGTGTCGTAACATGGCGCCCGCACGACTCGGGTGGCGGGAGAGATGAGTGAAGTCATTCAATGCGAGTACAGCGTCGAGGGTGACGGACCGCCGCTCTTCCTGATTCACGGCATCGGCGCGGCCCGCGATGCCTGGCGCTTCCTCGTCCCGGAGCTCAGGTCCGACTTCACCTGCATCAGCTACGACCTGCGCGGCCACGGCGCCTCGCCGCTGCCGGCCGGGGAGTTCGGGCTCGATGACCTGGTCGCCGATCTCGAGGACCTGCGTTCACGCCTCGGCATCGAGCGCGCGCACTTTGCCGGTCACTCGCTGGGCGGGATGATCGGCCCCGCATATGCACGGGCATACCCGGAGCGGGTGTCGACGCTGGGGATGCTCTCGACCGCGGCCGGCCGCACCGAAGAGGACCGCGCGAAGCTCTCGAGCGTCTATCGCATGCTCGAGGAAGACGGCATACCCCGCACCCTGGAGGTGCTGGTGGAACGCTGGTTCACCGACGAATTCGCCCGGGCCCGGCCGGATCTCGTCGAACGCCGGCTCGAGCAGGTGATCGCGACCGATGCCGCCGTCTTTCTCAATGTCTTTCGAATCTATGCCGGCACCGAGATGTCCCCGTGGCTGAAGGACATCGGGGCGCCGTCGCTGGTGCTGACCGGCGAGAACGACGGCGGCTGCAACCCCCGCATCAACCGCTTCATCGACTCACAGCTTCCCGACTCCGAACTCGTGATCCTCGATCGATACCGGCACGCCATACTCATCGAAGCCCCCGGAGAGGTTGCGACGCACATGAAGCGCTTCATCCGGCGCCGGAGCTGAGCTGAAGTCCGCCACGCGCAGACCTTCGATTCCGCACACCCTGCCTTCGGGGTCGACCACAGCCATGCCGTCCACCCCCATGCGGCAGGTGCCGGATGCATGAAAGTTGGTCATGGCGGTCTCGCGGATGAACGCGTCGATTTCGTCGTCCGACCTGTCCGCTTCTCCGGGCAGCAGCTCACGCCCGCGACAGGCGTCGAATGCGGGCTGCAGGCGATCGGCCATCACGCACCCGGCCGATCCCGCTCCCACGATGATGTAGTCGAAGTGATCCATGCTGCCCGGCCCGATTCGATCCCGTGTTCAGGGCTCTTCGGACGCCCGCACCAGGCCGGTGCGGCGGCGCTTCCCGGGACCGCACATGATCCGGCGCGGAAAAGGACATGGCTTCGTCGGTCCGTTGTCGCCCACGTCCCTTCGAGGGCGGACCAGTCCCCGGGGGGATGGGAGGCAAAGCGCGGTGGGGTCACCCCGAGCCTGATCCGGGGGGCTGCCAGTCCACCCAGCGGCCGTGCGGGCAGCGCCGGGCCGACAGGAGGGTGGTTGCATCGCCTCTTGCGTGTCTCGTCACCGCGAGGTCATGCCCTTCGGCCGAGATCCGGTAGACGGGGCGCGAGTGCGAGGCGGATTGCAGGATCTCCGAGAACGCGCACCTGGCATCCACGGGAAACTGGTTCAGCACGTGGGTGTGAATCACGCAGAGTGCGGCGTCCCCGGGGGTTTCGGCGATGAGCAGGGGCAGCAGCGTCAATGCGTCGCCAGGCACCACGCGGGGGCGATGTTGCAACCAGATCCGCCGTGCGGCGGCGAGCCGGGCGCTGCGACTCTCGCGGTCCGGCCACACGAGGGCCTGGAGCCAGCGATACTGGTCCTCGTCCCCGAGGTCGAGCGGATGCATGTCAATCCCCACCCGCGAGGCGACCTTCGGAAAAGGGACCGGAACTTGCGGCATCCGGCCCCGGACCACGCACTCGATCCGAACGGGCGAGCTTCCGGCGCCGAACTCCGATCCGTCCGAGTATCGGTAGTCGAATCGATCCCACAGCAGGTTCAATCCCGCACTGGCGCCGACGTCGATGATCGCGAGGTCCCGGCGGGCATGGCGGGCGACGACACCGAATGCGGGCATGAGAAACGCGCAGCGTCCGACCTCGTTGGTCTGCACGCTCCGTTTCCCGGCCAGGTCCAGGATGGCGCGGGCGTGTCTCGCGCAAAACGCCTCGAACGCCAGGGGAAGGTCCGGCGAGGGCTCCTCGCCGCGGGCCGCCCGCCCGTAGAGCTCGGCGAGGCGATCTCCGGGCTCTTCCCGAAGGAGATACTTGACCGCCGCGAAGAGCAGATTGGGAATGGGCTGGCCGACGCGACACTCGCGGGCCAGCGCGAGCAGCGCGGGGCTGCCTGCGACATGGCGGGAGAGCACCTCGTAGGTCGGCGAGAGGGCGCTCGAGTCGATCCCGCGCGCGGCGCACTCGAGCCTGGCGAACTCGTCGAAGTGGGCGGCCAGCGCCTCGTCGCTGCGAGCCCGAAGGTCCAGCTCCACGTGATTGCGGTCCGGCACGCTCAGGTCTCGATGTGGATTCCCGGGAAGAGTGGCGCCGATGCGGCAATTCCGCCGGGACGCGAGTGCGCCGGCACGATTCGCGACATTCCCGGAGCCCCGAGCGGCGGTCCCCCGCTACCGTGCGTTGTATCCGGTGTACGGCGTGAGCGGCGGAGTCTCCCAGCGCTGATACCAGGCCTCGAGGTGCGGCCGTATCCGGGCGGCGATGTCGGCGAGCTCGCGCGGGAAGGGCCGGGAGGCGAAGTGCTCCGCGAGAGCGTCCGCGGCGGCCTGCTCGTCGAATCCGGTCACCGCGCCGTCGCGCATGACGACTTCGCCGTCGACGAGGACGCAGCGCACGTCTTCCTTCCTCGCGCGCAGCACGATGAGCTCCAGCGGGTCGACCTCCGGCGCGATCCACGGGTGGACCAGTCGCTCGATGTCCACCACCATGAGATCCGCACGGTATCCGGCGCGCAGGCGGCCGATTTCCTTCTCCTTGCCCATCAGTCGCGCTCCACCCGTGGTGGCGAGCTCGAAGAGCTGCGCGGTGCTCGGGACGCAATGGCCGTAGTGCGGCACGCGATTGAGGCGCAGCGCGAGGCGGAGCTCGCTGAACATGTCCTCGTCCTCGTTGATCGTCGTGCCGTCCATGCCGAGCGCCACCGTGACGCCCCCTGCGAGCAGGGCGTTGAGCGGCGCGATGCCCGCCCGGAGACGGAGGTTCGAGCTCGGGTTGTGGCTCACCGCGGCGCCACTTCGCCCGAGCGCGGCGATCTCGGTCTGCGTCAGCCAGACTCCGTGCGCGATGGAGAAACGTTCGCCGAGCACCCCGAGGCGCTCGAGATGCAGGACGGTAGGACAGCCGTAGAAGCGATCGCCGTGCAGCTTCTCGTAGAAGGACTCGTTGCAGTGGGTCTGGATTCGCGTGTCGAGCGCGTCGGCGCGCGCAGCGATCTGCTGCATGAGGGCATCGGAAACCCACTGGGGACCGGGCGGCGCGAACCAGACGTCGATGAGCGGATGACGGACAAAGGACTCGACCCTTGCCGTGACGATGTCGAGGTAGTCCTCGCCGCCCACGCGATCCGGGCCGGGGAGCAGGGCACGGGCGTCGGCCTGCACATCGGCGGGGAGGTGGTCGACGAATGCTTCGTCCTCGCCGGCGCCGTGGACGAGCCGGCTCTGGGTAGCGGTTCCGGTCGCGAAGGCGACCCTGATTCCCGCCCGCTCGTAGGCCTGAAGGCCGGCGTCGACGCTCGCCTCGTACTCGGCCGCGCTGCCTCCGCCGCTGTGCACGTCCACCAGGCTGGTCACGCCGCTTCGCAACTGTTCCGCGGCGCTCAGCAGGGTCTCCTCGTGGACGCGTCCCGTGCGCAGGCCTGCGAATCCCAGAATCCACGACTCCAACAGGGCATCCGGCAGGCCGTGCTGGATGGTGGACACCCCGTGGCTGTGGTGGTGCGCATTGACGAATCCCGGCAGCACCGCGCTGTTCTCCGAGCCGATGACCTCCGCGCCCGCGTAGCGGCGGGAAAGCGCCTCGGCGGGGCCGGTCTCGACGATTCGATTCCCTTCCACCGCGACCGCCCCGTCGGCGATGACTTCGTCACCGCAGAGAACCCAGCGGCCCTTGATCAACTTTGCCCCCTGCATCGCCGGCCCTCCCGCTTCGTCGTGAGTTGTCGTGTGTTCCGGACCGCGAGCGCGACGGGCCGCTCCGTCGGCAAGCGGCTTCGTCACGGATCAGCCTCTGCGTCGAAAGCGCGCGGTCCCGGTCTGGGAAGTGTACGGGAAGCCCGCGTATGCACCGCGGTCACGCGGCGGAGGATGGTCCATTTGCGACCTCGGGGCCCCCACTTCCGCCGGACTCCGCGGCGTTTCGAGGTTAGAGGCGAGGAGGGAAGCGCAGCTCCGGCAGCCTGATCACCTCGCTCGTGAACTCGTCGCCGTACAGCGTGAAGCGGCGATAGCCGGGCGGCAGCAGGTCGTAGCGCGTGTCGCGCCGGTCGCCGAACTGGAAGGCGGTGGAGGGGGTGGTGTAGACGCGGGCGCCGCCGACCCTGCACTCCGACTCCCGGTGCACGTGCCCGCAGGCGAGCGCCCGGAAACGCGCGTTGTCCCGCATGCGGGCGAGGAGAGGGTAGGGATCTTCGAGCGAGAGACGGTCGAGCCAGTTGACCCCGCACGGGACGGGAGGATGGTGGCAGAAGGCGAGGCAGGGTCGGGCAGGCTCGGCCCCGAGCTCCGCGTCGAGCCAGCCGAGCTGATCCGGGTCGAGCCGGCCGCTCACCTGCCCCGGCACGTGCGTGTCGAGACCGAGCACGCGCCACTCGCCCGCGTCGAATGCAAAGGTGAGCGGCCCGGTGGCCGGAGCACGGTCGGCGAACACGCGACGGAGGTGCTCGCGGTCGTCGTGGTTGCCCGGCACGAGCCAGGTGCGGTCCAGCCGGGGGCCGAGCATCTCGCGCAGCCTCTCGTAGGTGGAAAGCGCCTCGTCCTGAGCGAGATCGCCGGTCAGCACCAGGTGGTCGAAGGGTTCCTGCGCATCGATGAAGGCAAGGACCTCGGCGAAGGTCCGGGTCGTCGGGACCTCGGCCAGCCTCTCCGAAGCAACGGCGAAGATGTGCAGGTCGGAGAGCTGGAGAATCGTCAGGGGGGCGGGCGCCGGCGGATTCGCCCCGCTCCCGGCCGCGTCAAGGTCCAAGCGTGCGCCCTCCGCCAGGCTTCAGGCCTGCGCGCTCTCGCCCGACTGATGCGCCGCCGCCGCACCCTCCGGACGCGAGTAGACCGGAAAGCGCATGCAGAGATCGTGCACTTCCTGGCGCACGCGCGCGATGCGCAGCTCGTCGTCGATGTTGTCGAGCACGTCGCAGATCCACGTCGCGACCTGGCGCGCCTGTGTATCGCCGAATCCCCTCGTGGTCATCGCCGCGGTGCCGACGCGGATGCCGCTGGTGACGAAGGGGGACTGCGGATCGTTGGGCACCGCGTTCTTGTTGACGGTGATGTGGGCGCGCCCGAGCGCGGCGTCCGCCGCCTTGCCGGTGAGCCCCTTGTGACGCAGGTCGACGAGGAAGAGGTGGTTGTCGGTGCCCCCGGAGACCACCGGGTATCCGCGCGAGGCGAGCACCTCCACCATGGTCCGGGCGTTCCTGATGACCTGTTCCTGGTAAGCCCGGAATCCGGGTTCCATCGCCTCCTTGAGCGCAAGCGCCTTGGCGGCGATCACGTGCATCAGCGGTCCGCCCTGAGTGCCGGGGAAGACGAGGGAGTTCAGGCGCTTCTCGAGGTCCGGATTCGTGCGGGCCAGGATCATGCCCCCGCGGGGCCCGCGCAGGGTCTTGTGGGTGGTGGTGGTGACGACGTCCGCAACCGGCACCGGATTGGGGTAGAGCCCCACCGCGACGAGTCCCGCGACATGCGCCATGTCGACGAAGAGCCAGGCGCCGACCTCGTCCGCGATGGCGCGGAACTGCGTCCAGTCCATGACCTTCGAGTAGGCGGAGAAACCGGCGACGATGAGCTTCGGCCGGTGCTCGCGGGCGAGCGCGGCGATCGCGTCGTAGTCGAGCTCTCCGCTCTCGGAGTCGATGCCGTACTGCACCGCGTTGTAGAGCTTGCCCG
This sequence comes from Gammaproteobacteria bacterium, assembly GCA_022824305.1. Taxonomy (GTDB): domain Bacteria; phylum Pseudomonadota; class Gammaproteobacteria; order HK1; family HK1; genus JAJEAD01. The sequence continues at coordinate 21,925 of JAJEAD010000060.1, read as the reverse complement.
AGAAGTTGGGCTTGGCGCCGTGGGTCAGGTGCCCGCCGTCGGCGAGGCTCATGCCGAGCACGGTTTCTCCCGGCTCGACGAGGGCCATGTACACTGCGGCGTTGGCCTGCGAGCCCGAATGGGGCTGGACGTTGACGAAATCGGCGCCGAAGAGCGCCTTCGCCCGCTCGATCGCGAGCCGCTCGGCGACGTCGACGTGCTCGCAGCCCCCGTAGTAGCGCCTCCCCGGATAACCCTCCGCGTACTTGTTGGTGAGCTTCGAGCCCTGCACCGCCATGACCTGGCGGCTCGTGTAGTTCTCCGACGCGATGAGCTCGATGTGCTCCTCCTGGCGCACGCCTTCCGCCTCCATCGCCGCCCAGAGCTCCGGGTCGAATTCTGCAATCGGGTTGGCCTCGGCCATCGCGTTCCACCTCGTCGCGGGTCGTTCAACCCCGCCAAGTGTAAGGTCTGGGAGGGGTGGCGCACAGGGAGCGGAGCTCCGGGCAAGCGTCCTCTTCGGGCCGAATCGCGCCATCCTGCGCAGGCCCGGGTGCTCGCGCATCCGCGGGGCCTGCGTACCGGGTGTTTTCCGGGGTGTCAGGAGAAGCCGATAGGTTCTCCTAATACGCTGATAAACATCATGCTTTTGACTCCCTTCGTGTCACGGCAATACGCTGCATTGCAGCGAAAATCCCACAGACCGAAGAGTTAGGAGAAATCACAATCCCTCCCGGAAAAAACCACTCCGTTCGCCTCTGCGCCACCTTCGTCTGGACCGTCAGCATCCCCGGCCGGTACGGGGACGGGTACGTCGGTCTCGGACTGAGTCTGCTGGTCACGCCCCGCAAGTCCGGCGGCCTGTCCAAGACCTGGGCGCAGGCCATCTCCCCCAATGGCGGGAAGACCAGCCTCGGCCTCGGCTCCTACCCCGCGGCCACCCTCGCCATGGCCCGGGACCGCGCGCTCGCCAACGCCCGCGCCGTCGCCGAGGGCCGCGACCCCCGGCGCCGCATGCAGTAGGTGCCCACTTTCGTGCAGGGCAATGAAACCGTGATCGCGATCCACGCCGAGAGCTGGAAGAGCGATCGAAGCGAGAGCCAGTGGCGCGCCAGCGTGCGCGACTATATCCTGCCGCGCAAGCGCGTTGACGCCGTCACCACCGCCGACGTCATGGCGGTGCTGCTGCCGATCTGGTCCACCAAGCGCGAGACCGCCCGCCGGGTGCGCCAGCGCATCGGCGCGGTAATGAAGTGGGCGGTGACGCAGGGCTACCGCAACGACAACCCGGCGGGCGACGAGATCTCCGCGGCGCTGCCGAAGACCGCGGTGCGCCAGCAGCACATGCGCGCACTGCCCCACGCGGAGGTCGGGGCGGCGCTCGCGCGCGTGAAGGGCTCCGGCGCCTACCGCGGCACCATGCTCGCGTTCGCGTTCCTGGTGGTCACCGCCACGCGCTCGGGCGAGGTGCGCAACGCCCGGTGGGAGCAGGTCGACCGGGACGGGGCGGTATGGACGATCCCGGCCGAGCGCATAAAGGCGGGCCGCGAGCACCGGGTGCCGCTCTCGCCCGGGCGCTGGAGGTGCTCGACGGCGCGGCGGAGCTCTTCGACGGAGTCGGGCTCGTGTTCCCCTCGCCCACCGGGCGCGTGCTGAACCACGCCACCATGACCAGCCTGCTGCGTGGACTCGGCATCGACGCCGTCGCGCACGGGTTTCGCTCCAGCTTCCGGGACTGGGCGGCGGAGTGCACCGACGCGCCGCACAAGGTCTGCGAGCTCGCGCTTGCGCACGTCAACTCCGATCTCGTGGAAGCGGCCTACCGCCGCACCGACCTGTTCGACCGGCGGCGGGTCCTGATGAACGACTGGGCCGCGTACATCGCCTGACGGATTCCGCCACCACGGATTGTGCGCCGCCGGTTCGCGCGGGCGCGAAGTCAGGTATCGACCGCGCCCCGGGGTCCGCATCACGCGGCCCCGGGGCGGGCGTGGGGTAGCCAGGTTCTGATGGGCGATCCGTCGCCTCGCTATGCGAGAAGGGCGGAGCCGCAGTAGTGCTGCGAGAGTGCCCTGTGACGCCTTACGCTGCCGACCCAAGGGGCGGCTGCGGCGTGCCGGTCGTCCGACAGTGGCCGCGAGCACGGTTTCGGCGCGCCGCGCTTGCCAGCGTTGCGGCTCGTCCGCACGGCCAGGGAGTGTCCCCGGCCCCGCTTGCAACGCCACGCGCCACGGCTCGGAGGCTTCCTGTATGCCGGGGGGTTCCCCTAGGTCGCTGCGTGGTCACAAGAACCCGCGCGGCAGCCGCCTCGCCGTTTGGTTTGAGCAAGCCCGCCTCCGGTTCGGAGCGGCCCGTCGTGCCTGGGGCGGGGCGTCTGCACGCGAGATATCGCGATGATCGCGATACGGCACCTGATTGCGCCTTTCGGCGCCCACGTCGGCTTCAGCCGACAACGCTGCCAGTGGCAGCTCTGTGGTGGCGCCACCATACCACCCCGTCAGGAGAGCCGCACGAAGTCTTCAGTAAGCACGAGCCTTGCAGCCATTGGCCCGAAGGCCGACTTTGCCGCCTGTCACTACCCGGTTCGCGCCAATCCGCACCCGCAACGCTGGCCGGGTAGTGACAGGCGCCAAGCACGCTCAAGTCGCCCCCGAGCTCTCGTCGGCGCAACGCCGCGCTCAGCGCATCGTGCCGTCCGCAGCCTTCGCAAGCGGTCCGCGTTTCTCGCAATTGAGCACTCCCTCCCCACCATCGGCGGGTGGCGAGGCGGGCGCGACAGTGCGCAGGTTCTGTCCGGACCTCGCGAAGTCGATCACATGGGCGGAGCTGGCGCCGTTGCACTCGCAACCCTCGTTCGTGCAGTTGGTGTCGTCGAGCCGGGTGTCTTCGGGCGGCTCGGCGGCACGCAGAACCCGCTGCGGTCCGGCATGCAGAGCACGCGGTTCGAGCCGTACCGGGTCCGAGCTGCGCCGAGGGAGCGCCCACCCTTTGAGAGCTCGATTCAGCACAAGTAGGCCGTGATAGTCTCGTCAAACACGCAATCGCAGATTCGGAGGCCCATGCCGCCATGGCGAAAACAACATGAAGATTCCTATCCTCATTTGTTTCGCGGTACTCCTGTCTTCCACCGTCGCCAGCGCATCCGATGTTGCCGTCGGCGCACCATCGGCGCGTAGTCCCGTCGCCAGCGAGTCCGGTTTTCGGGCAATCTCGCAGGAGCTGGACGCTCGTATCGTCGGTCAAGGATTGATCATTGATTTGGGGTCGTTGCCGGCCGAGGCAGGCAACTCCCGGCTCCTTCAGCGCACCCACAAGCGCCTCCGAATTGGGGTGCACCGCGAGCTCCCAACCGAGTTCACGGGCGATCTCGTGCCGCTTCTCACGTGGGGCGCTGACAGCAACGGTCGGCACACCACGGCGGTCACGTTCACCGCACAAGGCGCGGTCTCCCTGCGCATTGCTGTGCACGCCGAGCTACCGGCCGGCGCTTTGGTGCGGATCTTCGATGGCGATGGGCAAGCGCGTGGCCCAGTCTTCACTTCGGAGGACCTCACTGCCGATCCCGTCTGGTTGCCGAGTGCCGACGGCGACGAGTTGACGGTGCGGCTCGCGGTATCGTCTCCAGATGCGGTGGCGGATCTCTCATTCGAGGTGGTCACCGTGGCGCACCGATTCGCCTCGGTGACACCGAAGAGGACCGATTGTCGAGGACATGTGGAGGTCGCGTGCGTCGCTGATCGCGCCAAGCGTGCAAAGGCAGATGCAGTCGGACGAATCCTCTTCGAGGATGGTGCGTACACCTACGTTTGCTCGGGAACCCTGCTCAACGTTTCGGGTACTCCGGACGTGTTCGAGCCCTACTTCCTCACCGCACACCATTGCGTGGAGAGCGCGGTGGTGGCGGCGACGGTTGAAGCGCGATGGTTTTGGCAAAAGACCAATTGCAGCGGGACAAGGGGCGACAGCCGCTCGACGTATTCGTTTGGCGGAACGAATCTGCTGGCCACGAGCCCGGCGCAAGATTCCTCGCTTCTTGAGTTCCGCCAAGCGCTTCCCGGTGGATTGCTCTACTCGGGATGGACCGCCAGTCCAGTATCCATAGGCGCATCGGTCTTCTCGATACACCATCCTGGCGGATACGCCGCCAAGTACGCTGAGGGGCGGGTGATTCGTATCGCTGATTTCGATCTGGAAGGAACCAGCGTGAACGGCATGCTCGAAACCGATTGGCGTCGCGGCCTGACGGAACCCGGCAGTAGCGGGGCCGGTCTGTTTCTGGGCGATTCGGGAGCTCTGGTCGGGGTGCTAGCTGGTGGCGACGGCGAGTGCCTCACCAAGGGTGACGTTTTCGGTCCTCTTCGCGACTTCTATTCTCACGCCGAGCAGTGGCTGGTGCCTTCACCGTCCGAGCCCGAGCGGTTTGTGCATACACTGCCGGCGATGCCCGGTGTGGTTTCTGACGGCATCCACGGCTTCGTGCGGGTTGTGAACTACTCGGACGAAGCGGGCGAAGTCGAAATCGTCGCAATCGATGACACGGGAGAGCATCGCGGGCCGGTGACGCTTGAGCTCGGCGCGTTGCAGACCAAGCATTTCACTTCTTGGGACTTGGAGAACGGGAATGACGTGACGGGGCTGCGAGGCGGTGTCGGCGACGGGACTGGAATGTGGCGGCTGGAGCTCTCTTCGACGCTGGTTATCGAGGCGCTGGCGTACATCCGCACGCCGGATGGGTTCCTGACCGGCATGCAAGCGGTGGCGGCTGAAATCGAGGAGGGGTCGAATAGCTACCATGTGCCGTTCTTCAATCCCGGGAGTAACCTGGGAAAGAAGAGTCTTCTGCGCCTCATCAACCCTGGGAGCATGACTGCCAGCGTCGTAATCACGGGTGTGGACGATGCGGGGCGCAATGCGCCGCTGGGGGAGGTGCGCCTGACGTTGGAGCCGGACACCGCCCGCGTGGTGAACGCGCGCGAGCTCGAACAGGGCGCCTCCGGGCTGGTCGGTCGTTTAGGGGATGGGGCGGGCAAGTGGCGCCTGTCGGTGTCGGGCGATGTGCCGCTGCACGTGATGAGTCTGCTTCAGCTCTCAACGGGGCATCTGACCAATCTCTCGCGCGGCAGCGCCGGCGCCACCGGCGGAACTCCACCGGCCAGTTGGGAACGGTCCGGGATCGGTGAGGAGATTTTCGACCTTCCGGTGCACATCGAGCGTATTCGCATCGAAGGAGAGTTTTCCGGATTCAGCGAGAATTTCGTGGTGTGGTGTGGTAGCCCGAGCGATCGAGGCGGTTTACTGGTGAACGAACTCCTGGGGACCGGGTGGAGAGAGACCCGTTACATCGGCATTCACTCCGCCCGCCGCACTTACGGGGGGAGAGGCGAGCCTTGTCGGGAGTTGGACGTCGGCGACGCAGGGGTCCGATGGACCGTCTCCGAAATCGAGGCGCCGTCGAACGCCGCTCTTTCGCCGACAGTCAGTAGCGGGAGCGAAGCGGCGGATCGCTTGGCAGTCGAGCGCGCCCGGACGCAGGCTCTGCGAAGCCACGGCCAGTCGGAGCAGCTCGAGTGAGGGTGCACGTCGCCTCCGCGTGACCGCATGTGGCGTATGGGTCTGCTCGGCCGCTTAGTCACGGAAGCTCGACCGGAACCCGTGCGTGACTGCGTTGATACACGCCACCCGTCCTGTCGAAGGTGCGGATCACCGTAACAATTTGTCTAAGCCGTGGAGTCCTGCGGCTGACGCACGCCGTCGGCGGTCGAAAGCCGACCGGTTTCCAGTCACCACGGGCGTTCTCCGCTGCCTTCCGTCCGCATCATCACGGGACGGGCAAACGCTTACGGATCACCTAGCCAGGATCCGCCCGGAAGCACCAAGAGAAAATCAGTAGAAAATCCAGTATCCGCGCTGGACAAGAGGATTAGAACGTAGTTAGGTCAACGGGCTGAATGCAGTTTGTCGCGGACCCGGAGGGAGCGCACGCTTCCACTCCGCCTTCCCCACTGCGACCCCGGCCGCCCTTCGGCGGCGGCGTCCGCTTGCGCGGAGCGCTCAGCTCCGCACCCGCTTCTTCTCCGGATCGTAGAAGGGGAAGGACACGACCCGGGCCGGGATGCGCTTCTGGTGGCCGTCGATCTTGCCCACCTCGACCTCGGTGCCGGGTTCGGCGTACTCGACCACCAGCCGGGCGAGGGCGATGTTCTTTCCGAGGAGGGGCGAGCGCGTGCCACTGGTGACCTCGCCCACCTGCGCGCGGCCGACGTGCACGCAGTCGCCGTGCGCGGCCGCTTCCTCGCCCGCGAGCTCGAGGCCCACCAGCTTGCGCTGAGGCGCGGCCTTGCGCCGCTCGAGCGCGGCGCGGCCGACGAAATCCTCGTTCTTGGATTTCAGCGCGACCGCGAAGCCGATGCCCGCCTCGAAGGGATCGGTCTGGTCGCTGAACTCGTAGCCTCCGAAGATGAGGCCCGCCTCTATGCGCAGCATGTCCAGCGCGTCCAGGCCCATGGGGCAGAGGCCGCGAGGCTCGCCCGCCTCCCATACCGCGTCCCACACCGCGGGGGCGTCGCTCGGGTGGCACCACACCTCGTAGCCGAGCTCGCCGGTGTAGCCGGTGCGGGAGACGACGAGCGGCACGCCGTCGAAGCCGCCGACGCGCCCGATCAGGAAGCGGAACCAGCCGAGCTCCTCGATGGATGGCTGCGCGGGGGGCGTCCAGACCACCTGCGAGAGGATGCGCCTGCTCTCCGGCCCCTGCACGGAGACGTTGTGGAGCTGGTCCGTCGAGGACTTCACCCACGCGCGCAATCCCCGGCGCTTCGCCTGCTCGCGCAGCCAGATGCCGCAGTAGTCGTCGCCGCCCACGAGGCGGAAGTTGTCGGCCCCGAGGCGGAAGACGGTGGCGTCGTCGATCATCCCGCCGCTCTCGTAGCAGAGCGCCCCGTAGGAGACCTGTCCGACCGCGATGCGCCGCACGTTGCGGGTGAAGGTGGTCTGCAGGAGCGCTTCCGCGTCGGGCCCGAGGACCTCGAACTTGCGCAGCGCCGAGAGGTCCATCATCACCGCCCGTTCCCGGCAGGCCCAGTACTCGCGGACCGCACCGTGGTTGTTGAAGTGGCTCGGCAGCCAGAAGCCGCGGTACTCGGCGAAGTTGCGGGTGAGCGCGGAGGTGCGCGGGTGGAAACCCGTCTCGCGGGTCAGGCGGGGCTCGGCATCGGTGCTCATTCTGAATGCAGTCGCCTTGCTGAAGGTGTTCTTCTCCGGATACACGCGCACGTGGATGTCGGTGGGGTTCCAGGCGTTCGCGGCGTCGATGTCGTCGGGGCAGGCCGAGGACACGCATACGAGGTCGGTGAGCGCCCGGAGCAGCACGTAGTCCCCGGGGCGCGACCAGGGCTCGTCCAGGTAGAGCTGGTTGTCGTCGTCGAAATTGGTGTTGTAGAAGAAGTTCGCAGCCATCCAGCCCCGCCGGGCACCCACCCCGTAGGGGCCGAGCGCGCGGCTGAAGTTGTCGGAGCAGTTCACGTGGCCGGGGTAGCCGAGGTCATCGTAGTACTTCGCGCTGCAGGCGACGCCGAAGGTGTCGTGACGCCCGACGGTGTCCCGCACCACTTCCACGAGCGGCTGCATGTCGACGTCGTAGTACTTGGAGAGCAGTCCGGGACCCGGGTACGCGGCGCCCATCAGGGTACGGGTGACGGTGGCGTCGATGCAGCGCTCCACCCCGCGTTCGAGCGGAGCGACGGCGAAGGCCTGGAAGTCGGAGCACTCCCGGCCTTCGACATCGATGATCTGGATGAACTCGCCGGCCTTCACCTCGTAGGTGAGTGCCCGTCCCGCCTCGATGTGCACCTCGTGGCGGAGCGCGGCCAGGGGTTCCGGGAGCGGCGGCGCCTCCCCTTCTTCCGGGGGCGTTGCCCGGTGCACGAAGAGCGTGAGATCGGTGGGCGGATCCTGGGCGTCGACTCGCATCGGCCCGCCCGGCGCGGCCAGGAACACCACCCCGTCGCATTGCGCGGTGAAGGTCTGCCGTTCCCCGGGCGCGGAGTCGGGAGCGAAGAGGTGGGCGCCTTTCGCTCCCGCCAGCGCGAGACCGCGCGATCGAAGGCTGGCCGCGACCCGCCTCGCGTCCTCGTCCGCGCTCTCGACCATGGCGGCGAGCGCCCGGGCCTTGCCGCTCGCCCGCATCCCGAGGATGCCGACATCCGCGCCGCCCCGGCCGTCGAAGGCCACCAGCTCGGCGCGCTGGCGCCCTTCCGGATCCAGGACTTCGAGGCGGTCGCCGGCGCGCAAGGGCACCACGGTGGCGCCGCCTCCGCGGACCACGTATCGCTCGGTTCCGGGCGGGAGGCGCCGCAGTCCGGGTTCCAGTACTCGCGGGCTCGGTGGGCTCATGTCACGCGCTCCGGTGCCGAGGCTTCGGTTCCGCCGTCAGAATGGCATGTTCTCACTTGTCCGGCGCTGATGCACGGGCTCTCGGGACCGGTGGACCGGCACCGGGCGATGATGCGGGCGAGCTTCGGCACCGCGTGTCCGAGGGCGTCCTCGGACACTCCCGCATAGCCAAGGTGCAGGCCCGCACGCGCGCCGGGACCCGTCCAGCAGGCGGACAGCGGCGCCAGGGCGAGTCCCGCCCGTGCACCGGCCGCGGCAAGCGCGCGGTCGTCCAGGTCGTTGGCGAGCCAGCCGGCGACCTGCATGCCGGCTTCGCAGGGGATGAGCTCCAGCACATCGGACAGGTGTTCCCGGGCCAGCGCGAAGAGGCGTGCCCGGCGCCGCGCGTAGAGCGCGCGCATCCGGCGCACATGCCTTCCGTAGTGGCCGGCATCGATGAATTCGGCGAGCGCCCCCTGCACCGGCTGAGGCACGGAGTGGCCGGTGTTTCTCACCGCCCGGGCGAAGGCCGTCTCCAGCCCCTCGGGCGCGATCACGTAACCGACCCGCAGCGCGGGAAACATCGTCTTCGCGAAGGTGCCCACGTAGGCGACCCGGTCGTTGGTGTCGATGCCCTGCACGGCGGTGATCGGCCGCCCGCGGTATCGGTACTCGCTGTCGTAGTCGTCCTCGATCACGAAGGCGCCGGCGCGTTCGGCCCAGTCGAGCAGTCGCAGGCGACGCTCGAGCGAGAGCGTCACGCCGAGCGGGAACTGGCACGAAGGGGTGATGTAGGCGAGCCGGGCGCCGGGACACCGTGCCTCGCCCGCGGCGACGTCGAGCCCTTCCGAGTCGACCGGAACGGGCTCGATGCGAGCGCCCGCGCCGAGCAGAGCGGCCCGCGCGCCGGCATATCCCGGCTCCTCGATCCACGCCGGATCTCCCGGGTCGAGCAGCAGGCGGACGCAGAGGTCGAGCGCGGCCTGGGCGCCCGCTACCGCGACGACCCGATCCGGTGAACACCTGACTCCACGCGCCGCCGTGACGTACGCGGCGATCGCCGCGCGCAGTCGCGGGTCGCCCGCGGCATCGTCGTAGCCGAGCCGCGCGCGCTCCGGGGTGCGCGCATGACGGGCCAGGATGCGGGCCCAGGTGCGATGCGGAAAGGCGGCAATGTCCGGCAACCCCGGTTGGAATGCACGTTCCCCGGGCCCCGGCGCACCTCGACCCACCCCGACAATCGCCTTCCCGCGCACCGAGAGGGGCGAAACGGCGCTTCCGGATGCGCTCCGGCGACGGATGCGGGGACTCAACGGGGCCTTCCGCGCCGGCCGGGGCAGCAGCTCGGGCTCGATGTCGGCGACCCGAGTGCCGTCGCCGACCCGGGGGCGAAGAAAGCCCTCGGCGGCGAGCTGCTCGAATACCGCTATCACCGTGTTTCGTGCAACGCCGAGTTCCAGCGCGAACGCACGGGTCGAAGGAAGTCGCGTGCCGGGCTCAAGACGGCCATCGAGAATCGCCGAGCGCAGGCCGTCGTAGATCTGTCGATGGAGCGGTACGCCGGAACTGCGCTCGGCATTGACACCCGGCGGCAGAAGATGAAGCTCTCTCACGACGTGCTCCAATGGTTCTACGAAAAATTCAATATTGGATCTTTTCTTTATGCCACTTTGCCCGGACCCTGAATGCGCCGCAACACTGCAACGCCGCGAGGCTCACGATGTTCCGAATGAAGGGATCGCGCGGGGGCTGTCGTCCCGAGAGGCCCCTCGCCGGGTTCCGGTCCATTCCTGAGCGCCATGCGCTCCACCGAGGCGGGGCGATGCGGCGCATGTCCTCGGCGCCCGAGCCGTGCGCCGGGTCGCTTGTGAACGAATGCCCGAGGCCGGGCGGTGTCGTCAAGGAGATGGAATCATGATCGCTACCGGTGCCGGCGAGACACGGCCCAGCGTCTGCCCGCTGGACTGCCCGGATACCTGCAGCCTGGCGGTGCGGACGGACGGGGTCCGCATCCTCGACGTGCGGGGCTCGAAGGCCAACCCCTACACGGCCGGCGTGATCTGCAACAAGGTCGCACGCTCCTACCCGGAGTTCGTGCACGGGTCCGCGCGGCTTACTCGCCCGCTCAAGCGCACGGGCCAGCGCGGTGAAGGTGCGTTTGCGCCCATCTCCTGGAGCGAAGCTCTGGACCTCGTCCACGCCGGCATTTCCGGCGCGATCGCGCGCCACGGTCCGCAGACGGTGCTGCCGCTGAACTACGCCGGGCCGCACGGCGAGCTCGCCGGAGGCTCCATGGATCGCCGCTTCTTTCACCGCCTGGGAGCCTCGCTGCTCGCGCGCGGGCAGTTGTGCGGAATCGTGCGGGGTTCCGCCTACGCGAGTCTCTACGGAGCCGCACCCGGCATGCCTCCGGAGCAGATGCGTCACTCGGACCTCATCGTCGTGTGGAGCAACAACGTCACCGTGTCCAACCTGCATCTCGCGCGTGAGATCAAGGCGGCACGCCGGACCGGCGGCGCCCGCTTGGTCGTCATCGACCCGAAGCGCACGCGCATCGCCGAGCAGGCCGATCTCTTCATCCAGATCCGGCCGGGCACCGACGTCGTGCTCGCCCTGGCGATGGCGGCGGAGCTCGAGCGCCGCGGCGCCCACGACCGCGCCTTCATCGAGCGGTGGGCCGACGGCCACGAGGCCTACATGGCGCATGCGCGCGCGTACACGCCCGAAATGGTGGCCGGGATCTGCGGTGTCGGCCGCGCGATCTTCGACACCTTCGCGCAGTGGTACGGCGATGCGAAGACGGTCGGGGTGTCGGTCGGCAACGGAATGGAGCGCGGGCGCAGCGGTGGCTCGGGCCTGCGTGCGGCGATGGCCCTCCAGGCCCTCACCGGCAATCACGGCCGGCTCGGCGCGGGCGTGTTCGCCAAGCCCGGTCACGCCTTTCCCAGGGCGGCCGCCCGCCTGCAGCGCCCGGACCTCGTTCCCGGCGGCACGAGGACGATCAACATCGTCGACGTCTCGCGCCTGCTGGTGGACGAGACCCTGGACCCGCCGATCAAGGCGGTCTTCATCTACAACCACAACCCGGTCGCCACCCATCCCGACCAGAACCGCATGCGCCGGGCGCTCGCGCAGGAGGACGTATTCATCGCGGGGGCCGATGTCGTGATGACGGACTCGATGAAGTACTGCGACGTCGTGCTCCCGGCCGCCAGCCATTTCGAGCATGCCGACATCTACGCCTCCTACGGACACTGCCATCTGCAGCGAGCGGAGCCGGTCATCTCCTGTGTCGGCGAGTCGCTGCCGAACACGGAGATATTCCGGCGCCTCGCGGCCCGCTTCGGCTTCGACGACCCGATGTTCCGCGAATCCGACGCGGCGCTGATGGACGCGGCGTTCCTCGACGACGATTCCCGGCTGCGGGGCCATCGGCCGAGCGGCTTGCCCGTCGGCTCGTCCCTCGCCATGACGACCGTCGAGGGAGTCGCTCCGATCATGTGCGACACGGTCGAGCCCGCGACCGGTTCGGGGAGGATCGAGCTGTTCAGCCGCGACCTCGAGGAGCGCTTCGGTTACGGACTGCCGCGCTACGAAGCGGTCGAGCGGGCGTACCCGTTCACCATCGTTTCGCCTTCGTCGTCGAGACGGATCAATGCGACCTTCGGCCACTGCGCGCTGTCCCGGGAACGCGAAGAGGTCGAGATCAACCCGGCGGACGCCGAGCCCCGGGGCATATCCGACGGCGACCTGCTCAGGGTCTTCAATGACCGCGGCGAAACCCACCTGGTGGCGCGGATCACCGATGCGGTGCTGCCGGGCGTCCTCTACACCCCCAAGGGCGTCTGGCTCTCGGCGAGCCCGACGGGACAGACCGTCAACGCGCTCCTCGACGCCGATATCCGAACGGACATCGAGGACGGCGCCTGCTGCAACGAGGCATTCTGCGACGTGGCGAGAGCGGGGTAGAGACGAGGGAATCTCGACAGGTGAGCACCATCGCTCCGGAACGACAGCCGTCGATCATGGAAGCGCCTGCGCGCTGATCTCCGGGGAAAATGCGGCAAAGTCGCGAACGTTCCACGTAACGATCGTCGATGCCCCGTCTTTCATTGCCGATACGGCGATGAGCGCGTCGTACATCTGGCCGCCGATCACCTCGTGCCGCTTCGCCTCGTGCAGCGCGTCCCAGGTTTCGCTTGCCGTGAGATGCACGACCGGCGTGCCGCTTCAGTTCGCTTCCAGGAGGGCGATGGCGTCTGCGACCCGCAATCGGTTCGGCGCGGGCAATCATGGCAGTACCACATAGGTCTCCACCAGTGAATGAGCGGCCAGGACGAGCTGCTCGTCAGCGCGAGCACGGCGATACAGCGTCACGGCACCGGACCTGGCCGCCACTGGATTGCGCACTTCGGGTTCAGCGCGGCGGTGTTGCTCGCGCGTCCGGCGCCTATTCGATTGCCCGTCCGGGCGGGTCGGAGGAAAGGTCCTGCAACGCCCGCAGGCGCGCTTCCATCCGGGCGGCGCGCGCCTCCGCCGCTTCGCGAGCCCGAGTTTCCTGCACCACGCGCCGCTCGAGCTCGTCGGATGCCGGCAGAGCCTCGCCCGTCGCCGAGTCGCGAAAGCGAAGGCGTCCCTGCGCGACGGTCAGGTCCAACCCCAGCACCGTGCTGCGGCCGGCCAACGAGCCTTCCCGCGACGAGTCGAGCGGCAAGCGCACGTAGCGATCTCCCTCCAGCCGCTCTCCCACGAGCGGCGGGTCGAGGTAGTCCCCGGTGGGGTCGAAGCGCCAGTACTCGCTCACCCCGAGCTTCGCGTACACTCGCCGCTTCGAACCCTGGTCCGTCGCGCGGGTGCTGCGCGAGGTGACCTCCAGCACGAAATCCGGCCCCTTGCCTTCCTCCCACACCTTGTAGGTGCGCCGGTCGTGGCCTGCCACCCCCAGGACCACGAACACATCCGGGGCCACCACCGCACGCGGATCGCCCTCCTCGTAGTACACGAAGAGGTTCGCCGAGACGTAGACGTCGGGGTGGTCCCGGTAGCGTCGGGCCAGGACATCGTTGGCGTACCACAGCGCTTTACGCTGGAAGTCGGTCTCAGCGATCGGCTGCCCATCCGAGTCGGGGTAGTCGAACGCGGCCGGGCGGGGAGGCGCCGCCGGGCGGGATACGGCGGGACGCTTCATCCGGAACCTTCCACCGGGCTGGGGTGCCCACTCTAGCCGGGGCCGTGCCGCTGCGCCACCGGCGCCAACTCCGGCCTTGGCGTCATGCTGACCCCCGTCTCCGGGCGGGGACCGGAGGCGGGGCGCCGCCGGTGTCTCGGCGGGCCGGCATCCGGTGGCCGGATGCGCAGGGGGGAGAGGGGAGCGGACGGAGCATGGCATGGAAGCCTTCGGGGACGTGTTCCTCGAAGCCCATGCTGCGGGAGTGGTCTCGCCGCCGACAGAGACGATCCGCCCGACCTTCGTCAGCCCCCGACCCGTGCCGTGTAGGCGAGCGACCCGGCGGCGACGTCCGGAGCAAATGGTCCATCCGGTGCTGCTGCACGGGACGGCGCTCTCCCGCCGGGCTTCAGCGTGGACACGTTGGCGGCCGGATGGAAGGACCTCGTGAGCTCCCGCGCGCCACGCGCCGGAAGGCTCGGGCTGTCGTCGCAGGTGCGGCTCACACGCCCATCAGGTCCGACCGGGCCTTTCCCAGGTGATCGGTGATGACACCGACCGCGCCGTCGACGTCGCGGCTCGCGATGCGCAGGTAGAGCTCCCGGTGCTGGGCGTTGTACTGCGCCATGCGTTCCGGGCTGAGAATGGTGTCGCGACGGGCCGCCCATTGCGCGTGTGCGCGCACGTCGTTGAGTTGCCGGTAGAGCGACATCAGGAGCGGATTGTGCGTGCTCGCCGCAATGCTGAGATGGAACGACTCGTCGCCCCGGGAGAAGGCTCTCGCGTCGTGCGCCCCCGCCTCCACCTGCGCGAGCGACTCCGCCATCCGTTCGAGGTCCTGCGCATTCGCGTGCAGGACCGCGAGCCGCACCATCGGCGGCTCTATCGCCATGCGCACGTCGATGAGCTCCAGGGGAGAGGTCAGGATCGCGACGTCTTCCTGGCCGGCGTGACCGCGGTAGCGCACGTAAGTGCCGCTGCCGACCCGGCGCTCGATGTAGTCGAGAACGGAGAGTCGATTGAGCGCGGCCCGAACCGTGCCGCGCGCGCACCTGAACTCCGCGCTCAGCTCGCGCTCGGGCGGCAGGCGCTCTCCGTAGGCGTATTCGCCCTGGAGAATGGCTCGCCGCAGATGCGACGCGATGCGCGCCGAGCTTGCAGTATGGGAGCCCTGGGCCGCTTCGCTGCGTGCGCCGCCGCCGAGGGGCGAGGGGTGCTTTGCCACCTGCTTCAGCGGAGTGAGTTTTGGTTCAGATTTGGTTTGCTATGATGCAGCAAGAAGGTTGAAATTGGATCACATCTCTCGTCAAGATACAACCTTGCACGTGACTCATGCTGATCCTTCCCGGCTCGGCAGTTGATCCTGACTCCGGGGTTGGCGACGATTGGGCGAGCGGCGGGGGCGAAAGGGCTAATATTGGACCAAGTCACAATTCATTGCGAAAGCACCGGCCGGGCGGCGCAGACAGGTGCGCGGGCCGGTGTTCAGGAGGCAGAATACGCGGGGACGGTCCGCCCGGAGGCGGACGCTCGGGCTCGATGGTCCGAGTGACCGAAGACCACAGACCACGAGGGAGAATGCAAGATGGCCGCGAAGAAGAAAGCCGCAAAGAAGAAGTCGGGACGCGCGCGCTCCGCTGCGCAGCGTCCTTTGATGGCGGTTGAAGAGTACGTGAACCAGCCGGGCCGGGCGGAGCAGGTCCGCGCCGTCCGCCGCAAGATCAACGAGCTCGGCATCAGCTACATCTACTACCAGTTCATTTCCGTGACCGGGCGCGTGGTGGGCAAGGGCATCCCCGCTGACCACTGGGAGCGTACCGCGGAACGGGGCTTCCAGCTCGTGTACGGCTCGACCGCGAACCTCTTCATCGATCGGCACGGCGACTACATCGGCTATGGGCCGGAGGCGAAGGAGCTGGTCGGCATCCCCGATCCCGACACCTTCTGCCAGTTGCCCTGGGACAAGCGGGTGGCGCGCGTGTTCTGCACCTGCTTCCGCAACCGCGAAGAAGTGGATGACCCGGGAGCGCCGCTTACTTCCGACTGCCGCGGCAACCTGCGGCGGATTCACGATGAGTTCAAGGCGAAGCACGGCGGCCTGCACCTGCGCCACGGCATGGAGCCGGAGATGATGTGGCTCAAGCGCGGCGAGGACGGCATGCCCGACGGCGGCTTCTCCAAGCCCTTCTGCTACCACATCGACCAGTTCGAATCCCTGCGGCCGGTGTTCATGCAGGTGATCGAGTACGCGCGCTTCATGGGCCTCGACATGATCCAGGGCGACCACGAGGACGCCCCCGGACAGCTCGAGCTCAACTGGCAGTTCGACGACGCGCTGCGCACCTGCGACCGCCTGAGCACCTACCGGCAGATCTGCGCCCAGGTCGCGCGGGAGAACAACCTCATCGCCTGCTTCATGTCCAAGCCCTTCATGGGCGTGTCCGCGAACGGCTGCCACACGAACATGTCGCTGTGGACCGGCGGAAAGGAGGGCGTCAACGCGCTCGGCAACGATCCGCTGAACGGCCACAAGGGCGTCTACACCTACCTCAGCGGGGGCGACAACCACTTCATGCCCGAGGGCGACGACCCGCAGATTCCGGGACGCGTGGGCCTGCAGTGCGTGGCCGGGGTCATGAAGCACCTCGACGCGCTGACCGCGCTCGGCTGCTCCACCGTCAACTCCTACCGGCGCCTCTGGGATACCGGCTTCTGGGCGCCGGTGTACAAGGACTGGGGCTATCAGAACCGCACCACCGCGCTGCGCATTTCCGCCCCGGGGCGTTTCGAGTACCGGGCGGTGGACTCCGCCGTGAACCCCTATCTGCTCTGCGCCGGCCTGCTCAAGTCCTTCGACGACGGCATCTCCAACGACCTCGATCCGGGCCGGCCGGAGAATCGCAACATCTACGAGGCGATGGAAGCGGGCAAGGAAGTGACCAAGCTGCCGATGTCGCTCGGCGAGTCCATCGCGGCGCTGCGCGAGGACGACGTGGTGCTCTCCGGCCTGCCGGACGAGATGGCCAAGGTCTTCTTCCACTACAAGGACGACGAGTGGGCCAAGTTCATGGCCACCGTCACCCAGTGGGACATCGACACCTACATCGACTGCCTGCCCTGATTCGCAGCGGGGCGGAAGCCCCGAGGAGTACCGGAACATGTGTGGAATCGCCGGCCTCATTCACCGCGGGACGAACGCGGATATCGGGAGCGAGATGACCGCGATGCTGCAGAGCATCAAGCATCGCGGACCCGACTCGACCGGATTCGCGCTCTACGGCACGGGTTTGCAGGATCAGTACGTGATGCGCTTCAAGGTGGCGGAACAGGAGGACGTGAAGAAGGGGTTCCGCATCCACGACGAGATGAAAGCCCGCAAGCGCGCGGTCGACGAACGGCTCGCGGAGCTGGGCGTGGAGGTCACGTCGGAGGAGCAGGCCACGGAGTACGCCTACCGTTACGTGTTCTCGTTCGACGGGGACCTGCGCCGTGCGACCGATTACGTCGAGGACATCGAAGGGGTCGAGACGATCTCGCTCGGTCACGCCCTGGAGCTCGTCAAGGACCTCGGGGACGCCACCCGCGTGTCCACTCAGTACGAGCTCGGCGGCTTTCGGGGCACCCATGCCATCGGTCACACCCGGATGGCGACGGAATCCGACGTGGACATCCGCTCCGCGCATCCCTACTGGGCGTACCCCTTCAACGACGTGGCGGTGGTGCACAACGGTCAGCTCACCAACTACTGGGGGATGCGCCGCGAAATGGAACGTCGGGGGCATCGTTTCATGTCCAACTGCGACTCGGAGCTCATCGCGGTGTATCTCGCCGACGCGATCGATCGCGGGGAGGAGCTCGAGGGCGCGATGTGGCGCTCCATCGACGAGCTCGACGGGGTGTTCACCTACGTCGTCGCGACCGGGGACCGTCTCGGAATGGCCAAGGACGTGATGGCGGCGAAGCCGATGGTGCTCTACGAGAGCGACGACTTCGTCGCCCTCGCATCGGAAGAGGTGGCGATTCGGGCCATCTTTCCCGAGGAGATCGACACCTACGATCCGTACGAAGGGGAGGTCCGCGTATGGCAGAGCTAGACAGGGAGGGCGCCTCCTTCGAAATGGGGATGCACACCGAGCAGCTCTCGGGGCGCACCCAGCAGGTCTACTTCTCGCCCGAGGAGGCCGAGAACTTCACCTATCCCGAGGCCTTCGACGTCGATTTCAACCGTCGCACCGAGATCGACGCCGCCGAGCTCGATTCGGGCGCGGTGAACCGCAAGCTCCGGGAGCTGATGGAGCAGGGCTACGGCACCATCGTGGTGAAGAACCCCGGCGCCAAGCACTCCCTCGGGGTCGGCATCCTCAACCGCCTGCAGCTCTACTTCGAGGGCAGCCTCGGCTACTTCGGCTGCGGGCTCATCGACGGCCCGAACGTGCGCATCTCGGGGCGGGTGGGCTGGTCCTGCGCCGAGAACATGATGGCGGGCACGGTGGTCATCGAGAAGAACGCGGGCTCGGTGTTCGGGGCGGCGCTTCGCGGCGGTGACCTCGTGTGCAAGGGCGACGTGGGCTCGCGCACCGGCATCGACATGAAGGGCGGCACCATCATCGTGGGCGGCCGCACCGGCGCTTTCAGCGGCTTCATGATGCAGCGCGGACGCATGGTGATCCTCGGCGATGCGGGCGTGAACCTCGGTGATTCCATGTACGACGGCACCATCTACGTGGGTGGAAAGATCGCCGGTCTCGGGGTCGATGCGGTCGAGGCGGAGATGAACGCGCTCGACGCCCAGTGGCTCGAACGCAAGCTCCGGCTCTACGGTCTGGAAGCGCCCCGCGGCGCCGCGAACATGACCAAGATCGTCGCCGGCAAGAAGCTGTGGAACTACGACAACCTCGAGCCGACCGAGAAGAAGCTGGTGCTGTGACGCCGGCTTCCCATCCCATCACGCAGGAGCAGATCCCGAGATGAGCGAAACTTCGTCGGGCGCGGGCGCAAAGCCCAAGCGCAACGTCCATCACCTGGGCAACAGCCATCTCTTCACGCCCCAGGTCATCGACGACATCCACATCAAGTCCGAGCTCGGCCGCTACCGGATGCGCGGCTTCTCGATGTTCAAGAAGATCCCGTCCTGGGACGACCTCACCTTTCTTCCCGGCACCCTGACCCGCTTCGTGATCGAAGGGTACCGGGAGAAGTGCCTTACGAAGACGGTGCTCGGGCCGCGCGCGAAGCGCCCGCTCGAGCTCGACATCCCCATCTACATCACCGGCATGAGCTTCGGGGCGCTGAGCTACGAGGCGAAGACCGCGCTCGCGCGCGGGGCGACGATGGCGGGCACCGCCACCTGCTCGGGCGAGGGCGGCATGATCCCGGACGAGCGCCGCTACTCGTCGAAGTGGTTCTACCAGTGCATCCAGTCCCGCTACGGCTTCAACCCCCATCACCTGCGCCTCGCCGACGGCTGCGAGTTCTTCATCGGCCAGGGCTGCAAGGTGGGCCTGGGCGGGCACCTGATGGGACAGAAGGTGACCGACCAGGTGGCGGAAATGCGATCCCTGCCCGCCGGCATCGACCAGCGCTCTCCCGCCCGCCACCCCGACTGGCTCGGCCCCGACGACCTCGCGCTCAAGGTCCAGGAGGTGCGCGAGGCGACGAACTGGGAGATCCCCATCCAGCTCAAGCTCGGCGCGGCCCGAGTCTACGACGACGTGCGCATGGCGGCGAAGACCGACCCCGACTGCATCTACATGGACGGCATGGAGGGAGGCACCGGCGCCGGCCCCCACCTCGCTTCGGAGGAGACCGGGGTCCCGGGGATTGCCGCGATCCGGCAGGCGCGCAAGGCGCTCGACGACGTGGGCAAGACCGGGGAGATCTCTCTCATCTACGCCGGCGGCATCCGCAACGGCGGCGACGTCGCCAAGGCGCTCGCCCTCGGGGCGGATGCGGTCGCGATCGGCCACTCCTCGCTGATGGCGCTCAACTGCAACAAGGACATCCCGGAAGCGGATTTCGAAGCGGAGATGGGTGTCGAGGCGGGCTACTGCTACCACTGCCACACCGGGCGCTGCCCGGTGGGCGTCGCCACCCAGGATCCCCAGCTTCGTGCCCGCCTCGACCCCGACGAGGCGGCGGAGCGCGTGTACAACTTCCTGCACTGCCTCGCCATCGAGTGCCAGATGATGGCCCGGGCCTGCGGGAAGACCAACGTGCACTCGCTCGAGCCGGAGGATCTCGCCGCCCTCACGATGGAGGCCTCCGCGCTCGCGATGGTGCCGCTGGCAGGCTCGCAGCACACCGTCGGCCGGCCCGACATGACGAGGTACTGAAGCCATGAGCGATTCGCGCGACATCGACCACTTTCTCGTCACCGACGGTCTCGACACCGAGCGCGAGAAGGACATCGGCCAGCACATCGGCTACCGCTACGACGTCAACCTGGTGCCCGACTACTCCCGCCTCACCCCCTTCCTCGAGAAGTACATCGAGACCATGGCCTGGGATGACCTGAACTGGCTGGAAGACGTGCACATGGGCTACGAGGAGGGCCGGCCCGCCGTCTTCGATCGGAACATCAACGGCTGGGTGAGCGTGCCGGAGGATCTCGAGCTGCCGGACAACCAGCAGGACCGGGACATGATCGCGCGCGAGCTGCTGATCAAGTTCCAGATGTCGCCGCGCCATCCGATGGTGGAGCTGAACCGCGCCTACCGGAAGTTCTGAGCCGGGCGCCGTCATGCTCGACGGCCGGCTCGCGGTGGTCACCGGAGGCACGCGCGGCATCGGTCGCGCGGTGGCCGAACGCCTGCGCGACGACGGCGCCCGGGTGCTCGTGACGGGCACGAAGGTCGAGGGGCCGGTCCCCGAGGGCTGCGACTACCGGGTCGCGGATTTCGGGGACGAGGCGTCCACGGAGGACTTCGCGGTGCTCCTGCGCGAGCGCCGTCCGCTCATCCTCGTCAACAACGCCGGCGTCACCAACCCCCAGCCTTTCGGAGACATCGAGGCGGAGGAGTTCCAGCGCGTGCACCGCATCAACCTCGTGGCGCCGCTCTCGCTGTCGCGCGCGGTGCTGCCCGGCATGCGGGAGGCGGGCTGGGGCCGCATCGTCAACGTGGGCTCCATGTGGGGAGTGGTCAGCAAGGTGGGGCGCGCCACCTACTCCGCTTCCAAGTTCGGGCTGGCGGGCTTGACCGCGGCGCTTGCGGCGGAGGTCGCGGCGGAAGGGATCCTCGCGAACTGCGTCGCCCCCGGATTCGTGGAGACGGACCTGATCGCCGCCTGGGCGACCGAGGAAGAGCGGGCCGCCCTTGCCGCCCAGGTCCCGATGAAACGCCTCGCTCAGCCCGCCGAGATCGCGGCCTTCATCGCCTGGCTCTGCAGCCCGGAGAACTCCTACATCAGCGGCCAGCAGCTCGTCATCGACGGCGGCTACACGATGGTGTGACTGCCTCGCATGGGTCAAGCTCCTCTTCGCGCTTCGCCGAGACTGTCCCTGCCGCCGCCCCCTGCCGGCAGGGCAACGGCGTGGGAGTCGACGCAAGGGTGCGTGGGGCGTATCCGTTTCCTCCCTTGCTGGCCTCTCCGGACGATGCCTCCGGCATCGAGACCCTCGCAGGCGGACCACGAGCGGCTGCGCCACCTCTGTCCCGGGGTCGTGACGGCAGAGCGTATCCGGCGCCGGCGTGACAACCAAAGCGCTGGCACTGCCCTTTGCGACGGGACACCGTCGTTCGACGCGAGCCCCTTCAGCGTCGGCCTCGCCCGTGGCCCTCGGCCTCGTCCGGTGCGCTAGCGGGCGGCTGCGAGGCGAGTCCCCAATTGTGTACGCCATGGTCCCCCCTCACCGACGGGTCGCTTTCTCGACCGATCCTGGGAGCCTCTATTGACGTACGCGATGGTGACCTCAGCTTCTCTAGCCCATGTTTACCACCACAGGCCGCGATTGGGCGAAGATTTGGCCCGATTTCACCGATTTTCGCACGTAACTCACTGATATTACGTCGTACTGCCTGATGTAGTGCCATAAAATATATTCGATGTATTGCGCCAGGCATCGGCCCCCGCTATCGTGCGCCCATGTTCATCCGGCGCACCCGTACCCGCAGCAACGGCGAGAACTACTTCACCTTCCGCCTCGTGCGCTCCGAGCGCTCCGGCTCGAAGGTGCGACCACGCACCCTGCTCAATCTGGGGAGACACTTCGATGTCGCCCAACCCGATTGGCAGGTGCTGTGCCGGCGCATCGACGAACTCCTCGCCGGCTGTCACTGCCGGAGTAAAACTCCCCAAAAGTGCCGAAGTAAATTTCCCCACCCTGCTCTGGCCCGACCCAGGCCTCTAGAGGCCTGGGTCGGGCGCCAAACCGCCCGAAGACTCCCTGCTGGGTCGTGTATTCACCAGGGA
>JAJEAD010000049.1 GCA_022824305.1 Gammaproteobacteria bacterium | reverse complement strand
CGCTGCGCCCGGTATTCAGCGAGTATCACGACTGGTGTTCGATCACCGGCATGTTCATGCTGCGAAAGGGCGACTGGAAGCTTGTGAAGTATCCCGGGTATGCCTCGCAATTGTTCGATCTCGGGAGCGACCCGCACGAAGCGCTCGACCTGGGGTCGAGCCCGGATCACCGTCACGTCGTCGCATTCATGGAGGCGGAACTCGGGAAGATTGCCGATGCCGAGGCGCTCAATACCCGTGCCTTTGTCGATCAAGCCCGCAAGATCGACAGCTACGGCGGGCGCGAGGCCATTCTTGAGGCCGAGGACCTCGGCTACACGCCGCCGCCGCAAGTCGAACTCACGCAAGCGCCGGAGGGACCGCGGGGATTGACGTGACGCTGGCGTGCGCCGGAGGCGCGGCAGCCCGGTCCGCCGCGCCCGCACCAACGGCAAAAGCCGGTGCGGTCATCGCGTCGCGTCGAAACCAACCGCCACTTTGCCGATGCAGGTTGGAGGACGCGGATTCCGGGGACAGAAGTGCCTGGTGGTCCGTCAGCTGGATGGAACCCTGGGCTTACGTG
Organism: Gammaproteobacteria bacterium; assembly: GCA_022824305.1. Lineage (GTDB taxonomy): Bacteria > Pseudomonadota > Gammaproteobacteria > HK1 > HK1 > JAJEAD01. Next base: position 129,444 of record JAJEAD010000049.1, on the reverse strand, counting down.
AGCATTCCACGATAGTGAGAGGTGCGGCCGGACCGCGGCGAGCGAGCGCGAACCCGCTTACACATTGAAGCGGAACCTCACCACGTCTCCGTCCTGGACGACGTAGTCCTTGCCCTCGACGCGCAGCACGCCCGCCTCACGGCACCGGGCCTCGCTGCCGCGCTCCACGAGCTCCTGCCAGGGCACCACTTCGGCCCGGATGAAGCCGCGCTCGATGTCGGAGTGGACCTTGCCCGCGGCGCGCGGCGCGGGCAGTCCGCGCCGGATGGGCCAGGCCCGGCACTCGTCGGGGCCGACGGTGATCATGGAAACGAGGTCGGTGAGCGCGAAGGCGGCGCGGATGAAGCGGTCCTTTGCCGGCTCGCCGAGGCCGAGCGACTCGACGAACTCCTGCTGCTCGCCGCCCTCCATCAGAGCGATGTCCCTCTCGACCCGCGCGGAAAGGGTGATGACGCCGGTGCCGCGCGCGGCCGCCTCGTCGAGGAGGGAGGGCGGAGCCGGTGCGCCGATACCGTCCTCCGCGACGTTGTGCACCACGAGAAGGGACTTGAGCGTGAGCAGCCCGTAGCCGGAGAGCGCCTTGCGCTCGAGCGCGTCCAGCTCGAGGCGACGCAGGGGGACCTCGGCCTCCAGCGCTTCGCGCACCCGCTCGAGCAGGGCGAGCTCGGGGGTCTTCTTGCCCTCCTTGCGCACCCGCTCGATGCGCGCCTCGATCACCTCGAGGTCCGCGAGAAGCGCCTCGGTCTCGAGCGAATCGAGCTCTCCGACCGGGTCCGGCGCTTCCGCCGCCACCCCCGGGAAGGCACGCAGCACGTGGCACAGCGCGTCCTGCTCGCGCATGGCGTGCAGCGCGCCGCGACCGGGTCCGGAGCCCCGTGCGCCGGCGAAGTCGGTGAACGAGAGCTCCGCGTACACGACCTTCCGGGGGCGGTAGATGCGCGCGAGCGCCTCCACACGCGCATCGGGCACCTTCACCGTGCCGACCTGCACGTCGTCCCGCCCCCGCCGCGGGCCCTCGGCGGCGTCGAGCCCGGTCAGGGCGGAGAACACGGTGCTCCTGCCGCTGCGGGCTAAGCCGGTGAGCCCGATCCTCATGCGCTCGCTCGCCTGCGGCTCGCCGCGCTGCGCGCGGTCCGGCGGCGCTCGTGCTCGTGGAGCTGCGCCTTGCGGATCCGGATGGCGTTCGGGGTGATCTCGACGAGCTCGTCGCGCTCGATGAGCGCCATCGCGCTCTCGAGCGTCAGCGAGAGGGGCGGGGTCAGGAGGATGTTCTCGTCGGAGCCCGCGGCCCGGATGTTCGTGAGCTGCTTGGCCTTCATCGGGTTGACCACGAGATCGTTGGCGCGGGAGTGGATGCCCACCACCATGCCTTCGTAAACGTCCTCGCCAGGGCCGATCAGCAGCCTTCCCCTCTCCTGGAGATTGAACAGCGCGTAGGCGAGCGCCTTTCCCGGCGCATTGGCGACGAGCGCGCCGCCTCGCCTGCGCGGCATTTCCTCTCCGAGCCTCGGGGCATAGTGGGAAAAGGTGTGGTGCATCAGTCCGCTGCCGGAGGTGGCGCTCAGGAACTCGGTGCGCAGCCCGATGAGCGCCCGGGCCGGGATTACGTAGTCGAGCCGCGTGCGACCCGGCCCGCCCGGCTGCACGTCGTCGAGCGTGCCGCGCCGTGAGCCCAGCATCTCCATGACCGTTCCCCGGTGCGCCTCCTCGACATCGACGCTCAGGTGCTCGAAGGGCTCGCACTCCCTGCCGTCCACCATCCTGTGAATGACTTCGGGACAGGCGACCGCGAGCTCGTAGCCTTCGCGGCGCATGTTCTCGATGAGAATGGCGAGGTGCAGCTCGCCGCGGCCGGACACCTGGAAGCGGTCCGGGTTGTCGCTCTCCTCGACCCGGAGCGCGACGTTGTGGATGAGCTCGCGACGGAGCCGCTCCCGCAGGTGCCGGCCGGTAACGAAGCGCCCGTCGCGCCCCGCGAAGGGCGAGGTGTTGACGGCGAAGGTCATGCGCACCGTCGGCTCGTCGACCCGGAGCGCGGGGAGCGCCTCGACCGTCGCCGGGTCGCAGAGGGTGTCGGAGACGCGCAGCGCGTCGATGCCGCTCAGCGCCACGATCTCGCCCGCCTGCGCCTCCTCCACCTTGCGGCGCTCGAGCCCCTGCGCGCGCATCACCTCGAGCACCCGTCCACCGCGCCGCTCGCCCTCCCTTCCCAGCACGACCACCGGTGAGTTGGCGCGCACCCGCCCGCGCTGTATCCGCCCGATGCCGATGGGGCCCACGTAGGGCGAGTAGTCCAGGGTGCTTATCTGCATCTGGAAGGCTCCCCCGGCATCGACCGGGGGAGGCGGCGTGTGCGCGACGATGACTTCGAGAAGCGGGTCCATTCCGGAGCCCGGCTCGGCTCCTTCCGCACGGGCGTAGCCGCGGAGCGCAGACGTGTACACCACGGGGAAGTCGAGCTGCCGCTCGCTCGCCCCGAGCCGGTCGAAGAGGTCGAAGGTGCGGTCCAGCACCCACTGCGAGCGGGCGCCGTCGCGGTCCACCTTGTTGATGGCGACGACGGGGTCGAGACCCCGCCCCAGCGCCTTCTCGGTCACGAAGCGGGTCTGGGGCATGGGGCCCTCCACCGCGTCCACGAGCAGGAGCACCGAATCGACCATGGAGAGTACCCGCTCCACCTCGCCGCCGAAGTCGGCGTGACCGGGCGTGTCGACGATGTTGATGCGCCACCCCCGCCAGTCGATCGCCGTGGTCTTGGCAAGGATCGTGATGCCGCGCTCGCGCTCGAGATCGTCGGTGTCGAGCACGCGCTCGACGGTCGCCGCGTCCCTGCCCAGCGCGCCGCAGTGCTGGAGGAGCCGGTCGATGAGCGTCGTCTTGCCGTGATCGACGTGCGCGATGATGGCGATGTTGCGCACCCGGGCCGCCGATCCCTCGTTGCCGGCGGCCTCAGCCATGCGCCCGCCTTCGCGCCTTCGGGTGCGCGTCGAGAGGGACGGCTCGGACGGCTCCCGCCCCGTCGCGGCGAGGCGGGAGCCGCCGCTCGTCCGCGCTCATGCCCCCTCCCCCTGAGCCGCCCCCTCCCCGTGTTCGGCGCCGGGGCGGGGCATGGACAGGGCCTGCTCCGCCTCCTCCCTCATCGGCGCGAGCGGGGCGACTCCGGCGATGCGGTCCGACAGCTTCTCGGCCATCATGATCGTGGTGGCGTTGAGCGGGGCGCTCGCAATGCTCGGCATGACCGAGGCATCCGCCACCCGCAGCGCCTCCACCTCGTGCACCCGTCCCTCGCCGTCCACCACCGCGTCCTCGTCGACGCCCATCGGGCAGGTGCAGGAGAGGTGATGGGTCGACTTCGCGGTCTCCCGGATGAAGTCGTCGAGCGCGGCGTCGCTGGTGCGTTGCGCGCCGGGCGCGACCTCCTCGCCCCGGAAGGGATCGAAGGCCGGCCGGGCGAAGATCTCGCGCACGATCCGGAGCCCCCGGCGCAACTGGGCCAGGTCGTCGGGCTCGCTCAGGTAGTTGAAGCGCATTTCCGGGGGATCTCTCGGGTCGTTGGAGCGCAGCCGGATGTAGCCGCGGCTCTTCGGCCGCAGCAGCACCACCGTCGCCTGGTAGCCGTGGGGATGGGACAGCCGGGAGCCGTCACTGTGGACGAGGAGCGGAATGAACCATATCGCAAAGTCCGGCTGCACGAGCTCCGGGCGGCTGCGCACGCAGCCGCCCACCTCGAAGTGGTTGGTCGCGCCCGGACCGGTCCGGAAGAGAAGCCAGCGCAGGCCGATGAGCGCCTTGCGGTGCAGGCGCAGGCACGGGGTATCGGAAATGGGCTGGACGCAGGTCGTCTTCACTCCGGTATCCAGGTGGTCCTGCAGGTTTCTTCCGACTCCGGGCCGGTGCGCGACCACGTCCACGCCGACGCGCCGCAGCGCGTCCGCGTCTCCCACGCCGGAGAGCATCAGCAGGCGCGGCGAGCCCACCGCGCCCGCGCACAGCACGACCTCGCGCCCGGCGCGCACCCGCCGGCGGCGGCCCCGGCGCACGTACTCCACTCCCGTCGCCCGGCGGCCCTCGAAGAGGAGCCGGGTCGTGAGGCACCCGGTGCGCACCTGGAGATTGGGCCGTTTCGCAGCCGGTCGGAGGTAGGCGCGCGAAGTGCTCATCCGCAGGCCCCGGTGCACGGACATGTCCATGACGCCGAATCCCTCGCCCTGCCGTCCGTTGAGGTCCTCGGAACGGGCGAATCCGGACTGATCGCAGGCCTCGAGGAAGGCGGCGTTCAACGGGTGGGTGACTCCGGGCGCGGTGACGTGCAGCGGCCCTCCGTCGCCCCGCCAGGCGCTGGCGCCGCCGCTCCAGGTCTCCATGCGCATGAAGTAGGGCAGGCAGTGCGCGTAGGTCCAGTCCGGCAGCCGGTTGCCGGCCCAGGTCTCGAAGTCCCGGGGATGGCCACGCGTGAATCCCATCGCGTTTATCGACGACGAGCCCCCGAGCCCCCGGCCCCGGGGATGGTGCATGACCCGGTGATTCATGTGGGGTTCGGGCTCGGCCACGAAACCCCAGTCGAAGTGCTCGTGCCCCATCGCGTAGGTGAAGGCGGCGGGCATCTTCACCCGGGGACTCCAGTCGCGCGGCCCCGCCTCGAGCAGCAGGACCTTCGCGCTCCCGTCCTCGGAGAGGCGGTTCGCGATCACGCAGCCCGCCGAACCGGCGCCGACCACCACGAAGTCGTAGCTTTCCTCGTTCATTGGAACATCCCGACCCGTGCGGGCTGGCCGGCCGATTGTACGGCTAATCGTATGACAGTATGCTCGCTGCGCGCCGCCGGACACGGCACCAGAACCAACCACCGAACAGGAGCGATGCGATGACCGATCTCTTCAAGCGGGAACCGGACTACCAGGTGTCCGAAGTCAAGCGTATCCGGGAGATGTTCGAGACCGGTCGCCTGAGCCGGCGCCACTTCATGCAGGGCCTCCTCGCGGCCGGCCTCAGCGCCAGCAGCGCGGCCGCGGTGATCACCGGCTCGCGCGACGTGCAGGCGTCCACTCCGAAGCACGGCGGCCTGATCCGCATGGCGGCGGCGCAGCACGGCCCCGACGACTCTCTCGATCCGCTGCTCTGGAAGGAAACCCTCGGCTACACCCGTGGGCGCGTGCACTACAACGGCCTCGTCCAGTACAACGACGACCTGACCGTGCGCCCCGAGCTGGCCAAGTCCTGGGAAGTCAACTCCAATGCGACCGAGTTCACTTTCGAGCTCGAGAAGGGCGTCACCTTCCACGACGGCAAGGACCTGACTGCCGACGATGTGATCTACAGCATGAACCTGCACATTGGCGAGGACTCCGTGTCGATCGTCAAGGCGCTCGTCCGGATGGTCCGTGAGTGGAAGAAGATCGACAACCACACCGTGCAGGCGGTTCTCGACAGCCCGAACGCAGACCTTCCCTCCATCCTTGGCAACTTCAACTTCAAGATCGTGCAGGAAGGCGCCCACGACATGGAGGGCTACTTCAACAAGGGCATCGGAACCGGCCCCTTCATGGTGGAGGAGTTCAGTCCCGGCATCATCTGCCGCTCGAAGCGCAACCCCAACTACTTCCGCGAGGGCGCACCCTACGCCGACGAGGTGCACACCTTCGGCATCGGAGATCCCGTTGCGCGCGTGAATGCGCTGCTCAGCAACGAGATCGAGCTCGCCGCACGCATCGACCGCAAGGCATTCGGGCAGATCGAAGCGTCCGAAAACGCCGAAGTGCTATCCATGGAGTCCAATCGCTTCGTCGAGCTCGTGCTCGATCTCACCAGGCACCCGGGCAACAATCCGGACTTCGTGCTCGCGATGAAGCACCTCATGCCGCGCAAGGGGATGCTGCGCAAGATCCTCAAGGGCAAGGGAGAGCTCGGCAACGACCACCCGGTGGGACCGACCTTCGCCATGCACTGCGAGGCGCTTCCCCAACGCGAGCAGGATCTCGACAAGGCGAAGTTCCACCTCCAGAAGTCCGGCGTTACCAAGGCGCAGGTGGACACCTCCGACGCGGCGGTGGGCGGCATCGACATGTGCATTCTCGCTCAGGCCGAGGCCCAGAAGATCGGACTGGACCTGGTCGTGAACCGCACTCCCTCCGACGGCTACTGGGGCGCGGTGTATCGGAAGACGCCCTTCTTCATGTCGACCTGGAGCCCACGCCCCACCGCCAACATGCAACTGAGCCTCATCGTCCACTCGGAGGCGCCCTACAACGAGTCGAAGTTCAAGAGCGAGCGGGTCGATGAGCTGCTCCTCTCGACTCTCGCCGAGCCCGATGCGGCGAAGCGCAAGGAGATGTACTGCGAGATCCAGACCATCGTCTCGAACGAGGCGGGCAACATCATTCCCTGGCACATGGACATCGTCGACGGCATCTCGACCAGGGTGAAGGGCGTGCCGAGCGTCGCACTCAACAATCTCGGCGGCTGCGAGTGGCCCGAGTTCGTCTGGCTGGACGCCTGAGCCGAGGTCCGGGGCTCCGGTCCGGGCCGCGCTCCCCGTCGGGCGCGCGGCCCGGGCATCGTCTCGCCCGCTTGAGCCATCGGGTTAGATGAGCGCGAACGGGATCACGAACGAGCAGGTCTCGACGTTCGCCGCCGACGGGGCGGTGTGCCTGCGCGGCATCCTCGGGCGTGACTGGCTGGAACGCCTGTGGGAGGCCTCCGACGAGGCGATGACCATGCCGCCCAGGGATCCGGAGCAGCGCTACTTCCGACGCATCGGGCTCTGGCGCGAGGTGCGGGGATTCGGCGAGCTCTGCCGGGACTCGATCCTGCCGCGGCTCGCGGCAAGGTTCCTCGGCACGCGCAAGGTGAACCTGCTCTACGACCAGCTCTTCGTGAAGGAGCCCGACATGGTGGACCGGAGCGCCTGGCACAACGACCAGCCCTACTGGCCGTTGCGGGGAGGGCCGGCGATGACGTTCTCGGTGCCGCTCGACCACGTGGACGAGAGCCTGGGCGCAATCGAGTTCATCCGCGGCTCGCACCTCTGGAACGCCTGGTATCAGCCGCTCCAGGGCGACGAGGAAGGCCGGCGGAAGAGCCAGCCCGCGCCCCGCCCGGGTTTCATCGAGATGCCCGACTTCGACGCCGAGCGCGAGCGCCACGAGATCCTGAGCTACGACATGGAGCCGGGCGACGTGCTCGCGTTCCACGGCATGCTCGTCCATGCCGGCACCGCGAACACCACCGGAACGAAGACCAGGCGAGCGTACACCGTGCGCTACGTGAGCGGGAGCGCGCGCTACTTCGACACCTCGGACATTCCCGGTCGCAACGAGCGCCTTCTCAATCCGGACCTGCGCCCCGGCGATCCCCTCGACTGCGACATGTTCCCGGTCGTCTATCGGGAGTGATGCGGGCGCCGGAGCCGCCGCCGGTGCACGCCCGCCTGGCGGGCGCTTCGCCCGATCCTTCGCGGGTCCGAGCCTCGAATTCCCGGAATCGTCAGCGACCCGACAACGGGTACATTTCGTGACGGGAGTTCCGCCAATCGGACCTCGCCGGGCACCCCTCTCGAAGCCGGCGTTCTGAACCAGCACCCAAGGAGAACGAGACGATGAGCGCTTCCGCATCCCTGACCGCCCCGAAGAACTCGGGCCCGGAGGTCCGGCAGTTCCAGTTCGGAAGGGGCGCCCACGACAGCACGCAGTACAACTTCTTCGCCGGGGACAAGGTCTTCTCGGTGCGGGTGATGACCTCCCGGGACATCGACCACTACTCGGCGTGGCTCTACGACGGCGGGGTGCGCGAGGTCGTGTTGAGCGACGCGCCGATGGAACGGAAGGGCAGCGATCACCTGGACCTCGAAGCGGAACGCTTCAGCATCCGGAGCGACGACGAGAAGGGCGGGATGCGCGCCACGGACCGGGACTCGGAGCCCGTCTTCGACATCTCCTTCCGCACGCCGATCACCTTCGACTGGGCGACTCCGGCCGGAGGCGCGGTCATCCACCAGCCCCTGATCCGGGCGGAGATCGCCTACCGGGGCGAGACCCTGTCCGGCATCGGCTACTGCAAGCGCGCCTGGTTCGACCACGAGACCGACTACCTCGCGTGGCGCTTCATCGAGGGGGAGCTCGGCGGCGGCCGGTCCATGCTCTGGACGGCGGACGGCAACTTCGGAGGTGACTACCACAAGTACGACTACTTCAAGATCGTCCATCCCGACGGACACCTGCTGCAGTCGGCGGACACCGACTCCCGGCATCGGGACAACGCGGCCTACGCCACCATCGACGGCGAGCCCTGTGAGGCGACGATCGAGGGGCTCGGCACGTGGTCGGCGCTGCTGCGGGGCGAGGAGACCCGGCTCAAGCTTCGCCAGCGATTCTGCCTCTTGACGCTGCGCCACGGGGAGCGCGTCGAAGAAGGCTACGCGATCAACGAGACGGGCACGGGGGCCATTCGCTAGCTCGAGCGGAACCCCTTCGCGACGAATCGGAACATCGAGGAGTTCAACCGTGTCCTACGACAGCGTCATGCAGGAAATCCGGGACGGAGCGCTCATGACCATCGACGGCGCCACCGGCACCGAGCTGGGCCGCCGCAGCGTTCCGATGCACAAGGGTGCCTGGTGCGCGCTGGCTACCGCGTCACACCCCGAAGTTCTGTACGCCATCCATGCCGATTACATTCGGGCCGGAGCCCGAGTGGTCACGGCCAACACTTTCGCCACGACACGCGAGATTCTCGAGCCGCTGGGATTCGGCGACCGATTCGAGGCACTCAACCGCCAGGCGGTGGAGATTGCGGTCGCGGCCAGAGACGGCACACCGGGCGAGCACGGCCCGGTGCTGGTCGCGGGATCGATTTCCCATGTCCGGCCCACTCGCCGGGGCGCCTGGTCGCCGGAGGCGAGCGACGTCGCCAGGTTCGAAGCCGACTGCACCGAGATGGCGAACATCCTGAAGGATGCCGGCTGCGAAATGATCATCGCTGAAATGATGGGCTGCCCGGACTTCACTCCTTGCGTGATGCGGGCCGCCAGGGCGAGCGGTCTCCCCTTCTGGCTCGGCATTTCCACCATCAAGCTCGACGACGAGATCCTGCGTACCTACACCGACGCAGCCGTGCCGCTTGCCGACGTGTTCGAGCCGATCCTGGCCGAAGGCGGCGCCGATGTGGTCGGGATCATGCACAGCCGCCCCGAAGTGACGCTCGAAGCCCTGGAAATGCTCAAGGGTCACTGGACGGGTCCGATGATGGCGTACCCGGACTCGCTCGATGACGCCGCTGCGGCAACGGACAACCCCTTGTGGCCGGACCCCGCCATCGACGACGCGTGTATCGTCGCCCATTGCCGGGAGTGGCTCGATGAGGGAGTTCAGATCCTGGGCGGCTGCTGCGGGCTGAGCGTCTCGCACGTTCGCGCAATCCGCCGGTTGCTGGACGAGCGATGCGGCCCGGCCTGAGACATGTCCGCCGGCGGGTTCGGATGCCGCGCGAGCGCATCCCTTGCGGAGGACCTCAACCCGCCCGGCCCCGCCCGTCATCCTGAAGCGTCAGGAGCGCCATCATGTCCCCATCCGTGTGTGCGATAGTCGGTGCCGGGGAGGGTCTCGGCCGCTCGCTCGCGGCGAAGTTTGCGAGCGAAGGACTCGATATCGCCCTGGTCTCGCGGACCGAGGCGGGCAGTCGCGCGGCGGCGGAGAGTGCCTCCGCCTCGAACCCGAACGTGCGGGTCGGGTTCTTCGCCGCGGACGCCACGAAGCCCGCGACCATCGAGGAGGCGCTGGCGGTGGTTGCCCGTGAAATGGGTGAAGTGCGGGTGCTCATCTACAACGCACGCGGCAGCTTTACCCGATGCGAGCCGCTCGCCATGACCTATGCGCAGCTCGAGGACATCTACCACGTCGAGGTGGTCGGCGCCTTCGCGGCGGCCAGGGCGGTGATACCCGCCATGCGCGAGCGAGGCAGCGGCAGCGTGCTCTTCTCGAGCGCGACCGCGGCGCTTCGGGGATCCGCCGTCACTCCGCTCTACGCCATCGGAAAGTTCGGCCTGCGGGCGCTGTCGCAATGCCTGGCCAAGGCCTATGCGAAGGACGGCGTCCACGTCGTGCACGTCCGGCTGGACTGCGATCTGGACGTGCCGCTCATGCGTGAGCTCTACGGCGACGACTACAATCCGGGGACTCTGGCCGACCCCGACGCCGTGGCGGAAGCCTACTGGTGGGCGCACCGGCAGCCGAAGTCCGCCTGGAGCAACGAGATCGAGCTGAGGCCCCACACCGAAGCGTGGACCATTTGACCCGCCCCGTTTCACCGATGCGCGCCGGCGGGCGGGGATCGGCCGCGATCGCTGAAGCATCACACTCGAGACACCGACCCCGCCGAAGGAGCTCCACCGCTTCTCGAATCGGAACCCGCTGGAGAGATCGATGAACAAAGGAAGATGCCTGTGCGGCAGCGTGACATGGGAGCTCGACGCCGAGCCCTATCAGGCCTTCAACTGCCACTGCAGGATGTGCCGGAAGGCGCACGGCGGCCCCTTCGGCACCTACTGGTTCTTCACGGCCGACCAGATCCGCGTCACCGGCGGCGCCGACAACATAGTCCCCTACCGGTCATCGTCCTTCCTGCAGCGGCAGTTCTGTGGCGTCTGCGGCTCGGTGGTGCCCTACCCGAGCGACGCCGGGGACCACGCCGTCGCTCCCGGCGGCTGCCACGATCGCGGCAGGAAATCGGACTGCAATATCTTCGTGACCCACAACGCGCCGTGGTACGAGATCACGGGTGACCTGCCGCGCCACGACGACTACCCGGCCTACACCGGGTATCCCCGGGTCGAGGAGGAGCCGATGCCCGAAGGGCCCGAGGGAATCGTGCGCGGAAGCTGCCTGTGCGGCGCCATCGAGGTTCATCTGGACGCGCCGCTCACGTGGGTATACAACTGCCACTGTCGGCGTTGCCGCCTCGCCCGCGCCGCCCCCTTCGCCACCGACGGCATCGCGCCGAGCGACGGCGTGCGCTTCGTCAGGGGAGAGACCCATCTGAAGCGGTACAAGGTGCCGGATGCCCTCCACTTCACCCAGGTCTTCTGCGAGGTGTGCGGCTCGAAGATGCCCCGCGTCGACTCCGCACGCGGCTTTGCGATCGTTCCCCTCGGGATTCTCGACGACGATCCCGGGGTGAAGGTGCAGGGCCACATGTTCGTGGACTACAAGGCGCACTGGTACGAGATCCCGGACGACCTGCCGAGGTACCCGGAGTACGCGCCCGACTGATTCGCCGGATCCGATCGCCTCCAGGACGACGACGGGGAATTCGCGCGTGCACAGCCGGCTCGAAGCATGAAGATCGGGTACGCCTGCAACCCCGGCAGCACCGACCTCGTGGGTCCCTACGAGGAGATCGTCGCGCAGGTGCGCGAGATGGCGCTGCTCTGCGACGCCACCGGCTTCGACACCTTCTGGCTCACCGAACATCACTTCGGCTACTACAAGCGGGCGAACCTGCCGAACCCGCTGATGATGGCGGCGGACATCGCGGCGCGCACCCGCACCCTCCGCGTGGGGCTCGCCTCCGCGACCATCCCCCTGTGGCACCCGGTGCGCCTCGCCGAGGACGTGGCGCTCCTCGACCAGCTCAGCGGCGGGCGCGTGGAGCTCGGCGTGGGTCGGGGCAATCACGGTGTGGAAGCCCTCAACCTGAATCCGATGGCGGACCCGAGGGACCCCGAGGCGAACTACGCCGTGTTCGCGGAGACCCTGGAGATCCTCAAGCGGGCGCTCTCCCAGGAGACCTTCTCCTTCCGGGGCGCCAAGTACACCTTCCCGAGCCCCGGGTTCACCTGGGACCGCGCCCACCCGGTGGACGACCCCGACTACATCGACCGGGACACGGGCGAGGTCACCCGTCTATCCCTGATGCCGCGTTCCATCCAGCAGCCCCATCCTCCCCTGTGGCAGATGGTGGACTCGACCCGGTCCATCGAGTTCGGCGCCAGGAACGGCCTGGGGGTGATCATGTGGCGCCCGCCGGTGGCGAAGCTCGAGGAACACTTCAGGCACTACCGCGAGACGGCGGCGGAAGCGGGACGCACGCTCCGTCCCGGTGAGGGCTGCGGAGTCATGCGCGACACCTTCGTCGCCGGGTCCATGCGCGAGGCGCGATCCCTTGCCGGCGAGTACGTGATGCGCTCGCTCAACTGGTCGAACTGGCGCGGACCCCGCATCTATCTCGCGCCGGGCGAGACGCTCTCGCGGGAAGAAGGAGAGGCGCTCGCAAGGGAGCTCTCCTACGAGTGGGTGCATCCGCGCTGCCTGCTCTTCGGTGAGCCCGGGTTCGTGGTCGAGCGCCTGGAAGAGCTGCGGGAGGAGACCCGGCTCGAAACGGTGCTGCTCACCTCGGACTGGCGCGGCATGGACCACGAGCTCCGGATGCGGAGCCTGCGCCGCATCGGAGAGGAGGTGCTGCCGCGGCTCCGCTCGGTGCATCCGAGCCCCTGACCCTCGAGAATCGGGAGTACATCGCGCATGGAATACGTCCGCCTCGGCAACACCAATCTGAAGATCTCCAGAGTCGGTCTCGGAGCCATGGCCTTCGGCTCCAGGTCCTGGCGGGACTGGATCCTGGAAGAGCCGGAGGCTCGTCCAATCATCGATCGCGCGCTCGATCTCGGGATCAACTTCTTCGATTCGTCGGACTACTACTCCGGCGGCGAGAGCGAGGTGCTGCTCGGCCGCTGCCTGCTCGCCCGGGTCGCGCGCGAGCAGGTGGTGATTGCCACCAAGGCCGGCAATCCCATGGGTCCCGCGGTCACCGAGCGCGGGTACTCCCGAAAGCACCTTCTGCACGCGGTCGATGCGTCGCTTGCGCGGCTGGGCACCGACTACATCGACCTCTACCAGACCCACATCTGGGACCTGGAGACCGGGCTGGAAGAGATGGTGGACGCGTTCGACCATCTCGTCCGCGCCGGCAAGATCCTGCACGCCGGGATCACCACGATGCCGGCCTGGCAGCTCGGGAAGTGCCTCGCGATCGCGAGGGCCGCGGGCCGCCATCCCTTCGTCTCCGCCCAGAATCACTACAACCTGATCCACCGCGAGGACGAACGCGAGCTCATGCCGCTCTGTCGCTCGGAAGGTCTCGGGCTGATCCCCTACAGCCCGCTGGCGCGCGGCTTCCTGTGCGGCGGGCGCACCGCGAAGGGCGGCCCGACCCTGCGGGCGCGCACCGACGAGTTCACCCACATGTGGCACGGACGGCGCTCCGACCTCAAGGTGGCGGCACGGGTGGAACGCATCGCCGCGAGGCGCGGGGTGCCGCCCGCGCAGGTCGCGCTGGCCTGGGTACTCACCCGGCCCGGAATCAGCGGTGCGCTCTTCGGGGCGACCCGGGTCGAGCATGTCGACGATGCGGTCGAAGCGATGTCGCTCACCCTGAGCGCGGCGGAGCTGCGTTCGCTCGAGTCCGCCTACGAGCCGAAGGCGCTGCCGGGCACGGTGTGAGAGCGGGAGCCGTCCGCCGCGGCCCGGTCCGATGTTCAGCCCGCTCCGGAGAGCGAGACGTCTTCATTCACATACACCCGCGGCACGCGACGGCCGATTCCGGTCAGAATCTCGTTGGGAATGGTGCCCGCGCGCTCCGCCACCGATTCGATGCTCACGCTCGGTCCGAAGATTTCCACCATGGTTCCCGGAGGCGCGTCCTCCGGCGCTACCGAACCGAGATCCACCACCGTCATGTCCATCGACACCCGTCCGAGCACCGGCACCCGGTGAGGGCCAATCGCCAGGCGCAGCGGCGACTTCCCCTCGGAGGAGGACATGCGCCGGGGGAGACCGTCCGCGTAGCCGGCGAGCACCACGCCGATGCGCATGGCATGCGGGCAGGTGAAGGTCGCGCCGTACCCGACGGTCTCGCCCGCCCGCAGGTGCTTGACCTGGGCGAGGCGGGCCTCGAAGGTCGCCACCGGGCGCACCCGGGGCGCGGTGTCGCGATAGTGCGGATCGTGCCCGAAGAGCGAAATGCCCGGTCTCGTCAGGTCGAAGTGGTACTCCGGGCCGAGAAGCACTCCGGCCGAGTTGGCGAGGCTCGCGGGGACTTGCGGAAAGAGGGAGCGCAGGCCCCGAAAGCGCTCGAGCTGGACGCGGTTGCTTCGGGCCTTCGGGTCGTCGCCGTTCGCGAGATGGCTCATCACCAGGCGCAGATCGAGCCATCGGCCCCCGTCCGCCTTCCATTCCCGGCCGAGCGCACGCGCCTCCCCCTCGCTCATGCCGAGCCGGTGGATTCCCGTCTCGACATGGATCGCCGCCGGCACCCGCACGCCCTGTGCCGTGCCGAGCGCGGACCACGCCTCGACTCCGGCCCGGTCGTAGAGGCAGGGCACGAGCCTTTCGCGAAGCAGCGCGGCGGCATCGCTCTCGAGGGACGGCGAGAGCACGAAGATGCCGGCGTCGGGGAGCAGGGCCCGCAGATTCACCGCCTCGGCGGTGAACGCGGTGAAGAAGGTCCGCGCGCCCGCGCCGACGAGGGCTCGGGCGACCGGCTCGAGTCCGAGCCCGTAGGCGTCCGCCTTCACCACCGCCGCGCATTCCGCCCCGGTCCCCCGGGCCGCCAGGGCGCGGTAGTTGTCCCGGAGCGCCCCGAGATCGACCACGAGGCGGCTCGACACCGGAAGGGCGGACGACGACGGCGGCCCGGGCCGCCGGCTCGACCCTGTCACCCTGTTCCCGGAAGCGCAGGCCTTCATCCGTCAATCCGTGCTGCGGAGTGAATCGATGCTGCGCTCGTGGCGCATCGAAGGGAGATCATGGAAACCACTACCATACTCCACCTCGCCCTTCACGCTGCCCTGCCGGGAGTGGTGGCCGCGATCGCCTTCCGCCCACGTTGGCGGGCGGCGTGGGGCTGGATGCTCGCGATGACGGTCGTCGACGTCGACCACCTCCTCGCCGACCCGATCTACGACCCCGGGCGCTGCAGCATCGGGTTTCACCCCCTCCACTCCTGGCCCGCGATCGGCGCCTACGCCCTGCTGCTCTTCGTCCCCGCCCTGAGAGTGTTCGCCTCCGGCCTGCTCGTCCACATGGGCGTCGACGGGATCGACTGCCTGCGAATCGGAGTCTGACGATTCGCCGGACCTTCCGGTCTCTCCCTCCATCGCATCCCGGCGTAGAACACTCGCGCCTGATCGTCGGAAAGGAGCCGGCGAGAACAATCCAATTCAGAGCAAGGCAGCATAGTCGCAGCGACTCGAAGTGCGGGGAGCCACTCGAGCCTGGTGTGCTGGACCTCAAGTGGATGGGATTATAAATGTTTGTAAATCAAACAAATACGCGCGAAACAGCCCTCATGAAGAAGAGCTCATTTGCGGTCCACCACACTAGCTCTCGATCGGGGATCAATCAGGTCTCGACCGGCATCACTCGCTGAACAGGGCCAGGATCTCCGAGACCAGCTCGCTCTTCCCGTCACCCATCACGTCGACGAGATCGAAGTGGTCCTTGTCCGGCACTCTCAGCGCCGAGACCGGAGTCGAGGTCGCGCACAGGCGCGCGTAGTGTTCCTCGTTCTGCCGAATGAACTCGTCCGATTCCTCGAGCCCCCAGGCCATCAGTTGCGGCGCCTCGGTCGCCGGCGGATGCTCGACCAGGCTCACCGCGCGCGCTTCCTCTGCGCTCTCGATATTGAGACCGAATCCCGCGTTGGTCCCGGTCCCTCGATTCTCGGACGTGTGTCGAATGGGCTCGAAGTCGTAGAGGCCCGAAACCGGCGCCGCCGCCCTGATCATCTCCCGGGGGTAGCGAGGGTCGTGGCTCGGCCAGTCCGTGGTCATCATCCAGGCGCTGAGATGGGCGCCCGCCGAGTGACCCATGACGTAGAACCTGTCCGCGCTCCCCCCGAGCTCCTCCGCATGGTCCCACGCCCAGGTCAATGCCCGCCGGCACTGGGGAGGGATGTCCCCCACCCTCACATGCGGACACAGCATGTAGTTGATCGCGACGACCGCGAATCCCGCCTCGTTGTACGGCTCGGCGACGAAGCTGTAGACGGACTTGTCGCCGCGTTGCCAGTAGCCGCCGTGAATATAGAGAATCAACCCGCCATTGGAGTGCTTCGCCGGGAAGAAGTCGGCAAGGTCACGTTCCCCGTCGCCGTACGCGATGTCGTACCTGCCCCCCGCCTTGTCCCGATACTCCGCGGACCGGCGTTGCCACTGCGGGATCATCGTGGTCTCGTAGTCCGGTCTCACGTTGCGCAAGCTGTACTGGAGATTCAGCTCGTCTTCGGTGTAGGGACCGTAGCCGGGCATGGTCGTTCACCTCTCGTGCACGTGGGCCCTGAACCGGCGGGCCGCCGGTCTCGTGACGGGCCGGCACCGGAGAGTTCGGTTGCGGCCGCCAGATTCCACTGCTTCGCGGCCGCGGACGTGAGTCAGTAGTGCCTGGCGACCCGAGCTACCGGTCGAAGCGCAGGAAGTCACGGGCCTCGGCCTCGTGCCAGTTGCCACGACCGCGATAGTAGCGCTTCGAAGCGTCGTCGAAGGGCTGGAAGTCGAGCGGTCTCGCCTCTCCGCGCATCAGCGCCGCGTGCACCAACGCGTTGCGCCGCTGCTTGCGCAGAACGCGTTCGGTCAGCTCCTCGAGGGGCCATCGGCGCCGGACCTCGGCCTCGAATGCGCGCACTTCTCCCGCATGCTCCGGCATCTCCACGAGGTTGCTCAGCTCATGGGGGTCGGATGCGAGATCATGGAGGCTGCACGGTCCGCCCTCCCAGTGCACGTACTTTCTCGTGCCCCGCCGAATCAGCATTCCGGGCGCCCGCACCCCCTCGAAGAACGCTTCCGACACCGACTCGTCCTCCCAGCCGGAAGAATCGCCGGCGAGAAGGGGGGCGAGGCTGCGGCCTTCGATGGGTTCGACGAGATAGCCCGTGCCGCCTGCCAGGGCGAGATCGAGCAGCGTGGGCATGAGGTCGATGAGGGAAGTGCACCGGTCGATCCGCCGGGAACCCTTCTCACCGGGATACGAAACGAAGAGGGGAACGCGACACGAGTGCTCGTAGAAGCTCATCTTGTACCAGCATCCTCGCTCCCCGAGCATGTCGCCGTGGTCGGCGGTGAACACGATGATGGTCCCGTCGTCCAGGCGCGCGGCCCGAAGCGCATCCAGCACCCGGCCGACGAGATCGTCGACGAAGGAGATGGAGCCGTAGTATCCGTGCCGCGCGCGGCGGACGTCCGCGGACGTCACCTCGAGCTCGCCGCGATCGTAGTGCCGGTACAGCCACCGGCCGTGAAGGTCCCGCTCCGCGCTGGGGATGAAGGCGGTCCGAGGCATGTCGATGTCGTCGTGGCGGTAACGCGCCCAGCAATCGGACGGCGTCACGTAAGGGTCGTGGGGATGGGTGAAGGAAACCTTGAGGAAGAAGGGACGGCGATCCGGGTCGCGCGCGTGGTCGTAGATCCAGCGCACCGCGCTGTGCGCGGCATCGTCGTCATGGTCCTGCTGGGTGGCGCGTTCCGCGATGCCCGCGTTCACCACGTTCTCGAGGTTGTGAAACCAGGGAAGCTGCCGGTCCGGGTCGTCCCATACGCCGAACCAGCAGTTGTCGGCGGGGCAGATGTCGGTGGTGAGCCGCTTCTCCAGGCCGTGCAGCTGATCCGCGCCGATGTAGTGCGCCTTGCCGCTTTGCACCGTGACATAGCCGGCGGCACGCAGGTAGTGCGCGAGGGTCGGCACCGAGAAGGCGTAGTCGCATCCGCTGTCGAACACGTCGACTGCGGAGGGCAGCCGGCCCGTCATCAACCCTGCCCGGGCGGGTACGCAGAGGGGAGAGTTCGAGTAGTGCGCATCGAAGATCGCGCTGTCGGCCGCGATCTCGTCCAGGCGCGGGGTCTTGACCACCGGATGACCGTAGGCGGGCAGGAATTGCGGCGCCAACTGATCCGCCATCAGAAACAGGATGTTCGGCCGACGTGTCATGGAAGCTGCCTCATGTCGAGCGTGCTCTCGCGCGCGCGGGCGCCGCGGTCCGGATCAACGAATCGCTCCCTCTCGAGCGCTCTCAGAGGGTAGGGAGTCGAGACGAAAGCAGTCAACGCGCAAGGGGCCCCACTGCGCGCGCACCCTCGAAGGATCCCGGCCGCGCCGCATCGCGGGCCCGTGACGACGGGTGGAGGGAGGTCAGCCATTTCCTGTCTTCGGTGCTATTCTGCCGGCCGCGCGCGGGTTCGCCCGAGTGAGGGGGGAAGCCGCTGACCCGGCGCTTCGTCCTGGCGAGCCCCGCCGCCGGTGGCCGGCCCGGACGCTTCGGATGTCGCCGGGAGACGGCGACCTGACGGTCGCCCGGACTCAGGCAGCGCGACGAGATTTCAACCGAATCCGAGAACTACGCCATGAAAAACCCTCCGGAAAACGACTACGCCTTCACCCGTACGGACCTCAAGGGATCCACCCCCGAATCCACCTACGCCGGCGCGACGAGCTTCCTGCGCCGACGCTACACGCGCGACTACACGAACGTCGACGTGGCGGTCATGGGGGTTCCCTTCGACACCGCGACCACCAACCGTCCGGGCACCCGCTTCGGCCCGAGAGCCATTCGCGCGGAATCCACCCAGCTCGCGTGGGAACGGCCCTACGGGTGGAACGTGGATCCGGTGGCGGCGCTGGCGGTCGTGGACTGCGGCGACTGCCCCTTCGACTTCGGGCGGCCGGAGAGGGTGCCGGGCGAGATCGAGGCGTACGCGCTCTCCATTCTGGAAGCCGGCCCCGCCCTGCTCAGCCTCGGGGGCGACCACTTCGTGAGCTATCCGCTGCTCAAGGCGCACGTCGCGAAGCACGGCCCGCTCTCGCTCCTGCACTTCGATGCCCACTCCGATACCTGGGAGGACGAGGACGGGCGCATCGATCACGGCACGATGTTCTTTCATGCCGCGCGCGAGGGGCTGGTCGACCCTGCCCGTTCCGTGCAGGTCGGGATCCGTACCTTCAACGCGAACACGCGCGGGTTCCGCATCCTCGACGCGCCATTCGTGCACTCGCAGGGCGAGGGCGCAACCGTGGATGCGGTTCGCGAGACAATCGGGGACCGGCCGGTGTACCTCAGCTTCGACATCGACTGCCTCGACCCCTGCTTCGCCCCCGGCACCGGCACGCCGGTGGTGGGGGGACTGAGCACCGCGCAGGCCCGGGCGATCCTGCGTGCGCTCGCAGGGCTGAACGTGGTGGGCGCGGACCTGGTGGAGGTCGCTCCGTCCTACGACGTCGGAGGCATCACCGCACTCGCCGGAGCCTCGCTCGCGCTGGACTTCCTCGCCCTGATGGCGGTCGCGCGAGGTCACGAACCATGAGCGCGGCGTGCGCCCGGAGGTGACCGGAGGAGAATCCCCGGGGGCCGCCGCGAGGGGGATGCTCAGCTCCCGCGAGTTCATTCCTCTCATCGCCCTCCTCATGTCGCTCGTCGCGCTGTCGATCGACGCGATGCTGCCCGCCCTGCCCGCGATCGGCAGCGATCTGGGCGCGGCGCAGCGCAATGACGCTCAGCTCGTCGTCACTTCCCTGTTCCTGGGGCTCGGATTCGGTCAGCTTCTCTTCGGTCCGCTCTCCGACTTCATCGGGCGAAAGCCCGCCATCTGCGCGGGTCTCGCGATGTTCATGGCCGGCTGCATCGTGTCCGTTTTCGCTCCCACCTTCGAATCGATGCTCGCCGGACGCGTGCTTCAGGGCGTCGGAGTCGCGGCGCCCCGCGTCGTCACCATGGCGCTGGTCCGGGACCAGTACGAAGGCCGGCGCATGGCGCGCATCATGTCCTTCGCGATGGCGGTATTCATCCTCGTTCCCGCCATCGCCCCCGCGCTGGGACAGGGCATCATGTGGATCGCCGACTGGCGCGCGATATTCGTCACCTTCTTTGCGATCGCGGTCATCGCGTTTGCATGGCTCGCGATCCGCCAACCCGAGACCCTGCCGGCGGCCCGGCGCATTCCCTTCTCCCCGCGCGCTCTCGGGCGCTCGGCGCTGAAAGTCCTGAGCAACCGCGCGGCAATGGGATACACCATCGCCGCGGGCTTTTCCTTCTCGCCCTTCATCGCCTACCTCAGCACGGCGCAACAGATATTCCAGGACGGCTACGGCGTGGGCGCCCTCTTTCCCCTGTACTTCGGAGGCCTCGCGCTTGCCTTCGGCGCCGCCTCGCTCGTGAACGGCCATCTCGTGATGCGCTTCGGAATGCGTCGCCTGTCAAGCGTGGCGGCGCTCAGCGTCGCGCTCATCTCCTTCGTTTCCTGGGCGGGCGCCTTCGCCTTCGACGGCGTGCCGCCATTGTGGATGTTCATCGCGTCCCTGCTGCTCATCTTCGCCGCGGTCGCCCTCCTCTTCGGGAACCTGAACTCACTCGCCATGCAGCCACTCGGCGATGTCGCCGGAGTGGGAGCGGCCCTGATCGCCTGTCTCTCGACCCTGGTTTCGGTGCCGCTCGGCGGGTTCATCGGCCTGCGCTTCGACGGAACCCTGTACGCGTTGCTGGCTTCCTTCTCCCTGTTCGGTGTCGGCACCTTCCTGGCGGTGCGGTGGGCGTCACGGGGAGGAGACGCGTCCGCCCCTGCCTGACCCGGCCGGAAGGGTCGAAACTCCTCTTCGTTCCGGGTACGCGCGCCGCGCCGCGATGCGCGCGCATCCGCTGAGTCGCGTTCTGCCGCGTACGGAAGGTGGAGTACATCGAAGCGATGAGGGAACCCTCCACAACGATGCGTGAAACTCCTATGCTCCCCATTCGCGCATCCGGCCGCACGAGACCGGATTGACCGATCGCATGAGACCGCGCCCGCGGTCCGCTCCGTGAGAGGACCTCGAACGATGCACATCAAGCCGCCCTACCTCCTCTTCCTCGGCGACGCCCGTGACGCGCTCGCCGCCAAGGTCGCGCTCGGCGTGAAGCAATGGCGCCCCGAGAACTGCCTCGGACAGCTCAGTCTGCCGGGCTGCAACGCCGATGCCGGCCTTCCCGAGATGACGGTGGCCGAGGCCCGGGAGGCGGGCGCCGAGACATTGATGGTCGGGGTCGCCAATCGCGGCGGGGTGATCGGTCCCGCGTGGATCGATGTGCTCCGCGAAGCGCTCGAATCGGGCATGGACCTCGCGGCAGGACTGCACAATCGTCTCGCCGACGTGCCGGCGCTCGCGGAGACGGCGGCGGCGCAGGGCCGCAGCCTCTTCGACGTGCGTTTTCCCACCCAGAGGTTCGAGGTCGGAAACGGAAGGAAGCGCAGCGGCAAGCGCATCCTCTCCGTGGGCACCGACTGCTCCTGCGGCAAGATGTACACCGCACTCGCGATGGAAAGAGAGCTGCGCTCGCGCGGAGTGGCGGCCGATTTCCGCGCCACCGGGCAGACCGGGATCCTCATCGACGGGTCGGGCATCGCGATCGATGCGGTGGTGTCCGACTTCATATCAGGCGCGGTGGAGGTGCTGACGCCGGACGCCGACCCCGAGCACTGGGACTGCGTGGAGGGTCAGGGCTCGCTCTTCCACGCGTCCTACGCCGGAGTCACGATGGGCCTCATCCACGGCGCCCAGCCCGACGCCCTGGTGCTCTGCCACGAGCCGACCCGCCGGCACATGCGCGGGCTCCCCGAGTATCCGCTCCCCGATCTCGAGGTCTGCATGGCGACGAACCTCGCCGCCGCGCGTCTCACCAACCCCACCGCGAAGTTCGTGGGCGCCGCGATCAACACGTCCGCCCTCGACGACGCGGCGGCGAAGCGCTGTCTCTCGGAGACGGAGGAGCGCCTCGGGATGCCCTGCGTCGATCCGGTTCGCACCGGGATAGCGCGCATCGCCGACATGCTGCCGTGAGGCGCTCGCTTGCGGTCGCGCGCGAGCGCTGGCCGCTGCGCGCTGCCTTCACCATCTCGCGCGGTACGAAGACCGCCAGCGAGGTGGTGGTCGCCCGGGTGCGCGAGGGGGAACACGAGGGCCGGGGGGAGTGCCTCCCCTACGCGCGTTACGGCGAGACGCCGGAAGGAGTGGCGGCGGCGATCGAGGCCTTCGCGCCCGCGGTGCGCGAAGGCATGGGACGTGCCGAGCTCCAGCACGCGCTCCCGGCCGGTGCGGCGCGAAACGCGCTCGACTGCGCGCTGTGGGACCTGGAGTGCAAGGCCGGCGGCGCGCGCGCGTGGGAGATCGCGGGACTTGCGGCCCCCGGTCCGCTCGGCACCGCCTACACCCTCTCCCTCGATGCGCCGGCATCGATGCGAAGGGCGGCGGCCTGCCACGCCGACCGGCCGCTGCTCAAGCTCAAGCTCGGCGGATCCGGCGACCTGGACCGCGTCGCCGCGGTACGCGAAGGCGCGCCCGCGGCGCGCATCATCGTCGACGCCAACGAGGGCTGGACCGCCTCGGACTACCGGGCTCTGGCGCCGGCCCTCGAGCGTCTTGGAGTGTCGATGATCGAACAACCTCTTCCCGCCGGTGAGGACGAGGAGCTGGCGCGTCTCGAGCGTCCCGTCCCGGTCTGCGCGGACGAGTCCTGCCACGACCGCGCGACCCTGGATGCGCTCGCCGGCCGCTACGATGTCGTCAACATCAAGCTCGACAAGACCGGCGGACTCACCGAGGCGCTCGCGCTTCGCCAGGCCGCGCGGGAGAAGGGCTTCGACATCATGGTGGGCTGCATGATCGCGACCTCGCTCTCGATGGCGCCGGCCCTGCTGGTGGCGGACGGCGCCGCCTTCGTCGATCTGGACGGTCCGCTCCTGCTCGCGGAAGACCGTGCGCACGGGCTCCGCTACGAGGGCGCCCTCGTCCACCCGCCCGAACCTGCCTTGTGGGGCTGAGCGACTCGAACGAGACCGACCCGTCAAGCGGATGTGCATTCGTCGCGGACACGGGTCGGCGACGCGCCGTGTGGTGCGTTTGTAATCGCCTACCCATTGTGTCAAAAGGGGCGATGCGAGGTGTCGCCGTGCAGTTCGAGCGGCGACCACCCGTCACGGGAACGAATCCATTCAGGAGGTTCACCATGAAAATGAAGGCAAGGACCCTCTTCGCCCCGGTCGCGGCGGCGATTCTCGGGGTAGCGATTCAGGGTGCGACGGCACCGGGCGTATCCGCCGAAGTGACGCTCGAATCGATCAAGGCGGCCGGAAAGATCAGCGTGGGTTTCGCCAACGAGGCGCCCTACGGACACATGACGGCCGACGGCGTGCTGACCGGCGAGGCGCCGGAAGTGGCACGGGTAGTCTTCTCGAGTCTCGGGGAGGTGGAGCTGGAGGCCGTGCTCACCGAGTTCGGATCCCTTATCCCCGGACTCAAGGCGGGACGCTTCGACATGATCTCGGCCGGCATGTACATCCTGCCAAAGCGCTGCAAGGAGATTGACTTCTCCAACCCGACCCTGGGCCTCGGTCAGGGAATGGTCGTCGCGGCCGGAAATCCGAAGGGCATCCACAGCTTCGAAGACATCGCCAACAACCCCGACGCCACCATCGTCGTCGTCGCGGGCGGCGTCGAGAGAGACTATGCCCGCAAGACCGGTATTCCCGACGACCAGGTGCTGGTCGTTCCCGACTTTCCCACCGCGACCGCCTCTATTCAGACCGGTCGGGGAGATGCGCTGGCGTTGACTGCGCTGTCCGCCCAGAACGTCATCGACACCGCGAACGACCCGAGCATCGAGCGGGCCCGGCCCTTCACGGATCCGGTCATCGACGGCAAGGTCGCCCGCGGATACAGCGGATACGGCTTCCGCAAGGAGGACACGGAGCTGCGCGACTTCTTCAACCAGGAGCTCGCGAAGTACATCGGGACGCCGGAGCACCTGGCCTTGATTGGCCCCTTCGGCTTCACCGAGTCGGAGCTGCCCGGAGACAAGACCGCCGAGCAGCTCTGCGCGGGCGAGTAATCACCTGCCGTATTGCCAGAGTCTGAACAGTCGGGGCCCCGGGCGCCGCACCACTCAATTCCGGCCGGGTGCGCCATCCGGCCGCGAGAGGCCTTTTGAGCCCATGCGCGAAGACGTAAGCCTGCTCGTTTTCGCCCGGGAGCTGCTCCTCGCCGCTCCCGTCACGATCGAGATCACCCTGGGAGCGGCGGTGCTGGCCTTCGCGATGTCCATCCTCTTCGGACTCGCCCGGCTCTCCCGGATCTGGCTCGTGCGGGCGCTCGCCCGAATCTATGTCGAGTTCTTCCGCGGCAGCTCCGCCCTGGTGCAGCTCTTCTGGCTCTTCTACGTGCTGCCGCACTTCGGCATCCTGCTCGAGCCGATAACCGTCGGCATTGTCGGGCTCGGGCTCAACGCGGGAGCCTACGGCGCGGAAATTGTGCGCGGCGCGGTGATCGCCGTCGATCGAGGACAGTACGAAGCGGCCACCGCGCTCAACTTCTCGCGGTCGCGCACGATGATCCGCATCATCCTCCCGCAGGCCCTCGTCGCGATGATGCCGCCCTTCGGCAACCTCTTCATCGAGCTCCTGAAGGGCACGGCGCTGGTGTCGCTGATCACCATCACCGACATCACCTTCCGCGCCGCGCAGCTCAACGTGTTCACGCTTCAGTCGATGGAGATATTCAGCGTCGCCATCAACGTGTACCTGGTGCTCGCGCTCGCCATCATCTTCTTCATGCGCAGCATGGAACGGCGCCTGGGACGCGGCCTCGGCCGGGTGGGGGGTGTGTCGTGATCTGGAACTGGGAGTTCGTATGGGCCGAGGCCCTGCCTCCTCTCCTCAAGGTCGTGCACATTACGGTGCTCGCCACTCTCTACGGGTTCGCGATCGCGGCGGTGCTCGGACTGCTGCTCGCCCTGCTGCGCCGCGCTCCGGTGCGCCTCGTTTCCTGGCCGGTGGTGGGATTCATCGAGTACGTGCGCAGCACTCCGCTGCTCATCCAGATCTACATCGTCTACTTCGGGCTCCTGCCTGCGCTCGATCTCGACCCCACCCCCTTCTTCGCCGGCGTTCTCGCGCTCGGCATTCATTTCAGCACCTACACCTCGGAGGTGTACCGGGCGGGAATCGAAAGCGTGCCCCGCGGTCAGTGGGAAGCCGCGACCGCGCTCAACTTCAGGCTGACGCAGAAGATGTTTCGAGTCATCCTGCCCCAGGCCATCCCTCCGGTGATCCCCGCGCTCGGCAACTACCTCGTTGCGATGTTCAAGGAAACGCCGCTGCTCGCCGCAATCGGAGTCCTGGAACTGCTGCTCACCGCCAAGAACACGGGCTCGTACACTTTCCGCTACATCGAGCCCTTCACCATCGTCGGCGTGTTCTTCCTCATCATGAGCATCGTGGCGAGCTTGGGCATCCTCCGTCTCGAAGACTGGCTCAAGCAGAGAAGACCCGGATGAGCGACGAACCCATCGTGCAGTTCCAGGGCGTGACCAAGTCCTTCGGCGACCTTGTGGTGCTCGACTCCTTCGATCTCGATGTGGCGCCCAACGAGCACATCTCGGTGATCGGACCGAGCGGGTCGGGAAAGTCCACGCTCCTGCGGGTGTTGATGACGATCGAGCGAATCGACTCCGGCACCATCAAGGTCGACGGCGACTACCTGTGGCACATGGAACGCGAAGGCCGGCTCGTCCCCGCCAACGAAGCGCACCTGCGCAAGGTGCGCGGCAAGGTCGGCATGGTATTCCAGCAGTTCAATCTCTTTCCCCACATGAGCGCGCTGCGCAACGTCACCGAGGCGCCGATTCACGTCCTCGGCATGGCCAAGGAGGAAGCGACGGAACGCGCGGTCGAGCTTCTGAACATGGTGGGCCTGAGCGACAAGATGGAATCCTTTCCCGCCCAGCTCTCGGGAGGCCAGCAGCAGCGGGTGGCCATTGCCCGGGCGCTCGCAATGCGACCCAAGGTAATGATGTTCGACGAGGTGACCTCCGCCCTCGACCCCGAGCTGGTGGGCGAGGTGCTCGGCGTCATGCGCACGCTCGCCACCGAGCACGCGCTGACCATGATCATCGTCACCCACCAGATGGGGTTCGCGAGGGAGATCTCCGACCGGATCTGCTTCATCGAGGGCGGGCGCATCGTCGAGCAGGGTCCCCCCGACCGGATCTTCTCCGCTCCCGAGAGCGAGCGCACCCGCGCCTTCCTCAAGGCGGTGCTGGAAGTCTAGCCGCCCTATCTCCCCGACTTTCAACTGCGGACGCCGATCTGTTCGCGGTAGCGGGCAGTCCTACCTCGACTCGCTTCGACGTAGTATCGGCCGTAACTTCAGCGCCTCTCGATCGCTTCGGCCCACCACCACGGCGTCCCGACGCCCGAAGCTGCAGAAAACCGCGGAACGTCGTGGGCAGCAGTTACGCAAGGAGGCGCTCCTCGAAGGGGAAGGTCGACATGAGCTGGTAGCCGTCCCGCGTCACCAGCACCTGCTCCTCGAGCTTGACGCCCTCTCCGCCGTGCTCCGATCCGATGAAGCTCTCGACGCAGATCACCATGTTCTCTTCGAGCACACCGTCGTACCCGTCGCGCTCCCAGTCGATGGGCCAGGGGATACAGGGCCACTCGTCGCCCATGCCGATCCCGTGCATCATCACCGGGTAGCGGTGCGCGACGAACTCCCGGGGCGGCATCCAGCCCCTTTCCGACACCTCGCGGAACGAGACTCCGGCCTTCACGAGCTCGAGGTTGCGCTGGATATTCTCGTGGGCGAGCTGATAGAGGCGTTTCTGGGCATCGTTGGGAGTGCCGGGCTCACAGAAGAAGGTGCGTGAGACGTCGGCGCTGTAACCGAAGGGCCCGATCAGGCCGCAGTCGAAGGGCACGAGCTCTCCGGCCCGGATCAGCCTGTCGCCCGCCTCCATGCCCCAGGGATTGGCGTGACCGCCGGCGGCGAGCAGGCGGTACTCGATCCACTCCCCGCCCATGGCGATGTTGGTGTGCTGGAGAATGGCGAAGAGCTCGTTCTCGGTCATGCCGGGCTCCAAGTCCCGGCGCATGCGGGCCATCGCGGTCTCGGCGACGCTCACCGCGTGCAGCAGGCAGGCGATCTCCTCCGGACACTTGATCGCGGTAGCACGTTCGACCAGGGGCTCCCCGGCGATGACCTCGAGCCCCGTAGCCCGCAGCGCATCGAGAGTGGCGGGATCGCAGACGTCCAGAGCGACCCGCCCTTCGCCGCCCTGCTCTCGAAGCACCGCCGCGATGTCCCTTGCCCATGCTGCGACTCGGTCGTCCCGTCGCGACCCGGCCTCCATGTAGGTGATCGGCAGCATGGGCATCGCGGCGCCGATCGTCTCGGGGCGCCACGCGCCGGCGGCGGCGCCCCACCCGATGATCACCGCCTGACCCTCCGCCGGAACCACCAGGCATCGGCCCAGAAAATGCATGGAGAAGATCTGCCCCGCCTTGATGCCGGCGGCGTAACGGATGTTGATCGGGTCGAGGAGGAGCAGCGCGGCGCAGTCGCGAGCCTGGATCTCGCCTTGCAGCCGGGAGAGCCGGTACGCGCGCATGGCCGCCATGTCGACCATGGAAGCGTCGTCCTTGATCCCCATTCCGGGGGTGTTCCGCGCGAGTTCTCTTGCGTCGTACATGAGACAGCTCCTTTGGTGTCGGGGTTGAAGTCCAGCCCGGAGTAATCGTCAGGAGTCGCGTTGCCCCGAAACCGGAATCGGGAACGCGCCGCCAGGCGCATGTTTACCGAAGCTCGGGGGTGCTTCGCCAGTGCAGCGCCAACCGAGCATGCGTTCGGGCCGTGGACCGGGTTCCGGGAAAATCCCGAGCGAGGGGGATAGACTCCACCCCGTTTCGCGGTAGGGGGTCCGAATGAGCCGCATCGTCTACGTCAACGGGGAGTACCTCCCCGAGGAAGCGGCAACGATCTCGGTGTTCGACCGGGGTTTCCTCTTTGCCGACGCGGTGTACGAGGTCACGTCGGTTCTCGAAGCGCGGCTCGTCGACAACCCGGGCCACCTTGCGCGCCTTCGCCGCTCGCTCGAAGCGCTGTGCATTCCCATGCCGCTCACCGAAGATGAAATCGAAGCGGTGCAGCGCACGCTCATCGAGCGCAACCGTCTGCAGAACGGGATCGTCTACCTGCAGGTCACGCGCGGGGCGGCGGACCGCGACTTCCCCTATCCGAAGAAGGCGATCCCGAGCCTGGTGATGTTCACTCAGGCGAGACCTCTCGTCGATGTTCCCGCCGCGCGCACCGGCATCAAGGTGATCTCGGTGCCCGACATCCGCTGGGCGAGACGCGACATCAAGACGGTGGGCCTGCTGGCTCAGGTGATGGCGAAGCAGAAAGCGCTCGAGGCGGGTGTCCACGATGCCTGGTTCGTGCAGGACCGCAAGGTCACCGAGGGCAGTTCCAACAACGCCTACATCGTGAACGCCGCCGGCAACATCGTGACCCGGCGCCTCGGCAACGAGATCCTGCACGGGGTCACCCGGTCCACGGTGCTCGACCTCTCGAAGCAGTCGAACATCCTGGTGGAGGAGCGGGCCTTCACTCTCGAAGAAGCCTATGAGGCCCGCGAGGCCTTCGTCACCAGCGCTTCCATCTTCGTGCTGCCGGTAGTCGAGATCGACGGCCGGCGCATCGGCGATGGATCGCCCGGGCCCATCAGCCGGCGCCTGCGCGCACTCTACGTCGAGGCGGCGCGGACCGGGGAGAATCAGGAAGAGAACGCGACGAGCGAAAGCTAGCCACAAAGTGCGGCATGAATTCGTGGTCGCCGCGCCCTCCACGGCCGGGAGCGTTCGAGCTCCCCACCGAGCTGGAGCAGGGTCGCCTCGTCGCCCAGCCTCCCCATGAGGTGCATGCCGATGGGGAGACCGTCGGCCGACTCGTGCAGAGGCAGCGACATCGCCGGCTGGCCGGTCACGTTCGCAAGCAGCAGGAAGCAGTCTTCAGCGTGAATGATATCGGACCATTCGCGCACCGACAGGTCCGTGCGGCCAGCGTCGTGGGTTCCGTGCAGGGGGGCGATGTCGGTGCTCGTGGGAGTCAGCAAGACCGGATACTCCTCGAAGAAGGGACCGGCTTGCCGACTCACGCCGTCCAGATGCTCGATCGCGGCGAGCAGCCGACTCGCCGCGAGCGACTTGCCGTGCCGGTACGCGGTCCAGGTCGTCGGCTGCACATTGGCCGGCGAGGGGATGCGATCCATCGATTCCGCTACACCATCGATGCGGTGGGCCAGACCCGCAGCGACCGAGTCGAGGATGGCGTCGACGAGAGGTGCCCAGTCGAGCGGAGGGCGGGCCTCGATCATTTCGTGGCCGAGATCCTCGAGCAAGCGCACGGTCCGTTCAAAGGCGGCCATTACCGGTGCGCACACCCGCCGGCCGTTCCACGGCCGGGCGGTGAACGCGATGCGGAGCCGCGGAGGCGGCTGCTCGACTTCCTCGAGGTAGGCGCGTGCGGGTGGCTCCACTTTGAAAGGATCGCCGGCAATGCCGCCGTGGACGGCATCGAGCGCGGCGGCGCTGTCCCGCAAGCTGCGGCTCACCACAAAGCTCACCGATCTTGCGCCGGGGGGCATACCGGTGCCAGGCGCGGCGCTGATGCGACCCCGGCTCGTCTTGAGCCCGACCAGTCCGCACCAGCCGGCGGGATTGCGGATGGATCCGCTCCCGTCGGACGCGTGGGCGATGGGCACTACGCCGGCGGCGACCGCCGCCGCCGAGCCCCCACTCGAGCCACCGGCGCTGCGGGCGGGATCCCAGGGATTGCAGGTCACGCCGGTCAACCGGCACTCGGTGGATGCGGACCAGCCGAGTTCCGGGGTCGTGGTGCGGCCAATGAGATTGAAGCCGGCGGCGCGAAATCGCCGCACGAGCTCGGAGTCCCGGGTAGCGACGTGCCCCTCGAACAGCTCGCAACCGCATTCGTGGAGTCGGCCGTCCTCGGTCACGCTCAAGTCCTTGAGCAGCAGGGGAACCCCCGTAAACGACGCCGCGTCGCGCAGTTCCGGCGCGCTGAGGCGATCTTCATGGAGCTCAATGACGGCGTTGAGCACAGGATTGACCCGTCGCGCCGCCTCGAACGCCCGCGCCGCGAGTTCCCGCGCCGTCACCCGCCCGCTGCGAACCAGCGCGGCGAGCGACAGGCCGTCGAGCGAGACATAGTCTTCGAGGCTCAGCCGAGCGTCCTCGTCGGCAAGGGAGGGAGGTAGCTCACCCCCGGTGCGGCGCAAACGAGCGCTCGCTGCTCCCCTGATCGGCGCTCGCAAGCTCATGACAGACCGACCTCGGCCGCGGCGCATGGACTGCGCCCACATCTCTTCGCTCCCCTCAGCACGACGCCGACACCGGCACCAGCGCTGCGTCCACCGCGAGCACCGCCGATTCGCTCGCGACGATCGGGTTGACGTCCATCTCCGCCACGACGTCGCCGAACGCATGACAGATTCCCGAGAATCGGCTCAGCAGTATCGCCAGTCGATCGACGTCCGCCGGCGCTGCCCCACGCACCCCGCAGAGCAGATTCCAGATCTTCAGTCGTTGGAGCAGACGTCTTGCCTCCGGCCGGCCGAAGGGCGCGAGTGCATGGACGCGATCGTCGAGTACCTCCACCAGCGTGCCGCCGGCGCTTGCCATCACAACCGGACCGAATTGCGCGTCGCGCACCATGCCGAAGGCGACCTCCACGCCGGCGGGCGCCATTCCCGCGACGCTGACCTCGGGCCCGAGCGCGAGCAGCGCCTCGTACGCGGAGCGCACCTGCGATTCCGACTCGAGGCCGAGATGCACGCCACCGGCGTCTGACTTGTGCAGGAGACCGGGCACCGCGGTCTTCAGCGCGACCGGATAACCGATGGAAGCGGCAGCGAACACCGCTTCTTTCACGCAACCGCACACCCGGCTCTCGACTGCGCTCACGCCAAGTTCACCGAGCATCTGAAGGATCTCCGACTCACCCGGCGCCGCGCCGTTGCGCAGGCGCCTTCGCCAATGCTCAACTCGCTCCCCGTCGAGGACGTCCGGCGGGGAGTCGGCCCGCGTTCGGAACTCCCGGTAGTCGAACGCGCACTTGACACCGCCGAGCAGCGGCCTGACCCCGTTGATGACCGGAACCCCAAAACTCATCATCTCGTCCGCGAACTCGGCATTGGTGGCGGCACCCAGCGAGTAGGTCAGCAAGTAGGGCTTTTGCGATGCCTCGGGCATGCGCTTCGCCGCGGCGCCGATGTCCGGAACGCCCGGAGTGGTGTCGGTCGCGTAGTACTCGTGCGCGACGATCGCGACGCCAGGGTCGCGCTCCAGAATTTCCAGACAATCGCCGATGACGATGCCTATGCCCTCGTTGTAGAGGCCGGCGGCATCCAGCGGGTTCGCGGGTTCCAGCCCATAATCGAGCCGTGCAGCCAGGGCCTCGACGGTTGAGGGGGAAAGCGGCGCGAACTCAACCCCGATGGCATCCGCGAGATCCATCATCTGGGTGCGCAGGCCACCGGAATCGAGCAACGCCGCGAAATCTCCGTCACCAATCTCCTTGCCCAGGGCGAAGATCTGCGCTGCGGCCATGAGACTGTCCATGTCGTCGGTGCGCAGCACCCCGTATCGCCGACACACCGCATCGAAGGCGGTGTCGTCTCCGGTCAGGGCGCCGGCGTGGGTGGCGGCGAGCCGCGCGCTCTCCGCAGTGCGTCCGACCTTTACCGCGACGACGGGGACCCCTCGCCGATTCGCCTTCTCGAGCGCCGCGATGAACCCTGCCGGCTCGCGAATCGCCTCCACGAACAGAGTCAGCACGCGCGTGCTGGGCAGCTCGAGTGCGTAGTCCATGTACTCGCCGAGCGAGGCGTTGATCTCCTGACCTTGCGAGGTCAGAAGATTGAAGCGGTAGCGTCCGGCGGCATTTGCGAGCATGCAGAAGACCGAGCCCGAATGACACAGCGCGGCAATGTGGCCGGGCGTCGTCGCGATCGGCTCCTGAAAGCTCGCGAAAGTCCTGGTCTCGAAGTTGTAGTAGCCCATGCCGTTGCCGCCGCAGACGGGGAAGTCGGCTTCGCGCGCCATGTCTCTCAGGCGCTCGAGCAGGATCGGCTCTCGATCGCCCTCGTAGCGGCAGAAGTCGAACACCACCGCGGCTCGCACGCCGGCTTCGATCGCCTCTCGCATCAGTGCCTCCATGCGCCGGGACGCAACCGAAATCACCGCGAGGTCAGGGGGATGCGGGATGTCGCACAGCGATGGAACGGCCGTCAGTCCCTCGACCGAATCGTATCTCGGGTTGACGATGGTCAAGTCGCCGGAAAACTCGCCTTTGATCAGGGCTCTGGTCATCAGATTGCCCACCGAGCCCTCACGCGGCGACCCGCCGACCAGAGCTATCGAACGCGGAGCCAGCAAAGGCCTCAGCCGATGCTCGCCGCCAACTGACGGAGCGGTCTCCGGGGCCCGGGACGATTGCGCCGTCATGCGATCGCCGGGTTCGCCCGGAGAGCACGCTTGCACGTTACCCGCCGGGATTCGCAGACGAGCGAACGGGGACTCGATTCGAGCACCAATGGGACGACCTCCAGGATGCGGTGCCACGCGTTGCAGCCGGAATGGTATGGGCGAGCAACGGCATCTCACCAATTCGAAGCGACGAAACGTGGCATCTGCCGTTTCAATAGGTGTGAACGACGGACGGGTATGATATTGGGCGCTCCGATACCTATCCTCGTGTCAATCAGTACCGCAGATGACTCTTCCCGCCATCTCGCAGCTCCGCAGCCTCGTCACCGTGGCCCGGTGTGGCAGCATGAGCGGGGCCGCGGAGTTGCTGCACCGGTCGCAGTCATCGATCAGCACCCAGATCAAGCAGCTCGAACAGATCCTGGATGCCCGGCTCCTGCACCGGCATGCCCGAGGCGTGACTCTCACCCACGAGGGCGAGCTCGCGTGCAGCTACGCCAACCGCGTGCTGGGTCTGTTGCACGAACTCCTGGAGACTGCGGACCGAAATCCGGTGACCGGAACGGTTCGATTCGGTCTGACCGAAGAGTTCAGCGTCGGCCGCCTTCCCCATCTCCTTCGCGAGTTCGTGGAAATGCAGAGATCCATAGAGATCGAAGTCGTGGTCGCGCAATCGGCGACTCTCGAGGGGTTCCTTCGGGAGGGTCGCATCGACCTGGCGCTCGGCACCACCGAGTACATGTCCCGCGAACCGCATATTCGTTGGATGACTCCGCTCCTGTGGGTGGGCAACCGCCACTTCGAGGTCAACCCCGCCAAGGCGTTGCCCCTTGTTCTCATCGAAGAAGGCGACCGACGATGGGGCTGGCGTGTGCTGAGCGCGCTCGACGAGCACCATATCTCCTGGCGCGAGGTCTATACGACGACCACCTTCGCCTCGGTGGTGACCGCGGTGGAGGCGGGGCTCGGCATCACCTACATGATTCGCGAATGCCTGAGACCCACTCTGAGAGTGCTCGGGGAGGTCGATGGACTCCCCTCTTTGCCATCGCTCGAGTTCGGACTATTCTCCTCTGACCTGACACCGCCGAGGAGCGTGACTGCGTTGCTTCGGGTCCTCGCGACCGCCGTCCATGGTTCCGCCCTATCCGCGGACTGATGCACATCGCGCTCGGGGTGAGAGCGCGCTCATGCATCCGTCACGTCAGCTTGAATGGCCATCATGACACCTTTTATCCCCCCGCTGCCGCGGACTCCCGAGTCATGGAGATGCCCGATACCGGCTTTCGGTCTTTCGAACTGGTCACGGGTACGAGGCGTCCTTAACGTGGGATCCACATGGGTCCGACCACCGGATTGAGGAGATCCCGCTTCGTGGCTGCACCCGCCCTGTCTTCATTGCTTCCCGAGGCGGCGCGCTCGACGTATGAGCGCGACGGTGTGGTCCCGGTTCGCAACGTGTTCGACTGCTCCTGGGTGGACTTCATGCGCGAGGCGGTCGAGCACGCTATGGCCGAACCCGGACCCTTTGCCGAGCAGTTCGACAGCAACAACGGACAGGGTCGATTCTTTATCGACGTGGAGCTCGCGTTGCGGCTGCCCGCGTTCGAGCGTTTCGTGCGGGAGTCTCCGGCGGCGGAGATCGCCGCACGCTTGATGGGAGCGAGCAGAGTCAACTACTTTGATGACCACCTGCTGGTCAAGGAGCCCGGCACGGCGAGCCGCTCGCCTTGGCACCAGGACCAGCCGTACTGGGCGGTAAGCGGACGACAGGTCTGCTCGGTGTGGCTTCCCCTGGATCCCGTTCCTGAGGACGTTTCGGTGGAGTTCGTACGGGGCTCGCATCGCTGGGAGGCGTTCACTCCACTGCACTTCAGAGACGATGCCCCCTACGAGGGCACCGGTCTGCCGCCGGTGCCCGACATCGAAACGCACCGTGAACAATACGACATCGCCAGATTCGCGCTGGAGCCCGGTGATTGCCTGGTGTTTCAGGCAATGATCGTCCACGGCGCACCGGGGAACCCGGGTGCCCACCGGCGCCGTGCCCTCTCGGTCCGCTGGGCAGGTGATGACGCACGGTACTGCGTGCGGCCGGGAGAGGGATCCGTACCCACCGAGAACCCCGGGCTCGCCGATGGCGACGTTCTCGACTGCGAGCGCTTCCCGGTCGTCTGGTCCGCCCGCCGGGACTGACGGGATGGACGGACCGATCGAGCCGTCGTTGGCTTCGACCGGGCATGTGACTTCTTCGACGAATCGACCATGGGGGTGCCGGCGACGGCATGCAGCCCGACCTCGTCGACGGTCCGCGCGACTGCGCTCATGTTGCGCCAAGTGCCCGGTGACACTGACATGCTGACCTGCACGGCGTTCGAGCCGGTCATCGAACGAAGCTCCCGAGCCGGGGCGCCGAAGAGCTCCGGCTCGGGAGTGCGCTACGGAGCAACAGGGCTACTCGCTTACGCCTTGAGAGACCACTTCTCGAACGCACTCAGGCCGTCGAGCGGGAGAGTGCCCAGCAGCTCTCCACCGGTGTCCACCTTGTGGCTGATCCCATGGATCCAGTTCTGGTACAGCGCCACGATCGTCGAGCCTTCGTCGTGAAGCATCCTCTGGATTTCGTCGTATAGCTCTTTGCGTTTGACGGGATCGAACTCGACGCGGGCCGCCGTAACGAGATTGTCGAATTTCTCGTTGCACCAATTGGTGTCCCCCCAGGCGGCATCGCAAATGTAGGCGAGCGTCAGTATCGTGTCCGCGGGGGGCCGGTCGTTCCAGTAGCAGTAGCAGAAGGGCACCTTGCTCCAGACGTTCGACCAGTAGCCGTCGGTCGGTTGGCGCACGACCTCGATGTCGATGCCCACCTTCTTGGCGTTCTCGCCAAAGAGCACGCCGGCATCGACCGACCCCACAAAGGCGGCTTCGGAGGCGTGAAGCTGGATCTTCGTGCCTTCGTAACCCGACTTCTTCAGATGAAACCTGGCCTTGTCCGGGTCGAAATCACGTTGCGGGATATCCTTGTTGAAATTCGGGTCGTACGGTGCCACGGGATGATCATTGGCGAGCGACGCATGGCCTCGATAGATCTTGTCCCGGAACTCGGAGCGGTCCAACGCGTACTTCAACGCCAAGCGGAAATCGACGCTATCGAATGGCGCCTTGTCGGCATGCATCGGCATGGTGATTGTCGAGCCGCTGGGCACGCTGACGACACCGACACCCGGCAACTTGTCGACCAACGCCGCCGTCTTCGGGTCCACCGGGTGAATCACGTCCATGTCGCCGCCCTGCAGGCCCAACGTGCGCGCCTGCGGGTCGTTCACGGCCAGGATCTCGAAGGAGTCGAGGTATGGCTTTCCTTCCTTGAAGTAATTCGGGTTGCGCTCACCCGACCCGCGAATACCGGGTTCGAACTGCTCGAGGATGAAAGGTCCCGTGCCGACTCCCGACTGATCGACCTCTCCGCCCTCGGAGGGACCGATCGTGAACAGGTTCTGCCCGAGGTAGAAGGGGAAGTCCACCGCCGCCTCGTTCAGGTCGAAGATGACGTCGTTGCCTTGGGCACTGATGTCCGAGACGATCTTCATCAGGGATGCACCACTGGACTTCGTGTCTTCGCCCCGGTGCAGGTTCATCGAGTCGACCACATCCTGGGTGTCCAGGGTCTTGCCGTTGTGGAACTCGATCCCCTGGCGAAGCTTGAAGGTCCAGCGCTTGCCGCCGTTCGAGTGTCCCCACTCCTCCGCCAGGTCCGGGTCGAGGACCACCCGACCGTCTGCGCTTCGGGCGTAGTCGACCAGCTTGTTGCGGAAGGTGTCGATCAGCGACTGGCTATGGGTGCCGCCGGTAGCCCAGGTGATGTCGAGCGTATCGCTGGTAGAGCCTCCGTCGACCGCGACACGCAGATGTCCACCCCGCTTCTGGGCAGCCACCGCGTTGCTCGTCCAGATCGAGGATGCGGTCGCGACGCTCACGCCCAGAGCGGTTGCTCGCTGCATGAACTGGCGACGGGTCACGCCCTCGTCCGCCACGAGACGATTCAGAATCCGGTGCTCCTTCGGAGCTTGATGGTTGCTCACGACTGATTCCTCCTCTACCGACGCGTGCAAATGTCGAGCCGGTACGATTGCCGATGCCGGATGCTCTCGACATCAAGGCTTAGGCTACTATAGATTCCTGTTCGACGGGTTCTCAAACGAGTATTCGTCGGTCAATTGCGTGACTCTCGCTCATGAAACGGCACGCTAACCTCCCGCCTCTCAGCGCACTGTGCGCCTTCGAGGTGGCCGGACGCCACGAGAGCTTCACCAAGGCAGCCGAGGAGCTCTGTCTGACGCAGTCGGCGGTGAGTCGGCACGTGCGATCGCTCGAGACCCACCTCGGTATCGCGTTGTTCCGCCGAGAGCACCGTGGGGTCCGGCTCACCCCGGCGGGACGGGAGCTTTGCGAGGCGGTCGCGCTCGGCTTCGCTCATATCGCGAGCAGCGCCCGGCTCGTACGCCGCCAAAGTCGCCGCGACAGGCTGTCGGTGGGCATGCATACTGCCATCGCCAGCCTGTTCGTGGCGCCACGACTGAGCAGTTTCCGTCAGGCACACCCCGACATCGATCTGCACATCGTCACCCTGGAGAGAAACCTGGTACCCAGAGCCGATCGCTACGACGTCTGCATCGTCATGGGTTATCAGCCCGAGCCGGATTTCGTCTCGGAGCTGCTCTTCAGGGAGGAGATCTACCCGGTGTGCGCACCGAGCTATCTCGAGGGCCGGCATCCACTCCGCGGTCCCGAGGATCTCCCACGCGAGACGCTGCTCCACCTCGACGACGCATACTATCGTGGTCCAGGATCCCCCATCGGCTGGGAGCGGTGGCTGGAGCTCTTCGGTGCAGCGCTCCGACCCGGACCGCGAGGGCTCGTATTCAACAGCTACGCGATGGTGATCCAGACCGCAGCGCGCGGCGCCGGCGTCGCTCTCGGCTGGCACAACCTGGTATGCGACTACGTGCACGAGGGCAGCCTCGTGCGACCGGTCGAGCAGAGTTGCTGCCTGGACCGCGAGCAGCATCTGGTCGTTCCGGTGGAGCTCGCGGAGAAGGAGGAGGTGGTCGCCTTCACCGATTGGCTGAAGCACGAGATCCGTGATGCGCTGCACGACTCGGCGCCATCTCCCGACCGGCATCCGCGAGCACTGCCGTCCATGTGCAGTAGTCGGTCCGGTTGAGGTGGTCGCCGTGCTCGCCCTGCTGACAGGAAGCCCACCACGCGTTCACGCGGGAAGGCGGGTTTGGAGTGGCTGGAGTGCTTGAGAGCGGTCAGGCTCCTGAATCGGGAACCGCCACACGAAGCGCGTGGAGCTGGCACCCGGAGCTTCCGCTGCCCGGATCGCCCGTCTCCGTTTGGCCAATCAAGCCGTTCGCGTTCTTGAAGGTCCTTGTCGGGGGATGGCTCCCCATTTCCGAGAAGCTGATCATCGCCGCTCTCTCCATCCTCACTTGGGCCTGGCTTTCACCCGCGCTCGAGCGATGCCGGGAGTTCGAGTTCGGCTGGATGGCGCAAATCTACGTTCGCAACCTGCTGCTGCTGATCCTGGTCGCCGGCGGCCTCCACCTCTACCTCTACACCTTCCGGCGGCAGAACAGTCGCTTCCGCTACGAATCCCGCGGGTTCGAGCACGCGCGGCGCTTCACCTTCAACAACCAGGTCCATGACAACATCTTCTGGTCGCTCGCGAGCGGCGTGACCATGTGGACCGCCTACGAGATTGCCGGCATGTGGGCGTACGCGAATGGATTGATGCCGTTCCTCTCCTGGAACGACAACCCGGCGTGGTTCGTCGCCATGTTCCTGCTCATTCCTCTCTTCGGGGCAAATGTGCACTTCTACTGGATACACCGCCTGCTCCACTGGCGGCCCCTCTACCGGACTGCGCACTACCTGCATCACCGCAACGTCGCGACCGGTCCGTGGTCCGGCTTGTCGATGCACCCCGTGGAGCACCTGCTGTACCTGAGTTCATGCCTCATCCATGTGGTAGTAGCCTCGCATCCCGTGCACTTCATCTTCCATCTCCAGACCAAGGTGCTGCAGGCACCGACCTCCCATTCGGGGTTCGAGAAGATCACGGCCGGAGACGAAAGCGATGGAGGCCTCAAACTGGGCGACTTCTTCCATCAGCTCCACCACCGCTATTTCGAGTGCAACTACGGCGGGCCGGAGATTCCCTTCGACCAATGGTGCGGCACCTATCACGACGGCACACCCGAGGCGACGAAGCGAGTCAGGGAGCGGGCCCGGTTCAGGGGAGTAGACGGGAGCCGAACAACGCGCGCCGAGTCGGATACACGATCACGCTGACGTGCCCCCGTCCTCCGGTGCGAAGATCCGCGTGCGATCCCGCTTGACGCGGTCCTCGTCCTCGAGGGTGCGCGCGAAGAGATGGCCGGCATGAACCGCGTGGGCGATGAGCCCCGGCGCGTCGCAGTCGCCGACCCGCGACAGCGTGTCGATGCCCGCCTCGGCGAGGCGTTCGGAGTTCTCGCTCACTGTCTCGTAGAGTGCGGCTTCGGGCGCGCGTGAGGTTACGACCACGAGTGCGTCGCAGGCCACCTTCAGGGCGACCCCCGTCCAGTTCGAGGAAAGCTCCGCGCGCCCTCCTCCGAGGCTGCGGAGCCGGTGCGAGGTCACGATCTCCACGCCGAGCTCGATGAGGCGGAGCTGGATCCGCGCTTGGTCCAGCGTCCACTGGCACATGGGCGAGACGACCTCCGCGCTGGTGGCGAGTACCACCTCGCATCCTGCGGCGGACAGCGCCTCGGCCACGGCACCACCCATGTAGAAGTGATCGTCGTCATAAACGAGGACGCGGCCGTTGTTGGGCCGCCCGTCCATCACGTCATCGGGAGTGTAGACATCCTCGTCCCGCCAGCCTTCGAAGGGATGGAAGCTCGAACGACCCACCCCGCTCCGGCGCCAGCGTGCGCCGGTGGCGATGCAGACGTGCCCGAAGCCGAACTCCAGGATCTGATCCGGCTCCAGCCGACTGTCCCGATAGATTTTGACGTTGGGCATCTGCGCGATCTGGCCGAGTCGCCAGTCGATCACTCGCCGGTAGGTGGCGAGTCCCGGCAGCCGCGCCTCGCGCAGGGCCCGGCCGCCCAGTTGGGTGCCCGCCTCGGCAATGACCACCTCGTAGCCGCGTTGACCCGCCGCGCGCGCCGCCTCCAGCCCCGCCGGGCCCGCCCCCACCACGAGAACGCGCTCCCGCTCCGGCCGCGCCGCAGCATCCGGGACGCCGGCATGGCGCACGTCCCCCGCCGCCGGACGGGGCGGGATCCGCTCGGGGTGCCACCCGCGGCGCCACTCTTCGCCCATGGTGGGATTCTGGGTGCACCGGATCGGCACGCCCTGCGTGTCGCTCATCACGCATACGTTGCAGCCGATGCATTCACGGATGTCCTCGATCCGGCCTTCCGCGATCTTGCGCGGCAGGAAGGGGTCGGCGATCGAAGGCCGAGCCGCACCGACCAGATCCGCCACCCCTCGGCGGACGAGGGCGACCATTCGGTCGGGCGAGGTGTATCGCCCCACCGCCACCACCGGCTTCGACGTGACGGTCTTGACGAAGCTCACGTACTCTTCCTGGGCGCCCTCCTCGGCGAAGCGGGCAGTGCACGCATCCGATGCATAGGTGCCGATATTGACGTCCCAGAGGTCGGGCAGCTCGGCGAGATGCTCGACCAGCGCGCGCCCGTCTCCATCGTGCGAGACGCCGATGTCCGTATCGAGGTTGGTCACCGCGAAACGCAACCCGACCGCGCAACGGTCCCCGATCGCGTCCTTGGTGTCCTCCAGCAGCTCGCGGATGAAGCGCGCGCGGTTCTCCAGGCTGCCGCCGTACTCGTCACCACGCTGATTCTGGACCGGGGAGAGGAACTGGAGCGGCAGATTCCCGTGCGCCGCATAGACATAGACGATATCGAAACCGGCGTCGCGAGCCCGCCGCGCGGCGGCGCGATGGGTGCGGCGGAACGCGCGGAGGTCGGCCTTGTCCATATGCCGCGTCTGAATTGGCGCGCGCGAGGTGGGCATACTCATCGGCGCCACCGGTGGCACCCGGGTGAGGTTGTTGCGACTGGAGTAGCCCGCTGCCCAGAGCTCCACTCCTGCGAGCGCCCCATGGCGATGCACCGCTTCGGCGAGTGTCGAAAGAACGCGCTGGTCGGCGGCGTCCCACAGAGTGCAGAAGGGTTGAGGATGGTTGTCGGAGCTCGTTTCGGTGGAGCAGTACTCGGTGCAGACCACGCCCCAGCCGCCCTCGGCCTTGACCTCCCTCATCGCCACCAGGCTGTTCGGCATGGCGAAGCCCATGCCGGAGCAGTGCGGGACCTGATAGAAGCGGTTCGGGGCGGTCACCGGGCCGATGCGCACCGGTTCCATCAGGATTTCGTAGGCCGAGCTATGCGACACGCCATGTGGCCCTCGTGGCTGCGCTCGCCGTCAAAGGTACTCCTTCATGGCCCAGTGCATGACCTCGCGCGTGATCTTCGTGTCTATCACGAGCGGGTGATCCAGCGTGCCCGCCTTTGCGGCGGCCGAACGGAGCTCGTCGACGCTTCGGGCGGTGGCTCCCGTGCACCCTAGCGCACGGGCTACGTCTTCGAACTCCGGGTTATCGAATAGCGTGAGTTCGACGGACTTCCCTGCCGCTCTCAGCTTGTGGA
This sequence comes from Gammaproteobacteria bacterium, assembly GCA_022824305.1. Taxonomy (GTDB): domain Bacteria; phylum Pseudomonadota; class Gammaproteobacteria; order HK1; family HK1; genus JAJEAD01. Next base: position 88,380 of record JAJEAD010000049.1, on the reverse strand, counting down.
ACTCGGCGCCGTAGGCGCCATCGTTCATGACGACGACGGTCAGAGGGATCCTGTGGCGTGCCGCCGTCTCGAGCTCGGGGAGACTCATCATCAGCCCGCCGTCACCCACGAACAGGATGCAGTGGCGGTCGGGTCGCCCGAGGGCGGCGCCGATGCTGATGCCCAGCCCTACACTCATGGCCGCGAAGTCGTTGCCGAACAGGAAGGCGGAAGGTTCCGGGACGGCCATGCCGGTGGCGGTGAAGAGACAGTAGTGCCCGCCCTCGCAAACCACCGTGCGCTGCGCGGGCAGGAGCTCGTCCAGCTCGGCCACCACCTGGTAGGGGTCCAGGATGCCCGGGGTATCGACGAAGGGGCCTGTCTTGTACGACCAGGAGGCACGGATGCTCTGCCCTGCCTCATCGGACCGGAACCCCCCTCCATCCCGTATCCCTTCGCACTCCAGGCCTTCGTTTATCGCGGATACGGTGGCGAGGGCGTCGCCAACCATCGCCACGTCCGGACGCAACAGGGCGCCGATGCGACTCGGGTCGCTGTCGATCTGAATCAGTCGAGCCTCCGGAAAGAGAGTGCCGCCTCTCGTCGTGTACCAGTTCAGTCCCGCCCCTACGCTCACGACACAGTCCGCCTCGCCGATGAGCTGCAAGGCGCTCGGGGTCGAGAACCCCCCGGCGATACCCAGAAAGTAGGGATCGGCGTCGAAGTAGCCGCGCGCCCGGAGGCTGCACGCGAGGAGGGCTCCGATGCGCTTTGCGAGCTCGGCTATCGCTTGCCTCGCGCCGGAGGCGACCGCGCCCCGGCCGACGATGATCACCGGGCGTTGCGCTGCGGCCAGTGTAGAGACCGCTTGCGCAACGATCTCCGGCGCGGCCCGGGTCCGCTGCCGGGAAACGTCCATCGCAGCGGGCGCATCGTAGTGCCACCGTGTCCCGAGGGAAGACTGGAAGACATCTCCTGGTACGTTCAGCACCACCGGGCCCGCACCGGCACGCAGGTGACGGAATGCTCGGCCGAGATCTTCGACCAGAGTGGCGGCGTCCCTCAGGGGAATGAAGGTGCCCACCGTCGCCTCTGCGTAGCGCCGGTTGTCGAACACCTTCGCGTTGTGGAGGTCATTGCGAGCGGTATCCGCTGCCAGGACCAGCACGGGTGACTGTCGCAGCCGCATGGTGACCAGGCCGGTCCCGGTGTGAGCGATGGCCGGCCCGGCCCCGATGACCGCCAAGGCGGGTCGTCCGGTCACCCGGGCGTAGCCGTCCGCCATCAGGACCGCACCCTCTTCGTGGCGCGCCGTGACGATCCGCACGCCCAGCTTCTCACCCAGCTCCAGCACGAGATCCATGTTGAACTCGTCCATCAGCGTGAATGCGGTGTCGATCCCTTCCTCCACCAAGGCTCGTGCTAAGGCTTCATAGACTTTCATGGGAATGCTCCCGGTTGCGCGCACGGTCTCCGGTATCCAACCCCTGTCTCACCGAGCGCCGACATGTCGGGGATTCGGGAGCGCATCCGCTCGCACCCGCTTCGCGCGCAGCGACGTGGGCGAGGATCCAGGGCCCGAGCTTGCGCCAGTTAGTGACCGGGGGCAGCGGGGGTATCGCCGGGAGTGGCGCGCGGCCAGACTACCGGGCAGACGTCGCATGCCACCGGATCGCCGGGTCGGATTCGCCCGCGAAGCGCCTCGCTGATTCGCGGAGAGTCGCCGCCCGGCACCTCCCGGAAGCGCGCGTCGTCGCCGAGCCACTGCACCGACACCGCGCGCCGGCCCAGGCCCGCCGGCAGGGCGCCGGAGCCACCGTGGGTGGTCATGCCATGGAACACGAGGCAATCCCCCGGGCTCATCTCCCAGCCGAGGATGTCGTAGCCGGCCCGGTTCGCCTCGATGTCGGGGAACGGCGTCTGCCCGCTGCGATCGTCGCGCTCGTAGCGGTCGATGAAGAACGGTGCGCGTTCGAACGCGGTCCGCCATCGGTGCGAGCCGCGCACGAACTCGAGCGCGGTCTCGAGGGGCACCGGATCGAGCGGCACCCAGGCGCTGCACGCCTGATCGCCCGCCGCCGACCACGAAGGCTGGTCCTGGTGCCAGGGGCTGCGCTCGGCGGTGCCCGCGCCGCGCACGAACACACTGATGTAGAACAGCACCGCGGTGCTCGACTCCATGAGGGCCGCCACCGCCTCGGCCATCGGCGAGTCGAGCATGACGCGGTCGTAGGCGGGCTGCTCACCGAGAACGAGCGCGTCGTAGAAAAAGTACGCGCCGCTCGCGGGGTCGTTCACGTACTCCCGGGTACGCGGGCTCGGCCGGCGGAGGTTGTCGGCAATGCCGTCGGCGAGGACCGAGAGCCAGCGTTCGTCGAGCAGGTTGCGGATGAGCACCACGCCGTCGTCGCGGTAGCGGGCGACATCCTCCTCGGTGACCACTGCGCTCATCGACGTACCTCCTTCGGATAAGGGGTTCCTCATGACTGATCCCTCCTCTACCAATCCGAGCACGAATCGAGCCGGTACGCCAGCCGACTCGGGGTGCTCTCGATATGGAACCTCCGGCTACTGTAGATCCTCCTTCGACCAGGCCTCAAACGAGTATTCCTCGGTCATTTGAGTGATTCTCGCTCATTGGACGGCACGCTGACCTCCCGCCGCTCGGCGCACGGTGTGCGTTCGAGGCGGCTGGACGCCACGAGCGCTTCACCAAGGCGGCCGAGGAGCGCTGCTTGACCCGGTCCGCGGTGAGTCGCCACGGCGATTGCCCGAGACCCACCTCGGTGTCGCGCCGTAGCGGCGAGAGCACTGCGGGGTCCGGGTCACGCCGGCCGGCCGGGGGGTATGCGGGGTGATCGGGCTCGCTCTCTACGCCACGTCCAAAGCGGCTGGGGACGGCCGACGTATCCGTCCTCGCCACCATCGGTCGGAGGAGGGGCGGCACCGGCTCACGCCGTCTCATGATCGAGAGTCATCCAAATGCCCCGAAGAATACTCGTTTGAGGCCCCGTCGAATCCGAAACTACAGTAATGGACGCTTCGACATGTCCCGGAGAGGCGAGACTGGCGCCGCCGCGAAGCGCCGGGGGGCGAGTGCGCATCGGCCGGGAAGCGGATCGGCGTCGAGCCATGAGGAGATCAGAGGCAATGCAAGCGAAGTTCGTGGACGTAGACGGGCACATACTGGAGCCACCGGATCTGTGGGTGCAGTACCTGGAAGCGGAGTACCAGGATCGGGCCTTGAGGATCCGCAAAGACGCTCGAGGGCTGGAGTACCTGGAGATCGACGGCGGCCGATCCTGGCTGTTGCAGGGAGGAACGCTAGGCCTGCTGGGGGCCATGGGGCAGGACACGCGGCCCTATCTCGAGCCGGGCCGGATCGACTACGCGGACGCGATTCCCCCCGGCGCCAACGATCCCCACGTGCGGGTCGAGCTGATGAACGAAGAGGGAATCGACATCTCGCTCATCTACCCCTCATTGGGCCTGTGCTGGGAGTCCGAGTGCAAGGACACGGTGTTGGCCGCCGCCTACTGCCGGGCCTACAACAACTGGCTGTTCGACTTCTGCAAGCCCTATCCCGACCGGCTCGTCCCCGCCGCCCACATTCCCATGCGCGACGTCACAGAAGCGGTCAAGGAGCTCGAGAGGACGGCCAGGCTCGGAGCCAAGGCGGCGATGCTGAACTCGTACCTCGCGGGCGGGCATCCCTACGGGAGCTCGTACTACGATCCGCTGTGGGCGCTAGCTCAGGAGTTGGACATTCCGGTCACCCTTCACGCCAGCAATGCCGACGAATGGGCGGGTGCGAAGTACTACCCCCGACCCGAGGACATGTCCACCTGGTATCAGTTCGTGACGTCGACGGTCGATCAGAAGTTGAACTTCACCACCTTCTTCAGCGAGGGTACCTTCGAGCGCTTTCCCCGTCTGAAGGTGGTCGTGCTGGAGTCGGGGTGTGGGTGGATCGGCCACTGGATAGAGCGTATGGACGAGGTCTACGAGTACTTCTCCTTCACGACCCCGATGAAGCTCAAGCCCAGCGAGTATTTCGCGCGACAGTGCTGGATTGCGATGGAGCTGGACGAGTCATTGGCTCCGGTCATGATCGAGAGGCTGGGCGCGGACAGGTTTCTCTGGGCCTTCGACTATCCGCACTCGGACGCTTGCGGCGATCCTATCGAGACGCTGAAGACAACGCTTGCGTCTTTGCCGGTAGAGGATCAAGTGAAGGTGTTCGGGCAGAACGCCATGAGTCTTTACGGTCTGAGCGGAGCGTCGGACCTCCAACGCAGCGCTTGAGCAACCGCCGACCCTGACGCGGGGACACCATGACCTATACCCGCATCGTCCAGCTACGTGCTCGAGGGGCAGTGTCGAAGCCTTCTGCAGTCCGGAATCGAGTCAGTATGCGCTATCGGCCGCCGTAACGGGTCGGCTGCTGCTCAGGGCCATAGATCTCTCAGGCTGAAGGTGATCGCATCGAAGGGACGAATACTGACCGGGTCGTCGTCCTTCGCTCTCGCGATCAGCAGCCACTGTCCTTCGTGCATTTCGCACGCCTCGAGAGTGCGGGCCGCCGGGTACACGAGCCACAGATGCCCGACTCCTTCGCGAGAATAGACCGGGCGCTTCTCCAGCCGGTCGAGCCTGCGTGTCGAGGCCGAGAACACCTCGCACACCCAGTCGGGCGGGAGGGTCACGTAGACGGTGTCGGGGTAGTCCGGCATCCACCGCCGGCGCCACCCGGCGAGGTCGGGGACCAGGATACCCTCAGCGAGGTGCGGCTTGGGCGCGAAGATGATCCAGCACCCGCCCGAATCGCCGCGGCCGAACTGAAAAGTACTCGAGAGATCACTCTGTAACGCCGAACTCGCGAGCGCCTGTAGCATGTCAGGCTGATCCGGCCGAGATTTAACCTTGCCGGGCTGGCATGATTCCTGTCGTCTCCACGTCGCCACGAGTTCTCGAGCCATCGTGATGCCCCATACCGCCCATCGAGGCTTCGAACTGGTCTTGGACATGAGGCGCCCTGATTCTCGTTCGATGGCAACCATGGCCGACGAAAGTTCGAAGTCGTGACCCGCGGCACATCACTCGGTGCTTGACCCCGGCCTTCCACAGGTTTGCCTGACCGTGTCGCAGGGGACCTGGAACCAAGTCTGCGCGGTCGCACGGGCGATCGACGACATGGGACTGCATTCCATCGGCATTCCCGATACGCCCATGGTCGAACGTGATGTGTACCTGAGCTGCGTCGCCGCGGCCCTCAATGCGTCTCGGTGCAGGATCGTCACCGCGGTCACGAATCCGGTCACCCGTCACCCGTCGATCGCGGCGGCGGCCCTCCTGCAGCTCGAGGAGCTGGCGCCGGGACGGGTTATTTGCGGGATTGCGACCGGAGACAGCGCAGTATGGGGAGTCGGGCTAGAACCCGCCAGAATCTCGGAGCTGAGAGAGTACATTCTTGCCGTCAAGGCGCTCCTCAAGGGTGAGCCTGCGAGCTGGCGCGGTCGCCGTTTCTCTCAGAGCTGGAGGGAGTTCGCACCCTTCGAAATGCCGGTGTATGTCGCCTGCGCAGGACCGAAGTCCATTCGCATGGCCTCCCAGGTGGCCGATGGGCTGATTCTCTCCGTGGGTGTCTCGCCGGACGATCTGCGATGGGCCGAAGAACAGATAGCCGCCGCCTGTGCGGAGATCGGGCGCGATCCGGCCGAGATCGACGTGTGGCACTACGCCGAGATCACCTTTGCCGAGAGCGCCGCCGCCGCGGCCGAGAACAGCCTCGGCTGGCTCGCCCACTTCCTGACCTTCGGCGGCACCGCCGGCAAACGGGTGCCGGAGGATGTGCTCCCAGCGCTGACTGCGCTCAACGCGGATTCGCAGGACATCGAGGCCGCCTACACTACCGAGGGGCGGGGTCGAGCTCTGGTCACTCGCGCGAAGGCGCTCGGCGTCTACGACTGGATCATCTCGCGGTCTGCCTGTCTCTGGGGAACTCCGGAGGAAGTCCGCGCTCGGCTGGAGGCCTTGCGCGATCGAGGCGCCGAGAAGTGGATGCTGTTTCCCGACGGCATGCACCTCGAGGACACCAGGGTCGCGCGACTGCTGGGCGAGACCCTTGAGTTGATCAGGTAGGCCTCAGGGACGTCTGGCTGACTCGCCCACCTGCCCGGCACTTCGAGAGCGACTGCTTCAACCCCCGACTTCGTCCGGCACTCACCTCGTCGTCCCAGGCCGGGCGGGCTCGGGCGTGGTCGGGACCTGCTCGACCCGGAAGGGCAAGTCGGCGACATCAGGAGCGTCGAGCGCTCGCGCCGCGCGGTGGCCGCTGAACACCGCTTCCGCGATCAACCCCGGCGCCAGGCAGTCACCGACCGCGCGGAGGGAGCGGATATCACCCGCCGCGCCCGAGTCCACGCGGGCTCGAAGCGCGTTCGCGAGCTCGTCGTCGGGGCATCGGCCGGTCACCAGGACAACGCTCGCGGCGTCGCGATGGAAGGCGGGTTCCCCGAACATCCCCGCGAGCTCCACCGTGCCGTTGCCGATGGCGATAAGGTTGTGGTTCAGGACGACCTCGACACCGTGGGAGATCAGGCGTCGATGGATCTGATGCGCCTCGAACGTGTATTGGGTCCAGGAGGAGACCAGTGCCGCCGGGGTCACCAACACCACCTGGTACTCCTGGCTTGCCAAGTGCTCCGCGAGTGCCCCGCCCATGAAGTAGGGATCGTCATCGAAAATCACCACCGGTGAATGGACCTCGCCGCCCGCGAGGATGGCGTCCGGCGTCATGACGTGACCTTGCCCGTTGCCGGCGATCGCGGAGAAGTTGCTGGTGCCGACCCCGTCGCCGCGCCAGTGCGCCCCGGTAGCGACCAAGACGTGCTCGAAGCCGAGTTCGATCACCTCGTCCGCGTCCAGGTGGCTCTCCCGGTAGACCGCCACATTGGCCATCTTCTGGATTTGCCCGACACGCCAGTCGCGCACCCGGAGCCACTCGGCGAGACCGGGCAGCCGGCCGAGCGCGTTCAGGTGGCCTCCGAGCTCCCGGGAGGCTTCGGCCAGCGTCACCTCATAGCCCCGCGCCGCCGCAGCCCGAGTCGCCTCCAACCCGGCCGGACCCGCCCCGACCACCAGCACCCGCGCGTCGCTGGCACGCTCGGGAATGCGCTCCGGATGCCAGCCGCGGCGCCACTCCTCGGACATGGTCGGGTTCTGCGTACAACGGATCGGCACCGTCAGCATGTTGGACGCCAGGCACACGTTGCAGCCGATGCACTCGCGGATGTCCTCGGGACGCCCCTCCTCGATCTTTCGTGGCAGGAAGGGATCCGCGATCGAGGGGCGCGCCGCGCCGATGAAGTCGAGCACGCCGCGCCTGACCAGGGAGGCCATGGTATCGGGGCTGGTGAAGCGCCCCACTCCGACCACCGGCTTCGAGGTCACCTGCTTGACGAAGGCGATGGACGGCTCCTGCCAGCCCTCCCGGCGAAAACGCGAGGAGAGCATGTCGTCCGGTCCGCCGACGTTGACGTCCCAGAGGTCCGGCACCTCGGCCAACATCTCGATCACCGCGCGCCCATCCTCTGCGGTGATGGCGTCCGGCCCTCGCTCCTCGTCCACGCAGAAGCGGATGGCCACCGCGCATCGCCCCTTCGCCTCGTCCATCACCTCTTCGAGCGTCTCCCGAAGCAGTCGCGCCCGGTTCTCCAGACCGCCGCCATACTCGTCGCTGCGCTGATTTATCCGAGGCGAGAGGAAGTCAGTGAACACGGTGATGCCGTGACTCACGTAGAGGTAGACGATATCGAACCCGGCCTGCATGGCACGACGCACGCCAATACGGTGCCAACGCCGGATGTCCCGAATGTCTTCGCGGGTCATCGCGCGCCCGTGGCCTGGGAAATGCTGTGGATTCGCGGGCCGGGGCGATGGACCCATGCTCGGCATGCGGCTATAGCGGTTGTGGGCGGTGATTCCGGCATGCGCGAGCTCGCAGCCGGCGAGCGCATCGTAGCGGTGCACCGCCTCGGTCATGAGGGCGTTGGCGCGCACGTCCTCTTCGGTCCACAGCCGGGAGGCCTGGCTCGGCAGCAGGTCGGTGGAGGGGTGCACCGAGCACCACTCGGTGTTGACCACCGCCCAGCCGCCTTCCGCCTTTGTCGCGCGCATCGCCGCGTGGGTGCGGGGAAACTGCGCGCCGGAGCCGCTGCAGTGCGGCACCTGGTAGAAGCGGTTCCTGGCGGTCACCGGCCCGATGCGCACCGGCTCGAAGAGAACATCGTATCGGGGGTCGCGCGCCATGCGGGCCTGTCTTCGCGAGAACTTCGCGGCCTACGTTACCGGCCCTTGAACAGCGGCTTGCGTTTCTCCACGAAGGCGCGCGGACCCTCCTTCCGGTCCTCGCTCGGGATCATGATCTCGACGCTGCGATATTGTCTGGCGTTGACCTTGTTGAGGGCATCCTGGAACTTCTTGTTCTCCGCGTCTCGGACGATTTCTTTCGTCGCCGCCTGCACGAGCGGTGGCCCCTCCGCGAGTTTCCTCGCAAGCTTCCAGACTTCGTCCATCAGCTCCCTGGCGGGCACCACGCGGTTGACCAGACCCCAGCGATGCGCCTCCTCCGCGTCGAACCAGCGGCCGGTGAGCAGCAGCTCCATCGCGATGTGGTAGGGGATGCGCTTGGGCAAAGCGATGCACGCGGTCGGCGCGTAGGTACCGACTGTGATTTCGGGCAGGGCGAAGGTGGCGTGATCCGCGGCGATCAGGATGTCGGCGTCGAGAGCGACCTCGAGGCCGCCACCACAGCAGATGCCGTTTATGGCGGCAATGATGGGTTTGTTGAGATCTCTCAGGTCCTGCATGCCGCCGAATCCGCCCACCCCGTAGTCCTCCTCGAGAACCTCCAGCTCGGCCCCGGCGGACTTCAAATCCCAGCCCGCGCAGAAGAACCTCTCACCGCCTCCGGTGACGATGGCGACCCGCAGATTCGGGTCGTCGCGAAATGCGAGAAAGACCTCCCCCATTGCCCGGCTGGTCTCGGTATCGATGGCATTGGCCTTCGGGCGGTCGAGGGTGACCTGCAGAACACCGCCTTCGCGGAGGGTCTTGACGTGTTCTCTCGACATTGGGAAGCGCTCCTCGTGCGATGTGGATCGACTGGCGCTCTCGGTCGTAGCGACGAAGCTGCCGCTCGCCCCGGAGAGTTCCCGCCGGCGTGCGGAGATGCTATTTCCGCCCAATGGTATTTCACCATCACGAAGGGTCGAAGTCTGGTATCGACCCTTTCAATAGCCCTGCACCCATCTCGACTGCCACGGGAAGGATCCCGTCACGCTCATGCGCAACCCACCGCACCCAGACGCGTCCATCCGTCGCGATGTGGTCGACCACTCGCGAATCGCGAACGACGAGGCACGCGCCGACCGCGAAAACGTCGGCATTTCACGCATTTTCCGTTGCCGGCGGCATGCACGGGTGCCGAGAATCCAGCTTTCGGCCAACAGCGGATGATCTCTTCAACCACGTCCCGTGTCCGCTCCGCATGGGGCGGCACGAGGAGGAGGGCGAGCAAGCGTGATAGAGGTCGAGGAAGTCCGAAAGCGCTACGGTGAATTCGCCGCGGTGGACGGAGTCAGCTTCGCCGCGGGCGAAGGCACGGTGTTCGGGCTGCTCGGACCGAACGGCGCCGGCAAGTCCACGACCATCGGCTGCATCTCCGGGCTGCTCGCTCCCTCGTCGGGGCGCGTCCGGGTATGCGGACACGACGTGGTTCGGGAAGCTCGGAGGGCGCGGGCCTGCATCGGCGTGGTGCCGCAGGAACTTGCGCTCTACGAGGACCTGAACGCGGCCGACAACGTGCGCTACTGGGGGGCAGCCTACGGAATGCGGGGAAGGGAGCTCGAGCGGCGGGTCGGCGAAGTGCTCGAGCTCACCGGACTCGCGGACCGCTCCCGGCAGGCGGTCAAGAAACTGAGCGGCGGCATGAAGCGGCGCCTCAACTTCGGCTGCGGCATCGTCCACCGTCCGCGCGTCCTTCTCCTCGACGAGCCGACGGTCGGGGTGGACCCGCAGAGCCGGGTGAGGCTCCTCGACATGGTGCGCGAACAGGCGGAATCCGGGACCTGCGTGCTCTACACCACGCATTACATGGAGGAAGCGCAGGAACTCTGCGACCGGCTCGCCATCATGGACCACGGACGGATCCTTGCTGCGGGCACGCTCGAAGAGCTGCGCGCCCTGCTGGGCGAGCGGGACCTCGTCCGGGTAACGGGCGAGTTCGAGCCGGAGCGCATCCGCCACGGCATCGAGGCGCTCGACGACACCGAAGTCGTGAACATCGACTCCGGCGCCATGCTCATCGCGGCCGGGGCCGCCAGTCGGCGCCTGCCCGCCATCTTCGCAGCCGTGACGGAAGCCGGCGGCCGGGTGGACGAGACCACGCTGAATCGGCCGAACCTCGAGAGCCTGTTCATCAAGCTCACGGGCCGGGAGCTCAGGGGGTGAGCGTTCACTTCGCCATCATTACGGCGAAGAAGGACCTCCGCCGGCGCCTCGCCGACCCCGCCGCCCTGCTGATCTGGCTGGCCTTGCCGCTGGCGATCGGCAGCCTGCTGGTGCTCATCAACAGCGGCGACGGAGGGGCCCCGCGCGGGCGCCTGCTGGTGGTCGACGAGGACCGCTCCTTCGTGAGCGGGGTGATTGCCGCGATTCCGGCCCGGGGAGAGATGGCGGAACTTTTCGACGTCGTGCACGTGGAGCACGCCGAAGGGCGGCGGCTCATCGACGCGGACGAGGCCACCGCACTGCTCATCCTGCCGGCCGGCCTGCAAGGCGCCTTCGTGGGAAAGGGGAACGCCGAGATCCGGCTCGTGACCAATCCCTCCCACCGCATCCTGCCCTCCGTGATCGAGGAGGCAATGAGCATCGCGGCCGATTTCGCCGTCTACAGCGAGCGCCTGCTTGGCCCTGCCGCGCCGCACTTCGCGGATATGCGTCTCGACGACGCCACCGCCTCGCCGTCGGACATCGAAGAAAGCCTGTCGCAACTGGTCCGGCGACTGAACTCGCGCCTGCTCGAATCGGGGAAGCGGGTGCTGGCGCCCCCGGTGCTCAGCGTCGAGCTCGCCCCGGCTCCGGACGAGAGCGAAAGCAGCGGCGAGAGCGCCGTGCCGGACATCGGCAGGATCTTCCTGCCGGGCATGATCTTCCTGTCCGTGCTCTTCGTGGCCCAGGGCATGAGCGGTGACGTCTGGAACGAGAGGCGCCTCGGCACCCTGCATCGCGTCGCCTGCTCCCCTCCGTCGATGGCCGCCTTTCTCGCCGGCAAGCTGCTCGCGGGAACCTCCGTCGCCGCCCTGGTCGCGGTGATCGGAGTCGCGGCCGGCATCGTGCTCTTCGACCTCTCCCTGTCCCGGGCGCCGCTGGCGGTGCTCTGGGTCGCGTTCTCCGGCTGCGTGATGCTGGTCTACTTCGTGCTCCTGCAGTGCCTCGCCTCGAGCCAGCGGGCCGGAGACATGCTCTCCAACCTCGTCCTCTTTCCGGTGCTGATGCTGGGCGGGTCCTTCTTTCCCTTCCAGATGATGCCCGACTGGATGGCGGAGATCGGCCGCTGGACGCCGAACGGCGCGGCCCTGATCCGTCTCGGCGAGATCCTCGACGCACAGCCGGACTTCCCCGCGATGGCGCTTGCCGCCCTGGCGATCGGAGTTCCCGCCGCCGTCGCATTCGCCCTCGCGACGCGGCGCCTGTCCGGTCGCTTCCTGGTGTCCTGACCATGTGGCGGGACGCATGGTTCATCGCGGGGCGCGACCTCGCCATTCTGCTGCGCACCCGCGAGACCATCCTGTGGACCTTCGTGATGCCGGTCGTCTTCTTCTACTTCATGGGCACGGTGACCGCGGGCTTCGGAGCTTCGGACCCGAAGCGCCCCGACCCGATCGCGCTGCACGGCGCCGAGGGGGGAGGCTTTCTCGTCGCCGAGGTCGTCCGGCGGCTCGAGGAGCAGCGCTTCGCGGTGACCCGGGCCGGCTCCCGGGAAGACTCCTCCGGCCTTTCCCGACACCTCCGCCTCCCTCCGCCCGCTTCCGGCCAATCGAACCTGACCGCTTCCATACTGGCCGGACACCCCGCGGTCCTGAGGCTCGAAAGCGACGGGGAGGCGCTGGAGCGCCGCTACGACGAGCTGCGAGTGTCGCGCGCGGTATACACCGTGCTCGCGGACCTGGTGACCCTTTCCCTCCTGGAAAACGAGGTATCGCCGGAGGCCTTCGCGGAGCTGGACGCCGCGCCGCGCCGCGTCACGCTGAATGTGAGCAGCGCCGGCAGGCGACATGCGCCGCCGACCGGCTACTCGCAGGCCATCCCCGGCACCCTGGTCATGTTCACCATGCTCGTGCTCCTCACCAGCGGCGCGGTCCTCCTGGTGATCGAACGCGAACAGGGCCTGCTGCGCCGGCTCGCCTCGACCCCGATCCGCCCCGCCTCGATCGTGGCCGGGAAGTGGATGGCGAGGATGGCGCTCGGGCTCGTGCAGATCGCCTTCGCCATGCTGGCCGGGACCCTGCTCTTCCGCATGGACTGGGGAAGCGCGCTCTGGATGGTGGGCGTCACCCTGACGGCATGGGCCGGGTTCAACGCCTCCTTCGGCCTGCTGCTCGCCAACCTCTGTCGCAGCCAGGCCCAGGTGGTGGGGGTCGGCGTGCTCGTCACCATGGCGCTCGCCTCGCTCGGCGGGTGCTGGTGGCCGATCGAGATCACGCCGGAGTGGATGCAGACGCTGGCCGCCGGCCTCCCCACCGGCTGGACGATGGACGCGCTGCACCGGCTGGTTAACTTCGGACTTGGTCCGAGCGCCGCCACGCTCCACCTTGCCGCCCTTCTCGCGGGTACGCTCCTCTGCGCCGCCGCGGCAGCGCGCACCTTTCGGTATCAGTAGTACCCCGGCGCCAGGGGACGGCACCCACGCCGACGGTACACGATTCCGGAAACTCGTTCTCCACTCGCCGATGTTGCGCGAGAATCACGCCCCTGCGCTTTTCCGGAGCGCCGCAGCAACAGTGATCGCGGCCATAAGCGGCAACGGAGACCACGGGGCATGAACGGGTACCGGCTCGGGGTGGACATCGGGGGGACCTTCACCGACTTCGCGTTGTTCGACGAGGAGGGAAGGTCGCTTCACATCCACAAGTGCCTCACCACGCCGGAGGATCCCTCGCGCGCGGTCATCGAGGGGGCGGTGGCGCTGCTCGAGCGTGAATCGATGAACATCGACGATCTCCGCGAGGTGGTGCACGGCACCACGCTCGTCACGAACGCGGTCATCGAGCGCAAGGGTGCGCGCACCGGCATGCTCATCACGGAAGGTTTTCGCGATATCCCGGACATGCGCGAGGAGAAGCGCTACGACGTCTTCGACCTGCGCATCACCTTTCCCGAGCCCATCGTCCCCCGCGCGCGACGTCGCGAAGTGTCCGAGCGCATGCGCTTCGACGGCACCGCGGAGCGGTCCCCCGACCTCGAGGCGGCCCGGGTCGCGGTGCAGGAGATGGTGCGGGAGGAAGGCATCGAGGCGCTCGCGATCTGCCTGCTGCACGCCTACTCCAATCCGGCCCACGAGGAAGCGCTCAGGCGGATGGTCGAGGCGTCCTTCCCGGAGCTCTTCGTCTCTTCCTCGGCCGAAGTCTTCCCGGGATGGCGGGAGTTCGAGCGCTTCACCACCACCTGCATCAATGCCTACGCCGGCCCGATGTTCGGCCGCTACCTCGAGCGCATAGAGCACGGCCTCGCCGCGCTCGGATTCCGGGGACGCCTCTACGTGATGAGCGCGAGCGGCGGCACCCTGACACCGCCCCTTGCCCGCCGCCTTCCGGTGCGGGTGATCGAGTCCGGCCCCGCCGCCGGCGCCCGGATGTCGGCCGTCCACGGGCGCGCTCTCGACCTTCCGAACCTGCTCTCCTTCGACATGGGAGGCACCACCGCGAAAGGGGCGCTGGTGCGCGAAGGCGCGGCAATGAAGGTCTACGCGCTCGAGGTGGCGCGCACGCACGAGTTCAAGGCGGGCAGCGGGCTGCCGGTGCGCACCCCGGTCATCGACATGATCGAGATCGGCGCCGGCGGCGGCAGCATCGCGGAGCCGGACGCTCGCGGCACCATTCGGGTCGGTCCGAAGAGCGCGGGGGCCTCTCCGGGCCCCGCCTGCTACGGACAGGGGGGAACGCAGGCGACGCTGAGCGACGCGAATCTCGTCCTCGGCTACCTGGACCCCGACTACTTCCTCGGCGGGGACATGCGCCTCGACCGCTCCCGTGCCGAAGAGGCGATCGCGGAACGCGTGGCGAAGCCCCTCGGGCTCGGGCTCGAACGGGCGGCCTTCGGAATCCACGACATGGCGAGCGAGGACGTAGCCCGCGCCTTCCGCATCCATGCTTCCGAGCGCGGCTTCGACTACCGCGCCTCCTCCATGGTCGCCTTCGGCGGGAGCGGACCGGTGCACGCGACCCGCGTGGCGAGGAAGCTCGGCATACCCCGCGTGATCTTTCCGGTTGCGGCAGGGGTGATGTCCGCGATCGGCCTGCTCGCGAGTCCGCTCGCCTTCGAGGTGGCGCTCACCCGGGAACGCTTCGTGGACGACCTCGACGACGCGCAGTTCGCTGCCACCTTCGCGGAGGTCGAGAGGGACGCGAAGGCACCGCTGCTCGCGGCGGGCCTCCATCCTTCCGGAATCACGGTGGTCCGGCGCCTCGACATGCACTACCACGGACAGGGGCACGAAATAGAAGTCGCCTTGCCCGAACCGGCCTTCGGAGTCGACGGCCTCGCCCATCTGTTCCGGCGGCGCTACGAAGACCTCTACGCGTTCGCGCCGCTCGACGCTCCCCTGGTCGTCAACACCTGGAAGGTCGAGGCGCGCGCACCCGATCCGGGAATCGGCGCGCACTACTCGGTGGGCGGCCGGTGGAGCGGTGCCGCGGCCGCGCCCAAGGGCGCACGCCGGGCCTGGTTCCCGGATCTGGGCGGCTGGGTGGCCACCCCGGTCTACGACCGCTACGCGCTCGCCGCCGGCAACGCGGTGGCGGGCCCCGCGCTCATCGAGGAGCGCGAGTCCACGGTGGTGGTCGGCCCGGGCGACCGGGTGGAGGTGGACTCGAACGGCAACCTCGTCGCGGACCTGGAAGCGGGTGTCCATCCGGCCCGCGACGCCGATTGCGCCGGTGACGATCGTAGGAGTTCCGGACCCGGAGGAGACCGAGCCGGCGATTCATCGCACGAGGACATTCGGGAGGGCGGGCCGTGAGCCGCCCGCTCGCGTCCCCCGCGCCGCTCGATGCGGTGAGCGTCGGGATACTGTGGGATCGCCTGGTCACCATCGCGGACGAGATCGTGTCCGCGCTCGTGCGCACCTCGTTCTCGACCATCGTCAGCGAGAGCTATGACCTGACCGTGGCGGTGCTCGACGGCGACGGGGAGCTGATGGCCCAGGGCACCTACTCCCTGCCGGTCTTCATGGGCACCGCGCCCGAGACCCTGCGCCACATGCTGGAGCGCTTTCCGGCCGAGACCCTGCGGCCGGGGGACGTGGTGATCACCAACGATCCGTGGCACGGCACCGGGCACATGTTCGACGTCAACGTGATGCGCCCCGTGTTCCGGGGAGAGCACATCGTCGCCTACGTGATCAGCATCACCCACCTGCCGGACGTCGGCGGGCTCGGATTCGGCGCGGCGGGCGCGGAGATCTACCACGAGGGACTCCGGTTGCCGATCTGCAAGCTCTTCGAGGCGGGCCGCCGCAACGATCTCCTCGTGGAGATCGTGCGCACCAACGTCCGGGCGCCGGACGAGGTGATCGGAGACCTGATGGCGAACGTGACCGCGACCGCGATGGGGGAACGCATGCTGCTCGATTTCCTGAGCGAGCACGCCCTTCCCGATTTTCGCGGGCTGTCCACCGAGATCCGGACGCGATCCGAGCGCGCGATGCGCGAGCGCCTGGACGCCATGCGGCCCGGAACCTACCGGAATCGGGTGGACATCGAAGGTCCGGACGGCGCCATTGCACTCGCGGTCCGGATCGAGGTGAGCGAAGGGCGCCTGCACGCCGACTTCGGCGGGACGGGGGCGTGCGTGCGCCGGGGAATCAACGTGCCCTTCTGCTACACCCGGGCGATGACCCTCTACACCGTCAAGTGCCTGACGGTCCCTGAACTTCCCAACAATGGGGGAATGAGCGCGCCGATAAGCGCGGTGGCGCCGCCCGGATGCCTGCTCAACGCGGAGCCGCCCTCGCCGACCGGGGCGCGTCACATGATCGGCCACTACGTCGCACCGCTCGTGTTCGGAGCGCTGGCGGAGGCGGCGCCGGACCGGGTGCAGGCGGACTGCGGCATGATGAACCTGCTCACTGTCCAGGGCCGTCACCGCAACGGGCGGGCGATATCGACCATCTACTTCGCGGCGGGCGGGTTCGGCGCGCTCCGCGGCCACGACGGAGCCGAGACCCTGCCCGGCCCCTCCAACATGGCAGTGGTCCCGGTCGAGGTATGGGAAACGCTCACCGGCACCACCATCGAGCACAAGCGGCTGCTCGCCGACTCGGGCGGCGCGGGTGCGGCCCGGGGCGGCCTCGGGCAGGAGGTGGTCATCCGCAACGACACCGGGCACCCCCTGACCGTGCTCTGCATGGCGAACCGCACCGAGTTCGTGGCCCAGGGGCTCGCGGGCGGCCGCGCGGGCACGCCGCGCGAGCACCGCATCAACGGCCGGCCGGTCGATCCACGGGGTCGCCTCGAGCTCGCGCCCGGCGATCGAATCGCGCTCATCGAGGCGGGGGGCGGCGGATACGGCGATCCCCGTGATCGCGATCCCGAGCGGGTGCGCCGCGACGTCGCGAACGGGTTCGTATCTCCCGACGCGGCGAGGCGCGAGTACGGGCTCGAGCCTTGACGCCGCGGCAGACTCGGTGCGCGGCGATGCTTGGTGCAGGTGAGGCTGCGATGCTCGCAGGCCTCGCTCTCGCCGCCCCGCGCGGCGGTTGCCGCATGCATCCGCCTCGAAGCGGCACCGGCAGTGCCGGCGGGCCGAAGCCAATCCGGCCGACCGGCAATTGGTCGCGCCCCTCGGTCGGCCGTCGGGGGGAAGGCGGGAGACGGCCAGGACAGTCCCGGGGCACGTCGCGACAGCGTAGCCCGTCAGTGCGGTGCGCGGCTGTAGGCGTGAAGCCCGACGGAGGTAAGCCTTCATGCCGTTCCGGGAGGCACCCGCTCCACCGAAGGAAGGATGAGCGCGGCACGCGCTTCCGGTATCCGATCTTGACTGCAACGGTGCGTGGGAAAAACATTGCGCCGGACCCCGGGGTCCGGTGACGGATGGAGACGTGGCCCGGCCCCGACTCGCGCAAAGGAAGGGAGCGGCCGTGAGGATGGATGACTGCAACGCTCCTGCGATTGCCGCCTCGGCGAGCCGGGATGGGAGAAGCCGCAGTGTCGCCTGATGCACCGACGGTGAGGCCGGCCGCGACCGGCGACCGCGAGCGGTGGACGAGCATGTGGCGGAAGTTCCTGCACGACAAGCCAGGCGAGCCGGGCGATCGCGAGACCGAGGCGGTGAACTGGGGACGCATTCTCGACCCGGATCATCCGCTCGAGTGCATCCTCTCCCTCGACGCCGGCGGCGAGGCGCAGGGCTTCACCCTCTACCAGCCTCTCGCGTTTACCTGGAGCCGGCGCGACATCTGCTACCTGATGGACATCTTCGTGAGGCCGGAGGCTCGCCGGATGGGCCACGCCACGGCGATGATGCAGGCGCTGGTCGAGATCGGACGGCGGGAAGAGTGGGACAAGATCTTCTGGATGACCGAAGGCGGCAACCGCCGGGCGCAGCGCTTCTACGATCGTCTCGCCACGCGCATGGACTACCTGCGCTACGACCTCGACCTCTCGGATCGCTGAGGGCCGGGCCCGCCGCGAGTCTCGCCGCGCCCCTGCCGCCCGCACCGGACGGGCATCGGATGCTCCGCGGCGCTCCCGATGACGGACCGGGACGGGTACCAGACCCGCGAGGGTCTGGCATACACTCGCGCGCGCACCGGACCCTTCCGGAAGCGCGAAGCGCGGCCGCCTGATACGGAGCACCGCGCGCTCTCAATGGGCATCGCATGACGAGAAAGGCGTACATCGCGGGCGTGGCCGAGACTCCGCTCGGCAAGGTGGTCGACCAGACCGAGCTCTCGATGGTCGCGCTCGCGGCGAAGGAGGCTCTCGCCGAGGCGGGCATGAGCGTCAAGGACATCGATGCGGTGTTCGTCAACTACATGGGCGAAGAAGGTTCGGTGCAGGTCGGGGAGTACCTGGGGATCGAGCCGCGCTGGGGCGACTCCACCGACATTGGCGGTGGCTCCTTCGAAGCCTTTGTCGACCATGCCGTGCTGGCGATCGAAGCGGGGCGCATCGAGGTCGCCCTCATCGCCTACGCCTCCCGGCAGCGGAGCCGGCGCAACCGGCAGCTTGCCGGTGCGGACGACTCGTACTCGATCTGGGGCCAGTTCGAGACCCCCTTCCGCCCCCTGATGCCGATCACCCACTACGCCCTGATCGCCGCCCGGCACATGCACGAGTTCGGCACCACGCCGGAGCAGCTCGCCGAGGTCGCGGTGAGCGCGCGGCATTGGGCGCGCATGAACGAGAAGGCGTGGTCGCGCGATTCCCTGACGGTGTCGGACGTGCTGGACTCCCCCGTGATCGCCACGCCCTTCCACCGGCACGACATCTGCCTGCGGGTGGACGGCGGCGGCGCGCTCATCCTGACCACCCCGGAACGCGCCCGCGACGCCGCCAAGAAAGCGATCCCGGTGCTCGGGGCGGCACACGGCCACACCGCGTGGAACCTCTCCCAGCTCGGCGACTTCACGCATTCGGCCGGGGTCCGGTCCGGCCGCAGCGCCTTCGCACAGGCCGGCACCCGCCCCGACGACGTGGACGTGCTCGAGCCCTACGACAACTTCACCAGCTCGGTCATCATGCAGATCGAGGATCTCGGATTCTGCGCGCGCGGCGAGGGCGGTCCCTTCGTGGAGGAGGGGCGCCTGCGGCCCGGAGGCGGCCTTCCCGCGAGCACCATGGGCGGCGGGCTCTCCTACAACCATCCGGGGGCGCTCGGACTGCTCCTCCTCGTCGAAGCGGTGCGCCAGCTCCGGGGCGAGGCGGGCGAACGACAGGTGCCGGACGCGCGCATCGCGGTCGCTCACGGCATCGGCGGCGTGTGCAACTCCTCCGCGGCAACCGTGGTGCTCGGGCGTGAGTAAGGCAGCGCGCGAGACCTGGGGCGACCCCACCACCGCCGCGTTCTGGGAGGCGGCGCGCGAGCACCGGCTGGTGCTGCAGCGCTGCGCCGACTGCGGGCACTGGCAGTTCTACCCGCGTCCCTTCTGCCTGGAGTGCGGGTCTTCCGCCCTGAGCTGGAAGGAGGCGTCGGGCCGTGGCAGGGTCTACTCGTCGAGCGAGACCCACATGGCGCCCTCGCCCGACATCGAGACCCCCTACGTGGTGGCCGTGGTGGAGCTCGACGAGGGACCGAAGTTGATGACCAACATCGTCAACGGCCGCTGCCGTATCGGCGACCGGGTCAGGGTGCGGTGGCGGGAGCGCGAGGAGGGGCCTCCGATCCCCGATTTCGAGCCCGACCCGGAAGGGTGACTCCGCCGCCAAGCGATACGGTGCCGGACCGGCGGTTGCGGTGGAGAAGACGGGCGCGGGAGTGGCGCGGCAGCGCGAGGGCCGAGGGCGGGGCGAACGGCGAGAGGAGCTGGCAGGAGTGACGAAGGGAAGGCTGACGAATCGGGTCGCGATCGTGACCGGCGGCGGGCGAGGGCTCGGGCGGGCGCACGCGCTGGCCCTGGCCGCGGAGGGCGCGGCGGTCGTCGTCAACGACCTCGGCGGCGACATCGCGGGACGGGGCGAGGACCGCTCGCCGGCCCGCGAGGTCGTGCAGGCGATCGAGGCGGCGGGGGGACGGGCGGTGGCGAGCGGCCACGACGTGTCCGACTGGAGCCAGGCCACGGCGCTGGTGGACCTCGCGGTCACCGAGCTCGGCGGCCTCGACATCCTGGTCAACAACGCCGGCATTCTGCGCGACCGCCTGCTCGCCAACATGTCCGAGGAGGAGTGGGATGCGGTCGTCCGAGTGCACCTCAAGGGTCACGCCGCCACGAGCCGTCATGCAATGGCGTGGTGGCGCGGGCAGAGCAAGGCGGGCGCGAAGGTGGAGGCGTCCATCGTGCACACCACTTCTCTCGCCGGCCTCGTCGGCAGCTTCGGTCAGGCCAACTACGCCGCGGCCAAGCTCGGCATTCTCGGCCTGTCACGGGTCTGCGCGCTGGAGGGCACGAGGTACGGCATCCGCTCCAACGCCGTCTCGCCGTCGGCCGCCACGCGCATCGAGACGAGCCTCGAGCGCGCGGAGAGCGGCTTCGACCGGTGGGACCCCGCCAACGTTTCGCCCCTCGTCGTCTGGCTCTCGCTACCCGGGTGCCCGGCCACCGGCCAGTGCTTCCAGATGTACGGCGACCGGGTCGAGCTCCTGACCCATGCCGGCATCGAAGCGGAGTTCCGCAGCGAGGGCCGCTGGACGCTCGAGGGTCTGGACGCGGTGCTGCGCGGCCGCCTGAAGCGTCCGCCCGCGCTCGGCGAGTTCGTGGAGGGACTTCCGGTCCACCCGGCGTGAGCGTGGTGCGGATCGACGAGGATAAGGTGGGCTTCACGCGCGACAGCGAGGAGTTCAGGGTCAACACGGCGCGACTCGCGCACTTCGCGGCAGCACTCGGCGTCACCTCCGGAGCGTTGGCCGAGGGGAGCGTCGCGCACCCGGCCTTCGCTCACGTTCCGGTCATGCAGAGCATGGCGGAGGCCTTGCGCGCCGCGGTGCCGGGATTCGCCTTCCACGGCGAGCATGACTTCCACTGCCATGCGCAGATCCGCCCCGGACAGCGCCTCCGCACGGTGTCGGAAGTGCAGGGCATGCGCCAGACCCGGGCCGGCGCCGCCCTGGTCCTGCGCTCGAGCCTGCGCGACGCCGAGGGCAGGCTCGTCAACGTGCAGTACACCACCGGCATCGTCCCGGGCGCCAGGCTCACCCGGGACCGGGGCGAGGCGGCGCCGGCTCGCCCGGACACGGGGCACTTGCGCGCAGGCGAGCCGGCGGAGACCTCCATCGCGATCGCCGACGACCTCGCCCGTCGCTATGCCGACGCGTCGCGCGACTACTCGCCCTACACCATGCGCCGGGACGCGGCGGAAGCGCTGGGCCTGCCCCACCCCATCCTGCACGGCATGTGCATGCTGGGGCTGGCGGTCGCGCCCCTGCTCGGCGCGGACCGGGACGCCATGCGCCTCTCCCGCGTGGGCTGCCGTTTCAGCCACCCCCTCTACCTGAGCGGCGGGCGATCGATCACCGTCCGCCACTGGAACGACGCCGCGAGCGCCGCCTTCGAGATCATCGACGATGCCGGCAACCCCATCGTCAGGAACGGGTTCGCGGAGTTCCGCGCGTGAGCGCTCCTGTCACCCATCGCGACCTGCCGCCGGAGTGGAGCAGCGTGCCGCAGCAGACGATCGTCGAGATCCTGGACGAAGCGGCCCGGGACGATCCCGAACGGCCCGCGATCATCGTCGAGGACGGGCTGGTGCTGACCCGCGCGGAGCTGCTCGCGCGCTCCGCACGCTTCGCCGGCTGGCTCAGCGGGCGCATCCGGGCCTTCGACCGCGTCGCGGTAATGCTCGACAACCGCGTCGAGTTCATGATGGTCCTCTTCGCCATCGTCGCCCATCGCGCCGAGCTCGTCTCGATCGCGCCGACCGCGAAGGACTTCGACGCGGGACACATCCTGGCCGACTCCGGCGCGGTGCTCGCGGTGTGCGGGCGCGCGCAGCAGCCGCTCCTGGAAGGGCTGCGCGGGAGCCACCCGACGCTGCGCGAGATCGTCGTGGTCGACGGCGAGGAACCCGCGGGGCTCGACGCCTTCGATGCCGCGCCGCTGGACTTCGGCGCGCTCGAGTGCCGGCGCGAGGACGTCATCACCGTCTACTACACCTCGGGGACCACCGGCGCCCCCAAGGGCTGCATGCTGCACCACGGCTGGTTCCTGCGCGTGGTCGACATCGATCTGCGCCTCTTCCGGCGCGGCTGGCAGGATCGACAGCTCTGCTGCCTGCCCTTCTACTACGCCGACCCGACCATCCAGCTCCTCACCTCCCTCGCCTCAAGGGGCACCATGATCGCCATGCGCCGCTTCAGCGTGTCGCGTTTCTGGGACGTCGTCACCCGCTACGACGCCACCGAGATCCTCTCCATCGCCTCCATCCCGGCGCTGCTGCTGAAGGGCGAGCGGAGCCCGCGGGAGCGGGATCACCGCATCCGCCAGGCGGTCCACGCCGGAGTCCCGAAGGAGCTGCACGCGGAGATGGAGGAACGCTTCGGATTCCACTGGCTCAACCAGTACGGCAGCACCGAGCTCGGCATCGGCGGGCGTGTGCCCCTGCACCTCGCCGAGGAGCTGATCGGCTCCGGCTCGATGGGGGTGGAACCTCCGGGCATCCGGATTCGGCTGGTGGACGAAGACGACAACGACGTCCCGGTCGGCGAGCCGGGAGAACTGGTCGGACAGGGCGCCGACATCTACCGAGGCTACCTCGGGCGCACCGAGGTGAGCGCGGAGGTCAACCGAGGCGGCTGGTACCACTCCGGGGACCTCGCGCGCCGCGACGAGCGCGGCCTGTTGTACTTCGTCGGCCGCAAGAAGGAGATCATCAGGCGAAGCGGGGAAAACGTCTCCGCCGCCGAAGTGGAGGCGATCCTGCGCGCCCATCCGGCAATCCTCGAGGCGGCGGTGATCCCGGTGCCCGACCCCTTGCGCGGCGAGGAGGTCAAGGCCTACGTGCAGCTCGACGCGGGCGTCGCGCGCGACGAGCTTCCGCCGGAAGCGATCGTCTCCTGGTGCGGAGAGCACCTCGCCGCCTTCAAGGTGCCGCGCTACGTCGCGTACCGCGACCGGGACTTCGAGCGCGGGCCTTCGATGAAGGTGCTGAAGCAGTCCCTGGTCACGGAGCAGGAGGACCTGACCCGAAAGTGCTGGGACCGGGAGACGGGGGAGTTTCGACCATGAGCGCACCCGGATTGCAGACCTGCGACCTGATCGTCGACAACGGATACCTCGTGACCATGGACGAGGAGCGGCGCGAGATTGCGGGCGGCGCCATTGCGGTGAAGGACCGGCGAATCGCCGCGCTCGGACCGGCGGGCGCGATCGCCCGCTCCTGGCGGGCGGCGCGGCGCATCGACGCCGGTGGCGCCCTCGTGCATCCCGGCTTCGTCGAGTCTCACTACCACACCGGACTCCACCTGGTGCGCGGAGTGCTCTCCGACGCCCCCGATTCGGGCGCATCGAGCGGACCGGGGGTCTTCATTCGCTGGATCAACGCGCTGCGCGACGAGGACGAGCACGCGGGCGCGCTCGCCGCCGGGCTCGAGATGCTGCAGAGCGGCCACAGCGCCTTCGTCGAGGCGGCGACGGCCTTCGAGCCCGACGCGGTGGCGGAAGCGGCCGAGGCGCTCGGCATCCGATGCTCGGTATCCGACTGCATGCTGTGGGACCGCGACGGCGATCCGATGGCGGTGCAGATCGAGCGCGCGCCCTGCGACCGGGCCCGGGTCGAGCGCATGCTGGGCGAGCAGGTCAGGCGCCGGCCCCCTGGCCACGAGGGCCTGGTGCGGGCCCACGTCGCGCTCTACGGCATCGGCAGCGGCTCCGAGGAGATCATGCGCGCGGCGAAGCGCGTGGCCGACGACACCGGCGCCGTCTTCCACCAGCACCAGAACTTCATGGCCGGCGACGTCGCGGTGGACCGCGAGCGCTTCGGCAAGGCCCCGCTCGTGCGCCTGAACGAGATCGGCGTGATGGACGCCAACACCGTCTTCACCCACATGAACGTCATGGACGACGAGGAAGCCGAGGCGCTCGTCGGCTCGGGCGCCGTCGTCGTCTGGCATCCCGGCAACGTCATGTACTACGCCATCCATCCGCCCGGGCACAGCCGCATGCCGGCGCTCTTCGAAGCCGGGGTGCCGACAGGCTTCGGCACCGATGTCGCCAAGTCCTGGATCATCGGCGACCTGCCCTTCATCGCCTACCTTCTCACCCGCCACGGCGGGCGCTACCTCTCGCCGCGCGACCTCATGGCAATCTGCACCCGGGGCGGGGCACGGGCCTTCGGTGCCCTCGACGAGATCGGCAGCCTGGAGATCGGCAAGAAGGCGGACATCGTCGTGCGCAGCGATGTCCCGGCGAGCGCGATCCCCGACTTCGATCCGGTGTACCAGGCGACGATGATCAGCCGGAGCCGCACCGTCGACACGGTGATCGTGGACGGCGAGATCGTGCTCCGCCACGGTCGCTCGACCCGACTCGACGAAGCGGAAGTGCTCGCCGCCGGCAAGGTCTCGGCGAAGCGGATGGCCGCGCGGGTCGGGGGGTAGCGGCGTCGACGACCCCTTCCCCCTCTCGCCGGAATCCCGGACCGGCGTCCCGAGCAGGTGGCGAGAAGTCCGGAAATCGCCCGCGACGACGACTCTCGCCTCGGGCTTCCGCTCTTGACTGCCGCGGTGCAGGGGGCCAAGGATGGCGCCGGTCCCGAGGGCCGGCCCTGCCGCTCGGCCCCAAGCCACGGAGAAGGATGCGCAACCCGTGACGATGGATGACTGCAACCTGTTCGAGATCATCGACACCACCCGGTCGATGCGCCGCCTCAAGCCCGACCCGGTCCCGGACGCGCTGATCGAGCGCATCGTCTCCGCCGGCACCAGGGCGCCGAACGGACAGAACACCCAGCCCTGGGCATTCCTGGTGGTGCGTGACCCCGCCGCCAGGCGCTTTCTGCAGGAACGCTACCTCGCGGTCATGGAGCGGGCGATGGGCGACCACAGACCCGGCCCGGACGACCGCAGCCGCGGCGCCCGCACCATGCGCGCGGCCTGGCACCTCGCGGAACACCTGCACGAGGCGCCGGTGCTGCTGCTGGTCTGCGGCGAGCGGGACTGGCCTTTCGCGGTCGCTCCCGAAGACCGGAGGGGACTCGCCCCGCCCAGCTACGGCTCCACCTATCCCGCGGTACAGAACATCCTGCTCGCCTGTCGGGCTCTCGGTCTCGGCGCCACGCTGACCACCCTGCACCAGATGTTCGAGGCGGAGCTCTGCGAGCGCTTCGGCATTCCGGACACCCACGGCGTGACGGCACTGATCCCCATCGGCTATCCCCTCGGCCGCTTCGGGCCGGTGCGGCGGCGACCGCTGCACGAAGTCACCCACCTCGATCGCTGGGGCAACTCGTGGCCGGGCTGACCCGCGCGTGCGCCGAGGCGCGCGATCTCACGACACTCGCGCGCCCCGAGGTTCCGGCGCGCTCCCCCGTATCCGCCCGCGCGGCACGCTGAGCCCCGCTTCCACCTCTCCCCTTGGCCTTCCGCTTCGCCCATCGCCCTCGCGCACGCCTGCTCGTCGGCTCCCTCGCGGGACTGATCGCGGGCGCCGGCTACGGCTCCGCCCTCGCGCTCTCCCGGCTCACCTACGATCACGGCTTCACCCCGGCCGGACTCTCGCTGCTCCGCTACGTATCCCTCATCCTGGTGCTCGGAATCTGGCTCGCGGTGACCGGCAGGTTTCGCCGAGTGCGCCCGCGGGTTCTCGGGACGATGCTGCTGCTCGGGGTCTTCAGCTTCATGATCACCGTGTTCAACCTCTCCTCCATCGTCTACATCCCGGTCAGCCTCACCACCATCGTGTTCTACACCCACCCCGCCCTGGTGGTGCTCGCCACCGCGGCGGTGCTGCGCATCCCCGTGAACCCGGTGGAGTTCGCCGCGGTCGCGGCGGCCTTCTGCGGGCTCTTCATCGCGCTCGAGGTCTCCTTCACCGCCCTGCACCCCCTCGGCCTCGCCTTCGCGATGGGTGCCGCGCTGACCTGCGCGGTCATGTACGTGGTGACCAATCGTGTTCTGGACGCGACCGACTTCGTCGAAGCCACCTTCTACATGGCGGTCGGCGCCGCCGTCCTCTCCGCGCTCGCCCTGGTGCCCGAGGGCGGCATGGCGGTTCCCGAGTCGCTCGAAGGCCTGATGCTCGTGGCCCTCGTCACCGTGCTCTTCATGATCGCGATCACCACCATGTTTCTTGCCATCGAGCTGGTGGGATCCGTGCCGACGGCGATGCTCACCAACGTGGAGCCGCTGACCGCGATTGCGGTCGCGGTCACGGTGCTCGGAGAGCCGCTGCCTCTCGCCGTCGGCTTCGGCGCCTTCCTCGTGATATCCGCGATCCTGCTCATGCAGGCGTCCCGCGCGCAGCGGGGCGCTTCGGAATCCGCCCGGACGAGCATCAACCCTCCCGCGCGGGTCTTCGGAAGAAGACCCCGAAGATAGAGGGGGCGGGCATTCGAGCCCGGCCCCGGCAACGGGATGCCCAGCGCCGTCGTGCGCGGCGGGCCGACTGTACCGGCGCGCCTTCGCGACGGCTGCGGGGCGATGCGGGCGAGGCTTCGTTTCAGGCCGGCGCGGCCACGACGTGGATGGGGTCACCCGCGAAGTAGCGCACGAGGCACTCCACCGCGATGTCGTGGAGCGCGACGGCCGCCTCCGGCGTGTTGTAGGCGACATGCGGGCTCAGCACCACGTTGTCGAGCCCGAGGAAGGGGTGGGAAGCGGGCAGGGGCTCCTCACGGTACACGTCGATGCCGGCGGCCCGGATCCGTCCCTCTCGCAGCGCCTCCACAAGTGCGGCCTCGTCCACCAGCTCGCCCCGGGCGGTGTTGACGAAGAGCGCTTCGGGCTTCATCCGGGCGATGGCCGCCGCATCGATGATGCCCTCCGTCTCCGGCGTCCCCGCCAGGTGCAGGGAGACTGCGTCGCACTCCGCGAGCAGGCGATCGAGGGACACGAACTCCACTCCCGCCGCGCGCGCCCTCTCCGGGTCGGGGTTGCGGGTCCACGCCACCACCTCCATCCCGACGGCGCGGGCGAGCGCGGCGAATCGCTGGCCGATACCCCCGAAGCCGACGATTCCGAGCCGGCGCCCCCGCAGCTCCATCCCCATCGACGACTGGTTCCAGCGTCCGGCACGCAGCTCCGCATCGAGTCGGGGGACATGCCGCGCGGCGGCGAGCAGCAGGGCGAGCGCATGCTCCGCCACGGTGTTGTCCGAGTATCCCGGGGTGTTGCACACCGTGATGCCTCGCGCCGCCGCTCGGGGGAGATCGACGAACCTCGCCGCGCCGATGCCGGTGAAGACCACGAGCTCGAGCGCGGGCGCCGCCAGCATCACTTCCGCCGGCAGATCCCAGCCGAGCAGGATCGCCCGGGCGTCCCCGATGCGGCGAAGGTACGCCTCGTGACTCTCCGGGCGGCCATAGTGCGCCTCCAGCCCGCCGAGCGCGTCGAGGCGCTGCCGGCTCGCCTCGCTCAGCTCTTCTTCGAGATTCTCCCCCGCGTCGGGATAGACGATCTTCGGCATGAGCTCGGCGACCTCCGGGTGTCGTCACTCCAGGGGCCGCATTCTACGGGGCCTCGGCGCCCGCCCGATGCCCCTGGCGCCGCCCGTGACGACGACCTTCTTGCCGGAGCAACCCATCTTCACCGGTCCGCACCCCGCGCGGCCCCAGGCTCGGCGCAGTTTGACCCGATCCGGGCCTGCCCGGATACTCCCCCCGGAGCGCAATCAGCGAGGGGGCATCACATGTCGCAGGAATTCGTCATCGCCAGCTTCAAGGATGTCGCCGACGGCCTCCAGGAAGGGCAGTTCTCGGTCGGGGAGCGGCGCAAGGGCACCACGCTCGACGATCTCGACCCCATCTACCGGGATCTGCTCGACCGGCCGATCACGGTGACCATGGCGGTAATCGGCCCGGACGGACGGCCCGGACTGACGCCCATGTGGTTCGATCACGACGGCGAGAAGATTCTCGTCAACACCGCCTCGCACCGCCCCAAGTGCGCGTGGATCCGCAAGAACCCGCAGATCACGGTCCTGGTGGTCAATCCCGACAATCCCTACCACTGGGTCAGCATCAAGTGCACGGTGGCGAAAGAGATCCACGAGGACGATCCCGGCGGCGAGAGAGTGAGCGAGCACGTCAACCGTATCTGGAAGAAGTACACCGGGAACGACGGCCCCTACGGGTTGCGAGACCCGGCCATCGAAGAGAAGCGGGTGCTCTTCGAGTGCAGCGTCGACCGGATCGCGACCTTCGGCAAGCCTTGAGCGCCCGTCGGCGCCTGGCGCCCCGGACCGAAGAGCCCCCGCCGCGGCGACGGGTCCCCGGGAACCCAGTCGTGACGAAACTGCGAGCGCTCGAGCACGTCCACGCGGCCGCCCAGGCCCCGCAGCACGAGCGCCGCGGTGAGGCCCCCGATCGAGGCGCCTATCACCGCGACCTTCGGCCATGCCTTCACGGGTGCGTCCCTCCCCCTCCCCGACGAAGCGGAGCACAAAGGGCGCCATGAGACGACACCTTGCCGCCCTGTCTCCCCGATTTCCCGTTGCGGACGCCGGTGCTGGCCCCACGACCCCGAAGGAGCGCGTCCGCGCCCTCCCGCCATGGCGCGTCGCCGCGCTGCTCGTCCTCGTTGCCGCGATGGCGGCGGGGTGCGCCAAGCCGACGCCGGAGAGGCAGTCCGACGTCTGCACGGTATTCGACCAGTTCCCGAAGTGGTACGACTACGCGGAGGCCTCCGAGCGGAAGTGGGGCACGCCCATCCACATCCAGATGGCCTTCGTTCGGCACGAATCGAGCTTCCGCAGCCACGCCAAGCCTCCCATGGAGTGGTTCTGGTTCGTTCCGCTCGGACGCCCCTCGTCCGCGAAAGGCTACGCGCAGGCCCAGGACCCCGCCTGGGGCGACTACCGCTCGGAGACCGGATACCTCTTCAAGAGCCGCTCCGACATGGAGGACGCGCTCGACTTCATCGGGTGGTACAACCACAAGACCGCGCGCGAGCTCAAGATTTCCCGGGAGGACGCCTACAACCTCTACCTCGCCTACCACGAAGGGCGTGGCGGCTACCGGCGCGGCACCTGGAAGAACAAGCCCAAGGTGCAACAGGCGGCGAGGCGGGTCGCGGACACCGCCTCGCAGTACCGCAAGCAGCTCGACCGCTGCGAGTCGAACTTCCGATGCGACGCCTGGTACCAGGTATGGCCCTTCTGCTCGTGAGGGCCGGCATCCACCCGGGAAGCGACAGGGCACGCGTTCCCCCGGCCGCGGAGGGGGCCTCTTCCCCCCGCGCACTACCTGCCGACGAGGCAACGGGAGCAACACCATGAAAGACTACTACGGCTGGCGCGCGCGCATCGGGCTCATCTATCCCGCCGCGTGCTGCGTGATGGAGCCCGAGCTTTACGCCATGGCGCCGGAGGGCGTCTCCATCCACACCGCGAGGCTCACGCTCGCCGAGGCGACGATGAGCGGGCTCTCCAACATGATGGCCGACGACGGCCTCGAGCGCGCGGCCGGCCTGCTCGCCCAGGCGCCCCTGCACGCCATCACCTTCGGGGGCACCAGCGCCTCCTTTCTGGAGGGCATCGGATACGATCGGAGCGTGTGCGAGAGGATCGCCACGCTGGCTCCGGGCGTCCCCAGCTCGACCACTTCGACCGCGGCGCTGCGGGCCCTGCGGGCGGTGGGAGCGAAGAGCGTGAGCTTCGTCGGGCCCTATCTCAAGGACATCACCGAGCGGGGCCGCATCTTCTTCGATGCGAACGGGTTCGACGTGA
This sequence comes from Gammaproteobacteria bacterium, assembly GCA_022824305.1. Classification (GTDB taxonomy): domain Bacteria; phylum Pseudomonadota; class Gammaproteobacteria; order HK1; family HK1; genus JAJEAD01. Next base: position 58,586 of record JAJEAD010000049.1, on the reverse strand, counting down.
CCGGGGCCCACGCCATGGAGATAAGCAGCAACTCCGGTCTCGAGGAGCTGCCCCTCGAACGGGTGTATGCATTCGCCCGCGAGAGAGCGGAGCCTCGCGCGGACGCGGTCTTCATCAGTTGCACCGGGATCCGCACCGTGGGCGCGATCACGAGCCTCGAGCAGGACCTCGGGGTGCCGGTGGTGAGCGCGAACCAGGCGACCTTCTGGGATGCGTTGCGTCTCTCGGGCGTGCGGGACCGCGTGCAGGGATTCGGGTCGCTGTTCGAGCACGATCTGCCCGACTAGCTGCACTCCATGTCCGCCATCACGAGCTGATTGAAGCGGTGATGGAGGCGATCCCAGAAGGGAGCGTAGTAGCGGCCGCGCCGGACGGGTGAGCCGCGTGCGCGCTGCACCGCCTCGATGGCGATCCGGTCCTCGTGGTGAATGGTGTCGAAGAGCGCCTGCACCAGCCGCTCTTCCCGCTGAAAGGCGGGGTCTTCGAGCGCCTCGGGAGCGTAGACGCGCAGGTGCCGCAGCTCGGTGACTCCGGGGGAGACGGGGATGGCGAGGTTCACCTTGGCGAAGGCATCCAGCAGGGGCAGGTTCACATTGGGATAGAGGGTCGTGAAGTAGCCCCATTCCGGCTGCACCGCGGAGTCGTGACCGGCGCTCGGCAGGCGGATCGGGTCGTAGGTCTTGCCGGACATCTGCCGTGAATGGGCGAAGGCGACCAGCGCGCCCGCCATCGAGAGCTCGAAGCGCGGAGCACCGTCCGGAGCGACCCGCGGGACCTCCGGCGAGCGGCGGTAGATCGCGTGGGTGAAGGCCTCGTGCAGCAGGTTGATGGAGGCGTTCTCCTGGTAGGTCTTCCAGTTGGCCTGCACCGTGCGCCGCTCGATGAGGGGAAGGCCGGCGGGGTCGCGGGCCGGGACGAGGCGGTCGACCGCGTAGTCGCTCCCGACGAGCGCGCGCCAGGGCCGCAGCCAGTCGTCGATGCCTTCCGCGCTGCCGTCGAGATTCACGAAGAGGACGCCGATGCGCTCCTCGCTGCGAACCTCCACCAGGTCCACGTCGCGACCGGCGAACGCCTCCCGTCCGGCATCGGGGTTGCCGTTCCACCAGGGCGCCGCGACGAGCCGGCCCCGGAGGTCGTAGCGCAGTCCGTGATAGCAGGTCTCGATCTCCCGGAGCCCCTGTGCCGCCTCCAGGAGCGCGAGGCAGCCGTCGTAGGGCACGATGTTGTGGAACACGCGCAGGCGCCGGTCCGTGCCGCGTAGCGCGAACAGCGGCATTCCGAAGAGCTCGAAGGGCTGCGCATCGCCGGCCCCGGGGAGCTCGCAGGTGAAACGCACGCCCACCCAGCGGCGGGCGAAGACCCGCTCGACCTCGAGCGCGAACCACGCATCGCTCGCGTAAGCGCCGGCGGGCAGGGTCCTGGCCTGCCCGATCGGGGCCATCACCGCATCGCGCTCCTCCTGCGACAGGAGCGCGGCGAGACGATCGTCGATGCCGCCGCGCAACTCAGTCTCCCGATGCAATCCCTTGCGAAGCGGCCCCCGCCCTTCCCGCCGCGCCTTCCATCTCTTCGATGCGGCGAGCGCGGCGCCGTACCCGGCGCCCGCGCCCGACGAGAAGCCGGGCATCGCAGCGCGAGGCGGTGCTCACCGGGCCGACACGAAGAGGCGCGGCAGTACGACCCCCGGACAGGGACGAAGCCACCATGGCGCGTCAGTACACCGAGTCCCGGACGAGCGGGCAGGTGGAGCAGTGGATGCCGCCGCCGTTGAGCTGCGCCTTGTCGTAGTCGATCTCGATGATCTCGATGTCCATGGCGGCCAGGGTGTCCGCGGTGCGGTTGGAGATGCCGCGCGGCATGATGACCCGGCCCGGGCGAACCGCCAGGCAGTTGATGATCCAGTGGTTGTCCTGCTCCGACACCTCGACGGTGCGGATTCCGAGCGCCTCGAGCTTCTGCAGGAAAGGATAGGGAAGGCGGTCGGGATCGACGATCGCGACATCGACGTCGATCATGGTGAGCGCGCCGTCGAGGTGGATGGAGTATCCCGTCATGTCCACCCGCAGCAGCTCGACCCCCTGAGCGTTCAGCACCTCCTCGATCTGGCGGGACCCTTCCTCGTTGACGCAGATGGAGCGTCCGATCGCGGCGGTCTTCTCGTTGAGCCAGGCGAAGCTGCCCCCTTCGGCCATCGCGGTGCCGTGCAGGGTCCGAAGAATGGGCATGCCGAGATTGGCCAGTGTCCGGGTGACGTGGGCCTCCTCCCCGCGCCGGATCGTGCGGGCGAGGCGCATCACGATCGCGCCGCCCTTGATCGCGACGGAGGAGTCGCGCGTGTACATGGACTTGATGCCGTCCGCTTCGATGCGGTCGAGGAAGACCACCTCCACTCCTTCGCGGCGCAGGGTCCGGACCAGGCCGTCGTGCTGGGCCCGGAACTCGTCCCAGTCGGGCACGGTGTCGGACTGGAAGTACCACCCCGCTTCGAGGTCCCCGTAGGACCCGATCTCCTCGATCCGCTTGTTCCGGTCCACGATCTCCATCTCGTCGCCGGGGCGGTGCATGAGGCAGAGGCGGATCTGCCCGACGTCGTTGTCGCAGCCCCACTCCCGGCCCCACATCGCCGCCTGCTGCCCGGCGCTCTCGAAGGCCGGCTCGGGGTGCGAGCCGAAGAGCTTGATGGTCTGGTTGTAGATGCTGCTCATCCTCTTGCTCCGTGATGGGGACCGGCGGGAGTCCCGGGCGTCCCGCCGAGGCGTCGGAAGCTCCGAGCGCGGGACGCCGGGGAAGCGCTCCCGGGGCATGCGTTCTCGAGTATCCCCGTCCTTCGGCGGCATGACATGCGGCACTCGGAAGCCCGGGTTCGCGATGCCCGCGGCAGGAAGGCGGGAAGGGCTCCCACGGCCCGGGACGGTCTACAGCGCAGCGTAGATCGCATCGATCATGCGCTCGTGGCGGGCGAGCGCGTCGACGCCGCTCCCCAGCATGCGGTTCATGACGTAGGCCACGCCAAGCCCGTTGTCAGGGTCGGCGAAGGTGAAGGCGCCGCCCCAGCCGGTGTGGCCGAAGGACTCCGGGTTGGGTCCGAGCGGGCTCTCCGGCCCGCCCAGGCGGAACCCGGCCCCGAAGCGGGTGGGCAGGTTCATGGAGACGTCCATGCCGTCGAAGCGCTCCGCGGTCGCGGCCCGGACTCCGCGGGCCGAGATCAGATCTCCGCCGCCGACCGCGAGCACCCCGTAGAGGCGGGCGAGCGAACGGGCGGTGGACTGGCCGTTGCCGGCCGGAATCTCCGCTGCCCGCCAGTCCCGAGCGTTGGGCGTGAGCGCGGTCACGGGAGGCGCGTGCATCGCATTGCGGTAGCCGGTGCGCTCCACTTCGGCGACCCAGTCGCTGGCGTCCTCGCTCGCGGTCAGCTCGGCAACGCGATGGTCTTCCGACTCCGGGAGCCCGACGAAGAGGTCGAGCCCGAGGGGTCCGGCGATCTCCTCGGCGATGAAACGCCCGGGCATCCTTCCGTCGGCCCGGCGCAGCGCTTCGCCCGCGAGGTGGCCGTAGGTCATGGCGTGATAGACGCAGCGGCTGCCCGGCTCCCACAGCGGCGCCATCGCGGCGAGCGCGTTGACGTAGGGATACCATCCGTACACTCCCTCGAGGTCCATCGGCACGTCGAGGCCGTTGAGACCCGCGCGGTGCGACATGATGAGGTCGAGGTCGATCGCCTCCTTGCCGTTGGCGGCAAACTCCGGCCAGACCTCGGCGACCGGCGCGGCGTAGGCGAGGTGGCCGCGCTCCACCGCGATCGCGACCGCGAGCGCCAGCACGCCCTTGGTCGTCGACCAGATGTTGACCAGGGTATCCGCCTCCCAGGGCCGGGTATGCGCGGCGTCGGCGAACCCGCCCCACAGATCGACCACGAGGCGGCCGCCGTGCACGACCGCGAGGCCGCAACCCAGGTCGTAGCCGTCGGCCAGGTTGGCGGCCACCGCTTCGCGGCAAGCCGCGAAGCGCCCCTGCGCGCTCCCGTGAACCTCTGCTTGCACTTCATCCTCCCGGAATGCTCGCGGCCCGAACCGGCCACCTCCGCAACCCACAAGCGGGTCCGCATCGGTGCGCAGCCGGGACGCCGGACGCGAAGGATGCCAGTACGGGCGCGGGGGGTGAAGCGGTGTGCGCGGCGGCCCGATGGGTGCCCGGCTCCGGCCGCCCGGGCGCTTGTCCTATACTCCCCTGTCCCAACGGTGGTTGTCTGCCCGCCATGGACGCGCCGGGGCCGGCCCGTGGACTCCCGTTGCCCGCCCCGTCTGCGGGATGCGGCGCGGGAGCGAGCCGCATGCGGGCAGAGAAATCGCGAGGAGGCGGATAGCGGAGACTTCTCCGAGTCTTGTAATGTCGGGTTCAGCGTTCGGGGAACGCAGCGCGGTGCGGCGTTCGGGCCGAACCGCACCCATCCACACAGGAGGTCATCAAGTGATCAATCCATCAGACGACTCATATCGCGCTTCCGAGATGAAGCGGATGCGGGAGGGGTTCGAACGAGGGAGCCTCACCCGCCGCGAGTTCATGCAGGGGCTCATGGCCCTCGGGGTGGGCGTCACCGGCGCCGGCGCCTTCCTGGCCGCCTCGCGCGACGTGCAGGCGATGACGCCGAAGCGGGGCGGCCGGCTGCGCTTCGCCTGGAACGTGCACGGACCGACCGACACCCTCGACCCGATCCTGGTCATTGGCGCGACGGACTACATCCGGGTGCGGGCCTACTACAACAGCCTGGTGCGCTTCAACGACGACCTCACCCTCTCGCCGGAGCTCGCCGAGGAGTGGAGCACGAACGACGCGGTCACCGAGTGGACCTTCAAGCTGAGAAAGGGCGTCGAGTTCCACAACGGCAAGACGCTGGACGCGGACGACGTCATCTACTCGATGAACCGGCACCTGGGACCGGACTCTGTCTCCAAGGGCAAGTCGCTGGTCAGCATGGTCACGGAATGGAAGAAGCTCGACCAGTACACCGTGAAGGCGATCATGGACTCGCCCAACGCGGACCTGCCGGCCGCGCTCGGCACCTTCCACTTCAAGATCGTCGAGAACGGCGCCGAGGGCGACTACTTCAAGCAGCCCAACGGCACGGGGCCCTTCAAGTCCAAGGAGTTCAACCCCGGAATCCGCGCCCTCGGAGTGCGCAACGAGAACTACTGGGTGGACGGGAGACCCTACCTCGACGAGCTCGAGACCTTTGCGATCACCGACCCCTCGGCCCGCACGAACGCGGCCATCGCCGGCGACGTGGACGTGGCGGGAGCTCCCGACCCCAACGCGTTCAAGCTGATCGAGGAGAGCGACAACGTCGATCTGCTCTCGATTCCGTCCGCCAACCTGACCGGCATCGTGTGCATGGTGGACCGCAGCCCCGGCAACAACCGGGACTTCGTGCTCGGGCTCAAGTACCTGCAGGACCGCGAGCGGATCGTGCGCACCCTGATGAAGGGGCACGCAATCGTCGGCAACGACCACCCGATCTCGCCCGCCTACCCCGACCACTGCTCGGAGCTCGAGATCCGGGAGTTCGATCCCGACAAGGCGAAGTTCCACCTGCAGAAGTCGGGAATCAGCGAGGCCACCGTCCTCGCCGGAGAGGTGCGCCCGGGAGTGACCGACTTCTGCCTGATGCTGCAGGCGGAGGCGAGAAAGGTCGGCTTCACCCTGAACGTCAAGAAGGTGCCGACGGACGGGTACTGGGGCACGGTGTGGATGAACACCCCGGTGTGCGCCACGGGCTGGAACATGCGCCCGAGCGCCAACCTGATGCTCACCCTCGCCTACAAGTCCGACGCGGCGTGGAACGAGTCCGCGTGGAGCAACGAGCGCTTCGACCAGCTCCTGCTCGAGTCGCGGGCCGAGAAGGACGCCACCCGGCGCCACGAGATGTACTGCGAGATGCAGCGTCTCATCCGGGACGAAGGCGGACAGCTCATTCCCTGCCACATCAACTACGTGGACGCGGTGAGCAAGAAGGTGAGGGGCCTCGGCGCAGTGCCGCTCAGCAACGGCGCCGGCTGCGAGTGGCCGGAGTTCGCCTGGCTCGACGCCTGACTCCGGGCCTTCCTGACATCGGACGGGGCGAGCGCCGGCACCGGAAGGTGCCGGCGCTTGCTCGCCTGTATACACCGGCAAGGAACCCTTGCCCGAGCGCGCGAATGGGGAGTTCCGAGCAACGGGATCCTGTGTAGATGCAGGACCAGGTATGCCCGCTTCCCCTTTCTGGTCACGCCGTCCGAGAGCCGCGAGTCAAGAGCATGGCGATGACCCCGTCGCACGACATCTCAAGTCGTGCTTCCCGTTCGGGAAACTCCATCGGCCCGGCGAGTGACGGATGCACGAACGCAGCGCGCGGATCCCTTCCCTTCCCGCCTGAACCCAGACTGCGATGACGGAGCAAGCCAGACGATGCAAAGAGGCAGATTCATCGACGTGACCTACACCCACACCGAGGGGATGGAGACCTGCATCGTTCCTCCCGGCATGCACTTCCCCGGCCGCGCCACCCTGCTCGAGAAGCGCCGCATGCTGGAGGGCGACGGCCCTCTCGCGTGGCTGCGCACCTCGCTGCTCAACGAGCCACGGGGCCATGTGGCGATGTACGGCGGCTTCCTGACCGCCCCGACCGGGCCGGACCACGACGCCGGCATCATCTGGTCGGACGGGCAGCAGTGCAACGACATGTGCGGGCACGGGACGATCGCGCTCGGGATGGCGATGGTGGCGCTCGGCATGGTTCCCGAATCGGAAGACGGCCGCACCTTCATCCGGCTGGACACGACGGCGGGTCCGGTAACGGCCGAAGTGGGCTCGAGCCGGCAGGCGGTCGAGTGGACCCGCTTCGAGAACGTGCCGGCCTACGTCGCGGCCATGGACGTGCCCGTCGAGCTGCCCGGATACGGGGAAGTGAAGGTGGACATCTCCTTCGGAGGGAACTACTTCGCGATCGTGAACTGGAGCGGCCGCGAGAAGCGGGTGTGCCCGGAGAACGGCGCCTGTTTCCGGGAGCTCGGACACCTCGTGCGCCGCCAGCTCGCGGAAAAGGTCGACCTGAAACACCCGCTGCACCCGCACATCCGCTTTCCGTCTCGAGACACCGACCTGCTCGTCACCTTCTGGCACGAGCCCGACCGCAACGAGGCCCGGTACCGCAACGTGCACGTGCTCTCGGGCGGGCTCCTCGACCGATCGCCGGGCGGAACCGGGACGAGCGCGATGATGGCGATGCTCGAGGCGCGCGGTGAGCTCGCGATCGGCCAGACCATCCAGTCCGAAGGATTACTCGGGAGCGGCACCTTCGAGGGCTGCCTGATCCGGGAGACGAAGCTCGGCTCCCAGCGGGCGGTAGTGCCCACGGTGAAGGGCACGGCGAACCTCATCGGCTACGCCAAGTGGCTCATCGACCCTGACGATGCGGTGGGCAAGGGATTCGTGGTGACCTGAGCGGGGCCACACCCCGGCTTCGGCGCCGGGTTCACGTCGCCCGCATCATTGGGAGACCAGGAACTTGACAGGAAATGACAGAGAGCCGCCTGCGCCTCGAAGGGGGCGGCGTTCATGAAGAGTTATCGCCGGGACGAGGATCAGGGCGGCCTGGAAGCGTGGCCCTTTCCCGAGGACGGCCCGTCGGAGTATCGGATCGTCCGGGGCAACCCCCGGGCCTCCGGGCGCCTCGACATCGGGTCCGGCGACAGCGCGCACCGGATGGGGGTGTGGGCGTGCACCGCGGGCGTCTTCGAGTGCGTCGAGCGCGGCGACGAGCTGCAGACCATCCTCGAAGGCCGGGTGCGCATCGTGCGCGCGGACGGCACGAGCGCCGAGTTCGGCCCGGGGGACAGCTTCTTCACCCGCAAGGGCGAGCGCGTCGTCTGGGACGTGCTCGAGGACATGAAGAAGGTGTTCTTCACCCACGACCGGGACGGCACCGACTGAGCCGCTGGGCGCAATGCAGCTCGAGGAGGCAGTGCGAGCTGGATTCGACAACCATCCCGGTCCCCGGTCGTCGAATCGATTGATCGCAACGCGTTGACGTTGGACTGTCCCGACGCGGACCGGGGCCGACCCTTCCATCCGGTACTGCAATAGGGCTCCGTCCCGGCCGCTCCGAGGATCCGGCCAGGACGAACGCCGGAGGCGACGCGCATCCGGCCAGGGGGTTGACGCTTTTCGACATACTGTTCTAGTCTACTAGTACAGTATGAATCAAACCCAGGAAATGATGGAACTGAAGGGACTTCGATTCGGATACGGCCGGGAACCGCTCTTCCGGAACGCCGACTTGAGCCTGCAACCGGGCGCAATCTACGGGCTGCTCGGGCTCAACGGAGCCGGAAAGTCGACCCTGCTCCGGCTCATCGCCGGCCTCCTCTTCCCCTCGTCGGGCCGGGTGAGCGTGCTGGGTCACGAGCCTGCCCTCCGGAAGCCGGCATTCCTGTCGAGCCTCTTCGTGCTGCCCGAAGAGCTGAACGTCCCCGGCATCACGGACCGGGAGTACGTCGCGGCGCGCGCGCCCTTCTATCCGGACTTTGATCGCCCACGCCTCGAACGTCACCTCGAAGAGCTCGAAGTCCCGCGGGGACGAAAGCTCTCCAGCCTCTCCCACGGCCAGCAAAAGAAGTTCCTCCTCTCCTTCGGGCTCGCGACCAACGCGACGCTGCTGATGCTGGACGAGCCGACCAACGGGTTGGACATTCCCTCCAAGGGCCTGTTCCGGCGTCTCGTCGCGGAAGCCCTGGGGGACGACCGGATCTTCCTGGTCTCCACCCACCAGGTCCGGGACGTGGAAGCGCTCATCGACTCCATCCTCGTCCTCCATGAAGGAGAGGTACTGTTTCATGAAAGCGTTTCCGATGTGAGCAACCGCACCCGGTTCGCCGTGGACTCGAGTCGACCGGACGAGAGGAGCGCGGGACTGCTCTACGCGGAGCCGACGGTGGGAGGCTTCGCCAGCGTCTGGATGGACGCGAACGCGGGCGACGGCCATCTCGATCTGGAGATGCTGTTCAAGGCGGTGATTGCCCGTCCCCACGCTTTCGCTTCCCTCTTCACCGCGGAGCGACGGCCATGAACGACATCCTCTCGCTTCGCCGCCTGTGCTACCTGCTCCGCGGCGATCTCATTACCGGCTACCGTTCCCTGCTCATTTCCTCGGCGGGTGTGGCGGCGGTCATCCTGGTCGTCGCGATGCTCACGATGATTGTTCACAGCGACTACACCGGGTTCTCGAGCTTCCACCGTGCCGCATTCACGATTGCGCTCTTTACCTGGGGAATCGTCGCTTCCAGCCACGCCTTCCTGTCGCTGCACGACAAGACCCGAAACGAAGCGTATCTGCTGCTTCCCGCGTCGGCGCTGGAAAAGACGCTGGCCCGACTCCTCGCCGTCACCGTCGGAATGGTGGCCTACCTTCTGATTTTCAGCACTGTGGTATCGGTCATCGTCGAGTCGCTCAATGTGCTCCTCTTCGGCGTCCGCCGCCCGTTCTTCGATCCACTCGATCCAATGGTATGGGACTACATCTCCCTCTACATCGTGGTCCAGTCGCTGTACTTCCTCGGAGCGGCATGGTTCCGGCGGGCACATTTCATCAAGACCACCCTCGCGATCACCGTCGCATTCATCGCGCTGACGGTATTGGCCCTGATCGCGCTTCGCATCGCCTTTGCCGATCTCTGGTCGGTAGCCTGGGACATTCCCTATGCCTTCGAAGCGCTGCATGACTGGCTCACCGGCCCGGCTGAAAAGATCCTGTTCGCCGTCAAGCTGCTCCTTCCCATCGCATGCTGGTGCATAGCGTGGCTGCGGGTCTCGGAAGCTCAGACCAGCGATGGAGTTTAGCGAGCCGAAAGGCATCTATTTGCAGATCGCGGATCAGATCCGCGAGCGGATACTCCGGGGAGAGTGGAAGGCGGGGGAACGCATCCCTTCCATCCGGGAGCTGGCGGTGGAGCTGGGGGTCAACCCGAATACCGTAACCAGGAGCTACCAGAAACTCGTGGACCGAGAGCTCATTTCCAACCAGAGGGGGCGAGGTTACTTCGTGTGCGATGACGCGGCAGGACGCGCACTGAAGGAAATGAAGGACGAATTCATGCGCGAGCAGATGCCCGGCATTCTTCGGACCATGAAGCTTCTCGGCATCGGACCCGACGAGGTCGCCGATGAGCTGGCCCGTTCGAGAGAATCCGAACCCAAAGGAGACGACAGGTCGTGAAACGCAGCCGGATCGCATTGCTGGCGATGGGTGGAGTGCTGGCCGCAGTTGTCATCGCGTCCGTGGTATCGGCTCGTATTGCGCTCTCCCCCGGAAGCTCCGCACTTGCCGATGCGAAACCCTTCTCCGGGGGGACCGAGCTCGAGCTCCACGGATTCCGCGGCATCGAAGTCGCCGGTCGGTGGCAGGTCGAGGTGAGCCAGGGAGACGACTGGCGGGTGGAGCTCTCCTATCCCGAAGGCATTGAAGACCGGGTGAAGGTGTACCTGCGGGGAGACCGGCTCCGACTCGACCTCGATGACCATGCGTGGTGGGACTGGGACGAAGCGAGCTCACCTGCGAGCGCGGAAATCGTCATGCCCGAGCTCGAGGAGCTGGAACTCCGGGGAGCCTCCCGGCTCGATCTGGGGGGATTTCGAGGCCACCGCCTCGAAATCGACGTCGCGGGCACCACCCGGATCGAGGGCCGCGACGGACGCTACGACGAGCTCGACCTCTCGGTGGCGGGCGCGGGCAATGTCGACCTGCGCGGCGTGGCGGTGACGGACGCCGAAGTCGATCTCGCGGGCGCATCGAGGGTCACCCTTACCATGAACGGCGGTGAGCTTTCCGGCTCCATGGCGGGCACCGGAAGCGTCCTGTACTACGGAGCCGTGTCCAGAGAGACAGTCAGCGTCGCCGGCCTCGCCCGCGTGGAACACGTGGAGTAGGCGGTGTTCGGAGCCATGGGCATTCTCTGCGCCTACTGCGCAGACGAGTAACTGCGCCAACGCCGATTTCCCCGAGCCGCTCCCGGCCCGATACCTCGCCTGGTCATCCATCCAGCCTCGTGCGCTCCAGGAGCATGGGCGCGACGTTGGCGTCGAACTCCCGGGCGAGGCGATGGCCGGCGTAGGTGGCGTGGACTATCGCACCGGGCACGTCGCAGTCGCCGATCTTCTGTAGCGTGCGGATGCCGGCCTCGCGCAGGTCTTCCGGGCGGGCGGCGAGCGCCTGGTAGAGGCCGTCATGCGGCTCCCGGGCACCGACGACGATCAGGGTCGCCGCCTCCACCTTGCGGACTTCACCGTCGCTGCGGCCGGAGAGGGTGGCGGTCTCGCCATCGAAATCCGCCACGAAACAGCCGGTCACGAGCGGCACCCCGAGCTCGACGAGCCGGTTGTGCGCGTACCACTGGTCGTGGGTGTTGCCGCACCACGCCGAGACCACGTCCGCGGAAGTGACGTAGGTGACGCGGTGTCCCCGCTCCGCCAGCAGCTCCGACAGGCAGCCGCCCATGTAGTACTGGTCGAAGTCGAACAGCGCCACCGGAGACACCACCTCGGCGCCCGCCATGACGTCGTCCGGCGTCAGGACCCGGCCCCCGAAGGTCGAAGGCACCGGCACGGAGCGCAGGTCGGCAAGGTCGGTCGTCCAGCGCGCACCGGTCGCGACCACCACCCGGGGAAAGCCGAACTCGAGCAGGTGCGCAGGCGTCAACTCGCTGTCGAAGTAGATCTCGACGTTGGGGAGCTTGTCGAGCTGGCCCTGCCGCCAGTCCCGCACCCGGATCCAGGTCGCGAGGCCGGGCAGGCGCGCTTCGCGGCAGATGCGGCCCCCGAGCTCCGTGCCCGCCTCGGCGAGCGTGACCTCGTAACCGCGCTGTCCGAGCGCGCGCGCCGCCTCGAGCCCCGCCGGCCCCGCGCCCACCACGAGCACGCCGTCGCTCGACGCGCGTCCCTCGATCTCCTCGGGATGCCAGCCTCGTCGCCACTCCTCGCCGATGGTCGGGTTCTGGGTGCAGCGGATGGGCACCGACTCGTGGTAGCACGAGTAGCAGAAGTTGCAGCCGATGCACTCGCGGATGTCGTCCTCCCTCCCCTCCTCGATCTTCTTCGGCAGGAAGGGATCCGAGATGGAGGGACGGGCCGCGCCGATGAGGTCGAGCACGCCGCGCCGGATCTGCGACACCATGGTGTCGGGCGAGGTGAAGCGCCCCACCCCCACCACCGGCTTCGTGGTCACCTGCCTGGCGAAGGCGACGTAGGGCTCCTGGTAGCCCTCCTCGGAGTAGCGCGCGTTGGAGCTGTCCTGGAACCCGAAGGTCTTGAGGTCCCAGAGATCGGGAAGCTCCCCGACCAGCTCGAAGACCCCCCGCCCCTCGTCGTGCCACTGCAGGCCCAGGTCGCCCATCAGCTCGTCGACCGAGATGCGCACCGCCACCGCGCAGGTGTCGCCCACCGCCTCCTTGGTGTCCTCGACCATCTCCCGCAGCAGGCGCACGCGGTTCTCGAGCGAGCCCCCGTACTCGTCGGTGCGGCGGTTGGTGCGCCGGGAGATGAACTGGTAGGGACCGAAGTTCATTCCCGAGTACACGTAGACGATGTCGAAGCCGGCGCGCTTCGCCCGCTTTGCCGCGTCCACCTGCCAGGTTCGCAGGTTGCGGATGTCCTGCTTGTCCATCGCGCGCGTGTGCAGGGGAAACTGCCCGCGCCCGGCGGCCCGGAGCATGGGCAGCCCCGAGGGAGAGAGCGGCATCTCGCGCGTGGTGCGGTTGCTGGTCATGCTGGACCCGTAGAAGAGCTCCACGCCCGCGAGCGCGCCGTGCTCGTGCACCGCATCGACCATCAGCGCGAGGTTCCGCACGTCGTCGTCGTCCCACAGGCGCGAGTAGCGAAGCGGGGTGTCGTCCGAGCTGGGATGGATGGAGCAGTAGCCCGTGCACACCACCCCCCAGCCGCCCTCGGCCCGGATTGCGCGCAGACCCTTGCGCGTGTTCGGCATGTCGACCCCGGTGCTGCTCGCATGGGGCACCTGGTAGAAGCGGTTCTTCGCGGTGACCGGTCCTATCCGTACCGGCTCGAAGAGGATGTCGTATCGGGGATCTCTGGGCATGTGCCTGCTCCTTGCCTTGTAAGTCGCCCTGGCCCTTTGGGGGTTGCGCCTGCTCGAGCACGCCCCCCGTCGTTCCGCCTCTTTGGCGGAGATTCTTCATTCCGGATTCCGGCGATAGTGGCCGCTCCGAGCGCGGAAGCGCCGGGCCTTGCACGAGCCGGAAGCCACGCGGCCAAAGTGATGTTCCCGGATGCAATCACCGGCGCCACTCGCCACCGCCGGACACGATCTCCTCGGTGCGCCGGGCCTGGGCCCGGGTCAGCTCGAGCAGGTGGTTGCGCAGGTGAAAGAAGGCCTCGGTGTCCTTCAGCTCGAGGGTGCGCTCACCTTCCAGGTGGTCGGCGACGGTGATCTCCTCGATGATGGTGGCGGGACGGGCCGAGAACACGAAAATCCGCTCGCCGAGGAAGATCGCCTCCTCCGCGTCGTGGGTGACGAAGACGATGGTCTTGCGTTCCTTCTCCCGGATCTCGAGGAGCTGGACCTGGAGGAACTCCCGGTTCTGCGCATCGAGGGCGCCAAAGGGCTCGTCCATGAAGAGCACGTCCGGATCGGCGCACAGGGTACGCGCGATGGCGAGGCGCTGCCGCATGCCGCCCGAAATGTGGTTGACGTAGAAGCTCTCGAAGCCGCCGAGGCCCACCAGATCGAGGTAGTGACGGGCGATGTCGCGCTTCTCCCTCCGGGGGACGTCGTCGCGAAACTTGAGCCCGAACTCCGCGTTCTCGATCACCGTGAGCCAGGGGAAGGAAGAGTAGGACTGGAACACGACGCCCTTGCGCCGGTCCGGACCCGAAACCACTTCGCCTTCGAGCACCACCCTCCCGCCGGTGGCGTGCTCGAGGCCCGCCGCAATGCGCATCAGGGTCGTCTTGCCGCACCCGGAGGGCCCGACGAAGATCACGAAGTCGTTCTCCTCGACGATGAGCGACACGTCGTCGATGACCTGGATTTCAGGGTCCCGGGGATTGCGCCGGAAGGACTTCGACAGCCGGTCGAAGTGAAGGAAGGGGGCTTCCCCCGTCATCGGGCGCACCTTCGCCGCGCCGACCGCGGTGCCTGCTCCGGGTGCTTGTCCACGCTCCGTCGCTTCCCCTCTTCGACCTAGCGCAGGTAGCGGAAGGCCCGGCGGTGCACGAAGCGGATGAGCTGATCGCTCGCGAGTCCGATGATGCCGATCGCGAGCACGCCGGCGATCACCTCCGGAGTCTTGCCGAAGCGGCGCGATGCCCAGATCACGTGGCCTATGCCGTCGTTCGCGGCGACGATCTCGGCGAGGATGACGTAGCTCCAGCACCAGCCCAGCGTGATCCGCAGATTGTCCACCATGCTGGGCAGCATCGAGGGCAGGATGATCCAGCGCAGCACCTGTCGAGATTTCGCGCCGAGGGTGTAGGCGATCTCCACGTACTCGTGCGGCACACGCTTGGCGTCGTCCGCGATCAGCAGCACGAGCTGAAAGAAGGTGCCCATCCAGAGCAGCGCGACCTTGGAGACCTCGCCGATCCCCAGCCAGATGACGGTCAGGGGCACCAGCGCCGGCACCGGCAGGTAGCGGATGAGATCGATGACCGGCTCGCTCATCGCTCCCACCACCCGGAAGCTGCTCATCAGGATCCCGATCGGAATCGCCATCGCGGCGGCGATCCCGAAGGCGATCGCCACCCGCTGCACGCTGATGTAGATGTCGTGGGTGAACTCGAAGCGGGTGAAGAGGCTGTGGTAGGCCCCCAGGATGGCGGCCGGCGATGGCAGATATTGGGGCTTGACGGACCCGGACGAGACGACCGCGAGCCACAGTCCCAGCAGCAGCGCGAACGCGAGCACCGCGAGCATGACCTCGGTCCGGCGGCTCAGGGAGCCGCGAAAGGCGACGACGGCGCGCCACGCCGAACGCAGGCCGGATGGATCTCCGGGCATCAGTCCATTCCCGGTGAAGGCGGAGAAGCGGCCCCTCGCCGGCCGCCTCCGCCGCCCCACTGTGAAGTGTGCCTAGCGGGTGTGCCCCTCGAAGAGGTCCACCAGGAGCGACGCGTCGACCTGCTCCTCGTAGACCAGGGCTTCGTCCGCCACGCCCTGCTCGATGTTGAGCTGCATCACGGTATCGAAGGTCTCCTTGAAGGGTCCCGGCGCGTCCGGGGTGCCGAAGAGCTCGATCGCCTCCTCGTAGGTCGTGAAGCGCAACCCCTCGAAAGCTTCCGCCATCTCCTCGGTGGTGAGGTTGTAGTGCGGGGCCATGATCTCGTGGCCGCGGTCCGGGTTCTCGAAGTAGAAGTCGATCGCCCGGTAGACGGCCCGCAGCATGGAGCGGATGAGCTCCGGGTTCTTCTCGATGAGCTCGTTGTGGAGGAACCACACGTCGACGATGAGAGTGGGATGGTCAGCCGAATCGACCAGCTTGTAGGCCCCTTCGCGGGAGGTGTTGGCGACGATCTGGCTGAGCAGCGGCTCGTAGGACTCGACCGCCGAGACCGAGGGGTCCTCGAACACCGCGAGCCCGTCCGCGGTCGCGATGTGCAGGATGTTCAGGTCGCTGAGGGTCAGACCGCACTTCTCCTTGAGCTCGATCTGCAGCAGCAGGTTTGCGGGCAGGGTCGGCTCCATCGCGAAGGTCTTGCCCTCGAGCTCGCAGACGTCCTGTATGTCTCCGCTCACCACCACACCGTCCCCGCCCAAGGAGACGTCCATCGCGCCGATGACGATGCCCTTGGTCTCCTTGTTGCGCGGACGGCTCTGGTACTCGCCGATGGTGCGCGAGTTGCAGTTGAGCTGCCCGGCGTCCATCGCTTCGGTCTGGACCTGAATGTCGTCCTCGTGGATGAGATCGATCTCGACGCCTTCCTCGTCGAAGTAGCCGAGCTCCTGGGCGAGGAAGTAGACGCCCTGGCCGGGCCAGAACGTGAACGCGCAGGTGAGCTTGTCGGTTTCCATGTCGGCGGCGGCTCCCGGGCTTGCGAATCCGAGGATCAGCAGCAGCGGCGCCGCAAGTACGGTCGAGAGGGTCCTGTGTTTCATTTCCAATCTCTCCGTTCAGTGCGTGGGAAGGACGGGAGCGGCCATCTGCGATGTCGAGCAGGCCACGGGCCGGGCGGCTCCCGTCGCCGCGGCATGGTAGCAGCACTCAGGGTGCGGATGCGGGCTCGACAAAAGACATCCCGGGGCGGGCCGGTTGCCGCCAGTCCCGGGCAAGACCGCCGTCATGCCAAGAGGGAAGCGAAGGCCGCTAAATTTTGGCTAGAGATCAAGCTCAGCCTCGGACAAGCCGCGTCGCGGGTTAGCCGTCGGCTGGAACGCTGTGTTACGCAGCCCTACACGGCGACAGGTGTGAGGCTGAAAACGCGCGACTTCTTTGCGGCCGTCTTGACGTCACCTCGCCGAAGAGCCTCTCGTACTTCATCGAGACGATACGCGTCTTCCAGGGAAAGATACGGTGACCATCCTTCAGGCTCTTCCAGGATCTCTACGTCGACTTCCGCCACATAGCTCCCTTCGTGAACGAGCTTCGTTCGCCTTCTCTTGCTCATTTGCGTCTCCGCTTGAATCCAACTTCCCATTTCTCAGGATCAGGTAAGTACGCTGTAATCAACACCGCCGGACTGGCATGGCCAGCGGGAAGTCCCCATACAGTGTGGACGGAGCGTCCATCCTTCGTTCGTTGAAGCAGCAGAACACATGGTCCTTTGGGGTAGTTCGGATAATCCTCGACTACCTCCGCGGTTCCCACACCTTCAACAAGCTCCCTTACAAGTAGCCCGTCAGCGGCAACTTCGTCGTATCCATGTACCGAGATTCGGACCCTGCCCTCGGAAATCAGTCCCTGAATTCTGTCGAACGTGTCAGGCACCACCCTCGACTCCTTCAAGAAACTCCACGAGCCGCACCTCGTCTTGCTCGGGATGGAAGAAACGAATTCCGAGAAGCGACTCGAGCTTCGGGCGCCTTGCGAGGATATCCTGGTCCTTGGTAACAAGACAGGCACAGCCTGACTTGAAAGCGGAGTCTACGTGAAGGACATCCCGGCGGTGCTCCGGCCCGATGACTTGACGAATGGCCGGGAAATGTTGCGAACCACCGCAGTCATCCCAAGCGAACTTGGCCTCACTCCAGGTGACGTTCATATCGCGCCACTGGACCGCTACGTGCAGAAGCCCGCGCTTTACGACGCCAGGCGCCATGACGGCGTGCCCGCTCACGTAGAGGCGGACGAGCGCGCTTCAGACCAGCCAGCCCGCCACGTAGCCGGCGGCGGCGGCGCCCACGATCGCAAGCAGCACGTAGAGTGCGAACACGCGGATGCGGACGAGGGAGACCACCGCGGCGGCAACGTAAACGCTCACCGCCGCGCCCGAGATCATCAGCGCCAGCGCGGCGCCGAAGCTCATGCCCTTCTCCATCAGGCCTCGCACCAGGGGCAGCGCGGCGTAGCCGTCGAGGTACATGGGCGCGCCCACGAGCACCGCGAGCGGGATGGACGTGCTCGCGCCATCGCTGAAGAGCGAGACGATCCACTCCTCCGGCACCATCCGCTGCAGGTAGACCTCGAGCACCAGCGCGAGGGCCAGCCACCGCAAGGTCAGGCGGGTGGCGCTCCAGACCTCCGGCCAGAATCGGGTCGACCCGCCATCGCAGCAGTACAGGTCGAGGGACTCGAGACGCATGAGGTGATTGCCCGCGCCCCGAAAGCCGGGAAGGTACCAGGTCACCGCGCCCGCGAAGAGCCCGATTCCGAACGCCGCGACGGTCTTCGCAACGGCAAAGGGGATACCGATGATCCCTGCCGTGATGAGCAGCATGCTCGGGTCGGTGACCGGAGACGAGACCCAGAAGGCCATCACCGGAGCCAGCGGCAGACCGCGGCGCAGGAGCACCGCGATGAGCGGCAGCACCCCGAGACCGCACACCGGGGTGATGGCGCCCACGAAGCTCGCAATGATCACCGAGCGGGCCGGGCCGCCGGAGAGCCAGGAGAGCGCGCGGTCAGACCAGTTGCCCAGCGTCAGGGCGCCGGCGAGCAGCGCGGCGACGACGACCACCGGCAACAGCGCGAGCAGGCCCTGGGCCACCGCGACGAGCATCCCGGTACCGGTCTCGGGCCACAGCGAGCCCGCGACGAGCAGGCCCCCGGTGACGAGCCACGTCAGTGCTCCGGGACTCGGTCGTCGAAATCGGAAGGACCGGACCGCGGTGAGTTCCATGGCGACAGTGTGATACGACGGACTTCAATCGCACAACATTCGAAGCCCGCCTCCGACGTTGCGAAAGACCACGTCACGGAATAGGGTAGATGGGGTGTTTTCGAATCTACCTTCGAATCATCATGGGCCTGAACATAAAGAACGAGGAAACCTGTCTGCTCGCACGCGACCTGGCGCGGCTGACCGGAGAGACCATGACGGGAGCCATTACCGTCGCGTTGCGCGAACGGCTCGCACGCGAAAGGCGCCGACGCGACGCGGATGCCCGCGTCGAGGAGCTCCTGGCCATCGGGCGGCGCTGCGCCCGGTCGCTGCGTCCGGGGCCATCGGCCGTGGAGCATGGCGAAATGTTGTACGACGACCGGGGTCTGCCCCGTGATCGTTGACACCTCGGCGCTGCTCGCCGTTCTTTTCAGCGAGGCGGACGCGAGGCGTCATGCCGCCGCAATCATGACTGGTTCGCCCTGTCGCATGTCGGTTGCGAATGTGCTCGAGGCATCCATCGTCGCGGAGAGTCGGGGCGGGGAAAGCGCAGCACATGAGCTGGACCGGCTCCTGGAGAAGGCGGAACTGGAACTGGTGCCCGTCACAATCGAACACCTGGAAGCAGCACGCCGTGCATGGCGCCGATTCGGCCGGGGAAATCACCCGGCGGCGCTGAACTTTGGCGACTGCTTCGCCTATGCACTCGCCGAGTCGACCGGCGAGCCGCTGCTGTTCAAGGGCGAAGACTTCGCCCGGACCGATATCGTGCCGGCGGAGCGGGACCCGGGCTGACTCAACCGGCCGTCCAGGAGACGGACACGCCGCCTTCTGCGCGCCGACCCGCGATCATGTGCAGGCGCTCGTGGCGCCGAGCTTCCCGTGCATCGAGCGGTCGCTGATCAGAGTGTCGAACGAGACGGTCGGGTCATCGTCCATTCAGTCCGCTCGGTACATCCAGCCCTGACGTTTCACCGATTACCTGCTGCGCGGCCAGGGATCCTTGCCTTCGCCGGCCAGGCGTTCGTCCCGAATGCAGAGCAAGCTCCCCGACACTTTCGTCACTGCAGGTCGGCTTCCATGGGAGTGGACCAGGAGAAGAACACCTTCTCGATGATTACCACCGCCTGGAAGAGCACGATGCCGAGCAGCGACAGGATCACCAGCGCGCCGAAGGCGGCGGGCGTGTTGAAGAACGCGGTTGCCGCCATGATTTGGTAGCCGAGGCCCTTGTCCGCCGCCACGAACTCTCCGACGGTAGCCCCGACCACGGCGAAGGTGATGGCGAGCTTGAGCCCGTTGAACATGAAGGGCACGGACGAGGGAAAGCGGATCCGCACCAGCTCCTGCCACCACGTCGCCTTGTAGGAGCGGCCGAGCTCGATCAGATCGGCCGGAGTCGTGAGCAGTCCGGTTGCGAGCGAGGTCACGAGGGGAAAGAACGCGACCAGGAAGGTGACCACCAGCCTCGGCACCTCGCCCGCGCCGAGCACCACCACCAGGATCGGGGCAAGGGCCACCTTGGGCACCGACTGGGTCAGGACCAGGAGCGGGTAGATTGCGTTCGCCATCAGCGGAGAGGAAGCGATCAGCACCGCGAGAGGAACGCTAATCGCGATGGAGAGCGCGAATCCCCCCATGACCGTGCCCAGAGTCGCCACCGTGTGGCCGGCCACGAGCCCGACGTTGGTCAGGAACTCGCTCCAGATGACGCTCAGGGCGGGAAACATGTAGACCGGGATCTCGAAGACGAGCACCGCGCCTTCCCAGGCGACGCCAAGGATGAGCACCGCCAGCAGCGGCAGCACGAAGCTGCGGCTGTGGTACCACAGGCGCTCCAGCCTACGCCGCGCCGGTACGGGCGGAGGCCGCGGCGTCCCCAAAGATGTGTTGTCGGATTCGCTTGGCACAGTTCTGGAACTCCTGCAGAGACTCCTGCTCGTAGGAGCGTGGCCGGGGCAGCGGCACATCGATGATCTCGATGATTCGGCCGGGGCGCGCGGTCATCACGCACACCCGGTCCGCGAGCAGCACCGCTTCGGGCACGGAGTGGGTTACGAAGAAGATCGTCTTCGGCTGTTCCTGCCAGATGCGGAGCAGCTCGAGGCTCATCTCTTCTCGAGTGAGCGCATCCAGAGCCCCGAAGGGTTCATCCATGAGGAGGATGTCCGGATCCGTGATCAGCGCGCGGCAGATGGATGTTCGCTGCTGCATTCCGCCGGAAAGCTCCGAAGGCATCTTCCGCTCGAAGTCGGAGAGTCCGACGAGGCGCAGGAGCTCGCGTCCCTTGGCCGGGCTGTCGGGCGCGAGCCGGTGGAGGATCTTGAGCGGGAAGAGAACGTTGTCGAGCACATTGGCCCACGGCAGGAGCGTCGGCGCCTGGAACACGACGCCGACGTCGCGGCGCGGCCCGTCGATCGCGGAGCCGTCGATGGTCACCTTTCCCGAAGAAGGCCCGATGAGCCCCGCAATCAAGCGCAGCAGAGTCGACTTTCCGCAGCCGGAAGGTCCGACGATGGAGACAAACTCGTTGCGCTCGATGGCGAGGCTCACTTCCAGCAGGGCCTGCACGTCGGCCCCGTCGAGCGACCTGAAGGTCTTGGTTACTCGATCGATCTCGATAATGGCGCGGGACTCCCCTTCAGCAACCGGAGATCGAGCTCGTGCGGCTACATCTGCGGCAGAAGGCTGTCGTGGATGACCTCCGTCACGTCGAAGTCCGGATTGAGCCCACGTGATTCCACCAGGACATCGTAGGTCTTCTGCACCTTGGCCATGTCGTAGTGGCCGGTCCAGTCCTTCGACTTGTCCTTGCCGAACATGTTGCCGCTCAGGTCCACCCAGCCCGCCAGGTTGTCCTCGTACTTCGTGTCCGGCCACCGCTCCTTGTGCAGGCGGGCCGCCTCCTCGGGATTGTCACGCGCCCAGACGAAGGATCGCACGGTGGCCTTGAGGAATCGTTGCAGCATGTCCGACTGCTCCTCGATCACGTCGTCCCGCGCGTAGATGCAGTACGAGTAGATGTCGAACCCGTAGTCGGCGAAGGGAATGATGACCAGCTCGTCGCCGATCGCCTTGGCCTGGGGCTCCACGAAGGATGCGTTGGAGGTGAAGTAGGGCACGCCGTCCACCCGCTTGTTGATCAGCAGCGAGGGCATGGCGGTTGCATCGACGACGGTCCAGCTCACGGTGTCGGGATCGAGTCCGGCCATGCGCGCCGCGATCGGGAAGTAGTTCCGGTGGCTGTTTCCGGGGGTGGTCGCGAGGGTCTTTCCTTCGAGGTCCTTGAAGTGCGAGATCCCGCTGCTCTTGAGAATGAACAGGGAGTGCGGCGAATGGTTGTGCTCGTGCATGAGGCACTTGACGGGAGCGCCCTCTTCCGCGCGCGCCGACATCACCGCGGAGATGTCGCCGTCGCCGATGGGGGAGCCTCCGCCCGCCACCTTCTTGACCGCGTCGCCGGATCCGCGGCCGGTGCTGACCGTGAGGTCGATCCCCTCGTCCTCGTAGAAGCCCATCGCCATCCCCGCGGAAATCGGGGCGTAGAACCCGGTGGGGATCCAGCTCCACTGGAAGTTCACCTCGTCGAGTGCCATGACCGAAGTGGAGAAGCCGAGCCCGGCGACGAGCACCGCCGCCGCCATCGAGAAGGGTCCGAGAGTGCTTGATTCTCGTCTTTGTGGGTGCCGGAGATTCATGGTTACCTCTCTTGAGCGAGTGGCGCCCCGCTGGGGCGGAGAGTACTTGCACCATGGACAGTGCCGGAACGGCGCGCATCCGGAGTGACCCGCGGAACCCGCCGCCGGACACGGCCCGAACCTGGGGCCGAAGCGGTCCAGCAAGGCGACCGAGGTGGCGTCACGTGGGTCTCTCGAATGGCCACGAATGCGCGTGCCGCGGCCATTGTTCAAGGTGCCCCCATCGAATGCAACCGCGGCTCCGGTGGGCGACCAAACCCCGAGTCCGCCACGCCTGGAAGCCCGGGCGCTCTCCGCGATGAGCCGCTACGGGCAGGCCACCCGCGCGAGGAGAGTCCGGGACCGACAGCCCCGCGCCCTTGTGCCCCGAGCAGGGCGGGGGGGCGTGAATCGATTACTTCAACAGCCCGTCCAGGAGGCTCGCCGCCTTCCGCGTGCCGTCCCGGGACTGCATGTGGGCGCTCGTGGCGGCCAGCTTCTCGTGCATCGAGCGATCGTTGATCAATGTGTCGAGCGCGGCCGCCAGCTCCTCGTCCCGCCAGTCGGCCCGGTGCATCTTGAGGCCGTGGTTGGTCTCCTGCACGCGGGTGGCGTTGTCGTGCCCGTCCCAGACGTAGGGCATGATCAGCGCCGGCTTGCCGAAGTAGAGGCACTCGGTGAAGCTGTTGTTGCCGCCGTGATGGATCACCGCGTCGACCTGCGGAATCACCGAGGGTTGGGGGTACCAGGACGCGATCTTCACGTTCCCGGGCAGATCGAAGTCCGCATACTCCGCTTCGTAGTCGCCGACGTTCGCGAGCACCCGGCAGGGCAGCTTTCCCAGCGTGGTGAACATCCGCTTCAGCAGCGCGGTGTCGCCCGATCCCAGGGAGCCGAAACTGAGATAGATGACGGGCTTGCCATCGTTCGTTTCGAATGTCGGTATCTCGTAGGGGTCGTCCTTGCGCACGCAGCCCTCGAGGTACTGGAAGCGCCTCTCGTCGAGCGCATGCCGGCGGCGGTACTTGACCGGCTCCGGATACAGCAGGAGATTGAGATGAGGCGAGGCCTCGAAGAACTCGCCGATGGCGTAGGGCGCCTCGCCGCACGCTTCGAGGAAGGCGTTGAAGTCGTCGTGGATGGGTTTGATGACCTCGTTGAAACGGTTCCGGTACCTCTCGAAGCCTTCCCGGTCGTGCTCGCCGCAGCCCGAGAGGTGGGGGGGAATGTCGGGGTCGGCAATCTCGTTCTCGCTGCATGAAATGATCCTCACCCACGGCACCCCGAAGCGCTTCGCGGCGGGGAAGAGCACGACGTTGTCGATGCAGATGAGATCCGGAGCGAGCTCGCCGAGGACCCGCGGCAGGTCCTTCTCCGCCCATTTCGAGGTATCGACGATCGCTTCCCAGCATTCCTTCACGTAGTTGTCGATCTGTTCGTAGGGCGTCTTGTTGAAGTTCGGGATGTGCCCGTTGATGAAGTCCGACCAGTAGCGGGCCATCTCCTCCGGCGCCATCGGCTCGGACAGGTTGACCTCGCGCTCCTCGAAGCCGTAGCCCTCGAAGACGCCGGCGAACCCCGGGTCGCGCAGAAACACGCAGCGATGCCCGAGCGCCGTGCAGGCCTGGGCGATGCCCACCGAGTTGAGTGCCGGCCCGAATGCTCCTTCCGGGAAGAACGCGATGGTCTTTCGTTCGGTCATGTGCTCCGCCTCTCCGGTTGCGCTCAGGGCAGCCAGTCGAAACCGATGAGCAGACAGCCGGTCTCGGTGCGCGAATTGTGATGGGTCCCCTGGTCGTAGCTCACCATGTCGCCGGTCTTGAGCACGGTGCCGTCGCTCTCGATGAGCTCGCCCTCCAGGATAAGGAACTCCTCCCGGCAGCGGTGCTCATGGGGAATGGTCTCGGACCCGGGCTCCATGCGAATCACGTAGCAGCCCCGCCCCGACTCCCTGGTCCAGCTCACGGGCAGGCAGCTCTTGTCCGTTTCCACCGGGCCGTCCAGGTCGTAGGGCTCGAAGGGCGTCTCGTAGATGTTCTGGATGCGTCGTCCGGCGCTCATGGAAGCCTCCTCCTGGCCTGCTCCGTCGCTAAGAATCCCGGCATAGGGTGTCGCAGACGAAGGGGCCGGGGCAAGGGAAGCCCGGGCGCGGGGAAGTGGATCCCTCCGTCTTGCCGGGTGCACCATTCGAATCGGGCGCACCCGGCGCCGGAGCGGAGGGACGCGCCAGGGCGAGCGATGCCGGGCATCCGGACCCTCCCCCGACTGACCTGGCCGCGGTCGCACGAGCCAGTGGATTCGCAGATCTCCGCCGGAATTCGCCTTGTCCGAACGCCAATTCCGACTGACCGGAGCCCTGCGCTTGCGTTAGTCTCACGACCCGTTCCGCGTGACTCCTTCGAGGAGGGCCAAAGCATGAGCACAGACGACCTGCACGCACTCGATTCGCCGAATCTTCCGCCCCCGGCAGCAGAGGCTGAGGCACCCGAGGTTTCAGCAGAGCGCCCGGCGTCCCACCGTGTACCGCGGCTCGCCCCCCTCGTCGCCTTGCTCGCGCTCTCCTGCATTGCGGCCCGTGCCGACGAGCCGACCGTGGTCGAGCTCTTCACCTCGCAAAGCTGTTATTCGTGCCCGCCGGCAGAGACCTTCCTCGGCGAGCTCGTGGAGCGTGAAGACCTCGTCGCGCTGGAGTTCCACGTCGACTACTGGGATGACCTCGTCTACGGCTCGAGCGGGCAGTGGAAAGACATCTTCTCGGATGCCGCGTACACGAAGCGCCAGCGCGTGTACGCCGGCCGCATCCCCGGATCCCAGGTCTACACGCCGCAAGTCGTGGTGGACGGAGTGGCGCAGACCGTAGGGTCGAGGCGGCACAGTGTGCTGCGCCTCATCGAAAGCGCACGCGCCGCGCCGAAACCGGCTCGGGTATCGGTGCAAGCGGGAACTTCGGGCGAACTCACGGTCACGGTGGATCCGGGGCCGGAGGGAAGCGACGCCGAAGTCCTGCTCGCCCGCTACGATCTCCGCCACGTCACGGTAATCGAGGCGGGCGAGAACAAGGGCAAGACCCTCACCAACCACCACGTCGTGCGCGAGTTCCGGCGCCTGGGCGAGTGGCAGGGAGAGGCATGGGAGACTTCGATTGCCGACCTGCACCTCGACTCGAATCAGGGTTGCGCGGTAATCGTGCAGTCCGCGGGCCAGGGTGCGATTCTCGGCGCCGCCGCCTGCCCTTCGTAGGCGCTCGGAATCTTCCGATGCTCGTGTCGGACGTGGATCATCGAGTCCGCTCTCGCTCCGAGGGCGTGAGCGCGCCGGCAAAGTACGCCGGGAAGCCTGAGGCCCTGGCACGCAACGCTGTGTCCGGCCCGATCGAACACCACTCGTGTTGCCAGGTCACTGGAGAGAAACGTTGAGCGAATCGCCCCTGAAGCGCATGGCTTCCCACCGGAAGCTCAAGGCCGGAACCTTCATCTTCGAGTTCGACACTCCGGGGATCGGCTACATCCTGAAGAATGCGGGCTGCGAGTACGCGGTGCTCGACACCGAGCACAGCGGCTTCGGCATCGAGACCGTGAAGCGGGTCATGACCTACGCGAGAGCGGCCGAGCTGCCCACCATCGTGCGCTCCCCTTCCCGTGAGTACCGGGACATCGCACGCATCCTCGATGCGGGCGCCGACGGCGTCATGCTGCCGATGGTGAGCAACGCGGACGAGGCGAAGTCCATCATCGCGTCCATGAAGTACGTTCCCACCGGCGCGCGAGGGGTGGTCCTTCGCTCGGCGGTGGACTGCTACACGGCGGGGCCCACGATGGAAAAGCTGGCGGCACAGAACCGCCGCACTCTGCTCGTGGCGCAGATCGAAACCGCCGAGGGCGTCGAGAACGCACAGGCCATCGGCGCGCTCGAGGAGGTGGACTGCCTCTGGGTGGGTCACTTCGACCTGAGCTGCTCGCTCGGCATTCCCGGCGACTTCGGGCATCCCCGATTCGCCGAAGCCATCGACGCCGTAATCGAGGCCGGGCGCGCCACGGGCACCTCGCTGGGGCGCCTGGTGCCCGATGTCGAAACCGGAATCGCCCTGTACGGGCAGGGTTTCGATTTCATCGCCTACTCGGCCGATTCCTGGGTGCTGGGCGACGCCATGGCGGCAGGGCTCTCCGCCATTCGCAGCGCCTGTGCAAGCTGAGGAGCAGATCATGTCCACGTTCCGCGTCGCGCTCAGCGCCGATTTCCGCAAGCCGGACGGCAGTCCGAGCTTTCCCGAGTTCGATCTCTCCCCGCTGGAACAGCGCCCGAACCTGGACTTCTTCTTCCTGGAGCCCGAAGCGGAGATCTCCGCCGCGCAACTCGCCGACGTCGACGCCCTCATCCTGCTTGCGCCCCGCGTGGGAGCCGGCAGCCTGACCCCGAAGGGACGCCTGTCGGTGGTGGCGCGATTCGGAGTCGGCTACGACAACGTGGACCTCGATGCCTGCAGCGCCAACGACGTGGCCGTCGTGATCACGCCGGACGGCGTGCGGCGTCCGGTGGCGGTCTCGATCCTGACCCTCGTCTTCGCGCTCGCCGGCAAGCTATTCGTCAAGGACCGCATCGCGCGCCGGGGGCCTGCGGGCTGGGCGGAGAAGACGGCGCATAACGGCGTGGGCCTGGTGGGCCTCACTCTGGGCTCGATTGGCGTGGGCAACATCGGGGCGGAGCTGTTCCGTCTCGCCCGCCCCCTGGACATGCGCTTCATCGCGCACGACCCCTACGCGGACCCGGCCCTCGCGCAAGAGCTGGGGGTCGTGCTCACGGACCTGGATCGCGTGTTCCGCGAATCCGATTTTCTCTGCATCAACTGCCCCCTCTCCCCCGAGACCCATCATCTCGTGAACCGGCAGCGTCTCGGGCTGATGAAGCCGAGCGCCTTTCTCGTCAACACCGCGCGCGGGCCGATCGTCGACCAGGCGGCGCTGACCGAGGTGCTGCAGGCGGGAGGCATCGCCGGCGCCGGACTCGACGTCCTCGAGCAGGAGCCGCCGGATGCGGACGACCCGTTGCTGAGCCTCGACAACGTCATCCTGGCGCCGCACGCGCTGTGCTGGACGAATCAGCTCTTCTCGGGGAGCGGTGCGGCCGATGTGCGCGCGGTGCTCGCGGTGATGGCCGGCCAGGGGCCACACGGCATCGTCAACCGTGACGTCATCGAGCGCCCCGGCTGGCAGGCGCGACTCTCCGACTACGCGCGGAGATTCGGGGAGGGCTGATCGGGAATCGCGGCGGCTAGGCGATCTCGGCGTTCATATGCCCGATCATGCCGTCCCAGACCGGCACCAGCTCCATCAGGCCGTCCCAGAATCCCTGCTCTCGCCGCCGGTCGAAGTCCTCGAGACGGATGCCCTGCTGCTCGATCCAGGTGTAGTAGCCGAGGTTGAAGATCCGTTCGCGGGCGAAGCGAGTCAGTTCGCTCACGTGGTCGATGCCCGCACCGAGAACATGCTCGCCGAATGCTTCCGCCGCCTCGATCTCGGAGAAGTTGCCGGCGAAGCGCGATGCCTCGGCACTCGCGAGCTCCGATCGATACATCGCGGCGCCATCCGTTGCGACGGTGAGCACGATGTCGTCTGCGCCGAGCCCCATGTACTTCGCGTACTTGATCGCTCCCAGAATGTTGGCGATTGACGAGAGACCGAGGTTGTCGAGATCCGCCAGGACCCGTTGACCGACGTTCCGGTACCTCGCGAGATAGGATCTGCCGGCGACGGTATTGAACACCATGTTGAGCGCGTCGCTGCCCGTGTCGGAGACGCCGATCACGAAGTCGGTGCCCATGACGTTGTGGATGAGCGGCACATGCTTGTCGCCGATGCCCTGGATGTTGTGCTCGCCGTATCCGTTGTAGAGCAGGGTCGGGCATTCCAGCGCTTCGACGACGCAGGTATGGGTGCCCAGCGAGCCCTTGAGATAGTCGCCTGCCGCCAGCGTCCCGGCCGAGCCGGAAGCGCAGACGAAGGCCCGCGCCGCCTTGCCGCCATCCCGGTCGCATGACCGGAATATCCGCTCCAGCGCCGGTCCGGTGACGGCGCGGTGCACGATGTAGTTCCCGTACTCCGAGAACTGGTTGAGGATCAGGTTCTCCTCGTTCCTCTCCAGGTCGTGACAGGCATCGTAGATCTCCTTGACATTGCTTTCCGTGCCCGGAGTGCGGTGAATGTCGCTCGCATCCGTCACCCACTGCTCGAGCCAGTCGAAACGTTCCCGGCTCATTCCTTCCGGCAGCACCGCGACGGACCGGCATCCCAGGAGTCTCGCGATCGCCACGCCGCCGCGGCAGTAGTTGCCCGTGGAGGGCCAGACCGCGCGGTGACGCGTGACGTCGAAGGCCCCCGACAGCAGGCGGGGAATCAGGCATCCGTATGCGGCCAGCACCTTGTGGGCACCGATCAACGGGAACTTGTTGCCGAACGCCACGACAATCCTCGCCTTCACCCCCGTCAGCGATTCGGGCAGCACCATGTGCTCGGGGACATCGACCAGCGATCTGCGGTCCGCGCCGTTGTGCCAATGAACGCGGAAGAGGTTGCGGACATCGGCGCAGTCGGGATCCACCCCCGCTATCTCCCCCGCCCTCTCCGCCAGGCGTCCCGGCGGATCGGCGAGGTCGGCGATGCCCGGCAGCCGAATCCGGAGTCCGCGCAGATGCGCCACGTTCCGTCGATGAGCATCGACGTCAACGACCCTGTCTTCGAGCCCTGGTGTCATGGCCGGCCCCTCCCGCCCGTCTGTCGCATCATTGCAAGCATCTTCCCCTCCAATCGCACGCATCCTCCCCGCCATCGGCAATCCCGTCGCCGGCGGCATCGATCACCGACGCGCCCACCATGATGAGCGGATCAGCGGCCGAGCACGAGATCGGCGCACCGCTCACCGATCATCATGATGGGTGCATTGGGGTTGCAGCTCACGATCGCCCGCATGATGGGCCATCCATCACCCGCAGATTGCCGACCCCGCGAACCCTCGCATCCGGGGTCACCACACTCAATCCCCCCTTGCGTGCTCGGGCGCGCGGCGTCAGGACTCCATTACACTCAATCTCCGGACTTCGAGTCGAGGGATCAGCACATGAATGGATTCGAGTTCATCGCCCGGGTTCTCAAGCAGGAAGGAGTGGAGTGGATCTCCTGCTTTCCCTCCAATCCTCTCATCGAGGCGGTGGCGAGAGAGG
Source organism: Gammaproteobacteria bacterium (assembly GCA_022824305.1). GTDB lineage: Bacteria > Pseudomonadota > Gammaproteobacteria > HK1 > HK1 > JAJEAD01. The sequence continues at coordinate 29,399 of JAJEAD010000049.1, read as the reverse complement.
GCATTCGGCCCATCGCGTTCCGGCACGAGCGCGGCGCGGTAATGGCGGCGGACGGGTACTCGCGCATCAGCGACCGCAAGCGATTCGGCGTGGTGGCAATGCAGTCGCAGGCCGGTGCGGAGAACTCCATGGGCGGACTGGCCCAGGCGAACGCCGACAACATTCCGGTACTGGTGCTGCCCGAAGGCAACCCTCTCGACATGGTGAACGTGCGACCCAATTTCTTCGCCACCCGCACCTGGGAGACGGTGTCGAAGTCGGCCGAGTTCATCGCCAGTCCCGGCCAGAGCGCCAACGTCATGCGACGGGCCTTTCATGCGTTGCGAAACGGCCGGCCCGGGCCGGTGGTGGTCGAGATGCCGTCGGATGTGTGCGAGCTGGCGATTCCGGAGGATGCCGCTCCCTACGCGTCCCCGGGCGTGTCCCTGCACCAGCCCTCGGACGGCGATGTCCGTGAAGCGGTGAAGGCCCTGCTCGGGGCAAGGAAGCCGCTGATCTGGGCCGGAGCCGGCGTGATGTTCGCCGATGCGACCGCGGCGCTGCGCGAGTTCGCCGAGCTGATGGACGTGCCCGTGTACACGTCGATGCCGGGGAAGTCCGGTTTCGACGAGCGCCACCCCCTGAGCGTCGGGAGCGGCGGTCTCACGGTCGCCGGGCCGGCGCGGAGGATGCTCGACGACTGCGACGTGATGCTCGCCATCGGCGCCTCCCTGACCGAAACGCCCTACGCGCAGAGCGTGCCCGACGGCAGGCTCCTCATTCACGCGGTGCTGAACCCCGAGGAGATCAACAAGGACACCGTCGCCGCAATCGGCCTCGTCGGTGATGCACGGCTGACTCTCGAGGCCCTGATCGACCAGATCCGCGGCGAGCTGGGAGAGCAGGGCCGCGATACCGGCGCGCGCGACGAGGTCGCGGCGCTCAGGGCGGACTGGGTGAAGAGGACCACCCCGTACCTCGCCGACGATGGCGAGGAGATAAGCCCCTATCGGCTCATCCACGAGATCAACCGCAATCTGGATCTCGAGAACAGCATCGTCACCCACGATGCCGGCGCGCCTCGGGACCAGATGGTGCCCTTCTTCACCGCGACCGCGCCCCACAGCTACATCGGATGGGGCAAGACCACGCACCTCGGATTCAGCATCCCGCTCATGATCGGGGCCAAGATGGCCGCGCCCGAGAAGTTCTGCCTCAACATGATGGGTGACGCCGCGTTCGGTATGTCCGGCCTCGACATCGAGACCTCGGCCCGGGCCGAAGTACCGATCACCACCGTGGTGCTGAACAACGGCGGCATGGCCACCTATCCCGGTGAGTTGTTCCCCGCCGCCCGCGAGCAGTACGGAGTCTCGCACATGCAGGGCGACTACGCGGCTCTGGGAGACGCCATGGGCGCGGTGGGCATCACCGTGACCAGACCCGCCGAGGTCGCCGGAGCGCTGAAGCGGGCGCAGTCGCTCAACTGCGAGGGCAGGACCGTGCTGATTGATGCGCATACCCGATTCGAGTACGCCCGCGCGCCCCACGACTTCTGATCAGGCGGCGCCAACCTCCGCCCTTCCCCCTCGAGAATCAAGCGCAGAGGACGAATGACATGAGTGAACGCCCCGTAATCTGCAACCAGACCTGGATTGAACCCGAGCTCGAGGAGAAGCTCGAGGCGGCGGGAACTCTGGTCACCCTGAGCGAGGAAGCACCCCGCCCGGAGCTTCTGGCCGCGCTGGCGGACGCGGAAGCCTACCTCGGATGGGATCGGGCCGACGCCGAGTTCTTCGATGCCGGTCCGTCGCTGCGGGTGGTGTCGCTCCCGGCGGTCGGGTACGACAACGTCGACGTGGCTCTCGCGACCCGGCACGGGGTCGCGGTCTGCCACACCCCTGGCGTCCTCAACACAGCCGTCGCCGACCTCACCATGACGATGATCTTCATGCTCGCGCGCCGGATTCCCGCGTTCCGGGCCTACGCCGAGGGTGGAGGCTGGGCGGCGGGCGATCCGGAGCCCCCCCTCGGTCACGACGTGGCGGGCCAGACGCTCGGGGTCATCGGGTTCGGGCGCATCGGGCGCGAGGTGACGCGGCGGATGCAGGCGCTCGGCATGCGCGCGATCTGGCACGACCGTTTCGACCGGGCGCCGGCCGACGCACCGGAGAGCGAGTTCCGGGCGCTCGACGACCTCCTTCGCGAGTCGGACTACGTCAGCGTCCACACCAATCTCGACGAGAGCTCCCGGCACCTGCTGGGAGAGCGCGAGCTCGGACTGATGCGCGAGACCGCCTATCTCGTCAACACGGCGCGCGGCCCCATCGTGGACCAGCGGGCGCTCGCGGCCGCGCTCCACGCGGGGGCCATCGCCGGGGCGGCGCTGGACGTGCTCGAGGACGAGCCGCCGGATGCGGACGATCCCATCTTCGGGGCTCCCAACGTGATCATTCTTCCCCACATCGGCACCTCGACCGAGGAGACTCGCCGAGCCATGCGCGAGCTCGCGGTGGAGAACCTGCTGGCGGTGCTGGAGGGAAGGCCGCCACCCGCCTGCGTGAACCCGGAGGCGCTCTCCGGACCTTAGCCGCCCTGTCTCCCCAATCTCCTTCTGCGGACGCCCCCTCCGCCTGAGGGGGGATGGCCTCAGTGCGCGGGCGCCCGGGCGCTCCGGGCCCGCATCGCCCGCCGTCTCTCCTTGATCCGCTGGTGGCTCTCCGGCGTGCCGTCGCGAAAGCTGCCGAACACGCGATCCCAGGGCGTATCGAGGCTTCCGTAGTTGCAGTCGAAGTATCGGTGGTGCAGATGGTGGAAGAAATCGCCGAACTCGAATCGCCGCGACTTCGTCAGCCGCAGACCGTCGTAGCCGGTATGCGAGCTGATCGCGCCGACGGTGCGAAACATGAGATTGAAGATCACGTGGACGGGATGAGACGGAATGAAGAGAAAGAGCAGGCAATCCGATTGATCTACGACGTGCTCGGCGGGGTGCAGCGACATGCCCGACCACGGCGCCAGGTTGATGTTCCGGTGGTGCCGGTAGTGCACCAGGCGGTACAGCGGAGGCCAGTGCATGATCCGGTGCTGCACGTAGAAGTGGAAGCCGGCCCAATAGGGCATGAGCAGGATCAGCGCGACGAACAGGATGGGGTGCTCTTCCAGCGTAATCAGGGAGGCAACGCTGTTCGCGTAGGCCCACATGAAGAAGGATTCGTAGGCGGTCCAGACGGTCACGCCCGATCCCAGCGCGAAGAGCACGTTGTCCCACAACTGGTTCCCGAACACGAAGGCCTTGCCCTTGGCGGGGTATGCCCGGCGGTCGTAGCGCCAGTCCGCTCCCTGCCGGCGAAAGGTGTAGAGATAGAGGTGCAGGCCGCCGGCGATGATCGTGATCAGGACCAGATTCCGCACCCAGATCTCGAAAATCCAGTCGAAGCGAAACTCCGTGGTTCGCTCCAGGGACGGCGAGAAGAAGGTCCAGATGCCGAGCGCGATGAGCAGGAAGGCAAAGCGCTCGCCGAAGGGCGTCCAGGAGCCGATAGGGAGGCCAAGGCGCGCGAAATGGTAGAGCTGGTCGGTCTGGGGGGACGGGAGCACGCGTTCCCGCGCGAGCTGTCCGGCGGCATGCAACAACGGGTGGGCATCGCCCGCTCGCTCGCGGTGGAGCCCGACATCTGGTTTCTCGACGAGCCCTTCAGCGCGCTCGATCCGCTGATCCGCCGCCAGATGCAGGACGAGTTCCTCAGGCTTCAGGACGTGCTGCACAAGACCATCGAATTCATCACGCACGACTTTCTCGAAGCGCTGCGGGTGGCGGATCGGATCGCGATCCTGCACGAGGGAAGGCTGGTTCAGGTCGATACCCCGGCCCGCGTGATGCTCAATCCGGCCGACGACTACGTCGCGGAGTTCACCCGCGACGTGCCTCGCGCCAAGGTGGTCACCGCGGGCAGCATCGCCGAACGCGCAGACGCCCGGCTCGACACCTCCGACGCGGTCGGGACCCACACCACGGTCGAGGAGCTGCTGCCCCTCTTCGACGGGCGCAGCACACCGCTCGCGGTGCTCGACGAGGAAGGCAGGGTGACCGGCCAGCTCACCGGGGACAAGGTGCTGCGCGCACTCGCCGCCGGCGGATAGGTTGCCCACTCCGGCACGCCATCTCGAAGTACTCCGAATCGATCTCGATACCTACGCTCCGGTCACCCACCGCACACGCATCACGGGGGCGTCACTTCGAGCACCAACGGCACATGGTCGCTCAGACCGGGACCGACCCAGTCCTGGTATCGCCCCACGCTCAGGTGGAACCTGGAATTCGTCCACGACTCGGGCATGAACACGTAGTCGATGTGGTAGCCGTCGGCCAACCGGCGGCGCCAGTAGAAGGTCGGCTCGGGCTCGTCTCCCGCGGCCACGCCGCGAGAGAGGTGGTAGGCGCTGACCAGTCCGAGGCGCGCCAGCACGCGGACCTCGTTGGCATGGTTCATCCGCCACCCGGGCCGATCCCACTGCACGTGATTGTTGAAGTCACCCGCCACGACGGCCGGAGCCGAACGCAGGAAGCGCCGGTAGCGCCGAAGGGCCTGCTGCAGGAAGCCCGGATTGTGCTTCTGCAGATTGCCCTCGCTGGCGTTCTGCGCCCAGACGCCGAGCAGGTGAACGGGTCCGTCCGCACCGGGCAGCCCGTTTACGGTCACCGGCGCCATCCAGTGCAGGCGACCGTCGTGGCGGTGCCGGCTGAACTCGAGACGGGTCGTGCCGAATCCGGCCAGGAGGAGCCCCTTGTGGGGATTCCTGCCCACCCAGACGAGGGACGCTTCGGCCAGCGCGGGAGCCCGGTCGAGAAGCCGTGCCGGCTCGGCCGCTTCGGAGATCACCGCGAGATCCGGGCGCAACGCCAGCAACGCATCGACCTTGCGATGCAATGCCATCGCACAGTTCCACGCCACTATGCGCATCGCAAGCGCCAATGCGGGACCCTTGGCACAGGCACTCCTTCATTCACCGGGCAGGCACCGGGGCTGAAAGCGGTTCGGCATCGTGAACCAGCTCGACGGGTTCGGTGTTCTCGTCACATCGACGAAGACAAGCGTCCACTCAATTGACCGTCTACCGAAGAATAACGGGTACGACACGCCCCAATGCTCCGGCGGCGAGCTCATCCGGGCGCGTCGAAGCGCGGACATCGGGCGTCTGGACGCCTTCATCGCCCAGGTCGAATTCCTGCCCATTGCAACCACCGCGATGCGCCGGGCCGCCGAGTTCTGGGCCGAGGCGCGCCAGCGTGGACGACCGACAACCCCCGACCCGGCGCTCGACGGCGACGTGATCCTTGCCGCGCAGGCAGCAACTCTGGACCAGCCGGACGTCATCGTCGCCACAACCAACGCCAAGCATCTTTCGCAGTTCGTGGCGGCAGAACTCTGGAGCGATATCGCCTGATTCTCCCGGCTCGGCTGTACCCGGGGGACACCGAGGACACGATAGCCATTGCAGCACCGATCCAATAGCGCAGTATCGGACACCAGCCGAAGACCCACGCTTACGCCACTTGACGGGGCACTCCCCGAGAAGCGCCGTGCGGACGAGCGGCTCGACGCCTGGTCAACTCGTCGTGGAACTCGTCCTGGAGGCTCTCAGCCACCGAAAATGACCTCGTACCGACCACGGGGTCCGGCTCCAGCGATCGTCAATGTTCACTGCGCAGGCCCTTGTCCCAGACATGATTGACGCCGGACACGCCGAGGAGGTCCACCAGATTCGGCGCGATTGAAGGAAGATCAGAGAGGTGGGGGTGTAGGCTATGCGCCGCAGCCGAAGCCGAGGTGCAGCAGGTTGCCGAACCCGCACTTGGGAGCACATCGTGATAAACCCGATCAATCTGAGTGAGCGCATGAAGGGTCTGACGCCCATCGCCGGTCGAGGGGAGCACACCACCGAGGAGGAGGTTCGCCAGGCATTCACCAGGCTCGGCGCCGGCGACTTCCGGGATGCCGGGGTATATCTCGGCACCTTCGATGGCATCGCCGGCTGGGAACGCCACCTGAAGGGCGACGAGCTGGTGCACATCGTCGCCGGCTCCACCCACTTCGACATCATCATCGACGACGACAAGCACACGCTCGAACTCGACGCCGGCATGTTGATCGTGGTGCCTCAGGGATGCTGGCATCGATTCCGCTCCGACGACGGCGTCACCGTGCTTTCGACCACGCCCCAGAACGACGAGGAGCACATGTTCGTCGACGATCCGCGATCGCTTTAGGGGCGTCGCGCGGACTCGCCGGGAGCTCTCGGCTCGTGATCATCGACTCGCACGCCTATTGCTTCGCGGCCGCCGACAGCCTGCTCGGCTACGACAGCATCGCCGAGCACCTTGCCTGGGTGCAGGCCGGGCAAGCCGAGCACTATCAGCCGGTGTTCAGCACCCGCGATCGGCGCCCGGGTTCCTCGAAGGCGCTCGCGCCCGAGGGCAGCGACGATCACGCCCGCCTTCCCGATGTCGGCCTGCGCGTCGACCACGCGGCGGGGCGCGTGGTCTGGACGATTGACGGCGAGGATTTCACCAAGCACTACTACCCGCCCAACCTGCCGAGCTGTGAGTTCACACCCGACGGGTTGATCAGCGAGATGGACTACGCGGGCGTGGACCTCGCGTTGCTGCACACGAACCCCATGCTCGGCCGCAGCAGCGCCTACCAGGCGGAGTGCGTGCGCCGCTTTCCCGACCGGCTACGCTCGATGGCGCCGGTGGACGAGTGGCGCATACGCGACGACACCGGCGCGGTGATACGAGAGCTGGAGCTGTCCATCGAGAAGCACGGGCTGCACGCGATCAAGTTCAACCCGGACGGGTACCGGGTAAGCGCCGAGCCCTGGGACGACGCTTTCTACCGACCCTTCTGGGAATCCGCCACCGCTCTCGGCGTGCCGATATTCTTCTCGCTCGGCAACGGCCCGAGCCGGCACACCTGGAGCACCTCGCAAGAGACCATCGCCGCCTACCTCGGTGAGCTCGAAATCCTGCAGCGATGGATGACGCGTTATCCGGACACGCTGTGCAGCATCACCCACGGCTTTCCCTATCGATCCTTTCTCGAGGGCAATCGCATTCGCCTGCCGGAAGGCGTGTGGGCGCCCTTCGAGAATCCCAATCTCAGCATCGAGATCTCGTTTCCGGTGCGCATCGGCGATCTCTTCGATTTTCCCTACCACGAGGCGATTCCCGCGATCGAGGAGATGGTGGAGCGCATCGGCGCGGATCGCCTGCTCTGGGGCACCGACATGCCCTTCCAGAATCGCCACTGCACCTACCGCCAGTCCCGCGACCACATCGAGAAGTACTGCAAGTTCCTCGGCCCCGAGGAGCTCGAGCTGATCATGGGCGGCACCGCCGCGCGCATCCTCGGGCTCGACACGCCTGGATCGGCATAGAGCGCCTTCGGCGCGGGCCGGGCCATGAGCGCCGTCGCGGTATCCAAGCACCCGCTCGCAACCCGCGCCGGCCTCGCAACGCTCGAGCAGGGCGGGAACGCGTTCGACGCCCTGGTCACGATGGGCTTCGTGCTCGCGGTGGTCGAGCCCTACATGTCGGGGATTGGCGGCGGCAAGTACCAGCTCGTGGCGAAGCTCTCGGACGGGGAGCTGGTTGCAATCGACGCGCCGGTGGTTGCGCCGCTCGCCGCCACCGAGGGCTGCTTCGACGTCGACCCCAGGATGCCGCGGGGGCTGTTCGGATTCAGCGGGGTGCGCGACCGCGCCAACGAGATCGGCACGCGTTCCGTCGCCGTGCCCGGAGTGCTCGCAGGCCTCGAGCTGACGCGCCGGCGTTTCGGCACCCTCAGCCTCGAGGCCGCGATGGCGCCGGCGATTGCGCGCGCAAGCGAGGGTCACGCGCTGAGCTGGCTGGACATCGGCTACATCGCGGCGAGCGCACCGGTGCTCGCTCGCGACCCCGCGAGCGCGTCGATCTTCCTCGCTGACGGCGGTGTGCCGGCGCCGGCGATCCAGCACCGTATCGAGCCGGCGCCGCGTCTCGTGCAAACGGAGCTCGCGAGCTCGTTGGCGCTCATTGCCCGCGAGGGCGTGGACGTTTTCTATCGCGGCGAGCTCGGGGAGCGGGTGGCTGCGCACCTGAGCGCGCAGGGCGGCTGGCTCGCACCCGAGGATCTGGCGCGCTATCGCGCCCGCCAGGCCGTCGTCACCGAGATCGGCTATCGCGGCTTTCGGATCGCCACCGGCAGCGACACCGAGGTACTGGAGGCCCTGCTGATCCTCGAGCGCTTCGACCTCCGTGCGCTCGGCCACAACAGTGCCGCCGCGTTGCACATCATCGCCGAGGCGTGCCGACTCGCTCATGCGGACTTCTACCGATACATGACGGCGCCCGAGGGTGGGCCACCCGCAGCGGCGGCGCTGGAAAAAGCGCACATCGATGCGCTCGCCGCGCGGATTCGAACCGATGGCGCGATCGAGGCGCGCCTGTTTCCCGACGAGGCGGAGGGTCCGGCTCCCCCGGGGGCTGCATCGACCACGACCAGCTACCTCGCCGCCGACGCGGCCGGCAACCTCGCCGCTGCACTGCAGACTCACGGGCACGTCTTCGGCTCGGGCGTCACAGTGCCCGGCACCGGAGTGCTGCTCAACGACCAGATGATGGGTTACAACCCGGAGCCCGGCACCCGGGCGTCGGTGGGGCCAGGCCGGGAACGCCCTACCTCGGGCTGGCCGGTTCTCGTGACAACCCCCGACGGCGAGTGTTTCGCCTTCGCCGCGCCGGGGGGAAACCGGGTGCTGTGCGCATTGACGCAGGCGGTGGTCAACGTGGTGGACTTCGGTCTCGACGTGCAGGCCGCGCTCGCGGCGCCGCGCATCGACTGCGGCTCGACCCCGGTCGCGCGACGCCTCGTCATCTGCGATGCGCGCATTCCATCGGCGACGCTGCGCGGGCTCGAAGACCTCGGTCATGCCGTGGAGCAGGCCTCGGGCCATCTCGCCACACCCGCCGGCGCTCCCATGAGCTTCGCGGCCCCGGCCGGCGTGCACGTGCCGGGCGCGGCGCGGCCGAGCGCCGGCGGCAACGACCCGGACGTTCCCGGTGGCGTTGCGGCATCGTAGCCGCTTCGGAGATCACGGCAAGGTCCGGGCGCAACGCCATCAGCGCATCGACCTTGCGATGCAGCGCCATCGCACAGTTCCACGCCACTATGCGCATCGCAAGCGCCGATGCGGGACCCTCGGTACAGGCATCCCTTCATTCACCGGGCAGGCACCGGGGCCGAAAACAGTTTGGCGTCGTGAACTTGCTCGACGGGGACCGGTGTTGTCGTCACATCGACGAAGACAAGTGTCCACCCGATTGACTAACTGCCGAGGAACAACGGATACGACGCGCTCCAATGCTCCGGCGGCCGGCGCATCCGCCCGCGACGACGCGGATGGCGGGTCCATCGCCGAACGGCCCATCTTGTCTTCCGACAAGCCGAGAACCCGGTCTGGAGCGATATCGCGTGCTCTCCTCAGGGCTTGACTGGATTTGGCTCCCGCGGCCCCGCTCGCTTCCATTGTTTCAGGGAAAGGGCAGGTCGCGCCAAATTCGGTGCGATACTGCTTGTATTGGCGTTGGGCGGCAAGAAGCCCTCGGGGATAGCAGATGCCGGACACTCGTGAAGACCACTCCCCTGAAGCACAGGCGTTCGTAACCTGGGCGCGCGAGCGAATCGTACCGTTGTCCATTCCTCGCCATGACGATGACCATGAAGACATGCGCTTCCTCGGAGACGTCGTTGCGAACAAGCGCATCGTCGCCTTCGGCGAGAGTGCGCATTACATTCATGAGTGGAACCGCTGGCGTGCGCGGTTGTTCAAGTACCTGGTCGAGAACCACGGCTTCGACACTTTCGTGCTCGAGTCCGGGCTGGTCGAGGGTCGTGCCGTCCATGATTACGTTGCCGGCGCCGACATCGACTGGAACACGGTGGTGTCGTCCGTCACGAATGCCTGGGGGGTGTGGGCGGAGCTCAACGAGATGATCCGCTGGATGCGCGACTACAACGCGAATCCCGGTCGGGACCGCGAGCTCCGCTTCTACTGCATGGACGGCACCGGCAACTGGTCGCACGCCACTCACGCCTATCGCGCGGTGCACGACTTCGCCCGCAGGGTGGACGAGAATCTGGCGGCGGACCTCGCGCGAGACCTCGAGGCGGGCGTTCAGTCCGCCACCTTCGAGACCCGCGCGCAGATAGGGCGCGACACGTGGCACGCGCTGATCGCGAACGCGTCGCTGGTGGTGAGCCGGATCGAGCAGTCGCGTCTCGAATACGTGGCCGCGTCCTCTCGGGACGACTACGAGTGGGCGCTTCGTGGCGCGCAAATCCTGCACGACGTGCTCGTCAACCTTGCCCAGGTGGAACTCGACTTCAGCCTCGGCTTCCGCCACTTCTGGAATGTGCGCGACGTCTCCATGGCCCAGTCGCTCCAATGGATCCTGGACCGTGTGGGGCCGGGAGCGAAGCTGGTGGTGGCTGCCCACAACACTCACCTGCAGCAGACGCCGGTGCGCGTCCAGCGCGCAACCTCCATGGGCTCGTATCTCGCCAACCGGATCGACCGGGACCAGGTGCTCTTCATCGGCGCCGCGAGTGCCCGGTCCGTCAAGGACGACGCGCCGAGAGCGGACTGCAACCAGGCCGTATACGACCGGGTCGGGCCGGACTGCTTCTTCCTCGATCTGCGGAAGGCTCCACGGAGCGGGCCGGTGTGGAAGTGGCTCACGACCGAGCGGGCGGATCGCTCGAACCTGCGCTACCAGCCGCTCACCCCGGGCCTCGCCTGGGATTGCCTGGTGTTCCACCGCACCCTGCGCATCGGCGAGGTAGAGCTGCCGGCGAGCCTCCAGGCCGAGCGAGGCAGGGTGGACGCCAGCGCGCTCGAGGCCCTCAGCGGGCGCTACCTCGTCCTCGGTTTCCTGTCCGCGGTGAACACGCTGGACGTGACCTGCAAGGACGGGGTTCTGCACACCAATGGGCAGGACGACACGAGCGGCGAGCTGTTCCCCCCCTACGAGACGCCGGTGTGGGTCGGCGGCGACGGTCGCTTCCGCTGGGACGAGTGGCCGGCGATCCTCGAGTTCCACCACGGAGCCGACGCCGGCAGGATCACCATCACCATGCCGGGCATGGGAACCTACCACGGGATGCGGGCGGAGCACTTCGACGAGTCTCTGATCCTGCCGGTGTAGTTCGTCCGAGCCGCGACGTACCCTTTCGCAGCGGCCAACCGGCGCCAGGGACGGGTAGAACAAGCGGTGCCGGGATGAGGCCCTTTCCTCATCGAGCCCGTGTCGGGCTGGTGCCTCTCGATGTCCTTCCGCTGCTCAGTTTGCGCGCAAATCGTCTATCGGATGGTGGGCCGTGTTGGAATCGAACCAACGACCACCTGATTAAAAGTCAGATGCTCTACCGACTGAGCTAACGGCCCGTTGTGCCCCGCTGCGGCAGGGTGCCGATCATAGCGCAGAGCCGCCGGCGCACGGCGCCTGGAGGGCGCCCGCCGGAGGATCCGAGAGGCGCCCGACTCAGTCCTGCAGGGCCCCCACCACGTGGCGGTAGAAGCCGCCGATGCACGCCTCCCAGGCCGGGGTCAGGACGCCGCCGTCGTCCACCGCGGACGACTCCGCCCCCGCCTGCACTTCGGTCATGATGTCGATGTCCTCCCGGATTACCTGCTCCTCGAGCACCGACCAGGCCTCGACCTCCTCTTCGGAAAGGGTTCGGCCCGAGGTGGTGTACCACGCCTGCTCCAGCCAGGACGTTGCGGGGTCCCGGGCATCGGGCACGAACATGGTGTCGACGATGACATCGGGTGCGTAGGAGGTCAGGAAGAAGTTGGGCGCGCGCAGCAGATAGCGAGCGCTCATGTCCAGGTTGTCGAGATTGACATCAGTGTCCGGCGCTTCATTGGTGTACTCGGAACCGGGCAGGTCGATGCCGCAGCCGAAGATCGGGTCCTCCTCGATCATGTAGTGGAGTTCGAGCGGCTGTCCCGCCGCGGAGCTGCGGTGCACCACGGGCACGTGGTAGGGCTCCATGGTGTTCTCCATGCAGAGCTTCCAGTTCGCATCTATGCGGCGGCGCTCCATGGTGAAGAAATGCCGGAGCCGGCCGAAGTCGACGAAGTCGAGGCGCCGCGCGATCGGCGCGACGAACTCCGTGAGCGGAGCCGCGTCGCCGCCGGGATTGATGAAGATCCAGTCGTGCCACACCTCGCAGCGCACCGGCACCAGCGAATGCTCGGCGGGCTCGAGACCATCGAGCCGGTGGCACCCGGCGCCTCCCGCGTTCGTCATGCGCAGCAGACGACCGTCGAGCCCGTAGGTCCACTGGTGATAGGGACACACGATGTGCGGCATCGCTTCGCGGGTCTCCGCGACCAGGCGATGGCCGCGGTGCCGGCAGGCGTTGTGAAAGGCGCGAATGCGCTGCGGCCCGCTCCGCACCAGGAAGTACGGCAAGCCGGGCACGCTTCGCGCATCGCCCACGCGAGGCAGGTCCGCGGCCCGTCCCACGAAGAGCCAGGTGCGGTTGAGCCAGCGTGCGTACTCCAGCTCGAGAAACTCCCGCGATCGGAAGGCAACGCCGGGAAGGCGGCAGCCGAAGGCGCTCGGGTTCAGAACCCGGCCGACGGCCTCCGGTGAAACGAAGTCGGACAGACACTTGGGCATGGAACAGGTCCTTGGAGCTTTGCCGCGGGAAGCCCCTTCAGGCCGCCTTGCGGCAGGACCCGGGAATCCGGGCAAGGATCTCCCGGGCGCGGTGACGTTGCCGCAGCCGGCCACGGAGCGCAAGTGGCGACCCCCCGCCGTGTCCATCTCGACCTGGCCGAGCGGTCCGCCGGCGGGAGCGGCTCTTGTCGTCCATGCCCCTCCGTACCGGTGGGAAATGGTCCTGCGAGCCCTTATGCTGCGGGCACTCGAGGCCGGCGGGGACGGCCCGGTGACGGCACTCGAGCAACCAGACGGGGATGAGGGGTCTGAAGCGATCCGGACCGAGCGGCGCCGCGACGGCACCAGACCCTTACCGGCTGGCGATCCTGGTCGTTCTCGCGAGCTCGGTCTTCAACTCCGTGAACGGGCTGCTCCTGCGCAGCATCGAGGAGGCGAATCCGTGGCAGATCATCGCGATCCGCTCGGGCGCCCTGGCGGCAGTGCTCGCCGGCGTCTGCCTCATCCAGCAACGCCACGAGGTGTTCTCGGCCCTGCGCCGATTGTCGTGGTGGGGCCTGCTCGGAGCGCTCATGCTCGCCACCACCAACACCGCCGTCGTGTGGTCGATGACGCATACCACCATCGCCAACACGATGTTCGTTCTCGGCGCGGCTCCCTTCTTCACCGCCCTGCTCGGGTGGGTCTTCCTGAAGGAGAGGGTCAGCTCGGGCCTCTGGGCCGCGATGCTCACCGCGCTCGTCGGCATCGGCATCATGCTCGGCGACGGGTTGGGCGGCGGAACGCTATTCGGAAACGCGCTCGCGGTGCTCGCCGCATTCGCCTTCGCCTGCGTCGTGGTGGTGCTTCGCCACGGCCGGAACCAGAACATGCTGCCGATCATCGTCCTCGGATCGCTGCTCTCCTGCGGGTTCTCGGGTGCGATGAGCGGAATGGACCTCGTGGTCCCGGTGGCGGATTTCGCCATCGCGTTCGCCTGGGGCGGCATCATCTCCGCCACCGTGCACGGACTCTTCGTATGGGGCTCGCGCCACGTGCAGGGCGCGGAGCTGACCCTGGTGGTGCTCCTGGAGTTCATCCTCGCTCCGATCTGGGTGTGGTTGGCTTTCGCCGAGCGCCCGAGCCTGCTCACGCTGGTGGGAGGGGTGCTGGTGCTCTCCGCCGTGGGGAGCCGCGGTATCCTTGCCCTGCGTACCGGAAGCTGAGCCGACGGAGGGAGCATGACGCAGGGACGAGAAGCGGCGCTCGAGATGCCGGTTGAAGTGGCCCGCCCCGCCGCGATCGTCTTCGACATGGACGGCCTGCTCCTCGACACGGAGCGGATCGTCCTCGACGGCTTCCTCCACGCATGCCGCGTCCGCGGAGTGCCCGCCGATCCCGACGCCTACCGTCGCTGCATCGGCACCACGGTGGAGCGCACGCGCCAGCTCCTGATCGAGGGTTACGGTCCGGACTTTCCCTACGACGCGATCGTTGCGAGCTGGAACGACTACTGCGACGAGCACCTCGTCCGCCGGGCCCCGCCTCTCAAGCCGGGCGCGCGCGAAGTACTGGAGACGGTGCGCCGACTCGCCATTCCCTGCGCCCTGGCCACGTCCACCTGGGATCCGGAGGCATCGGATCGGCTCGAGTCGGTGGGTCTGGATCGCTTCTTTGCCGCGAAGGTCACCGGTGATCGAGTTGCGAAGGGCAAGCCGGACCCCGAACCCTACCGGACCGCCACCGACCTGCTGGGCGTCGACCCGACACGCGCCTGGGCACTGGAGGACTCCGCCCACGGCGTGCGCTCCGCCGTCTCGGCCGGGCTCCGGGTCTTCCAGATCCCCGACCTGGTCCCCCCCGACCCTTCCACGCTCGCCCTCGGACACACCGTGCTCGATTCACTCTTCGACGTGGTCGATCTGCTGCGGCGCGGCCTTCCCGCGGACGACGTGGCGGCCGCCTGAGACCCCGCCGCGGGGCGCGGACCCGCCACGCTGCGGACTCTCCCTGTCCTATTGCGTCGACGCCCCGCCGATTGGCGGCTACCCTTTGCTCCTCGTCGATGCCTGATGAGGAGACCCGCATGAGCGACCGGCGCGCAGAACTGGTGGAGCTGACCACCCGCTTCGTGGACGCCTTCAACCGCCAGGACCTGGATGACGTTGTGAGCTTCTTCTCGGAGGATGCCGTCTACGAAGACAGCCGCGGCGGCTCCCATACCGGTCCCGAAGCGATCCGGGCCGCATTCGAGCCGCTCCTGAACGGAGCCCGGGGCAAGATCCACTTCGACGGAGAGGACTTCTTCGCCGAAGTGGAAACGGACAAGGTGATGGCGAGCTGGCGCCTGCACATGGAGGTCGATGGCAGGAAAATGAGCATGCGTGGCCTCGACCTGCTTCACTTCGAGGGCGACCGCCTCGTTCGCAAGCTCGCCTACTGCAAGTCGGCCTCCCCCACTCTCGACTGAGGGCTCGAGGAGAGGCGCGCATGCCGCAGCCTCTCCCCTGCTCGGACAAGAGGGATGAGCGCACGGAACACCGATGCGGGCCCCCTGACGCCGGAGGAGCTGGCGCCGCTCCGGCGCCGTTCCGATGCGAAGGGGCTCGCACGACTGGCCGCCCACCTCGCGGCGCTCGCGTTGACCGGCACCCTCGTCGGCCTGACTCAGGGCAGCGGATGGGTGGTCGGAGCCCTCTGGCTGCATGGAGTCGTGCTGGTGTTCCTGTTCGCCCCGCTTCACGAGAGCGTGCACTACACCGCGTTCGCCTCGCGCTGGATCAACCGCCGGGTGGCGGACCTGATCGGCTTCCTGCTGCTGCTCCCGGCGCGCTACTTCCGGGCCTTCCATCTCGCCCACCACCGGTACACGCAGGATCCGGAACGGGACCCCGAGCTCTCCTCGCCGAAACCCGCCACCCCGGGCGCGCTGATCCTCGCGATGAGCGGGCTGCCGCTGTGGCGGGAGCGCGTCACCACCGTGCTGCGGCACAGCCGGGGGCAAGGCGATGAGCCCTTCATCGAGCCCGGCCGGCGGCGCCGGATCGCGTGGGAGGCGCGCGTGCACATCGCGCTCTATCTCGGCGCCGCAACCGCGAGCCTGGCGCTCGGGACCGATGTCCTGCTCTGGTACTGGATAATGCCGGTGCTGGTCGCGCAACCCATGCTGCGGATCTTCCTCCTCGCCGAGCACACCGGCTGCCCCCTTGTGCCCGACATGCTGCGCAATTCGCGCACCACGCACACCAACGCACTGGTCCGCTTTTTTGCGTGGAACATGCCCTATCACTCCGAGCACCACACCTACGCCGCCGTGCCCTTCCATGCCCTGCCGGCCCTGCACGAGCGGTTGAAGGAGCGCATCGCCGTCCAGTCCCCGGGATACGTCCGGACCTTTCGCTCCATTGCCACCGACCTGCGCACGGCCGCCCCCGGGTAGGCTCGCGCCCCTTCTTGCTCCGCCCGCATGGCGGAGGAGCCTCCGCGGATGGCGACGCAGGGCACCCGGGAAGCGGATTTCCGGGTTGTTCGCCGAGTGCCGTGCGCGACTGCGAAGCGCGCGCGGCGCGGAACTTCCGGCACGCACCGAGTACCGGTGGCGCCCCGCTCTCGGTTACGCTAGCGCCTTCCACCCGCCCCTCCCGGAGCATTGAGGAGCCCCCATGGCCGCAGTCATGAAACCCCGCGATCCCGACGTCACCTACTCGCAGGTCGGCACCCGGCCGAAGCGTCCCGACGGAGTCGACAAGGTCACCGGACGCGCCCGCTACGGCGCGGACGTCTCCGCCCCCGGCATGCTGATCGGCAAAGTGCTGAGGAGCCCCCACGCCCATGCCCGCATCCGCGGCATCGACACTTCCCGGGCGGAGGCGCTCGAAGGCGTCAAGGCGGTGGTCACGCGCGACGACTTCCCGGGTCTGGACGAGCTTCCCGACGGCGGCGGAGAGGAGGTGCTCGTCGACGTCGCCTGCAACGTGATGGCGCGGGAGAAGGCGCTCTACGAGGGGCACGCGGTGGCGGCAGTGGCGGCGACGAGCGCCCGCATCGCGAAGCGCGCGCTCGGCCTCATCGAGGTCGACTACGAGGTGCTGCCCCACGTCACCGACGTCGACGCGGCGATGGCGCCCGGCGCGCCCGTCCTGCACGAGACGATGTTCACCCGCGGAGTGGAGCCGGCGCCGAGCGAGCCCTCGAACGTCGCGGAGCGCTCCGAGATCGTGCAGGGCGACGTGGCGGAGGGCTTCGCGCAGGCCGACGTCATCGTCGAACGTGACTTCCGCACCGAGGCCGCGCACCAGGGCTACATCGAGCCCCACGCCTGCATGGCCTCGATGTCCGAAGACGGCAGCGCGGAGATGTGGGTCTGTACCCAGGGGCATTACTCGGTGCGCGACATGTGCGCGCAGATTCTCGGCCTCCCTCTCTCCCGCCTTCGGGTCACCGCCTCCGAGATCGGTGGCGGGTTCGGCGGCAAGACCACTGTCTTCATCGAGCCCACCGCCCTCGCGCTCTCCATGAAGTCCGGCCGTCCCGTCAAGATCGTCATGGACCGCGACGAGGTGTTCCGCGCCTCGGGCCCCACCTCCAGCGCAAGCATCAGCATGAAGATCGGCGCGACCCGCGACGGCAGGATCACCGCGGCGGAAGGAGAGCTCCGGTACCAGGGCGGCGCCTTCCGCGGATCGCCGGTTCCCTTCGGTGCGGAGTGCTGCTTCGCGCTCTACGACACCGCCAACGTGCACCTGACCTGCTACGACGTGGTCGTGAACCGGCCCAAGCAGGCCGCCTACCGGGCCCCGGGAGCGCCGATGGCTTCCTTCGCGGTCGAGTCGGTCCTCGACGAGATCGCGCTCGAGCTCGACATGGACCCGATCGAGCTCCGCCTGCGCAATGCGGTCAAGGAAGGGTCGAAGTCCATCTACGGTCCGAGCTTCGGGCCGGTGGGCATGGTGGAAACGCTCGAGGAGGCGCGTGATCACGAGAACTACCAGGCGCCCCTCGCCGCCCGTCAGGGGCGCGGCGTCGCAACCGGCTTCTGGCCGAACTACGGCGGCGAGACCAGCGTCACCCTCAACGTGAACACCGACGGCACGGTGCTGCTCTCGCTCGGCACCCCGGATATCGGGGGCTCGCGCGCTTCCATGTGCCTGATGGCGGCGGAGGAGCTCGGCGTCCCCTACGAGCGGGTACGCGCGATCATCGCCGACACCAACGCGCTCAGCTTCAACGCGACCACCGGCGGCAGCCGCGTCACCCACTCCGCCGGGATGGCCACCGTTCAGGCCGCCCGCAACGCCATCGACAACATGCGTGGCCGGGTCGCCGAAATGTGGGGCATCGACGCCGAGGCGGTGGAGTGGGAGGACGGCTACGCCAGGCCCTCGGGGTCGAACGCGGGCGACTTCGAGCCGATGTCCTTCGCCGAGATCGCGGCGCTCTCCTCCCAGACCGGGGGGCCGATCGCGGGCCACGCCGAGATCAACGCCGCGGGCGCCGGCAACAGCTTCGGCACCCACGTGGTCGACGTGGAGGTCGACGATCAGACCGGCGCGGTGAGCGTGCTGCGCTACCTCGTGGTGCAGGACGCGGGCCGGGCCATCCACCCGAGCTACGTCGAAGGCCAGTACCAGGGCGGCGCCGCGCAGGGAGTGGGCTGGGCGCTGAACGAGGAGTACATCTACGGCGAGGACGGCACTCTGCAGAATCCGGGCTTCCTCGACTACCGCATGCCGGTCGCCTCGGATCTGCCGATGATCGACACGGTGATCGTGGAAGTGCCGAATCCGGGACACCCCTACGGTGTGCGCGGAGTGGGCGAGACCCCCATCGTGCCGCCGCTCGCCGCGGTCGCCAACGCGGTGGCCCGCGCCACCGGCCGGCGCCTGACCGAGCTGCCGATGTCGCCGCCGCGCATCCTCGCCGCGCTCTCGGAGTCGGCGGAGGCGGGCTGAAGCGGAGCTTCGGCGCGACCCGGAACTGAGATGAACGCGCGATGACGGTGCAGGTGCGACTCGGTTCCACGCTCGCCTCGGCCGCGGGCGGGCGTAGCGAGTTCGAGGTCGAGGCCCGCAACATCATGCAGTTGCTGCGCGGACTCGGAAAGCAGTACCCCGAGCTCGGGCCGGTGCTCGAGCGCGGGGTCGCGGTCTCCATCGACGGACAGCTCTACCAGGATGCCTGGCTCGAGCGCATCCCTCCCGGCGCGGAGGTCTACCTGATGCCGAGGATCTCGGGGGGCTGAGCCCGATCTCGCCATCCACCGCTCGCGTCGCAGAGGTCCAGGCCGGCGGCCGCACGCGCAGGCCGGTCTCCACGGAACCGGAGTCTCGATGACCGCGTACCGCATCCATCCCGACATGGCGGAGCTGCTCGCCGCGAAGGCGGCCAAGCCGAAGAACCTCGACCTCGCGGTGCAGCGCCAGGGTCATGACACATACGGCGCCGCGCTCGCGCGGGAGTACCCGCCGGGAATGCGGGTCGAAGACCAGGGCCTCGACTGTCCGGGCGCGGGGCGCGAGGGCACAGTGCCCGCAAGGATCTACCACCCCGCCGGCGCTGAGACGCCGGCGGGATGCGTGATGTACCTCCACGGCGGAGGCTTCGTGCTCGGCAGCCTCGAAAGCGGCGATCAGATCGCGGCCGGGATCGCGCGGGAGGTCGGCGCGGTGGTGGTGAGCGTCGACTACCGGCTCGCTCCCGAGCACCCCTTCCCGGCCGCCCCCGAAGACTGCTACGCCGCCCTCGCCTGCGTGTCCCGCAACGCGCCCGAGTTCGGGATCGATCCCTCGCGGATCGCGATCTGGGGCGACAGCGCCGGCGGCAATCTCAGCGTGGCGACCTGCATGCTCGCCCGCGACCGGGGCGGGCCGGCCATCGCGGCCCAGGCGGTGGTTTACCCCACCCTCATCGACCGGCCGCTGTCGCGCTCTCATCGCGAGCACGCCGATTCGCCCGGCCTCGGCGCGGACTTCATGGACCGGGCCTGGAACGCCTACCTCGGGGAAGAGCGCGGCGAGGCGAGCCCCTACGCAGTGCCCCTTTCCGAGGGCGCCGACCTCGCGGGACTGCCGCCCGCCCACGTGCACATCGCCGAGTTCGATCCCCTCGCCGACGACGGGCGCAACTACGTGCGGCGGTTGCTCGAGGCCGGCGTCGATGCGGAGCTGCACGTCGCGCGCGACATGATCCACGGCTTCGTGCGGGCGCGGGAGAGCGGCCCGGACGCGGCAGCCGAGTTCGCCGCCATCTGCCGCTCGCTCCGCGCGCACCTTCGCATCGGGACGAGAATCGAGGTGCAGTAAGCGCCGATACGGAGGTCGTGGCGCAGGCTCACCGTGCGCTGCGAGCCCGGATCCCGCCCCGACCGGGCGTTATCGCCAGACCTCCCGCGCCACCCGACGGAAATTGCGCCCCAGGATGTCGCGGACGTCCTCCTCGCCGTAGCCGTGGTCGAGCATCTGCCGGGTAAGCTCGGGCAACTGCTCGGGACCCGCATCCCGGGCGTCGATGCTCGCTTCGGTCGGCGGCCAGGCGTCGGGGTCCACCTTGTCCCGGGTCCGTTCGGCCGGGCGACTTGCCTGGGCGGCACGGGGCGGCTACTGTCTTCGCCCCTTCGCTGGCGCGATTCGGTGCGGCGAACACCAGGACGAGCCGGGTGCACATCCGGCCGGAGGCAAGCATTCATGCGCAGGTACCTGGACATCGACCTCGGAACCCGGCGGGTCGAGGAGCGGGAGTGGTCCGGTGACGACATCGTCAATGCCGGGCGCCACTTCATCGCCAAGACCCTGCTCGAGTGCGGCGCCGCGAAAGCCGACCCGATGTCGGGCGACAACCCTCTCATCTTCTCGGCCGGCCCCTTCGCCGGCACCAACTTCTCCAATGCGAACCGCATCAGCGTCGGCTGCCGGAGCCCGCTCACCGGCGGCGTCAAGGAAGCGAACGCGGGCGGCACCTTCGGGGTGGCGCTCGGTCAGCTTCACATCGCGGGGCTCACCCTGCACGGCGCATGCGAGGACTGGACGCTCATCCACCTCGCCAAGGACGGGAGCGTCAGCTTTCACGACGCGGGCGAGTTCATGGGGCTCGGGAACTTCGAGGCGGCCGAACGCCTCCACGAGCGCTACGGCAAGAAGGTGAGCCTCGCGCTCTGCGGCCCCGTCGGTGAGTACCGCGGCCTCCTCGCGGGAATCGCAATCAGCGATGCGGACCGCCGGCCCAGCCGTCTCGCCGCGCGCGGCGGGGTGGGCGCGCTCATGGGGGTGAAGAAGGTCAAGGCGATCGTCGCCGAGCTCAACCGGATGCCGAACCTGCTGGAACGCAAGAAGGTGATGGGCGCGATCAAGGAGTACGGCCGCAAGCTGCGCGACGACGACCTGGTGGCGGTGTACAAGAACGTCGGCACCGCGAGCATGGCGGACTTCACCAACTACATCGGCGCCCTGCCGGTGCGCAACTTCAGCGCCGGGCGTCTGACCGAAGGCGACGAGCGCCTCGAGCTGGGCGGTGAGCACCTGCGCGAGCTCAGCCGCGAGCGCGGGGGAATGAACGCCCACGCCTGCATGCCGGGCTGCGTCATCGAGTGCAGCAACGTGTTCGTCGACGCCGAGGGCAACGAGGTGGTCTCTCCGGTGGAGTACGAGACCATCGGCCTCATGGGCTCGAACTGCGGACTCAGCGACCCGGACGAGCTCGCGCGGGTGAACGCGGAGGCCAACGACCTCGGCATCGACACCATCGAGACCGGCGCCACCATCGGCGTGCTCATGGAGGCCGGGCTCGGGAAGTTCGGCGACTTCGCATTCATGCTCGAGGTCCTCGACGAGATCCGTCGCGGCACGGATGCCGGACGCATCTACGCCCAGGGCACGGCCCGGGTGGGGGCCCACTTCGGGGTGGAGCGCATCCCGGTGATCAAGAAGCAGGCCATCAGCGCCTACGACCCGAGGGTGATCGAGGTCACCGGGATCACAATGATGGTGACCGCGCAGGGGGCGGACCACACCGCCGGCAACGTGCCGCGGATGAACACCGACGGCAAGTCCACCGACGAGATAGTCGACGCCAGCATGGAAGCGCAGGTGGTGATGGCGGCGGCCGACTCGCTCGGCTTCTGCATCTTCGGCCGGGGGGTCACCAACACCCACCTCGACATGATCGCCACGGCGATAAACGACGCGGTGGGTACCAGCCTCGATGCCTCCTTCTTCCACGCGCTGGGCCGCGAAACGCTCAAGCTCGAGGCGGAGTTCAACAGCCAGGCGGGCTTCACGGTGCAGGACGACGAGCTGCCCGCCTTCTTCTACGACGAGGCGCTTCCGCCTTCCGACCGCGCCGCCCGCTTTCACAGCGAGGAAGTACGGGCGAGCGTCGAGCGCTGGTGGGCCGAGAGCGCGTGAGGGCGGCGCCGGCCGCCGACGATGACCTGAGCGCGCTCTGCGCCGCGATCGGGCGTGCCGCGGCCCGACCTCTCGAGGAGGGCACCACGATGCCCCCGGAGGCCTATACCTCTCCCGCGATGCTGGAGCTCGAGCTGCGCGAGCTCTTCGCCAGGGAATGGATCTGCGTGGGCCGGGTGGAGGAAGTTCCGCAGCCCGGCGACTACTTCACGATCACCGTTGCCGGCGAGCCGCTCTTGGTGGTGCGTGCGGACGCGGACACCATTCGGGTGCTGTCGAACGTGTGCCGTCACAAGTGGACCCGGGTCGCGAGCGGCAAGGGACGGGTCCGGCGTTTCGTGTGCCCCTATCACGCCTGGACCTACGACCTCGACGGGCGTCTCGTGCAGACCCTCTACATGGAAGGCAGCCGCGGCTTCGACGCCTCCCGGGTGGCGCTGCCCGAAGTCCGAAGCGGTACCTGGCGCGGCTTCATATACGTGAACATCGAGGGCGAAGCGCCGCCGCTGGAGAAGCACCGCGCGGAGCTCGATGAGCGCGTCGGCGACTACCACATGGAGTCCATGACCCGCATGTGCGGTGACGAGGAGGTCTGGGCGACGAACTGGAAGCTGCTCTTCGAGAACTTCACCGACCTCTACCACGTGTTCCACACCCACCGGCACTCGATCGGCAAGTACTCCCCCATGGAGCACTTCGAGCTCCGGAGCGGGGGCGAGGCCTTCAGCTTCAGCGGCAGCCGCGCGCTCTCGGACGCGATCGAGGAATCCCCCTTCGAGCCTCACCACCCGGAGCTGCGCGAGGAGCATCGCTCCTACTTCTCGATGATCGGCGTGTATCCGGCCCAGATGCTGGCACTCGCCCCCGACCGGGTCTTCTACATGTGCCTGATTCCTGAAGGGGTCGGTCACGTGCGCACCAAGTGGGGGGTCGCCTCCTGCGACCACGCGATGCCCCGGCGCAACGCCGAGGTCATCGAGGCGCTCTACCGGCGGATCAACGCCGAAGACCGCATGCGCCTGGAGAGCGCGCACAGCTCGCTTCGCAGCCGTTTCGCCGAAACCGGCAGGATTTCCTGCTACGAGACCATGAACTGGGAGTTCACGCGCTACCTCGCGCGGCGCCTGAACGGCATGGCGAGCAACGGCGCCGGCCCCTCGCCCGCGCGCCCGGGGATCCGTGGATGAAGGTGATGCCCCCGGTCGTTCGGACTCGGAGAGTCGGCGGCTCCTTCGCACCGGCACCGGACTGCTGAAGGGCGAATGGAGATCCGCTTCCCCGCATGAACCGGCACGAAGTGGTGGTGGTCGGCGGCGGGCACAACGGCCTGTCCTGCGCGGCCTACCTCGCCCGGGCCGGAGTCGACGTGCTGGTGCTCGAGCAGCGCCACATCGTGGGCGGACCCTGCGCGGAGTACGAGTACTTTCCCGGCTATCGGGCCTCGATCACCAACTCTCCCGGTTCGCTCGAGCCCAAGATCGTCAGCGACCTCGAGCTCGAGCGCTTCGGGCTCACGTTCACCCGCCCGAACCCGTCGCTGATGTTCCCCTTCCCGGACGGTCGGGCCTTCGTGGCGTGGCGCGAGCCCGAACGCGTGGCGGAACAGATCCGGAGCTTCTCCGAGAAGGACGTCGAGGGCTACTCGGCCCTCTTCGAGTTCTTCAATCGCTTTGCGGAGCGCCTCGGGGTATCCCTCTTCGAAGCGCCGCCGACGCTGGCCGAGCTCACCGCGCGGCTCGCCACCCCGGAGGACGAGGAGGCCTTCGCCAAGGTCTACCTCGGCACGGTGGTCGACCTGCTCGACGAGTACCTCGAGTCCGAACATCTCAAGGCGATGGTCGCGATGCTCGGAGTGATGTCCAACTGGCTCGGCCCCCTGTCGCCGGGCTCTGCCGTCTGGCTGATGATGCGCCCGATGTCCCTCGCTTCCTCCACCGTGGCCGCCGCCCACGACCCGCGCCGGCAGGTGCTGAGGGGCTCCACGGGTCTCCCTCTCGGGGGCATGGGCAGCATCGTGCGCACCATGCGCCAATCCATCGAGGCGGCGGGCGGAAAGGTCCGCACCGGAGCACGGGTCACTCGGATTCTCGCCGGCGAGCGGGGGGCAAGCGGCGTAGTGCTGGAAGGCGGGGAGGAGATCGAGGCGGCGGCGGTGGTCTCGAACCTCGGACCCTGGACCACCTTTCTGGATCTCGTCGATGCCCGGCACCTCGATGCGAAGTTCCGGGCCAGGGTCGAGAACCTGCCCAGGAAGGGCTCCGCCTTCAAGTTCGCCCTTGCGCTCGACGCCCTGCCCCGGTTCGCGGCGTCGCCGAAGGGAATGGAGCAGGAGTGTTCAGGGTGCCAGTTCCGGATCGCCCCCAGCATCGAGTACCAGGAGCGCGCATTCGACGACGCGAAGTACGGGCGCTGGTCGCGCGGGCCGATGTACTGGGGCCTCTTCCCCACCGTCGCCGACCCCACCCTCGCTCCGCCCGGAAAGCACATCCTCAGCGCCAACATCTTCCACGCTCCGCTGGAGCTGTCGGAGGGGAGCTGGGACACCGAGCGCGAGCGCTTCGGAGAGCACTGCATCAAGCTGCTCGGCGAGTACATGCCGGGGCTCGAGGACCTGATCATCGAGCGCCGCTTCTGGAGCCCCGCCGATCTCGAAAGAGAGTTCGGCCTGCCGGGCGCCAACATCGCCCACCTCGACATGACGCCGCGGCACATGTTCGGACTGCGTCCCCTCCCGGGGTTCTCCGACTACACCACGCCCATCGCGGGCCTCTACACCTGCGGATCTTCGAGCTGGCCGGGAGGAACCGTCACCGGGGTGCCCGGACACAACGCGAGTCGGAAGGTACTCGGGGACCTGCCCTCCCTGCTCCATCGCGGAAGGCTCGGGGTGAGAGCATGGCGCCCGGCGCCGGCCGGAGAACCGGCAGTGGGGGCGACCGCCGCGGCGGCGCGCGCAACGGGCGGGTAGCACCCTCCAGGCCGCGTTCCGAACGACGATGACCCGGACAGTCGATCTCGGCGACGTCTTTCGCGCACGACGGGCGATCTCGCCCTGGGTGCGCCGCACCCCGCTCGTGCGCTCGGAATCCCTCTCGCGGCTCGCCGGCGCGCAGGTGCACCTCAAGCTCGAGACCGCGCACGAGACCGGGGCCTTCAAGATTCGCGGCGCCACCAACCGCCTGAGCGCGCTCGACGCGGACGAACGCGCAAGGGGCGTGGTCACCGTTTCCACCGGCAACCATGGCCGGGCGGTGGCGCTCGCCGCGCGGCGCGCGGGAACGCGGGCCGTGGTCTGCCTCTCGGAGCTGGTGCCCGCGAACAAGCGGGCCGCAATCGAGAGACTCGGCGCGGAGCTGCGCGTGCTCGGGCGCTCGCAGGACGAAGCGGAAGTGGAAGCGGAACGCCTGACGCGCGACGAGGGGCTGGTTCCCGTGCATCCCTTCGACGACCCGCACGTCATCGCCGGGCAGGGCACCATCGGACTCGAGCTCCTCGAAGACCTCGGCAGCGTCGACACGCTGATCGCGGGGCTCTCGGGGGGCGGCCTGCTCGGGGGTACCGCGATCGCGCTCAAGGCGGCAAACCCCGCGGCCCGGGTCATCGGAGTGTCGATGGAGCGGGGGCCGGCCATGATCGAGAGCGTTCGGGCCGGACGCCCGGTGGCGGTGGCCGAGGAGCAGAGTCTCGCCGACAGCCTCGGCGGCGGCATCGGACTCGGGAACCGCCACACCTTCGAGCTGGTGCGGCGGGTCGTGGACGACTACGTGCTGGTGAGCGAGCGGGAGATCGCGGCCGGCATGGCGCACCTCTTCCGGCACGAACGCCTCGTTGCCGAGGGCGGCGCGTCGGTGGGCGTGGCGGCGATGCTCGCGGGACGCGTCCCCGGTCTCCACGGAAACGTTGCCTGCATCGTCAGCGGCAACAACGTGGACATGGACGCGTATCTCCGGGTCATCAACGGAAGCTGGTTCGAGGAGAACGGGGCCTGAGCGCGGCGCCCGGGCCGTCGGGTCGGGAGGAAAACCAATGTCGGTGCTCGTGTTGACGGAAGCGGAGCTGCGCGCCTGCGTCGGATTCGACCAGGACTGCCTGGACGCGATCGAAGACGCCTTCACCTGGCTCTGCGAGGGGAAGGTGGAGATGCCCCCCGTCATGCACATAGAGGTCGCGGAACACCGGGGCGACGTCGACATCAAGAGCGCCTGCGTGCGCGGGCTGGATCACCTCGCGGTCAAGGTCGCCTCCGGGTTCTTCGACAACCCGAAGCTCGGCCTGCCGAGCGGCGGTGCGATGGTGGTGGTGCTGAGCGCGAGGACCGGCTTCTGCGAGTCGGTCATGCTCGACAACGCCTATCTGACCGACCTGCGCACGGGCCTCGCGGGAGCGGTCGCGGCGCGCCACCTCGCCCCCGGGAAGGTGCGCACCGTCGGCGTGCTGGGATCGGGCGCCCAGGCCCGCTACCAGGTGCAGGCGCTCCGCCTCGTGCGGGACTTCGAGCGGGTGCTGGTGAGCGCGCGCGATGCCGGGCGCACCGGCGCCTACGTGGCGGAGATGAGCGAGGCCCTCGCCCTCCCCGTGCGGGCGGCCAATCCGGAGGAGCTGGTGCGCGAAAGCGACCTCGTCATCACGACCACCCCGGCGCGGGCGCCCATCGTCGAAGCCTCGTGGCTGCACCCGGGAATGCATATCACCGCGATGGGCTCCGACCTGCCCGGGAAGCAGGAGCTGGATCCCGAGATCCTGCGGCGCGCGGACCGCGTGGTCTGCGACAGCCGCTCCCAGTGCCGCGCGATGGGAGAGCTGCAGCACGCCGTCTCGCTCCTCGATGGTGATGGCGCGCCTACCGAGCTCGGTGAAGTCACCTCAGGTGTGGCGCCCGGCCGGCAGTCGCCGGAGGAGATCACGGTGTGCGACCTCACCGGCACCGGGGTTCAGGACACCGCCATCGCCTGCCTCGCCCTCTCCCGCGCCCGCGCCCGGGGAGCCGGCGTCTCCATCGACTCCTGACCCTGGGAGTTTTCGCAGCGGGCACGCTGTGAAAACTCCTCGCGCCCCCACGAAGCCGGAGGAACCCCATGCCCTATCGAGACGAGGTCTACTTCCAGGCCCCGGCCGAGCCCGAAGTGCCCTTCAGCGAGGAAGAGTTCGCCGCGCGCCTGGAACGCGTCCGCGGCGCAATGGCCGAAGCGGGCATCGACTGCCTCTTCCTCACCTCGCCGGAGAGCCTCTACTACGTGAGCGGCTACCTGTGCATGTGGTATCAGAGCGAGAGCCCGATGGAGTGGCCGCCCTCGAACGGAATCGCGGTGCACGTCGACCACGACCGCTTCATCCACTTCGATACCGAGCGCGAAGCCGTCCTCACGCGCACCTTCACGGTCTCGAAGGACACGCGCTTCTTCCCGCGCGACAGCTACCGGGACGGCACCCGGTTCATCGCCGATGAACTGAAGGCGGAAGGTTGGCTCCGGGGCAACGTGGGGCTCGAGTTCTGGGCCGGCCGGCCGAACCGGGCGGCCAGCGATCGCTTCCAGGCCGCGTTCGAGGCGGCGGGAGCCCGGGTCGTGGACGGCAGCGCCATCCTGCGCGAGGTCCGATGGAAGAAGTCGCCGGCGGAAATGGCCTGCCTGCACGAGGGCGCCCGCATCGCGGTCGCCGGGCTCGAACGCGCGCACGAAGTCATCCGCCCGGGCGTGAGCGAGCTGGAAGTGCAGGGCGAGGTGCTGAACGCACTGACCGCGGCCGGCGGAGAGATGCCGGCGATGATGCTGCCGGTGCTCTCGGGCGCGAAGACCAACGCCTGCCACGCGGTGGCCACCCGGCGCCGAATGCGAGAAGGAGAGCTCGTGCTGCTCGACCTCGCGGGCGTGCACAAGCGCTACCACGTCAATGCGGCCCGGGCCTTCAGTCTCGGAGAGCCGCGGCCGGAGGTACGAGAGCGCGCGGACCGCGCGATCGGGGTGATGGACCGGGTGCGCGAGTGCCTGCGCCCCGGCCTGCCGGTGCGGGAGCTGAATGACCTGACCCGGCGCTACTACGAGGAGCACGGGCTCTGGGACAGCCGGGGCTGGATCGGAGGCTACGAGATGGGGATCGCGTTCTACCCGGACTGGGTCGGGAACTTCGTCTACGATCCCCTGGCGGAGAAGAATGCGGATCGAGCATTCGAGCCCGGCACCGCGGTCAACTACGAGGTGCAGGTCTTCCTGCCGCGGCACGCGGGCTGCTTCTTCACCATCGATACCTTTCTGTTCGGCGAGGACGACGTGAGGCTCGCCACCGAAGAGATTCCCTACGGACTCACCATCATCGAATGAGGCGCCGCCTCCGGCCCCGGCACTGGACATCCCGGGAGGTCGGTTCGATGATTCGGGAGACGCTTGCCGCAGCCACCAGCATGGATTACCAGGCCTTCTTTTCCCGTGAGCTCGACGGCCTGCGCACCGAAGGGCGCTACCGGGTGTTCACCGATCTGGAGCGTCGGGCGGGCAGCTTCCCCCTCGCGACCCGACACGAGGGCGAGCTCCGCTCCGAGGTCACGGTATGGTGCTCCAACGACTACCTCGGCATGGGACAGCACCCCGCGGTGCTCGCCGCGATGCACGAGGCGCTGGAGCGCTGCGGCGCGGGCGCGGGCGGGACGCGCAACATCTCCGGCACCAACCACTACCACGTGCGCCTGGAGCGCGCGCTCGCCGATCTTCACGGCAAGGCGGCGGCGCTGCTCTTCACCTCCGGCTACGTGTCGAACTGGACCTCGCTCGGGACCCTCGCCTCGCGCCTCCCGGGCTGCGTGGTGCTCTCCGATGCCGGCAACCACGCGTCGATGATCGAAGGCATCCGCCACAGCCGGGCGGAGAAGCGCATCTTCCGCCACAACGATCCCGAGGACCTGGACCGACACCTCTCCGAGATCGAGCCGGGGCGCGCCAGGCTCGTGGCCTTCGAGTCGGTGTACTCCATGGACGGCGACATCGCGCCCATCGCGGAGTTCTGCGAAGTGTCGGAGCGCCACGGGGCGATGACCTACCTCGACGAGGTGCACGCGGTGGGGCTCTACGGCCCGCAGGGCGGTGGCGTCGCGGAGCGAGACGGGGTTCGCGAGCGCCTGACCGTGATCGAAGGTACCCTGGGCAAGGCCTTCGGCGTCCTCGGCGGCTACATCGCGGCGAGCCGGGAGCTCTGCGACTTCGTGCGCAGCTTCGCGTCGGGCTTCATCTTCACCACCGCCCTGCCGCCGGTGATCGCGGCGGGCGCGCTCGCGAGCATCGAGCACGTGCGCGGCGCCGCGGCGCTGCGCGAGCGCCACCGCG
>JAJEAD010000054.1 GCA_022824305.1 Gammaproteobacteria bacterium | reverse complement strand
CCTGGCGCAATACATCGAATATATTTTATGGCACTACATCAGGCAGTACGACGAAATATCAGTGAGTTACGTGCGAAAATCGGTGAAATCGGGCCAAATCTTCGCCCAATCGCGGCCTGTGGTGGTAAACATGGGCTAGCCTCCGGCGAGCGGACCAACCCCTGGCAGCAGGAAGCCTCCTCGCGAAAGATCCGCGCCGGCGATCTGCTGGTTTTCGACTGTGGAATGGTAGGGCCCTTCAGCTACGGGGCCGACGTCTCGCGCGCCTTCCACTGCGGACCGGGCCGGCCCACGAGTTACCAGAAGAAGATCTACACGCTGGCCTGGAACGAGGTGATGCACAACACCGGACTGATGCAGCCCGGGGCGAGCTTCCGCGAGATCGTGGAGCGCCGCTACGTCCAGGAGCCGGGCTTCGGCGACCAGCTCTACCCCTGCCTGGCGCACGGGCTCGGAATGGCGGACGAGTGGCCGGTGATCTACTACCCGGTGGATGCGGAGTTCGACTACGAAGGAGAGCTCGAGCCGGGCATGGTGATGTGCGTCGAGAGCTATGTCGGAGAGGTCGGCGCTGCGGAAGGGGTCAAGCTCGAGGACCAAGTTCTGGTTACCGAACGCGGCCCCGTCGTGCTCTCGCGCTATCCCTTCGAGGAGGCGCTTCTGAGCTCGGAGTGCTGACCCGAAGCCCCATCCGGCCCCCAACCCGCGGCGTCGAACCGACAGTGTCGAACGGGCACCTCCGCGCCGTCACCTCGGCTCCGGTGGGGAAGTGGATTCCGGCAGAGCCCTCCCGGCGGTAGGCGGGGGAACACGTTTCAGGCAGGAGACTCGAGATGAGTGAGTGGTTCCGTGTGTGCGCGGCGGACGAGATCGACAACGAGGACCTGGTTCGATGGGACCATGAGGGGCGGACCTTCGCGGTCTACCACACCGAGAAGGGCTTCTTCGCCACCGACGGACTGTGCACGCACGAAGAGGCGCATCTCGAAGACGGCATCGTGCTCGGAACCGTCATCGAGTGTCCGCTCCACCAGGGCACCTTCGACATCTGCACGGGAAAGGCGCTGACGGCGCCGGCCTATGACGATCTGCGCACCTACCCGGTAAAGGTCGAGGACGGTACGGTCTACATCCGGATCTGAGCGCGATCGCCGGGGGGTCGGTGCCGCCGGCCGCTCGATCGCTGAGGAATCGCTCGGACCCGCGGTGCGGACCTGGACCGGGCTCCGACCCCTCGGGGCCACGAGGCGCCGCCGGGCTCAGAGCCGGTACACTCGCGCGGCCGTCCCCGCGAAGAGGGCATGGCGCGCGCTGTCGTCGAAGGGGGCGCTCGCGGCGAGGAACGCGTCGAGCAGCGCGCGATAGCTGGTCCAGAGCTTCTCGATGGGGAAGTTCGAGCCGAAGAGGCAGCGGTCCGCGCCGAAGATCTCCACCGTTTCTGCGAGGACGCTTGAAACGTGCCCGGCGTCATTGCGGTGGATGAAGGTGCCGAAGGCGGAGAGCTTCGAGACCACGTTGGGTCGTGCCGCGAGCGCTTCCATGCCCGCGCGCCACTCGGCGCGGCCCTCAGGCGAGAGGTCCTCGAGCATGCCCGCGTGCTGCAGCACGAAGGTGACGTTCGGACACGCTGCCGCAAGCTCGGCCGCGCCCGCCATCTGGGCGGCGAAGACCTGTAGGTCGAAGGCGAGGCGGTAGTCGGCGAGTCGGGCTACGTTGCGCTGCAGCACCGGGTCGAGGGCGAGGTCGGGTCGCGGCGCGAAGCGGTACATCTCGTTTTCGTGCCAGTGGAGCTGCATGCGCACGCCGCGCAGGCGCGGGTAGCGTGTGAGGCGGTCGAGCTGCGGGCGCACGTCCTCGGCAAGCAGGTCTGCGTACCCGACGATGGCGTGCGGCCAGCCGAACTCGTCGGCCACCTGCTCCACCCACGCGACTTCGTCTTCGAAGCGTTCCGGCGGCCAGTTCGCCTGCACGTAGACCGACCGGGACACGTCGCTGCCCGCGACGTCCTCCAGGAACTCGTCGACGAGGTAGTCCCGACGGATTGCCTCGTAGGGGCCGAAGATGCGCGGCCGCATAGGCCCGCTCAGCCAGGGCAGATCGTCCCGGCGCCAGATGTGGTGGTGGGCGTCGACGACAGAGATGCCGTTCACCGTGGCCGACTCCCGGTGGCATGCCTACTCACGGAGCCGGAGGGCACGTCGCCACGAGTGCGATGGCGCGTGTCGCTTCCCCGCCCCCGAACCCGTCCGAGTCCGAGCACATGGGCGCGCAGGCGTTCGGGAGAGGCGCCGTCCCCGAGATCGTCGAGCCAGGGCAGGACCGCGGCGAGCGCCGCGGTCTCGGGTCGGAACCCGGCATCGGCCGCGAGCGGCGTGAGCCAGCTCAGGCGCCACGCGAGTCGGGAGAGGCGCTGCACCGCATCGATCATGGCGTCCGGGGCACCGCGTTCCAGGCCGTCCGAGAGCACGATGACGGCCGCTCCGCGCGCGAGCCCGGCGAAGCGGGGTACCGACAGGAAGGCCCGGAGCGCGTCGCCGATTCGGGTGCCGCCGTCCCAGTCCGGCGCGAGTGCCGAGGCCCGCTCCAGCGCCCGGTCCGGATTGCGCAGCCGGAATGCGCCGGTGACGCGCGTGAGCCGGGTGCCGAGCGTGAAGCACTCCATGCGCTCGGCCGCGCGGTAGAGCGCATGGGCGAATCGCAGGGCGTGCTCGGTGTGCTCCTTCATCGAGCCCGAGATGTCGATGAGCAGCAGGATCCGGCGATGCTGAAGTCGGCGCCGCCGCCACGGGAGCTCTGGAGTGTCGCCGCCCTGGCGGACCGCGAGACGCAGCGCACGACGCAGATCGATGGTGTCGCCCCGGCGGGCGCGGGCGCGGCGAAAGCCTCGTCGACGGGGAAGACGGGCGGGCGCCTCGCGTGCAAAGCGGCGAAAGAGCAGGTGATCGGCGTGCGGGCGGAAGCGCCGGCGGCTGAGGGCTTCGGCGGCGGTGGCGGAGCGTCCCGACTCGTCCACGTCCGGCGCCTCCAGGGGCTCGAGATCGGCCGTGCCCTCGTCGTGGACACGGACTTCGGTCTCGTCCTCGCTTTCGCCGGGAAGGGGCGCGAACTCGCCGTGGAACCAGGCGCGGAACAACGCGTCGAACTCGCCGGCACGCTCGCGCTCGGGGCCAAGGGTCGCGTGCGCGGCGCGGCGCACGTCTTCGATGCTTCCCGGACCCAGCAGCTCGACCGCCTCGAGAAAGGCCATCGTCTGCTCGGGCGAGGTGCGGAAGTCGAAGCGGCGAAGAAAGGGCGGAAAGCCGGCGAGATGCCGGGCGGCCGCCGGCATCTCGGCGGAGCCGTTCACCGCGTCGCTCGTTCCAGTACTTCGTCGAGACGCTCGCCGGCGAAACGCAGGTCCTCCTCGTCCTTGAGCGCGGCCCCGATCGCGCGGCGAAAGGCGATCGGCCAGCGCGTTCCGGATCGCGCGAGGGTCTCCGCCGCCTCCGCCCAGTCGATGGCCTCGGCGATGCCCGGCGCCTTGGCGAGCGGCATCTCGCGGAGCTCGCCCACCGCGGCGACCACCGCTCGTGCCGTGCGCAGCGCCACGTTCCGCGCACGGAGATTCACGATCTCGATTTCCTTCTCCGGCTCGGGGTAGGCGATCCAGTCGTACACGCAGCGGCGGCGCAACGCCTCGTGCAGCTCGCGGGTGCGGTTCGAGGTGAGCACCACGACGGGAGGAGACTCGGCGCGCAGCGTGCCAATCTCCGGGATCGAGATCTGGAAATCGGACAGGAACTCGAGCAGGAAGGCCTCGAACTCGTGGTCGGAGCGGTCGATCTCGTCGACGAGGAGCAGGGTGTGGGCGGGCGCGCGCAGCGCGGCGAGCAACGGGCGCTCGATCAGGAAGGACTCGTCGTAGAGGTCGACGCTCCGCTCGTCGCTGCGGCGAAGCTCCAGCATCTGCGCGGGATAGTTCCACTCGTAGAGCGCAGCGGAGGAGTCCATGCCTTCGTAGCACTGAAGCCGGACGAGGTCGCGGCCGAGCACCTCCGCGAGCGCCTTGCCCGCCTCGGTCTTGCCCGTTCCGGGCGCGCCTTCGAGCAGCAGCGGCTTGCCCAGCGCGAGCGCGAGGAAAGCGGCGGTGGCGAGTCCCTCGTCGGCGATGTAGGCGGCGCCGCGCAGCGCCGAGGCCAGCGCTTCGGGGGAATCGAATGGTCGCGGCGGGTGGGTCGTGCGCGGTGAGGGCGAGTCCGATGCGCGAGTCGACCCGGTCCGCGCCTCGTTGGCCACCGCGGGCGGGTGTGTTCCGGGCGTCGATTCCGAGCCGAAGCGAGGGGGTGCCTTCGCCGGCGTCCCCGTGCGCGTGGCGGGATGCGGCGCCGGTCGCTCCACCGCGGAATCGGGCGCACTGCGTGAAGCCTTGCCCGGCGGCGTCCAGGCGAGGCGGCGTCTCATCGCGCGCCGCCCTGCTCTCGGAGTGCGCGCAGGATCTTCTCGGGAGTGAAGGGCATCTCGTCGATGCGCACGCCGACCGCGTCGAATATGGCGTTGGCGATGGCAGGGATGGGCGGCGTGGAGCACATCTCGCCCACCCCCTTGCCGCCGTAGGGACCGTCCGGGGCGGGGCGCTCGAGGATTGCAAACTCCTGCTCGCAAGTGTCGCCGGGTCCCGGCATCAGGTAGTGATTGAAGTCGGTGGGACCGTGCTCGCGGTCGGGGTAGTAGGGCTCGGTGGTCTCCCACAGCGCATGGCTCATTCCCATCCAGCCTCCGCCGACGAGCTGCTGTTCCACCATCGCCGGGTTGAGCGCCCGTCCCACCTCGTAGGCGGCCTTGATGGAGAGGACCTCGACCTCGCCCGTCTCGTCGTCCACCTCGACCTCCGCCACGGTGCACGCGTGGGCGTAACAGGTCACCGGGTCCATCTCACCCGTGTCGGGGTCCACCTTCGACAAGGGGATGAGGAAGATGCCGCGCCCCGACACGGTGCGTCCCTGCTCGAACTGGGCGGCCATCGAGGCGTCCGCCACGGAGATTGCGCGCGAGGGGGCGCCGCGCACGTGGATGTTTCCCCGGCCGTCGGTGACGAGGTCGGATGCGTCGACCTCGAGCTTCTCCGCCGCCGCCTCCAGGAGCACGCCGCGGGCCTCCTGCGAGGCGGAGATGACCGCGTTTCCCACCCGGTGGGTGCCGCGGGAGGCAAAGCTGCCCATGCAGTGGGGGCCTGTGTCGGAGTCCGCGGTGTCGACGAACACGTCCTCGACCGGGACACCGAGGGCTTCCGCGCAGATCTGGCGCACCACGCTCTTCATGCCCTGTCCGAGATCGATCGAGGAGAGGCTGACCGTGAACTTGCCTCCGGGGTTCGAGTGCACCAGGGCCTGGCTCGGGTCCCCGCCGAGGTTCATGCCAATGGGATAGTTGACCGAGGCCATCCCGCGCCCGCGTCTCTTCGCCATTGCCGCTACTGCCTTCGCACGTCGATCATCGCCACGGCGATGGCACGCTCCATGACGTTCGTCTTTTGGTGGATCCCCGCTTGCGCGGGAATGACGACAACCGGCAACTCGCCCGCGCGAACACTCCTGAAGTGCTTTGCGCAATGGCGGGATGCTCCGCCACCGTGGCCGGCCTGGAGCCGCCTGCACGGCAGGACCGGCGGGTTTGCGGGAAGCGCGCGTGGGCGGTCGGAAGCGGTGCGACTCGACATCAACGCCTCCTCGTTCCCAGCAGGCTCGACATCCGGCGGCCGGCCCCGGCCAGCGGAGTGCGGGGCGGCGGGGTCGCCGCGCTTCGGGTCTCGGCAGCGGGGGGCGGCATCGTCGCCAGTGGTGCCTGCGCCGCTTCCGGCGCGGCCGCCGGGACCCGCCGCGCGGGCGCTTCGGGTGGGGGAGTGGCCGGAATCCGGGCGCGTTCGCCGCCCCCGTCCCGCATCGAGGACATGGCCTGGAAGCGCTCCCCGATCGGCCAGTCGGCGAGGCGGGCCGCCGCCTGCACGCACTCTATGAGCGCCGCATTCTTGGTCACCCGCCGGTGCGCCTTCATGTCTCCGTCGCGGTACGCGTTCTGGATCCGGAACTCCATCGGGTCCGCGCCGACCAGGCGCGCGAGCTTGTCCATCTGAACTTCCAGCGCGAAGTCCGCGCCGGTGACGCCGAATCCGCGCATCGCGCTCGACGGGGTGCGGTTGGTGTACACGCAGCGCGCGTCGACCCACACGTTCGGGATGTAGTAGGGCCCGGGCATGTGCGCGGCGGCCTTGACCGCGCCGTAGGGCGAGAGCCGGGAGTAGGCGCCCGCGTCGCAGTAGATGCGCGCGTAGCGGGCCACGATCCGGCCGTCGTTCATCACGCCGTCCTTGATGTAGATGCGCTCCGCGCCGCGCGGGCTCGACACCTGCATCTCCTCCGCCCGGGTGTAGGCGCTGCGCACCGGGCGCTGGGTGAGCATCGCCCCGAGCAGCGCCAGGGGCTCGTGGACGCTGTCGACCTTGCCGCCAAAACCTCCCCCCACGGTGCCGCCGACGAAGTGCAGGCGGTTGGAAGGCATCTTCAGGATCCGCGAAGCGGTCTCCAGGCTGAAGAAGAGGGCCTGGGTGTTCGTGTAGCAGACGTAGCGCCCCGCGGTGTCCGGGGCCGCGATGCACCCGCCGGTCTCGGTCGGCGCGTGCTCGATGGGCGTCATCTGGTAGCGCTCTTCGATGACGTGGTCCGCCGCCCGGAATCCGGCCTCCACGTCGCCGAAGCGGATCTTCTGGTAGTCATGACCCTCGTAGTCGTACCAGTTGCGCCCGTGGTACTCGTTGACCAGCGGCGCGCCGGACGCAAGCGCCTCTTCGACGTCGAAGACCGCCGGCAGGGGTTCGTAGTCGATGCGGATGGCGGCGCAGGCGGCGCTCGCGGCCGGCTCGCTCTCGGCGATCACCGCGGCCACCGGCTCGCCCCGGTAGCGCACCTTGTCGAATGCGAGCGGAGGCTCGTCGTCCGGGCCGAGACCGATGAGGATGAGGAGAGTGTGCACTCTCTTCGGCACGTCGTCGGCGGTGAGGATGCGCACCACACCCGGCATGCGCGCCGCGGCGGCGGTATCCATCGAACGTATCCGCGCGTGGTGGTGGGGGCTGCGGGCGAACTTCATGTGCAGCATCCCCGGCATCGCGTGGTCTTCGTAGAAGCGGCTGCGCCCCGTAACGTGACCCAGCGCGTCCTGACGCTGCGTCGGCCGTCCGACCTCGTTCAGATCCTCGTTGCGTTCGCTCGCGAACAGGTCCTTGCGGAATTCCACGACGGCTCGCTCCTTCAGCAGTGCCGGTGTGCCGCGGGAGGGGTCGCGCCGGCACGCGCCGCCGTGGCCGCGGCGAGCACCGCCTCGACGATAGGCTCGTAGCCGGTGCAGCGGCAGATGTTGCCGCCGATGGCATCGATCACCTCCTCCCGGCTCGGGCTCGGGTTGACGTCGAGCAGCGCCTTGGCCGCCATCAGCATGCCGGTGGTGCAGAAACCGCACTGCGCCGCGAAATGGTCCATGAAGGCCTGCTGCAGAGGGTGGAGACCGCCCGATCCGGGCAGCGAGTCCGCGGTCTCGATCGCGCATCCTTCGCAGGTGGCGGCGAGCGTGATGCAGGCCAGCCGAGGCTCGCCGTCGACGAGCACGGTGCAGGTTCCGCAGGTGCCCTGCCGGCAGCCCTGGCGGACCGAGGTGGTGTCCAGGCGGTAGCGGAGCAGCGACAGCAGCGTCTCGTCGCCCGCGACGAGGTCCGCGCGCTCGTTGCCGTTCAGGCGGTAGCGGAGGGTCAGGTGCGACATCACGCGCTCCGCTTCGAATCTCCGGTGAGGAGACGCGACAGGTGCACGGGCGCCACCGCGCGCCGATACCACGAGGAGGCGAGCGAGTCGGTGGGCGGAGAGAAGCCCTCGCTCGCTACCGCGGCGGCGGCCTCGATGCCGGTGCGGTCGAGGCGTCGCCCCTCGAGCGCCCGTTCGACCGCGGCGGCCCGGGCCGGAGCCGGGGCCATGTTCGCGTAGACGACCCGCACCCCCGAGAGCCGGCCTCCGGACTCCTCGAGCCTCGCCGCCATCGTCAGCATCGAGACTCCCTTGGGCCGCACCTTCGACACCTTCAGGAAACGGAAAGCGCGCGAATCGCGCGGGCGCGTCAGCTCGACCCCCGCCACGAGGGTCCGTCCGGCGCCGTTGCCGCGCTCGCGCAGGAAGTCCTCGACGGACACGTCCCGCGCGGAGTAGCCGCTTTGCACCGAGACTCGGGCGTCGAGCGCGAGGAGGGCGGCGCACAGGTCGCCATAGGGTGGGGGCGCGAAGAGGTTGCCCCCGAGCGTCGCCTGGGCGCGCACCGCGGGGCCGCCCACCGAGCGGGCGGCGGAATGGAGAAAGTCGAGCTCTCGCGTGGCGAGGATTCGCGCCATCGTGACCGCGGCGCCGATGCGAATCCGCGGGCCGGATGCGCGGATCTCGGCGAGCGAGGGGTCGAGACAGCGCACCAGGGTGGAGAAATCCGCCTCTCCCTCGTTGAGCGCGCGCACGAGCAGCGTTCCCCCGCCGAGGAAGCGTGCGGCCGGCGCGCGTCCGAGCAGAGCGGCGGCCTCCCTCAGCGCGTGGCAGGTCTCGAGCGCTATTGCCAACTCTTCCTCCGTGGCCGCGGCGCGGCGGACTGCCGGGAATCGAGCGGTTCCGGGCGCGCGGAACGGCGCCGATTCGCGGAGTGCGAGTTTTAGCACAAGGTCTCACCTGTTTTCGCTGATCGCGACCTTGACACTTCCACAAGCCGCGTCATAGATTGTTTGCAAGCGTATGCATGGCGGCCTCGAGCCCGCTGCATTCTCCATCTCTGCCCCGCTGTTCCTCCTGGCGATGGCGTTCCAGCGACAGATCGTGAGCGGCCTCAGCGCGGGAGCGGTCAAGGAATGAAAGGACAACGGCCCGAACAGGCGCTCCTCACGCGGGACACCGACCTCGGCAGGACCGAGGACACCCGTCGCGTCATCGAGACGATGGTGGACGCATTGAACGACCATCGCATAGACGATATCGGGGAGTTCTTCGCGGAGGACTTCGTCTGGCGCGGCAACTGGGGCTGCGGCACCAAGCACGGCCTCGCCGCCTTCCAGGACCACTGGCAGCGGCCCTTCCAGGCCGCGTTCTCCGACAAGGTCGCGATCGACGAGGCGCGTCTCTACATGGGGGAATGGGGAGCCTGCTTCGGCGCCCAGCACGCGGTGCACAGCGGCGAGTTCATGGGGATTCCTCCTACGGGCAGGCGGGTCGAGATTCGTTACATGGATTTCTGGAAGGTGCAGGACGGCAAGATCGTCGAGAACTGGGTCTCGGTCGATTTCGCGGGGGTCCTGGCCCAGCTCGGCGACGACGTCTTCCGGGGCGAGGGGTGGGAGGCCTATGACCGCGGCGAGCGGAAGGCTCCTGGCCCTGTGCCTCGGGACGGATAGTCCGGAGCCGGTGAAATGCGACCGGCGGGACATCTCGCAGGAGGCCGGCGGCTTGCGGCTCGCCGAGGCGCAGGAAACGGCCCGTCAGGTGTTCACGTCCGCGTTCTGACTCTTCTGATCCCGCGCACCTCGGCGCGCATACCGAAACGGTGGCCCCATTGAGAGGATTCGATCCCAAGTACGCGGATCTGCCGGACTTCATCCTGAAAGTGACCCGGGAGATCTGGGAGACGCGGCGCGTCCACACGCTGCGCGAGCACTATGCATCGGACATCAAGGTACGTTCGCCCGCTTCGCTCGT
Source organism: Gammaproteobacteria bacterium (assembly GCA_022824305.1). Lineage (GTDB taxonomy): Bacteria > Pseudomonadota > Gammaproteobacteria > HK1 > HK1 > JAJEAD01. The sequence goes on along the minus strand of JAJEAD010000054.1, from coordinate 225,735 downwards.
CATCGGCAACGAGAGCGTGATCGCGGCCACTCTGGCCACCCAGGCCGAGTTTCCGGACCGCGAGCTGCTCGGAGAGGACGTGATCTGGAGCGGCTCCCCGGAGGAGGGAATGCTGAGCTCCCACCGGATACTCTCGGTAGGGACCCACTCCCACGACGGGAGCTACGGACGGGCGACCGGCAGGAAGGTGGGCTACCGGGTGATCGCCGACTGCCACGCCCGCAACAACTGCATCGACGACGAGTGGATCATCCGCGACCAGGGCGCGATCGTGCGCCAGCTCGGACGGGATCCGGTCGAGTACACGCGCCACGTGATCGAGAGCGAGGGAGGACCGGAAGCCTGCGTGCGGCCCTTCCTGCCCGAAGCCGACGTGGCCGGACCCTATTCGGGGCGCGGGAACGACAACGAGTGGGGCGAGAAGTACGCTGAAATCCTGCGACGCATCATGGCATGCGACCTGTCGGTGTGTTCCTCCGAGTACGATCGCGCGTGCCGGCTCGAGTACGCCACCGGCGCGAGCGGCAGCTCCCGCGACTTCGCTACCCGATTCTGGATGGGCCTTCGCGCGAGCCTGCCCTCCGCGGAGTTCACGATCGATCACCAGATCGGGCGGGAGGACCCCTTGATGCCTCCCCGGGCCGCACTGCGATGGAGCCTGCGAGGCCGTCACGACGGCTGGGGACCCTTCGGGGCGCCGACCGGGGCCGACGTCTACCTCATGGGCATGTCGCACGCCGAGTTCGGGCAATGGGGGCTGCGCCGCGAGTACGCGCTATACGACGAGGTCGCGGTGTGGAAGCAGATCCTGATGCACACCGGAGGAGTTTCGGATCGGGCACGCTCCGGTACGAGCCCTTCGGGCGGCGGCGAGAGCCCCTAAGCGGCCCATGGCGCGCGCTGATTCGCAACCGCGCATCGTCCGTTACGGCGAGCTCGTGCCTTGCCGCAGCGCCTTCATCGATGCCCATACGCCAGGCTCCGATCGCAAGGAGAACTTCACGATCATCGGGGCCGGCGTGTCGGAGAGCGCCGACCAGCACGTTCACATCAGGGAAACGCCGGGGTTCAACATCGGGGCCGCCGGGCAGCCGCCGAAGTGCCGCAATTCCCTGCACCTGCACCGGACGGCGGAAGTGTTCTTCGTGCTGAAAGGGCGCTGGCGCTTCTTCTGGGGGCGCCATGGCAGCGCGGGCGAGGTCGTGTTGGAGGAGGGAGATCTCTTCGACATCCCCACCGGGATCTTTCGGGGATTCGAGAACATCGGCACCGACTACGGGATGGTCATGGCGATACTCGGGGGGAACGACGCAGGCGGAGGGGTGGTCTGGGCGCCGGAAGTGCTCGAGGAGGCGCGGGACCACGGCCTGGTGCTCGGTGAGAACGGCCGGCTCTACGATACCGCGAAGGGGGAGCGGTTGCCGGAAGGCGTCCTCCCGATGCCGCCGCTCGACGACGAGAGCCTCGCCGCCGTCCCCGAGCCCGGTGCGGGCGAAGTGGTGCCCGAGTTCGTTGCCCGCTACTGGGATCTCATGGCGCTCGCGAAGGAGCGGCCCTGTATCGCGATCGGCGAGAAGGGTGTCGTCCGTGACCGGCCCGGCTTCGAAGTCGAGCTCCTGACCCGGGGGTCCATACCGGACGATGCCTATACCAGGGAGCGCCACGAGGTGTTGTTGGTGATGCGCGGCCACTGGCGCCTCGCGTGGGAGGGCGGCGAGAGCGTGCTGAATGCCGGGGACGCCTGCGCGTTGCCGCCCGGGCTGCCGCGGCGGCTCGAGCCTGCGATGTCGGGGGAGGCAAGCCTCTACCGAGTCAGGGCAACCGGAGATCCGGCCGGCCCGACCCGCGCCTTGATGCAGTGATCAGGTCGAGGACGGACCCATGACCGCAATCCTGACCACCCATGTCGGGTCCTTGCCCCGTTCGCAGGCGGTGGTGGACTTCCTCTTCGCGCGCGAGCGCGGAGAAGCCTGCGACGCGGCGGCCTTCGATGCCTGCATGCGCGATGCGGTGTCGGAGACCGTGCGCAAGCAGGTCGATGCGGGCATCGACATCGTGTCGGACGGAGAGACTTCCAAGATCTCCTACGCGACCTATGTGAGCGATCGCTACACGGGCTTCGCCGGCGACAGTCCGCGCCAGGCGCCGGCAGACCTCAGGAAGTTTCCGGGCTTCATGGAACGGCTGGCGCGCGCAGGGGGAACTCCGAGTTACGCCAGACCCGAGTGCGTGGGCGAAGTCCGGCCCAGGGACCACGTCGAGCTGGACAAGGACATCGCCAACCTGCGCGCCGCGATGGCGGACCATGGCGCCCGGCGCGGGTTCATGAACGCCGCCTCTCCCGGCGTCATCGCACTCTTCCAGCCCAACCGTTTCTATCCGGATCGCGACGCCTACATCGGCGCTCTCGCGAGCGCGATGAGGGAGGAGTACGAGCGTATCGCCGTATCCGGCCTCGACTTGCAGATCGACTGTCCCGATCTCGCCCTCGCCCGGCACATGCAATTTGCGGATTCTTCCGATGAGGAGTTCGTTGCGGCCGCGACGAGGAACGTCGAAGCGCTCAACCACGCGCTTCGCGACATCGACCCCGCTCGCGTCCGGATCCACATCTGCTGGGGCAACTACGAGGGGCCGCACGTGTGCGACATCGGCATGGGCAAGGTGTTCTCCCTGCTGATGTCGGTCCGGTCCCGCTACGTGCTCTTCGAGACCGCCAATCCGCGTCATGGACACGAGTGGACGGTGTTTCGTGAGCGCAAGTCGGAGATCCCCGACGACAAGATTCTCGTGCCCGGTGTCGTGGATACGACGACCAACTTCGTCGAGCACCCGGAACTGGTGGCGCAACGAATCGGAACCTTCGTGAACATCGTGGGCGCGGACCGGGTCATCGCCGGCTCCGACTGCGGGTTCGGCACTTTCGCGGGATTCGGCGCGGTGGATCCGGACATCGCCTTCGCAAAGCTCCGCACCCTGAGCGAGGGAGCGGCGATTGCGAGCGCTCATTCGAGTTAGCCGGCCTTGGAGATTCAGTCTCGAATTCGATCCCGAGCGACGTCTGCTACCCGTTCGACGGCCGGGCGGGTGTGCAAATCGGGGCACAAGCCCCATGACTCCCGGGCGAGGCCGTCCCGGGACAACCCCCGGGTGCGTGATTCAAGAGGCGTGCCCGGGTTCAATCTGAAGGAGAGCAGCATGTCTTTGAGAAATCTTGTCATCGCCGGAGCGGTTACCGGGCTGATGGGCTCGGCTGCGTGGGCGGACTGTGGTCCGTCCGGACAGTCGATCCGCATTCTGGCCAGTGATTTCCCGGCAATTCACGCCGTCGCCGGAACCGCCGAGGCAATGTGCGCAGGCGCGGCGGCGGAATTCACCCGCAACCACACCACCGAAGCCCGTGAAATCATGAACGCGGCGCTGACGCCGAACCCGGCCGAGTACACCTCCGTCATCGTGGCAAACTCGACACTGACGCAGTTGATGAATGACGGTCTCGTGCGCCCGCTGAACGACTATGTCGAGAAGTACGGCGCCCATCTCGAGCCGCATCAGATGATCACCATCGACGGCAACGTCATGGCGGTGGCCTTCATGGCGAACTCCCAGCACCTCTTCTCGCGCTCCGACATTCTCGAGAAGGCGGGCGTCAGCGGGATTCCGAGCACCTACGAGGAAGTTCTGGCGGCAGCCGAGAAGATTCGCGCCGCGGGGATCATGGAACATCCCCTCGTGATGAACATGAAGGTCGGCTGGAACGTGGGCGAGGTCTTCAACATGATCTACCTCGCGCATGGTGGCGAGTTCTTCCAGCCCGGTTCGGCTGCCCCCGCGATCAACAACGAAAAGGCCATTGCGGCCCTCAGTATCATGAGATCGCTGGCCGAGTACGCCCATCCCGACCACCTGACCCAGGCTTCGAACGAAACCCAGGGTCTCTGGGAGGCCGGTCAGGCAGCGCTTGGCATCATGTGGGGCTCGCGTGGTGGTGTGATTCTCGACGATGAAGGCTCGAGCGAAGAGGTCACCTCGAACACCGTGCTGTCCGGCGCGCCGACCGTTGCCGGCGGCTCCATCCCGGCGGCGACGCTCTGGTGGGACGGGATCACCATTGCGACGAACGTGGGCGATGCCGAAGCCGAGGCGACCTTTGCCGCGCTCGTCAGCGCGATGACGCCCGAGATGGTCGCAGAGCACAACGACGATGCGGTCTGGCTGATTGACGGGTTCAAGCCGGGACCGGCCGCCGCCGGCGTTGCCGCGACCGCGACCGGCGGTGCCATGTCCTACCCGATGATTCCCTACATCGGACTCATGCACAACGCTCTCGGTGCGGAACTGGTGGACTTCCTCAAGGGGGCCGAGGGTGCGGAGCAGGCGATCGCCGATGTCGAGGCGGCTTACGTGACCGCTGCCAAGGAAGCCGGTTTCCTCAACTGACCGAAGAGACGGGGCGCCTTCCGGCGCCCCGTCCTCCCGAACCCTGTGCCCTGAGGCCTGGCGAATGCCGAATCGGACATTTTTCTGGTTCATTCTGCCGACGCTGACGACGATGATTCTGTTCATCGCGCTGCCGATTGTCTCGGTCTTCATTCAATCGCTGCACATCGAACATGAGCAGGTGATTCTGGTCTCCGAAAGCTGTGATCCATTCGGATGCACCGAGACCACTTCGGTCGATACCGAGGCGACGGAGAAACTGCGCAGGGAGCAGCCCCTCGGCCGCTTCAACGGCCTTGGCACCTACATCAACCGGTCCCACCTCGCGTTTGAAGAGGTCAGAGAGGCTTGGGGCGCCACCGACACAATGGGCGCCTTCTTCTCGCGGATTCTGAACCTGCCCTTCTACAAGGCACTGGCCTTTACCTTGACCTACACATTCGTGGTCACGCCCTTCGTCCTGGTCCTGGGGCTGGCGATCGCGGTTGGCATCAACAACCTGCCGAAGCTGGTCAAGGGGCCGACGATTTTCGTCTCGCTCCTGCCGATGATCGTGACGCCGCTCGTGGGCTCCCTGATCCTCTTCTGGATGGTCGATGGTGACGGGATCATCGGTGCGACGCTGCAGCGGATCTATGACGACAATGCACTGAGTCTCAAGGCCTCGCCCGCGCTGACCTGGATCATGCTGATCGTCTATGGCGTGTGGCACATTCTGCCCTTCAGCTTCATCGTCTTCTATGCCGGGCTCCAGACGGTGCCGCGCGAGACGCTCGAGTCCGCGATGATCGACGGCGCCACGAAGTGGCAACGGATCATCCATGTGATCGTGCCGCACCTGATGCCGATCGTCATCTTCGTGACGCTCATCCTCTTGATGGACAACTTCCGCGTCTTCGAGCCCATCGTCGGGTTTTCGGCGGAGGCGCATGCGCAGTCGCTGAGCTGGATCATCTTCAAGGACCTGCGCGAAAGCGCCAACCCGCTCTACAGCTCCGCCGGTGCGACCTCGATGATGACCATTCTGGGGGTGGCAATCCTCCTGACCCCGGTCCTGATCCGCACCTGGCGCGATTTCAGGCGGCGGTCGCCCTGAGAGGCGTGACATGGCGACCAGAGCAGAATCCCGCATCAGTCCGCTGGTGGTCATCTCGACCGCACTTGTTGCGGTCTGGCTCGTGATCGCGGCCTTCCCCTTCATCTGGACGCTCTGGGGCAGCTTCAAGGTCCAGGGGGACTTCTTTTCCAAGGCGGACTGGCGCAACGCGCTCTACGGCGTTCACACCATCCAGGAGACGGGGAACGCCTCCACGGGCGCGGGCTACCAGGGCGCGTGGGTTCAGGAGGAGTTCTACCGCGCGGCCATGAACACCAGTATCGTGGTCTTCTTTACCGTGGTGATTTCGCTCACGATCGGTACGCTCGGGGGCTTCGCGCTCGCCAGGTCGGGAAAGCGCTACGCCTTCTGGATCCTGATGGCGGCGCTGGTCTTCCGGGCGATGCCGCACATCACTCTGGTCTCGGGCTATCTTCTGCCCTTCTTCGAATGGAACATCTGGGGCATCTTGCCAACCACCATCGTCGTGCTGGTGGCGATCAACCAGCCCTTCACGCTCTGGATGCTGCATTCGTTCTTTCTGAACATTCCGCGGGAAATGGACGAAAGCGCGATGGTGGATGGCTGTACGCGCTTTCAGGCCTTCCGCTATGTCATCATCCCGGTGATGTGGCCAGGCGTGATCACCACCGGTCTCTTCAGCTTCCTGCTCGCCTACAACGACTTCGCGGTCACCTCGATGCTTCTGAGCGAGCAGAACGAAACGATGATTCCGAAGATCGCGAGCTTCCTCGGCACCACTCAGGTTGAAGGCAACGTGATGTTCGCCGTCGCCGCCGTGGTCTCGGCCACCGCACCGCTGTTCATGCTCGTTCTCTTCTTCCAGCGCCAGATCGTGAGTGGCCTGACCACCGGGGCAGTCAAGGGATGAGCGACATCCATACCGGGAACCGAAGGGCGCTCGATTCGCTGCGGGCAGCTCAGTACAACTGGGACGAGGCTGCGCTACGCCGCGTGCTGGGCCGTCTCGTCGCGCCGGATGCGGTCTTCCACCTCGCCCACCCCTTCGGTGACATGGTCGGGCCGGATGCGTTCCACGACCAGGCGCTGGCCGTGCTGAGAGCCGCCTGGCCGGATGTGGAGCGCCGGGACTGGATAGTCATGGCGGGCAATGACGAACATGGTTCCGACTGGGTCGGCTGCGGCGGCCACTTCATGGGCACCTTCATTGCACCGTTTCTGGATATTCCGCCCACGGGACATCTGGCCCACATGCGCTTTCACGAGTTCTACCGGATTGAGGCCGGTAAGGTCGTCGAGTACCAGGCGCTCTGGGACATCCCCGAGGTCATGATGCAGGCACACGCATGGCCGTTGGCCCCGTCGCTCGGGCGCGAGTTCTGCATCCCCGGGCCGTCGTCGGGCGACGGCCTGATCCGCCCGCCCCGCGACGCGGAACGGAGCCGGCGCAGTCAGCAGCTCGTCATCGAGATGCTGCAGCACATGAAACGGCACCCCTCCCAGGGCGGACCGGAGAAGATGGAGATGCCGCGTTTCTGGGACCACCGGATGAACTGGTACGGACCGGCCGGGATCGGTACCGGGCGCGGCATCGAGGGTTTTCGCAACTGGCACCAGATCCCCTTCCTGAACGCCATGCCCGACCGGGGCCTGAAAGCCAGCGAGGTCACCTACCACTTCTTCGGCGACAACGAGTATTGCGCCGTGACCGGCTGGCCGAACATGATCCAAAGCGTCACCCACGACGGCTGGATGGGGATTGCGCCGCCGGGCCGGGAAATCACCATGCGCTCGCTCGACTTCTGGCGCATCGAAGACGGCAGGATCCGCGAGAACTGGGTGATGGTGGACTTGCTCGACACCTATCGCCAGCTTGGCGTCGATGTCATCGCCCGCCTTCGCGAGTTCAACAAGGCGCGGAACCTCGGCCGGATCCCGCTCGAGGGTGGGCAGCCATGAAGGCGACAAGGGTCGCTATTGTCGGTGCGATACCTTCGGCCAGCAGCTCATCGAGTGCCTGGACGGCGTTGATGACTGCCACCGTGCACGAGTGACGATATCGGGAGCGATCTCGGTCCGTAGGGGGTGCGACGACGCGGATGTAGTATCCCGGCCGCCCGGACCGATGGGAGGTAGCCCATGACCGCCGACCACACGCCGAAATCCTTGAACCTGAATCGTAAGCGCCGCCTCTACCACGCTCTCTACGATCTCGTCGCGTCCGGGAAGTCCGAACTCCGGCGCCGTCTCGGCGCGCTCTACGCTCCGGACGCCGCATGGCGCGGCTCTCATCCCCTCAACGAGCTGCGGGGCGTGGATGCGATCGAGGAGCTGGTGTGGAAGCCTCTGATGCATGCGCTTCCCGATCTGGAGCGCCGCGACCTGATCTTCGTCGGCGGCCGCTATCGGTCCCGGGACCTGGTAGCGGCGATGGGTCACTACTGCGGCACATTTCGCCGGGACTGGCTCGGGATTCCGGCGACGGGAAGGCCCGTGTACCTCCGTTTCGGAGAGGTCCACCGCGTCGAGGAGGGCAGAACCGTGCAGTCCTCGTGTCTGTGGGACGTGCTGGACCTCATGCGCCAGGCCGGATTCCAGCCGCTCGCTCCGAGCCTCGGGAGCGAAGGGATGTGGCCCGCGCCCATCACCGCCGACGGGGTCGTGCTCTCGGAGCAGGACGCCGGCGAATCGGCCGCGAGCATCCGCCGGGTGCTCGCCATGCACAAGGCCCTTGCCGACTTCAACGATCTCGACCGACTCGATCGAGACAGCCTTCTCACCATGCCGCAGAAGGAACACTGGCATTCCAACATGATGTGGTACGGCCCGGCCGGAATCGGGACCACCCGCGGTCTCCAGGGATTCGTGGACTTCCACCAGTTGCCCTTCCGCATCGCCTTTCCCAACCGGCAGGGCGGAGACCAGTGGAACGCGCTCCCGGAATTGAAGGCGAAGCATGGCGGAGGCCATTACATCCGGATCGGGGACGGCCCCTACGCCGTGACCGGTGGATGGCCCTCCATCCATGCGCTCCACAAGGGCGGGGGCTTCCTCGGACTCGGTCCCACCGGGCGGGAGGTGACCATGCGAGTCATGGATTTCTACCTGCTGCACGAAGGGCGCATTCGAGAGAACTGGGTCCCGATCGACCTGCTCGACCTGCTCATGCAGATGGGCGTGGACGTGCTGGACCGGATGCGGTCCCACTTTCAACGCGGTGCGTGGACGGGATGAGGTGGTCTATCTCGCCAGGGTTGGGCGGCGGGCGGCGACGTCGAGCAGCGCCTCGAGCCGCGTGCCGACCGAGAGGAGGAGGGATTCCTCGAAGAGTCCCGCCCACAGCGACACCCCGTGAGGGACTTCGTAGGTTTCCTCGGAGTCCGTCGCGGCGCCGAGGTCGAGGCGCCCTTCCGCCAGGGACAGCTCGGAGCGGGTGGAGACCCGGTGAAAGCCCGCCGGCAAGTGGAGGCAGGGATGCCCCGTGAAGTTGCTGGCGATCAGCATGGGGCCGGTGGAGAAGGGACCGATCAGGACATCGACGTCCCTGAACAGGGCATCGAGCGCCTCCATCACCTTGCGGCGCAGCCGGTCGAGCTGGACGTGGTCGACCGCCGACAGGAAGCGGGCCTTGCGGAAGGCGTTGGGCCAGGCGCCATCGTCCTGCCGGCGCAAAGTGTCGTCGGCATCGCTCAGGGTGAGCTGTTCGAAGCTGGCCGCCGCCTCGGCGTAGAGCGTCGCGACCAGGGAGTCGTAGGGAAGGTCGGGCAGCCGGGCTTCGATCATCTCGAAGCCGAGACAGCGGGCGGCCTCCAGGGCGGCGCGGTCCACTTCCGTTACGTCCTCTCCCTCGTAGGCGGCGGGCAGCCACCCCATGCGCAGCCCCTTCAGGTCCGTTCCCGCATCGTGATTGAAGGGCATGTCGATCGAGCCGGGGTCGCGGGCATCACCCCCGTTGATCGCCGCCAGCACCAGGCCCGTGTCCTCGACACGGCGGCAGATCGGACCGACCTTGTCGAGCGACCAGCACAGCGCCATGCCCCCCGCGCGGGATACGCGCCCGTAGGTCGGCCGCAGGCCGGTGGTCCCGCAGCGCTGGGAGGGTGAGGTGATGGATCCAAAGGTCTCGGTGCCGATCGCGAAGGCGCTCAAGCCCGCCGCGGTCGCCGCCGCGGAGCCCGCGCTCGATCCGCTCGCCCCTTCGTTCAGGTTCCAGGGGTTACGGGTCTTGCCCCCGAACCAGAGGTCGCCATAGGCGAGCGCGCCCACCGTCGCCTTGCCGAGCAGCACCGCGCCGGCCGCGCGCAGGCGCTCGACGACGGCCGAATCGCCGTCGGCAATCCGGTCGGCCCAGGGCTCCGCGCCCCAGGTCGTGCGTATCCCCGCGGCGTCGAAGAGGTCCTTGAGCGCGTAGGGAATCCCGTGCAGCGGCCCGAGCGAGGCGCCGGCGCGCGACAGCGCGTCCATGGCATCGGCTTCCGCCCGGGCCCGCTCCGCGCTCACCGTGACGAAGCACTCCAGCGACGGCGCAATCGCTTCGATTCGGGAGAGGTAGATCTCGGTGAGGCGGCGGCTCGTCAGCTCGCCGGAACGGATCCAGTGCGCGAGGTGGGTCACGGGGGCGAAGGCGATATCCTCGTCACCCTGGGGCAGGGTTCCGGGATCGGGCTCGCTCCAGCGCAGCGGGCGCTGCGCCGCCGGGGCCCGGAAGCCCGGAAGGCGCGGGTCGAACCGGGTCGCCGGCGCGAGGTCGTTCGGGAAGTCGAGCTCCCGGCGTTTGCGCGCGCTCTGGACCTGCGGCGCGAGATTGCCCTGCATCAGGGCGCGCTCGGCCTCCGAGTACTGCACGCCCATCACCCGCTCCGCCGCGGCGATCGTCTCGGCGTCGAACTCCATTGCACTGCTCTCCGAGCTTCGAACCGGCTTGATCCTAGCCCGAAAACGTCCGGCTCGCGGCGGCTCCGCTCCGCGGCTACGTCGTCTCGTTGACGGCGGGCGAGGTTCCGGACGTGCGCAGGTCGGCCGCGCGTCTAGGGTCGACCGACAGGGAAACCCTTGCCGTCTTCACCAGCAGGTCCGTATCCGGTGAGAACCTTCCGATGAGAGGCAGCAGGGCGGCGCCGAGGACACGTGCCTGCGGTCCCACTGATCCTTCAGCGATTTCGATCGGCGAAAGGCCGGTGCAATCAAAGTGGCCATGGGCGCGGGATACTCCATCGACCACGCGGCGGCGCCAGTCGGGACGGAGAAGCCCGTCGACGACCACCACCTCGAAGTCGACGACGCTCATCGCCGATACCACCGCGCGGGAGAGGGCGTCGACCGCGCGCTCCAACCAGGCATCGAAGACGGCGTCGGCATCCGGCGTACCGTGAGGGCCGAACATCTCCGACACGTCGAACCCGGCCGCGCTCAGGGCCCGTTCCAGGTCGATGATCGAGGCCCGATGAATGAGCTGGTGCGGGCGCCCGTCCCCTCCCGTCCCGTCCATCGGCATCGAGCCGAGCGCCCCCGCGTTGAGCTGCTCGCCCCGGTAGAGGCGGCCGTCGATGACCACCCCGCCGCCGACGAAGGTGCCGAGGTAGATGTAGAGCGCGCTGCGCCGGCCGATTCGATCCCCGGCGATCATCTCCGCGGCACAGGCCGCGGTGGCGTCGTTGTACAGAGAAACCGACAGGCCGGTCGCCGCTTCGAGCTCGGCCGCGACATCGATCTCGCGCCACGCCGCGATCGCTTCGCGGTCCAGACCGAGCACGTCCGACCATTCATGCAGAACCCAGGGCATGGCGACCCCGAGTCCGACGATTCGAGTGCGCAGGTCCTGTTTCAGGGACTCGATGACCTCCATGACGGCACTCTTCGCCAGGGCCATCGTCCGATCCGGAAGCGGTGCGGAGTAGGGGGTTGTCCGGGAAACCACGGTGCCGCCGCCGAAGTCGACCAGGAGAACCTCGAGACTGCGACGCCCGATCTTGAGCCCCACGGAGTACGCACCTTCGGGATTGAGCGCAATCGGCGTGAAGGGCTTTCCGACCCGCCCGCGCACCTTGTCGCGCTTGACGAGCAACCCTTCGTCGAGCAGGGAATTGACGATTACCGTCGCCGCCTGACCGCTGAGCCCGGTGGTGCGCGCGATTTCCGCCTTCGACAGCGCGCCCGCCTGCCGAATCGCGGTGATCATCAAGCGCTCGTTGTAGGCCCTGAGCCCGGTCGAATCTCCGCCTCGCATCTCGCCTGCATTCCATCGAAGGTGTGCCGCCCTGCCGACGCACACCCGCATTCAAATATATCCTTGTGATTTACATATTGACACAGCAGGCTCGATCCGTCTTGCGTGCAAGCAACCCATCGCGGATTCTGCGAACGGCCGGCCGGTGGACATCGACATGGGACGTGGCGTCCGCCCGCTCGCGACAAGGGTGCTCGCTTGCGGCCCGCTTGCCGTCCCGGGCAGCGTACGCCAAAGGGAGCCTCCAGGAACGCCGACGAGTCGCGTCCGTGCCCGGCGCGCCCCTGTCTCCTAGAGGGCTGGCAGCTCGGAGCGGCGGGGCAGATCGGCGCCTCGCCGCGTGCAGGTCATCACCGCCGCCGACATGGCGAAGTCGACGATTCGACGACACTCGTCCAGCGAGACCTCGCCGAGCCCGGCTTTCGTCGCCTTGTCGAGCTCATCCAGGCCGCAGAGCAACCCCGCCTGGAAGCTGTCGCCGGCCCCCACCGTATCGACCACCTCCGCCGTGTGGCCGGAGGCTTCGAACAACTCGCCGCGAAGCGAGACCAGCGCGCCGTCTCCACCCCGGGTCACCACGATCAGAGGCACGCCGCGGGAGTTCCATCGGCTCAGCGCGCTCTCGACTTCTTCGCCGGGGAGCAGGATCTCCAGATCCTCGTCGCTGACCTTGATGAGGTCCGCGAGCTCCGAGAAGGCATCGACTCGGCGGCGCCATCGACGCACGTCCGGCTCGACGTTCAGGCGCGGGTTGGGATCCAGGGAGATCAGCTTCGAGTCATGGTGGCGCCGTGCGAGCTGGAGCAACGAGGATCCGGTCGGCTCGACCACCAGGGAGTAGGAGCCGAAGTTCACGGCTGCCACCGTTGGGGGCAGATCGGGCAAGTCCGCTTCGCCGACCGACGAGTCGGCCGCGTCGTGGCCGTAAAAGGTGTAATGCGGGACGCCTCCGGTCTTCAGGCTGACGAGCGCCAGGGTCGTCCGGTTCTGCTTGCCGACGAGCCAGGCCGTATCCACTCCCTCTTCCTTCAGCGTCCGTTCCAGCCGGCGACCCAGGGGATCGCTGGACCGTCCCGTGAAGAACGCAACGCGACGCCCGAGACGGGCGAGACCGATGGCGACGTTGAGGGGCGAGCCGCCGATGCGCGCATCAAAGGTGAAGCCGGTGTCGGTTTCGGCCGAGGGAAAGAGATCGTAGAGCGCTTCGCCGCAGCTCAGAAACATGTCACTCAACGTCGCTCATGGCCATCCATCCAAGCCTCGGCAATCGAGAACGAGGGGCGCGACACGTTCATCACCGGACGCGCTCCTCGAGGCCGGCGGCTCTTCCTGGACGAGCCGCCTCCGGGAGGTCAGTGCAACACGGCACCCTCGGGCAGGGCAATCTCCGCCGGCGCTTCCTTCGCGCCGGTCATGATGGCGACCGCGTCGGACATGGAAAAGTCCTGCGGGCGGATCACTGCGTGGCGACGGCTCAGCCGGTGGATGTGAATCCGGTCCGCCACCTCGAAGACGTGGGGCATGTTGTGGGAAATCAGCACGATGGGCATGCCCCGGGCCTTGACGTCCAGGATCAGCTCCAGAACGCGCCGGCTCTCCTTCACCCCCAGGGCCGCGGTCGGCTCGTCCATGATGACGAACCTGGTGGCGAATGCGGCCGCCCGGGCCACCGCCACCCCCTGCCGCTGGCCGCCGGAGAGCGTCTCCACCGCCTGGGTGATTGACTGCACGGTCATCAGGCCGAGCTCGGTCAGCTTCTCCCGCGCGAAGTCGCGCATCCGCTTCTTGTCGAGCATCCTGAAGACCGAGCCGGCCACGCCTTCCTTATAGAGCTCCCGGCCGAGGAACATGTTGTCGGCGATCGAGAGCGCCGGCGAGAGGGCGAGGTTCTGGTAGACCGTCTCGATCCCCGCATCCCGGGCGTCCATGGGGGAGCTGAAGTGAATCGGCTCGCCGTCGAGGCGGATTTCCCCCTCGTCGATCTGGACCGCGCCGCAGAGCGCCTTCACCAGGGTCGACTTGCCGGCGCCGTTGTCGCCGATGATTGCGAGAATCTCGCCGGGATAGAGCTCGAAATCGGCCCGGTCCATCGCGGTGACCCGGCCGTAGCGCTTGGTCAGTCCCCGGCCGGTCATGACGGGCTTGAGGCTCATGCGCTTACCCTCCGAATCCACTGGTCCATGGCGACCGCAACGATGATCAGCAGACCCACCGCAAAGGTCTGCCAGAGAACGTCGACGCCCCCGAGCTTCAGTCCCGAGCGGAACACTCCGACGATCAGGGCCCCGAAGAGAGTGCCGAATACCGCCCCCCGTCCGCCGAAGAGCGAGGTCCCGCCGATCACCACCGCGGTGATCGCGTCCAGGTTTCCTTCGTAGAAGGACTGCGGCGAGGCGGAGCCGACCCGGCCGATGGCCGCCCAGCCCCCGATGGCGCAGATCAGCCCGGCCGCTCCGTAGACCGACAACAGCACGCGGTCGGTGCGGATGCCGGAGAGCTCGGCCGCGTCCTTGTCGTCGCCCACGGCATAGACCGCACGCCCCCATGCGGTCCAGTTCAAGGCGTACCAGAGCACGATGAAGATGCCGATCATCAGGAAGGAGCCGAGCGTGAACTGCGCCCCGAGGATCTCCACGCGCACGCCGAAGAGCTTGAGCAGCGGGGCCGTGGCATCGATGTCCTGGCTGCGGATGGTCTCCGATTGCGAGTACCAGAGATTCAGCGCGAAGAAGATCGACCAGGCCCCGAGGGTGACGATGAAGGGCGGCAGTCGCACCTCGAGCGCCGGCCCGAAGCTGAACCAGCCGACCGCGACCCCCGCAATCATGCCCAGGGGCACGATGTAGAGAATCGGCATCCCGAAGCTGTACAGGAGGACCCAGGTGAGCACCGCCACCGCCACCGGCACCAGGCGGGTACGGGTGACGAGGCTGCCGTTGAAGAGTCCGCAGGCAAGCCCGACCGCCAGTCCGATCACGATCGCGAGCAGGGTGGGGACGTCGCCCTGCACCGCCAGGCGCGCCATGACCATGTAGCTCAGCACCATGATCGCCGCGACGCTGAGATCGATGCCGGCGGTCAGGATGACCAGGGTCTGGGCCGCACCCAGGATTCCGATGATGGTGACCTGCTGAATGATCAGCGAGAGGTTGAACGCCGAGAAGAAGTTGTCGGCGACCAATCCGAAGACCAGGCAGCTCACCACCAGGACCACCACCGGCGCGGCGGTCGGATTCGCATGCAGGAAGTGGTGGAACCTGGCCAGGGGAGAGGAGTCGTGGACTTCGAAGGAGGCGACCTCAGACGCGCTCTCCTCGAGGACCTGCTCGAACTCCTGCGGCCCGCGCTGCGTTGGTGGCTGGTCTTTGGCCATGGCGGAATCCTCTATGCTCAACTGGTTTCCGGCGGAGGCCCTATGCCGTTCATGACGGGGCCTTCCCCGCGGGATCCGGGCTCCGGCGCCCCTGCTGCCGCGAGGCGCCGGGTCATGAGGGATGCGTCAACCCCAGCACTTGGTCAATCCTTCGTCCGAAGTGATCGAGGGAATGCCTTCGACCGGCTCGTCGGTCACCAGCTCGACGCCGGTGTCCAGGAAATTGAGGCCTTCGGTGTTCTCCGGCTTCATTCCGGACTTGGCGAACTCGACCACCGCTTCGACTCCCAGCGTGGCCATGCGCAGCGGGAACTGCATGGAGGTGGCTCCGATGACGCCCTCCTTGACGTTCTGCACGCCGGGGCAGCCGCCGTCAACGGAAACGATCAGCACCTTGTCAGCCATGCCGAATGACTTGAGACCTTCGTAGGCGCCGGCTGCCGCCGGCTCGTTGATGGTGTGGATCACGTTGATGCCGGGGTCTCTCTGCATCAGGTTCTCGATGGCGGTGCGGCCGCCTTCCTCCGAGCCCAGAGTAGAGTCGCCACCGACGATGCGCGGATCGTCCTCGTCGTACATTCTGTTGATGTCCTTCACGTCCACGCCGAAACCCTGCAGGAAGCCCTGGTTGCGCAGCACGTCGACGGTGATCTGCGCTTCGGAGAGATCCAGGGTGGCGATCTTGGCCTTGCTCGTGTCGCCCATCTTGGCCGCCGCCCACTGCCCGATCAGCTCGCCGGCCCGGAAGTTGTCCGTGGCGAAGGTGGCGTCGGCGGATTCCGGGGGATCGAAGGGCGTATCCAGGGCGATGACGAGAAGCCCGGCCTCGCGGGCCCGCCGCACGGTGTCGGCAAGACCGACCGGGTCGGAGGGGGTGATCAGGATGCCCTTGGCGCCCGCCGCCACCAGGCTCTCGATGGCCTCGATCTGCGATTCGTTGTCGCCGTCGTACTTGCCGGCGAAGGTTCGCAGCTCAACGCCCAGCTCGTCGGCCTTGGCCTGGGCGCCCTCGCGCATCTTCACGAAGAAGGGGTTGGTGTTGGTCTTGGTGATCAGGCCGAGAATGACGTCGTCGGCCTGGACCGGTGCGCCGAGTCCGATCACTGCGACAATACCGGCGGCCGTCAGAGTCTTGAAAGTTCTTGGGTTCATGGCTGTGTTTCTCCGGGGGCAAATCGGGTACCAAGGCCCTGGTCTGGTGGACTTTCCCGAGCCCCGCCAATTGGCTCGCACCTGTCGCCAGGCCGGGGTCCGGGTGGTGGGAATCGGTCTGGCGGGAGGGGCTCCGTGCGCTTCCATCTAGCCTCACTGGTACTCACTTGTCAATATGTAAATGATATTGGTTTTTTAATTGGCAGGTGACCCGGGATTGGCGATGATTGCGTCTCGACGGGCCGCGAACGGGCACCGGCTCGGTCCGGGAGCGGGGGAGGGATGAATGAACGTGATCTCAGGGGGAACGGGCTCGCTGACCCGCCAGTCGATGGCTTTCGTCCTCGCCGGTGGGCGGGGCAGGCGCCTGGAGGAGCTGACGGACGCGCGGGCGAAACCGGCGGTCTATTTTGGCGGCAAGAGCCGCATCATCGACTTCGTTCTGTCCAATGCGGTCAACTCCGGCATTCGCCGCATCGGTGTGGCGACCCAGTACAAGGCCCACAGCCTGATCCGCCACCTGCAGCGTGGCTGGAGCTTCTTTCAGGCCGAACGCAACGAGATGCTCGACGTGCTGCCCGCCTCCCAGCGGGTCGACGAGAGGCAGTGGTATCTCGGCACCGCCGATGCCGTCACCCAGAACATCGACATCATCGAGAGCTACGGGGTGCGCTACATAGTCGTTCTCGCCGGGGACCACATCTACAAGATGGACTACGGCGTCATGCTGGCCCAGCACGTCGAGTCGGGCGCCGACGTGACCGTCGGCTGCGTCGAGGTGCCGCGCATGGAGGCCTCCGGCTTCGGCGTGATGCACGTGGACGAGGCGGGCCGCATCATCCGCTTCGTCGAGAAGCCGGCGGACCCGCCCGGCATCCCGGGCGACCCCGAGCGTGCCCTGGCCTCCATGGGCATCTACGTCTTCGGGACCGCCTTCCTGATCGAGCAGCTTCGCAGGGACGCGGCGGACTCGGAATCGGAGCACGACTTCGGCAGGGACCTCATTCCCTACCTGGTGGAGAACGGCAAGGCGGTGGCCCACCGATTCTCGGACTCCTGCGTCATGACCGGTTCCGAGCCGCGCCCCTACTGGCGCGACGTCGGGACCGTCGATTCCTTCTGGCGTGCCAACATCGACCTGACCGAGTTCGAGCCGGAGCTCGACATCTACTCCCGCGACTGGCCCATCTGGACCTACGGCGAGGTGACGCCGCCGGCCAAGTTCATTCACGATGAAGAAGACCGGCGCGGCTCCGCCGTTTCTTCCATGGTTTCCGGCGGCTGCATCATCTCGGGTTCCAACGTCCTGCAAAGCCTGCTCTTCACCGGCGTCCATTGCCGCTCCTACAGCCACCTCGAGGGCGTGGTCGCCCTGCCCTACTGCGTCATCAACCGCAACGCGCGCCTGACCCGGGTGGTCCTGGACCGGGGCGTGAAGGTTCCCGAAGGCCTGGTGGCGGGCGAAGACCCGGAGGAAGACGCGAGGCGCTTCCGGGTCACCGCGGGGGGCACCACGCTGATTACCCAGGCGATGATCGACACGCTGGACAACTGAGCGCCCGGGTGAGAGGGGTCACGGGGCTGCGCTTCGCATGAAGGTGCTGTCGGTCGCCTCCGAGTGCGTGCCCTTCATGAAGACGGGCGGCCTCGCCGACGTGGTCGGTGCCCTGCCCGGCGCCCTCGCCCCGCTCGGCGTCGGGGTACGCGTGCTCGTGCCGGGCTATCCGTCCATGATGGCGGCCCTTCCGGAGGACGCCGAGGTCCACGCGCTCGCCCGCCTGCCCGGCGGCAAGGCGCGACTGGTCACGGGACGGGCGGCCGGCATCGACGTCATGGTGCTGGACTCCCCCCGGCTCTTCGACCGGTCCGGCAATCCCTATCTCGGCCCCGACGGCCGGGACTGGCCCGACAACCACCTGCGCTTCGGTGCCCTGTGCCGCCTTGCCGCGCGAATTGCCGTCGATGGCCTCGGCGGTTGGCAGCCGGATCTGGTGCACCTGCACGACTGGCAGGCGGGCCTCGCCGCGCTCTGGCTGAAGCTCGGCCGCCGCCGGCCCGCTCCGCCCAGCCTGCTGACGATCCACAACATCGCCTTTCAGGGTCTCTTTCCGCGGGGAGCGATGACATCCCTGGGGCTGCCGGAGGCCGGATTCCACCCCGACGGCTTCGAGTTCTTCGGTCAGCTCGGTTTCCTCAAGGCCGGCCTGGTCTACGCGGACCGCATCTCGACGGTCAGCCCGACCTACGCCCGCGAGCTGATGAGCCCGGAGTTCGGCATGGGGCTCCACGGGGTCATCGATTCGCGGCGCGGCGCGCTGTCCGGGATTCTCAACGGCATCGATGTGGAGGCCTGGAACCCGGAGAGCGACCCCCACATCGCGTCGCGCTACTCCGCCGCGAACCCGGCCGGCAAGGCGGGAAACCGCGTGGCCCTGGCCCGGCGGCTCGCACTCCATCCCGCTCGCGAAGGCCCCCTGTTCTGCGTCGTGAGCCGGCTCACCCGGCAGAAGGGTCTCGACCTGCTGCTCGAGGTGCTGCCCCGTCTGCTGGCGCGGGGCGCGAGCCTGGCGCTGCTCGGCTCGGGCGACCCGGACCTGGAAAGCGCGTTCCGGGCGGCGGCGGACGACCATCCCGGGCGGGTCGGGGTGGTGATCGGCTGGGACGAGTCCCTGTCGCACCTGATGCAGGCCGGCGCCGACGCCATCGTGGTCCCGTCCCGCTTCGAGCCCTGCGGCCTCACTCAGCTCTTCGGCCTGCGCTACGGCACCCTGCCGGTGGTCGCCCGCACCGGCGGCCTGGCGGACACCGTTATCGACGCCAACGAGGCCGCGCTTCGGGCCGGGGTGGCCACGGGCTTCCAGTTCTCCCCGGTTGCCGCCGCGCCGCTCGCCGACGCCCTCGACCGGGCCTGCGACGCCTTCGCCGACGAGACGCTCTGGTCGGGCATGGTGCGCCGCGCCATGCGCCATCCGGTGGGTTGGGAGGCTTCGGCCGAGGCCTACGCCGGGGTCTACTCCGAGCTCATCGAGTCCGCGGCATGAGATTCGAGACGCATGTCCTGCCCCCCACCTCCCGTGGACGCCGGCCACGTGGCGGTGACGGGCCGTGCTCTCCCGCGCCGCCTCGACATGGCGCCGGCCAGGTATTCGGCGCTTCCCGGTCCCCGCGCCGCGTCCCCGTGCCGCCGCACCGCGAAGGCGGATGAGAAATCGGGTGGGAGCCAGACGCCAGATGCGGTCGGGCTGGCCGAACCCCCTGGGCGTGCATTGGGACGGCGAGGGCGCGAACGTGGCCGTGTTCTCGGAGAACGCGACCCGGATCGAGCTCTGCCTGTTCTCCGAGGACGGCCGGCGGGAGACGGAGCGCCTCGTCCTGCCGGAGAGAAGCGGAGCCGTCTGGCACGCTTACGTGCCGGGCCTCGCGCCCGGCGCGCTGTACGGGCTGCGCGCGCATGGCCCATACGCGCCCGAGCGCGGCCACCGCTTCAATCCCAACAAGCTGTTGCTCGACCCCTACGCGCGCGCCCTGCGCGGGCGCTTCGCCGCCCCCGATGCATGCCTCGGATACGATCCCGCATCGCCGGAGGGCGACCTGTCCTATTCGCGCGTGGACAGCGCACCGGCGATGCCGAAGTGCGTGCTGACGGATCCCGCCCCGCCGGTGCCGGACGGCGAGCGGCCCGACACCCCCTGGGCGGAGACCGTGATCTACGAGGCCCACCCCAAGGGGCTCACCCGCCTGTGGGCGGATCTGCCGAGGGAATTGCGCGGCACTTACGAAGCCCTCGCCGCGGAGCCGGTGCTGGAACATCTCGTCTCGCTGGGCATAACGACGCTGGAGCTGCTGCCGGTCCACGCCTTCGCGGACGATCGCTGGCTGCTCGAGAAAGGGCTCGTCAACTATTGGGGCTACAACAGCGTCGCCTTCTTCGCCCTTGAGCCGCGCTACTTCGGACCGGCGGGACTCGCCGGCTTTCGCGAGATGGTGCGCAGGCTCCATGGCGCCGGACTCGAGGTCATCCTGGACGTGGTCTACAACCACAGCGCCGAGGGTGACGAGAACGGACCGACCCTCTCGTTCCGCGGGCTGGACAACGCCGCCTACTATCGCCTGCGCGAAGGGCAGGAGCGCTTCTACCGCAACGAGACCGGCTGCGGCAATGCCCTCGACCTCTCCCACCCCTACGTGCTGCGCCTGGTCCTGGACAGCCTGCGCTGGTGGGTGGTGGCGATGGGGGTGGACGGCTTCCGTTTCGATCTGGCCACCACCCTGGGGCGGGAAGCTCATGGCTTCGACCCCGGCGGCGGCTTCTTCGACGCCCTGCGCCAGGACCCGGTGCTGACCCGGGTGAAGTGGATCGCGGAGCCCTGGGACCTGGGACCCGGGGGTTACCGCCGGGGCGAGTTCCCGCCCGGCTTCGCCGAGTGGAACGACGCATTTCGCGACGGCGTGCGCCGCTTCTGGCGCGGCGATGCGCACGGCGCCCAGGAGATGGCCGAGCGCCTCCTCGGGTCGGCCGGCACCTTCGACCGCGAGGGGCGCAGGAGCTGGTCCTCGGTGAACTTCGTCGCCTGCCACGACGGCTTCACCCTGGCCGACCTCAGCGCCTACGACGAGAAGCACAACGAAGCGAACGGCGAGGGCAACCGGGACGGCCACCAGGAGAACTGGAGCGACAACTGCGGCGAGGAAGGCGAGAGTGAAGATGCCGGGATCCGGCGGCGCCGGGCCCGGCGGCGGCGCAACCTGCTCGCCAGCGTCTTCCTGGCCCAGGGCACGCCGATGCTGCGCGCCGGCGACGAGATCGCCGACAGCCAGGGGGGCAACAACAACGCCTGGTGCCAGGACAACGAGGTGAGCTGGATCGACTGGGAGAACTCCGACGCGGAACTGCTCGGGCTTGTCCGGCTTCTGAGCGCCCTGCGCCGGGCCCATCCCTGCTTGCGGCAGAGCTGGTTTCTGCATGGACGCGAACGCGCGGCGGACGGGGCGCCGGACGTCGAGTGGTTGGGGCTCGAGGGGGGCGCCATCGACTGGAGCGACCCCGACCTTCCGGGCTTCTGCCTGCTGCTAAGGGAGTCGGCCGAGGCGCCGGCTCATGCCCCCGACGGCGAGCGGATGGCGCTCGTCTTCAACCGCTCGCCCGAAGCGGTCTCGACCCGGCTGCCCGCGCCCGGCGGCGGCCGCGCCTGGCGGCGCGTCCTGGACACCGCCCGGCCGGAGGCGTCCCCGGCCGCCTGCATCGACCTTCGACAACCGGTTCCGCCGGAGTCGGTCCTCGCCTTTGCCGCCGGAGCCGTGCCGTGAGCACCGCGGGCCGGGGCGACGGTGCCCTCGCGAACCTGGCCGCGGCCATGGGGATCCTGCCACGCTGGCACAATCTTGCGGGAGTGGAGCAGACCACCGGCCCCGATACGCAGCGCGCCCTGCTGGCCGCGATGGGGGTGCCGGCGGCAAACGAGTCCGAGACCCGAAGGTCGCTCGCGGAGTTCCGGGCGCGGTGGGCCGCCCGCCGCATCCCCGAGGAGATCGTCGTGAGCGCGGGCGCGAAAGCCCGGATTCCTCTCCGGCATGGCGCCGATTGGCAACTCGAGCTCGACGCGGGCGGCTCGCACGAAGGGCGCGACGAAGGGGAGATTACGCTCACGCTGCCGGCCGGTCTTCACCGCCTGAGCGTCGGGGAGGAGACTTGTCTCGTGATCGCCGCGCCGGAACGGGCGCCGGCGCTCGGCAACGTTGCAGGACGCGGCAAGGCGTGGGGATTCTCCGCGGCCCTCTATGGCCTGCGTTCGGAGCGCAACCTCGGGATCGGCGATTACCGGGACCTGGCCGAAGCGGCCGGGCAGATGGCGCGACTCGGCGCCGACTTCATCGGTATCAACCCGGTCCACGCCCGCGGCGCCGCCAGCGGCGGATTCAGCCCCTACTTCCCAACCTGCCGCAGCGCGCTCGAGCCGCTCCACATCGCCCCCGATGCGGTGCCCGGATTCGGGCGGTGTACGCAAGCCCGGCGACTCCTGGAGGATCGTGCCGCCGGACGGGAGGCGGCGAAGGGCGACGATTTCCTGGACTACGAGGCGCACGAGCGGCGGCAGCGGGAGGTCCTCGAAGCCCTGTATCGCTCGACGATCGAAGCGGACGGCCCGGAAGCGGCCGATCTTGCCGCCTGGCGGCAAGGGCCGGGCCGGGAGTTGGAGTGGTTTGCGCTCTTCGAGGCGATCGCCAGTGTCCACGGACCCGACTGGCGCGCCTGGCCCGGTGCGCTCCGGGACCTCCAGAGCCCGGACGTGCGGCGCTTCGGGTCGGAAAACACGCGCTCGCT
The DNA here is from genome assembly GCA_022824305.1 of Gammaproteobacteria bacterium. Taxonomy (GTDB): domain Bacteria; phylum Pseudomonadota; class Gammaproteobacteria; order HK1; family HK1; genus JAJEAD01. The sequence goes on along the minus strand of JAJEAD010000054.1, from coordinate 203,144 downwards.
TCGCTGGCACGCCTGGCTGCAGTGGCTCGCCGGCCGACAGCTCGCCGAGGCCCAGGCCGCCGCCAGGCGCGCGGGTATGGCCATCGGCCTCTACCTCGACGTCGCGGTGGGCGTGCGCCCGGGCGGGGCCGAGGCCTGGTCGGCCCCGGCCTGCTTCGCACGGGAAGTATCGCTCGGCGCGCCGCCCGACGCCTTCAGCCCCGACGGCCAGAACTGGAACCTGTCGCCCTTCAGTCCCCGGGGCTTGCGCGCTGCGGCCTACCGCCCCTTCGTCCGGATGCTGCGCGCCGCCATGGCCCACGCCGGGATGATCCGGATCGACCATGTCCTGGGACTGAAGCGCAGCTTCTGGGTTCCGGAGTCCGGCGCGCCCGGCGGCTACGTCGGCTATCCGCTGGAAGCGCTGCTCGCGCTGGTCCGCATCGAGGCGGCGCGGGCCGACTGCATCGTCGTCGGCGAGGATCTGGGTTCCGTTCCCCCGGACTTGCGCCCGCGGCTCGCGGAAGGCGGTTTGCTGGGGTCGGCGGTCATGCAATTCGAGAAGGACGGCGGGAACTTCCGGCCGCCCCGGCGCTATCGTCCCGCCACTCTCGCCTCGGGCGGCACCCACGACACCCCGACCCTGAGGGGCTGGTGGTCCGGCCGGGACATCGAGCTGCGGCACCGCCTCGGCCGGACCACGGCGAAGGAGCGCGCGGCGGCGCTCGCGGCTCGCGGGGCGGAGCGAGGAGCGCTGTGCCGCCTGCTGGTGGAGGAAGGGCAGGCCCCGCCGGACCTCGACCCCGGCGCGCCGCCGCCAGAAGCCGACGAAGCGACCGTCGTCGCGGTGCATGCCCTGCTCGCCGGTGCCGCGTCCTCGCTGCTCGCCGTCTCGCTCGACGACGCGTTGGGGGTCGTCGAGCAGCAGAACCTGCCCGGCACCGTCGACGAGCATCCCAACTGGCGCCGCCGCCACCCGGTGGCGGTGGAGGCGCTCAGCCAGGATCCGGGCCTCGCCGCCATCGCCGGCGTCGTCGCTTCGACACGGGGCAGCATCCGTGACAGGTCGAGGGTTCATGCGAGACGAAGGCAAGAGAGCGTAGTGGGCTCCGATTCGCGCGCAGACGAGTCCACGAGCGCCGGTGCCGTCGTTCCCCACGCCCGCGGATTGGTGGAATGAAGCAGCAAATGGCGAGAATGCACACAGGCGTCTGTTCGTCCGTCCTTCACTGCCGCAATCGCAGCGGGTGGATTCCCGCTCAACTAAGGCGTGGGTGTGCGCGAACGGGAAACCATGGGACCGCGACGTGACATGGACGCGCGAGACAGCGGCTCCAGGGGCGAGCGGGTCGTAAGGGAGCTCAGGCGATGAACGTGAGACGTGTCCCGACGACGCCGATCGAGGGGCAGAAGCCCGGCACCTCGGGTCTTCGCAAGAAGACCGCGGTGTTCATGGAGCCGGGCTACCTGGAGAACTTCGTGCAGTCGGTGTTCGACGCCGTGGGCGGGCTCGACGGCAAGACCCTGACCGTGGGCGGGGACGGACGCTATTTCAACGAGCGCGCCATCCAGACCATTCTCAGGATGGCCGCCGCCAACGGGGCCGCCCGCGTGCTGGTGGGCCGGGACGGACTTCTCTCGACTCCCGCCGCCTCGGCGGTGATCCGCGCGCGGAAGACCGACGGCGGCCTCATTCTCTCGGCCAGCCACAACCCGGCCGGCGAGGACGGCGACTTCGGCATCAAGTACAACATCCCCTCCGGCGGTCCGGCGCCGGAATCGGTCACCGACGCCATCTACCGCCGCAGCCTGGAAGTCGGCGAGTATCGGATCCTGGATGCCGGGGACGTGGACCTCTCCGCCGCCGGGACACGAACCCTGGGCGGGACGTGCGTGGAGGTCTTCGACCCGGTGGCCATCCACGCCGGAATCATGCGCCGCCTCTTCGACTTCGACGCCATCCGCGCGCTCTTCGCCTCGGGGTTCACCATGCGCTTCGATGCCATGCACGCGGTGACCGGCCCCTACGCGAAGGCAGTCCTGGAAGACGAGCTGGGGGCGCCCCCCGGCACGGTTCTGAACGGAGAGCCCCGGCCCGACTTCGGCGGCGGACATCCCGACCCCAATCCGGTCCACGCCGGGGCGCTGGTGGACCTGATGATGCGCCCGGGGGCGCCGGATTTCGCTGCCGCTTCCGACGGCGACGGGGACCGCAACATGATCCTCGGCCGCGGCACCTATGTGACCCCGTCCGACTCTCTGGCGGTGCTGGCGGCCAATGCCACCCTGGCTCCGGGCTATGCCGGGGGCTTGAGCGGCATCGCGCGCTCGATGCCGACGAGCCGCGCCGCCGACCGGGTCGCCGCGAGGCTCGGCATCCCCGCCTTCGAGACGCCCACGGGCTGGAAGTTCTTCGGCACGCTGCTGGACGCCGGTCTGGCGACGCTCTGCGGCGAGGAGAGCGCGGGCACGGGTTCCGGCCACGTGCGCGAGAAGGACGGTCTCTGGGCGGTGCTGTTCTGGCTCAACATTCTCGCCCGGCGCCGCGAGTCCGTGCACGAGATCCTGGCCGCCCATTGGGCCGGGCACGGCCGCGACTACTACTCCCGCCACGACTACGAGGGCGTGGACAGGGCGGCGGCGGAAGCGCTGCTGGCGGATCTGCGGGGACGGTTGGCGGAGCTGCCCGGCCGGCGCCACGGCCCCCTGAGCGTCGCCGCCGCCGATGACTTCTCCTACCGCGATCCCGTCGACGGCTCGATCGCCCGCGGCCAGGGGGTGCGCATCTTCTTCGAGGAGAACCCCCGGGCGGTGTTCCGGCTCTCGGGCACCGGGACCGCGGGCGCGACGTTGCGCGTCTACCTGGAGCGCTTCGAGGATGCCTCGGGGGCGCTCGGCCTCGACCCGCAGGAGGCCCTGGCCCCGGTCATCGCCGCCGCGGCGGAGATCGCCGGAATCCATGTCCGGCTGGGGCGCACCGCACCGGATGTCCGCACTTGAGGCAGCCCCATGCGCCCATCGCCGCGGGCCGGTGCGCCGCCGGATACCCGGCCGGTTGATTGAGGCGCGGAGCATCCAGGAGCTCTGAATGCCGACCGAGCCCGCGATTCACGAGCATCCCGTTCCGCCGGACGCCACGGCGCTGCGCCGCTCCATCGAGTACCACCTGCGCTACGGCATCGGGAAGTCGCCGGCCGCCGCGACGCTCAACGACTGGCGGCGGGCGGTCTCGCGGGCGGTCCGCGACCTCGTGATCGCACCCTCGTTCGAGACCACTCAGCGGGTCTGTACGGAGGATCGCAAGCGGGTCTACTACCTGTCGATGGAATTCCTCATCGGCCGGCTGCTCGAGGACGCGGTCGCCAACCTGGGGCTCGACGAGAGGCTGCGGGAGGTCGTCGAGGGCTTCGGCGTCGACTACGGCGCCCTGCTCGCGGACGAGCCCGACGCCGCGCTCGGCAACGGCGGCCTCGGCCGCCTCGCCGCCTGCTTCCTCGAGTCCATGTCGACGGTGGGCCTCGCGGCCTACGGCTACGGCATTCGCTATGCGCACGGGCTGTTCCGGCAGTCCTTCGAGCACGGCTGGCAGACCGAGGAGGCCGAGGACTGGCTGCGCCAGGTCCATCCCTGGGAGTTCGAGCGGCCGGAGGCGAGCTTTCCGGTTCATTTCGGCGGGTCCGTGCGCAGCGAGGGTGACCGCAGCACCTGGACGCCGGCGCAGACGGTGCTGGCCGTCGCCTACGACACACCGGTTCCCGGCTGGCGCGGGCGCTGGTCCAACACGCTGCGCCTGTGGTCCGCCAGGCCGGTGCGGGAGTTCGACCTCGAGCCCTTCAACCGGGGCGACTACATGGCCGCCGCCGCCCCTTCGGTCCTGGCGGAAACCATCAGCCGGGTGCTCTACCCGGACGACACCACCGAGCCGGGCCGGGAGTTGAGGCTCAAGCAGGAGTACTTCTTCACCGCCGCCTCGCTCGCCGACATCCTTCGTCGCTTCCTCGCGCACCATGACGACATCGCGAAGCTTCCCCTCTCCGTTGCCATCCAGCTCAACGACACCCACCCGGCCATCGCCTTCCCGGAGCTGATCCGGCGGCTGGTCGACGACCACGGGCAGTCCTTTGCCGACGCCTTCGAGATCGCCCGCGCCTGTCTCCACTACACCAACCACACCCTGCTGCCCGAGGCGCTCGAACGCTGGCCGGTGGATCTCGTGCGCCGCGTCCTGCCCCGGCACATGGCGCTGATCGAACGTATCGACGCGCATCATGCCGGTGCGGCGGGCCGGCCCGACGCCGTCAGGGTGGTCGACGGCGCCGAAGTGCGCATGGGTCACCTGGCCTTCATCGGCGCGCGCCGGGTGAACGGCGTCTCGGCCCTCCACACCGAGCTGATGAAGCAGAGCGTCTTCCGGGACCTGCACGCGCTGCACCCGGACCGCATCGTGAACCAGACCAACGGGGTGACTCCCCGGCGCTGGATCTACACCAGCAATCGAGCCCTGCGCGACCTTCTGACCGACACCCTCGGCGAGGGCTGGGTGAGCGACCTGGAGCGCCTTCGGGGACTCGAGCCGCTCGCCGACGACCCGGCCTTTCGCGCGTCCTTCGCCGAGGCCAAGCACCGCAACAAGCTCCGGCTGGCGAAGTGGCTGGAACGAAGCCTCGGCGTCAGCGTGGACCCCGGGGCCATGTTCGATGTCCACATCAAGCGCATCCACGAGTACAAGCGGCAGCTCATGAACATCCTCCATGCCGCTGCGCTGCGCAACGAGATCCACCGCGACCCGCATGCGGAGCGGGCGCCGCGGGTCAAGATCTTCGGCGGCAAGGCGGCGCCGGGCTACGCGATGGCCAAGCTCGTGATCAAGCTGATCAACGACATCGGCGCCACCATCAACGCGGACCCCCTCATGGCCGGGCGACTGCAGGTCGTCTTTCCGCCCAACTACAACGTGTCCATGGCGGAGATCCTGATCCCCGCCGCCGATCTCTCCGAGCAGATCTCCACCGCGGGCATGGAAGCCTCCGGCACCGGCAACATGAAGCTGGCCATGAACGGCGCCCTGACCGTCGGCACCGCCGACGGCGCCAACATCGAGATCGGCGAAGCCGTGGGCGGGGAGAACATCTTCATCTTTGGCCAGAGCGCCGACGAGGTGAGCGCCCGCCGGGTGGCGGGATACCGGCCCGAGCAATGCATCGCGGCCGATGCCCGGCTCGCCGAGGTGCTGGAGCAGATCGCTTCCGGGCTCTTCTCCCCCGACGATCCGCAGCGCTACACGGCCCTCGTCGACAATCTGCGCCATCACGACTGGTTCATGGTGTGCGCGGACTTCAGCGCCTACCGGGAGGTGCAGGGCCGCATCGATCGGGTCTGGCGGGAGCCCGAGGACTGGACCCGTCGGGCCGTGCGGAACACCGCCCGGATGGGCTGGTTCTCCTCCGACCGCACCATCCGCGGCTATGCCCGCGACATCTGGGACGCCGCTCCGGCGTTCTGACGCGCCCGTGGCCCTGCCCCTCGGCGACCCTGCCCAGAACGCCGCCCTTGCCCGCGGCGAGCACGACGATCCCTTTGCCTACCTGGGTCCGCACCGCCTGAGTCGAGGGAACTGGGTGCTGCGCGTCTTCCGGCCCGGCGTGGAGTCGGTGACCCTGCTGCCCGGGGGAAGGGGCCATGAGCCGGTCGCGCTCGGCCCGGGCGACCGCGACGGGGTGTTCGCCGCGAAGCTCCGGAGCGATCCGGGCGCCTACCGCCTGAGGATGCGCGGCCGGGGCAGCGAATGGGAGGAGGAGGACCCCTTCCGCTTCGGTCCGGTGCTGGGGGAGATGGACGAGCACTTCCTGAGCGAAGGTTCGCACCTCGACCTCTGGAAGGTGCTGGGCGCGCATCCCCTGACCAGGGAAGGGGTCGCCGGCGTGCACTTCGCGGTGTGGGCGCCCAATGCACGGCGGGTTTCCGTCGTCGGCGACTTCAACCACTGGGACGGCCGGCGCCACCCCATGCGCCGGCGGGGGTCGACCGGTGCGTGGGAGACCTTCCTTCCCGGCGTCTCGGAGGGCGCCCGCTACAAGTTCGAGCTGAGGGGCGCCGACGGCGCGGTGCTGCCGCTCAAGGCCGATCCGGTGGGCTTCGGGGCCGAGCACCCGCCGGCCACCGCGTCCATCGTGCGCGATCCGGGCGGGAAGGAGTGGCGCGACGGCGACTGGATGAACAGGCGGGGGGAAGCCATCCGGCACGACCGACCCATCGCCATCTACGAAGTGCACCTCGGGTCCTGGAAGCGGGCGGACCAGGGAGCCCGGCCCTTGAGCTACCACGAGCTCGCCGGGGACCTGGTGCCCTACGTGCGCGACATGGGCTTCACCCACATCGAGGTGACACCGATCTCGGAGCATCCCTTCGACGGCTCCTGGGGCTATCAGCCCATCGGGCTCTACGCACCGACTATCCGCCACGGCACGCTCGGGGAGTTCCGCGACTTCGTCGAGGCCTGCCATGCCGCGGAGCTCGGCCTGATCCTCGACTGGGTGCCCGCCCACTTCCCCACCGACGCGCACGGACTGGGGCGCTTCGACGGCAGCGCGCTCTACGAGTACGCCGACCCACGCGAGGGCCGTCATCGGGACTGGAACACGCTCATCTTCAACTACGCCCGCCACGAGGTGCGCAACTACCTGATCGCCAACGCCCTGTACTGGATGAAGGAGCATCACGTCGACGGCCTGCGGGTGGATGCCGTCTCGTCCATGCTCTACCGCGATTACTCGCGCGCGGAGGGCGAGTGGGTGCCGAACGTCGAGGGCGGGCGCGAGAACCTGGAAGCCATCGCCCTCCTGAAGCGCATGAACGAGGTGGTCTACGGCGAATGCGAGGGCGTCGCCACCTTCGCCGAGGAGTCGACCTCCTTCCCCGGGGTCTCCCGGCCTGCCGGCGCCGGCGGCCTCGGCTTCGGCTACAAGTGGAACATGGGCTGGATGAACGACACGCTCGACTACATGAAGCGCGATCCCGTCCACCGCCGGCACCACCATCACCAGATGACCTTCGGCATCCACTACGCCTTCTCGGAGAACTTCGTGCTGCCCCTCAGCCACGACGAGGTGGTGCACGGCAAGGGCTCGATCCTGGCCAGGATGCCGGGTGACGATGACCAGCGCTTCGCCAACCTGCGGGCCTACTTCGCCTTCATGTGGGCTCATCCCGGCAAGAAGCTCCTCTTCATGGGCCAGGAATTCGCGCAAGGCCGTGAATGGAGCCACGACGCGAGCCTCGACTGGCACCTGCTCGGGGAGGCGCGCCACGCCGGCGTGCAGAGGCTCGTCCGTGATCTCAATCGCCTCTACCGGAGCACGCCGGCCCTCCACGAGCTGGACTGCGAAGGGGCGGGCTTCGAGTGGATCGAGGCCGATGCCGCCGAGGAATCCCTCTACGCCTGGCTGCGCCGGGGCCGCGGCGGCGCCCCGCCGGTGGTCGTGGTCTGCAACTTCACGCCGGTGGAGCGAGCGCCGCGACGCTTCGGCGTGCCGGCGGCCGGGCGCTGGATCGAGCGCATCAACACCGATGGCGCGGAGTACGGCGGCGGGGGCCGGGGCAACTTCGGCAGCGTCCGGAGCGAAGCCGTCGAATGCCACCGCCGGCCCCACTCCATCGAGATCCGCCTGCCGCCCCTCTCGACGCTTATCTTCGAGCTGGAGCGGTAGAGGCTACCCGCTCGCGCAAGATCGCATCGCCGCTTCGCAGCCCTCCGACCAGAGCCGGTCGAGCCAGCCCTCGAAGACCTCGACGAAGCGCGGCGCCTCGACGAGGTCGCCGTCCGCGCTCAGTCCGTTGCGAATGGCGGGCAGGAGATCGTCGAAATCCCACTCCGCCGGAAGCAAGCCTGCTTCCACTCGCCGAGTCAGGAATCAACCCGTGCCGGTACCCATAGCCAGAAGAGAACCAGGGCGGAGGTCGGGATCGGTAGCGGCCTCGTTGACGCCCCCTGGACCCCCTCCTACCATCGCGGGCTCACCGGGCAACCCGCCCGGCAGCATTGTGGGAGGAGGGAAGAACATGCAATTGACACGACGGGCGGGACTCGGCCTTGCGGCGGCGGCAGCGACCGCGCTTGCATTCGGCGTACCGGGAGTCGCGACGGCGCAGGAAGGCAAGGCCGGCGGCACGCTGGTGGCGGCCTTCTCCGCCGATCCGGGCGGCTTCGATCCGGCGCGGGGCCCAAGCGGCATGTCGCACGTGGTGATCGAGCAGGTCTACTCGACGCTGCTCAATCTCGACGAGAACGCAAAACCCTACGCGGGAATCGCCGAGAGCTGGTCGGTCGCGGACGACGGGCTCTCCTGGACCTTTACCCTGCGTCCCGGCCTCACCTTCCACGACGGCGAGGCTCTGACCGCCGAGGACGTGGTCTATTCCTTCGAGCGCATCCTCGACCCGGACTCGGGATACGCCTACCGCTCCCAGATCGAGACGATCGACGAGGTGGTGGCGCTCGACGACCTGAACGTGCAGTTCAACCTGAACCGCGTGACCGGACCCTTCGAGATCTACATGGCGTTCCCGGGCTCCTCCATCGTGCCCAAGGACCTGGTCGAGTCGGGGTGGGACCTCAACGCGCAGCCGGTGGGCAGCGGCCCCTTCAGGTTCGTGTCGTACACGCCGCGCGATTCCATCGTGTTCGAGCGCAACGACGACTACTACGAAGAGGGACGGCCCTGGTTCGACGGCATGGTCTATCGGATCATCTCCGATCCCACCGCGCTCGCGAACGGGATGAAGTCGGGCGAGATCCACTTCTCCAACGAGGTGCCTCCCAAGGACTGGAATGCCATCACCTCGCAGGAGAACATGGTCGATGCCGCCATCGAGGGGTCGCGCTACTTCTGGATGGTGCCGAACCACGAGCGCGGCGAGCTCGGCAATCCGCTGGTGCGGCGGGCGATTGCCCACGCGCTGAACCGGGCGGCGATCGTGCGCGGAGCCTTCTACGGGCAGGCGACGCCGATCCTCGGCGGCGTGATCCCCCAGTGGAACTGGGGCTACGCGGATCTCGAGGAGTTCAGTCCCCAGGGCGACATCGAAAAGGCGAAGGCGCTGCTCGCGGAAGCGGGCGTGGCGCCCGGCTCGCCGATCAGCCTGATGATGGTCTCCTCGTGGCCGCCGATGATGTCGATGGCTCCGATCATCCAGGCCAACCTGTCCCAGATCGGATTCAACGCCACCATCGAGACCATGGAGGTCCCGCGCTACTGGGACGAGGTGTGGGGACCGAGCAACTTCGACCTCACCGTCATGTACTGGCTCTCGCCGCTCGCGGATCCGGACGACTTCGTCACCAACACCTACGCGACGACCTCCGCCGTCAACGTGCAGAAGGGCGGCTCGCAGGAGATGGACGACCTGATGCTGGCGGCAAAGTCCGCCGTCACCATCGAGGAGCGCAAGGACCTCTACCGGCAGCAGCAGCAACTCTCGCTGGACACCATGGACGTCGTTCCGCTGGTGAACGGCTGGGTGCTCACCGCGCACACCGACCGGCTGAAGAACTTCAAGCCGATGCGCACCGGTTTCCTGAAGACGCTCAAGGACGCCTGGCTGGAATGACCACGGGATATGTCGCGGCGCGGGCGGGAAGTCGCATTCCCGCCCGCACCGGGGCATGAGCCCTGATGCTGCGCCTCGTCCTGGGGCGGCTCGCCTCCTTCGTGCCGACGCTCTTCGTGGCGTCGATGGTGCTTTTCCTGGCCGTCAACGTGGTGCCGGGCTCCGCCGCACGTTCCGCGCTCGGCATTCACGCGACTCCGCAGGCGCTGAAGCGCTTCGAGCACCAGCATGGGCTCGACCGCCCGCTCGCGGTGCAGTACGTCGAATGGGCGGGCCGGGCGCTGCGGGGCGACTTCGGAACCTCCTTTCAGAACGCGGTCGCGGTGGGTCCGGACGTGCGCAAGCGCATCCCGGTGACCCTCCAGCTCGCGGGCATGGCCTTCCTGGTGGCGGTCGCCATCGCGATTCCGCTCGGCCTCGTCGCCGGGTTCCGGCATCAGAGCGGCACGGACGGGGTGGTCACCACGCTCGCGACCCTCTTCGGCTCGACGCCGAACTTCTGGCTCGCGACCCTGCTCATCTACCTCTTCTCTCTGCGCCTCGGATGGCTGCCGACCGGGGGATACACGCCCTTCTCTGAGGACCCGGTCGCGAACCTGCGGGGGATGCTGCTGCCCTGCATCGCGCTCGGGGTGGTTTCCTCGGGCCTGCTCATCCGGATCATGCGCACCGCGGTGATCGAGGTGATGTTCTCGAACTTCATCGAGACCGCCCGCTCGAAAGGGGTCTCCAACTTTCGCCTCCTGACCGCGCACGTGGTGCGCAACGCGCTCATCCCCTTCTTCACCGTCAGCGCGGTGGAGTTCGGGTTTCTCGTCGGCAGCGTCGTCATCATCGAGGACGTGTTCCGCATTCCCGGAATCGGCTCGCTGGTCCTCGTCGGCATCATCAACCGCGACTACCCGGTGCTGCTCGCGGCGGCGATGTCCGTCACCGTCATCGTGCTGATCGTCAACCTGCTCGTCGATCTCGCGGCGCAGGTCATCGACCCGCGCCAGGTGCACACGGGAAGCTGAGGATGCTCCGGCGCATCAACTGGCGGCGCTACGGCCTCGTGGTCGTCACCCTTCCCGTGGTGATCCTGGTGTTCGTCGCGTCCGCCTTCGCGCCGGTGATCGCGCCCTACGACCCCTACGCGCTCGACGTGCTGGTGATGCTCGAAGGTCCGAGCGAGAAGCACCTCCTCGGCACCGACGAGCTGGGCCGGGACATCCTCTCCCGGGTGATGCAGGCGTCACGGATTTCCATCGTCGTGGGCCTCGTGGCGGTGGGGATCGGTGCGTTCGGCGGCACCCTCATCGGTCTGCTCGCCGCCTGGTTCGGGGGGAAGATCGACGCGGTGCTCATGCGCTTCATGGACATCGTGTTCTGCTTTCCCGCGATCCTGCTCGCGGTCATCCTCATGGCGAACCTGGGCACCTCGGTGCTCAACGCGATGCTCGCCATCGGCATCATCTTCATCCCCGGCTTCGCCCGTCTCACCCGGGCGGTGGCCCAGACCGTGCAGCGCCAGCCCTTTCTCGAGGCCGCGATATGCCTGGGGGTGCCGGGGCGGCGCATCGTCCTGCGCGAGATCCTGCCCAACGTCATCGGCCCGGTGCTGGTGGAGGCCGCGGTGGCCTTCTCCTACGCGGTCCTGCTCGAATCCGCGCTCTCCTTCCTCGGCCTCGGCGCCCAGCCGCCGGAGCCCTCCTGGGGCAACATGATCAACACCGGCCGCGGCTTTATCGACCAGGCGCCGTGGATAAGCCTCGCGCCGGGGGTGGCCCTCTTCCTCACCGTCTTCAGCTTCAACCTGCTGGGAGACGGGCTGCGCGACGTGCTGGATCCCAAGCTCCGTGGCTGAGGGCGCGACGGCAAGGGACGGGGGCGGCGCCGCTCCCCTGCTCGAAGTGGTCGGCCTGCGGATCGAGCTCGAGCGCCGGGCGGAGGCGCCGGTGCCCATCGCGCGCGACGTATCCCTGCGGGTCGAGGAAGGCGAGATCGTGGGCCTCATCGGCGAGTCCGGCAGCGGAAAGACCATGACCGCCAAGTCGCTGCTCGGGCTGCTTCCCGAGCGGATTCGCGTGGTCGCCGGCCGGGCGATGTTCCGGTCGCGGGACCTCTTCGCGCTCACCCCGCCGCAGATGCGGGAAGTGCGGGGCGCCGAGATCGCCCTCATTCCGCAGGACGCCCTGCATGCCCTCAACCCGGTGCAGGTGGTCGGGCGGCAGGTGGGAGAGCCGGTCGAGGTGCACGCGCGTCGCCCCGGGCCCGAGATCCGGGAGCTCGTGGTGCGCCTGCTCGAACGCGTGCACATTCCGAATCCCCGTGCGCGAAGCGCCGACTATCCGCACCAGTTCTCGGGCGGAATGCAGCAACGCGCGCTGACCGCGATGGCGCTGTCGATGGAGCCGCCCCTCATCCTCGCCGACGAGCCCACCACCGCCCTCGACGTGACCATCCAGGCCGAGATCATCGCCCTCATCCGGGACCTGCGGGCGCAGACCGGCACCAGCTTTCTCTTCATTTCGCACGACCTCGGCCTCGTCTCCAGCCTCTGCGACCGGATCTACGTCATGTACGCGGGCGAGATCGTCGAGAGCGGCGTGCGTGAAGAGATCTTCGATCGCCCGCGCCATCCCTACACGCGCGCGCTCATGGGCGCCGCCCCCCGCCTGCTCGGAAACCCCGAGCGCCTCTCGACCATTCCCGGACGGATCCCGCAGCCTTCCGAAGAGATCGCCGGCTGCCGCTTCCGGGTGCGCTGCCCCCTCGCGGAAGCGCGCTGCGCGGAGCCCCCGCCCCTGCGGGAGGCCGCCCGGGGGCACGACGCCCGCTGCTGGCTGGCCTGAAGGATGCTCGTAGCGGCCCGGAACCTGCGAAAGACCTTCCGGAGCGGCGGCCTGTTCCGGCGCGGCGCCGGCGTCCTCGCCCTCGACGACGTGTCCTTCTCGCTCGCGGAGGGCGAGTCGCTCGGCGTGGTCGGAGAGTCCGGCTCGGGCAAGTCCACCCTGCTCCGGACCATCCTGCGACTTACCCCCTACGACGCGGGCTCGGTCACTTTCGACGGTGCCGAGATCGCCGCCATGGATCGAGGCGCGCTGCGACGTTTCCGGCAGCGCGTTCAGCCCGTGTTCCAGAATCCCTATTCGACCTTCAATCCGCGCTTCTCGGTCGGGGCGTCCATCGCGCTCGGCTTCGAGCTGCTGGGGAACGTCGATAAGGCCGACATACCCGGTGAAGTCGCACGGCTCCTCGATGATGTCGGGCTGGACCCGGACCTGGCGAGCGCCCTGCCGCACCAGCTCTCGGGCGGTCAGCGCCAGCGCGCGGCGATCGCCCGGGCGCTCGCGGTGAAGCCCGACCTCCTGCTCCTCGACGAGCCGACATCGGCGCTGGACGTCTCCGTGCAGGCGCAGGTGCTCAACCTCTTCAAGGACCTCCAGGGCCGCTACGCTTTCTCACTGATGCTGGTCACCCACGACCTGCCCGTGGTCACCTTCATGTGCGACAACGTGCTGGTCATGAAGTCCGGCGCGATCGTCGAGCGGGGCGAGACCGGGACGCTCGTCCGCGACCCCGAATCGGACTACACGCGCAAGCTGGTTTCCTCCGCGGTGTAGGGGGGGCCGACGGCCACCGCAAGGAGTTCAGTCGATCGCGTTCAGGCGGCCGAGTTTCCCCGGCCACTCGAGAATGCGCCGGTCCGACGTGACGAGGCGGTGGCCGGCCAGGGCGGTCGCGACGATGAGGCGATCCGCGGGGTCGGGGTGGAAGCCTGTGAGGTTCGCGGCTCGGACGCCGATTTCTCCATCAACGGGGATCTCGACGACGCCCTGATCCAGATGCTCGTGGCGCCAGGCCCGGACGTCCTCGGCCAGCCTGATGCGTCCCTTGTCCACGAGCACGGCCACTTCCCAGAATGAAATGGCGGATACCGCCAGCGCGTTGGATTGCCAGGCCTGTTCGATTTCGCTGCGCGCACGGCTTCCCAGCCTCTCGTCGCCGAGCCGCAACCACAACAACGCGTTGGTGTCTAGGAGGAGCAGTCGTCTTCGCTCCGGATCCGGCCGCTTGCGGCCTCCCAGGCAACGTCCAGTGGTTCGTCCAGATCACCGAGAACTTCGACCCTCCCACGGTCGATGCCGAAGAGGCTCTTCGGCTTCCTGCGATAGGGGACCAGACGGGAGACCGGGCGCCCGTTCTTGGTGATGACGATCTCGGCGCCGCTGGCCGCGATCTCGTCCATCAGCTTCAGACACCTGGCCTTGAACTCGGACGCTTTGATCGTCCTGACTCCCGCGCGCTCGGCGTCGTGCGAATCCAAGACATGGCTCCCGCAATCCAGGGTCGAAGGGAGCCAGTCTATACCATGGTCATGACCATGGACACATCGACGAGCGGTCCGTTGCGACCAAAGCCCTCTCCCCGCGGCGGGCTGGTCGATGGACGATCAGGAGTTCCATGTGATGAGCGCAGTCGACGGGGATGGCGAGCGGTAGGGGCGACTTTCTGCTCATCCCTCGGCTGACCTCCACGTACAGCCACACCCCAATGGCATGGCCGACACAGCCGCTGACGAACGGAGCCCATGAAATGACGATATCCTTCCGCAGGATCGTAACCGTCTTCATCGTCGCATCGGCTGTCACCTGGTCCGCTGGCGCCGCCACAGCGGGCGAGAGTGGCAGCTTCACGCTCCTCAACAGCTTCGTGCGCTACTACACCGTGCTGGAGCACGCCGGAGAAACCGTCGCCGGCGGCCCCCTGCGGGGCACGGCGACAGTCATCGAGAGCAGTGGCAGTCCGTTTGCCGAGTACACACGAGGTTAGCGTATCGCCACGACCTCAATCTCCAGATCCGGACGCTGCCATGCGGCATCCGCCGTGTAGACGGCTTCGCCCCGAGCGTGACCAAGCGCAAGGCAGGCCCGGTCGCCGAGCGAGAGCCCGAGTCGTTTCGTGGAGCGCTTGAGGTGGCCCGAGATATCCGCCTGGTCGGCGGAGAAGGATTCGATGCGAAGACCGAGGGCTTCCAGGTCTTCCCGCAAGCCGTGGGTGTCGACTTCGCGGTCCATTGCCTTTCCGACGACCTCGGCCCAGTTGACAGCGGACAACACTGCCTGCCCGAGCACCGCCTTCACTCTCTCGCCGCCCGGCTCGTCCTGCAGGTAGGCAAGGAGCGCAGAGGCATCCAGCACTATGCTCATGGCTCGGCTTCGCGTCGCGCTTCCTCACGGCGTTCGGTGATGAGCTCCTCGGAGAGGCTGCGGCCTCCTGACTTTCGGAAGCGTGCCCGAATTCGTTGTTCTACCGACTCCGGTTTTTCGATCACGAGGTGATCGTTCTCGACCCGAGCCACCAGCATGTTTCCGGTCTGGAAGCCGAGAATCTTTCGAATCGGAGCGGGAATCACTAGCCGCCCCTGGGCGCCGAATCGAACTTCGGCATGGAGTGCAGAATCTGCCACAACAGGTCCCCAAGTGCCACGATACTGATAGTCGTGGCACATTGTCGTTCGGGTGGCAGCGCATCGCAATCGCGAAGGCGCGCGACAGGGTCAAGGAGCGGCAAGGTGCCGGCGGATCGCGGCGAAGCCCCGTTCGTAGATTTCTTCGCCGACGAGGGTGCGCAGCTTGCGTTCCTGGCCGCGCGGCGTGTCGAACTCCGAGATCCAGCGCCAGAAGGTGCGCTCGCCGACCGTCACCCGGGCGGCCACGCCCTCATCCTCGCCGACGAGCCCACCACCGCCCTGGGCGTGACGAGGCGGTGGCCGGCCGGGGCGGTCGCGGCGATGAGCCGATCCGCGGGATCGGAGAGAAAGTCCGTGGGGTTCGCGGCTCGGACGCCGATCTCTCCATCGACGGGGGTCTCCACCATGCCCTGCTCCATATGCTCGTGCCGCCACGCCTGAATGTCCTCGCCCAGCGGGAAGAGAGTTCCGCAAACGCCTCGACGCGGCGGGCTGGTCGATGGACAATTGGGAGTTCGACGTGATGAGTGCGGCTGGCGGGGATGGCGAGCGCCAAGGGCGACTTCCTGCTCATTCCTCGGCTGACATCACGCGTACAGCACACCCCGATAGCATGGCCGACGCGGCCGCTGACGAACGGAGCCCATGGAATGACGACATCCTTCCGCAGGACGGTGGCCGCCTGCATCGCCGCATCGGCTGTCACGTGGTCCGCCGACGCCGCCACCGCGGGCGAAAGTGGCAGCCTCACACTCCTCAACAGCTTCGTGCGCGACTACACCGTGCTGGAGCACGCCGGAGGCACCGTCACCGGCGGCCCCCTGCAGGGCACGGCGACAGTCATCGAGAGTAGTGGCGGTCCCTTTGCCGATGGCGCCCACTACCGACTCACCTGCGTGGTGTACGCGAAGAGAACCGACGCCGGTCTCGATCTCGAGGCGCCATGCACGCATACCGACAGCGATGGAGACCAGTGGTATGTCGTGTCGATCCGACGCGCGGGCGACACGGAGGTCGGCGGGGGCGGTCAGGGGACGCGACGCATCCTGGGCGGCACGGGCAAGTACGCCGGCGTAACGGGAGAGTGTCCTTACACGACGAGCTACATGCCCGACGACTGGGCGGTCTCGATGGGGGTCTGCGAGTGGCAGATGCCCTGACCGACCCCTGGGTGCCGAATCGAAAATCGGCGTGGAGTGCGGGATCTGCCGCGAGCGGTCCTCGAGGGCCACGATGCCGATGATCGCGGCGCGTTGTCGTTCGGGTGGCAGGGCATCGCCATCCCGAAGGCGGCGGCAGGCTCAGGAAGCGGCGAGGTGCCGGCGGATCGCGGCGAAGCCCCGTTCGTAGATCTCCTCGCCGACGAGGGTGCGCAGCTTGCGTTCCTGGCCGCGCGGCGCGTCGAACTCCGAGGTCCAGCGCCAGAAGGTGCGCTCGCCCACCGTCACCCGGTGCAGCGAGACGTGGGCGACGTAGTTGAGGAGCGGGATCGGGGTGTCGAGCAGGCAGTAGGAGTAAGTCTTCTCGGCGTCGGAGAGGGTGAGCAGGCGCTCCCGCAGGGTCGAGCCGTCGCCGAGCCGGAAGCGGCGCACCGCGCCGACGGCGTCGGCCGGAAGTCGCTCCTCGATGCGGCTCTCCTTGACCGCGGGGTGCCAGTGCTCGTGCCCGTTGAAGTCCCGCAGCACCGACCACACCCGGTCGACGGGTGCGTCGATGACGGTGCTCCTTTCGACCTTGATCATCGTCGGAGGTCCGGGCCCGGTCCGGCGGCGTCCGTGCGCGGACGCGCCCCCTTCGCGTCCGCTATCGATTGCTCCTCATTGCCGTGACGCTGCCCCGGGCGACCTCGTCGACCCTCCGTTCCAGGGTGGCGGAGGCCTCGGGAGTCGGCATTGCGACGGCTCGGCGGCGCGGCCACGCCCTCATCCGCCGAAGTGCCGCTCCAGGGCGTCGAAGCCGCCCTGGAACACGTTGGCGCCGATCATCTCGACCAGCTCCGATTCGCGGGCGGGATCGCAGTCGAACTCCGCCGACCACTCGGCAAAGGTGCGATCGCCGTCCGTCACCGGAGTGAGGCGGAGGGTCGCCACGTAGTTCTCGACCCCCATTGACGATTCGAGGATCGAGTAGGTGCAGAAGAGGTCGAAGTCGGAGAGCCCGAGCAACTGCTCGCGGACCGTCGACCCGTCCCGGAGGGTGAGCACCCGCACGCAGCCCACGCGGTCGGAAGCGTCGGCGCCCTCGATACGGCTCTCGCCGATGAGCGGGTGCCATGCCGGGAGCGCGTTGAAGTCGCGCACGCGCTCCCACACCGCTCCCACCGGGGCGCCGATGATGCTCGAAATGTAGACGCGGGCCATCGCGTCAGGCCTTCCGGTCCTTGCTTTCGTCCGCCGTGTCCCCGGCTTTCGACTCGGCGGAACGGCGGATGCTGTCGAGGTCGCGCGCCTCTCGGATGAGGCCGCCCATTCTCGAGAGGCTGCCGCCCTGCATCCCGATGTCGCCGAGCAGCGAGTCGATGAGAGGAGCCTGCACCCGGTAGCGGAGCGCGGAATCGATGACTTCGTCCGTCATGTTCCGGCCGCTCTCGCCGGACCCGGAGAGGCCGTCCACGTGCAGGATGTTGATCCCGTCGATCTTCTCCATGGGGCGCGCGCTCTCGCGCACGATGCCCTCGATCTTGTCGAGCAGGTTGCGGCGGAAGACCGAGAGGCGCGCCTCGTCGGTGAGCACGTTCTCCGCCTCGTTGACGAGGCGTTGCGCTTCGGCCGCGACCGCGGCCCGAATGCGGTCGACTTCCGCGATGATACGTTGCTCCTCGGCATCCTTCTCCGCGAGCATCAACTCCACGTCGCGGCGGCGCTTTGCGATCTCCGAGTCGCGCGCGGTCTCCACCTGCTCCTCGGCCCGCACCGCCGCCGCGCGCGCCGCCGCTGCCTCGGCCTCGCTCTCGGAGCGCTCCCGGGACTTGCGCAGCAGCGCGATCGCCTTGTCCATCTCGCCCATCTCGACCGTCTCGTCGCGCTCGATCTCGAGGCGGCGCAAGTCCCGCTCGCGGTTGACCCGGGCTTCGTCGAGTCCGCGCTCCGACGCGATGCGGGCGCGCTCGACCTCTTCGTCCGCGCCGATCTCGGCCTCGTCCAGCGCCTGGCGACGGCCCACCTCGAGCTGCTCCAGCGCGCGGCGCCGGTCGAGCTTCGCCTCGTCGACGGCCCTGTCGCGGGCGACCGCCGCCGTCTCCACCGCGCGCTCCGCCTCGATGTCGGCCCGGCGAACGCCGCTTTCCGCCGCCACGTTCTCGATCCGCTTTGCCGCGAGCGCGATGTCGCGGTCCTGCTCGGCGATGGCCACCGCCTGGCGCTGCTCGACTTCCAGCACTTCTCGGTCCTTCGAGGTTGCGATGCGTTGCTTCTCGACCGCGAACTCCTGGGCGATGCGGGCGCGTTCGGTCGCTTCGCGGGCCGCGATCTCGGCTTCCTCGAGCGCGCGATCTCTCGAAATCTCGAGGGAACGGGTGGCCTCTTCGCTCGACACCCGCTCCGCCGCAATCTCCCGCCCCCGCGAGATTCCCGCCGCTTCGACCGCGCGTTCGGCCTCGATGTTGGCCTGCTCCAGGGTGCGATGGCGCTCGATGTCGAGGCCGCGGGTTTCGAGCTCGGACTCGATGCGTTCCAGCTCGATCTTCTTCTCCTGCGCGATGCGCGCGGCCTCCACCGCCTCGCGGGCCGCGATCTCGGCTTCTTCGAGCGAGCGGCTCCGATCGATCTCGAGGCTGCGGGTCTCGCGCTCCGACGCGATGCGATCGGCGCTGACGTTGAGCTCCTGGGCGATGCGCGCGCGCTCGGTCGCCTCGACCGCGCCGATCTCCGCCTCCTCGAGCGCCCGCGTGCGTTCGATCTCGCGGCGCCGGGTCGCCTCTTCCTGCTCGATGCGGAGCTCCGTGAGCGTGCGTTCCTGGGCGATGCGCGCGCGCTCGGTCTCCCTCCGGGCCGCGATTTCTGCCTCCTCGACCGCGCGCTGCCGCTCGATCTCGAGCCTCTGGGTCTCTTCCTCCGACGCGATGCGGGTCTCCGCCACCGCCCTTTCCTGCGCGATGCGCGTCTTCTCGACCTCTTCGCGAGCGAGGATCTCGGCCGCCTCGATCGTGCGGCCGCGGTCGATGTCCCGTTGCCGTGTGGTCTGCTCGGCCGCGATGCGGGCGGCGTTGAGGGTCTCCTCGTTGGCGATCCGCGCCTTCTCGGTCTCCTCCCGGGCGAGGATCTCGGCCTGCTCGGACTCGGTCTCGCGCTGGGCGCGCTCGCGGGCGAGGTCGGCGCGCTGCGCCGCTCGCCTCACTTCGATGTCGCGTTCCTGCTCGAGGCGGGCCGTCTCGCTCTCACGCTCGATGGCGAGCGTTTCCTTCTCCGCTTCGAGGTTGCGGGCCCGGATCCGCACCATGGCGTCCTGCTCGATGTCGTTGCGGGTCTTGCGGCGGGTCTCGATCTCCTCGATGAGCAGCGTGAGGCCTTCCGCGTCGAAGCGGTTGGACGGGTTGAAGTACTCCAGGTCGGTCTGATCGAGCTCGGTGATCGCGACCGATTCCAGCTCGAGACCGTTCATCTCGAGCGCCTCGGAGGCCGCCCCCCTCACCTTGGTGACGTAGTCGCCGCGCCGCTCGTGCATCTCCTCCAGGGTCATCTCCGCGCCGACCGAGCGCAGCGCGCCGATGAACTTGCCCGCGAGCAGTTCGTGGAGGCGGGTGTGCTCCATGGTGCGCCGACCCAGGGTCGCGGCGGCTATCGATACCGCCTCGCGGGTGGGCGCCACGCGCACGTAGAACTCCGCCACCATGTCCACGCGCATCCGGTCCTTGGTGATGAGCGCGTTCTCCTTGTCGCGTATCACCTCGAGGCCGACCACGTTCATGTTGACGGGGGTGGTCTCGTGGATGATGGGCAGCACGAAGGCGCCGCCGTTGATCACCACCTTCTCTCCGCCGAGGCCGGTGCGGACGAAGGAGACCTCCTTGCTGGAACGGCGGTAGAGCCAGTTCACGAGGTACACCACCACCGCGATCACGATGATCGCGACGATGAGCCACAGAATGATGGCGCCAATCACTGAGCCGGACATTGTCGTTATCTCCCGATCCGCTTGAAGCGCCGCGTCTGCTCGGTGATCGCGCCTTCGACGGGAAGGCGCTCCATCGAGGACGCGCCGTAGAAGCCGTGACAGTTGCGGGTGTTCTCGAGGATGTACTGCGCGTCCTCGGGGGCCGAGACCGGCCCGCCGTGAACGAGGACGATGATCTCCGGGTTGACGCGCAGCGCGGCTTGCGCCCACGCGTCGACCAGCGCGGGGCAGGCGGGAAGGGCCAGCGCGGTCTCCGCTCCGATGCTGCCCCCGGTCGTCAGTCCCAGGTGGCAGACGATGATGTCGGCGCCGGCCCCGGCCATCGCCGCCGCGTCGTCCTCGGAGAAGACGTAGGGGGTGGTGAGCAGGTCCTTGGCGTGCGCGAGCGCGATCATGTCCACCTCGAGGCCGTAGGACATGCCGGTCTCCTCGAGGTTGGCCCGGAAGTTCCCGTCGATTAGTCCCACCGTGGGGAAGTTCTGCACTCCCGAGAAGCCCGCCGCCTTGAGATCGTCGAGGAAGGAGTCGAAGAGGCAGAAGGGGTCGGTGCCGTTCACCCCCGCGAGCACCGGCGTGCGCGTCGCCACCGGCAGCACTTCGCTCGCCATCTCCATCACGATCCGGTTGGCGTTGCCGTAGGCGAGCAGCCCCGCAAGCGAGCCGCGCCCCGCCATGCGATAGCGCCCCGAGTTGTAGATCACGATAAGGTCGATTCACCCGCTTCCTCGCACTTCGCCGACAGCCCGGTGCCGGCGCCTCCGCCCACGATGGGCTCTCCCCGGGCGACCATCGCCCGGAACTTCTCCAGCAGCACGCTTCGTTCGATGCGCGGCATCCTTCGCCCTCCCGGTGCTCACGCCGGTCCTCGCACGAGCGCGACATGGCGTTCCACCGCTCCCGGATTATGGAACGCGGCGCGCGGGAGCGTCGAGCGCGGGATGAGCGCATTCGCCGCCATCGCGGCCGGGCGCCGCAGCATGAGGACGGCAGGATCGGCGGCGGCCCCCGCGTCTTTTGTCGAGCCGACCCGGCACAACGCGGGTGTGCGGTGCGGATTGAAAAAGCCGCACTGGGTGTTATAAAAAGGAGGCATGAAGGCGGATGCGCGCGAGGGTCGGATTGCAGACGTTAACGAGCTAGAGACCTTCAGGCTGCTGGCCGACGAGTATCTGGCGCTGGACGAAACGGGTTTGGCGGCCGCGCAGGCCGCTGGAGCGATTGTCGAGGTGAAGTACGATGACCAACCAGTACAAAAGTGAAGCTCTTGCGGCCGCGCACGAAGCGGCGCTCGGTCTGGCCGAGGCGGGCCTGATGTCGAAGCGGACCATGCGGAAGTTCGACGAGATGTGCCTGACGCCAGTCGAGGACATGGCACCGGAGGACATCCGCGCGCTGCGTCTGCGCGAGCAGGCGAGTCAGGCGGTGTTCGCACGCTACCTCAATGTGACGACAGGTCTGGTGAGCCAGTGGGAGCGCGGCGAGAAGCGCCCGCGGGGCGCGTCGCTGAAGCTCCTGACGCTGGTGGCGAAGAACGGTCTCGGAGCGGTCGCCTGATGCTCGACCGCGTATCGCCCGAAAAAGGCCGACAACGACGGTCGGCGGGACTGGAGTTCCGCCGACACCCTCACCCCCTACATTCCGCTACACGTATCGAGGAGCAGCATCAAGAGGGCGTTGAAGCACGACTCTTGTGGGACGCCCTTCATCGCCTCGGGCCCCGTGCCCGGGAGGTCCGGGCGCCCGCGAGCGACTCGAAGGCTGCGGCGAGGGCGTCGCTGAACGCCGGGTCGTTGATGTGGAAAGGCAGGCGCACGAGCTGCCGGCTGCCGGTCTGGCGCAGCGTCTGCTCCAGCGCCTCGAAGAGGGCCGCGTCCGCCGGGGGGTCGTGGAAGGCCTCACCCGGCGCGTCTAGCGCCGACACGCCGCCTTCGGGAAGGAAGAAGCGCACCGGACCGTCCATGCGGTTGAGGCGCTCTCCGATCCAGCGGCCCATGCGGGCGTTCTCCTCGGGCGTGGTGCGCATGAGGGTGACCTGCGGGTTGTGCTCGTGCAGCCTGCGGCCCCGGTAGCGCTCCGGCACGCTGTCCCGCGCTCCGAAGTTCACCATGTCGAGCGCACCGCAGGAGCCGACATAGGGGGCCCGGGTGCGAATCGCGGCGCCGAAGCGGTCCTCGTCGGCGGCGAACACGCCGCCCATCATCATGTCGCAGACCTCGGTGGTGGTGACATCGAGAAGACCGGCGAGCTGACCCGAGTCGAGGAGCTTCTCCATCGAGCGCCCGCCCACCCCGGTGGCGTGGAAGATGAGGCACTCGAAGCGCTCCTCGAGCTTCGCGCTCAGGCGCTGCACGCAGGGCGTGGTCACCCCGAACATGGTGATCCCCAGCGCGGGGCGGTCGGCGGTGGCGACCCGGGCCCGGGCGCGGGCGCGGACCGAAGATTCCTCGCCGCGCCTCGCCACCATGCCCGCGAGCGCGTGCGCGCCGTTGGCGAGCACCTTGCGCGAGATCGCGTTGAGACCCTGCACGTCGGTCACCGAGTACATCATCATGATGTCGGAAGGGCCGACGTAGCGCCCCACGTCGCCCGAAGCGACGGTGGAGATCATGACCTTGGGCACTCCCACCGGCAGCGTCTGCATCGCGGGAGCGGCGAGCGCGGTGCCGCCGGAGCCGCCCGCCGAGATGACGCCCGCCACTGCCGTCTGGCGCGGCATCCAGCGCTCCAGCGCGACCGCCATCTCGCGCACCGAAGCGCCGCGCTCCCGGGTGAACACCGCGTTCGGCCCCCTGGGGTGGTAGGCCGCGACCTGGTGGGGCGGCACGTCCGCCGCCGAGGGCCGGCCGGAGGTGGACACGTCCACCAGCTTCGCCCGTTGGCCGGCGTCGATGAGCCGGTCCCGGATGAACTTGAGCTCGGGCCCCTTGGTGTCGAAGGTCCCGATCACGAGCACCACCGGCTCTCCCTCCGCCGAGAGCGAGGCGCCCGGCGCGTCGCGGTCCCGGCTGCTGCGCGCGGGGCCGGAGTCCGCCATCGCCGCCGCGGCCGCCTCGTACTCGGCGACCGGGACCGGTGGCGACCAGCGCGTGGGCGGCCGCGGATTCGACATCCAGACCCGGCCCGCGCCCCGACCGGATACCAGGCGCAGGGGCCCCGTTTCCCGCGGCGCGCCGGCGACGCTCGGCCCGGGTTCCTCCTCGTCGTGCCGGCCGACTCCGAGAAGGCGCTGCTGGAGTTCCCGGTCGGCGCTGAGCGCCGCGGCGTCCATGAGCCGGTTGATGCGCCCGTTCACCATGATCGCGACGTCGTCCGACACCGCGGTGGCCACTCCGATGTTCTGCTCGATGACCAGCACCGAGATCTCGGCCTCCTCGCCGATGCGGATCAGCATGTCCTCGACCTGCTGGACGATCACCGGCGCAAGCCCCTCCGTCGGCTCGTCCATCACGAGCAGCCGGGGGTTGAGCAGCAGGGCGCGCGAGATGGCGAGCATCTGCTGCTCTCCCCCCGAGAGCTGTCCTCCCCGGCTCGTGCGCCGCTCCGCGAGCCGCGGAAACGCTTCGTAGATCCGATCCCGCGTCCATCCGCCGCGCCGCACGCCGCGCTCGCAGAGGCGCAGATGCTCGTCGACGGTGAGCGAAGGCCACAGCCGGCGGCCCTGCGGGACGTAGCCCACCCCGTGGTTCGCGATCCGGCTCGGCCCGGCGCCGGCGAGCTCCTCGCCTTCGAGCTGCACCGAGCCGCGGGCGATGGTCACGAGCCCGGTGATCGCGTTGCAGAGCGTCGTCTTTCCCATGCCGTTGCGCCCGACCACGGAGACCACGCCCTGGGGGAGGTCGAGATCGACTCCCTGGAGCGCATGAGACTGGCCGTAGTAGACGTGGAGGCCCCGGATTCGGAGCATCGGCGCCGCCTCGCTTCGCCGCCGCGCGCGCTCAGCCATGGCCGCCCCCGAGATAGAGCTCCTGCACTTCCCGGTCGGACTCGATCTCGGCCGGGGTGCCCTCCTTGAGGATGCGGCCGTTGTGCATCATCGACACGCTCTCCGCGACCCGCAGCGCCACGTCCATGTCGTGCTCGATGATGATGTAGCCGATGTGCCGGGGGAGCGAGCTGAGAATCTCCACGAGCTCCGCGCGCTCTCCCGGGGCGAGGCCGGCGGCCGGCTCGTCGAAGAGAATGAAGCGCGGGGCGCCGGCCAGCGCAAGCGCGATCTCGAGCTGGCGCTGCTCCCCGTAGCTGAGCTGCGCGACGAGGCGCTCGCGCACCGCGCTCAGGTGCACCGCTTCCACGAGCTCGATCGCGGACTGCATCAGCGCATCGTTGCGCCGGGGACGCAGCAGGGAGAAGCGTCCGCGCGAGACGCCCCGGCACGCGAGGTAGACGTTGTCCAGGACGCTCAGGTCGCCGAAGAGGAGCGATATCTGGTAGGTGCGGCGCAGGCCGCGCCGGATCCGCTCGTGCGGGGGAAACCAGGTGATGTCCTCCCCGAAGAAGCGGATCACCCCGGAGCTCGGGGGGAAGTCGCCGGTCACCGCGTTGAAGAGGGTGGTCTTGCCGGCCCCGTTGGAGCCGAGCACCGCCCGGCGCTCGCCCGGCCGCACGCTCATGGTGACGTCGTCCAGCGCCACCAGGGCGCCGAAGAGCCGGCTGACCCCGCGAAGCTCGAGCGCGTTCGCGGTGCCCGCGGCTGAGAGGCGTTCGGCGACGCTCGCCATCTCTAGAGCTCGCTCCGCCGCTTGCGCAGGCGCGCGCGCCAGCGCGACCAGAGCCCGAGCACGCCGTCGGGGGAAAAGAGCACGATGAGCAGGAAGCCGAGACCGATGAGGAGCTGGAAGCGCTCGCCCGCGATCCCGACCGCAACGAGGGCGTCGAGCGCGAAGGTGCGCAGCACGACGTAGATCAACGCTCCGATGAAGGGTCCTATCGGATGGCGCAGACCGCCCACCACCGCGATGATGAGGATGTCGATGACCGGCCCGATTCCCGCCGTTCCCGGAGAGATCTGGCCGTTGAGCCAGGTGAGGAGAATGCCCGCGACCGCGGCGATGAGCGCCGCGAAGCTGTAGGCGGCGATCCGGTGGGCGGTGACGTTGAAGCCCAGCGCCTCCATGCGCCTCGCGTTGTCGCGCACCCCCTGCAGCGCGAGCCCGAACGAGGATCGCGAGACGTAGAGCACCGCGAGGAAGCTCAGCGTGGCGAAGAAGAGGCTCAGGTAGTAGAAGGGAGTGGCCTGCTTCCAGTCCACGCCGAAGAGCGGAGGCGGCCGGACCGCGTTGAAGCCGCTGAAGCCGTTGAAGATGGTGTAGTTCTGGCGGGTGAAGTAGAAGAAGGCCGAGGCGATCGCGAGCGTGATCATGATCGTGTAGATGCCTTCGGTGCGCACCGCCAGCGCGCCCGAGATCGTTCCGAAGAGCACCGCGATGATGAGCGCGATGGGGATGGTCGCCCACCAGGGCCAGCCCAGGCTCACCTCCATGAAGGCGCTGTGGCCGAATATCGCGTACATGTAGCCCGCGCATCCCGCGACGGTCATCTGCACCAGGCTCACCATGCCGCCGTAGCCCGCGAGGAACATCAGGCTGAGCGCGATCATGCCGAGCACGAAGGCCCAGCCGAAGACCTGGAGCTGAATGAAGTCGTTGGTGAAGGCGGGCACGAAGAGCAGGAAGAGCGCGAGCAGCCAGACCGCGGGGTGGATGCGGTTCAGCCAGTCGGGCAGCGATTGCGCCGCTGACGGCGCCGCGCGATCGGCGTCCGGGTTGAGTGTGTTCGTGGTCGCCGCCATCCGCTACTTCCTGCCGAGCAGCCCCTGGGGACGGAAGGCGAGCACCGCGACCATGATGAGAAAGGTCCCCACCACCGCGTAGGTGGGCATGTAGACGGAACCGAACTGCTCGGCGAGCCCGATGAGCAGGGCGCCCAGAGCGGCGCCGGTGATCGAGCCCATGCCGCCGACGATGACCACGACGAGGGAGGCGAGGAGAAAGCGGATGTCCTCGCCGGGAGCGAGGGACTGGAATGTTCCGCCCACCACCCCGGCGAGCCCCGCGAGCCCGGCCCCGAAGGCGAAGACGATGACGAAGACGAGCTGAATGCGCACACCGCTCGCGGCCAGCATGTCGCGGTCGTCCACGCCGGCGCGGATCATGATCCCGATGCGGGTCCGGTTGAGCAGCCACCACATCACGACGCCGATCACGACGGCGGCGAAGAAGATCACCAGGCGCACCATCGGGTACTTGAGGTAGCTCGGATCTCCGGTGCGGCGGCTGATGGACGAGATGAGCGGGGTCTCGACGGCGCCGACCAGCCAGTCGGGGGGCAGGATCTGGTAGAAGTCGCCGCCCCAGATCCAGAGCATGATGTCCGCCATCACGATCGACACCCCGATCGTCACCAGGGTCTGGCGCAGATCCTGACCCTCCATCCAGCGGAATATGGTCACCTGCAGGACGATGCCGAGAATCGCGACCGCAACGAACGCGATCACGAAGCTCGCGAGCCACGAGCCGGTCCACTCGGTGATCTCGTAGCCGATGTATCCCCCCAGGAGATACAGCGAGCCGTGCGCGAGGTTGATGTTGCGCATCAGGCCGAAGATCAGCGTGAAGCCGCTCGCGACGAGGAAGTACAGCGCGCCCAGCGTGATCCCGTTGAACAGCGCGTTCAGGAAGACCTTCTTGCGCCCGAACGTTTCCACCATTCCCGGCGGCCACGGCGCGAGTATCAGCCACAGGAGCACCGCGACCGCGACCAGGATGACGAGCGACCACAGGGGATGGCGTTCGAGGAATCGCCTCATGCGCTCGGGGTCCCCGGCCCGTTCACGTCACGCTCGATCTCCCGCACCAGTCCTTCTCCGGCCCTGTCGAATCCGCGAACAGGGGCCGAGTCTACTAGGCGACCGGACGGCTGTGCCAAGCGGTCCCGCCGAGCTGGCGTTGCATTCGAGGAAAGTGCCGGACGGTTCCGTCAACCTCTCCTTCAGGCAGGAGGCGCCCGCACCTGAGTATCGGCCTCGGTCGACGCCGGGCACCGTCATCGTCCCGCGGAACGGCAGGCCTCCGGTTCAATGCGGACCAGGCACCGGAATCCGCGGGCGGATGGCGGGGTTGCCCCGGCCCTCTCGCAACACGGAACAATGCCCATACTTGTAGAAGGGAAGAAAGCGGAGGAAGCGGGACATGAAGGCGTCGGATCTGTTCGTGCGCTGCCTGGAGGCGGAGGGGGTCACACACATCTTCGGAGTGCCCGGGGAGGAGAACGCGGATCTCATGATCTCCCTGCTGGACAGCTCTATCCGATTCGTGCTCTGCCGGCACGAGCAGGCCGCCGCCTTCGCCGCGGACGCCTACGGCCGGTTGACGGGAAAGGCCGGCGTGTGTCTCGGCACCCTCGGACCGGGGGCGACGAACCTCGTCACCGGGGTCGCGGACGCCAACATGGACCGCTCTCCGCTGGTGTGCATCATCGGCCAGGGCAGCACCCGGCGCCTGCACAAGGAGAGCCATCAGAACATGGACTCGGTCGCCATGTTCGCACCCGTCACCAAGTGGGCGCACACGATCTGGGACGCAGGCACGGTGCCGGAGGTAGTGCGCAAGGCGTTCAAGACGGCGGAGGCCGAGAAGCCGGGCGCGACCCTCGTCGAGCTCCCCGAGGATGTCGCCAGGGAGGAGAGCGACGAGGCGCCGATGGCGGTGCGCAAGACCCGCCGGCCCGGCGCCGACCACAAGGTCGTGCAGCAGGCGGTGGACCTGATCGCCGGGGCGAAGCGGCCGCTCGTCCTGGCCGGAAACGGGGCGGTGCGCAAGCGTGCCGCCCGACAGCTCCGGCGCTTCGCCCACAAGACCGGCATCGGGGTGGTCAACACCTTCATGGGCAAGGGCGCGGTGCCGATGTCGGATCCGCACTGCCTCTTCACCATGGGGCTCCAGAGTCGCGACTACATCAACGTCGCGCTCGATGAGGCCGACCTGGTGGTAAGCGTCGGCTACGACCTGGTCGAGTACGCGCCTAGCTTCTGGAACCGCGACCGGTCGGCCCGCATCGTCCACATCGACTTCGAGCCGGCCGAGATCGACAGCCACTACGACGTCGCACTCGACATCCAGGCCGACATCGCGGATGCCCTGTGGCAGATCAACGAGGCGCTGAACCACCGTTTCGACGGCGCCGGAAGGCTGCCCCTCTTCGACATCGGGGAGCGCGGCCGGCTGCGCGACGCCATCCGGGAGGACCTGGCGAGAGAAAAGGAGGACGGCGGCTTTCCGATGAAGCCCCAGAAGATCCTTTGGGACGTGCGCCGCGCTCTCGGTCCCGACGACATCGTGCTCTCCGACGTTGGCGCCCACAAGATGTGGATTGCCCGCTACTACCAGTGCGAGAGCGCCAACACCTGCCTCATATCGAACGGCTTCTGCTCGATGGGCTTCGCCCTCCCAGGGGCGATGGGCGCGAAGCTGGCCCACCCGGGGCGCAGGGTCCTCGCGATCGCGGGCGACGCCGGGTTCCTGATGAACGTGCAGGACCTGGAGACCCTGGTGCGCTACCGGCAGAACGTGGTGGTGATGGTCTGGGTGGACGGCGAGTACGGTCTCATCAAGTGGAAGCAGCAGAACCACTTCGACGGCCGCCACTCCGACTTGGCATTCAACAACCCGGACTTCGAGCTGCTGGCGAGGTCGTTCGGGGCGTGGGGACGGACTCTGAGCGGCCCGGGACAGCTCCCCGACGCCCTCGACGAAGCCTTCCGCCAGCCCGGTCCCGCCCTGCTCGCGGTGCCCGTCGACTACCGGGAGAACCTGAAGCTGAGCGAACGTCTGGGTAATCTGAGCTTCAGTATCTGAGGCCGCCGCCGGGCGACGGAGACCGAAAGTCCGCGGGAAGGGTGGCAAGCGAAGTGCGCCGCGCTGTCCGGGGAGCCTCCGCGCCCCGTGAACGCACCCCGGGCAAGTGGCGCCCCCGGGGCCGCCCCGAGAGGACCGGGGCCGGCAATCAAGGCGCCGGAAATCGTGACCTCTCTTGTGCCGCACGGACGCAACCGGGTGCGAGAATGGCAACATGAACAGCAGCATCATCGCCGACATCGTCGCCTTCTGGCTGAGCGACAGCCTGGACCACCCGGATCGGGCCTCGGCCCGTCGCGGCTGGTGGTACGAGGGCGGTCCAGCGGTCGACGAGGAAATCCGTGTCCGCTTCGGTGAGCTGGTGCCGCGCGCGTGCGCGCGCGAGTTCACGGAGTGGCGGGACACGCCGGACGGCGCGCTGGCCCTGATCCTGCTCCTGGACCAGTTCACGCGGAACCTCTATCGCGGCACCGTCGAAGCCTATGCGGGCGATCCCTGCGCCTTCGAGACCGTCAACCATGCCGTCGACCGGGGGCTCGACCTGGAGCTGCATCCGGTAGCGACCGTCTGGCTCTATCACCCCTTCCACCACTCCGAAGACGTAACGGAACAGGATCGCGGTCTCGGGCTCCTGTGTACTCTGCGGCAGCGCGCCAATCCGGCCTGGCACGCCTACGTGGAACGAAGCATCGAGGGCTGGACACGCCACCGAGACATCGTCGCCCGCTTCGGCCGCTTCCCGCACCGAAACGCCGTGCTCGGTCGGCACAGCACCACGGAGGAAGTGGCGTACCTGGCGACGGACGGAAACAGCTTCGGCCAGGGGCCGCCGACGAACCGCGCAACCTGCTGACGGCAAGGATTGTCCTTGCCGTAGTGCATCGTCCTGCCGCAACGGGCGGGAGCGGACTCAGGCGATCGCCTGCAGGAAGGTGACGGGAAGCGGAGGCGGGGGCAGGAAACGCCCCGATCAGGCGAAGAGGGCCGGGGACGCCCCTGCGCCCCCGGCCGGGTTGGGATCGGAACGCCTTACATGTACGCCTTGCACTCGGGCACTTCGCGGCTGGGAGCGCCGATGGTCGCGAAGACATCCGGATCGAGGCCCAGCGTCTGGCTCACGTTGGGGATGATCTTCACGAGCTCGTTGACGAGGTTGCCGTTCTCGTCCTCGACGACCTCGGTCACGAAGTTGGTGCCGATGGCCTGGCGGTTGCCGTCGAGCTTGATCATGCCGTTGGGTGCGTCGAGCTCGAGCGCGGCGAGGCCGGCCCGGAACTTCTCGTGTCCGTCGCTCAGGTCCCCTCCGATGTCGTTCAGCACCGTCAGGGCGGCCGTGGTCGCGTTGTGGTAGCCGGTGGCGAGGAGCGAGGGCGAAGGGAAGCGCTTGTCGGGCGGGAACGCGTCCTGGTAGGCCTTGACGAAAGCCTGCCACTTCGGGTCGTCCCAACTGTCGGCCTGCGGACCGGAGGCCGGGGTGCCGATCAGGGCCTTCTTCGCCGGACCCTTCGACGAGAGCACGGTCTGGTCGACCATGATGGTGCCGCCGATGAGGGCGGCGTCGCCGCCGGCCTGGAGGTACTGGTTGAGGAAGTTCACCGCGTCTCCGCCGCCGAGCCCGAGGTAAATCGCGTCCACGTCCTCGGGGAGCGCGGCGATGATCGAGGCGAAGTCCTTGGTGCCGAGGGGGACCCACTGGCGCTCGGTCACTTCGCCGCCGAGGCCGCAGAACTCGAGCACCAGGCCGAACACCTGGGTGTAGACGAAGGAGTAGTCCTCGCCGATGGTCGCGATGCTCCGGTAGCCCTTCTCGTTGTAGATGTACTCGGCGAGCCCGGACGACCACTGCGCGCCGTCCATGTTGAAGCGGAAGAAGTTGGGGGCCGGGTCGACGTAGGTGGTCTCCTGGGCGCCCGAGATCCCGTTGATGAAGGTCACGTGGGGCTGGGTCTTGGCGTAGTCCTTGATGGCGATGCCTTCGGAGCCGGAGAGCGGTCCGATGACGATGTCGACGCCGTCCTGCTCCACGACCTTGCGCGCCGCCCGGATCGCGGAATCGGGGCTTGCGTCGGTCGGGCCGATCACCACCTCGATCTCGCGGCCGCCCGCCATGCTGTTGAACTTGTTCATGGCGACCTGGAATCCGCGCACTCCATCTTCGCCGAGCACGGTGTAGGTCCCTTCGAGCGTCGCCAGGAGGCCGACCTTGATCGGATCCTGCGCAAGCGCCGCGCCGGCGCCGCCGAGCGTGAGCGCGATGCCGAGCCCGGCCGCACGAATCAGCTTTTCGTTCATGGCCTTGGTTTCTCCTCTTGATTGGTCGTTGAGTAGAGCGCCCGTCCCATGGCCCGGAAGCGCATCGGACACGCTTCGCGCTGCTCCGGCGTCGCCGCCACGCTTTCCGGGTCCCCCGAAGCGGGAGCCGTCACGGGTGCGCGCGGCATCATGATACATCGCGGCTGCGGCAGGGATCCGGCCCCGCCGTCGCGAAAGGCGCTCTGGCCATGGATTCCCGTTTCCGCCGCCGCGGATCCGGGTTTGCCGCCTCCCGGGCGCCGGCGCCGGAACGCTTGCGGTCGGTCGCGCGAACGTAATAGGCTTTCGCGCTTTCTGTCTTCGGGCAGGCTCTTTCCGGAGGTCGGTCGCGCGATGAAGGTCCTGGTCGCGGTCAAGCGGGTCATCGATTACAACGTCAAGGTTCGCGTGAAGGCGGATCGCAGCGGTGTCGAGACCACCAACGTCAAGATGTCGATGAATCCCTTCGACGAGATCGCAGTGGAGGAGGCGCTTCGAATGAGAGAGGCGGGTACCGCGTCCGAGGTCGTCGCGGTATCGATCGGCGTGCAGCAGTGCCAGGAGACGATCCGCACCGCGCTCGCGATGGGGGCGGACCGCGGAATCCTCGTCCGCAGCGACCAGGAGCCCGAGCCCCTCGCCATCGCCAAGATCCTGGCGGCGCTGGTGGAGCGCGAGCAGCCGGGTATCGTGATTGCCGGCAAGCAGGGAATCGACGGCGACCATTCGCAGACCGGCCAGATGCTCGCGGCGCTGCTCGGCTGGGCGCAGGGAACCTTCGCGTACCGGCTGGAGGTGGAGGGAGAGCACCTGGCGTGCACTCGGGAGATTGACGGCGGACTGGAGACCCTGCGCCTGCGGATGCCGGTGGTCGTCACCACCGACCTGCGCCTGAACGAACCCCGATTCGCCTCGCTGCCGAACATCATGAGGGCGAAGAAGAAGCCGATGGACACGTTCACGCCGGAGGATCTCGGTGTCGACGTCACGCCCCGGGTCAAGGTGCTCGAGGTGACGGAGCCGCCCCGTCGCGAGGCCGGTGTCATCGTGGAGAACACGGCGGTGCTCCTGGAAAAGCTCCGAAACGAAGCGAAGGTGATCTAGATGGCGGTCCTCGTCCTCGCCGAACACGACAACGCGAGCCTCGGCTCCGCGACCCTCAACGCCATTGCCGCCGCGCAGGCCATGGACCCCGAGGTCCACTTGCTGGTCGCGGGCCACGAATGCGATGCGGTCGCCAGGGCTGCCGCCGCGGTACCGGGGGTGGCCAAGGTGCGCTGCGCCGACGACCCTCTGTATGCCAACGGACTCGCGGAGAACGTCGCCGCTCTGCTGGTGGCGCTCGCGCCCGAGTACGGACACTTGAGCGCCGCCGCGACGAAGTTCGGCAAGAACGTCCTGCCGCGCGCCGCCGCCCTCCTCGATGTCGCCTGCGTCAGCGACATCATGGAAGTCGTGTCGCCTGATACCTTCGTTCGTCCCATCTACGCGGGCAATGCGCTCGCCACCGTGCAGTCCACCGACCCGATCAAGGTGGTGAGCATTCGCTCCACCTCCTTCGAGGCGCCGGAGGCGAGCGGCGGCGACGCCGCGATCGAAGCCGTGGAGACGGCCGGCGATGCCGCGCTCTCGAATTTCGTATCCCAGGATCTCACTCAGTCCGAGCGACCGGAGCTCACCTCGGCGAGAGTCATCATCTCCGGCGGACGGGGCATGCAGAGCGGCGACAACTTCTCGTTGCTCGAGCCCATCGCCGACAAGCTGAACGCGGCCATCGGCGCCTCGCGCGCCGCGGTCGACGCGGGATTCGTGCCCAACGACTACCAGGTCGGACAGACGGGCAAGGTGGTAGCGCCCGATCTCTACATCGCGGTCGGGATCTCCGGCGCCATCCAGCACCTCGCCGGCATGAAGGAGAGCAAGGTCATCGTCGCCATCAACAAGGACGAGGAGGCGCCGATCTTCCAGGTCGCGGACTACGGCCTGGTCGCGGATCTCTTCCAGGCCCTGCCCGAGCTCGATTCGGAACTCTCCAAGGAGGGCTGAGCCGGGTTCCCGCCGGCTTTCCGAAGAGCCGCAAAAGGGTTAACTGTCGGTAATGGAGGAGAAAGGCGCCGGTAAGCGACCTGCATTTAAGGTCTGACCTCACCCGAAGGGGTGCGAGTCGCGCGAGCGCGCGCCGCCGCATCCCTCGCATGTCCCAACGAGAGGTCAATCAGATGCAAGCCAAGTTCTCCCGAAGCGGAGGCCTCCGCCGTATCCGGCGGCTGGGAATCCCCATCGCGGCCGTCGCAGTCATCGTCGCGCTCGCCGCCACGCTGTACACCGGCTCCGTGACCAGCGCGGTGGCCGTCACCACTCCGGTCGCCTTCAGCGAAGGGGCGGGCCGTCCCGAGAGCTTCGCCGACCTTGCCGAACGCGTGACTCCGACCGTGGTCAACATCTCGTCCGAACGGTCCGCGGTCTCGGCGCGCAAGCCCATGCCGCAGTTCCAGATCCCGCCCGGTTCCCCTTTCGAGCCCTTCTTCCGCGAGTTCTTCGAGCGCTACTTCGAAGGTTCGCCGACGCCGCCCCGGGCGTTTCGGGGAGCCTCGGTCGGCTCGGGCTTCATCGTCGCCTCCAACGGGCTCATCGTCACCAACCACCACGTCGTGCGCGATGCCGACGAGATCACGGTCACCCTGCACGATGGCCGCCAGTTCGAAGCGGAACTGCGCGGGACCGACGAGAACACCGATCTGGCGCTCCTCTCCATTCCCGTCGAGGATGCGCTGCCCTTCGCCGAGTTCGGCGATTCCGACGCGGTCAGGGTGGGGGACTGGGTGATCGCGGTCGGCAATCCCTTCGGGCTCGGCGGCACGGTGACCGCGGGCATCGTGTCCGCGCGCGGCCGCGACATCCGCTCGGGGCCCCTGGACGACTTCCTGCAGATCGACGCCCCCATCAACCGCGGTAACTCGGGTGGCCCCCTCTTCGATACCGCGGGCCGCGTGGTCGGGGTCAATACCGCAATCTTCACTCCGAGCGGCGGCAACGTGGGAATCGGCTTCGCCATCCCCGCCCGCCAGGCGCAGCAGGTCATCGACGACCTCGCGGACTCCGGCCGGGTCGACCGGGGCTGGATGGGAGTGCAGATCCAGATGCTCACCGAGGACCTCGCGAAAGGCCTCGGTCTCGACGGGACGGAGGGTGCGCTCGTGGCCGACGTGTTCGAGGACAGCCCCGCCGGGTCCGCGGGCATTCGAACCGGAGACGTCGTCCTCGAGTTCGACGGGAAGGCGGTGAGCTCGTCCCGTCGCCTGCCTCACCTCGTCGCGGAGGCCGAGGCCGGCGAATCGGTCGAAGTCGTGGTCTGGCGGGACGGCGAGCCCATGACCCTCAGCCTGGTGGTCGGCCTTCGCCCCGGTGCGGAAGAGCTCGCGAGCTCGTCCTCCGCCGCCGTGGAGGACGACACCCGGCAGCCCTCCGTCGGCCTCAGGCTCGCCCCTCTTACTCCGGAGCTCCGCGCCCGCCACGAGCTGCCCGCCAGCGTCGAGGGGGTGCTCGTGGTCGAGGTGGACCCCAACGGCGCGGCCGCGCAGCGTGGCGTGCGCCCCGGCGATGTCATCGTGCGCGCCGGCAACCGGCCGGTCGCTTCGCCCGCCGACGTGTCCGAGGCGCTTGCCCGCGTGACCGAGAGCGGCGGGGACATCCTCCTGCTGCTTGTGGAGCGCGCGGGCACGAGGCAATTCGTCGCGGTGCCCGTCGCTTGAGTCGCATGTCTCCCCCTCTGCCGCTCCGGGCCGGGCTCACGGCGGCCCTGAGCGGCGCGCGTCCCGTAGCAACCAGGCATCGTCCCTCTGTCTTCTCGCAATCCCGGGCTCCGGTGATGATCCCGGGCGAGCCCGGCACCGGAGCCGGCTGACGTCTCGAGGTCCAGCCTCGCAATGCACGTGCTGGTCATCGAAGACGACCCCGGAACCCGGGCCTACATCGCCAAGGGGCTGCGCGAGAGCGGATACGCCGTGGACGAGACCGGCGACGGGCGCTCGGGACTCTTCATGGCCATCGAGGGCGACTACGATGCCGCGGTCGTGGACCGCATGCTCCCCGGGCTCGACGGCCTCGCTCTCGTGCAGGCCCTGCGGGCGGCCGATCAGAGCCTTCCGGTGCTCATTCTCAGCGCTCTCGGCGAGGTCGACGACCGGGTGGCGGGGCTCAAGTCGGGGGGCGACGACTACCTCGCCAAGCCCTTCGCCTTCGCGGAGCTGCTGGCACGCCTCGAGGCGCTCCTGCGGCGCCGGGAACGCGATTCCGCCACCACCCACCTGAAGCTCGCCGACCTCGAGATGGACCTCCTGACCCGAAGCGTCAAGCGGGCGGGCACTCCCATTCGCCTTCAGCCGAGAGAGTTTCGCCTCCTGGAGTTCCTGATGCGGAGGGCGGACCAGGTGGTGACTCGCACCATGCTGCTCGAAGGAGTGTGGGAGTACCATTTCGATCCGCAGACCAACGTCATCGACGTGCACGTGAGCCGCCTGCGCAGCAAGATCGACCGGGGATTCGAGCGCCCCCTGCTGCACACCGTGCGCGGTGCCGGCTACCGGCTGAGCGCAACGCCGGACTGATGCCTCGCGCCTCGACCGAAGCGGTCGAATCCGCGCCGGCGGGCGCAGGGCACGAGGCGGCGGGCACGCCGCGTCTCGGACTGCGGATCCTGCGCAGCTCCACGTTCCGGCTCGTGCTCGTCTACGCGGCGCTGTTCGGCATCTCCGCCCTCCTGCTGCTCGCCTTCATCTACTGGTCCACCGCCGGGTACATGACGCGTCAGACCGAGGCGGCAATCGAGGCCGAGATCGACACCTTCGCGGAACGCTACCGGTTGACCGGAATGCCGGGACTGATCGCCCTCATCGAGGAACGTCTGCGCAGCAACGCCTCGATCTACCTGCTCACCGATCCCGCCTTCCGTCCCCTCGCGGGGAACCTCGCGCGGTGGCCCCAGAGCCGGAGCGAAGGAGACGGCTGGCTCGAGTTCCAGGTCCGTCGCGACGAGGGCGTCTCCCAGCTCGCCCTCGCTCGGGCGTTCACGCTGCGAGGAGACTTCCATCTCCTCGTCGGGCGCGACGTTCGCGCGCTGACGCAGACCAAGCGGCTGATCACGCGCACCCTCGCCTGGGGTCTGGGCCTGACCGCGCTGCTCGCGCTCGCGGGCGGCGTGCTCATGTCGCGGAGCACCGCCCGGCGCATCGAGGCGATTCGGAGCACCGGCCTCGAGATCATGCGCGGCGATCTCTCCCGAAGGATCCCGCGCGACGGTAGCCGCGACGACTTCGACCAGCTCGCGGCCCACCTCAACGAGATGCTCGACCGGATCGAGGCATCGATGGACGAGGTCCGGGAGGTGACCGACAACATCGCCCACGATCTGCGCACGCCGCTCGGCCGGCTGCGCAATCAGCTCGAGGTGCTGCGGGCGCGACCCGGCGGAGAGGCGACGGACGAGGTCGAGGCGGCGATCGAGGAAGCGGACCGCCTGCTCTCGACCTTCAATGCACTCCTGCGCATCGCCCGCATCGAGTCGGGGACGCTGCGTTCGGGTTTCGGCGAGGTGGACCTGACGGTGCTGCTGCGGGACCTGGCCGAGCTCTACGAGCCGGCCGCGCAGGAGCGGGGCCAGCGCATAGCGTTGGAGGTTCCGCCCGAGGCGCGGGTGCCCGGAGATCGCGATCTGCTCGTGCAGGCCTTCGCCAACCTGCTCGACAACGCCATCAAGTACTCGCCCGAGGGCGGCGTGGTGGCCATGCGGCTCGAAGATCCTCCTGACGGCCCGGTCTGCGTGCGCGTATCGGACAGCGGACCCGGAATTCCCCCGGAAGAGCGTGACGCGGTGAAGCGCCGCTTCTACCGCGGAGAGAGCAGCCGCACCACCGCGGGCAGCGGACTGGGCCTGAGCCTCGTCGACGCGGTGGCGCGCCTTCACCGCGCCGAGCTCGTTCTCGGGGGCGGCGAGGACGGCCTCGAAGTGCTATGGCGCTTTCCTCACTCCGCCGCGTCCGCGAAGGGCCGGCGCTCGCGGGCGTAGGCCGCGATGCGCCCGACCAGGCGGTCCAGGTCGTCGCGCAGGCGCCGGAATCCCTCGTGGCGGGCGAGGCGGCGCTCGTCCATGTAGAGCGCCCGGTTCACTTCGATCTGCAGGCTGTGCCTTCCCCCGACGGGATCGGAGTAGCGCCGCACCAGCTCCACCCCCTTGTACGGGTCGTTCACCTGCACGTGGTAGCCCAGGTCTCGCAGCGCATCCGCCACGAATCGGGTGAACTCTCCGCCCGCGCTGCTGCCGTCACGGTCTCCCAGGCAGATGTCGAGGTTCCTCGACGAGATCCTTCCCGCCGCCGGCGGCTTCATGGAGTGGCAGTTCAGGTGGTAGACGACCCCGGCGGCGCGGTAGGTCTCGTCCAGGGCGAGGCGCAGGGCCCGATGGTAGGGCCAGTAGTACGCGTCCAGGCGGTGGCGCACCTCGCTCACCCGCAGCCGACGTCGATACAGGGGTCCCTCCGAGTCGCGGCTCGCAATCAGTCCGATGCCGAGCCTCGCCTTCTCGCTCGGCGCGAGCACTTCCGGCCACGCGCCGTCGAGCATCGACTCGTCGAGATCGAGAGGGGATCGGTTGACGTCGATGAAGGCCCGCGGGAACAGGGCGCGCAGCAGCGTGGCTCCGTGTCGCGGGGCGCTCGCGAACAGCTCGTCGACGAATGCGTCGGCGCTCGTGTGCCAGCGCCGGGCGAGCCCGGCATCGAAACCCTGCGGACAGACCTGCCCGCTGTGCGGAGAGTCGATGACCAGCGGCGCCGCCACCCCCGCCGGCGCGCGCACCTCCAGCACGCCCGCGATGCGCTGCGCGGAGTTCACCGACGCGCCAGGGCCCTGATCGCGTGGAGCATTCGGGTGCTTCGGCATGTCAGCAAGCGCTCACTCAATCGTGCCCGGGCCGATGCGGCGAAAGGTCTCGTCGATGACCTCGACCGGCGAGCGCTCCCCGCGTGCGAGCGTCTCGACCGTCTCCGCTGCGGAACCACCGTGGGCAAGGGACGCGCTCATATCTGTCGGGTCAGGCCTTCCACCACCTCATTGCGTGCCCCCATCCACGTTCACGCAGGTGGATTATGCCGTTGGGGACGAGCAGGATGGCGAGCACGACGCAGACTCCCAGCGCCAGGAGGCGGAGTTGGCCGGCGTCGCGCAGAATTTCGTTGCCCACCGTG
Source organism: Gammaproteobacteria bacterium (assembly GCA_022824305.1). Taxonomy (GTDB): domain Bacteria; phylum Pseudomonadota; class Gammaproteobacteria; order HK1; family HK1; genus JAJEAD01. Next base: position 164,607 of record JAJEAD010000054.1, on the reverse strand, counting down.
ATGATGAAAGCGCCGAGAATCACTCCGGGGAAACGGCCGAGGCCACCGATGGACAACATCAGCATCGCCATAAGGAAGAGCTCGTTGCCCAGGATTTTCGGCGTAACCACCCCGAGGTACTGTCCGTACAATCCCCCCGCGATTCCCGTCATCAACGCGGATAGCGTGAAGGCGATCAGCTTGTACTTGTAGTCGTTGACGCCGAGGGACTTCGCGAATTCCTCCGAGTCTCTCAGCATGACGAAGGCCTTTCCCAGGCGTCCCGGGACTATCACGAAGTAGACGGCGTAGACCGTGATGGCGGCGGCGGCGAGAGTCAGGTAGTACCAGGGCACCTTGTCGATCGTATGAATGGTCTTGCCGAAGACCTCCATCGGCGGGATCCCCATCAGGCCGGTGGAGCCGCCGGTGCCCACCGAGCGCCCCTGGATCAATATCGACGGCAGGGCGAGATGGACGGCAAAGGTGAACAGGGCGACGTATTCCCCACGCAGCCTGAGACAGGGCAGTCCGATCAGCAGCCCGAGCAGGGCAACCGTCACTCCACCCAGCACCAGCGCCGCCACCGAAGGGACGTCCAGATTGATGGACAGCATTCCAGTCGCATAAGCGCCGGCAGCGAAGAACACGAGCTGTGCGAAGCTGAAGATCCCCACGTATCCCAGGAGCAGATCCCACCCGACGACCACGATGGTCCAGATGAAGAACAGGATCAGGGTGTGGTACAGGTAGCTTTCTCCGACGAGGAGGCCCGCCACAGCAAAGGCCGCAACGCCCGACCAGAATTGGAGCTGCCCGCTCATTCTCCTTGTCGCCTCCCTACCTGGCCCACACCCCGAGCAGACCCTGCGGACGGAACATCAGCACCACGAGCAGCGTCAGCAGCCACACCGGCATGGTCCAGGTGGCGCCGATCTCGAAGATCACGAATGCCTCGATGATTCCCAGGATGAACGCCGAATAGAGCACTCCCCGCGTGCTGCCCAGTCCGCCGAAGACCACGATGACGAACGCCTTCAGGAAGGGAGCCCATCCTCCCAGCGGCGAGATCAGGTAGACCGGTGCGAGCATGACGCCGGCGACGCCCGCAAGGACGACCGAGAGACCGAACGTGTAGCCGAATACCTGGTTGACGTTGATGCCAACCATCGACGCGCCGTCCATGTCCTGGGACACCGCGCGCATCGCGTTGCCCATTCGGGTCCGGTGCAGGAAGAGCTCCAGGCAGACGACGATGAGCACTGCCGAGAAGAGGACCAGGAATGTCTGATACGAGAATGCAAGCCCGGCAACTTCGACGCTGCCCTCGAACAGGGGCATCAGGAGCTTGTCTTCCGGCCCGAAGACAATCAGATTCAAATTGTCGATGAGGAACGCGAGCCCGAGCGTGACCATCATGGTGGTCATCTTCCAGTTTCTCCCCCAGCGCAGCGGTCGGATGATTGCGCGCTCCAGGACCACGCCCGTCAGAAACAGCATGGGAACGAGGACGGTGAGCATCACTGCGTAGTTGAGTCCGAGGTATCCGTCGGACAGGACCCACGCTCCGTAGGCGCCCACCATGAAGAAGGACCCGTGGGCGAAGTTGAGCACTCTGGCCGTGCCGTAGACGAGGGAAAGACCCATCGCGAACACACAGTAGACTGCGCCCTGGGCAATGCCGCTGATCAGCACTTCGACATATTGCATGCCGCCTACACCGGCGATGCAGCCGATGCCTTCCTCCCGCGTGCGCCGTCCATCGCTGTCTCTCCGACAATCTCACCTTCCTCGAGCCGGTAGACGCGACTGATGACCTGTCCGAGCTGCGCCAGGTGCTGTTCCACCAGGAGGATCGTGATACCCATCTCGTTAACCCGGCGTACGGTCCCGAGCATGTCATGGACCAGGTTCGGGGCAAGTCCGAAAGACGGCTCGTCTACAGCAAGGAGACGGGCTGCCGACATGAGCCCTCTACCCAGAGCCAGCATCTGCGCCTCTCCCCCGCTCAGGGTCCTGGCCATCTGATTCCTGCGATCGCGAAGCTTCGGATACAGGTCGAAGACCAGCTCGAGGTTGGAAACCTTCTCCTTGCGGGCTCGGGGCAGGTAGGCGCCGAGCAGGAGATTCTCCAGGACGCTCATGTCCGGGAACAGGTGGCGTTCCTCGGCAACGTAGACGATGCCCCGTCGTACACGGGCCGGCGTCCCGAGCCGATTGACGACCTCGCCGTCGAAACGGATGGTCCCGGAGCGCACCGGAACGAGGCCGCAGACGGCCTTGAGTAACGTGCTCTTGCCGTGACCATTTGCGCCGATGAGACCTACTGCCTCGCCGTGTCCTACCGTCAGGGACACCGAGTGCAGCACGTGAAAGTCGTCGTAGTAGACGTCGATGCCATCCACCTCAAGCATCGAACTCCGTCCCAAGGTAGACATCGACGACCTGCGAATCCTTGACTACGACCTCCGGTGTATCAAGGCAGATGCGGCGCCCGAAGTGAATGACCATCAGCCGATCCGACAGCAGCGACAGTGCACGTACCTTGTGCTCGACCACCACGAAGGTGAGGTCCATCTCGTCGCGCAACCTCGAGATCAAGTCCATGAATACCTGGATCTCGTCCTTGTTGAGGCCGGCCAGGGGCTCGTCCAGGAACACGAGCTTGGGCCGGGTGGCCAGCACCGCCGCGAGCATGATCATCTTGCGGGTCATGAGACTGACCTTGCCCGCTCGCTCGTCTCGCCGCCCAGCAAGGCCGCAGGCATCGATGAGGAAGCGTACGATATCCGTCGCGTCCGCTTCGCCGCCGCCGAACATTCGCCCGACGGCGATGTTCTCCCCGACGCTCATCGACGCGAATACCTGGGGGATCTGAAACGTACGACCGAGCCCTCGGTGACACATCTGGTAGGGCGACAGTCCGTCGACACGCTCTCCCTCGAGAATGATCTCCCCTGAAGTGGGCGCAAGACTGCCGCCGCAGACGTTGAGCAACGTGCTCTTTCCGGCGCCGTTCGGCCCGGCGATCCCCAGTATCTCGCTCCGTCGAAGTTGGAAGCTCAAGTCGTTCAGCGCAAGCAGCGCGCCGAATCGCTTCACGACATGCCTGACGGAGAAGAACGGGATGTCGGGAGCCGCACCCGCACGCCTCGTGTCGTCCGGAGATGCGGGGTCGATGCTGGCCCCGGCAGCCGACATCCCGATGCCCGCAGCGCTCTACATCAACCAGGGCGGCGTGATGAAGTCCGTTTCCACTTCGGTGCCGATCATGAGTTGCTTGATCTCGGAGTTCTGCACCTGCAGAAGATGGGCCGGTACCGTGTCGTCGGCGGCGTTGACGAAGTGGTCGTCATTGAAGCGGAAGGTCCCGGTTATGCCCTCGTATGGTGTCTCCAGAAGGCCCTGCCTGATGGTGTCGTGATCCTTCACGGATTCCGCCCGCTCCACGCTGGCGACCCACATCATGAGCTCGTCGTAGATTTGGGCCGCGATGGAAAAGGGCGGTGCTTCTCCGTACATCTCCTCCCAGGCTGCCTTGAACGCTTCGCCTGCGTCATTCGGACGATGAGCGGACAAGGTCATGCCGAGGACTCCGTCCGCCTTGCCGAGACGGACAATCTCACCAAACGCCGGCACGCTGACCGTGTATCCGGCGTAGAGCAGGGCATTCCGGGGCGGATTGGTCAGGAACTGATCGGTGAATGTGTTTACCGCGGCGGGGTCCAGCACCTCGAAGTAGATGAGCGAGGGATCGGCATCGCGCAGCTTGCTGACGATTCCGCTCCATTGCTTGGTCTCGTAGGGGACCTCCTCGTTCATCACCACATCCCAGCCGGCCGCCTCGGCGGCCATGCGCGCGCCCTCGGTGTTGTTCAGCTCCCAGTCGTAGGGGCCGTGGATGATGGCGATCTTCTTGTTCGGGTACTCATGCTCGATCGCCATCAGTTGCTCGAAGGTGATCCTCCCGTAATTCAGATCCAGATCGGAGCCCATGAATATGTTGGTGCAATTCATGCGAGCCCGAAGCTCCACCACGTTGGAGGTCGCGTCATTGTGGATGTAGGGCAGGTCGTAGGGACAGAAAGCCGGGATGTCCGGCCCCATGCCGCCGTATCCGTTGATGAGCACGTCGACTTGCTCTCTTTCCACGAGGCTGGTGGCGGCGGCCTGCAGCTTGTCGGGGGTAAGGTCGCCGATATCGAAGACGTACAGCTCCAGTTGCTCGCCGAGCAGTCCACCTCCGGCATTCAGTTCTTCGATGGCGAGCCTCAGTCCCTTTTCCATCGCCACGCCGTCGCTCGAGAAGGGACCCGTGAGCGGAATGGGTGCTCCCACGCGCACCGCCTCCGCGACGGCGCCGAAGGGCGAGGCAATTGCGCCGATCGTCATTGCGACAGCGATGACGAGAGAGCCGAAACTCTTTTTTCCCGATTTGCCGATCATGTCCAGCCTCCTGTCTTCGTTCTGTGGCCATGAGAGAACCGCATCCGGCAATCCGGTTTCATGGTTCCGAGGCCGTTGCGTGTCTCCGGGCGGTCCAAATCGTACCAGCGCGGAACGAGCGTCAGTCTTCTCCCGGGCTCTTCTCCGCGCCCCGCCCTGGCCGAGCGCAAGTGGAAAGTGGTTCAGTAGCGTCGTTCAAGCCCCCCTTGGCCGAGCCGGTCGGTCGCGAAGCGGTCCTGGTACTACCAGAAGAGGTGAGGGACCGGCGTGATTTCGTCCACCCCGTCCGCGGTGACGATGAAGTTCGTCTCGAAGACGGCCGTGCCCGCCTCGTCGTCGGTGAAGAAGGCTTCGACGCTGGCGACCATGTTCTCTTCGAAGATGTCGTCGTCCCCGCACAGGCGCGGTTCGATGTAGGGCGCCTCCCACATGCAGCCGTTGCTGTGGCCGTAGTAGGGCCAGTTCGTCTTCAGCGCCTCGGAGTAGTAGCCCGTCTCCCGGGACAACCGATCGCCCAGCTCGCCGACGGTCTTTACCCTGACTCCCGGCCTGATGGCCTCCATCAGGCGGTGCATGGTGTCGATCAGGCTCTCGACCAGCCGCTTCTGCGCCGCGCTCGGCGTGCCGCCGCAGACCGCGGTGCGCCCGGGGTCGAGCCAGTATCCCTTGAGGATGGGGCCGTAGATGAACCCGTGCACGATGTCGCCGGGCCGGGGGGCGATGGTCGAGAAGCCGGTCAGGGGGTCGCTCTCCAGGTACTGGCTGGTGTCGCCGTGGGATATGGCGATGCGATGCCAGGCCCCACCGCCTTCGAGCAAGGTTGCTCCCGCGGCGGCGGCGGCCGCCGCCTCCGTCTTTCCGGCGATGAGGGCCTCGATCATGGGGGTCAGGGCGCGGGTGACCAGATCTCCCGCCTCCCGGAACAGTGCAAGCTCGCGGGGACTCTTGATACGGCGCACGTCGCGAACGAGGTCGTCCGCAGGCACCCATTCGATTTCCGTAGTGCGCGCCTTCAACTGTTCCCAGTACTTCATGGGCAGGCAGTCGGTGTTGACGATGGCTATCCGTCCCGAGATCCCCCTCGCCTCCAACGTGTCGGCTACCCCCCCGATGGGGTCGTAGAGGCCCTGGAAGCGGTCCGTGGCGATCGCCTCGAAGCGTGCTTCGGACTCGTCCGAGACGAGCTCCGGGGTTTCACCGGCGTGGAGAATGACCGCACAGTACGAGCGGCCGTTCCATAGCACGGTATCGGGCTCCTGTCCCGAATGGGTGGAGAAGAAGTTCGTGAGGTAGAGGACGTCGCCCGCGCGTTCGTACACGCCCGATGTCTTGCCCCAGACCACCGCCGTCTCGAAGCCCTCGGCCTTCATGTGGGCGTAGACGCGCTCCCACCGCGCCTCGTACTCGTCGAGGGGAAAGGGCCGGAATCTGCTTTCCTCGCCCAGAACCGCTCTGCGTTGTTCGGACGTCGACCTGAAGCCAATCTCACCCTGCCCGCTGTTTCCGGAGTTCACCATGACGACAATCGCTCCTGGTCAGTTGAAGGCGGATGTGAAAGATAAACGATCACGAAGATCCATGGGCAATCGAGCCCGCTCGCCCGACTCAACCAGTGCCGCAAGCGCCCCGGGTCCGAGCAGGCGCGAGATGCTACTTGCGTCGAGCAGTGACGGACTCCGCAAGATGACAGAGCATCTCGAACATCAATGACGCTCCCACCAGCGAAGTGCCGCCCGTCTGGTCGAGCAATGGCGCGACTTCCGTGATTTCGGCTCCCACCAGGTCGAGCCCCCGCAGACCACGCAGTATGCCGACGGCTTCCCTTGTCGTCAGTCCACCGATCTCCGGCGTGCCCGTGCCCGGCGCATAGACGGGATCGAGAGCGTCGACATCGAAGGAGACATAGGCCGGAGAGTCGCCCACGACCCGTAGAATCTCGTCTACGGTTCCCGACACGTTCAATTCGACGAAGTCCTCGATGTAGACGACACGGATTGCGTTCCGGCGGACGAACTCCCAGCCTTCCGGTGTGTTCTGCGGGCCGCGTGTTCCGACCATCACCGTTCGGTCCGGGGCCACGAGGCCGGCCTCGATGGCGCGGCGCACCTGAGACCCGTGGTGATACTTCGAACCCATGTAGACATCCCAGCAATCCATGTGCGCATCGATGTGAATCAACGCCAGCGGCGATGAGGGTCTCATTCCCTTGAGGATCGGATAGGTGATCGAATGGTCACCGCCCACCGTCAGCGGCGCCACGCCTGCTTCCGAGAGGCGGCGATAGAAGCTCTCGATCTCCGCAATCGTCGCCATGACATCCATGCTGCGCGTCAGCGGAACATCTCCAACGTCCGCGATGCTGCACAACTCGAAAGGGTTCACTTTCGTGACATGGTGCGTCGAGCGGGCCATGCTCGACTGATCCCGCACTCCGCGTGGGCCGTGGCGCGCTCCCGGCCGGTTGGAGACGGCGCCATCGTAGGGAAGCCCGACCAGCGCGATGTCGAGACCCTGGAGATCACGGGCCAGGGGAGTGCGCAGGAAGGTGGGAATCTCCGTGAATCGGGCGGTCTCCATGGGAGCGTAGGCGTTCCCGGTGACCGGGTGGCGTCGTTCGTATTCCGGCCGCATGGGGTGCTTTCTCCCGTCGCTCACATGCCGCTCCGGCACGGTCTGGTCAGCGCTCAGTGGTTCTTTCCGTTCCTGGCCTTCTCTTGCAGAGAGAAGAAGGAGTCCTCCTCGTAGGTGCCCGGAATTTCGACAATCGCCCCCTCCAGTCTCGCAAAGCGCGTGTCTTCACCGCGCACGAGCATGCGGTACATCCTGCTGGGGGTTGCGGGCTCGGTCAGGGGAAAGTTGTCGGCCGCCAGGTACTCCGCATAGAGAACATTGCGCGGCCGGTCGGTCTCGTTCGGCGACGATGCGTGCACTGCGAGACAGTGGTGGAAGCTGACGGTTCCGGCGCGACCCAGGACGGGTACCGCCCGGGCCTCGAACTCTGGAGTGAGGGTGGGGTCAATCGTTCCGGTGTACTCGCCATTCTGGTAGATGCTCAGACGGGCGCGATGCGATCCGGGGACAATCTTCAGCGGACCCTGTCCCGGAGCGCCGTCCGTCTCCTGCACTACGTCCGTCAGCAGGAGGCCTGCCGCGAGCATGCTGGTGTTGGTGTGCGGGTCGTAGGCTCCATCCTGGTGCCAGTCCACGGTGAGGTCGCTTCGGGGCGACTTGGAAATGATCTTGCAGTGATGCAGGCGAATGGACGGGCCGATGAGCTGCGCCACCATGTCCGGAATGGAAGAGTCCACGACCACCCGGTAGTAGACGTCGGAGATCTCGGCCGGACTCGCTACCCGGCGGAAGCGGGGATGCTCTGCGCTGTGAGCCGGGTCGAGGTCGAAGCGGCTCTTCCCGTCGATCGTCCTGCCGTAGTTCCGGGAGTGGGAGCGGCTTTCTTCGAGCCATTCCTCATACTGGGCGTTGAGCTCGCCGACCACATCTCTGGCGATGACGTTCTCGACGATGAGGAATCCACTCTCCCAGAACTGATCCACCTGTGCTTCGCTGAGTTTCCGCATCTCTCCTGCTCCACTTCACGGAACAGGCTATCCCGGAAGTTCGCGGGTGTCGATGGAGGGCAGCGGGGTTCCGGGATTCGACAAGGGTCCCCTTGTCCGGGGCGAGGTGCCCGATAGCTCTGGGGCGCACCCTGGGTGGCCGCCGTACAAGTGACGGCCCGCCAGGCGGGGCGGGCTGGCGCCCGAAGGCGGTCTCGACCTCTCCGCCTTGCGCGCAGGTGATGGCCGGCCCACGTTCCCGGGCGCCGTGGCAAGGTGATTTTGTTAGCATCCGCCGCCTGCGCTGCTGCGGTGAGCGCGGGAGACGGGACCACACATGGCGCACGCATTGACGGTGGAATCGGGCCGGCGGCCGGGAGCATCGACGCTCGACCTTGTCCGCCGGCTGATCGCGTTCGATACCGTGAGCGAACGCTCGAACCTCGCGCTCATCGAGTTCGTGGCCGGCTACCTCGACGACCTCGGCGTCGAGTCCGAGCTCGTCTACGACGAGGGGCACGGCAAGGCGAACCTCTACGCCACGCTCGGGCCGGCGGACCGTTCCGGCATCGCGCTCTCCGGCCATACCGACGTGGTGCCCGTCGAGGGCCAGCCCTGGGACAGCGACCCCTTCGAGGTCCGGGAGCACGACGGCCGCCTCTACGGGCGGGGCACCTCCGACATGAAGAGCTTCATCGCGGTATGCCTGGCTCTCGCGCCCGAGTTCCTCGCCCGCAGGATTGCGATTCCGCTGCACATGGTCTTCTCGTACGACGAGGAGGTCGGTTGCCTCGGCGTGCGCGGACTCATCGACATTCTGCGCGATCGCGAGGTGAAGCCTCGCGCGGTGTTCGTGGGCGAGCCCACCGAGATGCAGGTCGTGCGCGCCCACAAGGGCAAGCTGAGCTACCGCGTTCATGTCCGTGGACTGGAGGCCCACTCCGGCATGGCGCACCTCGGCGTCAACGCGGTTGAGGCGGCGGCGGAGGCGATTGCCTTCCTCAAGGGCATGGCAAGGCAGAACCGTGACCAGGGGCCCTTCGACGAGGCGCTGGTTCCGCCCTACACCACCGTGCATACCGGCCTCGTCAACGGCGGCACGCAGCTCAACATCGTGCCGCGGGACTGCCATTTCGACTTCGAGTTCCGGCAGCTTCCGGACGAAGACCCGGATCCGATGTTCGAGAGGTTCCGGAGCCACGTGCGCGAGCGCATCGAGCCGGAGATGCATCGAGTGGACGCGGCCACGGGCTTTCGCTACGAGCTGCTCTCGGCGATTCCGGCGCTCAACGTCGACGAGGATTCCGAAGTCGTGCAGCTCGCGAAGTCGCTCACCGGCGCCAACGCCACCGGCAAGGTGAGCTTCGGCACCGAGGGCGGGCTCTTCCAGGAGAGCGGCATGCCCGCGGTCATCTGCGGTCCCGGCAGCATCGCGGTCGCCCACAAGGCGAACGAGTACATCGAGCTCGAGCAGATCGCGCTCTGCGAGGTCTGGCTGCGCCGCCTCTTCGAGCACTGCTGGGCCTGATCCGCAGCGCCCCGGGCTCGCTTCGTTCAGGCCTTGCCAGGGTTGCGGCGACAATCACGGCGTCCGGGGAAGGAGACACGGGAGCGGGCATGTCGGGACACGATCTGCTGAGAGGAAGGAAGGCCCTGGTAACCGGCGGGGGCCGGGGCATCGGCCTCGCCATCGTGCGGGCCTTCGTGCGCGAGGGGGCGCAGGTGGCGGTCACGGACCTCGACCCGGGGGCTGCGGAGGCGGCGGCGGGGGAGCACGGGGAACGCGCCCGGGCGTTCCGGCTCGACGTCACCGACGGCGCCGAAACCGAAGGAGTCTTCGACGCGGCGCTCGAGTGGATGCAGGGGCTGGACCTGGTCGCCGCGAACGCAGGAATCTCGACGATGAACCGGGTGGTCGCACTGAGCGAGGAGGAGTGGGACTCCAACATGGCGGTCAACGCCAAGGGAGTGTTCCTCACCAATCGCGAGGCGGTGCGCCGCTTCCTCGCGTCCGGCACCGAGGGAGTCATCGTCAACACCGCGTCGCTCGCGGGAAAGATCGGAGCCCCGCTGCTCGCCCACTACGCGGCGAGCAAGTTTGCGGTAGTCGGATTCACTCAGTCGCTGGCGAAGGAGGTCGGAGAACACGGCATTCGCGTGAACGCCATCTGTCCCGGCTTTGTGCGTACTTCGATGCAGGAGCGGGAGATCGTCTGGGAGGGCAGGCTGCGCGGGATGACGCCCGATGCGGTGCGCGACGAGTACGTGTCCGCCACTCCGCTGGGGCGTATCGAGGAGCCGGAAGACATCGCCGAGATCGCCGTGTTTCTCGCGAGCGACCTGGCGCGCTTCCTGACCGGCGAGTCGATCAACGCGAGCGGCGGCGTGCTGATGGATTGATGCGGGCAGGAGGACGAGAGACATGAGCTGGCTCGAAGACGTGATCGGCTGCGCCAGGCCGGTCATCGCGATGGCGCATCTGCCGCCCCTTCCGGGCGCGCCTCTCTACGATGCGGACGGCGGCATGAACGCCATCGTCGACTACGTCGGACGCGACCTCGAGGCTCTGCAGGCGGGCGGCGCGGACGCCGTCATGTTCGGCAACGAGGGCGACCGCCCCTATCTGCTCGACGCCTCGCCGGAGAGTCTCGCCGCGATGGCGGCGGTGGTGGGCGCGGTGAAGGGCTCGCTCAGGGTTCCCTTCGGCGTCAACTATCTCTGGGACCCGGTGGCCACCGTGGCGCTCGCGGTAGCGACCGGGGCGGCCTTCGCGCGCGAGATATTCACCGGGGTCTACGACTCCGACATGGGCCTGTGGCGTCCCAACGCCGCAAGAGCGGTGCGGATGCGCCACGACCTCGGACGGGACGATCTCAAGCTCCTCTTCAACGTGAACGCCGAGTTCGCCGCGCCGCTCGGGCATCGCGCCATCGAGTCCCGGGCCGAGAGCGCGGTGTTCTCTTCCCTCGCCGACGCGGTGCTCGTGTCCGGCCCGATGACCGGGCAGGCGGTCGACCAGTCCGATCTCGAGCGGGTCAAGCGAGCGGTGGGCGATACGCCGGTTCTCGCGAACACCGGCTGCACCGCGGACAACATCGCGGGAATCCTCGCGGTCGCGGACGGCTGCATCGTCGGCACTCATTTCAAGGTCGACGGCGACACCTGGAACCCGGTCGACAGAGCCCGGGTGGCGCGCTTCATGGAAAGAGTCGAGGCGGCACGCCGGGGATGAGGTTGCTTCTCGGCCTCGATATCGGCACCACCTCGACCATCGGGATCCTGATCGACCCCGAGGGCGGGACGCGGGCGACGGCTTCGCGTCCCAGCGAGCTCGTCTCCCGTCACCCGAACTGGGCGGAAGAGGATCCCTCCCAGTGGTGGACGAACGTCCGCGCCGTCATTCCGGAGCTGCTTGCGCGAGCCGGCGCGCACGCTTCGGAAGTCGTCGCGGTGGGCGTGACCGGCATGGTCCCCACGACGATTCTCCTGAACGAGGAACGGCGGCCTCTTCGCGCCTCCATCCAGCAGAACGACGCCCGCGCGGTCCGGGAGATCGAAGAGGCAAGGCAGGCCCTCGACCCGGACGAGTTCTTCACCCGGACCGGCGGCAGCATCAACCAGCAGAGCGTGGCGCCGAAGCTGCGCTGGCTCGCGCGCCATGAACCCGAGTGCCTGTCCCGGGCGGAGACGGTTCTCGGCTCCTACGACTACATCACCGCGCACCTCACGGGCTCGCTCTCGGTGGAGCGGAACTGGGCGCTCGAAGCGGGATTCATGGATCTGGACCGGGTCTGCCTTCACGACGACCTGATCCGGCTCGCAGGCATCGGGCCCGAGCGCCTGCCGCCGCTTCGCGCCTCGCAGGAGCTGGCGGGGGAGGTGACTCCAGAGGCGGCGGCCGAGACGGGCCTTGCGGCCGGCACCCCGGTCGTCGCCGGCTGCGCCGATCACATCGCCTCGGCCTTCGTGGCCGGCGCCGCCGAGGACGGCGACCTCGTCGTCAAGTTCGGCGGCGCGGGGGACATCATGCTCTCCTGCCGCGAGGCGGTGACCGACCCGCGCATGTTCATCGACTTTCACATCGTTCCCGGGCTCTACTTCAGCAACGGGTGCATGGCGGCGAGCGGCAGCATGCTCAACTGGATCGTCCGCCACCTCGCCCGCGCCGAATCGGCGGAGGCTCGCGAGGCGGGACAGAAGGCGCACGTGCTGCTCGACCGCCAGGCCGGGGAGGTTCCTCCGGGCGCGGGCGGAGTCGTTCTCCTGCCCTACTTCCTGGGCGAGAAGACGCCGCTCCACGACCCCTTCGCCCGGGGCACCGTGGTCGGCATGGGACTGCACCACGGCCTGCCCCACCTGTGGCGGGCGGCGCTGGAAGCGGTCGCCTACGGCTTCCGTCACCATGTGGACGTCTTCTCGGAGATGGGTCTCTGCCCCCGCCGGGTCATCGCGTGCGACGGCGGCGCGGCCAGCGACCTCTGGCTTCAGATCACGGCGGATGTCCTCGAGCGTCCGATCCAGCGTCTCCTGCATCATCCGGGCTCCTGCCTCGGCGCCGCCTTCGTTGCCGGCATGGGCACGGGCGAGATCGACGACTGGAGCGCCATCGGCCGCTACGTCCGGCCCGAGCGGAGCTTCGAACCGGAGCCCCGCCGCCTGCCCGCATACCGCGACGCCTACGGCGTGTACCGAGATCTCTACCGCCGGCTTCAATCCCTCTATCCGCGTCTCGGGGCCTTGCCGCCGGCATGAAGGACGCAGCAGCGCTCCCTCCCGGAGCCGCCATGTGTCGAAGGGAGTACGACGTAGTGGTGATCGGCGCCGGGCTGGTCGGGGCCGCCGTGGCCTACGGTCTCGCACGCGCCGGCCAGCGGGTCGCCCTCCTCGATGAAGACGACGCCACCTACCGTGCGAGCCGCGGCAACTTCGGCCTCGTGTGGGTACAGGGCAAGGGGGTGGGGCGGCCCGAGTACGCGCTCTGGTCCCGGGCCTCTTCGGAGCGCTGGTTCGCGCTCGCCGACGCGCTTTCCGAGGATTGCGGGCTCTCGCCCTCCTACCTGCGTCCGGGCGGAGTGAGCGTGGCGCTCTCCGAGGACGAGCTTGGCGACCTCGACGCGAAGCTTGCAGGCCTGCGCCACGCGGCCGGCACCGCCGCTTACGACTACGAGATCCTGGATTCCGCTCGGGTCCGCGAGCTGCTGCCGGCGTGCGGGCCGGAGGTCGCCGGCGGCGCCTACACCCCCTACGACGGCCACGCCAACCCGCTCAAGCTGATGTGCGGCCTGCACGCGTCGCTGGTCGCTCGCGGCGCCGACTACGTGACCGGCGCGCGTGTCGAGGACATCCGCCCCCTCCCCGGGGGCGGGCTGGAGGTTCACTCCCGGCGCGGAAGGATCGCCGGTGGCAAGCTGGTCATCGCCGCCGGTCACGGCTCGAAGGCGCTCGCGGCGCAGGTCGGGCTCGATGTGCCGGTCTACCCCGAGCACGGGCAGATACTCGTCACCGAGCGCACCGGCTCCTGGCTCGGGTTCCCCACCCTCGGAGTGCGTCAGACCGACGAGGGGTCGCTGCTGCTCGGCGGGTCGCAGGCGGAGCGCGGCTTCGACGCCTCGGCGCACGCACGCACCAGCCGGGACATCGCCCTTCGTGCGCTGCGCACCTTTCCCTGTCTCGGGAGCCTGCGAATCGTGCGCACCTGGGGGGCGCTGCGGGTAATGACTCCCGATGGATTTCCCATCTACGACCGTTCCCGGACTCACCCCGGCGCCTTCGTCTTCACCTGCCACAGCGGCGTGACGCTCGCGGCGAACCACGCCTTCGAGGCGAGCCGCTGGGTTGTCGACGATCGGATTCCCGAGGAGATGGCCTGCTTCGCGGCGGATCGTTTCGATGTTCCGCAGGCTGCCTGATCCCGCCGGGCGCATCCCCTTCGATTTCGAAGGGGAGCCCTTCGAGGCGCGAGCGGGCGATTCCGTCGCGGCCGCACTGCTTGCGAATCGCGTTCTCACCTTCCGCACCACCCCGGTTTCGGGTGCGCCGCGCGGCCCGTGGTGCCTCATCGGGAACTGCCACGAGTGTCTGGTCGAGATCGACGGCGAGCCGAACCGGCAAGCGTGCATGGTCGAGGTGCGGGCCGGCATGCGGGTCCGCCGCCAGCGCGGCGCGCGCGTGGTGCCGGATTGAGCGAGGTCGTCGAGCTGGCGATCGTGGGCGCGGGGCCTGCCGGCATGTCCGCTGCGGTCGCCGCCCGCGAGCAGGGCGTCGAGGTGCTCGTGCTCGACGAGCAGGCGGCTCCGGGCGGACAGATCTACCGCAACGTGGAAGCGGTCGCCTCGGGACGACCGGGCGCCGCCCACGCGCTCGGCGAAGACTACCGGGCGGGAGCGGCTCTGGTCCGCGCGTTTCGCCGCTGCGGGGCGCGACACATGCCGAGCACCGCAGTGTGGGAGATAGGCGCCGTCGCGCGCCGGCAGGACGCAAGTGCCCCCTTCGAACTGGGAATCCTCCGAAGCGGAAGCGCGAAGTTCATGCGCGCTCGCTGTGTCATCGCCGCGACCGGCGCCCAGGAACGCGCGGTGCCGATTCCCGGAGCGACCCTCCCCGGGGTGATGTCGGTGGGCGCCGCGCAGACCCTGCTCAAGAGCTCGGGACTCGTCCCGGACGCGCCCGCGGTCATCGCCGGCTCCGGCCCGCTCGTCTACGTGGTTGCCAGCCAGCTTCTTCGCGCCGGGGCGCCGCTCCGGGCGGTGCTGTTCACGGCGGCGCCGGCGGCCCGGATCCGACGTCGCCCCCGCGCGTTGCCGGCCGCGCTCGCGATGCCGGGAGCGCTTCGCAAGGGGCTCGCCTGGCGCCGCGAGATGGCACGCGCTGGAGTGGAGACCCTCGATGTCGCCAACCTAGCTCTCGACGGGGTGGACCGGGTCGAGTCGGTGTGCTTCACGCACCGTGAGCGGAGCCGGTCCATGCCGGCGCCGCTGGTGCTCCTGCACGAGGGCGTCGTTCCGAGCGTCCACCTCACCCTCGCGGCGCAGATCGAGCACGCCTGGGACGAGCGGCAACACGCATTCCGCCCCGCGCGGGACCAATGGGGAAACACGAGCGAGCCGGGGCTGCTGGTTGCAGGAGACGGCGCCGGAATTCTCGGCGCGGAGGCCGCGATGGTCGCAGGCCGCGTCGCCGCCCTGGAGGCGGCTCACCGCCTGGGGAAGATTGATTCGCGCCGGCGCGATGCGCTTGCCCGGCCGCACCACGCATCGCTCGCCCGGCACTGGCGCTTCCGGGAGTTCCTGGACATCGCCTTCGAGCCGGACGAGACGGTGCTGCGCCCATCGCGACCCGGGCTCGTGGTGTGCCGCTGCGAGGAGGTGGACGTGTCGGAAATCGACCGCGTCCTCGCCCACGGCTGCCTCGGTCCCAACCAGGCCAAGGCCTTCACCCGCTGCGGCATGGGACCGTGCCAGGGCCGAATGTGCGGGACGATTGTGAGCGAGATCTTCGCGAAGCGCCGGCGAACGGGCGTCGGAGAGGTCGGACACTACCGCATCCGCCCGCCCGTCAAGCCCCTCACCGTCGGCGAGCTCGCCGCGCTCGGTGATACCGGACCGGAGCCCGCCGCCACTGAGGGCGCCTGACAGGTCAATCGCCCCGAGATGCCTTGCGGGAACGAGGTTCGTCCGGGCGGGGCGTCGCGGCCCGGTCACTTCTCGCCCAAGGCCCGTCCACTCCCGGCATCGAAGAAATGCACCCGCTCGAGGTCCGCGTAGAGCCGAACCCCGGACCCTGGCGGGGCGCTGAAGTCACGACCGAGGCGGGCCGAGATTTCCTCTCCGCCGGGGAGCGCTGCGATCAGCACCACCTCCGGGCCGAGCGCCTCGACCGCGACGACTTCCACGTCGAGGGGAGCGGCGTTGCGGGGCACGGGCTCCGCGTGAAGGTCTTCCGGCCGAATCCCGAAGGTGATCGCCGAATCGCGGCCGGGGGCCAGGGCCTCCTCGCGATCGGAGAGCACGGGGAGCCGCACCGGCGAGAGGTCGACCACGAGGGCGCCGCTCTCACCCGCGATCCTGGCGTTCAGCAGGTTCATGGGCGGGCTCGCGAGGAAGCCCGCGACGAAGGTGTCCACCGGCCGGCGGTAGACCTCGAGCGGCGGGCCGGTCTGGACGACCCGCCCGTCGCGCATGATGCAGATCCGCTCCCCCATGGTCATCGCCTCGACCTGGTCGTGGGTGACGTGCAGGATGGTCCGGCCGAGGTCCCGGTGGATTTTGATGAGCTCGGTGCGCATGGCGGAACGAAGCTTCGCGTCGAGGTTGGAGAGCGGCTCGTCGAACAGGAACGCGACAGGCTCTCGCACCAGGGCCCGCCCGAGCGCAACGCGTTGCTGCTGGCCGCCGCTCAGCTCCCGGGGCCGGCGACCGAGCAGGCCCTCTATCCCGAGCATGGTTGCGGTCACGTTGATGCGGCGCTCGATCTCGGAGGCGTCGACTCCGCGCAGGCGGAGCCCGAAGGACAGGTTCCCCGAGACCGTCATGTGCGGGTAGAGCGCGTAGTTCTGGAAGACGACCGCGAGGTCCCGGTCCGCGGGATCCACCTCGTTCACGACGCGGCCGTCGATCCGGATCTCTCCGGCGCTGATTTCCTCGAGGCCCGCGATCATCCGCAGGGTGGTCGACTTGCCGCAGCCCGAGGGACCGAGCAGCACCATGAACTCGCCGTCCCGGATCTCGAGGTCCACGGCATCGACCGCGACGACCTCCTGGCCGTAGGTCTTGGTGATGCCCTGGAGGGTGATTCGGGCCATGGCGTCAAGCTACCTGAGCGATCGCATGTAGCGGAAGAGGTAGGTGGTCAGGGCGAGGACGATCACCAGCAGGCCCACCGACATCGCCGATGCGCGCCCGATGTCGAGCCCGAAGAAGGCGGCGCGGTAGATGAAGTAGCTCACGAGGTCGGTCGACGTGCCGGGACCGCCCTTGGTCATGATGAAGATGATGTCGAAGGTCTTGATCGCGAAGATGAGGCGCAGCAGCAGGGCGACCATGATGACGGGACGCATCAGCGGCAGCGTGATGTGCAGGAAGCAGCGGAACGCCGAAGCGCCGTCCATCCTCGCGGCCTCGTAGGGCTCGCGCGGCAGGGCGGCGAGACCCGCGAGCAGGAGAATCGCCATGAAGGAGACCTGGTGCCAGATGTCGACCAGCACCACCGTCCAGAACGCGACCCCGATGTCGCCCAGCCAGTTGACCCGCGATATGCCGAAGAGACCGATGACGTAGTTTGCGATGCCGAGCTCGGCGTGGAGCAGCATGCGCCACAGCAGTCCCACCACCACCGGATTGATGAGCAGGGGGGCGAGAAGGATCAGGTAGTAGACCGTCTTGAAGCGGTTGACGGCGTGAAGCGCAAGCGCCACCGAGAAGCCGATCACGAACTCGATGACCACCGAGGCGAGGACGAATTTCAGAGTTACCCAGAACGAGCCTGCGAGGTACTCCTCTTCCCAGGCCTCCAGGTAGTTCTCCCCGCCGATGAAATCGTCGTGGCGGGGGTTCAGCAGGGTGTAGTCGTAGAAGCTGGTGAAGAGGGCGAAGAGGAGAGGAAAGGTGATGACGAGCATGAGCGCGGCGAGGCCCGGCGCCGTGAGCAGATACCCAAAGCGCCGGTCTCGCCGGGCCAGTGTGTGCGCGTCAGCCCCCGTCATCGGAGCGAGGCCGAGCGCCGGATGCCGCTACTCGGAGATCTTGCCGTCTTTCACGAGGAGCTTGCGCAGCTCCTCCTGCGCTGCCGCCATGGCTTCGGGAACGGGCTTCTGGCCGGTAGCCGCCAGGTTGAGCTCCCGGCCGACCTCTTCCACGAACTCCGTGGTGTAGGTGAAGACCGGAAAATCCTGGGTGCCGGCCAGGATCTCTCCCAGGATCGGGTAGTAGGGCCGCGCCGCCACGACGTCCGGATCCGTGAAGATGGGGGCCTGGGTGGGGGCGCCGCCGAGCATCGCGCGCTCCTTGGCGACCTCCGGTGACTCCGCCCACTTGATGAAGCTCCACGCCGCCTCCTTGTTCGGGCTCGAGTTGGGAATGGCCCATCCCCAGCCGCCGTTCAGGCCGCCGCCCGGATTGGGCGCGATGCCCACCTTCCCGGCCACCGTGGAGGACTCGGGATCCTCGAAGCCGGCGTACAGGATGTTGAAGGTGACGAAGCTGTAGGCCTTGCCCTGGGCCATGACGTTGAAGGCTTCGTCGAAGCAGTAGGACTCCGAACCGGCCGGGCTGTAGTTCTCGACCGCCTCCCGGTAGTACTGCATCGCGCGAATCGCCTCGTCGCTGTCGAGCAGGGGGTTCCAGTTCTCGTCGTGGTAGCGGCCTCCCTGGGAGTACAGGTAGTTGGCCCACTGCATGGAGATGCAGTCGCCGCGCTGACCCTGGATGACGGTCCCGAAGAAGTCGCGCTCGCCGTCGCCGTCGTTGTCTCGGGTGAAGAACTCCACCTGCTTCCAGTACTCGTCCCAGGTCTCCGGCACCTTCAGATCCATGCCGTGCATTTCCTTGAATGCCGCCTGCTCGGCCGGATCGTCGAGGAGATCCTGCCGGTAGATGACGGCCATGGAGTAGTTGTAGAAGGGCAGCATGTAGAGAACTCCGTTGACCCTGCCGACGAGGTCCATCAGCTTGGGGACGTACACGCCGACGTCGACGCCGTCACGCGCGACGAGGTCGTCGAGCGGCATCAGCCAGCCCGCCTTGGTGAACTCGCCGACCCAGTAGAAGTCCACCACGATGAGGTCGTAGCTGCCCTGCGGCGAGATGAGCTGCGGCACCAGCTTGGAGTGCATGTCGATGTAGCTGATTGCCTCGATCTCGACATCGATCCCGCTCTGCTCTTCGAACTGCGGCAGCAACTCCTGGATGTAACGGGTGTCGGGCACCGTCTCCATGAGAATTCGGATCGTTTCCGCCCGGGCCGCGCCCGCGCACAGGGCCAGCACCGCGATGGTCATCAGAATGCGTCGCATGATCTCGTCTCCTTCCAGGTTGTTGAGAAACAGAGCCGCGCCGGGATGATGAATGCTCCCGGGGCGACTCTCAAGGCCGGTCCGGGCGCGCTCACTTGAGCGCCCCGAGCGAGAGTCCCTTCACCAGGTACCTGCGCATGAAGGGCAGCAGGAGGAACACCGGCAGGATTGCGCAGATGGTGGCGGCGGAGAGCAACGCGATGTCGACGCCGCGATGGGTCTGGAACGAGGAGAGTCCCACCGGCAGCGTGTTCGTCTGCGGACCGCTGAGGATCAGCGCGAAGAGGAACTCGTTCCAGCTCAGGATGAATGCGAGGAGACCGGCCGCGAGGATCCCCGGGGAGGCGACCGGCAGGGTGACGCGCAGGAAGGCCTGGAATCGCGAGGCGCCGTCGACTCGCGCCGCCTGCTCCAGAAGCGCCACGTCACCCTCGAAGAAGGCGATCAGGAGCCAGGCGAGGAAGGGCAGGCTGATCGTCATGTGGGCCGTCACGAGTCCGGGCAGCGTGTTGAGCAGCGAGGCCTTGAGGAAGAGCGTGAACAGCGGGAGCACGAGGATGACCGGGGGCAGCATCTGGCTCGAAAGCACGAAGAGGCGCAGTGACAGGCCGCCGGTGTTGTAGCGGGCGAATGCGTAGGCCATTCCGGCGGCGAGCGGCAGCGCCACCAGGGTGGCCCCGGCCGCGACGGCGAAGCTGTTGAGGAAGTAGTTGAAGAAAGGGTAGCCGGTGAAGATCTCCACGAAGTTGGCGAGGTGCATCTCTCCCCATTCGGGTGGAATCTTGTAGGCGGTCGCCTTGTCGGTGAGCGCGACCCGCAACAGCCACACCAGGGGCAGGACGATGAGCGCGCTGAACACGATCAGCACGGCGTGGGGCAGCAGCCGCGAGCAGAGGCGACGTCCCCGCATCAGTCGCCTCGCGTCCTCATTCCAGGCGCGCGCTCGCGATGTACATCGCGAAGGCCTCGCACCACACCACGACATTGTCGTAGACGTCGGTGTCGATCTCCGGCGGAATGGGGAAGGCCAGAGGCCCCGAGAACACCTCCAGGCTGGCGATCTCCACCGCTTCCGGCTTGATCTCGAGGAACTCCTCCCGGGTCTGCGCGAAGCGCTTGGTGAGGTAGACGCGGTAGTCCGGCCCCGGGGAGAGTCGCACGTTCTCCTCGAACACGAGCTCCCCCTGCGACACGCGGACTTCTCCCTCTCCCCAGTGCGTCGCATCGGACCCGGGGCTGTTCCGATCGAAGGCGCCGCTCGGGTCGCCCTCCACGACCTCCGGGGGAGCCTCCCGTTCCTGAACCCCGTGCCGCCACTCCACCAGGATGGGAAGGGTGTAGACGCCGAGCAGGAAGCCGCCCGTGCCTCCCACCACCAGGCCCACGATCAGGCCGACGATAAACCGTTTCATCTGTCTGCTACTCCGCTTTGCCGGGCGCCGCCAGCGCGTCCACCGCCACCAGCGTGCCGCCCGTCGCGATCAGGGGATTGACGCCGACCTCCGCCACGACCTCCGCGAAGTCGTCCGCCGGCGTCGAGAAGCGCGTCAGCACGTCGACCCAGTCCATCTGCGCGAATCCGACCCTGCTCATTCGAAATCGCGGGGAAAGCGCCGCGGCTCCAGGCCGTAGTGGAACCAGGTCGCGAAGCTGTACATGTCGTAGACGGGCAGGTTCGTCCGGCGCCTTGTCGCGGCGGCGTAGGGCATCATGTTCGTGCACTCCAGCACGATGGCGCCCACTTCGGGATGTTGCACGCACAGAGCGTCCGCGGCGTGGAGCACGTCCTGCTCGGCCCTCTCCACGTCGAGGTGCGGCAGGTCGCCGAGCAGGACGCGGGACAGCTCCCGGCCCGATTCCGTGCCGGCCACCGGCGTGTCCGCCGCGACGCCCGCCGCGATGAGATGGGCGGGGCTCAGGTCCGCGGCCGACACCGTGAGCACCCCGGCCCGCCTTCCCGGCGGCAGCACGCGTTCCACCATGGGCACCTGCATCAGGCTGGACGCCGCCACCGGCACGTCGCAGGCCGCCGCCAGCTCGGCCTGGAACAGGGAGAGATACCCGCAACTGGTGGTGATGCCGTCCGCGCCCGCCCGAATGAGGGAGCGCGCCGCGTCCACGAAGGGTCCGAGCAGCCCCTCGGCGCGCTCTCGCACCACCCGCCGGGGCGACGCTCCCGGCACGACCGCGTAGAGCACCGGGAAAGGCCAGGTGCCGGCATGGCCCATGTCGCCCGGCACCCGCGGAAACCGGGTCTCGAGCGAGAGTATGCCGAGCCGCGCACCGTACACCGTCTTCCCGCCGGAGACGCGGTGGTGCGCGCGGGGAGCCTTCCCCCCGGTCTCGTCACCTGCCGCGAGCTCTGTCGCCATCCGCTTTCCCGGTCCCGGCGCATGCGAAGCGCGCATTCTAAGCCGGAACGGCGGGGTTCCCGCCCCATTTCGCCATGACTGGCGTATCATCGTGACGCGCGGCGCCCGTAGCTCAGCTGGATAGAGTGTTGGCCTCCGAAGCCAAAGGTCACAGGTTCGAATCCTGTCGGGCGCGCCACTTCACTCCTGCCGCGAGCACTGTCACCCCATCCGCCGCATAGCCGCTCGCGTCACCGTCGTTCTGCCAGCAAAGGCCCTGCTGCGTTTCGCGCTTGTTGTCCCTCGCCTCCCGGGCCGTCCCGCATCGAGGCGTCTGCGGTGACGTCTGGTCTGGAGAGCGGTAACAGTGTTCCGCCCGGCAGATGCAGATCCCGCGTTCAACAAGGCCTCCGAGAACGTCGGCGCTTGAACGCCGCATCTGGGGCTGCGTCGGTCCGATGTCACGGCGATCTGTTGGCAGCGTGCGTTCGAGGCCCAACGGTGGTGTGGCGCGCGTCGACTCTTCACTCCCGTTGGTTCGTACCTCGGCGCGTCGGTATGCTCGCAGCTTACGAGAGGACATTGGTCATGGGTCCGCCGCCCCACCGCCCCAAGATCTACCACATTACCCACGTCGACAATCTCCCTGCGATTGTGGCGGAGTCCCATCTTGTCTCTGACCGCGAGATGATTCGCCGTGGCGGTCCGGCACGGACCATTGGGATGTCGAGCATCAAGCGCCGCCGTGTGGAGGAGCTCTGGGTCGACCGTCACCCCGGAACGAAGGTCGGAGACTATGTTCCGCTTTACTTCTGCCCGCGTTCGGTGATGCTGTACGTCATCCACATGGCGAATCATCCGGAACTCGCGTATCGGGGAGGCCAGGCACCGATCGTTCACTTGGAGGCGGATCTCCACCGCGTGATTCAGTGGGCTGATGACAATGGCCGACCCTGGGCTTTCTCACTCTCGAATGCCGGAGCTCGCTATGCAGAGTTCCGGAACCAGGTCAATGAGCTAGACGAACTCGACTGGGACGCAATACGGAATCACATCTTCCGAGACCCCGAGGTCAAGGAAGCCAAACAGGCGGAATTCCTCGTTTATGAGACTCTCCCATTTGGGCTCTTCGACCGCATTGGTGTACGCTCGCAGCACATGGCGGACCGCGCAGAGGCCGCGCTTCGAGGCCTGAGCCCACGCCCGGCAATCGAGATCCGAGCCCAGTGGTACTACTGACCATCGGGGAAGGATGATGATTGAGTACAAGACCGGAGACCTGCTGGCGGAGGAGACCGACGCTCTCGTCAACACGGTCAACTGCGTCGGGCACATGGGCGCTGGCATCGCGCTGCAGTTCAAGAAGGCGTGGCCAGGAAACTTTCGCGCTTACGCCGCCGCCTGCCGCAACGGTGAGGTGCAACCTGGCCGAATGTTCGTCTACGAGACCCGCCAGACCGTCTCGCCGAGCTACATCATCAACTTCCCCACCAAGCGTCATTGGCGGGGCAAATCACGGTTAGAAGACATCGACACGGGACTCGAGGCGCTCGTCGCCGATATCCGGCGTCTGGATCTGCGCTCCATAGCTGTGCCGCCGCTCGGGGCTGGTCTTGGCGGACTCCCATGGCCGGAGGTCCGAAGCCGCATTGAACAGGCGCTCGGTGCGCTTCCCGATTTGCGCGTGGTCGTCTTCGAGCCTCGTGGGACACCGGAGGATGCTCGAGGTAGAAGGGCCAAGCGAAAGCCACGTATGACACCCGGCAGAGCGGCTTTGGTAGGCTTGATGGACCGCTATCTCGCGGGCCTGCTCGATCCGTTCGTGTCCCTTCTCGAAGTCCACAAGCTGATGTACTTCATGCAGGAGGCGGGCGAACCTCTTCGACTGAGAATGGAGAAGGCCCCTTACGGTCCCTACGCCGAGAACCTCCGGCACGTGCTGAACGATGTCGAGGGCTATTTCGTCACGGGCTACGGAGACGGAGGCGAAGCTCCGGACAAGACCCTGGAAATCATGCCCGGTGCCGTGGAGGAAGCTCGCGCTACGCTCGAAAAGCAGCCCGGGACGCGGCAACGCCTGGAACGTGTGGCGGACCTTGTCGAAGGATTCGAGTCGCCGTTCGGTCTGGAACTCCTCTCCACTGTGCATTGGCTCGCAACGCGCGAAGGCGCTGCGTCAGACGAAGACGCTGTCGCCCGGGCTTACCAGTGGGGTCCGCGCAAGCGGCGCTTCGCTCCGAAGCAGATAGCGCTTGCTCGGCGTGTGTTGTCGGAAAAGGGGTGGCTTGAACCCGCAGCATGACTATCCTCAATCTGTAGTGCCCATAGCGGATGCCTGCTCGGTCGTCGACCTTCTCCGTTGCCGGGTCCGTAGCCTGGCTTCATATCGGATTGCAGCCAGTCGACCGGTAGCAGGCCCGCGGTGCCTCTGCTCTCGTCTATCCGGTTCCGGCCCCGAGCTGCGATTGAGCGTCGCGCCCCAATGTCGGGGCGCAGGCGCCGGCCGGGCTCCCGTCCCTGCTGCTATCGGCGTCGCGGGCGGGTTATTCTCTCCGGGACATCCCCTCGACCTTCATCCGGACAAAGCCTCGTGACCAGCTTTCGTTCCCATTCCGCCGCGCACGCGCTGCCGCTCTCGGAAGACCCGGCGCGGTCCTGGACCATGCCGTCGCGCTATTACACCGACCCGCTCATCTACGAGCGCGAGAAGGAAGCGATCTTCGCCCGGACTTGGCACTACGTGGGACACGCGTCAAGCCTGAAGGCGCCCGGGGACTACCTGACTCTGGAGATCGCCGACGAGAGCGTCTTCGTGATGAGGGGCGAGGACGATGCGCTGCGGGGCTTCTTCAACGTGTGCCGGCACCGCGCCCACCGTCTCCTCGAAGGGGCGGGCAATGCGAAGACCATCGTCTGTCCCTACCACGCCTGGTCCTACGGCAGCGACGGACGACTGCGCCACGCGCGATTCTCCGACCGGATGGAGGGCTTCGACCGGGAGGCGTTCTGCCTGCCGCGGGTCAGGGTCGAGTCGATGCACGGCTTCGTTTTCGTCAACCTCGATTCGGACGCGGCATCGCTCGCCGACTGCGCGCCCGGCATGGCTTCGGACCTCGCCGCGCTCGTGCCCCGGCTCGACGAGCTCGAGCCGGCGGAGAGCTTCGCCTTCGAGTCCGCGCAGGGGGCCGAGTGGCGCGCGAACTGGAAGGTGGTGGTCGACAACTACCTGGAGTGCTACCACTGCACCAAGGCCCACCCCGCGCTCTGCGACCTGATGGTCATGAAGGGCTACGAGCACGTCGTGCGCGAGCAGTGGAGCCGGCAGCTCGCGCACGCATCGCGCACCGAGAACTCGGCCTACGCCTTTTCCCCCGACGACGACGTGCAGATCGCCGCCTACTGGTATCTCTGGCCGACGACCTCGATCTGGCTCGTGCCCGGTTCCGCCAACCTGTACGTGCTCGCGATGATGCCGAGCGGTCACGAGACCACCCTCTTTTCCGGTCACCGGTACAGCGTGGGGAGCGGTCGCGACGAGGCGCGCAGCGAGTACCTGAACGCGGTGCTCGGTCCCGAGGACCAGGGTCTCTGCGAGTCCGTGCAGAGGGGGCTCAAGTCCCGCTCCTACGACCAGGGACGATTCATGACCGATCCCGAGCGTTCGGGCACCGCCGAGCACGGAGTGCACCGCTTCCATCGCCGCGTGGTGGACGCGCTCTCCGAAGCGGCCTGATCGCGCTTCCCCGCGACCGTACCGACCGGGGCGCGGGGGAGAATATTCCATCGTCCGGGCGCCGGCACAGGCGCTTGTGCAGTCCCGGACGGTCTGCGATCATCCGCCGCCGGCAGCGGCGCATCGGGGAAGGAAGTTGAGCAAGGCGGACGACATTTTCTGGAAGGAGTTCGGGATCATCCTTCTGCTTCTGTTCGCCTTCGCGGTCGCGATGTTCATCATCGCGCGCTCGATCGGGGCCACCACCATGGAACGCATGCAGTCGAGCCCCCACTCGGTTGCGACCCGGATCGAGCCGGTAGGACAAGTGCGCGTCGGCGACCCGACCGAGCAGAGCGCGGCCGAGGCGGTGCAGGTCGCGGCGGTTTCGGAGACCGCGTCGGCGGAGAGCGTCGCGGCGGGGGACGCCAGGCCGGGCGAGAGCGTGTACGGCGGACTGTGCCATGCGTGCCACGCCGCCGGGCTCGCGAACGCGCCGAAGCCGGACGACACCGCGGCCTGGGAGGAGCGGCTCGCCAAGGGCCTCGACGCCATGGTCGACGTCGCGATTCAGGGCTTCGGCGGCATGCCGCCCCGCGGCGGAGACCCGTCCCTCACGGACGAGGAGATCCGCGAGACGATCATCTTCATGCTGGAGCAGGCCGGACTGGAAGCGGGCTAGACCGGCTGCAGCTTCGCGTAGGCGACCACGAGCCACTTGGAGCCGGCGTCGGCGAAGTTCACCTGCACCCGGGCGTGGCTCCCGTCGCCCTCGAGGGCGAGCACCACGCCTTCGCCGAACTTCGGGTGACCGACGCGCTGGCCGAGACGCAGGCCTCCCGGCCGGGACTCGCCGCCGTGGCGCGGCGCCGGTTCCCGGCGGAAGAGCGGGCGGGACACCTTCGCGCGCAGGCGCACTTCCTCCACGAACTCGACCGGTATCTCTCCCACGAAGCGTGATACGGGAGAGAAGCGTTCCGAGCCGTGCAGGCGGCGCGTCTCCGCGTAGCTCAGCACGAGCTGCTGTCGGGCGCGGGTCATCCCGACGTAGCACAGCCGGCGCTCCTCTTCCAGGCGGCCGGGTTCTTCGATGCTGCGCTGATGAGGGAAGAGCCCCTCTTCGAGACCGGTCAAAAAGACCACCGGGAACTCGAGCCCCTTCGCCGAGTGGAGGGTCATCAGGTGCACGCAGTCGTCGTCCTCGCCGGCCTGCTCCTCGCCGGATTCGAGCGCCGCATGGGCGAGAAACGAGGCGAGGGGATCGAGCTCCTCCTCGCCTTCGGCGGGGAAGGGGGCAAGGTGCTGGTCCGCGGCGGCGGCAAGCTCTTCCAGGTTCTCCGCCCGGGTCTGCGCGCGGTCCGCGCCCTCCCGCTCGTAGTGCGCGAGGAGAGCGCCGCGCTCGACCGCCACGCGCACCTGCTCGCCGGGAGTCAGTCCGCGCGTCTCCGACTCCAGATCGTCGATGAGCGTGGCGAAGCCCTCGAGCGCGACGGCGGCACGGCGGCCGAGGTCTCCGGCGGCGACGAGCTCCCGCGCCGCCGCCCACAGCGAGCGCTCGCGCTCCCGCGCCGCGCCGCGCAACGTATCGACGGTGCGCGCGCCGATCCCCCGGGGCGGGGTGTTCACTATCCGTTCGAAGGCCGCGTCGTCGTCGCGGTTGGAGACCAGGCGCAGGTACGCCAGCGCGTCCTTGACCTCGGCGCGCTCGTAGAAACGCAGGCCTCCGTAGACCCGATAAGGTACGCCCGCGTCGAGCAGCGCCTCCTCCAGCACCCGGGACTGCGCGCTCACTCGATAGAGCACCGCCACGTCCCGGCGCTGCATGCCCCCCTGAACGCAGTGCAGCGCGCGCGAGACCACGAAGCGCGCTTCGTCGACCTCGTTGAAGGCCGCGTAGAGCGTGACCGGCTCCCCCGTGGCGCCTTCGGTCCACAACTCCTTGCCCAGGCGATCGTGGTTGTTGGCGATGAGCGCGTTGGCGGCGCCGAGGATGGTGCGCGTGGAACGGTAGTTCTGCTCCAGCCGGTACACCGTGACGGAGGGAAAGTCGCGGGTGAACTGGTCGAGGTGCCCCGCCTGCGCGCCACGCCAGCTATAGATGGACTGATCGTCGTCCCCCACCGCGAACACCTGCCCCTCGCCGCCGGAGAGAAGGCGGAGCCAGGCGTACTGAATGGTGTTGGTGTCCTGGAACTCGTCGACCAGCAGGTGGGTGAAGCGGGTCCGGTAGTGGGCGAGCAGGTCGTCCCGCGAGCGGAAGAGCTCGTGGGTGCGGAGCAGCAGCTCGGCGAAGTCGACGAGTCCGCTTCGCCGGCACAGGTCTTCGTAGGCGCGGTAGATGCTCACCAGGCGCTCGTGCTCCTCCCCGCCGCGCTCCTCGAGGTGGCGCGCCCGCAGTCCCTCGTCCTTCCGGGCGTTGACCCAGGACTGGATCCGGCGGGGTGCCCAGCGCTTCTCGTCGAGGCTGAGGTCGCGCAGCACCCGGCGGATACAGCGCGCCTGGTCCTCGCTGTCGAGAATCTGAAAGCCGGAGGGCAGTCCGGCCTCCTCGCCGTGGGCGCGCAGCAGCCGGTGCGCGAGCCCGTGAAAGGTGCCCACCCACATGCCCCCCAGGGGACGGCCGAGTATGGACTCGATGCGCGCGCGCATCTCTCCCGCCGCCCGGTTGGTGAAGGTGACGACGTAGACGTTCCAGGGCGCCGCTTCGCCGGTGGCGAGCAGCCACGCGACACGGTGCACGAGCACCCGGGTCTTGCCGCTTCCCGCGCCGGCGAGCACGAGCTGATGACCGGGCGGTGCGGCGACCGCGTCGCGCTGGGCCCGGTTCAGGGGGTCGAGTATGTGCGTCAGGTCCATTCCGTGGATTCACTCCCGGGCGGATTCGGATGGGGAGGCCGGGCCGTGCGGCCCGGGGTCGAGTCCGGCGCTCGTCGCGATCGCCCGCGCCGTGGCGGCGGGCAGATCGAAGCCGGGATCGGAGACCGGGCCGTGCAGCGAGATCCGCAGCGCGACCCCGCGCCCGGGTTCGTCGAGTCCGCGGACCGCCTCCACCAGCGTGGCCCCGGCGGCGGAGGCGTCCGGGTCCGCCGCTTCCAGGGACAGTTCCCGGACCACCACTTCGCCTTCGGCGCTCACCTCTCCGCCGGAGAGCTCGAGGTCGGCATCGAGGTCCCCGGTCCCGGCGCGGACGAGCACGTCGAGGTGGCGGCGTGCGTACTCGCTCAGCCGGGTGAAGTCGAAGTCCCTGAGGCGCAGGCGGGCGCGCGTATCGAGCCCGCGGCGTGCCGCGCGTATCGAGCCCAGCACCTCGAGCCGGGCGCCGGCATCGATCGTACCCCCGATCTCGAGGCGGGCGGACTCGCCCGGATTCAGGGTGTCGATGCCGCTGACCCTGAGGCGATAGGGCTCCATCTCGACCTGAAGGGGCGGATCGACGCTGCGGTCGACGAGCACCGCGCGATTGTGGCCCCCGCTGGCGAGCACCCCGATCTCCACCGCGAGTCCCGCTCCCGGGCGCGTCGCGCGGGGCCAGTCGGGCAGCGCCCATGCTCCCGATTCGTCGACTCCCAGGGTGGCGACGGAGTCTTCCAGGGTGACGGCCCCGACGGCCGTGCGCCCGCGCTCTCGCACGAGGTCCGCGATTTCCACCCGGGACGCGGTGACGCCGGCATCGGAGGGGGACGTTGCGCCCAGCGATGCCTCCTCGATCACCACCCGGTTCACTCCCAGGTCTTCGGCCCCTCCGAGGTGCAGGTCGGTGGCGCGAAACGCCGACCACGAGAGGCGCGACGCGTTCGCGGTGGACTCCAGGTGGCCGGCGCCCGCGCTCAGCACGCGCAAGCGGGAGGGCGCCGCATCGCCGCTCTCGTCTCCGGTGGCCTGGAGATCGTCGAGCCGGAAGGAGAGGCCCGGCGCCGCCTCGCCTTCGAAGCGGTCGGCAGCGGCGCTCTCCACTCGAGGCGCCCGTCCCCGGGGCCAGTCGACCCCTTCGGCGAACAGGGCGTCCGCGTGCCAGTCGACGCCGCGCGCCGACGTGAACGCCAGCCGCTCCAGTTCCAGGGGGTCTATCCGCAGCCACTGCTCGACGCGGTGCCAGTCGAAGTTCCGGGCGGCGATTCCCTGCGCCCGCCAGCGCCCGCCTTCTCCGTCGTGAAGGGACAGGGAGTCGGAGCGCAGCCGGCGCAGGTCGACGCGGCCCTCACCGGGGAGAAGGAGCGACTCGATCTCCACGGGCAGGGCCTGCCACGCGACGCCGGACAGGGCGCTCAAGGCAAGCGTCTCGGCCCCCAGGTCCGCCGCGCTGAGCGCGCCTTCCGCGCTGCGTTCGAAGATGCCGGAACGCACTCCGACCGCCTCGAGCGCTTCTCCGGAGGGCAGGGTCACGGATGCCTTCCCCGAGCCCGCATGCGCGACCCGGAAGGCGCCCTCGGGGTCCCGAGTCGCGGCGCCGAGGTCGAGCTCGGCGAAACGCCAACGTTCACCCTCGGGGCTCCGGTAGCGCAGCCTGGCCGCGACGCTTCGCGCGACCGAAGCGTCGCCGCCCGCGCGCCACTTCGAGCCCGAGAGCGAGAGGGCGCGCGCTTCCCAGGACGCGCCGCGGGTGGCCTCGAAGCGCAGCGAGTCCGCTTCGAAGCGTTCCGCCGCCCCGGCATCGGCTTGCAGCTCGAGCGAGTCGGCGAGGAGTCCGGCGGCCTCGAGGCGCTCCCCCTCCGCCGTGCGGTAGACCAGGGTATCGAGCGCCGCTTCGCCGGCTTCGGTGTTTCCGGAGTGCAGGCGCAATCGCTTTGTCGCGAGGTCGTATCCCGTCCAGCTCCCCTTCTCCTCCTGCGAAGCGGCAATGCGCGCGGCGTGCAGCTCTCCCGCCTCCAGCACGCCCTCTCGATCCACTGCGAGCGATTCCCCACGCAAGTCCCGGATCCTCGTCTCCCGTCCCTCGTCGGAGCGGTGCTCCAGCGCCTCCAGCGAGGCGAGACCGACTTCGAATCGGTTCCCCGGGTCGAGGCGGAGCGCCTCCATTCGCGCTCCGAGCGCTTTCACGCGAAAGGCTGGGCCGCGCACGGCGAGGCTCTCCAGGACCGCGTCGGCCGCCCGTGCGCGAGCATCGAGGTCTATCGCCACTTCCCGGAGCACGGGACGTTCCGCCGACCAGCGTCGGGCCTCCGCTCCTTCGCCGGTGATCGCTACCAGGTTTGCCGCGGCCACGCGCTCGACTCGGAGTCCGTCCGAGCTCACCTGGATTTCCCGGCCCTCCAGGCTCTGCGCCCGAATCTCGGCTTCGCCGACCTCGGGTCTGGCACGCAGGCTTCGGGCCCGGAGGCGCTCGAGGCGGTAGCGGCCGGAATCGTCCAGAGTCGCCCGAAGCTGCACGCGGTCGAGGTCCACGTGCATCGTTTCGTCTCCGGCGAGCCGACCGAAGTACTCGACCGATTCCGCGCTCCCCTCTCCCGCGGCCACCGGCACGCCGTGCCAGCCGCCGATGCCGTCCCAGTGGAATCCGGAGACGGAGGCGCCCGACGTCCCTGAAGCGTCCTCCACTCTCGCGGCGGAGACGTCCAGGGCGCCCTGGAAGTAGACCCGCTGCGGGATTCCGAGGGCCGGACCCGACAGGGTGAGACTGCCCTTCCAGACCGAATCGGCCTCCGCCACCGCCAGGCCTCCGGCATGCATGGCGAGGCCCGTGGTGATCAGGTCGCCTTCCGCGCGCAGGCTCGTCCGGGAGTCCGGGCGATCGTGGCGGATATCGAAGTCGGCGACCGCGTACACCGTGCCCGACCAGGTCGAGGGCCCGTCCGCAGGGGAAGGGTCGAGGAGGCGGGCGGACACGCCGCTGGCGCTGAGGCTGCCTTCGAAGGAGCGCGTTTCGCCGTCGTCACGCAGCGTGCCGCTGATCTCGAGGGGGGCGCCGCCGGCGTCCACCTCGAGCTCGAGCGCCAGTCCCTCCTGCGTGTGCGCCGGCGGGGATTCCCGGTTCAGGCGCGCATGGCGCACCACGACATCGCGCCCCACTTTCTCCGACAGACTCTGAAGGCGCAGGTCCTGGAGCTCGATCTTCGGGAAGGGCAGGTCGGGGCCGGAAAACGGGGCGGCGCCGAAGGAGTCGGTGTCGACGGAAGCACCGCGCAGGCGCAGGTTCGCGAGCTCGATGCGCCCTTCGGCGAGGCCGTCGCGCGCGAGGTTCGCACGGAACTCGTCAAAGGTGATGCCGGGGCCCTCCGGCGGACCGACACGCAGGCGGGAGAGCACGAGCTCCAGGCTCCAGAGGTCGACGTATCCCCATCCCACCGACGCCGGAATCCCTCGCGCGGCGAGCATCCCGGGCACCACGAAGTGAAGCGCGACGGGCAGTGCGGCATAGGCGAGCAAGGGGAGGACGAGGAGCGTCAGGAGGATGCGGCGAAGAACGCGGCCGAATCGGGAGCGGACGGGCGAAGGACGTCGCCCTGAGGGAGCACGTCCGGGAGAAAGGGCTCGCGGCACGTCAGTGGCAGTCCAGGGGCGCTCGCGCTCGTCGAACAATCGAGAGCAAATCCTACCACCGTGGAAGGGCGCTGCGGCGCGATGGGTTGCCGCGCTGCGGAATGCGGCCGCGGCGGCAGGTCCGCTAACATGCGCCGTCCCCCCGCCCGGAGCGCAGTGCATGGATCAGATGACAGGCCGAGACGGCCCGCCGGCCGGTCCGCATCTCCTCGAGGACATCGTCCAGGACGTGCTGGCCGAAGCGAGACGCCTCGGAGCGAGCGCCGCGGAAGCCGGCATCAGCTCGAGCACCGGTCTCAGCGTCACCGTGCGCCTGGGCGATGTCGAGACCATCGAGCACACCCAGGACCGCGGCCTTGGGGTAAGCGTGTACTTCGGACAACGCAAGGGATCGGCGAGCACCACCGACTTTGCGCCGGCGGCGATTCGCGACACGGTGGCGGCCGCCTGCGGCATCGCGCGATACACCTCGGAGGACGACTGCACCGGTCTCGCCGACGAGGAGCTGATGGCCACCGAGCTTCCCGATCTCGACCTGGACCACCCCTGGGCGTTGTCCCCGGAAGAGGCCATCGACCTGGCGCTCGAGGTCGAGAACGCGGCGCGCGCGCTCGATTCGAGGATCACCAACTCCGAAGGCGCCACCGTGGCCCGTCACCGGGGAACTCAGTTCTACGGGAACAGTCACGGCTTCCTCGGCGGCTGTTCGGGCACCCGGCACGAGATGTCGTGCGTGGTGATCGCGGAGCACGACGACGCCATGCAGCGCGACTACTGGTACAGCGTGTCGCGCCGCCCCGAAGGACTGGAGGCCGCCGAGGACATCGGCCGGCGCGCCGCGGAGCGTACGGTGCGCCGCCTGGGTGGCAGGCAGATCTCGACGCGAACGGCGCCGGTGCTGTTCAGCGCGGACCTGGCGACCGGGCTCTTCCGTCACTTCGTCGCCGCGGTCAGCGGCGGGAATCTCTACCGCCGCTCGAGCTTTCTGCTCGACGCGGTGGACACCAGGGTCTTCCCCGAGTTCGTGCGGATTCACGAGCAGCCACACCTGCGCGGCGCGCTCGGCAGTGCCGCCTTCGACGGCGAGGGCGTGGCCACCCGCGACCGCGACCTCGTGGCGGGCGGGGTGCTGCAGGGCTACGTGCTCTCCAGCTACTCCGCCCGCAAGCTCAAGCTCTCGACCACCGGCAACGCGGGGGGCGTGCACAACCTGAGCGTCGACGCGGGGCCGAACGCGCTCGCCTTCGACGAGCTCCTCGCGGAGATGGGAGAAGGGCTCCTCGTCACCGAGCTCATGGGCATGGGCGTCAACATCACCACCGGCGACTACTCGCGCGGCGCCGCGGGATTCTGGGTTGCCGACGGGAAGATCACCCACCCGGTGGAGGAGATCACGATCGCCGGCAACCTGCGCGACATGTTCGCGGGACTGCGCCAGGTGGGCAGCGACACGGAGCTGCGCGGCAACATACGCTGCGGCTCGGTGCTCGTGGACCAGATGACGATCGCCGGGGAGTGAGCAAGGCAGGGCGGCGAGGGAGGTGCCGGCCAGAGGTGCCGTGTAGGCTGCGGACCCTGGCTGCGCGGGGGCGATGCCGACGGCGACACACGCTCCGCGGCCATCGTCCCCGCTCCTTCTTCGCCCGAAACTGCCAGCGTGCACAGGGAAGGCCAGGGACGGTGGCGCGCACATATCGGGCGGGTGCACAGGGAGCGCGCCGGCAGGCGGGAGGGCATTCCCGCCCCCTGCCGGCGCGATCCACCTATGCAGGCCGCGAGACAAAGCTGGTACGCTTTGCCGCCCGCTGTTTTCCGCCTCCGTGGATGCCGTGAATCACTGCCGGGCCGGTGTCGCCGCGCTTCTGTTGCTCATCCTGACTCCCGCGTCGCTCGCGCAGGGCGACGCGGCGGGTGCCGGAAACCCCGGCGTCGACGACGACTGGGAGGAGGTGAAGCGCGAGAGCCGCGAGGCGCTCGAGGCGTGGAAGAATGTCGCCCGCGAGGCGGCCCGCGCGACGTGGTCGGCCGCCCGCGAACGTGCGGCGGACTCGTGGACCGCCACGGAGGAGGTCACGGAAGACACGCTCGAGGCGGCGCGCGACGGTTCCGTTACCGCCATCGACTCCACGCAACAGGGGGCGGCGGAAGCCCTGGAGCAGGCCCGGGAAGAGTCCGACGAGCTCTGGCGGAAGGCGAAGCCCAAGGTCGCCGGGGCGGTGACCGGAGCGGTGCAGCGGGGCGGCAAGGCCTGGGATGCGGCGCAGGAAGCGGGCCGGGTGTTCTGGCTGAAGCTGTCGACGGACGACGAAGAAAGCGAGTAGGCCCCGCCTGCCCGCCGCACGGACGCCGAACTCGTGGCCCGGAACTCCTGCATCGCCTACCAGGGACTGCCCGGTGCGTACTCCCATATCGCCTGCATGGGGGTGTACCCCGAGTACGAGGCGATGCCTTGCGAGAGCTTCGAGGACGCCTTCCGCGCGGTGGAGGACGGCCACTGCGAGCTCGCGATGATCCCGATCGAGAACAGCCTGGGGGGCCGGGTGGCGGACATCCACCATCTCCTGCCCGAGTCCAGCCTCTATATCGTGGGGGAGCACTTCCAGCCCGTGAAGCACTGCCTCCTCGCACCGTCGGGCGCGACGCTCGAAGGGCTCGAGAGCGTGGTGAGCCATGTGCAGGCCCTGGCGCAGTGCCGGAGCCTCATCCGTGAGCTCGGCCTCAAGCCGGTCGTGTGCAGCGACACCGCGGGCGCGGCACGGGAGGTCGCCGAGCGAGGCAATCCCGCCGAGGGCGCAATCGCTTCGTGGCTCGCCGCCGAGGTCTACGACCTCCAGATCCTGCGCACCCGCATCGAGGATCGCCTCGGCAACACCACCCGCTTCGTGGTGATGTCACGGCGGCGGAAGGAGCCGGACCCGCGCGACGGCGATTCGATGACCAGCCTGGTCTTCCAGGTGCGCAGCGTGCCGGGCGCCCTCTACAAGGCCCTCGGCGGATTCGCCACGAACGGGATCAACATCACCAAGCTCGAGAGCTACATCACCGACGCGAGCTTCACCGTCGCCCAGTTCTACGCCGAGATCGAGGGGCATCCCGCGGACCGGGGGGTCGCGAACGCCTTCGAGGAGCTCCAGTTCTTCTCCACGAAGATAAGGGTGCTCGGCACCTATCCCCGCCATCCGTTCCGGGGCAGCTAGCCGCCCACCGCGCCGGTCCTCGGCTGCCGATTCGATCCGCGGGCATCTTCATGCCCTTCATTCGCCTTCGCGGGGGCTGAAGGCGCGAATCGGCGAGCCCGGGCGGCTTGATCTTCTCCAGGACTCCTCGCAAGACTCCCACCAGCTCGTCCACGTGGGAGCGCTCGCTTACCAGCGGGGAGCGACGATCCGTGGCGGCAGCTTCAGAGCACCTTGCCCGGGTTCATGATCCCGCGGGGATCGAGCGCGGCCTTGATCTTCTCCATGACCGCCAGCTCGGTGGCCGAGCGGTAGCGGCGCAGTTGCGCGCGCTTGATCTGCCCGATGCCGTGCTCGGCGCTGAAGCTCCCGTCGAGCTCGCTCACCAGGTCGTCCACCATGGGGGTCAGATCCGCGCGGCGCTCGAGGAAGGGGGCGGCGGCCGCACCCCGCGGGCGCACCACGTTGAAGTGGATGTTGCCGTCCCCGAGGTGGCCGAAGGCGACGACCCGTGCGCCCTCGATGGCGCGCTCGCACAGCGCGGTGCCGCGCTCCAGCAGCTCCGCGACCCGGGACACCGGCACCGACACGTCGTGGGCGATGCACCCTCCGTCCGCCCGGGCCGCTTCCGGAATGGTCTCGCGCAGCTTCCACAGGGTCGCCGCCTGCGCCTCGCTCGCGGCGAAGGCCGCGTCGAGGACCCATCCCGCCTCCAGGCCCGCCGAGAGCACGTCCTCCAGCACCGGGGCGACCCGCGCGCCGCCGCTCCCCGCCGCGAGCTCGACCAGCGCGTAGTGGGCAAAGCGCGAGTCCAGCGGGTCCGCGGTGCCCGGGATGTGCTCGAGCACCAGGTCCAGGCAGTTCCGGTTGATGTACTCGAAGGTCACCACCGCGTCGCCGCTCGCTTCGCGCAGGCGCGACAGGAGGCGCGTGGCATCGGCGGGCTCGGTGAGGGTCACCATCGCGGTGACCACTTCCGCGGGACGGGGAAAGAGCTTGATGACCGCCGCGGTGATGATGCCGAGGCTGCCCTCGGCGCCGAGAAAGACCTGCTTGAGATCGAAACCGGAGTTGTCCTTCCTCAGGGCGCGCAAGCCGTCCCACACGCTGCCGTCGGGCAGCACCACCTCGAGGCCGAGCACCAGGTCGCGCGCGTTGCCGTAGCGCAGGACCGCGGTGCCCCCGGCATTGGTCGAGAGGTTGCCGCCGATCTGGCAGCTTCCTTCCGCCGCGAGGCTCAGGGGAAAGAGGCGCCCGGCCTCCCGCGCCGCGGCCTGGATGTCCGCGAGCACGCAGCCCGCCTCCACCGTCATGGTGTGGTTGACCGGGTCGAGGTCCCGGATCCGCTTCATGCGCGACAGGGAGAGGACGACGTCCTCGCCCCCGCTGCGCGGGATGCCGCCCGCCACCATGCCGGTGTTGCCGCCCTGAGGCACCAGCGCGGTGCCGGTCTCCGCGCAGATCGCGACGATGGCCGCGACCTCCGTGGTGCTGCCCGGCTGCAGCACGAGGGGCGTGGCTCCCCGGTACCGGCCCCGCCAGTCGCGCACGAAGGGATCGGTGTCGTGCACGGACTCGAGCGCCCGTCCGGGCGGCAGCACCGATTTCAGGCGTGCGAGGATGGCGGGGGAAAGAGGCATCGCAGTCGCGGAGGGCGCCGGGGGCTGGGCGGGGGAATCCGTTACGATGATAGCGAAACTCCGCCGCTGTCCATCGAGCCCGGGCCCCGAACTCCGCCGCCAGTCCAGAGCGTCCCTTGATTCATCGAAGCGGAAGACCCCCGAGGCCGCTCGCGCGGCGGCGATGTCGTTCTCGCTCGGACGTTGCCGTGACTCCTGCGCAAGCGGGAATCGACCGGCTCAAGCGAACCCGGATGCGCGGGGGCGGGAGTGCACCACTACGAGCCCGGGCGTCTTGAGCTCCGGGAACCGGTATCCAGGGTGGGAATCGTAGACCGGCTCATGGCCCGGGCCGCGCGGATCCCGCGCCGCGTGGTGCTGCCCGAAGGCGCCGACCCGCGGGTGATTGCGGCGGCGCGTGCGCTCGCCGACGGGCAGCTCGCGCGGCCGATTCTGGTGGGAGAGCCCGACGCGATTGCCGCCGCGGCGCGGAGCGCCGGCCTCTCGCTCGAAGCGGTCCCCGTCGTCGATCCCGCAGCCGGCGAGGCGACCGGGCGCTACGCCGCGCTCTACGTGGCGGGGCGCCCCCGCACCGACGCCCGCGTGGCGCGACGCCTGCTGCGCCGCCCGCTCTTCTTCGCGGCCATGATGCTGAAGGCCGGGGACGCGGAGGCCATGGTGGCGGGCGCGTCCCATCCCACCGCCCGGGTAATCGAGGCCGGTTTGATGGGGGTAGGCGCCCGGGAGGGCATGGAGACTCCGTCGAGCTTCTTTCTCATGGAGTGTTCCGGCGCCCGCGAGGGGAACGGGCGCACCCTGCTCTTCGCGGACTGCGCGGTGAACGCGGATCCGGACCCGGAGCAGCTCGCGGACATCGCGCTTGCGTCGGCGGAGAGCGCCGCGCGCCTGCTGGACGAAGCGCCGCGGGTGGCGCTGCTCTCGTTCTCGACGAGGGGCAGCGCCCGCCACCCCCGGGTCGAGAAGGTCACCCGCGCCCTGGAGATCGCGCGCCGGCGCGCGCCCGGGCTCGCAATCGACGGGGAGCTGCAGGCCGATACCGCGCTCGTGGACAGGGTCGCCCGGATCAAGCTGGAGCGGCCCGGGGAGGTCGCGGGCCGTGCGAACGTGCTCGTCTTCCCGGACCTCGACGCCGGCAACATCGCCTACAAGCTGGTCCAGCACCTGGGCGGGGCGCGGGCGATCGGGCCCTTCCTGCAGGGCTTCCGCGCACCGATATGCGACCTCTCCCGCGGAGCGGAGGTCGACGACATCGTGGCCGCGGCGGCCGTCACCCTCGCGCAGGCGGAAGGGGAGTGAACTACCTCGCCCACCTCCTGCTCGCGGAGCAGACGCCGCACGGCTGGCTGGGCGCGCTGATGGGCGACTTCGTGAAGGGCACGCCGGATGCCGCGCTGCCCGCCGGCATCCGCCGGGGCATCGCACTGCACCGGCGCATCGACACCTACACCGACGCGCACCCGCTGCACCGCACGAGCCGAAACCGCATCGAGGGCCCGAGGCGGCGCTTCGCCGGGATCATCGTCGACCTCAGCTACGACCACTTCCTCGCCCGGCGCTGGGCGCGGCACGCCCCCCTGCCGCTGGACGAGCTCACGGCGCAGGTCTACGCCGCGCTCGCCCGCCACCGCGAGTCGCTGCCGCCGCGCCTGGCGCGCATCGCACCGCGCATGGCCGGGCAGGACTGGCTGGGCTCCTATCGGTGTCTGGAAGCGGTGGGGGCCGCGCTCGACGGCATCGCGACCCGCTCGCCCCGGGCCGCACCGCTCGCGGGGGCTATCGAAGACGTGCGGCGTTGCTACGAGGCGCTGGGAGACGACTTCGACGCCTTCTTTCCCGAGCTTGCCGCACACGCGAAGGCGTGCCGGGAGTCCACGCGAGCAGCGGCCTGAAGCCGGGGAAGATACCCGGACTATCCGGCGAGGAGCGCCCGGCACCGGACGGCCCCTTCAACCGGCCTCCCGTACCGTCAGGTAGCGATTGGCGCGCCAGAGCGTGGGAATCAGCATCCGCCGGCCCTTCGTCTCGCGCAGCAACGCGTCCACGGCCTCGTCGAAAGTGCCGAGGTACGCGGCGGGCGCCTGCAGCGCGTAGTCGACCTCCTCCGCTTCCCACACGAGAGTCCATCCCGCGCGCACCGACCACGCTTCCAGCACGCCCCGGAGCGTGCCGTGCCGCACCGGATCGATCCGCCACTCTTCCCGGCTTCCCCAGCCGAAGGCCTCTCCTTCGGAGTCGGGTCGATCGTGTCCCCGGTACAGAATGAGCCGGCCGGCCCCCGAGCCCGTGTCTTCCTCCCACTCCCATGCGTAGCCGGAATGTGCGGACATCTCGTCGAGCACCCTGCCCACCGTGCTCCTCGATGCAACCGGGATCGGGGGACCTGCCGTCCGCCCGTCACCCCGTGTTCCGCGTTCCTCCAGAATCACTTCGACGCCAAGAGTCTCGGACAGACGCGCGGCGATCCTCGACACTTCGAGCGCGCGGGCGTTGCCGAACTCGATCTCGCTTTGCGCCACTGCTTCGGGCAATGCGTGGAGCCGCTGCCTGACGCGCGCCGTCGGCCGCGCTTCGTCGAGAGCGTGGCTCGCTCCCTTTTCCGCGACCGCTCTCGACTCGATTTTCCCGGGCGCGAGTCCCAGCGGCACGCAGCCGGCCAGCAACGCGGCACAGGCAACCCAGATTCGTCCTGCCTTCACGATGAATCCTCCCTGATCGAGAACGTGAGATGGAGTCGGGGACACAGACCCCGGAGCGCGGACGCTTCGCAGATTTCCGCCGGGAGTCCCCTGACCCGAGCATCCTCGGATACTCGAACCCATTCAATGAGTTCCCGCTGAGCGGA
Source organism: Gammaproteobacteria bacterium (assembly GCA_022824305.1). GTDB lineage: Bacteria > Pseudomonadota > Gammaproteobacteria > HK1 > HK1 > JAJEAD01. Next base: position 125,419 of record JAJEAD010000054.1, on the reverse strand, counting down.
GCGGATGCGCCGGAGAACCACCAGTTCGGCCCGCAATCGCGCCGTCTCTTCCTTGAGCGTGTGGACCGGGGCGACAGCCTCCGCGCTTCCCGCCTCCGCGAGCAAGCACAGCGCGACTCCCACCACCCACGAGATGTGCGCCTTCATCCTGAAGTCTCCGGGCTCAGCCACCCGTCACCGCCACCGACACCGCCTGCAGGGAGCGATAGATGCCCCGATCGGCTTCGATGGTCCCCGTCCGAAGCATGCGCACCGCCGCGTCTCGGGTTTCCACGTCGTCCGACACCACCCTTCCCGAGCGGAGATTCCGCGCAACCACTTGACCGAGCGATGCGCTCGCGGCCGAGAGGTGGTCGTCCACGGTGAGCGATGCCGTGTCCACCCCCTCGAAGATCGTGGCGCGTCTTGAGCGCAATGCGCCGTTCACTCGCGCGCTCGTGCTCTCGATCTCACCGCTCGCATGAAGGGTGGCAACTTCGAGCGTTCCACCGACGTTCATTGCTCCGCTTACCGTCAGTTCTTCTCCCACTACCAGCTCCTCGAGTACTTCGGCGTTTCCATGAACGTCCAGGGACGACTCCACCGTCGCTGAGTGAGCCTCCAGGTTTCCGACCGCGCGCAAGTCTCTTCCTCCGAGGGAGAGATCGGTGCGCATCGTGTTGCCTTCCGCCCATCCCGTCAGCGCCACGCGATAGAGCTGGCTCCCGTAGGTCGCGCGCATGGTGAGCGAGCCAAGCGCCGCCATCTCGCCCTGCGAAGGTTCTCCGAAGAGGTCCTGGTACTGCGACACATCGGCATCGAGAGTGGGACCGCGCAGCCGGGTGGGAGCCGAGGGTCCCACCGTGCCGACGAACACGTCGGCGGCGGAGTCGTAACCGGCACGCAGGGGGATTTCGCGCTCCTCCCCGGGAGGCGTCACCGTGCTGACCAGGACTTCGAGGCCGTCGCTTCCGGTGCGGCGGTGAAAGATCCGGTAGCCTTGTCCGAGATCGTTGGCGGCGGGAAAGCCGCGGTGCAGCCAGCCGGAACCCTGAAGCTCCGACACCGCGAGTTCCCGCATGCCAAGGGGTCCGGCGGCAGCACGCATGGCCCCGATGTCCTGGCCGGCGTGAGCACGGGCCGCACGTGCGAGAGTGCCCAGATCACGCGCGGCTGCGGCCTGGCGTCCCTCCCGCTTCAGGCTCTCAACGAAGGACAGCACTCCCACCCCGAGCACCCCGAGCAGCATGGAAGCCACCAGCGCCTCGAAGAGCGTGAAGCCCCGCTCCCGGTGCATGGCCCTCAACATCCCGCGCACTCGTGCCGCACGCTTACCGGTCCGCTGAACACGGCGCGCTCTCCGACCGAGTAGCGGGCCTGTACGCGGTTGCGCGCTTCAAGGGTTCCCGATGCACCCCACGCATCCACCCGCTCGCCGGCAAGGTTTGCGACTCTCGCGTTCAATGAAACGAGGTCGCGGTTGACCACGGAAGTGCCGGCTGCGGACAGCGCTCCCGAGGACCGCACCCGGTGCGATGAGAGCTCCGTTTCGACTGACAAAGAACCCGCGCCGAACACTCCGGTGTGCAGATATCTCGCGTTCAGCGATGTGTTCACTGTCACATCGCCGCTCTCGGCAAGCCTCGTACGAACGTCTCCTTCCGCCCTCGCGCTCGCGGCGATCAGCCCGGCTCCCGTCCGAAGAGTTCCCACTGTGAGCCCCTCCTGCACCTCCGCGTCAAGAGCGTCGAGCTCGCCGACTCCGGTGATTCCGGCACCGTCACCGAAGTGGAGGGAAGTCTCCATGCGGGCTCCTCCCCCACGACCCGGTTGCGCTCGTCGGTAGACCACCCTGCGGTCGTTGGCGATTCCCGTGTCCGCCGTCGCAAACAGCTCGCCGGGCTCGAGGGAGCGCCCCAGCATTCGCTCGATCGCAGGTTGCCAGCGCGATGCCGGTGCGTTCCTTCCCGGCCCTGCAATGTCGCCGGCTTGATTCTCCGCCGCCCCCGCCACGAAGCTCTCCAGGTACAGGGCGGACAAGGCGCGACGGGGTGTGGCGACCGCGAACGCCATCGGGACTCCGTGCCCGTCGTCGATCGAGCCGAGGGAGATCGTCTGCCCTGCGTCGGTGCGGATGGACATCCAGTCGGGAATCAGCCCCGCGCTTCGTATCGCACTGCTCGGTACTCGCACGCCGCCGTGCAAGGCAACGAGGTTTCGGTAGTGCGCTTCCTCGGACTGCGCGAGGTGGTGTGCGGCCCGGAACCACTGCGCGAACAGGGCTCCCGCCGCCCGTCCCCGTGACTCCATGTCCCTCGCCGCGCGGGTTTCGAGGCTGTGCAGAATTCCCGCACCCGCAATCGCCGTCAACACGAGGGCGAACATCATCATGGCAGCGCCTCTCTGGCGTTGGCGGCGTCCCACTAGTGGTATTCCCAGTCGACGCGGTTGGAGCGCTCTCCACCGTTGCACATCCCGGCCGCCGCCCCCCGGCCCGTTGCCGGCGCCACCGTCTGCTGATTGATCTGGATGCGCCACAGACCGGTACGCGATCCGACCTCGTCCAGGAGCTTTGTGCCCAGCGCGGCGCACACGTCAGGATCGAGACTCTGGAAGGATATGAGGTACGAGGTGCGACCGCCCGGTCCCCCGACTACCGCGACAATTCCTCGGAAGGGATGTTCGATGGAGACGCTTCCCCCTCTGACGATTCTCGCGCTGCCGGGAATTGCGCCGAAGTTGTCGAGCATCGGCACCAGATCTTCGTCAGTCCCGTAGTTGCGGGATCCGGCGAACATCCTTCCCACCGCCTGCGCAAGCTCCGCCTGGAGGGTGAGCGCTTCGTTTTGCCGCATGGCGCCCTGCGCTCTCTTGCCGATCCCCAAGACCCACACGAGCGCTACCGCGACGATCACCACCACGATGAGCATTTCGGTCAGCGTAAAGCCCATCTGCCGCCTGTCCCTGGTCATATGACGTCTCCTGCCGCTTCCAGTACTTCGAAGAGTGCCGATATCCCTCCCGCGGTCGCCGCACCCACCATGAGCAGCAACACGCGGTTGAACACGAGGGTGCGGGTACGAACCATGTGCTCGGCCCGTTCAATCCATCGCTCGCAGAACACCCCGAGCCTCGATTCCCACTGGGGCATGCCCTCGAGCGCCGCGACCACCGCGATCAGTTGCGGCTCCGGAAATCCGTGTCCGGTCGCGGTCATCGCCTGTCCGAATCCGAGCCCCCGGTTCATGTTCGCGGCAATGGCCGAGATTCGGTGGCGAACATAGCGTGTGCCTCCGCGGCTGAGTGCCGCGAATGTGCGGTCGTTCAGATCGAGTCCGGCCCGCACGCACTCGATCGCGGTGAGGAGAAAGGCGAGACCCGTCACCATCCTCATCCAGGAGAACGGAGCGACGCGATCCGCAAGCGCCCGCCCCCACCCGGTCCATGCCGCGCCGAGCCATGCGAGCATGCCCAGTCCAGCCCCCGCCGCGATGCAGATCCAGAGGATCTCGTCGGCCACCCACATGCACACTACGCCCGCGCTGCGCGACCACACGGGCCAGTCGCTCATGGGGAAGTAGTCGGCGAGCTGGGGAACGAAGAGGGCGCCCGCGCCCCATACCACCCCGGTGAGCGCGACCACCAGGAAGCAGGGCCCCGCGAGGTTCGCCCACAACGCCATCACGAGCCGGTCCTGGACTTCCGCAATGCGTGCCGCCGCCGCGAACACCGCGACCGCATCGGTGCGGCCAAAAGCCTGGAAGACCAGCGCTTCGCTGCCGGACGCGGTGCGTCCCACCGCTTCGCTCAGCTGCCCGGCCTTGACGGCTCGCTCCAGGGCGCCGACTCGGGCCGCAATCCACCGCTTGCCCTGCACGGAGTACATCTCTCGGACCAACGCGAACGCGCGTTCGATCTCGAAGCCAGACTCGAGCAGATTGCCGCACAGGCGCCAGATCGCGATTCGCTCCTCTCTTCCAATCCGTCCCATCATTGGGAGCCCGCCTCGCTCCTGATCACGCTGAGTTCCGGGCGGGAGACGCGGCGCTTCACCGGCATCACGCCTTTCGCCGCCGCGTCCCCGGGATCGACCAGGCCATCGCCGATCAGCGTCGAGATCCGCTCCTCCACGGGAACTCCGCCGAGCGTCTCGCGCCAGTAGCGCAGTGCGCCTATCGGGTCACATTGGCGCACGAACTCGAGATATCCCTCGTCGGGCACGATCATTTCTGCCACCACGATGCTTCTCGAGTAGCCGCGCCACGCGAGATCCCCTATCGCCGCCTCGCGCCGACACTCGTGGCACCCCTGCGGATTTCGCACGTAGAGCCCTTCACTCGTATCGAGCTCGCGCTCCAGCCAGCGTGCGAGCCTGCCGCTGGCAGGCAGGCGGCACGTCTCGCAGAGCACCGGAACCAGCACCTGTTTCATGAGCAGCGCGAAGTTGCCGGGCTTGCAGAGCTGTGGCGCGGGCACTCCGAAGTCGAGAAGCCGAAACACGATTCCGTTGGCGGAATCCGCGTGAATCGTGGTCCACACCTGGTGTCCGGTATCGACGAATCGCATGACCTGACGTGCCGCCTCGGCGTCCCGGATCTCCGAGACCATTCCGCTCGAGGGGTTGATTCGGCAGAAGTGCATGAGGGCCCGGGCAAAGGCCTTGCCGCGGTCCTCACCCTGCGCCGCGGTCGAGACCGAGGTCTGCACGGCGCCACGGATCGGGTATTCCACCGGATCTTCCACTGTCACCACGTTCAGGGTGCCTCCGAACTCTTCCTGCTGGCGTTCCAGGCAGACTGCAACCGTTGTCGATTTGCCGGAGCCCGTTTCCCCGCCGATCATCACCGCACCCCGAAGCGTCCCCCGCACCCGCGCGAGGATCCGGCACTCCTCGTCGGTGAAGCCCAGCTCCTCCAGGCCACGAACATGCGCCGCGTCGTAGTAGAAGAGGCGCATGTACAGGTGCTGTCCGCGCGGCTCGGAACGCCCGCGCTCCGCGCGAACCGCCACCACTCCTTCGGGGACGTGCAGGCGATGCGAGTCGCGAATCGCGAAACCCTGCGTGGCCCTCTCCTGGTAGCTCGTCTGCTCGCTCCCCTCTTCCTTCACGTAGAACGCAATCCGCATGGCCGCCAGGCCTTCCTCCACGCGCAGCGCTTCGCCGAGCTGGTAACGCCGGCCGTTGACTATGAGATACATGCGTGCCGCGGTGTCGTCGGTCAGCAGAACCAGATCGCTCGCCCGCACTTCGGCGGCTCGACGCAGCCCCTCCTCCACGAGTTGCCGGGCGCGGCTCTCCGCCTCGAGGCCATAGCGCGCCGGAACCGGCTCGCCCACGCCGCTTGCCTTGCGCCACGCCCGGGCAATGTCCTCGATGGGGCGTACCTCCCGGATGCGTTCGGGCGGGACCAGCCCCGCCGCTCGAAGGAGCGCCAGGTTCGTAAGCACATCTACGTCGACGTCGTATCCTTCCGCGAGCCAGACCGTTCCCTCGTCGAAGACCGCGCATACATCCCGAACCTTCCGTTCGATGCGGGGTGAGGTGATCAGCTTCACGGCGACATCTCCGAGCGTGATTGCGGCTTCGGATCGAGGCCACCGGGACCGGCCAGCTGCCACTGCCGCTTCCCTGCGGCGGCACGCACCGACACAGGACGCACTCCTACGGATACCACTTCGACTCCGCCCGGCAAGCGGTCCCCCGCTCGTACCCACCAACGCCCGACGCCGTCGCTTACCCCCGCAACGAGCGCGGATCCGCTGCCGTAAACCGTGAACCATCGATACGCGGGCATTCCGTGCTCGCGTTGGTCAGGGCGCGTTGAGGGGAGTGCGGGCCCGGCGGCGTTTGCAGCGCCGGGATTCCCGAATTCGGTCGCCGGCAGGAGCTTGGGCAGTCCGGCAGTACCGGTACCTGAATCGGGCTGCCGCGTCCTCGCCGCGCCCGCCCCCTCGGCAAGCAGCCCGTCGAGCTCATGCTCTCCCTTCACGATTTCGCGAATGAGCTCCTGCCGTTCTCGACAAAGCTTGAGCACCTCCACTTCGACCGCGGCGAGGTCGACGATGTCGTGGCGTTCCACCGCCTGAAGGTAAACCGCGCGCAAGTGCTCTCGGGGGCACTTCTCGAGCACGTCCTGCGCGGTGGCCGGGGCATGTGCGCCAACCCCGGCCAGGACCACGCACCAAATGCCTGCGAGCTTCCTGCTCATACCGGCCCTGCCTCCCTGCCCGTTCGTGCGGGCGTCGTTCCGCTCGCCATTCGTTTGTCGGCTGTCGCCGGTCCCGTCGCTTCGAGGCGCCACGGCACGACGGATTCGGGCCCGACTTCGAGCCCCGCCTGCGCCGCGGCCCGTCTCCATGCCCACGAGTCGATTCCGTACTCGCCAAGGGAGACATGAAGGGCGCCCGCCTCGAGCCACCAGGTCCCCCGCACCGGACCCTTCCCGCTCCGAGCCTCGACGCGCCCGTCGGGTCCGAAGGAAAGCCCGGTCGGATGCCGCTTGAAATCGAGCTCTACTACCCGTCCCGTCGAGAGCCAGTCCGCCAGCAGGAAGGCTCCGTGACGCACCCTCGGCGCGCGCGGAGCGTAGTGCAATCCGGCTCGCCAGTTCATGGTGTATCCGCTTCTGCGGCCATCCGCGCTACGCCACTGCCAGAACGCATCCCGGCCGTGTACCGCACGCGCAACCGCCCGCAGGTCGCCCGCTTCGTCGAAGGACCACAACTCTCGGCGCCAGGGGTTGTACACACCCCTGAAATTGCCGGTCCGGGCGTTGGTCAGGTGCTCTCCGGACCATTGCTCCAGCCTTTCGATGAGTTCCGGTATGTCTGTCGGACCATCGTGAAAGGGCGGGCCGGCCTCCAACGTCTCGCGAACCAGTCGATTGGCAACCCGCAGCGTCGCGGCCGCACTTCCCGATTGCCGCGAGCTCGTGACGTGCCGGCCGTTGATCAACAGCCAGGGCATCCCGACCAACTCCTGCGATTCCGCCTCCGCCCTTCGCAGTGCGGCTCCCAACGTCGAGGCTTCCCACCACGCGCTCTCGAACGCAGCCGAGCTGGTGACCGTCTCGTAGTCGGAGGGGGCGGTGCCGAGCTCCACGAGAAAGCTCCGCACGAGCGCCTCGGTGCCGAGGCTTTCGGGCGCGGCGTGCAGACGCTTCACCAGTGCCGAATGCACTTCCTCCTCGATTCCGAGGAAGCGCCCCGCGAGAAGCGCATTGCGGTGCGCTCTCCGGTGCGCAAGTGAACGGGAGTCGCCTTCCTCCTCTTCCCAGACCAGCGGTACCCTCAGCAGCTCCACCGAGGGGGGAAGGCTCGCCCTCCACGCCCGCATCATCGCGTCCCGCTCGCGCAGGCGCCGGTCCGCGTACCGGAAAGCGGCCACGACTTCGATACGGTCGCGATGGGGCGTGGAGAAGGGAACCTCCAGAGTCAGGGCGCCGCCCTCCTCCTCGTGCCCCCAGGTCACCGCCCCATCCCCCTGCTCGTCGGCGACGAGCGCGCCCGCGCGGATGGCGGCTGCCAGCAACAGCAGCGCCGGCCATCGCGGAGGTCGCGACGTTCCCGAGGCTTTCGCTGTGGATCCGGTCATTCTCGTGCGGCCGGATCAGGCGTTTCCGCCAAAGTCGCAGGGGTCGCCCGGACGTCCGCAGGCATCGCAACCGGGTCCCCCACGCTGGAGGCCTCTGTGGACTTGATCCGAATCGTCATCGTCCGGGAGCTCACAGGTATTGCGCACTTCCTGCCAGGTGCTGTAGGAGACGGTGACGAAGGGAGCATCGTTCCAGGGCACGGTCGTGGTGGTGGTCGTCTCGGTGCGCTCGAACCAGACGGAGCCCACGTAGCCGGGATCGCAGTCCCGCTCCTCGTCCTGGGTGACGCGTCCGACGGCCGTCACCGGATCGCCGATCGGCTGAGGTCCGGGCGTCTCGTGCCAGCAGGTCGTCCCCACGAGCACCGGCGCTTCCAGTTCCTGCTCGCCGTCTTCGCTGACATGAACCGGCTGGCGCCACCGGCGAATACCGCGCATCTCCCGGTTGAAGGGCTCGCCCTGATACCAGGTGCATTCCTCGCTGAATGTGCGGTGGTACACGTAGTCGTCGCGGCAGGTGTCGACCAGCACTTCCCACGGTTCGTACATGGAGTCGCCTGTCCAGTCTCCGCGCCCGTTCTGTTCGCGAGTGACCCGACGCCGTTCGCGGACTCCACTCCCGTGTCGCCCGGGCCCGCAGGACACGTCGCGAAACTCGAAGCGCTCGCGTGATCGGAGCTCTCGCCACGGGTCGGCGACCGGCAGCAAGAGAGCGGCACGACCCTCGGGAAGGGGCTCGGTGTACAGGTTCGCCATGCATTCGGGCAGCGCCACCGTCCCAATCTCCTCACCCCTTACCTGTCGCTCGTCCAGCCAGTGAAGCGGCGGCAGTGCAAGGCCCGCATCGCTCGTCCCCAGGAACAGCCGTGGAGCCATCTGGATGTCGCGGTGGTGATTGCCGACTCCCTTCGGAGCCTCCGCTCCCATGTAGACCAGAAGCTCCCCGTCGCAGTAGCGCGCCCGGATGCCCGCTTCGGTCCAGTCGAGGAGCCATCCGGTCTCCGTTCCGGGAATGGCGGCGCCGCTCCAGGCAACTTCCGCGGTGCTTTCACGTTCTATGTAGTCGGTGAGTACGTCGTGCGCGCGTGCTATCAGCGTGGCGTACTCGATCGCATGACGCCGAAGACTCTCATCCGTCGCCGCCACGGCATGCGTGGCGCACAGAGTCAGCGCCGCGGCGGTCCATGTCCTCGCCTGCTTCATCCCATTTCCTCCTGTTCCACGGTCACGGGGCGTCGCCGTACCAGCGAGCCCCGGACGGTCCATCGTCCTTCGAGCCAGACCGCTTCGCGCATGTCCAGCCACTCGATTCCTTCCAGGCGTCGACCCAGCTCAGAGAGGGCGAGTCCGGTGCGCGCTTCGAAGGTCATCTCGTCCGCGTACGTAAAGCGCAAGTCGTCGCTGACGGTCGCCAGTGCGCGGTCCACCGCGCGCCGGAACTCCGCCGCGCGAGGCGCTTCCCCTTCCCACGACTGCACCGGGCTCTCGAAGCGCACCGCCGCCCACGCCTCCCCGCCGATCACCTGTCCCCTCGGCCAGGCGCCGAGCCTGCGCTCCGCTATCCGTCGCGCCAGCGCCCGGTTGGCCTCCGGTGCCGTGCTCCAGGTCGCCACCATGGCGCCTTGCTCCGGAGCAAGGGCGGAGAGCTCGTGGCGGTGCGAAGCATCCGCGTAGCAACCGACGTTCTTCAGGCGCCACATCTGCGGCAGCACCGGGGGAAAGGCCGCCTGCGCATCCAGGCAACGCGCGACGAAGTCGCCGGGCGCTACGCCTTCGGCTACCCACACCGGTTCCGGGGGCGGGTTCGGCGCGAGGGCTTCCAGGACCGGTTCGGGCGCCCCCGCGGACTGGAGCCAGACCAGCGTCGTACAGAGCGTGGCGATCAGCACCGCGACGACCATGATCGCCCGGCGCGATGCTCCCGCGCCGCCGAAGGGCACCGCGCGCAGTCGGGCGAGGTCCCCGACGCGCACCGCTGCGTGTTCGAATCGCAGCTCCCGAGCACCGGGGAGCAGGCCCGGCGTTGCCCACTGGGTGTTCCAGTCCGTCTTTGCCGCGCAGGTCTGGCGGGCGGCGACCTCTCCGGAAAAGATGCGATCTCCCTCCGGCAGGATCTCCGCCCCCATGCCCTGCACCACCAGGAAGAGCTCGTCCTGACACGCGACGAGCGCCTGCCAGCTGAGTCCCTCGGGTGCCGCTACGGCGCGCGCGACGACGTCGGCGGCGGCGGGAAGCCCCCGGTAGACCCCTCCCTCGCGCTCCTCCACCGAGGCAAAGCCGATCTGATGGGCGCGCTCCGCGTACAGGCGGGCTCCGAGCTGGCGCGCGCGCCGAAACGCGAAGTAGCGTCGCCCGGCCGCCTCGCGCACCGGAATCCAGACCAGCCCGGCCGCGAGAGCGACACCGGCAATCTGCACGATGGCGGTCACAGCGCCACCTCGCGCACCTCGCTCACTCCACGTGGCTCGCCCACCCGAACCGTGAGCACCAGCACCTGCTCCGCATGGATCTCCCGGTGGCGTGTTTCGCCGCCCAGCCACTGGTTGTGCGGGAGTCCGATGCCCTGTTCGTCTCCCTGTACCACCCGGTCGGAAAATCCGGCAATCACCAGCGTTTCGCCTTCGCGGACGGACTGCTCCACGTTGATGCCGCGCGATGCGAATTCGGGAAGCTGAATGCGGTTTCCTCCACTCTCGATCTGAGTGAACTCCGGCCGATCCTGGAGACTTACGAAGAGGCGCAGCAGCACTTCGTCCGGACCCGTGATGTGCCCGATGTACGACACCGCGAACCCCGAGGCGACGGATCCAGGGCGAAGCTCGGTGCCCACGCCGCCCTCGCTCGTGGTCGTCGCCACCTCCGCGAGGTAGGCGTTTCGCACGAGCTCGTAGTACTGCGCCGGTTTTCCGTTGAGGCTCGGCAGTCCCGCCGTCAGCACCCGGCTCACCCTTCCCATGCTGCGGAGCGCTCTCAGCGTCGCGGTGAGCGTGTTCCCCCCTCCGGTGTTGTTGGGGCGAACGACGCTGATTCCGCTCCCTGCTCCGCCGATGCTGAAGACCGCGTCGTAAGAGGTGCCGAAGACCGCCCGCAAAGCGCCCGCGAGCTCGGTTCCGAAATCCGTTTCCCGCTCGCGGGAAACGTTGAAAACGTGGACGCTCACCATGATGGGGCGCAGCACTTCGCGGTTCAGATAGGAGAGGTAGCTGCGAACCCGCGCGATGTCCCGAGGCACTCCTCGTACCACCACGGTGCCGTGCACCTCCGACACGTCCACCCGCGTGTCGTCCGAGACCAGCGTCGCCACGTGGTGCTCGATGTCCTGCCAGGGCTCGTAGCGGTACTCCGTATCGAGAAACTGCGTGGAGAAGTTGGCGCTCCGGTCCTCGTCGCCGCCTCCCGAGCGATCGGAGGTCGAGCTCGCCACCCGGTAGGTCTGCTGTCCTCCGAGCGCATGCAGAGTGAAGGACACGCTCGAGAAGCGCGTGACCTCGATGACCTCCCGTTCCGGCCGGTAGGACCACTCGTAGCCGAGCTCACTCGTCCACTCGTCGAGGAGCTCGGACAAGGGGCCCGTCCAGATGGACTGGCCTCCGAGCGCCTGATCGCCGACGAAGCGCCCCGAGAAGGGTCTCTCCTTGCCGCTCGATCCCATCCGCGGCGGTCCGATCAGCCGCACCTCGAGCCCCGAGGCTGCGCCGATTCGCTGCGCGAGCTCGGCGGACCCGAGAGCGCGCTCCAGGGGCACGCTGACGCCGTCCGCGTCCTGCAGACGGGACGGCAGGCTCCGGCCCCGGGGAGTCGAGAGCAGGACGAGCCCGGTGTACGGGCGCGCGCGCTCGATCTGGAGGACCGCATGCCGGCCCTCCAGAGCCGGGAGCGTGTCGAGATAGGAGCGTGCGGATCGCTCGACCGCCTGCGCTTCCGCCCGGCTCCGTGCGGTTTCGGGCAGCGCGGCGCACCCGGACAGCGCGAGGATGCCCGCGAGGAGTGAGAAGGTCGCTTTGCGCGGCGTCACTCTCCACGCCGGGGCGCTCCCGCTTCGGGATCCGGGCAAGAGCGCTCGAAGAGCGGGAAGCTGCGCAAAGCGGTTGGCCTGCATGGGAGCTGATTCCTGGTTCCTGTTCGCCGCCGGTGACGGCCCGGAGAACGCCCGGGGCGGGCGGTCGATTCCGGCGCGGACAGTGTGCGTTCCGTACCCGGGGGCAGCGCCATGGGCGGGCGCCGCCGCGCGTGCAGGCCGGGAGCCCGCGCGACGTAGGCTCCCGGCGCACGGACGCCGTGAGGGATCAGCCCGAGGCTGTAGGCGATCCGGCCGGCTCTCGGGGCTGAGCGCCCCGAAGAGCGGCGGCGGTGCGCAGCTCTCAGCGCCTGTCGATCGGCACGTAGTCCCGGGGAGCCGGGCCGGTGTAGTGGGTGAGGGGACGGATGAGGATGTTCTGGTCGAGCTGTTCCAGCACCTGCACTGTCCAGCCCGGCACCCGGCCGATCGCGAAGATGGGCACGAAGAGGTCTTCGGAGATTCCGTTCAGGTAGTAGACCACGCCTGCGTAGAAGTCGACGTTGACGTGGATGCCGTGGCGGGCGTAGGGGGCCATGGCGTCGACCAGCGCCTGCAGGATGTCGAACCAGTGCGGCTGGCCCATCTCGCGCGAGAGGCGTTCCACTCCTTCGCGCATGTGGCGCGCCCGCGGATCCTCGGCCCGGTAGACGCGGTGCCCGAAGCCCATGATCGGCTCGCGCCGGCGGCGCTTGGCCTTGACGTAGGCGGCGGCGTTCGCGGGCTCGGCCACCTCCTGCGCCATGCGCATCACGTTCTCCGCCGCTCCGCCGTGCGCGGGGCCCGAGAGCGCGGCGACCGCGGCGGTGAGGGAGGCGTGCAGGTTGGCTTCGGTGCCGGTGACCACGCGGGCGGCGAAGGACGACGCGTTGGAGCCGTGCTCGGCGTGCAGCAGCATGTCGACGTCCATGAGCCGGGCCGCGTCCTCGCTCGGCGCTTCCCCTTTCAGCATGTGGAGGAAGTTCGCGGCGTGTCCGAGATCGGGTCTTGCCGGGACCGGCTTCCGGCCCTTTCGGATGTTGTCGTGGGCGGCGACGATCATCGGCACCTGCGCGGCGAGCCGCACGCCCTTGCGACAGGTCGCTTCCCGGGAGTTGTCGGCGCCCTCCGGATCGAAGGCGCCGAGCGCGGACACCGCGGTGCGCAGCACCTCCATCGGGTGGGCGTGCGCGATGCTCCGGATGATGTCGTAGATCGCGCCCGGCAGCTCGCGCGCCGCACGCAGGCGAGCCCTGAAGTTCTCGATGCCGGCGGCATCCGGAAGCTCGCCTTCGAGGAGCAGGCACGCGGTCTCCTCGAAGGTGGAGTGCCGGGCGAGGTCGTGGATGGAATAGCCCCGATAGCGGAGCTCCCCCGCGCGTCCGTCGATGAAGCAGGTAGGCGAGCGGTCGAAGTAGACGCCCTTGAGGCCCCGGTGGATCTCGATCCCGCCTTTTTCACCGCTCATTGTCGACTCCCTGTACTTCGATTGCCGCAGTGTTCGCCGGCGCCTCCGCGCCGGCGCCGCAAAGCCGCCCGGATCGTACATCGGAGCGCGCGCCGCGCCACCCGGGCGAGCGCTCGGGACTCGGCGCGGCGGTCCGGCGGTGACCCGGCCCGCGGCCGGGGGCCCTGCGCTCCGCCACACCCTTCGTGTCGTCACCCGCCCCGGGGCCAAGTCCCCGTCCGGAGCAACTCACCGGCGGCGACCGGTTGTCCGGCGCATGGCAAGGCGCTTGCCAAGGCGTAGCGGCGCGGCAAAGATCCGGACGGAGTTCGACGGCGCCGGCCGGGCGCGGGGATGGTCAGGGTGGAAAGAGAGTCGATGGAGTTCGACGTCGTCATCGTCGGCGGCGGCCCCTCCGGCCTGAGCGCGGCGATCCGGCTTCGCCAGCTCAGCCTGGAGCACGATCGGGAGCTCTCGGTGTGCCTCGTCGAGAAGGGATCCGAGATCGGCGCCCACATACTCTCCGGGGCGGTGATCGAGCCGCGATCCCTCGAGGAGCTGTTCCCGGACTGGAAGGAGCTCGGCGCGCCGCTCAACACGCCGGCCGCCGCCGACCGCTTCCTGTTCCTCACCGAGCGGCGCGCCATTCGCCTGCCCACCCCGCCCCAGATGCACAACCGGGGCAACTACATCATCAGCCTCGGGAACCTCTGCCGCTGGCTCGCCGAGCAGGCGGAAGCGCTCGACGTGATGATCTTCCCCGGTTTCTCCGCATCCGAGGTGCTCTACGACGAGGACGGCGCGGTGCGCGGGGTTGCCACCGGCAACATGGGCGTGGGACGCGACGGCGAGCCGAAGGCGACCTTCGAGCCGGGGGTGGAGCTGCTCGGCCGCCAGACGATTTTCGCGGAGGGCTGCCGGGGTCACCTCAGCAAGGGTCTCCTCGAGCGCTTCTCGCTCCGCGACGGGGTCGATCCGCAGACCTACGGCATCGGAATCAAGGAGCTCTGGGAAGTGGAGCCCGCGAAGCACCGCCCCGGGACGGTGCTGCACACCGTCGGCTGGCCGATGGACCGCTCCACCTACGGCGGATCCTTCCTCTACCACCTCGAAGGCCACCAGGTCGCGGTCGGTTTCGTGGTCGGGCTCGACTACCGGAATCCGCACCTGAGCCCCTTCGACGAGTTCCAGCGCTTCAAGACCCATCCCGCCATCCGCCCCCTCTTCGAGGGCGGGCGCCGCGTGGCCTACGGTGCGCGCGCCATCAACGAGGGCGGCTTCCAGTCCATTCCCAGGCTGACCTTCCCCGGCGGCATGCTGGTCGGCTGCGCGGCCGGCTTCCTGAACGTGCCCAAGATCAAGGGCACCCACACCGCGATGAAGTCGGGCATGACGGCGGCGGAAGCGGTGTTCGACGCCCTTGCCGACGACGCCGTCCGGGAGGTCACCGACTACCCGGAGCGCCTGCGCAGGAGCTGGGTGTGGCCGGAGCTCGCGCGGGTGCGCAACATCCGCCCCTCGTTTCGCTACGGCCTGTGGGGCGGACTCGCCTACGCCGGGCTCGACACCTACCTGCTTCGCGGCCGGGCGCCCTGGACCTTCCACCACCATCCGGACCACGCGCGCCTCGGGAAGGCGAGCGAGACTCCCCGAATCGACTACCCGAAGCCGGACGGCGTGGTGAGCTTCGACAAGAACTCGTCGGTGTACCTGTCGGGGACGAACCACGAGGAAGACCAGCCGGTGCACCTCACGCTCAAGGACGCCTCGGTGCCCATCCGGGTGAACCTCGCCGAGTACGACGCGCCCGAGCAGCGCTTCTGTCCCGCCGGCGTCTACGAGATCGTGCGCGACGATGCCGGAGAGAACCCCCGCCTGCAGATCAACGCGCAGAACTGCGTGCACTGCAAGACCTGCGACATCAAGGATCCGACCCAGAACATCCACTGGGTGGCCCCGGAGGGCGGGGGCGGTCCGAACTACCCGAACATGTGAGGTTCCGAAGGGCCCGGGACGGCGGCGGGAGACCCACGAGTCGAGGAAGCGTCATGGCTGACTACAACGCACCGCTGCGCGAGTTCCGTTTCGTGCTCCACGAGCTGCACGACGCGCCAGGCGTGTTCGGGGAGCTCCCCGGGTTCGAAGAGGTGGACCGCGAGCTCATCCACGCGGTGCTGGAAGAAGGCGCCCGCGTCTGCGAAGAGGTCGTGGCCCCCCTGAATCGCTCGTCCGACGAGGAAGGCTGCCGGCTGGACCCGGAGGGCGTCCGGACTCCGCCGGGCTTCCCGCAGGCCTACGACGCGCTCCGGGAGGGCGGCTGGTTCGCAATGGCGACTGCGCCCGAGCACGGAGGGCAGGGACTGCCCCATACGCTGGAAGTGTTCTTCGAGGAGATGCTGCAGTCCGCGTGCGTCTCCTTCAGCCTCTACAGCGGCCTGACGCGGGGCGCCTACATCGCGATGAGCCGGCACGGGAGCGAGGCGCTCCGCCGCTCCTTCCTGCCGCACATGGGCAGCGGCGAGTGGACCGGTGTGATGTGCCTCAGCGAGCCCCACTGCGGGACCGATCTCGGTCTCGTGCGCACCCGGGCCGAGCCCGACGGGGACGGCGGCTACCGGGTGCGGGGGACGAAGATCTTCATCACCGGCGGAGACCAGGACCTCACCGAGAACATCGTGCACCTCGTGCTCGCCCGCCTGCCCGACGCGCCGCCGGGGGTGAAGGGCATCTCGATGATCGCGGTGCCGAAGCGCCTGCCCGGCGCCAACGGGACGCTGGGGGAGCGCAACGCAGTCGAGGTCTCCTCCATCGAGCAGAAGATGGGCATCAAGGGGGCGTGCACCTGCGTGGTGAACTACGAGAACGCGGCCGGGTGGCTGGTCGGCGAGCCGCACCGCGGCCTCCAGGCGATGTTCTCGATGATGAACCACGAGCGCCTGATGGTCGGGCAGCAGGGGCTGGCGCTCGCGGAGACCGCCTACCAGAATGCGGCCCGCTACGCGCGCGAGCGCCTGCAGGGACGCGCGCTCTCGGGTCCCGCCGCCCCCGACCAGCCCGCGGACCCCATCATCGTCCACCCCGACGTGCGGCGCATGCTGCTCACCGCGCGCGCCGGCAACGAGGCGGCGCGCGCGCTCTTTGCCTGGGTGTCGCTCGAGGTCGACGTGGCCGAACGCCATCCCGACCCCGGACGCCGCGAAGAGGCCGGTGACCTGGTCGCGCTCCTCACTCCGGTGATCAAGGCGTACTTCACCGACCATGGCTTCGAGGCCTGCAACCTGTGCCAGCAGGTGCTGGGCGGCCACGGCTACATCCGCGAGTGGGGCATGGAGCAACTGGTGCGCGATGTGCGCATCGCGCAGATCTACGAGGGCGCGAACGGCATCCACGCCCTGGACCTGGTCGGGCGCAAGCTGCCCATGCACGGGGGGCGCCCGATCAAGCGATACCTCGCACGGCTCGCCGGGTTTCTGGCCGCTCATCGCGCCGATCCCGCGATGGCGGAGTTCACGGCGCCGCTCGAGCACGCGGTCGCCGATCTCGAGGAGGCCACGCGGTGGATTGGGGATGCGGCGAGCCGCGACCCGGAGGAGGTCGGGGCGGCGTCCTACGACTACCTGCGCCTCATGGGACTCACCGCGCTGGGTCACATGTGGGCGCGCTCGGCCGGGGTGGCGCTCAATCAGGTGAACGGCGACAACAGCGGCTTCTACGAAGCCAAGCTCGCCACCGCGCGCTTCTTCATGAAGCGCCTTCTTCCCGCCACCGGGTCGCTGAAGCGCACGCTGTCCGCCGGCGCCGACGCGCTGATGACGATGGACGCGGAGTCCTTCTAGGAGACTGAAGACATGAAGACGCAGGCCCGAGTGGTGATCATCGGCGGTGGCGCGATGGGCGTCGGGTTGCTCTATCACCTCGTCAAGGAGGGGTGGACCGACTCGGTGCTGGTGGAGAAGGGCGAGCTCACTTCGGGTTCCACCTGGCACGCGGCGGGGTTGATCGGCCATTTCATCGGCAACCTGAACATGGCCAAGATCCACCTCTACGGCGCCGACCTCTACCAGGAGCTCGAGGCGGAGACGGGTCAGGCCACCGGCTGGCACGGTTGCGGCTCGATCCGGCTCGCCACCAACGCGGACGAGGTGGACTGGTTCCGCCAGATGAAGGGGCTGCTCGACTACGTCGGGGCGGAGTGCCATCTCATCGGCCCGAACGAGATCCGGCAGATTCACCCCCTGGTCGACATGGAAGGCGTTCGTCTCGGCGCCTACACCCCCAACGACGGCCACACGGACCCCGCGAGCGCGACGAACTCGATGGCCGCGGGCGCCCGCCAGGGAGGGGCCGAGATCTACCGCCACACCCTGGTCACCGATACGCGCCGCCTGCCCGGCGGCGAGTGGGAGGTGGTGACGGACAAGGGCAGCATCGTGTGCGAGCACGTGGTGAACGCCACCGGATCCTTCGCGCCACAGGTCGCCCGCTGGGTGGGGCTGGAAGTGCCCATCGTCAACATGGTCCACCAGTACCTCGTGACCGAGAACCTCGATGCGGTCCGCGGCCTCGACCGCGAGCCGCCGGTGATACGCGACCCGCGTGCGTCCTGCTACTACCGCCAGGAGCAGGACGGGCTGCTCATCGGGCCCTACGAGATGGAGGACGCGCAGGCCTGGGGCCTCGACGGCATCGACTGGAGCTTCGACACCGAGCTGCTGCCTCCCGACATCGACCGTCTCGCCACGTCCCTCGAGTGGGCGGCAAAGCGCATCCCCGCCTTCGAGCACGCCGGCATCAAGCGCATCGTGAGCGGCCCGATCACCCATTGCCCGGACGGCAACTTCCTGCTCGGCCCCGCCCCGGGCTTGCGCAACTACTGGATGTGCTGCGGAGCGAGCATCGGGGTCACGCAGGGGCCGGGCGCGGGCAAGTACCTCGCCCAGTGGATGGTGCACGGACAGACCGAGATCAACATGCTGGGCTTCGATCCGAGGCGCTACGGGGACTGGTCGTCGGGGCGTTACACGCTCGAGAAGTCGATCGACGAGTACCAGCAGATGTACCAGGTCGCCTATCCGGGCGAGTATCGCGAGGACGGGCGCCCGGTGAAGACCACGCCGATCTACGAGAAGCTCAAGGCGGCGGGCGCGGTATTCGCGGAGAACTTCGGCTGGGAGCGGCCGAAATGGTTCGCGCCGCCCGGGGTCGAGGAGCGCTTGAGCTTCCGCCGCACCAACTGGTTCGATCCGGTCGCGGCGGAGTGCGAGGCGGTGCGCGAGCGCGTCGGCGTGCTCGATCTCTCGGCCTTCGCGAAGTACGACGTGACGGGCCGGGACGCGGCCGCCTTCCTCGACCGCCTCTGCGCCAACCGCGTGCCGCGGCGCTGCGGCGGGGTGGTGCTCGCGCACATGCTGGGTGAGCCGGGGGGCATCGAGTGCGAGGCGACCATCTCCCGCCTCGGGGACGAACGCCTCTTCGTGCTCTCGGGGGCAACGGCGGAGCTGCACGATCTCGACTGGATGTCCTGGCACATCGGCGATGACGAGGAGGTGGAGATCACGAACCGCACCGCCGACTATGCCTGCCTGGTGCTGACCGGACCCCGCGCGCGCGACGTGCTCGGCGCGCTCACCGACGCTGATCTCGGCAACGAGGCCTTTCCCTGGATGAGCGCGCGCGAGATCGAGGCGGCGGGGGTGCCGGTGCGGGCCTTGCGCGTGTCCTACGTGGGCGAGCTCGGATGGGAGCTGCATCACCCCATGGAGGGCATGGAGACGCTTTACGACGCGCTGATGGAGGCGGGCGCGGCGCACGGCATCGTGAACTTCGGGCTCTACGCGATGAACGCCATGCGCATGGAAAAGGGCTACAAGGGCTGGGGCGCGGAGCTCACCACCGAGGTGACCCCGGTCGAGGCCGGGCTAGAGCGCTTCGTGAAGCTCGACAAGGACTTCATCGGCGCCGATGTCGTCAGGGCCCGGCAGGAGCGCGACGCTGGAATCCGCCTCGTCTACTGCACGGTGGAGGCCGAAGACGCTGACGCGATGGGCAACGAGCCGGTGTTCGACGGGGAGCGCATCATCGGCATCACCACCAGCGGGGCCTACGGCCCCACGGTGCGCCGCTCGCTCGCCTTCGCCTACGTGGAGAGCGCGTACGCTTCGCCCGGCACCACCTTCGACATCGGCATCCTCGGCGAGCGCCGCCCGGCCACGGTGCAAGCGGAACCCCTCTACGATCCGCGCAACGAGCGGCTCCGGGCCTGAGCCGTTGAAGGCGCCTGGATCGGTGCTCGGCACGCCGCGTGACGGCCGGCGTGTCCTCGTGCCCGGCGACCGCTCGGCCGGCGGCGCTCTCCGAGGGCGACGGGGTCGCCGGAGCCGACCGTCGTTCTCGCCCCTATCGGGATGAAGTGAGCGCCGACCGCATCGAGAAGCTGAAAGCCGAATCCCACTGACTCGCAAGGCTCGGACGATGACCCGGTTCCCGCATCTCTTTCAGCCGATCGAAATCGGTCGCATGACCGTCAAGAACCGGATATTCGTCCCCGGCCACAATACGGCGCTGTCGGTCGAGGGCCTGGTCAGCGACGAGATGATCGCCTATCACGAGGCCCGCGCCGAGGCAGGGGTCGGCATGATCACGATGGAGGTCAGCACGGTCCACCCGTCCTACGCGCCACATGGCCGCCTGTCGGTCGTCACGGACGATTGCATCCCGGGGCTCGAGCGCATGGCCGCGATGGGCAGACGGCACGATTGCCGGGTGCTGGGCCAACTCTTCCATCCCGGGCGCGTCGCGGCAGCGTCCGAGGACGGCTCCGTCATGGCCTCCTACGCGCCTTCCGAGGTGCCGGACGAGTTCTACAAGAACGTCCCCGCGCCGCTCACGACAGACCAGATCCGGGATCTCGTCGACCACTATCGGCGGGGCGCCGCGCGGATGGCGGAAGGCGGCCTCGACGGGATCGAGCTGATCTCCAGCATGGGCTACCTGATCTCGCAGTTTCTCAATCCGCGACTCAATCAGCGCACGGACGAGTTCGGCGGCAGTCTCGAGAACCGGTTGCGCTTCCTGCGCGAAGTGATCGCCGCGGTGCGCAAGGGAGCGGGCGACGAGATCGTCGTCGGAATTCGGATCTCCGCCGATGAGATGGATGGCGAAGGGCTCCAGCCGGGCGAGACGATTGAAGCTCTCGAGGCGATCGAAGCCGACGGCAGGCTCGATTACTTCAACATCATCGCTTCGACGACGGCGTCATACGCGGGCTGGCTCCACATCATCCCGTCCATGGTGATGCCGAACGCCTATCTCGCGCCTCTCGGCCGGCAGGTGAAGGACGCGGTCACGTTGCCGGTGATGATTGCCGGCCGCGTGACCCAGCCTCACGAGGCGGAGAGGATCATCGCATCGGGTCAGGCCGACATGGTGGGCGTCGTGCGCGGCCACATCGCGGACCCGGAGTTCGCAAGGAAGGCGCGCGAAGGCCGGCCGGAGGACATCCGCGCGTGCATCGGCTGCAATCAGGCCTGCATCGGCCACCGCCTCAAGGGGTTTCCGATCTCCTGCATTCAGCACCCGGAAACCGGAAGGGAGCTGCAGTACTACCGGAAGAGCAGAGCGGATGCGCCGAAGAGGGTGATGGTGGTCGGCGGCGGCCCGGGCGGCATGAAGGCGGCCATCGTGGCGGCGCAACGCGGCCATGACGTGACCCTCTACGAGAAGGAAGCGCGGCTCGGAGGCCAGGCCCTGCTGGCGCAGCTCCTGCCGGATCGCTCGGAGTTTGGCGGCCTCGTCACCAACCTCGCACGGGAGCTGGAGATTCTCGGGGTTTCCGTCCGAACCCGTACCGAGGTCACGGCAGACCTGGTCGCAGCAACCGGCCCGGACGCCATCGTCCTCGCGACCGGCGCGGAACCGCAGATTCCGGCGATCGAGGGACTGGAAGAAGCCCACGTCGTCGATAGCTGGGCCGTGCTTCGCGGCGAGGCGAACGTCGGGCGGTCGGCGGTAGTCTGGGACTGGCGCAGCGACTGGGTCGGGCTCGGACTGGCCCAGTTGCTGGCGCAAAGCGGCTGCCGGGTGCGCCTTGCGGTGAACGGCATCGTGGCCGGTGAGCGTGTCCCCTCCATGGTGCGCGACTACGCGGTGGGCGAGCTCCACAAGCTGGGCGTGGAAATCGTGCCCTACGTCCGCCTCTTCGGCGCCGACGAGGACAGCGTGTACTTCCAGCACGTCACGAGCGGGGAACCGGTGATTCTGGACGAGGTCGACACCCTGGTTTCCCACCATGCCTTGCGCCGGAACGCGGGCCTGGCGGAAGAGCTGAACGCCTGGGGCGAGCGCTTGACCCTGATCGGCGACTGCCTCGGCCCGCGCACGGCCGAAGAAGCGGTGCTGGAAGGCCTGAAGGCCGCCATGGCGATCTGAATTCGAGGAAGCGCAGGGCGGTGTGCGATGATCCGTGTCCGTCTTCATTGAAGGGTGGGCAACGAATGGGCACCACGAACAGGAAGGCACGGGCGGTCGGCATCAACCACCTGGCGCTGGAGGTGGGCGACATCGATGAGGCGCTGGAGTTCTACGGGAGCTTCGTCGAGTTCGAGCTGGTGAGCCGCCGGGAGGACATCGCCTTCATCTACTTCGGCGACCAGTTCATCAACTTCTCGAAGGGGAGGCGGCAGGCCCCCGACGACGATCGCCACTTCGGCCTCGTGGTCGACGACAAGGAGGCGGTGCGCGCAACGCTCGAGGAGATGGGCGTCGAGATCCTGCCGGGACGCTTCCTCGACTTCCTCGACCCCTGGGGCAACCGGGTCGAGATCGTGAGCTACCAGAACATCCAGTTCACCAAGGCCCCGAACGTGCTCCGCGGCATGGGCCTCGCCGGCCTCGGCAAGAGCGAGGACGCGCTCGCCGAGCTCGACAAGAAGGGCATGCGCGCGCCCGAAGCGGCCTGAGGCGAGGGGTTGAGACTCCGGTCGGGAGAGAATGGCCCGTCGCTGCTCGTCCGGATGGTCCCGCCGGCGGCGACCGGTCTCAACCCTCCGGGTTCTCGTACTTCATGATCCCGATGACGCCGCCGGTGGGGTCCTGAATGATCGCCATGCGCCCGACCGCCGGGATGTCCACCGGGCCGTTGAGCACGGCGCCGCCGGCGCTCGCAACCTTCGCGGTACACGCATCGACGTCGTCGACGGTCACGTAGGAGGTCCACCCGTTCGGCGCGCCCATTGCCGCCGCCTCCGGTGGCTTGGTCATCATGCCGGCCACCGGCTGCCCGCCGGCCTTGAACACGGTGTACGGGCCCATCCCGACATCCATGACCTCGGTCTCCCATCCGATCACGCTGGCGTAGAAGTCCCGTGCCTTCTCGACGTCATCGGTCAGCATGTCGCTCCACCCGACGGCCCCGTGGGTCTTCATGCGTTCATCCATCGTCTCTCTCCGATTGCCCGCCACCGCCGGTGCCAGGAGGGCAACTGTAGCGTATCGGCACCGGCAGCGTGGGACGCTCCAGGCGCAGACCGGGGTCCGACCTCGTATCGCCGTGCACCCGTGAATGCGGGCTTCTGTCCCCGGTGAGGGCAGGAGCCGGGAAGATCTCACGCGGAATGGACGGGTGCGGGCGCGGCCGTGCGCCCGAGCCGACCCCGCTTGCGGGCGGTCCATGCCCTGCGTAGAGTCGCCGAGAGCCCGGCGGGTCTGAGTCCGACATCGAGCCCGTTCCTGTGTTCCATCCCCTCGAGGAGTGAGTGCGCCATGGCAGAAGAGAATGTGTCCGGCGTGTCCGAAGCCGAAATCGCCGTCCACTGGCAGGAAGAGGACTACATCTACCCGCCCGCGAGCTTCATCCGGCAGGCGAACCTGACCGACGAGGGGATCTTCGAGCGCTTCTCTCTCGACAACTTTCCAGAGTGCTTCAAGGAGTACGCCGAGCTGCTCGACTGGGACAAGTACTGGGAGACCACTCTCGACACGAGCAATCCGCCCTTCTGGAAGTGGTTCGTGGGCGGGAGGCTGAACGCCTGCTACAACTGCCTGGACCGGCACCTCGCCGCGGACAAGAACAAGTCCGCCATCCACTTCGTGCCCGAGCCCGAGGACGAGAGCACCACGCACGTCACCTACCAGGAGCTCTTCGTCCGGGTCAACGAGTTCGCCGCCCTGCTGCGGGACTTCGCGGGCCTCAAGCGCGGCGACCGGGTCACCCTGCACATGCCCATGGTGGCGGAGCTGCCGATCACGATGCTCGCCTGCGCACGACTCGGCGTCATTCACTCGCAGGTGTTCAGCGGGTTCAGCGGCAAGAGCGTTGCCGACCGGGTGGTCGACTCGGAGAGCCGCGTGCTGATCACGACCGATGCCTACTACCGGACCGGCAAGCTGATCGATCACAAGGAGAAGGCGGACATCGCGGTCGACGAGGCGGCGGAGCTCGGGCAGACGATCGACAAGGTGCTCGTGTGGCAGCGTTACCCCGGCCGGCATTCCAGCCCGACCCCGATGGTCGAAGGCCGCGACTTCTCGGTGAACGAGCTGCTTCCCGACTACCGCGGGGCGCGAGTCGCGCCGGTATCGCTGCCCGCCGAGGACCCGCTCTTCCTCATGTACACGAGCGGCACCACGGGCAAACCGAAGGGATGCCAGCATTCCATCGGCGGGTACCTCTCCTACGTGGCCGGCACCACCAGGTACATACAGGACCTCCACCCGGAGGACGTGTACTGGTGCATGGCGGACATCGGCTGGATCACCGGGCACTCGTACATCGTGTACGGCCCCCTCGTGCTCGGAGCTTCCTCCGTCGTCTACGAGGGCCTCCCGACCTGGCCGGACGCCGGCCGGCCCTGGCGCATCGCCGAGGAGCTCGACGTCAACATCTTCCACACTTCGCCGACCGCGATCCGGGCCCTGCGCCGCTCCGGTCCGGAGGAGCCCCTGCAGTACAACCACGATTTCAAGCACATGACCACGGTGGGCGAGCCCATCGAGCCCGAGGTGTGGCGCTGGTATCACCGGGTCGTGGGCAAGGGAAAGGCGGTCATCGTCGACACCTGGTGGCAGACCGAGACCGGCGGGTTCCTGTGCAGCACGGTGCCTGCGCTCGGGGCGATGAAGCCGGGAAGCGCAGGCCCTGCCCTGCCCGGCATCCATCCCGTCATCTACGACGAGGAAGCGAACGAGATTCCGGCCGGCTCCGGCCGGGCCGGCAACATCTGCATCCGCAACCCCTGGCCGGGCGCCTTCCAGACGATATGGAGGGACCCCGACCGCTTCGTCGCCAACTACTACGCGCGCTACTGCAAGGACGAGAAGAGCACGGACTGGCGCGACTGGCCCTACATGGCGGGAGACGGCGCCCTGCAGGCGGAGGACGGCTACTACCGCATCCTCGGGCGCATCGACGACGTCATCAACGTGGCCGGCCACCGGCTCGGGACCAAGGAGATCGAGTCCGCGGCGCTCACCGTCGGCGAGATCGCCGAGGCGGCGGTGGTGCCGGTTTCCGACGAGGTCAAGGGCAAGGTGCCGGACCTCTACGTCTCGCTTCAGCCCGGTTTCGAAGCTTCCGATGCCCTGCAGAAGACGGTTTCCTCGGCGGTGGTGAGCGAAATCGGCCCGATCGCCCGGCCGCGCAAGGTGCTCATCGTGCCCGACATGCCCAAGACCCGGTCCGGGAAGATCATGCGCCGGGTGCTCGCGGCGCTCTCGAACAACGAGGACGTGGGCGACATCACGACGCTCGCCAATCCGGAGGTGGTCGAAGCGATCCGTCAGATGGAGTAGTAGCCGGGGGCGCGCCCGACTGCGACCCCGCGTGGCGTCCCCGGGTACACCGGGGGCGTCGTTCGATCGGGCCCGACCGCGCTACAGGCAGCGAATGAAGAACACCGCCCAGGGCCAGTTCTCCGACTCTTCCGTGAGCGCCGGCCGCTCGCCCGGAGGATCGTAGACCAGCCAGAGCGGACCCCGCCCGCCGATTGCGAGCCGCCGGCCGTTGGCCCTCGTCGCCACGATCCACTCGTGCGCCCGGCGCTTCTCCCCGGTGATCGTCGTGGCGTAGCCGTCGAGGGCCAGGGTGCCGAGCGGCCCGGGCGCGCAGCCTGCCGTCTCGAGCACGTCCTCGAGCAGAGGGCCGGACGGGGACATCGGCTCGGGCCAGTTCTCGTACTCGATGTGCACTTCCTTCTGCCCGAGCGAGTCGAGCATCGCCAGGTCGAAGGAGAAGGCGTCGTCGAAGCCGCGCTCGTGGTAGGCGAAGAAGACGTCGCGTCGTTCGTCGTAGACAGGGCGGTTGGTATTGGCGACCTTGCCCGCGACCGTCAGGACGACCGATCCGACCGGCGCCTGGGCGTCACCGGCGGAGACGGACGCCATCGAGGCGATGGCGAGAAGGGCGGCACGGAGGAAGACGGAAGCTCTCATTCGCGGGCTTTCGAGTCGGGTGTGCGGGAATCAGGGTGGGCGATACCCGGAGAGATGGTCCGCAGCGGGAGACGCTAGCTGTCCGCCGCAATCGGGGCGGCGGGAAGGGGCGGTGCGGAGCGCAATCCTTCGACGAGGCCGTCGAGATGGCCTTGCCGCTCGGTGAGCCGGATGATCTCGCGGGCGAAGGCGATGCGGTCCGCCTGTGCTTCGGCACGAAAGGCCCGCATCTCTTCCCGCACCGCCTCCTGAAAGGCCCGCATCTCGGCCCGCAATTCCCTGCGCATGGTCTGCATCTCGGCCCGCAGCTCTTCCCGGGTGGCCCGTATCTCCGACCGGAGATCTTCGCGCTCGGCATGTGCCTCGGCCCGCAGAGCCTGCCGTTCGACTCGTGCCTCGTCCGCAACCCGGCCGGTGCTGACCAGGATGAGGCCGGCGAGGGCGATGAAGGCGGCGAGCATGGCAGCGCCGACGGAAAGAACGGCGGTGGTTTCTTGCGAAAACCTTCGGGCCGGACTCTCGGCGGTCATCGTGCTCACGGTCGGGTTCGGTTGCGTGTCTCGATCTCGCGTCGGCGCTGGTGGAACCCCAAACTGGGCGTTCCGTCGCTCGAGTGCCGAGGATATCCCAGGGCGATTCGATGCAACAGGCGGTGACCGGGGTCCGGGAGCGCGCGACGGTGTCGCCTCGAGCCCGGTGTGTCGTCGCCTGCGTTCCGACCGCTGTCGGCCAGGTGCTGGTGCTGAGCCGAGGCCCGGCTTGACGCATCCACGCGGAGCGGATCAAGGTGCGCGCTCCGGTGACGCCGCGTTCCGGTCCCGGCCGGAGCGCCCCCGACGAATCGCGAAGGAATCCCCTGCATGCGCTTCTACGCCGATCTCCACATCCACTCGAAGTACTCCCGCGCGACGAGCCGGAACTGCGATCTGGAACATCTCGCGATCTGGGGCCGCAAGAAGGGGATCGGCATCGTCGGCACCGGCGACTTCACCCATCCCGCGTGGAGAGCGGAGCTGAAAGACAAGCTCGTGCCGGCGGAGCCGGGCCTGTTCCGCCTGCGGCCCGACATCGAGAGAGCGGTCGAGGAGCGGCTGCCGCGGGCGTGCCGGAGCGAAGGCAGCGCCGCCGTGCGCTTCATGCTGTCGGTCGAGATCTCGACCATCTACAAGAAGCTCGACAAGACCCGAAAGATCCATCACCTGATCTATACCCCGGACTTCGACGCCGCGGAGCGGGTGGTCGAAAGCCTGTCCCGGATCGGCAACCTGCACTCGGACGGGCGTCCGATCCTGGGGCTCGATTCGCGGCATCTGCTGGAGATCGCGCTGGAGTCGGGACCCGACTCGTACCTCGTTCCCGCCCATATCTGGACCCCCTGGTTCGCCGCGCTCGGCTCGAAGTCGGGCTTCGACGCGATTGACGAGTGCTACGGCGACCTCGCTCCCCACATCTTCGCGGTAGAGACCGGTCTTTCGTCGGACCCGCCGATGAACTGGCGGGTGTCGTCGCTGGATCGCTTCCGGCTGGTGTCCAACTCCGATGCCCATTCGCCGGAGAAGCTGGGGCGGGAAGTGTGCGTCTTCGACACCGAGCTCGACTACTTTGCCCTGCGCGGGGCGCTCGAGACCGGACGGGGCTACGAGGGCACGCTGGAGTTCTTTCCCGAAGAGGGCAAGTACCACCTGGACGGACACCGGCACTGCCACGTCCGACTCTCGCCGGGGGAGACGCGCGCGCATGGCGGTCGCTGTCCGGCCTGCGGCAAGCCCCTTACGGTCGGGGTCATGCACCGGGTCGAGGACCTCGCGGACCGGCCGGAGGAGAGCGCGCCCCCCGGGACCGCGGGCCCGATGCAGAGCCTGATTCCCCTGCCCGAGGTCCTGTCCGAGATTCACCAGGTCGGCCCGAAGAGCAAGAAGATCGCGTCGCACTACGAGCAGCTCCTGGGTCGCCTGGGTCCGGAGCTCCCCCTTCTGAGCTCGTTCCCGCTGGAAGACGTGGAAAGGGCCGCATCGCCTCTCGTCGCGGAAGCCCTTTCCCGCTTGCGGAAACAGGAAGTGATTCGAAGCGCCGGCTATGACGGTGTGTACGGCACCATCCGCCTCTTCGAGGACGCCGAGCTTCGCGAGCACACCCGCGGCGCGTCGCTCTTCGGGTACGAGATCCCGGCTCCTCCCCGAAAGCCCTCCACGGTCGAGGATCGCGCCGCACTCGGAGAGGGAGCTTCGGGACCGCCCGTGCGCATGGGGCCTGCCCCCTCGCCTTTCCCGCGCGAACGGGAGACCATGGAAGACGTTGCCGCATGGCCGGGCGCCTCTGAGCGGCATGTCCCCGCGCCCGCGGCGGACCCTGCTCCGGAAGAGGCGCCGCGGGGACCGGGGGCGCCGCCTCGACCAAAGCGCCCGGCGCAACGGACGAGGGACGATCGTGCTTCGAGTCTTCTCCAGGAACTCGACGCTGACCAGCGTCGTGCCGCGGAGACCGTCACCGGGCCGGTGCTCGTCGTCGCGGGTCCCGGCTCCGGCAAGACCAGGACCCTGACCCACCGTATCGCCCACCTCGTCACCCATCACTCCGTCCCTCCGGAGCAGTGCCTCGCCATCACCTTCACCCGCCGGGCGGCGGGCGAGATGCGCGAGCGCCTGCGCGCCCTGCTGCCGAACGCGTGGGAGCACATTGCGCTGCATACCTTTCACTCGCTGGGCCTCGCCATCCTCCGCGAGAACCACAACGCAGCCGGCCTCCAGCGCGGCTTCCGGATCGCGTCCGACGCCGAACGGATCCGCTTGCTCCGGGACGCGATGCACCTGTCCGAGAAGCAGGTCCGCAGCCGGCTGTCGGGGATCTCGCACGCCCGGCGCAAGCGCACCGCGCCGGCGGCCGAGGCGCTCGCCGAAGCGCTGGAGACCTACCAGCGCGAGATGGAAAGCCGCAACCTCTGCGATCTCGACGACCTCGTCATCCGGGCGGCGGATGCGCTGGAATCCACACCCTCGCTCCGGGAGGAGTACCGGCAGCGCTATCGATGGGTCTCGATCGACGAGTACCAGGACGTCGACGAGCAGCAGGTCCGGCTCGTGAAGCTGCTCGTGCCCGAGGGTGGAAACCTCTGCGCCATCGGCGATCCGGACCAGGCCATCTACGGCTTCCGGGGCGCGGACCTGCGCTTCTTCGCGGAGTTCGAACGGGACTTTCCGGGGACCCGGGTCGTGCGCCTCACCCGCAACTACCGCTCGGATCGGAACATCGTCACCCTCTCGGCACAGGTGATCGCGGGTTCGGGCTCGGGGCAGCGCTCGGTTCCGGTGGTCGAAGACGCGCCCGAGCGTATCGTGATCCACGAGGCGCCCACCGAGAAGGCGGAGGCGGAGTTCATCGTCCAGTCCCTGGAGCGTGCGCTCGGCGGACACAGCTTCTTTTCCATCGACAGCGGACGCTCGGCGGAGGAAGCGCGCGGACAGGGGCCGCGCGACATCGAGGCGCGCGAATTCTCGTTCTCCGACTTCGCGGTGCTCTACCGCACCGAGGCGCAGGTCCCGGCGCTCGTCGAGGCGCTGTCGCGTTCAGGGATGCCCTTTCAGCGGCGCTCGCATCGCCGCCTCCTCGATCACCCCGGGGTGAACGCAGTGCTCGACGCCCTGCACGAGCGCCCGGACGCGGGTTCGCTTCGGGAAGGGATCGAGGCGCTCGTTCTTCGGGGCGACCTGGACAGTGCGGAAGAGCGGGAAGCCTGCGAAGTGCTGATACCCTTCGCCGCCGCGTACGGCGACGACCTGGAACGCTTCCGCTCCGATATTGCTCTGGGCACCGAGGTCGATGCGTGGGACCCGCGCGCGGACCGGATCTCGCTGCTCACCCTCCACGCCGCCAAGGGGCTCGAGTTCCCCGTCGTCTTCATCGCCGGCTGCGAGAAGGGGCTTCTCCCGCTGCAGTGGGGCAGGAGCACGCCGGCGGAACTCGAAGAAGAGCGGCGGCTCTTCTACGTCGGCGTCACCCGGGCGAAGACGAAGCTGTTTCTCAGCCGGGGCAGGAAGCGCATGTGGCGAGGGGAGGTGCGCGAGCTGCCGCCGTCTCCCTACCTGGCCGACATCGAAGAGCGCCTGCTCGAACGGCGCCGGGTCCGGCTTCCGGAGTTGGAAGCGAAGCAGGCGGATCGCCAGATGAACCTCTTCTCCTGAGTCCCCGAGTCCCGCTTCACCCTGTGTCCCCTTGGTGACGCACCCGCCGCGAGGAGGTTAGGATGAATCGTGGCCGTGCCGTCGAACTCGGGATTTCGAATCGACCCCGAACGGGATCTCGATCTCGCGCGCGAGTTCATGGCCGCCCCCGCCGGCCTGCACAGTCCCAATCTCCAGCGCCTTCTGCGCGCGATGCGCGGCGGCCCCCTGGAGGGCAAGCACGCGCTCCTCACGACCCGTCCCGGACGCGAATGGACCCTGATCCGGCTATCCGGTTCACGCGACGTGCCGCCGGAAGTGCTGGAGGACCGCGTCTTCGACGACCGCGACGAGGCGGAGCGCGTCGTCTTTCGCCTGCGCTGGAAAGAGCACACCGGGCGCGACCTCGAGCTGTAGCCGCCGACTGATGGTGCCGCGCAAGGTCATCGCGGGCTACGCCGACGCCCTGAGCATCGCGGCGGGAGAGTCCCTCGATGTCAAGGTGAGCGTCGAGGCCGACGTCGAGTCCTACCGCTGCGACATCGTGCGCCTGATATGCACCGACGAGCACCGGGAGGGCCCGGGCCTGGTGGAGGAGGTAATCGATTCTCCGGTGAACCGGAGCTGGCCCGCGCGACGGCAGTCCATCCACGTGGGCTCCTACGCGGCGGTGCCGGAGATGCCCGCGCTCGGGAGCTTCACCGCGCAGGCATGGATATGGCCGACCCGGCTCGGCGCCCCGCAGACCATCGTCGCGCAGGGGAGCGCGCTCGCGATGGAGCTCGACGAGTCCGGGGCGCTCGCGCTTGCCCTCGGCGGCGAGCGCTTCGCCAGCGGTCGCCCCCTGCTCGAGCGCGAGTGGGCCTTCGTGGCCGCGAGCTACGATGCCGGGAGCGGGGCGGTGAGGCTGATCCAGTCGCCGATGCGCCACTATCCCGGCTTCGACTCCCGCGCCGACCGGCGCTTCCACGCGCGTCCCGGGCAGAGATTCGAGGGCGAGCTGAGGATCGCCGCCCGCGGAGCGGCGCCGGACGCGATGAGCCGCCACTACAACGGCAAGATCGACCGTCCGCGCATCGCGGGCCGCGCCCTCGAACGCGCCGAGATGGATCTGCTCGCCGAGGTCGCGCCGCCGGCCGCGCTCGCCGGAGACATCGTCGGCTTCTGGGATTTCGCGCGGGAAACCCCGGGCGCGCGCATCGTGGACCTCTCCGGCGGAGAGCGCCACGGGGTGCTGGTCAACCTGCCGGCGCGGGCGATGACCGGTTTCAACTGGAGCGGAGACACCGGCGACTGGCGCGTCGCTCCCGAGCAGTACGGCGCTATTCACTTCCACGACGACGACCTCTACGACGCGGGCTGGGAGACGGACATCCGCTTCGACAGCGATCCCGCGCTCCCGAGCGGCGTGTACGCGGCGCGCCTCGTCGTCCCCGGGGCGCCGCCCGAGCACGTCGTGTTCTTCGTGCGCCCGGAGCCCGGCGCCCGCGGCTCCGATGTCTGCTACCTCGCGCCGACCGCGAGCTACCTCGCCTACGGCAACTACCGGGTGATGGACTGCGGTCCCGTCTACGAGGCCTTCCAGGGCCGGCTCCTGGTGGCGGGACCCGAGGACCTCTTCCTCAACGAGCATCCCGAGTACGGCGACTCGCTCTACGGAGAGCACAGCGACGGCAGCGGCATCTGCTACAGCTCGCGCCTGCGGCCGATCGTCAACCTGAGGCCCAACTCCCCGCTGTGGATCTTCGGCGGCGACGGCTACCTGACCTGGTGGCTGGAGCGCTTCGGCTACCGCGCGGACGTGGTCACCGACGAGGACCTGCACGAGCAGGGACAGGCCCTGCTCGAGGGCTATCGCTGCGTCGTCACCGGCAATCACCCCGAGTACTGGTCGCGCGAGATGTGGGACGCGATGAAGGCTTGGCTCGACGGGGGCGGGCGTCTCATGTACCTCGGCGGCAACGGCTTCTACTGGCGCATCGCGTTCAGCGAAGCGTATCCGGGCGCGATCGAGGTGCGCCGGGCGGAAGACGGCACCCGGGCCTGGGAGGCGCAGCCCGGCGAGTACCACATGAGCTTCAACGGCGAGCTCGGCGGGATGTGGCGGCGCGGGGACCGCACCCCGAACCAGCTCACGGGCGTCGGCTTCACCGCCCAGGGTTTCGACCGCGGGACGTACTACGTGCGCCGCCCCGGCAGCTTCGATGCCCGCGCGAGCTGGATCTTCGAGGGCGTGGGGGCGGATGAGCGCATCGGCGACTTCGGTTTCGCCGACGGCGCTTCCGGCCAGGAGATCGACCGCTACGACGCCGCGCTCGGCTCGCCGCCCCACGCGCTGGTCCTCGCGACCTCGGAAGGCCACAACGACAACATGCTGCTCTCCTGCGAGGAGTTCAAATCCACCCACATGATGCTGGGGGGAACCGAGAACCCCAAGGTGCGCTCCGACATGGTCTTCTTCGAGATCCCGGGGGGCGGCGCGGTGTTCTCGACCGGGTCGATAAGCTGGATCGCCTCGCTCGCCTGGGGCGACGGCGACAACAACGTCTCCCGTATCACCCGGAACGTGCTGGAGCGCTTCCGCGATCCCGCGCCCTTTCCGGATCTGCCACAGGAGTGAGACCGCCATGCGGGTATTGATTACCGGGGCGCTGGGATGGCTGGGCCGGGGCCTCACCGAAACGGTGAGCCGGGTGCACCGCGTGCGCGCCGTGGACCTCGAGCGCATCGAGTGGCAGCGCGAGGACTTCGAGTTCGACGGCGAGACGATGTTCGCCGACGTGACGGACTTCGAGCGCGTACGCGAAGCGGTGCAGGGGCAGGACGCGATCATCCACGCCGCGGTGACCGACACCGTGAGGCGCGATCTCTACCAGCCCGGCGATCCGGTGCCCTTCGACGTCAACCTGCGGGGCACCTACAACGTGCTCGAGGCGGGGCGCCTCGCGGGCGTGCGCCGTTTCGTGCTGATCGCCGCGGCGGAGACCCACGTCGAGCACGCGCCCGGGACCTTCGTGGACCGCAACCGGCCCTATGCCGGCACCGGCAGCATCTACGACCTCACCAAGCGGCTGCAGGAGTCCATCGCGGAGTGGTTCGCGCACCACCACGGGCTCGAGATCATCGTGCTGCGCCTAGGCGATGTCGTCGACGTCGACCTCGCCCGCACCAAGCGCGACGCCGCGAACTGGAAGGCGAGCATGGAGCGCGACGGGTGGCTGCACCGCTACGACGTGGGGGAGGCCTGCCTGCGCGCGCTCGAGATTCCGCACCAGGGCTACGACGTCTTCCATCTCGTGGGCGCGCCGGCGGCGAAGAAGAAGTTCGATGTCGCGCGCGCGGAGGCGGTGCTCGGCCTCTCGTTCACTCCGTACTCCGGCCAGGGCTGAACGCCGGCGCTTCCTCGATGCCCGCGCTGCCCGACGAGTATCCGCTTGAGGAGCGCACCGTCGGGCGTATCCTCGCCCGCGCCTCGGCGGAGCTCGGAGACGCGCCGCTGGTGGTCGAGGTGGGCGGCGGCACCATCTCCTACCGGGAGATGGACGAGCGCGCGACGCGCATCGCGCGCGGGCTCGCCGCGCTGGGGATCGAGAAGGGCGACCCGGTGCTGTTCATGATGCCGGACGGCATCGAACTTGCCTCTCTCTTCTGCGGACTCGCACGCCGGGGTGCGCCCGAGGTTCCGATCAACCTCGCCTACCGGGGCGCCTTCCTGCGCCGCATCGTGAACGACAGCCTCGCGCGCACGATCGTCATCGACGCGGGCTTCCTGGAGCGCCTCGATGCGGTGGCGGAGGAGCTCGAGTCCCTCGAGCGCTGCATCGTCTATCCCGAGCTGCCCGACGCCCTGCCCGAGCGCATCGCGAGGCGATTCGAGACGCTGCCCTTCGCCGCGCTCGAAGAGGAGAGCGGAATCGTCACCGACGGGGAGGGAAGCACGGCGCTCGAGGATGCACCCGCGTACCGGGACCTGATCGGAATCATGTACACCTCGGGCACCACCGGCGCCTCGAAGGGCGTGATGGTCTGCCACGCGCATGCCTACCGCTACGCCTGGAACGTGACCCGCAATCACGCCGTGGGGCGCGGCGACCGCTACTACAGCGCGGGCCTGCCGCTCTTCCACATCGCGGGGCAGTGGGGCGTGCTCTACGGCTCCATGCTGCGCGGCGCCACCGTCATCCTGCGCCGTGGCTACCGCAACGAGTACTTCTGGAATGACATCGCCGAGCACGGCGCCACCTCGGTGTTCCTGCTCGGCGCGATTGCGAACTTCCTCTGGCAGCAGCCTGCGAGCCCGCACGACGCCGACACCCCGCTCGAGACGGTCGGGATGTACCCGGTCATCCCGGAGCACGAGGCCTTCGCCCGGCGTTTCGGGGTGAAGATCGCGAGCGGCTACGGCTCCACCGAGAATCCGGGTCCCTGCTTTCACATCCCCGGCACTCCCTTTCCCAACAACCAGTGCGTGGGCGAGCTGAGCGAGCGTGCGGAGGTGCGGATCGTCGACGAGAACGACATCGAAGCGCCCCGCGGCACCGTGGGCGAGATCTGCGTCCGGCCCCGGTACCCCTGGGAGATCATGGTCGGCTACTGGCGGAATCCGGAGGCCACCGCTCATGCCTTCCGCAACCTCTGGTACCACAGCGGCGACGCCGGCTACATGGACAAGGAGGGGCGTCTGTACTTCGTGGACCGGGTGAGCGACTCGCTGCGCCGCCGGGGCGAGAACATCTCCTCGATGGAAGTCGAGGACGTGGTGAACCAGCACCCGGCGGTGATGGAGTGCGCGGTGTTCCCGGTGTGGGCGGAGGAAAGCGAGCAGGAGGTGATGGTCAGCATCGTCACCCACCCCGGCACACGCCTCGACCCGGTGGAGCTCACGCGCTACTGCAACGAGCGCATGCCCTACTTCATGGTGCCGCGCTACGTGGACGTGGTGGACGAGATTCCCAAGACCCCCACCGGCAAGATGGAGAAGTACCGGCTGCGCGAGCGCGGCGTGACCGACGCGACCTGGGACCGGGTCGCGGCAGGGGTCCGGCTGGCTCGTTGAACCGCAGTCGTCGGCTCATCGCGCTGCGGCGCGCTCAGACGCTCGTGCGGTGGCGCGTTTGGCCGCTTCCCCAGTGGTGACGTATCGTTTGCCGTGACGAGGCGAGCATGGCAACGACGGTGATTGATACGCTGCGCTTTGCGCGCAGGCTCAAGGATGCGGGGTTGCCGACGGACCAGGCCGAGGGCATGGCTGCGGCGCTCGGCGAGGAGTTCACCGAGCACTTGGCGACGAAGGCGGATCTGCTGCTGGTGAAGGTGGAGCTCTCGCTGCTGAAGTGGATGCTGGGGTTCAATCTCGCGTTGTCGGTCGCCATCCTGTGGCGGGTGTTAGGGTAGGTGTAATGGCGTGAGATCATCGGCGCTCGGGCGCGAGTTCATCGTCGTTTCTGGCTTATGTCGTTGAAACTGGAACCGAGGAAGTGAGACCGGGCGGCGCTCGCGTCATCGTCAGCGCGGGCGGAGGTGAGGATCGTCGACCCCGGCATTTCCCCGGTGAACGGGAAACCACCAACCGATTCGTGGGCGCTTCGATCTCCGCGCTCAATCCCCGAGCATTCAGTCTGTCAGTGCGTCGGGCTCCGGGTCGCGCAGCTCCTGCTCCGCCTGCCACGTGCCCATGCGGATCATGGCGGCCCGGTGGGCGGCCCGGGCGGCAGGGTCCCGGTCCGCGAGCGGCCGCGGCTCGCTCTCGAAGTGCCCGAAATCATCCCGGCCCCGCACCAGCATCGCCGACTCGCGCCCGCCCCGGTGGCGCACGGAGGTCGGAATCAACACCGCCTGGAGGCCGATTCGCCAGGCGCCGCTCGGGTTGGGGCCGGAAGCGTGCGGGGTGAAGACGTGGTGGAAGGATGCCTCGCCGGACGAGAGCCTCACGTCGACCGCCCGCTCGAGCGTGACTTCGTCGAGGTCCCGGATTGCCTGGCCCCGGGGCAGCATGACGTCATCGGCGAAGGTGTTGACGTGTGCGAGCTGCCCCCGCACGTGCAGGCCGGGCAGGCAGCGCAGTCCGCCGTTCTCCGGACCGACGTCGCCGAGCGCGATCCACGCGCTGACGCCCGAGGGCGGCTCCATTCCCCAGTAGGTCGCGTCCTGGTGCCAGGTGTAGCGCCCCGCGCTTCGGGGCGCCTTGACGACGAAGGAGCAGCTCCAGAGGAGGAGGTCGGGTCCGAGGAGATCGCTCATCGCTTCGAGAAGCTGCGGCGTGTGCACGATGTCGTCGACCCAGCGAAGGACCAGGTTGGTCTTGTAGCCGAGAAAGTCGTCCATGCCCGGGTCCCCGTCACGCTCATCCAGCAGCACAAGGACGCGTTCACGTGCGGCGTTCGCGGCGTCTCGACTCAAGATCCGGATGGGAAACAGGAATCCGTCGCGCATGAAGCGTTCCCTTTGCGCGCCATCGAGTCGGAGCTGCGCCGTCTCGGCCCTCATCGTCCCCGCGTCCGGAAGCGATCGATACGGTAGGGCGTCATGTCGATGCCGGGGTCGCGTCCCGCCACCAGCGCCGTGACGAGCTGCCCGGTGCGCGCGCCGAGGCACAGCCCGAAGTGGCCGTGGCCGAACGCGAAGTAGGCATTGCGGTGAAGCGGCGAGGGGGAGATCACCGGCACGGAGTCCGGCAGTCCGGGGCGGTGCCCCATCCAGCGGGTGGTCTCCCGGTCCTGCACGCCGGGCAGCAGGCGTCTGACATGGGTCATCAGCACGTCGGCGCGGCGCCAGTCCGGAGCCGCTTCGAGGTCGGCCAGCTCGACCGTGCCGGCTACGCGCAGGCCGTGTTCGAGGGGCGTGCAGGAGAAGCCGCGCCGGTTGGAGCCGAAGGGTATGCGCGGCATGACGCCGGGGTCGCCGATCGTGAGGTGGTAGCCGCGCTCGGTCTCGAGCGGCGGATTCGCGCCGAGCCGGCGGGCGAGCGGCCTGGACCACGCCCCGGCCGCCACCACCACCGCGTCGCAGGGCTCCCGCCCGTCGTCGGTCTCCACCGCGGCGACGTTGCCGTTTGCATCCAGGTCGAAGTCCAGCACCTCGGCGCGCAGGCTGCGTCCGCCGTGGCGCTGCAGCGCGTCGGCCAGCACCTGGACGAATCGGAAGTTGTTCACGGACTGCGCGGTGTCCGGGTAGAACACCGCGCGCGGGAAGATCGGGGCGAGGCTCGGCTCGAGCTGGCGCAGCTCGGCGGCGTCCAGCACTTCGAAGTGCAGTCCCCGGCGCCGCTCGAGCTCGAGCTTCCAGCGGCTTGTGCGGAACTCCTCTTCGCTCTCGAACAGGTTGATGCGTCCGGTGCGCCGGATCATGTCCTCGGCGTCGGCCATCCTCGCAAGCGGCGAGTACGCTTCGACCGCTCCCCGGGCGAGGGCGGCCATGGCCGCCGACGTCGACTCGATCCGGGACTTGCGACTGGCCGCGAGGACGCGCAACAGGTAGGGCGTGAGCCTCGGGAGATGGCGCCACCGGATCCGCAGAGGTCCGAGCGGATCGAGCAGCATGCCCGGCACCTGCCGGACGATGCCGGGAGAGGTCATCGGCACGACGATGTCCGGTGAGATCATGGCCGCGTTGCCGAAGGAGGTGCCTTCTCCAGGGCCTTGACGGTCGATCAGGGTGACCGCGAAACCTTCGCGCCGAAGGCTCAGCGCGACGCTGACGCCGACTATGCCGGCGCCGATGACGGCGACGTGCATGCGCTGTTCCGCTCCCACTTTCATCGCTGCACCCGACTGGCGAAGCCGCACCCCCGGGCCTCATCGTGCGAACGTCGCCGGGGCTCTCCGTCCGGAGCTCGGGCTCCGGGCGCCGAACACGGTCGGCGAAGTGTAGGATGCACGACCGCTCATCGCGAATCCCTGTGTCCACCCTGTCGCCGCCGCATACACGCCTAAGCATCGCGCCGCCCTTCCGCTACGTGGTGCTGTTCGTGTCGATCTACCTCGTGCTGAGCGCGAACGGCGCGATGTTCGTGCTCGTGGTGGGACTCAAGCAGATCGCGCTCGACTTCGGCTGGCCGCGCAGTGCGCCCTCGCTCGCCTACTCCTGTTTCTTCCTCGGCTCCGGGATCGGGGGCATCGTGATGGGCTACTGGTTCGACCGGTCCGGCCCGGGGCCGGTGACCGGGGTCGGCATGATGATGATCGGCGCCGGCGCCGTGCTCGCCGGCATGGTCACGGCGCACTGGCAGCTCTACATCATCTACGGCCTCATGATGGGACTGCTCGGCCACGCGGCGGTCGTCGGTCCGCTGGCGATCAACGCGATGCGCTGGTTCGAGCACCGGCGCGGCTTTGCGGTCGGGGTGCTCGCGGCCGGGCAGGGCATCGCGGGCACCGTGTGGCCTCCCATCTTCCGCTACGTCAACGAGAGCTCGGGCTGGCGGACGACCTTCCTGTGGTTCGGCGTGTTCGTGCTGCTGAGCGCGCTTCCCCTGACCGCGTTTCTCTGGCGGCGGCTGCCGGGCCGGGTCGTGCATCCCGAGCCCGGTGGGAGGAATCGCGGGAACGCCGCCGCGCCCGCCACGGCGCGGGGCCTCGGCCTCTCGAACGCGAGACTGCAGGCGGCGCTGTGCCTCGCCATGCTCTCGTGCTGCGTCCCGATGTCGATCCCGCTCGGGCATCTCGTCGCCCATGCGAGCGACCTCGGCCATCCCACCGTGCGCGCGGCCGAGATGCTGGCGGTTGCGCTATTCGCGGCGACCGTGGTGCGGCTCGCGGGCGGCACGCTGGTGGTGGACCGCTTCGGAGGCCTCGCCGCGCTGCTCGTCTTCTCCGGCCTGCAGATGGCGGCGCTCCTGCTCTACGCGGTGGTGGAGGCGCGCCTGGCCCTCTACCTGGTGTCGGTGCTCTTCGGCATGGGATACGGCGGCATCGCGATGTGCTATCCGGTCATCGTGCACGAGCACCTGCCCGCGGCGGAATCGGGCCGCCGCCTCGGCATGGTGCTGTTCTTCGGCGCGATCGGAATGGCCCTGGGAGGAGGCCTCGGTGGATTCGTCTACGATCTGACCGGTACCTACTCGCCGGCCTTTCTCGTCGGCGTCGCTTTCAACGTCCTCAACCTGGGCGTCGTGTGCGCGCTGGTCGCCCGCCGGAGGCGCCCGGGAGGCGCGCCGCCGCTCGCGGTTCCTTCCTGACTCGAGCCGCCGCCTTTCCCGGACCCGGGGCCGGCGGCGCGTGCGCTCAGGCCGCGGCCGCGTACTGTGTCGCCCAGAGGCGGCCGATGCCGTAGCCGGTGGGCCACGCGACCCCGGCGAGCACGCAGGCGTGCCAGATGGTGGCCTGGTTTGCGCTCACCACCGGCTTGCCCAGGCGCCGCTCGAGCTCGGGGATCGCCTCGTAAGTGACGAGGTTCGTGCACGAGATCACGAGCCCCTCGGCTTCCGCGCTGTCGGTCTCGACGCCCACCCGCACGACCTCTTCGGGGGAAACGTCCGCGATGCCCCCCTCGAGGCCCATGTGCCGCACTCGCGTCACGCCGACGCCGCCTTCCTCGAGGAACTCGCCGAGCTTGAGGCTCACCTCCTCGACGTAGGGTGCGGCGACCGCGACCCGGCCGAGCCCGAGCGCGCGGCAGGCGGCGAGAATCCCTCCCGAGGTCGTGGCGCCGTGCGCGCCGCTGACCGTCTCGATCCGCTCGCGAATCGCGCGCTCGCCCGCGAGCCCCCGGATGAAGCTCGCGGAGGTGCAGGCGAAGGTCACCACCGCGGGACGGATGATGCGCAGGCTGTCCGCGCAGGGCTCGAGCGAGCCGTCGTCGATGAGGCCGCTCATCGCCGGCAGCCCCACCGGGCCGTCGTGCAGGGGCTGGCGGGTGAAATGCAGCGAAACCCCTTCCGGAGCGAAGTCCCAGAGCTCGCGGTCGAGGGCGCCGTCCCCGGGATAGATGATGCCGATACGCGTATCCGCCATGACCCTTCTCCTCGGATTGCGACAGGGCGCGGCCGCTTCCGCACGCCACGCCGCGGAGGACAGAGGTTACACGACCCGGCCCCCCGGCAGCGTGCGGCCCTCGATGTCCACGTCGACGTGGTCGCCGCGGGCCTCGATTCGAGCGAGGGCGGTGAATGTGCCGCCAACGTCGGCGCCGATGGTTCATCCGGAGGGCGGGGCCGATGCCAATTGCCAGTGCCGGCAGCCTGGGTGATGATGAATCGCGTGGGTGGTCGTTACAAAGCGCTGGTTACGGGCGCCACCGGAGTGGTCGGCCGCAACCTCGTCGAGCACCTGTGCACTCGGGGAGACTGGGAGGTGGTGGGCGTGTCGAGACGCCCGCCCGATGTGCCGGTCACCTGGCGGCATCTGGCCATCGATCTGGGAGACGAGTCCGATTGCCGGGCCGGGATGACTGCGCAGACGGACGTGACCCATGTCTTCTTTGCCGCCCGCGCACCGCGCGTCGACCTCTTCGAGGAAGCCAGGGTCAATCGCGACATGCTCGCCAACCTGGTGGGCGCGGTGGAGTCGGCGAGCCCGGTCCTGGAGCACATCCACCTGGTGCACGGGACGAAGTGGTACGGCTGCCAGATGGGTCCCTTCCCCACCCCCTCGCGGGAAGACGATCCGCGTCAGCTCCGCCCCACCTTCTACTACGACCAGCAGGACTACATCGTCGAGCGCCAGCGCGGCAAGCGCTGGAACTGGAGCAGCGTCAGACCGCCGCTCGTCTGCGGGTTCTCGACCGGCAACCCGCACAACCTGGTCACCACCATCGGGGTGTACGCGGCCGTCTCCAAGGCGCTCGGAATGCCGCTCCGATTTCCCGGCAATGAAGGCTGCTTCACGTCCCTGTACCAGGCCGTCGATGCCGGGTTGCTGGCCAGGGCCAGCGTGTGGGCCGCGACCGAGCCCGACTGCGCAAACCAGGCCTTCAACATTACCAACGGCGATTGCTACCGGTGGGCGAGTCTCTGGCCTCGGATTGCCGAGCTGTTCGAGATGGAGGCCGGAGGGGTGCAGGAGCTGGGGCTCGCGGAGCTGATGCCGCCTCGAGAGCCGGTGTGGGACGAGCTGGTGGAGCGTCACGACCTGAAGAGGCACGCAATGGACGCACTCGCGAGCTGGCCCTTTGCGGACCTGATCTTCTCCTTGTGGTGGGACGATGTCTCCTCGACCGTCAAGGCGCGCAATCATGGCTTTCATGCCGCGATGGACACCGAATCCATGTTCCTGGAGCAGCTCGCAGGGCTGCGCCGGGACCGAGTCATTCCCTGAGGGAGGCACTCATGTCCGACCTGATCATCCGGAACGCCTGTGTCGTCACCATGAATGCCGAGCGGCACGTCCACCCCAACGGGGCAATCGCCATCGAGGGCAATCGCATCGCCGCCGTCGGTCCGGAGCCAGACGTGCTCGAAGCCCATCGGGCAACCGAAACCATCGACGCCGAGGGCATGCTCGTCACCCCGGGGCTCATCGATGCCCACATGCACCCGGCCCAGTATCTCTCCAACGGCGTCGGTGACGATGTGGACCTGTCGACCTGGCTCTACGAGCGGGTCTACCCCTACGAGTGCACCCTGACACCGGAAGAGGCCCATACCGGGGCGCTCGGCGCCTACGCGGAAGCGCTCAAGTACGGCACGACCTGCTTCAACGACCCTGGCGGCAACAACGCCGACAGCTCCGCGCAGGCCGCTATCGACATCGGCATCCGCGGCATCATCGGTCGCTCGACCCAGGACGTCGACGATCCCGAGTTCCACGCCCCGTCCGCTCTCATCGAGGACACCGACACGTGTATTCGAAACTGCGAGCGGCACGTCTCGCGCTGGCACGGCCAGGCCGGGGGTCGGCTGCGGGCCGGGTACTGCCTGCGCTACATCTTCAACGTGAGCGACGAGCTCTGCCGCAGTCTCAAGATCCTGGCCGACCGCGACGGCGTGGCGGTGCACGCTCACGCGGCGGAGACCCCGGACGAGAATCCCAGCGCCGAGCGCAAGTTCGGCAAACGTTCGCTGGCCCGCTACCGGGACCTCGGGCTCTTCGACCCCAACCTCTATCTCATCCACATGGGACATGTCACCGAGGAGGAGATCGCCTGGCTCAAGTCCGACGACGTCAAGGTGGCCCACTGCCCCAGCGCCTCGATGTTTCTCGGGCTCGGCAATTTCTCGACCCGAATGTTCCCGAAGATGATCGAAGCGGGGGTCACGATCTCGCTCGGTACCGATTCAGCCAGCGCCGGCGGTCATCTCGACATGGTGCGGGTGATGGCGCTCGCCGCTTTCGGACACCGCGACATCGCCGCCGACCCGGCGCTGGTGGGCGCTCACAAGGCGCTCGAGATGGCGACCATCGACGGTGCGCGGGCGTGCCTGTGGGATGAGGCGATAGGTTCGCTCGAGCCCGGCAAGCTCGCGGATCTGGCGATCTTCGACACCAACAGCATCGAGCACCATCCCGGGCGCGATCCGGTGAGCAACCTCGTGTATTCGTTCACCGGCAGGAACGCCCACACCGTGATCATCGACGGCAAGGTGGTCATGCAGGGCCGCGCACTCCTCACCATCGATGAAGACGAGCTGAGACACTCGCTCGCGAAGGCCAATGAAGCGTGGAGGGAGAGAGCCGGAGTCAGCACACCGAGGCGCTGGCCGGAGATCTGATCCCTTGCCCTCGTTCCCGGTGATCGCGTCGATGCGAGGGTCAACGGGCTTCCTTCCGCCGGCGGCGTGCGAATGCGGCGGGGCCGGCAGAAGGGCCGCGGGGTCACGTGCCGGCGCCTGGCGCCCCTGAAGCCCGATCGCGCCGCTTCAGAAGCCGGAAGTCGTGGATGTCCTCGCGCTTGCGCGGGTCTTCGTCGCTCGCGAATAGCTGGTGCTTCTGGACCTTCTGGGTGCTGGTGGTCGGCAGGGCGTCCACGAAGAGCAGCCATCCCGGCGCCTTGTAGTAGGCGAGCCGCTCGAAACACCAGTCGAAGAGGGCATGCGCCAGGGATTCGTCGGCGGGGTTACCCGGCATCGGGACGACGCAGGCGAGCACCTCTTCCTCGCGCACTTCGTCGGGAACCGGCACGACCGCGGCCTGGGCGACGTCGGGGCGGGCCTGCAGGCAGGCCTCCACTTCCGAGGCGGCGATGTTCTCTCCGGAACGGCGAATGATGTTCTTCTTCCGGTCCACGAAGTAGAGCATGCCGTCCTCGCCCTGGCGCACGGTGTCGCCGGTGTGGAACCAGCCGCCGCGCCAGGCCTCCTCGGTCGCCTCCGGGTTCTTGAGGTACCCCGAGAAGAAGTGCCGGCGCGGGTCCCCGGCGCGATGCCGGACCACCAGCTCGCCTTCCGCGAGCGGCGGAACCTCCCGGCCGCCCTCGTCGACCACCCGCGCCTCGAATCCCGGAAGCGGCCGGCCGAAGGCACGGGTATGCACCCGGCGCGGCTCGTGGCAGTCGGCGTAGACGCGCCCCGTCTCCGTCATCCCCCATACCTCGACGAGCGGGAATCCGAAACGGACCTCGAAGGCGGCATGGAGCTCCGGGTCCACGCCCGCCCCGAGGCCGAAACGCACCGCGTGCGCCCTCTCTTCCGGGATTTCGGGCTGGTTCATCAGCAGCGGAGGGATGACGCCGAGGTAGTGCACCACGGTGGCCCGGGTCTCGACGAGGTCCCGCCACCAGGTGCGGGGATGGAAGCGATCCGGAGCAATGAGGCAGCCGCCGAGCTGAATCGCCGCCGTCGCGGTGACCGCTTGCGCGTTCATGTGGAAGAGGGGCAGCGGGTTGAGAATCCGATCGCCCGCACGCAGTTCCGCCCGCCCGCCGAGCCGGCAGTACCAGTCGCCGGCATTGAGGTAGTAGGCGTTGCTGAGGATGCAGCCCTTGGGCCGGCCGGTGGTGCCCGAGGTGTAGAGCAGGGCGCACTCGGTGTCAGGTTCGGGAGTGCCGGCCTCGCCTCTTCTCGCGGGCGCCGGCAGCTCGTCGGGCAGGGCCTCGAGCGCCACCACCGGCAGGGGGGATGAGCGCCCGGCCGCGGCGCGCTCGACGTCCTCGAGGCGCGATTCGAGCACCACCGCGAGATCCGCTTCCGAATGGGAGAGCAGGTAGAGCAGCTCGTCGTGGCGGTAGTCCGGGTTTACCGGGACGATGCCGCAGCCGAGCGCATTGAGGGCGAGGTAATGATGGAAGAACTCGGGCCGCTGCTCGACGAGGAGCGCGACCCGGTGGCCGTGCCGGTAGCCGGCCTCCGCATAACGTTCCCTCAGGGTGGTGGCCTCCGAGCGCACTGCTTCGTAGCTGAGCTCGATGCCGTCCGGGTGGTAGTCGCGTCCCGTGCGACGCGGCGCGCAGAACATGGGACTTTGCGGATGTCGCTCGGCGCTGCGCTCGAAGAGATCGAAGACGCTGGCGAGGACGGGGGCGGCCAACGCAAGGCCTGATCACGAAGAGCCGAGGCGTCCGATGCCGGGTCGACGCATGTCCGTTCCCTCGGGATCGGCCAAGAGTCGGATTCCGGATGGAGGTGCGGGCGCGCAATGCGAGGGCTTGCGTGGTCGCATCGCCGCATTACACTCTCGCGCGACATCAGTGTCGAGGCTCGGCCCGAGCGCCGAGGCGATATCACTACACCACGCGCTCATGGCGTCCGGGAAGCTGAAGGTGAGACAGCGCAGGTGAGAGCCGGGGTGATCGCCCATCCGAAGGCCCGGCATCGGCGTTCGTGATTCCCCGGGACGCTCTCCTGTCCGGCCTGGAATCGTGCTTCGACCTCCCCATTCCGCGCTCGGCTCCGGGTGGCCGATCCCGATGCGCCAGTGCGCCGCGCAGGCAATTGAAACCCCAGGCAGGAACACATCATGAGCTACAAGGACATCGTCGTGGTGACGGATGACACTCCGGAATGCGAGGCACGGGTGAACGTGGCCATGCATCTCGCGGCCGTCCACGATGCCCACGTCATCGGAGTCCTGTACTACCGGCCTCTCGATCTCTCCCGATTCGCGGAAGTGGAG
Organism: Gammaproteobacteria bacterium; assembly: GCA_022824305.1. Classification (GTDB taxonomy): domain Bacteria; phylum Pseudomonadota; class Gammaproteobacteria; order HK1; family HK1; genus JAJEAD01. Next base: position 80,796 of record JAJEAD010000054.1, on the reverse strand, counting down.
CTTCCAAAGGAAATCGTCGCGCGCGAGCATCGCCTGGAACAGGAGGTCCGGGCGCGGGTCAGGGAGAGGTTCGAGCGCTTGCTGAAACCCTCCGGAATCCTTCACGAGTGGCATGCGGCGGCCACGGACCCGGTAAGCGCGGTTTCGACCGTCGGCCGCCATGCCGACCTCACGATCATCGGGCAGAACCCTCCGGATGTCGGCGCCTACGGAACCAGCCGGGACCTTGCCGAGCACGTCGTGCTCGCGAGTGGACGTCCCGTGATCGTCATCCCCTACATCGGGACCGCTCGCGAGGTCGGCAATCGCGTGCTGGTGGCGTGGAACGGCGGTCGCGAAGCCGCGCGCGCACTGGCCGATGCGATGCCCATACTCGAGAGGGCACAGCGAGTGGTGGTGCTCGCCGTGAATCCCGATTCGTCCCGCCCGAACAGCCCGCACGGGGAATTGCCCGGAGCCGACATAGCCCGGCACCTTGCCCGCCATGGCGTGAACGTGGAAGTGTGGCGGCGTGATGCCAAGGCCGTCTCGGTAGCGGCGGAGCTGCTCAACGTGAGCGCGGACGAAGGGATCGACCTCCTCGTGATCGGTGCGTACGGCCACGCGCGCTTGCGGGAACTGTGGCTGGGCGGAGTCACGCGGGACCTCATGGAGAGCATGACCATTCCCGTGTTCATGTCGCACTGAGGCGTCTGCCTCGCTCCGCGGCTCCCGCGCGAGATCCTGACGGACTTTGCGTGTAGAGTCCGCTCCCGGTCGAGTCGGAGACGCCTGGGCACGCGATGAGCATTCGAGAACGCCGGATCGTCGTCGTCAACGACGACGGAATCGACGCCCATGGACTGTCGATCCTGGAGCGTGCCGCCCGGCAGTGCTGCGATGACGTGTGGGTGGTCGCGCCGGCCGCGAACCAGAGCGGGCGCGGTCGCGCGCTGAGCTGGCGGCAGGACGTGGAGGTCGAGCCTCGGGGCGAGCGGCGTTTCGCGGTTCACGGCACCCCCGCGGACTGCGTGCTTATCGCCCTCAGCGGACTGCTCGACGGGCGCGGCGTCGACCTCGTGCTCAGCGGGATAAACGCCGGTTCCAACCTCGCCAACGACATCGGCAGCTCCGGCACCATCGGTGCCTGCTTCGAGGCGGCGGAACGGGGCGTGCCCGCCATCGCCTTCAGCCAGAGGCATGCCGGGGGCAGCGCTTCCGATCGCTGGGCCTGCGCGGAGGGTCTGACCGCGCAACTGCTGCCCCGCCTCTTCGACGCGCTCCGCTCTCCACGCCGGGTGTTGAACGTGAACTTTCCCGCCCTGGTCAACGGAGAGTCGGCAGCGGGACTCGAGGTCACGCACAGCGGCTGGCGCGAGGGGCCGATGTCGATCGAAGAGAAGCCTTCCGACCGGGGGCGGCGGGTCTTTCACATCTACACCATCCGGGAAGACGAGCCGAACGAAGCGGATTGCGATCTGGACCTCGCGATGCGGGGCTACGTCACGGTGACGCCGCTCAGCCTGGACCAGACCCGGCACGCGGATCTCGCCGCCATGCGGGCGCATCTGCCCGATGCGTTGCCCCTGGAGGCGGCGGCGCTCTAGGCGCAGTTTCTCACTCAAGGCTCCGACGGCGGCACGGGCTTTGCATCCGGTCCGAACCGCGTTCCGAAGGGCTGGCGAACCGCCGCGGGTACCGCGTGCGGGTGCCCTCCCGCCGGGGGAGTGACGGCAACTGCTCCGCGGGCCGGGATGCGTCGAGTCCCGCGAGACCAGTACCCACGCCGACGCGGGAGCGGCAATTCGCATCGGACCCTTCGGCCTTGCCGGAACCTTCGGTGTCCTCAGTTCGTGGCGGCCCTGGAAGCGCAGAGCCTCGGGCTTGCCTTTGCCCGGAGTTGCACTACACTGCTTGGCGCTACTCGACGGGGTGCCGGTGCGCCGGCTGAGAGGGGCTGCGAAGCTCCAACCCGATGAACCTGATCCGGATAATGCCGGCGGAGGGATAAGAGAGTGACCCTGCGTTTCCCCTTCCGGCACTCCCCCAAGGACCGAAAGGAGGAAACCATGCGAATCACCGGCAAGTCTCTCGCGCTCGCCGCGATCTCGGCGTTCGCGATCGAGGCTTCGGCGCTCACCGTGTACACGTACAGCTCGTTCACCGCGGACTGGGGGCCGGGGCCGGCCATCGAGCAGTCCTTCGAGGCAGAATGCGGCTGCGACATGGAGTTCGTCGGATTGGACGACGGCGTCTCGCTCCTGACCCGGCTTCGCCTGGAGGGTGAGCGCTCCAAGGCCGACATCGTGCTCGGTCTCGACACCAACCTGACGGCGGAGGCGGAGGCGACCGGTCTGCTTGCCCCGCACGGCGTGGATCTCTCCCATCTGCAGCTTCCGGTGGCGTGGGAAGACCCGACCTTCGTTCCCTTCGACTACGGCTGGTTCGCCTTCGTGTACAACCGGGAAAACCTGGAGAGCCCGCCGGCGAGCCTCGAAGCGCTGGTGAGCGCGCCGGAGTCCCGGAAGATCATCGTGCAGGACCCGCGAACCAGCACTCCCGGCCTCGGGCTGCTGCTCTGGCTGCGCAAGCTCTACGGCGACGGGGCGGGGGACGCGTGGCACGCGCTCCAACCCCGGATCCTCACCGTCACCAAGGGCTGGAGCGAGGCTTACGGACTCTTCCTCGAGGGCGAGGCGCCGCTCGTCCTCAGCTACACCACCTCCCCCGCCTATCACCGCATCGCCGAGGACGACGACCGCTACGAGGCGGCGGTGTTCGAGGAAGGCCACTACCTCCAGGTGGAGGTCGCGGCAAAGCTCCGCGGCGCCCCGAACCCCGAGCTTGCCGACCGTTTCCTCGCCTTCGTGGTGAGCGAGGGCTTCCAGCAGCACATACCTACCGGCAACTGGATGTTCCCGGTCATCGCTCTGAGCGGCGGTCTCCCGGAAGGGTTCTCGCAGCCGCTCGCTCCGGAGCAGACTCTCTCCTTCGCATCCCGGGAGGTGTTCGATCACCGCCAGCAGTGGATCGATGACTGGCTGCAAGCCATGAGTCGTTGATGCGAAGACTCTGGCCGGGGGCGCTCGCGCTGCTGCTGCTCGCGAGCGTCATCGCCGGCGCGCTCGGCGCACTGGTCTCCGCCGCGCCGAGCATCGAGCTCGGAGGGCTCGCCGACGATCTCTACCTTCGGCGGGTGGTCGTCTTCACGTTCTGGCAGGCGCTGCTCTCCGCCGCGCTCAGCACCGGCCTCGCGATTCCGGTGGCGCGGGCGCTCGCCCGGCGCGAGGACCTGCCGGGGCGCTCGTGGCTGCTGAAGCTGGTGAGCCTGCCCCTGGTGGTGCCGAGCATCGTCGCGGTCTTCGGGATCGTGGCCGTCTACGGGCGCTCGGGGTGGCTCAACGACTTCGTGAGCTTTCTTGGAGCGCCGCGCTGGGAGGGCCTCTACGGGCTCTCGGGCATCCTCATCGCGCACGTGTTCTTCAACCTGCCGCTGGCGGTCCGCCTCCTCCTGCCGCTGTGGTCGGCGGTGCCGGGCGAGACCTGGCGCCTCGTCGCGCAGCTCGGCATGCGATCCGGCGCCATCTGGCGGCTCATCGAGTGGCCCTTGCTGCGTCAGGCCCTGCCGGGGGTTGCGGGCCTGGTCTTCATGCTCTGTTTCACGAGCTTCGCGGTGGTGCTCACCCTGGGGGGCGGACCGGCGGCGAGCACGGTGGAGGTGGCGATCTACCAGGCGCTGCGCTTCGACTTCGACCCGGGCCGGGCGGTGTTCCTCGCTCTGCTCGAGCTGCTGAGCTGCGCGCTGCTCGTCGGCCTGGGCCAGCGTTTCGTGATGGCGATGCCGAGCGAGATCACTCCCGGACGCGCGCACGCGCGCCCGGACCTCAAAGGGTGGCTCGGGCGCGGCGCGGACCTGCTGCTCATCGGCGCGATCACGGTGTTCGTCGCCCTTCCGCTCGCCGCGGTTGCCGTGTCCGGAGTAGCCGGACCGGTCGGCAAGGTGCTGAGCGATGATCTCTTCTGGTCCTGCGCGTTGCGCAGCCTCGTCATCGCGCTCTGCGCCGCGCCGCTCGCGCTCGCAATCGGGTGGAGCCTGCTCGGAATGTGCGCTCGCCTGCGCCTCGCGCACGCGCGGCCGGGGTGGGCGGACGGCGTCGAGCTCTCGGGATCGCTCGTCATCGTCGTGCCGCCCATCGTGCTCGGCACCGGCTTCTTCATCCTGTTGTCACCCCACGTGGACGTCTACGCCGCCGGGCCTCCGCTGGTCGTGCTGGTGAACGCCCTGATGGGCGTGCCCTACGTGCTGCGCGTGCTCGGACCCTTGCACCGGCAGATGTCGGCCCGCTACGAGCGCCTGAGCGAGAACCTCGGGCTGCGTGGCCTGTCGCGGCTGCGCCTGGTCGAGGCACGGCTGCTGCGCCGCCCGCTCGGTCTTGCGCTCGGGCTGTGCGCGGCGCTCTCCGTCGGCGACCTTGGCGTGATCGCCCTGTTCGGCACCCGGGACAATGCCACCCTCCCCCTTCTCCTGTACCAGAAGATGGCGAGCTACCGGATGGACGAAGCCGCGGTCATCGCCCTCCTGCTCATCGTGATGTGTCTCGGCATCTTCGCCACGATCGAGCGCGCGGTGGGGGGACGCTCCTGATGTTGCGGGTCGATGCCCTGGCCGCACGCCTCGGGGGAATGCGCCTGCGCTTCTCGCTCGACGTGTCGGCCGGAGAGTGCGTCGCGGTGATTGGTCCGAGCGGTGCGGGCAAGAGCACCCTGCTCGCCCTGATCGCCGGATTCGAGGTCGCCGAGTCGGGCCGCGTCCTGATCGATGGCCGGGACGTCACCGCGCTCGAGCCGGTATCGCGACCGGTGAGCATCGTCTTCCAGGAACACAACCTGTTTCCTCACCTCGATGTCGCCGCCAACGTGGGCCTTGGACTGCACCCGGCGCTTCGCCTGAGGCCCGAGGACCACGCCGAGATCGCGGGGGCCCTGGAGCGGGTCGGTCTCGCCGGACTCGAGCGGAGGCGGCCGGGACAGCTGTCCGGAGGCCAGCGGCAGCGGGTGGCGCTGGCCCGCGCCCTGGTGCGCCGCCGCCCGGTGCTCCTTCTGGACGAGCCCTTCGCCGCGCTCGGTCCGGCGCTGCGGCAGGAAATGCTCGATCTGCTGGATCGCCTCCGGCGTGATCGCGGGCTCGCGGTGCTGATGGTCAGTCATCACCCTGACGATGCCCGGCACATCGCGGAGCGCACCGTCTTCGTGCATGGAGGAGAGATCCTGGTATCGGGAACGACCGAGGACGTTCTCGGCGCCTCGCGCTCGACCGAGCTGCGCGCCTACCTCGGCGACGCCCCCGGCTGAACGCGAGCTGCCTCCCCGGCACGGGCGGCGGGGCGCCGGGGCTTGCCGCGGGAACTATCGCAACTGATGATCGCGGGTCGCCTTCGCCTGCGGGCCTCGTCGTTGCAAGTCCACCCTCTGTCGCTGCGCTTCACGGCATCGGAGCCCCGCACGTGATCGCCCTGCTCGTCGGGGCCTTCGCCACGATCGTGGCCATCGCGACTTCCGGGCACGTGCTCCTCAGCAAGCGCGACCCGCGCGCCGCGTTCGGCTGGATTGCGGTATGCCTCTTCTTTCCCCTCGCGGGGCCGGTCCTGTACCTGCTCTTCGGCGTCAACCGGATCCCCACCCGGGCGCGGAAGCTCGAATCCGGGCGGGTCATGCATCTCGACGTGGACGGGAGCCGCGATCGAGCTGAGTCCGAGGCCCGGGTGCCCCTCGAGGGGCTCCAGGACGAGTTCCAGGGCATCGCCCGCGTGTCGGAAGCGGTGACCCGGCGACCGCTGCTCGAGGGCAACCAGGTCGTTCCCCTGTTCAACGGCGAGCAGGCCTACCCGGCGATGCTCTCCGCCATCGACGCGGCGTGCGAGTGCGTTCTGCTTCAGAGCTACCTCTTTCAGACCGACGCCACCGGACACGCCTTCTTCGACGCGCTCGATCGGGCCCGGCAGCGCGATGTGGATGTGCGGGTAATCGTCGACGGGGTCGGCGAGTACTACGCCTGGCCGCATGCGAGCAGGGTCCTCCGGCAAAAGGGGGTGCGGCATACGCGCTTCCTGCCGCCGCGGCTGCTGCCCCCCGCGATCTACATCAACCTGCGCAACCACCGCAAAGTGCTGGTCGTGGACCATCGCATCGGATTCACCGGCGGCATGAACATCGGTGACCGCTATCTCAACGAACGCCCGCGCGGATACCGGGTCTCGGACCTGCACTTCCGGCTCGAAGGCCCGGTGGTCGCGCAGCTCGAGCACGTGTTCCTCGAGGACTGGGCCTTCTGCACCGGCGACACCACGTTTCCCGCGACCAGGGACGGGTTCGTCGCCGAAAGGGCCGGCAGCGGGATCTGCCGCAGCATCGTCGACGGACCCAACGAGGAGCTGGACCGGATGACCACGACGATCCTCGGCGCCATCGCCGCGGCGCGAGCGCGCATTCTGGTCGCGACCCCCTACTTCCTGCCCCCCGAGACGATGCAGGCGGCGTTGTCGCAGGCGGCGCTTCGCGGCGTGCAGGTGGACGTGCTGCTGCCTTCCCGCACCTATCCTCCGGTGGTTGCGTGGGCGTCACGGCACATCATGGACGGTCTGCTCGCCCACGGAGTGCGCCTGTACGAGCAGCCGCCCCCCTTCGATCACACCAAGCTGCTGCTCGTGGACGACTACTACGTGCTCATGGGCTCGACCAACCTGGATCCGCGCTCGCTCAAGCTGAACTTCGAGCTCTGCGTGGAGGTCTACGAGCGCAGCCTCAGCGACAAGCTCCGACGGATGATGGAGTGGCGCATGGCGCGCGCCCGGCCGGTCGAGCCCGAGGCCCTGCGCCAACGCCCCATTGCGGTGCGCCTGCGCGACGCCGCGAGCTGGCTCTTCTCGCCCTATCTGTAGCGAGGCGCACCTGCAGGCATTCGGGAGGGCCGGCAGGCCGGGGGAAACGATCCCGTCGGCGCTCGATGCACCAGTCTCCAGACATCATGGACTGACCTGCCCTGACCTCCAGTCCACAATCCCGGCCGCAAGTCTCGGGCACAATGGCAGCCCCAACGCCCGTGGCCGACCGAGCTCGACTGAATGGAAGCGCTGATCCCCGCCTCCCTGCTCGCATGGGGGCAGACGAACCAGGGCCTGCTCCTCGCGCTCGGCGCCGCGTCGGTCGCGATGTTCGTGGGCACTCTGGTCGCGGTGCCCATCGTCATCTGCCGGCTCCCCCGCGACATCTACGTCCGGCGCCGGACGCCGAGCGTCCGGTCGCCGGGAGTCGCCACCGCCCTCTCCCTCGTGCGCAACGTGCTCGGTCTCGCGATCGTCGCAGCCGGCGTCCTCATGCTGGTCCTCCCCGGACAGGGCCTCCTGACTATCGTCATCGGCATCGCGCTGCTGGACTTTCCCGGCAAGCAGGGGCTGGAACGGCGCCTCATCGGTCACCGGCGGGTGATAGACGCGATGAATGCCCTGCGCGCACGCTTCGACCGCCCGCCCCTCGATCCTCCGGCAGAGCCCTGAACCCCACCGGTCCGGGTCCCTGAGCGGAGCGCAGGGTCGCGCGCTCCGTCGCACCGGCACGCGCTGCTTACCTCTCCCGGGGACCGCACTCGGGTTGCGCTGTCGCCGCGTCCCGTTTCCGCGCGTCCGCCGTCGCGAATCGGGCAAGCATGCCGACCTGAGGCGCACCCGACGGTGCGATAATCGCGCCGATCCGCCGCCCCGCCGGTGAAGGGAACCGGGCATTGAGACTCATACGCCTGCTCAGGAAGGACCTCGCGAGCGAGATGTCGACCTGGGTCGACCGGGAGCTGATGAGCGTCGAGCAGGCCCGCGCGATCTGCCGCCTGTACGACGTCGACTACGACGAGGTTCGGGCCCGGTCCGGCGGCTACCGCGTGCTCACGGGTCTCGGGTTCCTGTTCATCGGTCTGTCGCTCATCACCGTGATCGGAGCGAACTGGGAAGCGATCCCCCGCGGAGTGCGCCTGGCGGGAATGATCGCCCTGACCGCGGGCACCCACGCGCTTGCCCTGCGGCACTTTCTCTCCGCGGGAAGGTCCCGGGGCATCGGACTCTTCATGCTCGGGAACCTCTTCTACGGCGCGGCGATCATCCTGATCGCCCAGACCTACCACCTCGGGGAACACATGCCGGACGGCGTTTTCTGGTGGGCGCTCGGCAGCCTGCCCTTCGCGGTGCTGCTGCGCAGCTCCTGGCTCACGCTCTTCAGCGGAACGCTGGCCCTGATCTGGTTCTTCCTGGAGTACGTGACAGGCTTCTTCGCGGTCTGGTTCCCGGTGTTCATCGCCGCTGAGGTCTACGTGCTGGTGCGAGGCCGCCGGAGCGTGCCGCTCTTTCTCCTTTGCGTCGTGAGCCTTTTCGTCTGGACGGAAACCCTGCTTTCCATGCTGTGGACGGAAGGATGGGTTCGGGGGGAGCTCACGTCCGAGCACTTCTTCGTCAGCGTTGCGCTCTTCATCCTCGCCTACTCCGCCAGTCACTGGATGCACTCGCTCCGCGACTCGAGAGCGAAGGACTACGGCGTGGTGCTGGCGCTCTGGACGCTGCGCTTCGCCCTTCTCGGCCTCTTCGTCCTGAGCTTCGAGCAGCCCTGGCTGGATCTGATCGAATCCGACTGGAGCAGTCAGCCCGCCATGTGGGCCATCGTGGCGATGCTGATGGCGGTCGCGCTCGGGCTGGGCGCTCGCACCGGGACGCTGCGCCCGCTGCTCGCGGTGTGCGCGCTCTCCGCTGCCGCCATGGTGGCGGTGGTGCACACCGAGAGCGCGGAGGCCGCCATCTGGTTCCAGGTCCTCGACAATGTCGCGCTGATCGTCGCCGGAACCTGGCTCGTCGTCCGGGGGGCGATCGGGGGAATCTCCCACTACTTCTTCATGGGGGTGGTGGTAATCCTGCTCACCGCGTTCATTCGCTACCTGGACCTGATCGGCGACTACGTCGGCGGCGCGCTCCTGTTCCTGGCGCTCGCGGTCCTGCTGCTGGGTTCCGCCCGCTACTGGAAGCATCGGCAAGACGCGGGGAAGGAGGCGTGATGCGACGGAAGATCGCCCTGCTGCTCGGCGCGGCGATTACCCTCCAGGTCGTCGTCCTGGCCGGGATGGTGGCGAGCGCGGCCATGCCGCTGTGGACGGGGACGGAAGTACGGGTGGCGACGCTGCCGGTGGATCCGCGCTCGTTGTTCCGCGGCAACTACGCGCGTCTCGACTACGCGTTCAGCACGCTGCCCGAGGACGCGCTGGACGGGTACCGGGATCCGCGCGCCGGAGAGGTCGTCTACGTGCGCCTCGAGTCGGGCGATGACGGCCTGCACCGGTACACGGGGGCATCGCTGGAGCGGCCGGCCGATGGCATTTACCTGCGGGGGCGCATCCAGCGCGAGCGCTCGCCGTATCGGGTCCGTTTCGGGATCGAAGCGTTCTTCGCGCCGAAGGACAGAGCGTTGCGACTGGAGGAGGAGCTCCGCGACGGAGGCGTGGCGGTGTTGAAGGTCTCCACCGGGGGGCGCGCGGCGATCGAGGACATCGTCCCTGCCCCGAGCCCTGACCCTTCGGAGACGGACGTGGGCCTCGACTGAGCCCCGAGTTTCCCGACTGGTGCCCGGTGTTCCGACATCGGGTAGTCTCCGCCGCTCGGCCGCGGCCGCTGGCACTTCGAGGAGCAGGACATGACGTTGAGAGGACGCGACGACATCCGTCGGGTGGGACTGGTCGGCGGGGGAGTGATCGGTACCGGGTGGTCGATACGTTGCCTCGCCCGGGGACTGGACGTGAGCGTCACCGATCCCGCGCCCGGGGCGGAAGAGAACCTGCGTGAAGCGGTGGGAAGGGCCTGGCCGATCATGGAGCAGGTGGGGCTCGCCGACGGTGCGAGCCAGGACCGTCTCGACTTCGTCTCCTCCATCGAGGAAGCGGTGAGCGGCGCGGACTTCGTGCAGGAGAACGTGCCGGAGCACGAAGACCTCAAGATTGAAGTGTTCAGCGAGATCGGGCGGCACGCGCCCCGCGACGCGATCATTGCCTCGAGCTCCTCCGGGTTCCTGCCGACCCGCATTCAGGCGAGGACCGAGGCGCCGGAGCGCGTGATCATCGGGCATCCCTTCTCGCCCCTCTACATCCTGCCCCTGGTCGAGATCGTCGGGGGCCGGGAGACGAGCGAGGAGGCGGTCCGCGCCGCGGCCGGCTACTACCGGCGCATCGGCATGCGGCCCCTGCACGTGCGCAACGAGATCGACGCCTACATCTCGGACCGCCTGCAGCAGGCGGTGTGGCACGAATCGCTGCACCTCGTGAATGACGGCATCGCCACCATTCCCGAGATCGATGCCGCAATCACCGGCGGTCCCGGATTGCGCTGGGCTTTCATGGGCACCGCGATGGCCTGGCACCTCGCGGCGGGGGCAGGGGGGATGCGCGCCACGTTGGCCCACTTCGGGCCGGCCATGGAGCTTCCCTGGACCAAGCTGAAGGCGCCGGAACTCACCGACGAGCTCGCCCGCCGGGTGATCGAGGGTTGTGACGAAGCGACCGGCGACCGCGACTGGCGCGAGATGCAGAGGCGCCGCGACATCTGCCTGCTCAAGATCCAGGAAGTCATCAACGAGTACTGGTACCCGCCGGGCGAGGACGGCTGGCCCGAGATGGGGGAGGCCTGAGCCCGCTGGTCCGAGAGTCGAACGGTGTCGCCGCCTTTCCCCTCCCGGTGCGGGGAGGGGAGAGGAGAGGCGCCACTCGCCGGTCAGTGCGTCGTGATGCCGAGCTTCTTGCGCGCCTCCTCGGCGGAGACCACCCGTGCGCCGAGCTGCCCGATGATGTGAACGGCCTTCTCCACGAGCTCTCCGTTGCTCGCGAACTTTCCGCGCTCAAGATAGAGATTGTCTTCCAGCCCGACACGGCAGTGACCGCCGAGGAGCATCGCCTGCGCAACGAAGGGCATCTGGTAACGGGAGATTCCGAACCCCGCCCACACGGATTCCGGCGGCAGGCTGTCCCGCATCAGGGCCATCGCCCTCGGGTCCGCCTCCACCCCCCAGGGAATGCCCATGCAGAGCTGGAACAGGGGAGTGCCGACGATGAGCCCTTCGGAGATGAGCTGCTTCGCTTGCCAGATCTGGCCCATGTCGAAGACCTCGATCTCCGGCTTGGTGCCGGTGTCGCGAATGCGTTCGGCCATGACTCGCAGATGCTGGAGGGTGTTCATCGCCACGTTGTCGGAGAAGTTCATGCTGCCGCAGTCGAGGCTGCAGATGTCGGGCTTCAGCTCCTCGACGTGCGCCACGCGCTCTTCCGGCGACACGAAGTCGGTGCCCGGTCCGCCCACCGCGGGGTCTTCCTCGCCCGGGTAGTACTCGCCGCCCATTCCGGTGGTCAGGTTGATCAGGACGTCGACGTTGCTCTCGCGCACGAAGTTGACGACCTGCCGGAAGCACTCCCGATCCCGACCGGGAGCCCCGGTCTCGGGGTCGCGTACGTGGATGTGCGCGACGGCGGCGCCGGCGTTGGCCGATTCGATGACCGCATCGGCAATCTGGCGGGGCGTGTAGGGAATGGCGGGGTGCTTTCCCACGGTGTCCGCGCCACCGGTGACGGCGCAGGTGAGTATCACCTCGGTGTTCATGGTCATGGTCCGGCTCTCCTCTCGCGTTGCTCGACTCGCCCGGCGTCTGGCACGGGCGGCGTCCGGCGCGAAAGTCTACAGGCAATCGGCGGGAGGCGCGCCGGTCGGTTAGCACCATCCGGAGTGCTTTTCCCGGGAGCAGCGAATTGCCACGAAGTTTCCGCAAGCCTCCGGCGTGGACCGCAGGTTATCTCACGAGGGTCTGCCGCGGGTCGGTACTCCAATGCCGGGGCGGGAGACCGGGGAGACGGCTCCGGGCCACCGCGCCGATTACGATGCCCCTGCGCACCCCATGGTCGCTCCTCCTCCCGGCGTGATACTTTTCGAGAGTGCGCGCGGTCCGGGACGGAGTGTCCGGACTCGCGTGATCCGGAATGGGGAAGATCCGGATGCATCGGGAAACCCGTGATTCCGGTCAGTGCGAAAAAGGAGACCCATCATGAGTACGAAATTGCGCTACCTCCATCACCCCGCGTCACAGCCGTGCCGCTCGGCACGTCAATTCATGGTCGAGAACGGCATCGAATTCGAAGACGAAGTCGTCGACATCACCACGAACATCAACGAGACGCAGGAGTTCAGGGACACCTACAACCCCACCGGACAGGTGCCGATCCTCGTGGACGGCGACTTCACCGTGTGGGAGAACGTCGCCATCGGGCGCTACCTGAACGAGAAGTTCGACTGCCCCGGCCACTGGTTCGGCTCGACGTTGCGCGAGCGCTCGCTCATCAACCAGTACGTGCAGTGGTACGCCTACACGCTGCGCCTCGGCGGAGGGGCATTCCACTGGACCATCTTCGCGCCCTTCATCTACGGCGAGGACAAGGACTTCACGGCCGAGCGCCGGAAGGGCTACCACGTTCTCTATGAATCGCTGGCGATCATGGAGAACTACTGGCTCAAGGACCGCGACTATGTGTGCGGCGACGAGGTCAGCTATGCCGATCTGGCCGGGTTCCACGAGATGGTCTCCCATCACGCTGGCAAGATCATTCCCGACAAGGTTTGGGACAAGCACCCTCGAGTCACGGCGTGGTTCGAGAGAATGTCCGAGCGTCCGGCCAGCAAGGAAGTGAGCGAGTGGCAGTACAACGCCATAGGCGCAGTACTGGCCGGCGAGCTCAAGGTCGAGTTCAAACGCAGGACTGCCGTGCTGAAGGGCACCGAGGCCTACGGCGGCCACAACCACGGCATCCCGCACCTGGACGAGGGGGACGACTACATCGCCCAGGTCGAGACATAGAAGCCGCCGGAGAAAGAGATCTGCGCGGCGGGCATCGTCCGCCGCGCGGTCCGATTACTTCGCGGGAAACCAAGCAGTGGAGAAGCTGCTGGAAGAGAAGGGCTTCGTCATGACGGACGAGGCCCACGGCAGCGCCCTCGTCAATCGCTATCTGCAGACTCACCCGGACGCAGAGGGCCGCGGCTGAACGGGCGCCATCACGTTTGGCCGCTACTTGGCTCCAGGCGGAGTCATGAGGCGAGCTTCCGTCCTGCCCAAGTGCCTCACCGCCTCGCCAAGTCTGCACCAGACTCCGGAACCTTGGCGGCCGCTTTCGACTTTGCCAGGGTCGCCGTGCCCCTTGGCGCAGCAACCGGATGATCGCGTGCTGTCGCTCGAGCCCCTCAATGGCCCTCTTGGATGCGCCGTCCACGGTATTGACGTTCGAGCCGGACTGGCCCGGGGGGAGCTTCGGGCGCTCTGCGACGCACTCTACGAGCACCGGCTCATCGTGCTGAAGGATCAGCGGTGCACCGAAGACGAATACAACGCCTTCGGGCGGCTATGGGGCGAGCCGATCACCCATATCTTTGGCGATGACCGGGTGCCGGGCCACGCGGAGCTGCTGACGATTGGGAACACCGGCGAACACCAGCGGGATGCCCTTATCCGCAACAGCTCGGCGTACTGGCACACCGACCATGCCTATGAAACCGAGATCGCGACCGCGACCATGCTCTACGCGGTCAAGGTGCCGGACACGGGCGGCGAGACCCGATTCGCCGACCAAAAGGCGGCGTATGACGAGCTGGACTCCGCCACCAGGCGGCGCATCGATGGTCTGAAGGCCGTGCACTCCTACGCGGCCACCGCGGGACGGGACGGCGAGCACGCTTGCGCGCCGCTCAGCGAGGAACAGGCCGCCCTCGCGCCTCCGGTGCGGCATCGACTGGTGCGTCGACACTCCGTGACCGGAGCCAGGGCGCTCTACGCCGTGGCGGGCACCGCATTCGCGATCGAGGGACTCCCGGATGAGGAGGCGCAGGTCTTGATTGCGCAACTCAAGGCGCACGCAACCAAGGAGAAGTTCGTCTACGAGCACCGCTACGAAGTCGGCGACATTGCGATCTGGGACACGCAAGCGACGCTTCATTGTGGCAAGCCCATTGGGGCCCCGAGTGGTCCCGGCACCGAGCGGGTGCTCTGGCGAATCTGCGTGCGCGGCAAGCCCGCATGCCATCGGTAGGCTCCGGCGGTGGTCCTCCACCCTGGGCGGGATTCCCGGTGCGAGCCTTGCGAGAATGAGAGGACGGAACCCGACGAAAGTGAGGGCGAAGTGAGCTCATGAGTACACACGAGAACGACACGGCGACCGATAGCGGCACGATGAAGCGCTCCGATGCGCTCTCCCGCTGCCTCGACACGGCCCGAGACACCCTGTACGCGCTGGTTGAGGCGCGAACCCCGGCCGGCGAAGCGGCGGAGCGTATCTCCGGCGCACTCGCGGCTTCGACCGGGAGGATCGTTCCGTGCGTGGTGGAAGCGCCTCCGGCATGCCGGTACCTGCGCGCCGCGATCGATCGGGCTCGGGACGTCGCTTCCGTCGCCTCACTTGCCGGGGCATTCTCGGCTCTGGCTCCCGAGCTCGCCTGGCGCCGTCGTCCGGGGGCGGAGGCGCACGGGGAGGTGTTTCGTGAAGGTCATGCCAACGCCCTGATCGTCGGTCCCGGAGGCCTCGAGCAGCGCAACGACGTGCTGGTCGGCGCGAGCCTGGTGGCGCCCGGCGTGCGCTACATCGACCACCATCACCCTCCGGAAGAGATCTATATCGTCATGAGCGAGGGCGAGTGGTACCGGGAAGGGAAGGGCTGGTACGTGCCCGGCATCGGGGGGACGGTGTATCACCCCCCGAACGTGGTGCACGCGATGCGCGCGGGACCGGCGCCGCTGCTGGCGCTGTGGGTGTTATGGGTAGATCCGGCGTCTTCGTCCACCGCCTGACCGACGGTCGAACAACGCGGTGTTCGAGCGCCGGTTGCGGTGCGGGGATGTACCGGCGTGTTTCTTCTCTTCGCAGTCCGCTATAGCAGCCAGTCCGCGTTCTCCCGGATCTCGATGAGGGTCGGCACTGAGGCCTGAAGGGCCTCTCCGACGGCCGAGGCGAAGGAATTCGGACCGTCCGGACGAGCGGCGCGGCAGCCGAAGCCTTCCGCGACCTTCACGAAGTCCGGGTTCCTGGGATTGACTCCGATCTCCGGGATGCCGCGCTTGATCATGCCGTCGCGGATCATCGCCAGGCTGTCGTTGTTCCAGAGGATGATCGGGATCGCCAGCGCCTCCTCGACCGCGGTGGCGAGCTCCTGAATGGTGAAGAGCAATCCCCCGTCGCCGACCAGTGCGACGACGGGCCGCTCCGGAAGCGCGATCTTCGCCCCGACCGCGCCGGGCAGGGCGCAGCCCAGGGTTCCCAGGCCCGCCGGATAGAACCAGGTCCGCGGAAGATCCGTCGGCATGAGGGCCGAGCCCGTGTACACGAGCTGCGCGATGTCGCCCATCATGATCGTGTCCGGCGGCAGGAGGGAGCGGAGCGCGAGAAGCAGCTTTCGGTGCTGCCGCTCGACCGTGGTGAGATCGTCCGCCTGTCGTGCCCGAACCGCTGCCAGAGACTCGGCCGTTCCCCGCTTCGTCGCCGCGCCGCCGCGTTCGCAGCGCTTCAGAAGGGCTTCCACGCTCGGCCCCGCATCCCCCTGAACGGCGAGCGTCGCCGGATAGATGTCGTTGAACTTGCTCGGGTCGAGGTCGATGCGGATGAGCCGGGCGTTGATGGTCAGGTAGTCCTCGAAGCTGTCGGTCTCGGAGATCTCGCAGCCGATCGACAGGATGACGTCCGCCGTTTCCAGGAAGTCCCGAACCGCCTTCGTGATCAGCCCGCCGCCAAGGCTCAAGGGGTGGCTCTCGGGCACCACTCCCTTGCCGGCGTTCGAGGAGATGACGGCGGCGTCGAGGTGTTCGCACAGGCGCCGCACGCAGTCGCCGGCGTCCTGGGCCCCGCCGCCGACGAGGACCACCGGGCGCTGCGCCGTCCTCAGCAGGGTCGCCGCGCTTTCGATCGCCGCCGCCGGTGCTACCGGCCGCTGCGGCGGCGTGCGCGCCGTCCAGCCGCCCTCGACGGGATGCCCGAGAAGGTCGATCGGAATGGAGATGTGCACCGGCCGCGGCCGCCGGGAGTGAAACACGGTGAAGGCCTGGGCAACGAGCTCCGGGATGTCCTCCGGCGCGTGGACCATGGCGCTGAACGCGGTGAGCGGTGCGGTCACCGCGGACTGGTCGCTGAGCTCGTGCAGACATCCCCAGCCCTTGCCGAGGGACTCGCTGCGGTTCGCGCTGGAGACGAGCAGCATGGGAACGGAGTCCGCGTAGGCCTGGGCCAGGGGAGTGGCACAGTTGGTCACCCCCGGGCCGGTAATCAGCGTGCATACCCCCGGCCTGCCCGTCGCTCGCCCGTAGCCGTCGGCCATGAAGCCGGCGCCCTGCTCGTGCCGGGTCAGCACGTGGCGAACGCCGCTGCTCTCGATACCTCGGTAGAGCTCCAGGGTATGCTCTCCCGGAATGCCGAACACCGCGTCCACGCCGTAGTCCGCGAGAAGGTGCATCAGCGCCTCGCCGCAGGTCATCTGCTTCGATTTCGCGTTCATCTCTCTACTTGAGCTCCATGAGGGATAATTCGACAGGACTCGCGGCGCCGCGCCTGCCCTCCGGCTTCGAGGCGCCCCACTCCCGGGGAACATCGTACGGCGACGGCACGCAATGGACGCCAGGCGGAAACCTGCTTCACCCACTTGTCGAGTTGGTGCAAGGTGCGAATACTCCGTCGTGTCCCCGGTGGCCCGGATTGAAGGCGCCGCATTCCGCCGCAACCCGTACTTTGCGCCCTCGCGCGCAGCACCGGCAACGGGGCCGGGGACGTACCGGCCGGGGCAATGGCGCCTCGTCCGGATTCCCTTTTCGCCGATTGAGTGAGAGTTCGACATGACCTACGTCAAGGCATTCGGGGCCGCGGAGTTCGACCGGCGCATATCGGAGGTCAGGCGCCGCATGGAGGAAGGCGCGTTCGACCTGCTGGTCTGCCAGGATCCGTCGAACATGTACTGGCTCACCGGCTTCGACGGCTGGTCCTTCTATACGCCGCAGGCGGTACTCGTCCACCGGGACGAAGGAGCCCCGATCTGGTTCGGCCGCGCGCAGGACGCCCGGTCCGCGTCCATCACCACCGACCTCCCCGCGGAGAACATCGTCTCGTTCTCCGAGCCGCTGGTCCATCATCCGACCGCGCATCCCTTCGACGAGCTCTGCGACCTCATCCGGCAGCGCGGCTGGGGGCGCGCGCGCATCGGTGTCGACCTCGACTCCCACTACTACAGCGCCCGAGCGCACCGGCACCTGGTCTGCGGGCTTCCCGAGGCCGAGATCGCGGACAACCGGGAGCTGGTCAACTGGGCGCGCCTCGTCAAGTCGCCGGCCGAGCTCGCCTGCATGCGCGAGGCAGGCGCCATCACGACGCGGGTGATGAACGAGGCGCTCGTGAACCTGACCCCGGGCGTGCGGCAGAAGGATGTCATCGCCGACGTCTACCACGCCCAGGTCAGCGCCCTCGACGGCATGTACGGCGACTACACGAGCATCTGCCCGCTGATCCAGGTGGGGGAGGCCACCAGCACGCCGCATCTCACCTGGACCGACGCCCCGCTGCCCGACGAGGGCCTGGTCGTCATGGAGCTCGGCGCGGCGCGGCGCCACTACCATGCGCCGCTTACCCGAAGCGCCCATCTCGGAAAGGTGCCCTCGCAGATCGCCAGGCTCGCCGCGGTCATCGTCGAAGGCGGCGACCGGGCGCTGGAAGCGGCGCGGCCCGGAGCGACCTGCGCCGAGGTCGAGGCGGTCTGGCAGGGCGTCCTCAATCGCCACGCTTATCGCAAGGAAAGCCGCGTCGGCTACTCGATCGGCGTGGGCTTTCCGCCCGACTGGGGCGAGCGGACCGCCAGCCTGCGCCCTGGCGACAACACCGTTCTCGAAGCGGGCATGTGCTTTCACTTCCAGTCGGGAATGTGGCTCGACGATTTCGGCGCCGCGATATCGGAATCCTTCGTGGTCACCGAGAAGGGTGGCGAGCGGCTGTGCGCAGTCGATCGCGAGCTGTTCGTCGTGGACTGAGCGCCGGCGCCCTTCCCGCCTGTCTGCTCCGGCCCTGCGCCTCGACAGGTACCCGTCGAGGGGACGTCATGCACGTGCGTGCAGAGTCGCGGAGGGGGAGAGCGCGAACTCAGTCGCGAGGGAAGTCGCCGTAGCCGCGCGCTTCGTAGGGGAAGCCCCGGAGCTCGAAGTTCCTCGGGTCGGAGAGGTGGTGGTTGTTGTGGTACGAGCGGACTTCATGGATCAGACCGTCGGCGAAGCGGATCCACTCCGTGCCGCGGAGAATCTCCTCCTCGCTCGAGCCGATCGGCGTCCACCGCATCGACCACTCCACCACCGCCTCGTCCGCGCCGCTGAGCACATGGTCCGCGCTCCACGTCGCCCGGGTCCGCTGCGCGACCTTGGCGGCGAACACGGACAGGCTCTCCGCGCCCTCCACCGGGCGGTGATCGACCCAGTAGTGCACGACGTCATCGGCAAGCGTGCTGCGGACGAGGGCGGCGTCGGCCCGGTTGCAGCCCTCGTAGTAGCGCAGGACGGTGCGCACGTGAGGATGATCGGGCAGGCGCCCGGGAGCGATTCTCATCCCGATCTCCTGATTCACGGCCTGCCGAGCAGTCTTGCACAGTCCCGGCGTGGCCGGGAACGTCTTCCCGGATACCTGGCGGAAACAGCGCCCCCTGTTCCTCCACCCCTGATCGAGCTGCCCCGGCGGCAGGAGCGCGGTCCGGCGGGCCGGGTATTCTCCAGCGATTGACGTCTCCCGCGCCGCGGACTCGCGGGTGCTCTGCGTCGCGGCACGTCCGCCGGAGTGATGTCGGCCGCCGGTCACCGCATATACTCGATCGGCGGAGGATCGGAGTCGGAGTATGCGGGTCTTTCTGGGACTGGGTTCGAATCTGGGTGACCGGCGCGACTACCTGTCGCGAGCGATCGATGCCCTCGAATCGAAGGGAGTCGGCATTCGCCGTGTCTCTCCGGTCGTGGAGTCGCCCGCTTTGCTTCCCGACTCCGCGCCGTCGGACTGGAACCGGCCTTTCCTGAACCTCGTTCTCGAGTGCAGCGTCGCGTGCAGTCCCGAGCAGCTTCGTCTCTGGATTGACGACATCCAGAGCGCTTTCGGGCGGGTCAATTCATCGCACTGGTCGCCGCGGCCCATGGACATCGACATCCTGCTCTGGGGCCGGGAGCGCATCGTCACCGAACGGCTGACGATCCCTCACCGCGATCTCACCCAGCGCAGTTTCGTGCTCGCGCCCTTGACCGCAATCGCGCCCCGGCTCACGGTTCCGGGCGACGACGGGCGCACGATGCTCGAGCACTCGATCGCGCTCGGACACCACATCCCATTGTGGATGGGAATCGTCAACGTGACCCCGGATTCCTTCTCGGACGGCGGGCGCTTCGTCGACTGGCCGCGGATCGAGCCCCACGTCGAAGCCATGGTCGAGGCGGGCGGCCACATCATCGACGTGGGGGGAGAATCGACGCGGCCGGGAGCCACCCCGGTGGAGCCGGAAGCGGAGTGGTCCCGAATTGCGCCGGTGCTGGGGCGCCTGGTCGAGCGATTCTCGGGGGAACGGCCACGACCCCTGCTGAGCCTCGATACCCGCCATGCCGAGGTGGCCGCCAGGGGCCTGGAAATGGGGGTGGACATCATCAACGACGTGAGCGGACTCACCTCGCCCGACATGCTCGCCCTTGCCCGCGACGCGGACTGCGACTGGATCGCCATGCACCACGTCACGATTCCCGCCGACCCGCGGACCACATTGCCCGATGACGAAGATCCTCATGAAGCGATCGAGGCGTGGCTGCTCGAACGGATGGAGGCCTGGGATGCCGGTGGACTGAACCTGGGGCGCATCATCTTCGACCCGGGGATCGGCTTCGGCAAGAATCGCCTGCAGTCCCTGCGGCTCCTCCGCCGGGCGGGCGAGTTCCGGCGGCACGGGTTTCGGGTGCTGGTCGGTCACTCGCGGAAGTCGTTCATGAAGAGCTTTGCGGGAGAGGACGAAGCCGGACGCGACCTGGCCACCATCGGCGCCTCCCTGCACCTTTGCGCCCAGGGCGTGGACATCATCCGGGTCCACGACGTGCCGGCCCACGTGGCCGCCTATCGGGGCTGGTCTCACCTGGTGGGCTGAGGGTTGCTCTTCTCCTTGCGCCGACAGGCGGCGATTCGATCCACCAGCCACTGCCAGGCCTCCCGCTCGCGCGGGCCCGCGGTCTTCTCCACCGCGATGCGCAGGTAGTCCATCTCGCGGTCGACCTTCTCCGCCGGCAGCATGTGCAGGCGGCTCACCAGTATGGAAGCCTCGATCACCGCAACCTGCGCGCGGTTGAACCCCGGGAACGCGGCGTGGTTCGCGCGTGAGCGCTCCCGGCAGTAGAAGCGGGGGCGCAGCGGGTCGTCCTCGCAGTGATCGACCTCGACCTCGACGTGGGCGAGCGCATCCGCGAGACGCACTCCCTCGATTGCGTCGACCGGAATCGTCGGCCAGTCCCTGCGGCCGGTCAGGCAGCCGGCCCAGATCCGCACGTCGTCGGTGTGGTTGATGACCGCCGTCCCGCTACGCTGCAGGTTGTCGAGGGTCCGCGAGGGGCGAAAGGGCGCGATGACGAGGAGGCCGTCCTGCTCGCGCACCCCCATCGCGGCGACGTGCGGCGTGCCCGTGGCGCCCAGCGTGGTGACGATGGTCTCGCGGATCACCGGCTCGCCGCGCCGCGAGCCGCCACTCCCCATTCGAGCTCGTTGTCCTGCAGGTAGCGCTTCCCGAGCTGCCACGCGATCTGGGCGCGGCCGAGCTCCACTCCGAGGTAGAAGGCATGACTGGCGTCGTCTTCCACCCCGAGCCCCGGAAAGAGCTCGAAGGGATCGGTCGCAATCCGGTGCCCGTCCCGGTTGTAGACGTGGATGCCTTCCCGGGTGAGCTGGATGCGGAAGCTCGGGTCCCTGATTGCGGCGGCGGTCTGCGCCACCTCCTCGGAGTCGTGGGGGAATGGCTTGCGGTGCTTGAGCGCCATCAGGCCGGAGTGGTAGCGCCGCGGCAGGGCGGCGTCGCGCTTTGCGGCGAACATGATGCGCCTCGCGATGTCGACTTCGCGCACCGCGGTATGCGCGTGCGGGCTGACCTCGGTGGTGAGGACGGCGCCGATGTCGAGCTCCGACACCACGCCCATCAATACCGCGGTGATCCCCGTGGTGTCGGCATCGGTAAGCTCGGTGACGTTGCCGATCCCCATCATGATTTCGGCCTCGGGGCAGCGGCGGCGTACCGCCTGGTAGCGCAGCAGGGACTCGGTGAAGCCGAAGTGAACGGGCTCGAGGACGGGATCGAGGAGGAAGCGCCGGCCGCGTGTCGACAGTGCATCCGCGGCGCGATAGAGACTGTCCGGATCCGACGGCGTTTCGGGTATGAGCACCGGAGTGCTGGCGACCTCGTCCGCGAGATGCAGGGTGCTCTCTCTCAGGCTCAGCAGGTACTCCGCCCCCGCCCGGCCTCCGCGCAGCAGGTCTTCCGCTTCGAGGGAGTCGACGCTTACCGCGTGTCCCGCCTGTCCGAGTGCCTGCACCGCCTCTTCCAGGTGCGGAAAGGGAACGCCGGGCAGGCATCCGAGATCGATGACGTCCGCGCCGTCGGACCGGTACGCGGCGGCCCGCTCCACGATCTGATCCAGAGTCAGGTGGGGAGCGTCCACGATCTCGGCGATGATCGTGACGGAATGCCCGCTCAAGTCGGGCTCGCGCCCGCCGGTCCCGAAGTACTCGGGAAGGTCCTTGAGGTCCTTGGGGCCGCGGTCGACCGGGACCCCGTACGCGTTCGAGAGTGCTTCGACTTCTCCGCCGCACAGGCCGGGCACCAGGATCCGCTGCGCGTCTCCGGGGTCGGCGAGGCGGCGCCGAATCATGTCCGCGGTCATCAGGCCCGCGACCTGCAGGCCGAGCTCGTGCACCCGGTAGGAGAAGTCCCTCTTCTTCAGACCCTCCAGCTCGCGGTGCAGGCTGTCCCGAGCGAGGCGGCCGGTGAGGAAAAGGATGCGCTCTCCCATTCAGTCGTACTTGACGTAGCGGAACCTCTGATCCCGTGGAGTGCCTTCGAGCGCGCCCCCCTCTTCCCCTGGCTGCCAGTGCACGAACTCCTCGATCTTGCGCGCGAGCTCGAAGTCCTTGTCGGTCACGCCCTTGGCGGCGTGGTTAGTGAGCTTGACGATCACGAAGGCATAGGAGGCGGTGATGTCGGGATGGTGCCAGGCCGCCTCGGCGAGATGGCCGACCGCGTTGATCACCATCAGCGTCCCTTTCCATCCGCTGGTGCGGTAGCGACGCCGGATCCAGCCCCTCTCGTAGTACCAGTGCGGCAGCTCCGCCTCGAGTCGGGCCTGGATTTCCTCCTCCCCGTAGGTCCGGTCCTTACGTCGATCGCTCGTCATGGCAGCGCCTCCAGCATCGCGTCGGATACGGATTCCGCCAGTGTAAACTAAGGGTCGGCAGCCCGCGCATCGGCATCCCGGCATGGCTTCATCCCCCGCCCCGCACGCGGTGCTGCAGCTCTTCCCCCCGCCGGCCCGGGAGCGGCGACTCTCCGGGCTCTACCTGGGAGAGAGCCTGCCCGAGCCGGCTGCCGGCGAGGCGCCCTTCCTCTATGCGAACTTCGTCACCAGCATGGACGGGCGGATCGCGGTCGCCGGAGCGGATGGCGTGTCACGTCTTCCCGCGGGACTGACCAATGCGCGGGACTGGCGCCTCTTCCGGGAGCTGCAGGCGCACGCCGACTGCCTGCTGACCCATGGCGGCTACCTGCGCGCACTGGTGGCAGGGACCCTCGGCAACATCCTTCAGGTGGGACTCGCGGCGGACGGCGAGGACATCGCATCCTGGCGCGCCGATCGGGAGATGACCGTTCAGCCCGCGGTGGCGATCCTCAGCGCGAGCCTCGACTTCCCTCTCCCCGCTTCCCTCGCGGAACATCGGCAGCCGGTCCACGTCCTCACGACCGCGGAGGCGCCGCGCGACAGAATGGCAGAGCTCCGGGCCGCTGGCTGCGAAGTCCTGTGCGTGGGCAGCGGCTCCCGAGTGCGCGGGCGGGAGGTCGCCGCCGTCCTCGAGGAGCGCGCATATCGCCGGATCTACCTCCAGACGGGCCCGAGGATGCTGGAGACGGCGCTGCGCGATCGCGTGCTGTCGCGCCTCTACTTGACGCTCAGCCACCGCGTGGTCGGCGGCGAGCAATTCGATACCATTCTCCGCGGAGGCCCGCTCGGCGCCGCCGGCACGCTTCGCCTGCGCGCCCTCTACCTCGACCGGCCCGCCAAGGGAGAGATCGGCCAGTTCTTCGCAAGCTTCGAGCCCGGGTGAGTCCGGGAGGGCCGCACGAGCGGCTGGGGACCGAGGCTCAATGCAAGGTAGAGCGTGGCTGCCTCATTACCTGATTCCCCGTCCGGGCCTCGAGCAATCAAGAGCGGAGGGAGGCTGCAGGACGCTAGACTACACGACTTGCGGAAAGGCCGGCCTAAGGCGACACCCCCCTCGCTCAGTCGATGCTGACAAAGCTGATCCTCAACAACTTCAAGCGCTTCGAGCGGGTCGAAATCGAGCTCGGAAGCCCGGTTGTCTTCATCGGTCCCAACAACTCGGGCAAGACCTCGGCCCTGCAATCACTCGCACTCTGGAAAGTCGGTATCGAGCGCTGGAACGAAAAGCGTTCGGGGAAAAAGACCCCGGAAAAACGGGCGGGAGTGGCCATCAACCGGCGGGACCTCGTTGCAATTCCGGTTCCCGAGGCCAGCCTGCTCTGGCGGGAGCTTCACGTAAGGGACGTCAGGAAGGAAGACGGGCGGCAGCAGACGAGCAATGTCCGCATCGATGTGCTCGTAGAAGGATTGAGTCATGGTCGACGTTGGACCTGCGGACTGGAGTTCGACTACGCCAACGAAGAGTCGATCTATTGCCGACCCCTTCGGCTGGGCGAGGGCGGGTCTTCCGGTCGGATGGCGGTTCCCGACGAAGCGGCAACGCTTCGAGTTGCCTTTCTGCCACCTATGTCGGGGCTGGCGGCGAGCGAGACGCGCCTGGACCCCGGAGCGGTAAACGTTCGAATCGGAGAGGGTCGGACTGCCGAGGTGCTGCGAAATCTCTGTTATCGGATCCACAGTGAGGACACCACGCTGTGGGAGCGGCTCGTTGAGCGGATCCGGCACCTGTTCGGCTCGGAACTCGAAGCTCCTCTCTACATTCCCGAGCGAGGCGAGATCCTGATGCGCTATCGGGAACACGGGGTCCGTCTCGATCTGTCCTCGACCGGCCGGGGACTGCAGCAAACCCTGCTCCTGCTTGCGTACATGTACGCGAATCCCCGCGCAGTACTACTTCTCGACGAGCCCGACGCACATCTCGAGATCCTGCGGCAACGCCAGATCTACCAGGTGATTTCCGAGGCGGCGCGAGAGCAGGGGACACAGATCATCGCTGCGAGTCACTCCGAGGTGCTCCTGAACGAAGCCGCCGATCGGGATCTGGTTGTCGCATTCGTAGGGCAGCCGCACAGAATCGGAGACCGAGGGAGCCAGGTGATGAAGGCCCTGAGGGAAATCGGCTTCGAGCAGTACTATCAGGCGGAGCAGACTGGATGGGTTCTCTACCTGGAGGGCTCTACCGACCTTGCCATGCTGCGGGCCTTTGCACGCCGGCTTGGACACGAATCGGCGCTTCGGGCCCTGGAGCGGCCTTTCGTTCGTTATGTCGGCAACCAACCCCGCGCAGTACGCCATCATTATCACGGGCTGAGGGAGGCGCTTCCCCGCCTTCGAGGAGTCGCTCTCTTCGATCGCCTCGAAGCCGGCGATGCGGACGTCGCACCCGCTGAAGGGCTGGTTTGGAGACGACGCGAAATGGAGAACTACGTATGCAGCCAGTCCGCCCTGGAAGGGTACGCGGCGGCGTCTGCCGAAGACGAGACGCCCGGCCCTCTCTTCGAGCCGGTCGAGGCCGAGAGACGCGTGACTGCCATGCGAGAGGCCATTGAAGAGATTGAATCCGCCCTCCGAAGCCTGGGCAGGGGCCCGCCCTGGGACGATGCGTTCAAGGCCAGCGACGACTTTCTGGATCCGGTGTTCCGGGTGTGGTTCAAGAAACTGGAACTTCCGAATCTCATGGCGAAGAAGAACTTCCACGAACTGGTGGAGCACATCCCCGTATCCGAGATCGATCCCGAGGTCACCGAGAAGCTCGACGCTATTGCGCGGGTCGCAGGCAGCGAAGCAGGACCGGACTGACTGCGGCAGACCGTCGATGCCGAAAGGACGAAGACATCCTCTTCACGAGGATGAATCGGACACACCCGGCCGACGTCGAAACCTCGTGCGTCGGATGTCGTCAATACTCGTTGATGTCAGGCTGGCCCCGGCGCTTCTGAAAGAGAGTTCTGACAAGGAAGATCGATACAGAGTAAAGCGCGGTTGATGTTCTCAGCGGGTGAGCTTCACTCCGGCCGCCACTCGGTCCCAGGTGGTGGCGGTGATGCCCTCGTTGCGGAGCTTGTACTTTTCCATCTTGCCGGTGGGAGTCTTGGGAATCTCGTCGCGGAAGTCGACGTAGCGCGGGATCATGAAGTAGGCCATCCGCCGGTCGAGGAACGCGATGAGCTCGACCGCATCGATGCGGCGACCCGGCTTCGGCGTGATGACGGTCATGACTTCCTGCTCGGTGTGCTCGTCCCAGACCGGGAACACCGCGCACTCGAGGACGTCGGGATGCTGGTTGATCTCGTCCTCCACCTCCATGGAGGAGATGTTCTCGCCGCGGCGGCGCATCGAGTCGGTGAGGCGGTCGACGAAGTAGAAGCGCCCCTCGTCGTCCCGGTAGCCGGCGTCGCCGGTGTGATACCAGAGGTTTCGGAAGACCCGCGCGGTGTACTCGGGATGCCCCCAGTAGCCGACCAGGATGTCCCACGGGTTCCGGGGCCGGGTGCAGATCTCTCCCATCACTCCGGGCGGGCACTCCCGGTCCAGCTCGTCGAGGATCTTCACCTCGAAGCGCGAGGTCGGGAACCCGACGCACTGGTTGTTGGGGAAGGGCTCGCCGAAGTGGTGGATGAGCGGGCAGGCCTCCTCGGTCGACCCGTAGCCGGTGGAGAGCGCCACGCCGAATCGCTTCGAGAAGGCCTCGTGTTCAGGAAGGAGCGGGAACATGCCCGCCTTTCGCAACGGTGTGTCGCGGTCTTCCGGCCGTTCCGGCTGCTGCCACAGGAAATTGGCGATCGCGCCGAGCAGGAAGGCGACGGTGCACCGGTGAGCGGCGATGTCGGGCCAGAAGTACTCGTTCCGGTAGCCCTGACGGAGCACCACGGTGGCGCCGTAGATCATGCAGGCGTAGCAGATCGCCCACTGACAGCCGAGGTGGAAGAGCGGCAGTCCGCAACTGTAGGCCCGGTCCGCGGGCTCCAGCGCGAAGATTTCGGCGGCCGAATCGGCATAGGCGAAGGAGTGGGCGTGCGTGGTGCTCACCCCTTTCGAGGGACCGGTGGTTCCCGAGGTGAACATGATGCCGACGAGGTCGTGAAAGGCGGGCACAGGCTCGAAGGGTGCCTCGTTGTCGGAGATGAGCTGCTCGAAAGCCGCCGGCCGGCAGCGTCGGGAGAGAGTCGGAGGCAGCGCCAGCTCGTCCCTTCGGTCCGGATCCTCGGAGTAGAGGACGCAGTTCCGAAGCGTTTCGAGCTCGTCCGCAATCTCTTCGAGCCAGGGCAGAAAGTCGCGATCGATGATGATCGTCCGGGCGGTGGAATCGTTGCAGATGCGGCGCAGGATTCCCTTGCGGTAGGCGAGGTTTACGGGCACCTCCATTGCGCCGCGCTTGCCCAGCCCGCACCAGACGACGAGGTACTCGACGACATCCGGCAGCATCACCAGGACCGGCTCCTGGTGCGCGATCCCGAACGCGGCGGCGCCGTGCGCAAACCGGTTGGAGAGGCGGTCCATCTCGCGGTAGCTCACCCGCTCTCCGGCGACCGTCTCCACGAAGGCCTTGTCCCCGAAG
The DNA here is from genome assembly GCA_022824305.1 of Gammaproteobacteria bacterium. Taxonomy (GTDB): domain Bacteria; phylum Pseudomonadota; class Gammaproteobacteria; order HK1; family HK1; genus JAJEAD01. Next base: position 53,699 of record JAJEAD010000054.1, on the reverse strand, counting down.
CGTTCCGCCGAGCGTTCGAGCACCCGGCCTACGGTGCGCTCCTCGAGCGGGAAGTCCGCCGCGACGAATGGGTTGGTCATCGGGGCCTCCTCGCGCGATGTCCGATACCGCCTGCGGCAATCGATGCTGCCCGGCCGGCGGCGTTGCCCGCGGGATCGGAGTCCTGCCCGTTGCTGCCAAGCCGGATTGACCGGCGCCACGAGCCGTCGAATGGGATTGTCGGCCCGAGCGATACGTGTGGCGTGCCGCGAGAAGGTCGGGCGTATCGCAGGGGCGGGAAAGGGGCTCTCCCGCCGGACGCGGGAGAGCCCTTCGTTTCGTCGAGATCCGGAGGCGCCGTCAGGAGACGTTGGCGGCGAAGGGATGCTCGGCGTTCTTCTGGGCGAGAACGTCCTGAACCGAAGGCGTGCCGGCGACCGCGCGCTCGATCGCCTCCTTGGTGGCCTGGTAGTTGTACTGCTCGATCTTGGCGTCGTCCTCGGCTTCCCAGTGGATGAAGACGCCCACGCACACGTACAGGTCGTCGGCCTCGTCGGCGGGAATCGTGCCCTCCGACACCGCCTCCATGACGGCACGGGCCACGGCGCGCTGGGCCGGGCCGAACATCTGCACCGCCTGCTTGGCGCCCTTCATGGTGACCTTGTTGAACATCATGGTATTGGGCTTCGCCGGCACATTGGGCGAGACCACCGCCAGCAGACTGGTGAATCCGTCCTTGTTGTTGACCAGGCCGGTGCAAAAGGCGGTCTCCGCCGCCGAACCCCGTGGACCGAGAATCAGATCGATGTGGGCAACCTCGTTGCCGTCGCCTACCAGGGACTCTCCCACTCGAACATTGGTGATTGCCATTGCTAGCTCCTTTGCGTCGTTTTCGGTTGGGTCGCGCCCCGCATTCACCGGGCCGCAGCGGATTTCCTCTTCCCGTGGAGGAGGTTGTCGGCAAGCAGGGTTGCCACGGTCAAATCGGCGCTCGTTCCGGGGTTGATGCGCCGGCATTTCAGGCTGTGATCGAAGCGTGCCAGTTCCTCGAAGTTCATTTCTTCCGATCCCGGCGATTCGAGGCTCTCCAGAAGCCGCTTCGCCTCGAGCCGTACCTCCTCCGCGGCGACCGGGCCGAGTTTACGCTCTATATGGGAGTCCTTAAACCGTGCGAGAAACTCGAGGTAAAGCGCCACGATGGCGTCCCTGCCCGGCCATCGCGTCCGGCCCCGGGCGAGCGCGGCGAGCCCGAAGTCGAAGACATCCTCGAAGCAACGCGCGTACTGGCGCGCCACCCGATCGCGGTCTTCCGCCTCCCGCATCACTTCGACCAGGGAAGCGGTGGCGGGAGTCCGGACATCGTGGCGCCGGCTCACGCCGAGCCCCGCCGGCGCCGCGAGGCGAATCGCGGCGAGCACCCGCTCGGTGTCTTCGACCCCGGACGATGCGAGCACCTCCGTCACTCGCGCGCGAAGCGGGTGGCCCGCCTCGCTCTCGAGCGCCGCGTGCGCAAGCGGCGCGCAGAGCAGGACGATCCCGAGATTGGTATTGCAATCCACCGCGCGTCGAGTCGCCTCGATGCTGCCGAGCACCCGCTCGCCCAGTGACAGGCCGGGCGTCCCGAGCACTTCCGCGCTGCACCGGGCGCTGACCACGAAGTCCTTCGCGGTCATCCCGTGGCCGGGCGACGCGAAGCTCACGTTGCCGGGCTTGGGGGCTTCCAGCTCCTCGATGCAGGCCCGCCACACCGCATCGGCGACCGGGGTGGGGAGTCGCCCGGCGCGCAGGGTCTCAGGCACCGCCGCCGAAGGAACGCGCCAGCAGCTCGGCGTCCAGGCGCCCGGCGCGAAAGGTACGGCCGCTTCCGAGCGCGGTCACCGCGACCCGGGCCGGACTGAAGAGCATGGGATCGATCTGGAAGAAGTCGTAGCCGTAGTCCCGGAACACTTCGGCGAAGGGCTTGCCGTAATCTCGAGAGGCGCTGCTCGGCAGCCGCTCGGCGAGGTCGCGGGCGTCGTCATCGGCACACGACACGACGAGCTGCACCTGGCCACCGAAGAGGATGGTGTCGTTCGTACGACCCATCGCGACGAGCGCGTCGTCGACGGGCGGGGGCAGGGGGGTGGTGCCGGCTCCCTCGAGAATGGCATCGAGTGGAAAACCGATCTCGTGGGCCTTGTGCAGCGCCACCTCCACCACCCGTGCCGCGATCTGCGCCACTCCGGCGAGACTGCCGGTGGGTGTGAGCACCAGCGTCACCCGCTCCGGCGCCACGGAGCAGTCCCGGGCGACCTTCTCCGACAGGGCAGGAGGAGGATGGCGGTCGGTCTCGAGCACCAGGCAGGCATCCTCGGCACGGTCCCGGTACCCGAGCTCCGCGAAGAGCGCTTCCCGGGCCGCGAGCGCTCTCGCCGGTCCCGATCCGAGCGCGGCCCACTTCTCCGGCGCATCGAAACGGAGACTCCAGCCCGCGTACTGGGAGAGCAGGCATGCGAGCACCGGCTGACTCGTGCGGACCTCGACCTGCCAGGGCCAGTCCGGGAACACCGGATTCGCCCGCAAGGTCACTTGCCCGAGACCGGCCATGCAGATGCGCGCGATGAGGAGCCCCGCCTCGGTGCTCCCCGGATGGTCGATGCCCGCATCGACGACGCGGGCGCTGCCCGCCGCGCTCGCGACGCCCACGCGCAGGGCCGCCGCCCCTTCCACCAGCTCCTCCACCAGGGGAAGGCAGCTCGCGTTGACGCTCAGGCGCTCGTTCATGCGAGGCGGAGGCTCAGGCCCCGACCACCTCCCGTGCGAGGTCGAACGCGTCGGGAAAGTCGAGAAGCGCCGCGTGGTCGGCGCCGAGCATGCGCTCGAGCAGGCCGCGCTGCACCTTGTACTTGACGCCGCCGATCGCAAGCGCGCCGATTCCGAGCGCGCCGCCGGGCAATTCGGCTCCGTCGTCGCCCACCGACAGGCCCTCGATGCCGGCCGGAGGCACCGCGTTGACGTCCGCGGCGACGACGAGGGCCCCGCACTGCTCCAGAATCGCGGCGGACAGAATCTGCACCCCCGCCTTCGCGCAGCAGACCACCACCTCGGCGGACTCGAGCGCGGCGAGCTTTTCGGCATCGTCACGCCGCGCGGTCCAGGGCAGCTCGACCTCGTAGCGCCGGGCGAAACGTTGCACCGGCGCTTCCTTGTCCGGAGTCATCTCGGTGAGCCGAACCAGTCGCGGGTGCGCACCCTGGCGGGCTGCCAGCACCGCGGTGCAGAGCCCCACCGGTCCGCCTCCCAGAATCTGCACGTTGCGACCCTCGAGCCCCCGACCGGTGCGTGCGACGAGATGCTTCGAGACCTGTGCGACCAGTGCCGCCGACGTGGTGTAGGCCCCGTTCGGGTCGGCGAGCACCGCGACCTCGAAGGGCGGCACCATCGCGCCTCTCGCCCGCTCGAGCATGTCGGCGGCGAGGTTGACGTCGTGGCCTCCGATGAACACTCCGGTTTCGTTGAAGCGCCCCGGCGGCCGGGAGAAGATCGCGTCCTGGACCAGTCCCGCGACATCGTCGACCGTGACCCGCGGGTAGGGGACGACCACTTCGAATCCCGCATCCACCGCCATGTTCACGTCGAAGGGACTGACGTTGGCTCGGGGGTCGAGCATGTGAAGGATCTTCGGCTTGGCCATGGCTCGCTCCGGCGTGTCAGTGGACGAGGGACTCGCTCCTGATGCTGGCGCCTTCATTGCGCCCGCGGGTGACCACGAAGTCTAATTCGATCTCGTCGGCGAAACGGCGCCTTGCCTCCGACAGGAGTCGCATTGCCGTCTCTTCGCTTGGGCAGAGCGCGAACCCGGTCGGTCCCCACGAGCTCTGACCGAGTCCCTTGATTCCGCGGGCATGCAGCCAATCCAGCGCGCGGGTGACTCCGGGGCTCGCGAAGCGGCCGCCCTGCGCGCTGGCGAAGTGATCGCCCACTCTCGCCTGAATCCGGGTCAACGCGGGCCCCACCACTTCGAGATCGCCTTCCACGAGGCCGGGCAGCACCTGCATCAGCACCCGCCGGCAGAGTTCGGCGGCATCGGCCTCCGGGAAGCGCGGCAGCGTGGCGAAGGCCGCCCGCTCCGCCTCTCCGTGCACGCCTACTCGCGTGCGGTCGAAAATGAGCATCAGGCGCCACTCGGGAGGGAAGGCCAGGCGAGTGATGATGGGAGGAGGGGCATACCCTCCGGCGCTGCCGCCGTCGACCACGAAGCCGCCCTGTTCGAAGAGCCCGAGGCCCAGACCGGACCTCGCTCCGCGACCGAGCACGGTGGCAATCTCGAGACTGTCGGCATCGAGCTCGAAGAGCTTCGCCATGCCGGCTCCTACGCTGAGCGCGAGCTGCGTTCCGGATCCGAGTCCGGCGTGCGGGGGGACCGCTTCCTCGACGTCGATGTGAACGCCCGTCGGCAGGTCGAAGTGTTGCGCGAGCGTCTGTGCGTAGCGGACCGCGCGCGCCGCATCCGGCCCCACCGCTTTCGTCCCGGCCGCGGCGGTGAGACGGACCCGGGTGAAGGGGCGCTCCAGTGCGAGGCCCAGGCTGCCGTAGCGGCGGCCCAGGCCGCCGTGCAGATCGATGAAACCCATGTGCAGCCGGGCCGGCGCATGAATGCAGACGCAGCGGTCGGCACGGCGCGGCATGCGTAATCCGCGCCGGCGCCTACTCGAAGAGGCTGTGCAGGAAGATCTTGCCCTTGCCCAGCTTGCCGCCGTAGTTGGCGGTGTGGATCTCCACCACGCCTCCCACCGAAGTGGCCGCTTCGATACCGGCCCGCATTCCCTCACGCACTTCGTGGAGGCGGGGGGCGCTGACGATGATCTCGTAGACGCAGCGCACCGACTCCGGCAATGCGCTTTCGGATTCGCCGGAGAGCGTCGGGCAGTAGTGATGATTGGTGGTCGCCACCATGTCCTCGTAGTTGCGGGCGCCCACCTTTGATCCGCTCGCCGCGTTCTTGACCACCACCAGGGGAATCCTCGACGTGGCCTCCAGCGCCGCCTCCGCCGCTTCGAGAGCGGCATCGTCGCTGGTCGCGAGGATGAGGAACATGCCCCCGGTGACCGCCTCCCGAACCACCCCGAAGCGGCGCTCGACGTGAAAGGCACCGTCCATCTTCGGCACCCGAAAGACTTCGCGCCCGAAGACGGTATCCGCCTCTTCGTAACCGTCACCGAAGCGCTGGATGATGGTGCCCTCCATGACGATCGACTCCTCGGCGAGCTCCGGGGGAAGGGCGTCGAACACGCTGGTCTTGGGGTTGGGCAGCGCCCCCTTGCGGATTCTGAGCACCAGGCACCGGGCGAGGTGCTCGAGCTTGCGGTCCATCATCTGAATGATGAATCCGGGACGGCCGTCGGGAGTCTCTTCCGGCGCCACCTCGCGTTCCAGGGTCGCCTCGCAGGGCGGGGACGTCGCGGAGCGGCCGAGCCCCTTGGTCTCCATCGCCGCCTCGAGCGCCCAGCGCCGGTTGACGCTGGTGACGAGTACCCGCGCCAGCCGTCCGCTGAAGGTCTCGGAGTAGTCGTCCTGTACGGGGACGCCATTGATCTCGAGCTTGCGCATGGGTCCTGCCTCGAGCTTCCGTCGCGCGACAGTGGAGTTGCGCTCGTGAACATACCCCGCTGCCCGCACCTGCGCCACCTCGGCCGAGACCGGGAGCGGGGAGCAACCTCCCGCCGAGTCGCCCGGGCGCCATGGCGTGCCCGATCCGGGCCTGAACTCTGGCATGCTGAAGCCCCAGGCCAGGTGGTCAGGAGGAAGGAATGTCCTACGTGGACGGGTTTGTCGCGGCGGTGCCGACCGCCAGCAAGGAGGCCTATCGACAGCATGCCGCGGCGGCGGCCGAGGTGTTCAAGGAGTTCGGTGCGCTCTCGGTGGTGGAGTGCTGGGGAGACGAGGTGCCCGACGGCGAAGTCACGTCGTTTCCCATGGCGGTCAAGTGCCGGGAGGATGAGACGGTGTGCTTCTCGTGGATCCTCTGGCCGTCTCGCGAAGTGCACGATGAAGCGATCCCGAAGATCATGTCCGACCCCCGGCTCCAACCGGGCGCGAATCCGATGCCCTTCGACGGCAAGCGCATGATCTTCGGCGGATTCGAGATTCTCGTGGACGCCTGATCTCCCATGTCCGGCATGGAAGCCGGTTTTCGTGGTGGTCGGGGCGGGCAGCGCGCCGAAGCACAACACAGTCACGGGCATGTCAGGACGGCCGCCACTGTGGCGCTCGTCCACCGAATGACGAGACCGCGGCTCGAATAGCGGTTCCGGTTCTGCATACCGGTCCGGCACGCTCAAGCTCAGCATCGCACGGCGTGTGCCATTCGGCGCCGATCCGGAAGTTCCGGAGCCGGTGCTACCGGAACCGGGTTTCCGACTCCCGGCTCGTACGGAACTTCCCATGACTCGTCGTTTTCCGCAGATCCCGTTCGCTCGGGAATGACGAGGACCGAAGACGCACCGGCGTGAGACTTGCTCATGTACTTGGAGTGACATTGGGGCGATCTGCCACCGTGACGGGCTTGCGCGGGAAGGAAGGAGATCGGCGACTGACGCGCGCGAATACTCGCGAAGCTCCTTCCGTGACGGCGGGGGCAAGCTCCCTGGCCGTCAACTTGGTGTGAGCCAGGCTTTTCGCTATACACTCGGTTCGAGGTGAAACCGCCATGTATCGGTTGGCGAAGGGTAAGCAAGCCATCAGAGCATTGCTGAGAGTGTCTGGTCGAGAGGCGCGCAACGTGCGCGGCAAGCTGGAGAAGCCGCCTTGAGACCCGAATCGACATCTGTAGAAGTCGCCCCAATCAAGAAATGATCCGCTCGGTTTGTATTCGTGGCTTCAAGCGTTTTCGTGAAGTGGAATTTCGCTTGCCGGGGCATGTCGTGCTCGCAGGTCCCAACAACACGGGCAAGACGACGATGCTTCAGGCAGTCGCGTCCTGGGACCTGGCCTTTCGGCGGTGGAAGGATGTCAGCCGCTCAGATTTGCGCCGGGAGCACCGGGGCGTACCGCAGGGTCAGCGCAAGGCGGATGTAATCCCGCGCCCTCTACCGTACAGACGTGCGCCAATTGCGCGACAGGCGTTCTCAGCCGTTCCTCTGGGCAATTTCGATTCGCTCTGGAGGAACCGAAAGTACGAACGCGGGAGCAGGGTCGAAATCGAACTCCAGCATGATGCCGGCTGGTCGGTGGCTATGGAGTTCATTGCCGACAGCACCGAGCAAGTCTACGTCCGACCCAGCGCGACGGTGCCCTCCGAGACGCTGCGAACACTCGATCTGCCTGTGGTGCTTGTGCCTCCGATGACGGGCTTGGGGATTGACGAGCCGGTTTTCCAGTCCGCGAAGATAGAGCAACTTCTCGGCCTTGGCCGCCCTGGAGAGGTCGTGAGAAACCTGCTCAGCGAAGCGCACGACAACCATTCCGCCTGGGATGCGCTTCAAGCGTCCATAAAGAAGCTGTTCGACTACGAGCTGCTTCCTCCCGACGCTAGCGGTGCGCACATTCGCGCGGAGTACAGGACGGCGGCCAGCGGACGCCCGCTGGATATCGCCAGCGCCGGCAGCGGCTTTCATCAGGTGCTGATGCTGCTCGCATTTCTCAACACGCGAGAAAACGCAGTGCTGCTCCTGGATGAGCCGGATGCGCATCTTCATGTGATTCTGCAAGATTCCATTTACCATGAGCTGCGTACCGTTGCTGCCCGGCAGCATTCCCAGCTCATCGTTGCGACCCACTCCGAGGTGATCATCAACTCGGTCGAGCCGCGTGAGCTGTGTATCACGCTCGATGAACCGCGAATGATCGCGGACACTCGGGAGCGTACCCAGCTCATCTCCTCACTTCGCGTGTTGAGCAATGCGGACGTGATGCAGGCGCTGGGTGCCCGCGGAGTCCTCTACGTGGAGGACTACACGGACATCGACATACTGCGGGCCTGGGCCGCGGTGCTCGGACACCGTGCATCGAGGCTGCTCACGACGGAGTTGATGTGGAAGCCGGTCGTTTTTCAGGTGCAGGAGAGAGGTTCTGGTAGTCGGGGCATCAGGGCACGAGATCACTTCGGCGCGTTGCAGCTCGTGCGCGAAGGGCTTGTCGGCCTCGAGCTTCGCGATGGCGATGCACGCCCGGAGGTTCCGGACTCCGAGATCACGGGTGTCGGATTGCAGCGGCTTCGCTGGCGGCGGTACGAGATCGAGAGCTATCTGGTCCACCCGGATGCACTTGCCCGCTTCACCGAGGCGGTGGTTGGCGCTGATGCCGCCGCGCAGTGCGTCGAAGGCATGCTCACCTATTGGCGCAACGAGTTTCCTCCGGCAGTAGTGAGGGATCCGCTCGGTGAACACCATTACCTGAATGGGACCAAGGCCCGAACAGCGCTCCTTCCCCCGCTGTTGGATGCAGCCGGACTTCATGGCTTGCCCTATACCCGCTATCACGAGATCGCGGCCCTGATGCTCCCCGAGGAGATCCACCCGGAGGTTGTGGAGAAACTCGACGCCATCTGCCTCGCGTTCGGTGTCGAGCCATGAATGGGCGCGGGCGTGGCGTCTCAATTCTCAACCCGCGCTTGGTAGAGCCCATCCTGCATCGGCGGCGCGCAGAACCTTCGAGCTGATACGCCATGATCGAACGGCGAAGCGACGTCCGAGGAGATACAATCGGCGACCTGCCAACTGAATAGAGAATGAAGAGAGACAGTTACGAGCGAGAGCCACCCACGATGACTGCCTCTCAAGTCGCTTCGCGGGGAGAGAAGTCGATGTGCCCACACCGCATCTTCCTCGGGGGCGTGCTCGCGGCGGGGCTCGCCGCGACCGCCGTTCCAGTCACCGCCATCGAGCTCCTGGCTCCGCAGGGGTCCGATACGTGGCTTGATGCGCCGGCGTTCGTGGGCTCGGGATCTCACGGCGAAGATCGGCATCATCGCCACGAGAACCCTGATCGCTGGCGACACGACTGGCACCGGCACGGCCACCGGCGCGGATCGGGCAAGGGGTACCTGACTCTCTACACGCTGGAGCATCGGCACGACGGACTGGGCTGGCACGTGCACCGGGAATGGCGGCGCCAGCGACATCGAGCGCCGCCGAATCACGGACCGCGCCGGAATGACGACTGGGAGGACGGCGCCGGAATCGCGCTGGGCGTGCTGGCCGGGATGCTCCTGCTCAACCAGTTCGCGGACGGCGGCAACGCTGCGGGCGCGTCCGGTCACATCGGCACCCACTCCCGCGGCCTCGACGTCCACTCCCGGCAGCGCCAGAGCCAGGCCATTCGCGATGCCCTCGATGCCGGCGGAAGCAGCGTGGCCACCTGGTCAAACCCCATGAATCGGAATGGCAGCGCGAGCGGAGAGGTCAGGATTACCCGAAACGGCCGGGACAGCTACGGCAATCCGTGCCGGGAGTACCATCAGACGCTGCGGGTGGGGAACTGGACCGAGCAGGGCAGAGCGGTAGCCTGCCGCGACCGCAAGGGCATCTGGCACCTTCAGCCCTAGCGGAAACATTTGCATGCGCCGACGCCGTGCGCGCGAGCGCCGATGGTCGGAAGGGGCGGCGTATCATCGGGCGCCTGGCCGTCATCGTGGACCCGAAGTGCCCCGTGTCTCCTGACATCGACCGCATCGACTTCGAGCTGTTCAAGAGCGCGCTCTTCGCGGCCGCCGACGAGATGGCGGTGACCGTGTGCCGCACCACCTACTCGGGCGTGCTGCGCGACAACATGGACTTCTCCACGTCGATTGCCGACCCGGAAGGAGACGTGGTCGCCCAGGGCCTCACGCTGCCGATGCACCTCGGATCCGTGCGCACCGCGCTCGCCGCGCTTCTCGCCCGCTATGACTCGGACATGGGTGAAGACGACGTCTTCGTCCTGAACGACCCCTTCGAGGGCGGAATGCACCTGCCCGACATCTTCATGTTCAAGCCGGTGTTCGTCGACGGAGAACGGGCCGGGTTCGCGTGCTGCACCGCGCATCAGACCGATATCGGCGGACGGGTTCCCGGTTCCAACGCGGCGGACTCCACCGAGATCTACCAGGAGGGGTTGCGGATTCCGCCAACGAAGCTGCAGGAGGGCGGGGTGCCCAACGACACCCTGTGGCGGATGATCGAGCGCAACGTGCGCGTCCCCGTCCAGGTGTTCGGAGACCTGCGCGCGCAGCTTGCGGCCTGCGCCATCGGAGAGCAGGAGATTCGCGCCCAGGTCGCCCGCTACGGCCTCGATTCCGCGCGCGCAATGATGCGCGAAATGCTCGACTACACCGAGCGCATGACTCGCGCGGCGCTTCGCCCCCTCCCGGACGGCGAGTACGACTTCGAAGACTGGATCGACGACGACGGCGTCGATTTCGGGCGGCCCGTCCGGCTCTTCGTCACCGTGCGAAAGTCGGGCGAGCGCATCGCCTTCGACTGGACCGGAAGCGCTCCCCAGGTTCGGGGCGCGATCAACGCCACGCTCTCCGTGACCCGCGCGACCTCGTTCACCGCCATCCGCTCGATCCTGCCTTCCGACATTCCGAACAACGACGGCACCTTTCGGGTAGTGGAGGTCAGTGCGCCGGCGGGCACCATCGCGAACATGGAGCTTCCCGGCGCCTGCGCGGCGCGTGGGCTCACCGGCTTCCGCATGCTCGACTGTGCGTTCGGTGCCCTTGCGAAGATGGCGCCGGACCGGGTCTGCGCGGCGTCCGACGGCGGCAACGTCGGGGTCTCGGTGGGCGGCTACCGCGCCGACCGCACTCCCTTCATCTACGTCGACTTCACCTGCGGCACCTGGGGCGGGCGTCCCTTCTCCGACGGGCTCGAAGGCAGCTCCAACATTCTTGCCAACATGGCGGCGCAATCGGTCGAGGTCTCCGAGCACGAGAATCCGGTCGAGATTCTCGGCAACGAGCTCGTCACCGACGCGTGCGGCGCTGGCCGCTTCCGGGGCGGCGCCCCCTTCTACCGCGAGTACCGCATGCGCGAGGAGGAGGCGGTGGTCCAGGTGCGTTCGGACCGCCAGACCCACCGACCCTACGGGCTCTACGGGGGCCGGCCCGGCGCCCCCGGCGAGGTGGTGCTCAATCCCGGACGCGAGGCGCGAGCCCTCCCGTCCAAGGTCACCATGAACTGCCGCCGCGGCGACGTCGTGCGCTGGGTGCTTCCGGGTGGCGGCGGGTGGGGCGACCCGCTCGAGCGCGATCCGCAGTGCGTGCTCCGGGACGTACGCAACGAGCTCGTGAGCCCCGCCGCGGCGGAGCGCGACTACGGAGTCATCGTCGATACCGAGAGGTGGCAGGTCGACGAAGTCGCGACCGAACGCCTCCGCGCACAGCGCCGGGCGGCGCGAGGCGGACACCGCGCTCCCTTCGTGTCCCGGGATGACGAGGCGTGACCGGATTGAGCCGCGATGGGCTCGCCGATGTGGCTCCACCTCACCGTCGGGGGGAGGACCGAGACGTGCTCCGGTACCGCGCCGGAATAGACATCGGCGGCACGTTCACCGACATCGTGCTTCTCGATCCCGGGGGCGGGGTCATTTCGAAGAAGGTCATGTCGAGCGCCGAAGACTACGCGCTCGCGATCGCCCGGGGCCTGGAAGCGCTCTTCTCCGAGAGTGGGGTGGCTCCGGACGCGATCGTCGAGATCATGCACGGCACCACGGTGGCGTCGAACGCGGTTCTCGAGCGAAACGGAGCACGGGTGGGCCTGATCACGAGCCGCGGATTCCGGGATGTGCTCGAGCTTCGAGATCTGCGCATGCCCCGGCTCTACGACCTGACGTGGGAGAAGCCGCCTGCGCTCGTGGAGCGTTACCTGCGAGTGACGGTGGATGAACGCGTGAACGCCGCAGGCGAGGTGGTGCACCCACTCGACCCCGAAGACGCGCGGCGGGCCCTGCGCCGCCTGCGCGACGATGGGGTCGAAGCGCTCGCGGTGTGCCTCATCAATTCCTATGCGAACCCCCGGCACGAGCGACTCGTGGCAGAGGCCGCGGAGGAGCTCGCGCCCGCCCTCCCCTGCTGCACGAGCTTCGACGTTCTGCCGGAGATCAAGGAGTACGAGCGCACCTCGACCACCGTGGTCAACGCCTACGTGCTGCCCATCGTGGGACGTTACCTGTTCTCTCTGCGTGACCGCATCGACGCCCGCGGCGTCGATGCTCCGGTGCTGATCATGCAGTCGAACGGCGGCCTGACTCCGGCGGCGCAAGCGGCGAGCAGGCCGGTGGACATCATCGAATCGGGACCGGCCGCGGGCGTGGTCGGCGCCCGCGCCGTCGCCCGCCGATCGGGCGTCCAGGACGTCATCAGCTTCGACATGGGAGGAACCACCGCCAAGGCCTCGCTCATCGAGAACGGCGAGTACACGCGCACGCGCGCGTACTCGGTGGGCGGCGGGATCATCACCGGCTCGCGCCTGCTGAGCGGCGGCGGTTACCTCCTCGGCGTTCCCGCCATCGATCTCGCGGAGGTCGGGGCCGGCGGCGGATCGATCCTGTGGATCGACTCCGGCGGCTCGCTCCAGGCCGGTCCGAAGAGTGCCGGTGCGTTCCCGGGCCCGGCCTGCTACGGGCTGGGCGGAGAGGCGCCCACCGTGACCGACGCCAACGTCGTGCTGGGCTATCTCAATCCGTTCTTCCTCTGCGGTGGAGAGCTGAAGATCGACGCCGGGAGGAGCCGCCGGGCCCTCGAATCGAAGGTTGCGGAACCGCTCGGCCTGGAGATCGAGCACGCGGCATGGGCGGCGCGCCAGGTGGCGATAGCGAACATGATCCGTGCGATCCGTGCCGTTTCCTCCGAGCGTGGCCGCGATCCTCGCTCGTACGAGCTGTTCGCCTTCGGCGGCAACGGCGCCCTCTTCGCGGCCGGCATGGCGGCCGAGCTCGGCATGACGCGGGTCATCGTTCCCCCCGCGGCAGGCCTCTTCTCCGCCTTCGGCCTGCTCTACGCGGACATCGAGCACCACTACTCCCGTACCGTGCGGCGTCTGCTCCGCGATTCCGACCCGGAAGAGGTGGAGGCCCTCTACCGCGAGCTCGAGGTGCTCGCCGACGCGCAGCTCGCGTCGGCAGGGTTCGACGCGGACCGGCGCCGCTGCGAACGCAGCGCGATGCTGCACTACAAGGGACAGATCTACGAGCTGGAGGTGCGCGTCGCGGCGGGTCGCATCGATCGCGGGGCTCTGGAGCGGCTCGCGGAGGATTTCGGGCGCGAGCATGCCCGGACCTACGGGCATCGGGCCGGCGACGACGAGCCGGTCGAGCTGGTGACCGTGCAGGTTCTCGGCCGCGGGTTGAGCGAGGAGCCCCGGGTGCCGGACTCCCTGAGTCTCTCCGCGCGTGACCCCGAGAGAGGCTCGAGACGTGCCTACCACGGACGCGGGTACGGATGGATGGACACTCCGGTGCTCCCGCGCTCCGCCCTCGCCGGCGGAGTCGATGGGCCGTGCATCGTCGAGGAGTACGATTCCACCTGCCTCGTGCCCCCCGGAGTGCGGGCGGAGCTCGATCCGGCGGGCAATCTTCTGCTCTCGCTGTGAGGGCGCCCCTCCCGCGGGCGAGCGGCAGGATCGAGCCCCCGAGTAAGGAAGCTGCCTCGGCGAGGGCGGCCGGGCATCATGCGATGCCCGGGAGTCGCGCGGATTGCGGAAGGTCGGCCGCGGGGTTGTTGCCGCGCTTCACGTGGCCGATCATGGCGCGCTCCTGCCCTCCCCTCCCCCCGCATTCGCGATCGGCGCCCGCGGTGCCGGGGGAGGATGAAGGGGCAGCATGGGAGGGAGACACCCCTTTGCCCTTTTCCAAGGCCCGCCTCGACCGGGACGCAACGTCGTCGGTCGGGCCGTCACGCGCATCGATGGGGAGCCTGTGCCGGGGACCCATGAGCGGGACGCCGGACCGGGCAGGGAGGTTCCCGGCATGACGCGGAGCCGGAGGCGGTATCTGCGCGCCCTGCGCTCCGCCCTCATCGCGTTTCGGGCGCCTTTGCTCGCGGCGGTGATCGCGTTCGGCATCTTCGTTCCCGCAGCCCTTCCCGCGGCGGGGCCGGAGGCTTCGGTGGTGCAGATCACGACCTTCAAGCAGCCGCCCCACTGGGACGAGCCCTGGCGCTCGGGTCACGTGAGGGGATCGACGGGAACCGGCTTCGTCATCGCCGGCAAGCGCATCATCACCAATGCCCACGTGGTGAGCTGGGCGAAGGAGATCCTGGTCAGAAGCTACCAGCGTCCCCGTTCCTACGTGGCGCAGGCGCGCTTCATCGCCCACGATGCGGATCTCGCAATTCTCGAAGTCGAAGACGCCGAGTTTTTCGCGGGCATCGAGCCGCTGCGCCTGGGCGGGCTGCCGGACGTGCGTTCCACCGTCACCACCATCGGATATCCGGCGGGGGGCGACCAGATTTCCTACACCAGAGGGGTCGTCTCTCGCATCGAGAGCCAGCCCTATGCCCACATCGGCAACCGCTCCTTCCTCGCGGTGCAGACCGATGCGGCGATCAATCCCGGTAGCAGCGGCGGGCCGGTAATGCAGGGAGACCTGGTCGTCGGAGTCGCCTTCCAGAACCGCACCCGGCTGGAGAACACCGGCTACTTCATTCCGACCCTGATGGTCAGGCACGTGCTCGATGACATCGAGGACGGGCGCTACGACGGCTTCCCGGATGTCGGGGTCTACCTGTCCCGGCTCGAGAACGACGCCTTCCGTCGCTACCTCCGGCTGCCCGAGGAGCTCGACGGTCAGGGTGCGCGCATCGACCACGTCCTGCCGGTGCCGACCACCGAGGCGCTGCTGCGGGTGGACGACGTCCTGCTCGCGGTGGAAGGCCGCCCCGTCGGCAGCGACGGCACCGTGCTCTACCGGGGAAACCGGGTGCACGCGGGAACGGTCTTCGATGCCGTGCAGGCGGGGGAGTCGGTGCACCTGGAGCTCTTCCGTGACGGCGCCCGCATCGAGGTCGACATCCCGATCTACGTGTACTCCGCGGACCGGGCCGAGGGCACGCAGTACGACCGGCTACCGCGCTACTTCGTGTACGCGGGCCTCGTGTTTCTGCCCCTGAGCGCCGATTACCTCTCCGCGGTCGGCGAGCGGGGGCAAAGCGCGATCGAGCACCCGAACCTGCATTACGCGCTGCACTTCCACGGCTACGAACGCCCCGAGGAGCGTCGCCGGGAGAGTGTGGTGCTCGCCCGGGTGCTTCCCCATCCCGTGAACGCGGACCTGATGCTGCACGAAAGGAGCATCGTCGACCGGGTGAACGGCGTGCGCATCGCCAGCCTCGACGACCTGCCCGGCGCCTTCGCCGGCGCGGCCGGGGAGTTTCACGTCATCGAGTTTCTCGACGGCGGACGCTTCGCGGTGATCGACCGGGAGGAGGCGGAAGACGCCCACTCCGGAATCGCGAGCGACTACGGTCTCAGCTCGGATCGCCGCCTGTGAAGCGTGGCGCGGTCTGTGCCTGCGCGCTCGGCCTGCTGATGGCGGTGGGACAGGGCGCCCTGGCGGAGTGGGCGCCTTCGATGGTCTGGATCGAGGCCTCCGCGATCCGGCATTCTCACTACCAGCCCTGGTCGAGCTCCGTGCGGACCGTGCACAAGAACGGTGTCGTGGTCGAGGACGGGAAGGTGCTGACGACCGCCGAGGGATTGGAGAACGCCACGCTTCTCCGAGTGCGCGTCGAAGGGGACGGCCGCTGGCGTCTTGCGAGCGTGGACTGGATCGATCCGCACGCCAACCTTGCGCTGCTCTCCGCTGCCGAGGGCGACATCCGGCCGGCAGAGAGCACGTCGCCCTTCGCCCGACAGGTGCCCGACAGCGGGCCGGTTCGAATCTGGCACTTTCTCGACGGCCGGGCGGTGTCCGCGCCGGGCACCGTGCGCCGCGTGCACGTCCCTCATGTTCCCGGTCGGGTCGTCGCGCACCTGATGCTGGAAGTCATTGCGGAGTTCGACGCCGGACTTTCGGACAGCGCTTCCGGTGCCGCGGAAAGTGCGGCCGCCTCGCAGATCGTCGCCGCGGGGAGCGAGGTGATCGGGCTGGGCGCCGGCTACGACGGAAAGCTCCTGGCGGTGATCCCCGCTTCGTTCATCGCGGGGGTGCTGGAACGAAGACAGCGCGATCCCGACGCGGCGCTCGCCTGGTATCCCTTCTCCTGGCAGAACGGGCAGAGTCCCGCCATCGCCGCATTCCTCGGACTGCCCGGTCGTCCTCGCGGCGTCGTCGTGAGCGCCGTGCCCGCGCTCTCGGCCTTCTCCGGCCATCTTCTGCCGCGCGACCTCATCCTCTCCATCGACGCTTTCGAGATAGAGAGCGACGGCAGCTACCTCGACCCTTCCTACGGGTACCTGTCCCTTCACAATCTCTCGACCCGCGACAAGTTCGCCGGCGACCTCTCCACGTTCGAGATCTGGCGTGAAGGCCGCCCCCTGTCGATCGAGTTGGCGCTGCCGCGGGCACGTTACACCGATGCCCTCGTGCCCGACCGGGATTTCGGGCGCCGCCCGCAGTACGCGGTGGTCGGAGGCCTGGTGTTCCAGCCCTTCACCGCCGACTACCTGCGCAGTTGGGGATCGGAGTGGCGCAAGTCGTCCCCGTTCCGGTTGCGTCACTATCTCCGCGAGTCTCCCCTTCCCGGGCGGCGACACCTGGTGGTGCTGTCCCAGGTGCTCCCCGATCCCTTCAACACGGGCTACCGGGACTTTGCCTTCCGCATCGTGGATCGAGTCAACGGGCAGTCCATCAGCAATCTGCGCGACCTCGAAGCGGCCCTGGAGCGTCCGCGACACGGATTTCATGTCGTCGAGCTCCTGCCGGATCGCGGTCCGAGCCGGATAGTCCTGGACAGCGCGGGACTCGACGAGGCGACGCGGCGCGTCGTCGACAGGTACGGACTGCCCGAGGCCCGGGTGATCCACTGAACGGTGCCCCCGGGTCGGATCCGGACGCGATCCGGCTCCCGGGCCCGGCTCAACCCGGCGGCGGCGACTGGCCGCGCGGTGGAAGGTCCAGGATCTGCGCCGCGCGGGACGGCTCGGCCACGTCGGCGCCGAGCTCGCGGATGATGCGTACCGCCTTCTCGACGAGGTCCCCGTTCGAGGCGAAGACGCCTCGCGAGAGGTAGAGATTGTCCTCGAGCCCCACCCGGGTATGGCCACCCAGCGTAACCGCCTGCGCCACCATGGGGAATTCGAAGCGCGAGATGCCGAATCCGGCCCAGCGCGCGCCCTCCGGGAGCAGGCTGCGCATGAACGACATCGCCTCCGCGGTGGCGGGGGAAGCGTAGCGAATCCCGAGACAGAGCTGGAACATGGGCGGATCCTCGATCAGCCCCTCGTCGATGAGCTGGCGGGCCATCACCACGTGTCCGGGCTCGAAGCACTCAATCTCCGGCTTGACCCCGATCTCTTTGGCAATGCCGGCCATGACCCGCAGGTGGGCCGGGGTGTTCATGAACACCTGCTCGCCGAAGTTGAAGGTGCCGACGTCGAGGGTGCAGATGTCGGGACGCAGCTCCTCGATGTGACGCATGCGGCGCTTCGGGGTGGTGAGGGTAGTGCCGGCCGCATGCGCTCGCGGGTCTTCCGCGCCGGGCACGAATCGCGCTCCCCATCCGGTGGTGAGGTTGATGAGCACGTCGCTGCCGCTGTCCCGGATGCGTCCCACCACTTCGCGGAAGAGCTCGGGATCTCCGGAATGAATGCCGGTCTCGGGATCGCGCACGTGGATGTGGACCACGGCGGCGCCGGCGCTCCGCGCGTCGAGGCAGGCCTGCGCGATCTGCTTCGGCGTGATGGGAAAGTCGGGATGACGGTGGTGGTTGTCGTGGCTGCCGCAGACGGCACAGGTGAGGATGACTTCTTGCGCCATGGAGGGTCTCCCGGAAAGCGCGCCCAGCATAGTGCCGAGACCGCTCTCCGGTCCACGGCGCAGGCCGTTCAGAGGTTCTCGATGTCGAGATCCGGCAGATCGCCGGCGGGCCGGAAGCCGAAGACCCGCCCGTAGAAGCCAAGCTCGGTGTCGAGCGTGGTCCGAATGGTCTCCGCCCGCCGGAACCCGTGCTGCTCGCCCTCGAATGCGAGGTAGGCCACCGGCACCCCGCGATCGCGCAGCGCCTCCACCATGAGCTCGGCCTGGTTCGGCGGCACCACCTTGTCTTCGAGGCCCTGGAAGAAGATGACCGGACACGAGAGCCGCTCAGGGAAGTGCAGGGGAGAACGCTCCCGGTAGCGCCCCGCGGCCTCCGGCCAGGGGCCGATGAGGCGATCGAGGTAGCGCGATTCGAACTTGTGGGTGTCGCGAGCGAGCGCCTCGAGGTCGCTGATGCCGTAGTAGCTGGCGCCCGCCCGGAACACGTCGTGGAACACGAGCGCGCACAGGGTGGTGAAACCTCCCGCGCTGCCGCCGCGTATCGCGAGCCGCTCCCGGTCCACCCGACCTTCGGCCGCGAGGTGCAGGGCGCCGTTCACGCAGTCCTCGACGTCGGCGAGCCCCCATGCTCCCGCCAGCCGATCGCGGTAGGCGCGCCCGTA
This sequence comes from Gammaproteobacteria bacterium, assembly GCA_022824305.1. Classification (GTDB taxonomy): domain Bacteria; phylum Pseudomonadota; class Gammaproteobacteria; order HK1; family HK1; genus JAJEAD01. The sequence goes on along the minus strand of JAJEAD010000054.1, from coordinate 35,184 downwards.
CCCGGTGCTGCCTCGATAGTCCACGTCGAGTACCGCGAATCCGCGACTCGTCCAGTACTGGATGCGCAGGTCCAGCGAGGTCGAGGTCGCGCCCGTCGGCCCGCCGTGGCTGACCACGATGAGGGGCGGCGCCTCCCCTTCCGGTGCTTCGTAGTCCGCGTTCGCGGGCGGATAGAAGAAGGCGTGGGCGCTCTCGCCTTCTCCGGTGGGGAAGTCCATTGGGCGGGGTATCGAGATGTGGCCGGAATCGAGTGCGACGGGGAAGGACTGGCGAAGGATCGCCGCCCGATCCCGTGCGAGATCCACTGCCACTACCGAGGCGGGCATGTCGGGCGCTCCGCCGAGCAGCACGCAGGTATCGCCCTGCACCGCAAGGTCCTCGATGGACTCGAGATGCGCACAGCAGGAGGGACGTTCGACCGACCCGGCCGGGTCGATTCGCAGCAGTCGCCAGCGCCCCGCCTCGCGGCAAGTGCACACGATGTTCCCCGCGCGGTCGAAGCTCCAGGTCGCGGTGCCGAGCTGCCACTGGGGATGGGCAAACTCGGCCCGGGTCTCGTGCACCGGCTCCACTGACCCGTCTCGCCAGCGGTAGAGATTCCACCACCCGTTGCGGTCGCAGACGAAGTGCAACTCGCCATCCGGCGACCAGCCCGGCTGGTACACGGACACTCCGTCTCCGCCCGCTACCCGGGTCGCCGGACCGAGCGAGCCGTCCGCGGAGATGCGGGCCCGCCACACCGTGCTCTCGTCCCAGGGCATGTTCGGGTGATCCCAGGTCATCCACGCCAGCCACTCCCCGTCCGGGCTCAACGAGGGGCTCGAGTAGAAGTCGTGCCCCCCGTGCAGCACGCTCGCATCGCCGCCGGCGAGCGGGACCGCAACCAGGGCGTTCACCGGCTCCGAGCCGTCCGCGGGGTGCGATTCGCGCACGCACACCAGGCGCGCCCGACGCGCGTCGAGCGCCATGTCGGCGTAGCGATGGGGGCCCTCGACGGTGAGCGCGACCGGCGCTTCGCCGCCGTCCTGCCCGTAGAGACGCTGGTCGGCGTCGTTGGTGAACCAGGTGCGGCCGGCGTGGACCAGGAAGCTTCCGCCGCCGTACTCGTGCACCCGGGTGCGGACATTGAAGGGAGACGGGGTAAGGTCGCGGACCTCGCCGCTCTCTTCCCGGCAAACCAGCACGTAGCGGCCGCCCTCCGACGGGCGGCCTTCGAGCCAGCAGACCCGCTTTCCGTCGATCGCCACGGAATCGAGCCGGACGCTCCCGGCCGTGATCGTGCCGGTGCCGACAGGAGATGGCCACTCCCCGAACCGTGCGATCCGCTTCGTCATCGCTGCTCCGTTGCGCGCGCGCTCCGCCTGCGCAACGGAGCGGGCGCCGTCGCCGAACTCCGCTACGTCTCTACCGCTCTCTCCGGCGCCCCCGGTCGCTGGCGGCTCTCCCACTCCGGGTCGATCCAGGTCGGAGCATTCGAGGGGGGCAGGGCCGGGCGCCCCCGAATGAGGTCCGCCGCCTTCTCCGCGCTCATGATGGTCGGCGCGTTCAGGTTCCCGTTGGTAATCACGGGAAAGATCGAGGAGTCGACGACCCGCAGCCCCTCGACCCCGATGACCCGGCACTCCGGGTCCACGACCGCCATCGGATCGGTGGGTGAGCCCATCTTGCAGGTGCTCGAAGGGTGGTATGCGGTCTCACCCGCCTTGCGCACCCACGCATCGATCTCCTCGTCGCTGCGCACCGCATCTCCCGGCGCGACCTCATTGCCCCGAAAGGGGTCGAGCGCCGGCTGATGCATGATTTCGCGGGTCAGGCGCACCGCGGCCCGCCAGTCGATGCGGTCCTGCTCATGCTGGAGGTAGTTGAACAGGATGCTCGGCTTCGCCCTCGGATCCGGCGACAGGATGTTCACGCGTCCCCGGCTCTTCGGCTTGTTGGGACCGACGTGCACCTGGTAGCCGTGCCCCTCGAACTTGCCCATGCCGCCCGGCCGAAGCGCGTGCGCCGGCTCGTTCGACGGCACGTACGCGGCCGGCATGAAGTGGTACTGGATGTCGGGCCAGCGCAGCCCCGCCCGGGATCGGATGAAGCCGCAGGACTCGAAGTGGTTGGTGGCGCCGAGACCGTCCTTGCGGAGCAGCCAGCGTGCGCCGATGAGCATGCGGCTCGCGAATCCGATCTTGCCGTTCAGGGTGATCGGCTGCCTGCATTGGAACTGGTAGTAGACCTCCAGGTGGTCCTGGAGGTTGGCGCCCACTCCGGGCAGCTCGTGGCGCGCCTCGACCCCCGCCGCGTTCAGTACCTTGCCGGGGCCGATTCCGGAGAGCTGCAGGATCACCGGCGACCCGATCGATCCCGCCGAGAGGATCACCTCTCGCCGTGCTCGCGCGGTGCGCATCTGTCCGCCGCGCTCGTACGCCACCCCTACCGCCCGGCGTCCTTCGAGCAGCACCCGATGCATCAGCGCGTGGGTCTCGACCTTCAGGTTGGGACGCTCGAGGACCGGGCGGAGGTACGCGTTCGCCGTCGACCATCGCACTCCGCCCTTGACCGTCATGTGCATCGGGCCGAAGCCCTCCTGCTGGTAGCCGTTGTAGTCCGGGCTCACCGGATAGCCCGCCTGCTCTCCGGCGCGAATGAATGCCTCGTACAGAGGGTTCAGTCGCATTTCGTTGCCGTTGCAGGTCGCCAGCGGTCCTTCGCCGCCGCGGTACTCGTCGCCTCCGACCGTCCAGGTCTCGGCGCGCCGGAAGTAGGGCAGGCAGTGGCGATAGCCCCAGCCTTCCGCGCCGTGCTCCTCCCACTGGTCGAAGTCGCAGGCGTGTCCACGCACGTACACCATGCCGTTGATGGATGACGAGCCCCCCAGCGCCTTGCCCCGCGGACAGTTCATGCGCCGGCCGTCGAGGCCGGGTTCGGGATCGGACTCGAAGCCCCAGTTGAATCGCGGCATGAAGAGGGGGATTCCGAGCGCGGCGGGCATCTGAATCCAGACGCTGCGGTCGCTCCCGCCCCCTTCCAGCACGAGCACCCGCGACCCGGCGTCTTCGCTCAGCCGGTTGGCGAGCACGCACCCCGCGGAGCCGGCTCCGATGACGATGTAGTCGAACTCTTCCATTTCCGGTACTCCGAAGGGAAAGCGCCCGCAGGTTCGCAGAATCTTCCCGGCCCGCACAAGCATCCGATGCCCGTCGCTCGGGCGACTGCGGCCCTCTCCTTGCCTGCGCGCCCCGCGACCCGGTCTTCTCTCGGGAGCGCGGAGCGGGCGTGGCGGGCAGAAGGCGTCGGGGGCACCCTCGGCGGAGGTGGCGGCCCGCCGGGATGTGCCGTCTCAGACCTTCCCCTTCCAGGGGACGAGCGCCTTCTCGATCTTGCGCATGAGCAGATCGAACACGAACGCGACCGCTCCGATCACCACGATTCCCAGAAACACGATGTCCGTCGCGAGGAAGCGTGCGGCGTTGAGGACCATCACTCCGATGCCGGCCTTGGCTGCGACCATCTCCGCGGCGACCAGAGTGGTCCATCCGAACGCGATGGCGACCCGCATGCCGGTCAGGATCTCGGGAAGGGCGGCCTTGATGACCACCTGCCAGATGACCTGCTGACGGCTCGCCCCCATGGAGTACGCCGCGTGAATCTGCTCTATGGACACCGAGCGCACGCCGGCGCGGGCGTTGATCGCGATCGGGGCGAAGCATGCGAGAAAGATGAGGAAAAGCTTGCCGGACTCGCCGATGCCGAACCAGATGATGGTGAGCGGCAGGTAGGCGAGGGGCGGAATCGGGCGGTAGAACTCGATCGGAGGATCGAACACGCCGCGGGCCATGCGGCTCATGCCCATCGCGACTCCGATGGGAATCGCGGTAATGACCGCGAGGAAGAACGAAGTGAAGACCCGGTAGAGACTCCAGATGATGTGCTCGTGCAGGGTGTGCTCACTGAAGCCGTGGCAAGGCGCTTCGACCTCGGCCCGCGCGCCCACCGCAACGAGGAGCTTTTCGAAGTAGTACTCGGTGCAGGCGATCTTGTTGAACTTCGCGATCACCAGCTCCGGCGAAGGGAGGAAGAGGGGGCGAATGAGCTCGAGGTGAGTGACGAGCCACCATCCCCCGAGAATGATCACGATGGTGATCGCGCTGATCGCGGTGCTGCTTCCCTGGCCCGGTGCTCCGTACTGGTCGACCACCGTGGGCGCCCGCTTCGAGAAGGGATTCAGGTTCATGGCGGCTGCTCGCCCACTTCTTCGCCGTAGATGATCGACAGGATCTCCTCGCGCATCTTGATGAACTCGGACGAAGACTTGACGCTCCTCGCGTCGCCGGTCTCGAAGAAGCGATCGCAGAAGGAGAGCTCGTACTGGTGCGTGATGCGGCCCGGGCGCGGTGACATCACGATGAGCCGGGTCGCCATGAACAGCGCCTCCTCCACGCTGTGGGTGATGAAGAACACGACTTTTTGCGTCTTCCTCCACACATCGAGAATCAGCTCCTGCATGTTCTCCCGCGTGAAGGCGTCAAGGGCGCCGAGCGGCTCGTCCATGAGCAGCATGTCGGGATCGCAGGTGAGGGCGCGGGCAAGGCCCACGCGCTGCTGCATTCCGCCGGAAAGCTGGTAGATGGGGTAGCGTTCGAAGTCCGACAGGCCCACCAGGGAGAGGTTGGCCCGGGCCCGGGCCCGGCGTTCGTCGCTGGCCACCCCCTGGAGCTTGAGGCCGAACTCGGTGTTCTCGACCACGTTGAGCCAGGGGAGCAGGGCATGCTTCTGGAAGACGACGCCCCGGTCGCGGCCCGGGCCCGCTACCGGCAGTCCCTTGTTGAGGATTTCTCCTGAAGTGGGGGAGAGGAAACCCGCGATGACGTTGAGCAGGGTGGTCTTTCCACAGCCCGATGCACCGAGCGCGACCACGAACTCGTTCTCGTGAAACTCCAGGTTCACGTCGTCCAGCGCCCTGACGCTCCCGATGCCCTCGAGGGAGGGGAACTCCATCGCTACGTGATTGAGACTGATCACGCTCATTGGCGCCTCGCTGCCGTCGGCCGCCCGCGGCGTGCGTGCCGGTGTCCGTATACGGGCTTCCCGTGCTCCTCGCCGCGATGCCGGCCGGTGGCTGAGTCCAACCTCCCTCCCGCGCCCGGTGAGCGCCTTCTCTCCGGGAGCGGGAGGGAGTACACGGAGTGGTCCGGGAATACGCTCAGCAGCCGCCGTCCAGCACCATCTGCGCGAACTTCGGCGTAGCCGAGTCGGCGTAGCTGTCCAGCACCGCGTCCAGCTTGCCCTGGGACACCAGGAAATCGGATGCCGCCATCAGCGCATTCTGCACGCCGCCTCCCAGCCACGTACCCGAGACCTGTTGCTCAAGAGTCGGGTAATCGTACAGGGCGAGCACGCCACCGACCTGGTCCGCGTTGCCGGACACCGCGTCGGCGATGCCCATGGCGTTGTCGGTACCCGGACCGTAAGCGCCCGGGTTGGCCCGGTAGTCGGCATCGGCCGAGGAGACCATCTTGACCCACTGGCAAGTGAAGTCCGGGTTCTCATCCGTGAATCCCTTGCGGGCGACCATCGCGTCGAAAGTGGCCTTGCCCCAGTTGCTGAGGTCGCCGGAGGTCAGGAGCACGCGCCCCTTCTCCTTCATGCGTCCAAGAGCGGGGTCCCAGACGAATCCGCCGTTGATGTCGCCGCGCTCCCAGGCCGCGACCATGTCGGGTGGGGACATGTCGATGACCTCGAGGTCCTTCGGTGAAATGTTGAATTGCTCGAGCGCGAACATCATGTGGAAGTGCGTGGTGGAACCAAAGGGCACCGCTATCTTCTTTCCCATGAGGTCCTGCGGAGCGGTGACCGAATCGTCAACGACCAGGGCCTCTGCATTGTTGATGTTGTCGTAGATGTAGATCACCTGCAGGTCGACGCCTCGGCTGTAGCCTGCGGCCGTGGGGGAGGATCCGTTGAGAGAGATGTCCACGGAGCCCGAGGCCATGGCGTTGATCACTTCGGTGCCGGAGGTGAACTTGACGAACTCGATGCTCTTGCCGCCGAGACCGTTCGCCTCGAGGTCCTTCTTCAATGCTTTCCATGGCCCGTACACGAGCTGGAAACCGACCGTCACGTCGGCGGCCCCGGCGCTGCCGACGGCGCCGAACATCAGCGCGGCCGCAACGAGAATTGTTTTACAGATTTTTTCTTTCATTAACAATCTCCTGATCAGCGATTCAAGGACGTGCCCCGACGCAGTTGATGATGTTGTGTCACACTGCTTTTGAAGGCTTCTTCCGAAGGTGGTGCGGCCTGTGAATCGGCCGGACACGCGTACCGGTCGGGGTATGCGGGTGAATCGCCGTCGCACCCGAATCGGGTTCGAACCATCCGCAAATCCTGCGAGTACGGTCGACCTGACAGATACCGCGCGTTTGCCCTCCTCGGTCAACCCTTCCAAGTGCCCATCGGGACACCTCGACAAGTGTCGTGGCAATCGGTGCCCCCGGTCAAACGTCGTATGCGGGAATGAAAGGCGGCAGGCTTGCGCACTCACCCGGTCCAGAGCGGGAGGTGATACATGAAGCCGGATCCCTGCCTCGCCGTCGCGTCGCGCTTCTCGGTCGACGGGCGCTACGTGGGAAGCACGCCGCTCGGTTCCGGCCACATACACGAGACCTGGCGGGGTCGCTTCGATGTCGGCAGCGGTAGTCGATCGGTGGTCTTCCAGCGCGTGAACCACGGAGTGTTCACCGATCCGCGGGCGCTGATGCACAACCTGCTCGCGGTTACGGACGCGCTTCGGGCGAGTCATGGGTCGGGCACCCGGCGCAGCGTGCTTCAATCCCTTGAGACCCGCTCGGGGGATTGTCTGTATCGGGACGAGGAGGGGGCGTTCTGGCGCTGCTTCGAGTTCATCGAGGGCAGCCGCAGCATCGACCGGGTGAGGGAGCCCGGTGACGCATTCGCTGCCGCCGCGGCCTTCGGCGACTTCTCGAAGCGCCTCGCGACGGCGCACCTCGCGCTCGTGGAGCTCATTCCGGGCTTCCACGACACCAGCGCCCGGCTCGTGCATCTCGAGGAAGCGGCGGCGCGCGACGTCCGAGGGCGGCGCCGTGCGGTGGAGCCGGAGTGGCGCCAGGTCGAAGAGCTCGCGCCGCTCTCCACCCCGCTCCATGACGCGCTCGCCAAGGGCCGCATTCCCACCCGCATCGCCCACAACGATGCAAAGATCAACAATCTGCTCTTCGATGCGGTCTCCAATGAGGTCTTGTGCGTCATAGATCTCGACACCGTCATGCCCGGCACCCCGCTCTTCGATTTCGGAGATCTCGTACGCACCGCGAGCTGCCGGGCCGCCGAGGATGAGAGCGATCTGGAAAGGGTGGAAATGGATCCGGAGCTCCATGCCGCGCTTCGCGAGGGCTTCCTCTGCGGTGCGTCGGGCTCTCTCACCGAATGCGAAGTCGCGCTGATGCCGGTCGCGGCTGCGCTCATCACCTTCGAGACCGGAGTTCGATTCCTCAGCGACTACCTGGACGGCGATGTGTACTTCCGCGTGGAGCACGCCGATCAGAATCTGCACCGTGCCCGTTGCCAGCTTCGTCTTGCCGGAGATATCGCGCGCCGCCTCCGGGTGAGGATCTGAAATGGGACCCGCAGCGCCCCGCCTCGGCCCGGGGAGAGGCGCCTGCTGCGGGATCAATGCCTGTATGATTCGGCAAACGCCCGGGTTCCGGATCTGTGCATGCCGACCCGGGCCATCCCAGATTGAGGACGAAGGAGGTCCGTAGTGCCGGATCGCGATCAAACGAGCAACATGGCGCTCTTCTGTGATTTCGAGAACATTGCGCTCGGAGTGCGGGACGCCAAGTACGACGATCTCGACATCACCCAGGTGCTCGAGCGTCTGCTCCTCAAGGGCAGCATCGTGGTCAAGAAAGCGTACGCGGACTGGGACCGATACAAGAACTTCAAGCGCAGCATGCACGAGGCGGCGTTCGAGCTCATCGACATTCCCCACGTGCGCCAGTCCGGCAAGAACTCCGCCGACATTCGCCTCGTGGTGGACGCGCTCGATCTCTGCTACACCAAGTCTCACGTCGACACCTTCGTGATCATCAGCGGGGACTCCGATTTCTCTCCTCTCGTGAGCAAGCTCCGGGAAAACGACAAGATGGTGGTGGGGCTCGGAGTCAGGAACTCGACGTCGGACCTGCTCATGGCGAACTGCGACGAGTTCATCTACTACGACGACCTGGTGCGAGAGAGAGGGGCGAACAAGAAGAAGCGCCGCCCGACCCGAACGAAGAAGAAATCGGGAGACAAGGAAGGCGCAAAGGGCGAGGAGGAGGAACGCAGCCAGGAAGCTTTCGATCTCGTGTTCGAGACGGTGGAAGCGCTCAACGCGGAGCGCGGCGGCGACGAGACCCTGTGGGGCTCCATGGTCAAGCAGGCGCTGCGGCGGCGGAAGCCCGGCTTCAACGAGAGCCGCTACGGCTTTCGCTCCTTCAACCGGCTGCTCGAGGAAGCGAGCGCGCATCACCCCTTCGAGCTGATACCCGACGAGAAGTCCGGCGGCTACGTCATCAAGGCGAACTGAAGGCGCGGCGTCCCGCGACTGCCGCACGAAGGGATTGGGGCCGGCGCGAGGGGAGGGTTCCCATGGAGACGATCGAGTGGAGTGACTTCGAGAGGGTCGAGATCCGCGTCGGCCGGGTGGTGAGCGCGGAGCCCTTCGGGAAGGCGCGGATACCCGCCTACGTCCTTCACGTGGACTTCGGGCAGGCGGTCGGAACCCGAAAGTCGAGTGCCCGGATAACCGCGAAGTACCGCCCGGAGGAACTGGTCGGCCGCCTCGTCGTAGGCGTGGTCAACTTTCCGCCAAAACAGATCGGCCCCCTCAAGTCGGAGTGCCTGATTACCGGGTTCGAGGACGAGAACGGCGAGGTGGTGCTGTGCGTGCCGGATGGCACGGTGCCCCTGGGAGCCCGTCTCCTCTAAGCGGCTAGCTGGTGCGGTGACCGTTTCCCAGCGGGAAGTGGCAGCGGACGAGATGCCCTTCTTCGAGCCTGGTGGTTGCCGGTGTCTCGTGCCGGCAGCGCTCCTGGGCGTAGGGACAGCGGGGGTGAAACTCGCATCCCCGGGGTCGCATTTTCAGGCTCGGCACCTCGCCTTCGATGGAAACCGTCTTCCGGCGCCGCCTGGGGTCCGGGCGGGGCACCGCTCCCAGCAGCGCTTCGGTGTAGGGATGGGCGGGTGAGCGGAAAATGGTGGCGGTGGTGCCCTGTTCGACGAAGCGGCCAAGGTACATGATGGCGATGCGGTTGCTGGTGTGACGCACCACCGGCAGGTTGTGGGTGATCACGAGATAGCTCATGCCGAAGCGCGACTGAAGCCCGCTCATCAGGTTCAGCACCTCGCCCTGTACCGAGACGTCGAGCCCCGCAGTGGGTTCGTCGGCGATGATGAGCTTGGGTGAGAGGGCCAGCGCCCGGGCTACCCCTACCCGCCGCGCCTGTCCGCCGGAGAGCTCGTGCGGGAAGCGCCCCACGAAATTGTGAGGCAGGCCCACCAGGTCCATCAGTCGTCGAACCTCCGCCTCCCCGTCACGCTCGGCCGACTTGTGGACTTCGAAGGGTTCCCGGATCTGGCCGCGCACCGTGCGCCTCGGGCTGAGGGAGGCCACCGGGTCCTGGAACATCATCGCGATCTCGCGCCGGTACGCCTTGTACGCGCGATCCCCGAGGCCTCGCAGCTCCGAGCCTTCGAAGCGGATGCTGCCGCTCTGCGCGCGCACGAGGCCGATGATGGCGCGGCCCAGGGTCGTCTTTCCCGAGCCGCTCTCGCCGACCAGCGCCAGGGTTTCGCCCTCCCGCATCCGGAACGATACGTCGAGGACGGCATCGATCCAGGGGTCATCCTCGCGGCGCGCGACCGCGCGCAACGCGCCGCTCGTCCGGAAGCGCACCCGGAGCCCTTCGACTTCCAGCAGTTCACTCATGGCCGAGAAGGTGGCAGCGGGCACGGTGTCCGGCGCCGATCGTCGCAATCTGCGCCGGCTCTTCCCGGCAGCGCGCCACGGCCCGGGGGCAGCGCGGGGCGAACACGCAGCCCTGCGGCACGATGTGGAGGTCGGGAACGTCTCCGGGAATGGTGGGCAGGGCAGGCGTGGCGTCCTCGATCCGGGCGGGGTCGCATTCGAGCAAGGCCTGTGTGTAGGGGTGGCTGGCGCGGTAGAAGAGGTCTTCGACGCTGCCCTGCTCGACCACTTCGCCCGCATACATCACCACCACGTAGTCGCACAGCTCGGCGATCAGCCCGAGATTGTGCGAGACGAAGAGAATCGAGCCCTCGAAGCTCTCCTTGAGCTCCCGCAGGAGATGGATGATCTGCGCCTCCATCGTCACATCGAGGGCGGTGGTGGGCTCGTCCGCGATGAGAAGCTGCGGGTTCATGAGCAGCGCCATCGCGATTGCGATGCGCTGCCGCATGCCGCCGCTGAACTGATGGGGATGCTGATCGAGGCGCTCCTCCGGATCGGAGATGCCCACTCTGCGCATCATCTCGACCGCGAGGTTGCGTTTCTCCGCCATCGAGACGTTGCGGCGCCGGTACTGGATGTCGGTCATCTGGCGGCCGATGGTGAGGACCGGAATCTGCGAGGTCATGGGGTCCTGGAACACCATGGAGATCTCTTCGCCGCGCAGAGCCCGAAGCTCTTCCTGGTTCATTCCGAGCACGTCCCGCCCGTTGAAGATCACTTCGCCGCCTCGGATCACCGCGTTGTTGGCGAGCAGGCGCATCGCCGCCGCTATCACCGTGCTCTTGCCGGATCCGCTCTCGCCCACGATGCCCACGATGTGGTTGCGGGGCACCTCGAGGCTGACGTTGCGCAGGGCGTGGACGGGTCCGGGGGGTGTCTCGAAGTCGAGCGAAAGGTCCCTGATCGAGAGCACCGGATCCATCGTTCAGGTCCTCCTGCGCATCATCGAATCCGGTCCGGCGGGGCGGGCAGCCGCTTCCTCGTCAGTCCGTGCGGCGAAGACGCGGGTCGAGCACGTCGCGCAACGCCTCGCCCATGAAGGTGAATCCCAGCGTGGTGAGTATCAGGGGCACGCCTCCCGCCACCACCAGCCACGGGGTGGCGCGGATGTAGGCATAGCCGTCGCCCAGGATGCTGCCCCAGCTCGGGGTGGGAGGACGCACCCCGAGCCCCAGAAAGCTGAGGCCCGCCTCGATCGTGACGACCACCGGGATATCCATGCTCGCGAGAATGAAGAGCGGTCCGATGACGTTGGGGAGGAAATGCACGCGCAGGATCCTGAACCAGCCCGTGCCGAGCGCCCGCGCCGCGAGCACGAACTCCTGTTCCTTGAGGCTCATGGTCTGGGTGCGCACTATCCGCGCGTAGACGGGGATCGAGGTGACCACGATCACCAGGATGACCATGTTCAGGCTGGGTCCGGTCAGGGTGATGATCGCGAGCGCGAACATGATGGTCGGGAACGAGCGCACCGAGTCGAAGAGCAGGAGGAGGGCGTTGTCCAGCCAGCGCGGCCCGTAGCCGGCGAGCATCCCGAGGATCAGGCCGGCCGAGAGCGCGAGCGAGATGGACCAGGCTGCGACCTGCAAGGCAACCCGTCCCCCGTAGAGCACGCGGGTAAAGGTGTCCCGGCCGAGCTGGTCGGTTCCGAGCAGGTGCTCGAAGGATGGCGAGGCGAGGCGGGCCTTCACGTCGATCGCGGTCGGAGAGTAGGGAGTGATGTACTCGGCGAAGAGGGCGCCGATGAAGAGCAGGACCACCAGCGTGAGGCCCAGGATGCTGAGGGGATCCCGGATCATCCGGCGCAGGGTCGCAAAGCGCTCGGAGCGCGCGGCCGGCGCCGCCGCGTCGAGGCCGGGGCCGTGCTCAGAGGCTGGCGCGGACACGGGGATCCAGGCTGGCGTTGACGAGGTCGGCGATCATCGCGCAAAGCACGAAGAGAGCGGTGGTGACGAGCACCGCGCCCTGCACGACCGGGTAGTTGCGGGTGATGACCATGTCGTAGATGAGCTTGCCGATGCCGGGGCGGGCGAAGACGATCTCGGCGAAGAGGGCGCCGGAGAGCAGGTTTCCGATCCCCACCCCGAGGAGGGTGACGGTGGGCAGGATCGCCACCTTGAGCGCGTAGCTGTAGATGACGGTGCGTTCGAGCAGTCCGTAGGAGCGGGCGGAGCGAATGTAGTTCTCTCCCATCACCTCCAGCATCGAGGCGCGCACCAGCCGGGCGATGTACCCGACCCAGCCCAGCCCGAGCGCGAACGAGGGAAGGATCAGATGCTGCGCCTGGTCCACGAGGTCTCCCGGCTCGCCGGCCCCGATGGCGGGCAGCACCTTCAGCATCACGGCGAAGATGAGCAGGGAGTAGAGCGAAACGACGAATGAAGGCACCGCGATCGCGCCGACCGTAATCACCCCCGTGAACTTGTCGAAGAAGCTGTTCCGGTGGACGGCGGAGAAGCAGCCGAGCACGATTCCGAGCAGCGCCGACCATCCGATGGCGGCCGCGACGAGCGCCGCGGTGTGGGGTAGCTGCTCGGAGATGATCCGCGTCACTGCCCGCTGGCTGAAGACGTCTTGGCCGAGATCGCCCCGCAGCGCGTTCGCGAAGAAGACCACGTACTGGATGTGGATCGGCTGGTCCAGGCCCATCCTCGCCCGGTAGGCCTCTCGCATCTCCGGTGTGGCCCGGGGACCCAGCGCGATCGTGACCGGATCGCCGGGCACCAGGTGAATCATCAGGAAGAGGATGGACATCGCCACGCTGACGATCACGATCGACAGGCCGAGTCGTCTCAGCGTGTAGTTCAGCATCGGGACTCCGGTGTCCTCCCGGCGGGGTGGAGAGAGGCGCAGCCACTCTCACCGGCGCTAGAGTGTATTCGCGGCGGGGGCTTTTTTCGACGAAGGCCTACGGCCCCCCGGCCTCACTCCGGTCATCCGCAGGGCCAAGGTCCGGTTCCGTCCCGGCACCCGGCCGATTAGAGCGGCGCCGGGAAGGTCGGGATGGCCGTCGGCCCCGGGCCGGATCACCCGAGCGCGTCGTCACTCACAAAAGCATGGCTTCGGGATTCCACCCGGGGTCCCGAGCGCGAATCGTTGCCCGGCATCCCGATCGGCAGCGCATTCCGGAACGCGCTCGGGCAGCCGCTTCGGATCCGGCGCGTGCGCCGCGCTCGAAACGCCCCGACCAGCGCCGCAATGGCCACTACCGGGAGGATGGTAGAATCCGGCGTGAAAGCACGGCAGGGACTGCGGGATCCGAGAGGGTCCTCGGATCGCGGAGCCCTCGGAAGCCACGGGCTTCCGGTATCAACGAGAACAACTGTACGGCAACCAGAGAGCATGGAGGATTACATGCACGACTTCTTCAAACGAGAGAATGATTACCAGGCCTCCGAAGTGAGGCGGATGCAGGCGGCATACGAGCGCGGAACGCTCAGCCGCCGGAACTTCCTGCAGGGCATGCTCGCCACCGGGCTCACCCTGACCAGCGCCGCCGCGATCCTGAGCTCGTCGCGCGACGTGCGGGCGGAGACCCCGAAGCACGGCGGCCGGGCGCGCGTGGCGTGGAACCAGCACGGGCCTGCCGACACCCTGGACCCGGCGCTCTTCACCGCGACCATCGACTACAGCCGGGGCCGGATGCACTGCAACAACCTCGTCCAGTTCCGGAACGACATGTCGCTCGCTCCGGACCTCGCCGAGTCCTGGGAGGTGAATGCCGACGCCACCGAGTTCACCTTCCACCTGCAGAAGGGCGTTACCTTCCACGACGGCAAGGACTTCGGCGCCGACGACGTCGTGTACAGCATGAACCGTCATCTCGGCGAGGCGTCCATCTCGAAGGCGAGCTCCCTGGTCAGCATGGTCAGCGAGTGGAAGAAGCTCGATTCCCATACCGTCAAGGCGGTGCTCAGCAGCCCGAATGCGGATCTGCTCGCGATTCTCGGCACCTTCCACTTCAAGATTCTTCAGGACGGCGCCGAGGACAAGGAGGGCTACTTCAGCAAGGTGATCGGCACCGGTCCGTTCAGCTGCGAAGAGTTCTCTCCGGGCGTACGGAGCGTGTCGAAGCGCAATCCCGACTACTTCCGGGAGGGCCGGCCCTACGTGGACGAGATCGAGATGTTCGCCATCACCGACAACGCGGCGCGCGTCAATGCCCTCGTCTCGGGCGACGTGCATCTCATCGGTGATCTCGATCCGAAGGCGATCAAGCAGATCGAGGCGGCGGACGGGGTGGAGCTGTTCTCGGTGGAATCCGGGGCCACCACCGAAATCGTGGCGATGCTCGACCGTCACCCCGGCAACAATCCCGACTTCGTGCTTGCCCTCAAGCTCCTGTGCCGGCGCGATCGCATGGTGCGCTCGCTCATCAAGGGACAGGGCGTGGTCGGCAACGATCACTCCATCAGCCCCGCGTATGCGATGCACTGCGAGACGCTGCCCCAGCGCGAGTACGATCTCGACAAGGCGAAGTTCCACCTGCAACGCTCCGGGATCACCACGGCCGAGCTGGTGACGGCGGAGATCAGCGGCGGCGCAGTGGACATGTGCCTGCTCCTGCAGGCCGAGGCGAGCAAGATCGGCCTCGACCTCCAGGTAAAGCGCGTGGCGCCGGACGGTTACTGGGGCAACGTGTGGATGAAGACACCCCTGGCCTCATCGGGGTGGAACATGCGTCCCACCGCCAACATCATGCTGACGCTCAAGTACCACTCCGAGGCGCCCTGGAACGACTCGGTCTACAAGAACTCCCGGCTCGACCAGATTCTGCTCGACACCCGGGCGGAGACCGACGAGGCCAAGCGAAAGGACATGTTCTGCGAGGCGCAGCAACTCATCTCCGACGAGGCGGGCACCATCATCCCCTACCACAAGAACTACCTCGACGCGAAGGCTACCGGCCTGCAGGGCATGCCCCGGGTGCCGCTGGCGGCCTTCGGCGGCGCGGAGTTCCCGGAGTTCATCTGGCTCGCGTAGAGCCGGGGCGGCTTCGATGCCGGCCCCCGGAGGTCGGGGGCCGGCACGTCCGAAACGCGATTCCCGCTGCCCGACCGGGCGGGCAGCGGGACCTCCAATCGCGGCAATGCCGACCCACCGAATCCGACTCGACGAAGCGCGGCGCGGCTTCGATTCCGCGACGGACAAGTCGACCGGCGCGATAAGGGTGCAGATCCGGCCCGCCTGAGGCTGTCTCGCGAACGTCGCTACCGCGTCCTGAGGTCGCTGCCGCGACCCTTCCTCTCCGAGGGCCGTAGGCACCGGTGCGAGACGTCGCAATGCCCCTGACCGCAATGTTCCCCGACTTTCGTGGTGAGGACGCGAAGATGTCGGTAGGGGCAAGGCAAACGCGCGTCTCGGCGCAGCCGATGCCAGCAGATTCGCGTCCGCGAGCCAAGAAATCGGTGAAACATTGCGGTGAGTGCCCGTGAGTCGGTTTCAGTGGAGGGCCCAGGGGTCCTCCACCGGAGGTGGCGCCGCCAGGTCCCGGGCCGGCTCCGGCCGGGACCGGATGGCCTCGAGGGCAGGGGGTTGTTCCCGAGACTCCCCGGGGCGTGCGCGCGCGTTCCCTCGGCGCCCGGCATCGCCGTTCACGGGCGGATCTCCAGCCTGCGTGGCGTGGCCCCGCCGGGCGCGAGGCCTCTTGACATTCGAACAGAGGAGGGGTTCCATTAGGTAACAGGGAAAGGAAACCTAAGATTATTAGATATAAGTGTCGTCATGCTCCCTGATTCTGTTGATCTCCAGCTAATCCGTGCCCTCCAGGCCGATGCCAAGGCGTCACTCGTGAAGCTCGGGCGCGAGGTGGGCATGAGCGCGCCCTCGGTCATGGAGCGCATTCGCAAGCTCGAGCAGGCCGGGGTCATCACCGGTTACTCGGCCATCGTCGACGCCCGCCGGGTGGGACTGGACGTGACCGCCTTCATCGGGGTCTCGATCGACTACCCGGGCCGCATCGACGCCTTCGAGCAGTGGGTGGCGGAAGAGCCCCGAGTGCTCGAATGCCACCACGTCACCGGCGGGGCCAGCCTGCTCCTCAAGGTGAAGTGCGCCAGCACCGAAGGCCTCGAGGATCTGATCGGCGTCATGCGCTCGAACCTCGGCGTGGAACGCACCGAGACGATGGTGGTGCTGTCGACGAGCGCGGAACGCGTCGCGCTTCCCGTGTCTCCCGACAGCGCCGCGAAGGCGAGGCGCCGCGGTCCTTCCCAGCGGGCGGGATGACTCCGCCGTGAGCTCGAACGCTCTGCCCACGCCGAAGCCGCCGCCCGCGCATGCGAGCCTCTATCGGCCCGAGTTCGAGCGCGACGCCTGCGGAGTGGGTTTCGTCGCCGCGCGCACGGGCAGGAGTTCGCGGGAGGTCGTTCGTCTCGCTCTCGGCCTGCTGCACGGGGTCGCGCACCGAGGCGCAACCGGGTTCGACCCGGAGACCGGCGACGGGTGCGGGCTCCTGCTCCAGATCCCCCACGCGTTCTTCTCCTCCCGCGCGGGCCTCGGGTTCCCGTTGCCGCCGGCGGGCGCCTACGGGGTGGGGCAGCTCTTCCTTTCCCCTGACGAGGGAGCGCGGAAGTCCCAGCGCGATCTGCTGGAGGAGTCGGCCGCGGCGGAGGGCCTTGAAGTTCTCGGCTGGCGGGAAGTGCCGGTCGAGGCGGCCGCATGCGGGCAGATTGCACGACAGACCCTGCCCCATGTCTCCCAGGTCTTCCTTGCCGTTCCCGGGCTCACCCTGCCGGGAGAAGGACTCGAACGCAGGCTCTACCTGCTCCGGCGGGTCGTCGAGCGCCGGGCGAAGGGCGAAGGCAGTTCCGCTCAGGGCTCTCTCTATGCCTGTTCGTTCTCGTCGCGGACCATCGTCTACAAGGGGCTGCTCCTGCCCCGGCAGATCGATCGCTTCTACCCCGATCTGCGCGACCGGGAGTTCGCGAGCGCGCTCGCGATCGCGCACCAGCGATTCAGCACCAATACCTTTCCGAGCTGGGAACGCGCCCATCCCTATCGGCTCCTCGCCCACAACGGGGAGATCAACACCCTGCGCGGCAATGTGAATGCGTTCCGGGCCCGCGAGAGCCTCTTCACTTCGCCGGAGTTCGGAGCGGATCTGGAGAAGCTCCTGCCGGTCGTGGACGCCGAGGGCAGCGACTCCGCAATGCTCGACAATGTGCTCGAGCTGCTGCAGCACAGCGGACGCTCTCTTCCCCACGCACTGGCGATGATGATTCCGCAGGCCTGGGAGGGCGATGCGGACATGGCGCCCGAGCTTCGGGCCTTCTTCGAGTTCCATGCGTCGCTCATGGAGCCGTGGGACGGACCCGCGCTCGTCGCCTTCAGCGACGGGGAGCAGGTGGGAGCATGCCTGGACCGCAACGGGCTTCGGCCCGCCCGACTCACGGTCACGACCGACGACCTGGTCATCGTCGCTTCCGAGGCAGGCGTGGTGGATGTGCCGCCGGAGCGGATTCGCAGGCTCGGGCGCCTGGCTCCGGGAGGAATGGTGGTCCTCGACACCCGGCGGCAGCGCCTGCTCGAGGACCAGGAGCTCAAGATGGGCCTTGCCGCCGCCCGTCCCTACCGCGAATGGCTCGATGCGAACCTCGTGGCCGGCGCTGAGCTCGACCCCCGGGGGGAGGCGGCCGCTCCGTCACCCTCGGCGCCCGACCTCGCGGACGACGCGCGGGTGCGGCGGCAACGAATGCATGGGTACACGCGGGAGGACCTGCGCCTGCTCGTCGCGCCGATGGCCGTCAGGGGCGAAGAGCCGCTGGGGGCGATGGGAGACGACAGCGCGCTCGCGGTCCTGAGCGAAGGACCCCAGCTTCTCTACGCCTACTTCAAGCAGCTCTTCGCCCAGGTGACGAACCCGCCCATCGATCCCCTGCGGGAGTCGCTGGTGATGTCCCTGCGCACCCTTCTCGGCGCCCAGGGCAATCTCTTCTCGCCGGGGCCGGAACACTGCCGCCAGATCGCGCTCGAAAGTCCGGTGTTGAGCGACGCCCGCTTCGGCGCCATCGCTCGAAACCGTCTCGAGGGCCTGCGTTGCTCGCGTCTGGATGCGCTCTTCCCCGCCCGGGAGGGTGGGCTGCGGGAGGCCCTGGACCGGCTGCGGCATTCGGCGGCGCGCGCGGTGCGCGACGGCGCCTCCATCCTGGTCCTGAGCGATCGGGGCGCGGGCGGCGAACGTGCGCCCATGCCCTCGCTGCTAGCCGTCTCCGCCGTGCACCACGACCTGATCCGGCGCGGTCTGCGGCCTCGGACCTCGATTGTCGTGGAGAGCGGCGAGGCGCGCGAGGTGATGCACGTCTGCCTGCTGCTCGGCTACGGCGCGAGCGCGGTCAATCCCTGGCTCGCCTTCGAGACCCTGCACGAGCTGGCCTCCGAAGACCTGCTCGAAGGGCTGGAGCTCGACGCCGCCCGGTCACGCTACGTCGGCGCGCTCGAGAAGGGCGTGCGGAAAGTGCTGAGCAAGATGGGAATCTCCACCCTGCAGAGCTACGTGGGGGCGCAGGTCTTCGAGGCGGTGGGACTCGGACCGGGATTCGTGACGGAGTTCTTCACCGGTACTCCTTCGCGTCTCGGCGGCATCGAGCTCGACGAGGTGGAGCGGGAGTGCCTGCTTCGATTCGAGGGCGCCGCCGTCGCGGGGGACGACCTCGACTGGGGGGGACGCTACAAGTGGCGCCGCGACGGCGAGCGTCACCAGCTCACGCCGAACGTGATCGGCCTGCTGCAGCACGGTGTGCGTTCCGCCGACTACCGGGTGTTCAGGAAGTACACGCGCTTCGTCGACGAGCAGACGACGCGAGGTTGCGATTTGCGCGGTCTGCTCGCGTTTCGCCCGGGCGCGGCGGTGCCGCTCGACGAGGTCGAGCCGGCCTCGGAGATCGTGCGCCGCTTCCGCACCGGGGCGATGTCCTTCGGCTCGCTCTCCGACGAAGCGCACAGGACGCTCGCGGTGGCGATGAACCGTCTCGGAGGGCGCTCGAACAGCGGAGAGGGAGGCGAGGACCCCGAGCGCTATCGGCCCGCCCACGGGGGGGATTCGAGCAACAGCGCGATCAAGCAGGTGGCTTCGGGTCGCTTCGGAGTCACGCCGGGCTACCTGCTGAGCGCCGACGAGATCCAGATCAAGATGGCGCAGGGGGCGAAACCGGGTGAAGGCGGCCACCTTCCCGGGCACAAGGTGGACGAGGTCATCGCGCGGGTCCGCCACGCGGCGCCCGGCGTGGGCCTCATCTCTCCGCCTCCCCACCACGACATCTACTCGATCGAGGACCTGGCGCAGCTCATCTTCGACCTGAAGCACGCCAACCCCCGGGCGGAAGTGTCGGTGAAGCTGGTGAGCGAGGTGGGCGTGGGCACCGTGGCGGCGGGCGTGGCGAAGGCGAAGGCGGACCGGATCGTGGTGTGCGGGCACTCCGGCGGCACCGGCGCATCGCCGCTCAGCTCGATCAAGCACACGGGCCTGCCCTGGGAGCTCGGGCTCGCGGAGACCCAGCAGGTGCTCGTCGCCAACCACCTGCGCGGCCGGGTGGTGCTGGAGACCGACGGCCAGCTCAAGACCGGCCGGGACGTGCTGGTCGCGGCGGTGCTCGGAGCGGAGACCTTCGGATTCGGCACCGCCGCCCTCATCGCCTCGGGCTGCATTCTCACCCGCGTGTGCCACCTCAACACCTGCCCGGTCGGTGTCGCCACCCAGGACCCCATCCTGCGTGCCCGTTTCGCCGGACTCCCCGATCACGTGATGAACTTCATGCTCTTCGTCGCGGAGGAAGTGCGCGAGCTGATGGCGGAGCTCGGGTTCCGCCGCCTCGACGAGGTCATCGGCCGGGCCGACCTCCTCCATGTCCGCGAGGAGAGGAAGCGGCACTGGAAGGCGAGGCGCCTCGATCTAGAACCGCTGCTGCACGTCCCGGAGGACGGCGCCGGGGCTCCCATCCGATACGCGGAGGGCCAGGCCCGGGCAGCGCCGAGCCCGCTCGAGCGGCACCTCCTCGCCGCCGCCGCCCCCGCTCTCGGGGAAGGCCGTGCGGTGCGCATTCGCGCCGAAGTCCGGCCGAGCGACCGGACCGTCGGAGCCCGTCTCGCGTGCGAGCTGGTCCGACGTCACGGCAGCGAAGGCCTGCCCGCGGGCACGGTGCAGGTGGCGCTGCACGGGGCGGCGGGCCAGAGCCTCGGCGCCTTTCTCTCCCCCGGGGTGGAGATGACGTTGACCGGTTTCGCCAACGACGCGGTCGCCAAGGGCATGGCGGGAGGGCGGGTAAGCGTGGTGCCGCCCCCCGACATGCCCGCGGCCCGCGCAGGTTCAGGCGTCCTGATCGGGAACGTCGCGCTCTACGGTGCGACCGGAGGGGAGCTCCTGGTGCGGGGCGCCGCCGGCGAACGCTTCGCGGTGCGCAACAGCGGTGCGAACGCGGTGGTGGAAGGCGTCGGCGACCACGCCTGCGAGTACATGACCGGGGGGACGGTCGTGGTTCTCGGTGAGACCGGCCGCAACTTTGCGGCGGGAATGAGCGGCGGCGTCGCCTACGTCGCCGACGGCAGTGGGCAGTTCCCGAGTCGATGCAATCCGGAACTGGTGGAGATGACGGGGCTCGATGCGCGCGACGAGCAGCGCGTCCGCGCCCTGCTGCGCCGGCACCTGCGCGTCACGCAGAGTCCGCTCGCCTTCAGGCTGCTCTCCCATTGGGCCGAGTCGCGACGACGCTTCGTGAAGGTGCGGCCCCGGGGCGGCGAAGCGAGGCCGGTCCGGGACGACGCGCCCGCCTCGCGCGCCGCCGTATCGGTGCGCTGAGGGATGCCGTCCTTCTGCCGCATGCGGGTGGATGCCCGCCGGTGGGCGGGATGCGGGATCGGGAACATGGGCGGGGCCCTCGTCGCCGCATGAGAAGGGCCGCCGCATTCGTCGAGGTTCCGCGCACCCGCCTGCCCAAGCGGCCCGCGAAGGAGCGGATCAAGGACTGGCGGGAAGTCGAGGGCGACCTCAGGCGGGGAGCGCTTCGCGAGCAGGCGGGGCGCTGCATCGACTGCGGCATCGCCTTCTGCCACAAGGGGTGCCCGCTCGGCAATCACGTCCCGGACTGGAACGACCTCGTCTCCCGTGCCCGGTGGCGCCAGGCGAGCGAGCGACTGCACGCCACGAACAACTTCCCCGAGTTCACCGGCGGAATCTGCCCGGCGCCCTGCGAAGAGGCCTGCGTGCTCAACATCAGCAGCGAGCCGGTCACCATCCGCCAGATCGAAAAGCAGATCGTCGACTACGCGTGGCGGGAAGGCTGGATCGTGCCCGCGGCCTGCGGCGCCGCCACCGGGCACTCGGTCGCGGTGGTGGGATCGGGGCCGGCGGGCCTGGCCGCCGCGCAGCAGCTCGCCCGGGTCGGACATGCGGTGACGGTCTTCGAACGCGACGACCGCCCGGGCGGACTGCTGCGCTACGGCATCCCCGACTTCAAGATGGAGAAGGCGGGCCTGGACCGGCGACTCGACCAGATGCGGGCCGAGGGAGTGCACTTTCGTACCGGCGTCAACGTCGGAGTGGACGTTGGGCTCGATGCCCTGGAGACGGAGTTCGACGCCGTCGTCCTCGCGATCGGCGCGCTGGCCCCCCGGGATCTCGGCATTCCCGGCCGGGACCTCGAAGGCGTGCACTTCGCCATGGAGTACCTCACTCGCCAGAATCGGGTGGTCGCGGGAGATCATGTCCCGGATCCCATCAGCGCCGCCGGGCGCCATGTGGTCATACTCGGCGGCGGCGACACCGGCGCGGACTGCCTCGGCACCGCCCACCGCCACGGCGCACGAGAGGTGCATCACTTCCACTACAAGCCGCCTCCGCCGGCCGAGCGCACCGCGGAAATGCCCTGGCCCTGGTGGCCGATGATCCTGCGTGAATCGAGCTCCCACGAAGAGGGCGGTCGCCGGGAGTGGAGCGCCATCCCGAAGCACTTCGCCGGCGACGCCTCGGGACGGGTCCGAAGCATGCACTGTGTCCGGGTGCGCTGGGACACCGATACCAGCGGCGTGATGCGCATGGTCGAGGTGCCCGGCACCGGGTTCGAGGTACGCGCGGAGCTCGTCCTGCTCTCCGTCGGCTTCACCGGCCCTGAGCTCGATGTCTTCGGAAAGCATGCGCCCCGAAGGCGCGAAGATGGCCCGATCGCGATCGGATCGGACTACGAGACGAGCCGGCCGGGGGTCTTCGCCTGCGGCGACGCGACCCGCGGCGCATCGCTGGTGGTGTGGGCGATCTGGGAAGGCCGCGAGGCGGCCCGGGCCGTCGACATCTCGTTGCGTGGCACGAGCCCCCTGCCCACCGTGCCCAACCGCAACCCGATCTGAGGGCGGTGGGCGATGCGCCAGGCGCCGTCGACGCCGGCGCCTCCGGGTTCGCAGCCGTGAATCGCCGGGACATGGCGGTTAAGATGCCGCGCGACCGGAGCGGACCGGTCCATATACGCAAGGGTTGGCCATGGGCACGCTCATCGACTGGCATATCCATTGCTTTCTTCCCGATCACCGCACGGACGAAGATCGCGAGCTGCACAAGCGGCGCAACGTGGCCGGCACCGGCAGCGCCGACCCGGAGACCTTCCATCGACTCGTGGCGGAAGCGGGCATAGAGCAGTTCGTGCTCGTCTCACTGCCCGTTCATTCCGGACTCAAGACTCCACACGACTTCATCGCCGGCATCGTGGCCGAGTACCCGGGCCGGGCGGTGGGCTTCGCTTCGGTGCATCCTCTCGACCCGGGCGCGCCGGAGGAGTTCGAGGAGGCGATCACCCGGCACGGGATGCGCGGACTCAAGCTCTCACCCACCTACCAGGCTGTCGACCCGCGCAGTCCCGAGTGCTGGCAGCTCTACGAAATCGCGCTCGCCCACCGGGTGCCGGTGATGTTTCACTGCGGCGGCGCCTACACCGGCAGCCTGGAGTTCGCGGATCCCTGCCTCCTCGACCGGGTGGCGATGGCCTTTCCCGACCTCAAGCTCATCGTCGCGCACTTCGGGCAGCCCTACATGGAGCAGACCGCGATCCTGATGCGCAAGAACGAGAACGTGCTCGCCGACCTGTCCGCCCGCTACCACCGTCCCTGGCAGCTCTACAACGGCGTCATGATCGCGATGGAGTACAAGGTCACCGAGCGCCTGCTCTTCGGCTCCGACTTCCCGGTGGCGACACCCGCCGACGCGATGCGCCGCTTTCGCGCCATCAACGACTGGGGAGAGGGGATCAGCATGCCCAGGGTCCCGGAGGAGCTGATCGAGTCGATCATGTACGAGCGCCCCTTGTCCCTGGTGGGGATCGGGCCCGCGGGCTGAGCCGCACGCCCGCGCGGAGTACCCCATGAGTGTCCGTCGAGGCGGGAGGTGGCGAGAACTCCCGATGGTGCTTCCCCGCTCGCACCCGGCCGGCACGCCCCGGCCCGGCGCGCTCGTCCGGTCACGCTTGCCGTAGTGGCCCGGCGAGGAATTGCCGGCCTTCTTCGGCGGGTGCGCCCGCACCGGCGCCGGGGCGCCGGGCCACGTTCGAGCCGGTAGCGTTCGGGCATGGCCGGGAACTTCGACTACATCGTGGTGGGGGCAGGCTCCGCGGGCTGCGTCCTCGCAAACCGGTTGAGCGAAGACCGGGATGTCCGGGTGCTGCTCGTGGAGGCGGGAGGGAGGGACGAGCACTTCTACATCCACGTGCCGGCCGCCTTCATGGACATCGTGAACGCGGAGGAGATCCAGTGGCGCTACGAGAGCGAGCCGGAGCCCGCTCTCAACCACCGGAGGATGTGGCAGCAGCGCGGACGGGTCCTCGGAGGGTCTTCCTCCATCAACGCGATGATGTACATGCGCGGCAATCCCCTCGATTACGAGCAATGGGCCGCGCTCGGAGCGAAGGGATGGTCCTTCTCCGAGGTGCTGCCCTACTTCCGCCGGTCGGAGACCTACGGCGGCGGCGCCGACGCGTATCGCGGCGGGGAAGGGCCGCTCGGAGTCCACCGGGCGACGATGCCGAGCCCGCTCTACGAAGTGTTCATCGAGGCCGGGGTGCAGGCCGGCTATCCCCGCAACGAGGACGTGAACGGCGCCCGCCAGGAAGGCTTCGGCCCCGCCGACTCCACGGTGCGCAAGGGCCGTCGCTCGAGCGCCGCCGCGGCCTATCTGCACCCCGTCTCGGGACGCCCCAACCTCGAGATCAGGACCGATACCCTGGCCCGGCGGGTCGTCATCGAAGAGGGGCGGGCGCGGGGAGTGGTGCTCGACCGGGGAGGACGCAGCGAAGAGGCCAGAGCGGGACGGGAGGTCATCCTGAGCGCGGGCGCCATCAACAGTCCGCAGCTCCTGATGCTCTCCGGAATCGGCAACGGCGCGCACCTCAGGGAGCACGGCATCGAGGTCCTGCGCGACCTGCCCGGGGTGGGAGCGAACCTGATGGATCACCTCTGCCTGTACCTGCAGTGGGAGTGCACCCGCGGCGGCAGCGTGCAGCCCTACGCCCGTCGCCCCGGCAGATGGTGGGCCGGACTGCAGTGGATGCTCTTCAAGCGCGGGGCGGCGGCGAGCAATCAGTGCGAGGCGGTGGGATTCGTCAGGAGCCGGCCCGGCGTCGAATGGCCGGACGTCCAGATCGACTTCATCCCCGCCTGCCTGCTCGAAGACAAGTCGGTGGCGCCGGTCGCGCACGGGTTCTCGGCCCACATCGGTCCGCTCCGGCCCCGGAGCCGGGGGCGCATAGAGCTCGCCTCGGCCGACCCGCGGCACGCTCCCCGCATCTTCTTCAACTATCTCTCCTGCGAGGAGGACTGGGAGGACATGCGGGCCGCCCTCGCCCTGACTCGGGAGGTGCACCGGCAACCGGCCTTCGACGGGTGGCGGGGCCGCGAGCTCGCTCCCGGCGACGAAGTCACCTCGCCCGGGGCGATCGACGATTTCATCCGCGACACCGCCACCACCAACTTCCACGTCTGCGGAACCTGCGCCATCGGGGCGGGACCCGATGCGGTGGTCGATGCCGAGTGCCGCGTGCACGGGGTCGAGGGGCTGCGGGTCGCGGATGCCTCCGTGATGCCCCGCATCCCGAGCGGCAACACCAACGCTCCGACCATCATGATCGGAGAGAAGGTGGCCGACCTGGTCCGCGGCCGGCGCGAGCCGCCGGCCAATGTCGGATTCGAGAACGATTCGCGGTGGCGGGAGAGGCAGCGGGCCTCCCCACCGGCCCGATCCGGACCCGGCCGCTAGTGCGGGCCGGATCCGCCGGGCTTTCCGCCGGGGCCGGAAGCATCGTTTCGTGATCGAGGTCTGCGGCGTCAGTCACCGCTTCGGCGAGCGCCAGGTGCTGAAGGATGTGAACCTCGCGCTCACCGAGCGCCGGATCGGAGTGGTCGGTGCGAACGGGTCGGGCAAGAGCACCTTCGCCCGTCTCCTGAACGGGTTGCTGATCCCCGACGAGGGGCGGGTCCGGGTCGACGGGATCGACTCCCGCGATGACGTGAAGGCGCTGCGGCGCCGCGTCGGCTTCGTGTTCCAGAACCCCGACAACCAGATCGTGTTCCCGGTGGTGGAAGAGGACATCGCGTTCGGGCTCAAGAACGCGAAGTTCCCCCGGGAAGAGATTCCGCGGCGCGTCGACGCGGTGCTCGAGCGCTACCGCCTCGGACACCTGCGCGAGCAGGCCACCCACCTGCTCTCGGGCGGTGAGAAGCAGATGCTCGCGCTCGCCGCGGTGCTGGTCATGGAGCCGCGCTACGTGGTGCTCGACGAGCCGATGACCCTGCTCGACCTGCGCAACAGGCGCCTCGTTCAGGAGGTCATCCGCGGCATCGAGCAGCCCATCGTGCTCGTCACGCACGAGTTCGACCACCTCGAGGAGCTGGACCGGGTCATCGTCTTCGACGAGGGCCGGGTGATTGCCGACGACACCCCCGGCGCCGCCATCCGGCGCTACGTGGAGGCGATGGCCTGATGCTGTCCCTCTACGTGCCGGGCCACTCCCCCGTCCACCGGCTCCCGGCCGGCGTGAAGCTGCTGGTTCTCGCGGCGGGAAGCGCGGCCCTCTTCGTCGTCCCCGGCGTTGCCGTGCACGCGGGGGAACTGCTCGCGATTCTCGTCCTGTTTCATGTCGCGGGGCTCCCGTGGCGGGAGGTCCTCGATCAACTGCGGCCGGCGCTGATCCTTCTCGTCCCGATCTTCCTCTTTCACGTTTTCGCAACGGACTGGGTGCTCGGCCTCGAGACCGTGCTCCGGATCCTGGTGCTCCTCTTCCTCGCGGTGATCGTGACCCTGACGACCAGGCTCTCGGACATGATCGAAGTGCTGGAGAAGGCGATGCGTCCCCTGCGGCTCGCCGGCATCAACCCCTCGAAGGTCGGGATGATGCTGTCGATGGTGATTCGGCTGATTCCCCTGATGATGCGCGAGGCGGGGGAGATCCTGGAGGCGCAGCGCGCCCGCGGGCTCGATCGCAACGCGATTGCGCTGCTGGTGCCCTTGCTGATAAAAGCGCTCAAGATGGCCGACGATCTCTCCGACGCGATGGATGCGCGGGGCTACGATCCGGGTGCCGTGACGCCGTTTTGGAGAGGAAAGGGAACGCCATGAGCACCCGGGACATGGTCCTGATTGCGCTCTTCGCCGCCATCACCGCGGCGTTCGCGGTCTTCCCCCCGGTTCAGATCCCGGTGGTCCCCGCTCCGATCGTCGTGCAGAACATCGGCGTCATGCTGGCGGGCGCCATTCTGGGAGCGCGGCGGGGTGGCCTCGCGCTTCTCCTCTTCGTGGTCCTCGTCGCCCTGGGGATGCCCCTGCTCACCGGATGGAGGGGCGGCTTCGGGGTGATCCTCGGGCCGACCGGCGGATTCGTGCTCTCCTGGATTCCGGCGGCCTTCGTGGTGGGCGCGATGGTCGAGAAGCTCTGGTCCCGGCTGAACTTCTGGAACCTGCTCCTCTGCAACGTGGTGGGCGGAATCGTGGTGGTCTACGCGCTGGGCATCCCCTGGCTCGCGGCGGTCGCCGGGCTGGAGCTCGGGCAGGCGCTGGCCGGTTCCGCGGTATTCATTCCGGGCGACGTGGTGAAGGCGGTGATCGCTTCTCTTGCCGCGCTCGTCGTCAAGCGCTCCTATCCCCTCATCGGACGCTGAGCGGGCCGACGGGGAGCCGGCCCCGACCCGCCGGCGGCGCGGCGGGCGCTTCGCGGAGCCGCGAAAGCCGGCGCCTACTCGTCGACGACCGGGTTCGTGAGCTGCCCGATCTTCTCGATCTCGATCGTCACCGTGTCGCCGTGCTTGAGGAAGAGCTGCGGCTTGCGGGCGACGCCCACTCCGTGCGGGGTGCCGGTCAGGATCACGGTGCCGGGAACGAGCGTGGTGCTCCCGCTCAGGAACTGGATCAGGGTCGGGACATCGAAGATCATGTCGTCGGTGTTCCAATCCTGCACCGCTTCTCCGTTGAGGATGGTCTTGATGGCGAGGCGATTGGGATCCGGAATCTCGTCCGCGGTGACGATGGCGGGACCGAGGGGGCAGAAGGTGTCGAAGGTCTTGCCCCGGCACCACTGGCTCCCGCCCCACTTGATCTGCCAGTCGCGCGCGCTCACGTCGTTCGACGCGGTGTAACCGAGCACATAGTCGAGCGCGTCGTCACGGGACACGTTCTTGCACGACTTGCCGATGACCACCGCGAGCTCGCACTCGTAGTCCACCTCGGCGCTCTTGAGGTGGGTCGGGAGCACGATGGGTCCGCCGGGATGCTGCACCGAGCTCGGGGTCTTCATGAACAGGATCGGGTGCTCAGGGATAGGCGCGCCGGTCTCCTCCGCGTGCCGCCGGTAGTTGAGGCCGATGCAGGGCAGGGCCACCGGATCTATCGGAGCGAGGCGCCGTTCCGCCCCCGCCCCTTCTCCCGTGTCGGCATGTCCGCCCAGGAGAGAGCCTTCGAGGCGGGTGACGGATCCGTCGGGGTGTTCCCGGCCGAGCTGCTCGGCATCCGCATCATCCAGGTAGCGCACGATTCTCACGCGAAGTTCTCCCCTGCAAGGATTTGAAGGCGGGCCATGCTATATCACCCGAGTTTCGGGGTTCAAAATTCTCGGAAGTCAGCCGGCGGATTCCCGATCGCCAGGGGAGTGACGTTGCCGCCGCGAATGCGCTGGAGTCCGCATGGGATGTCGTGCCCCTGTGAGCGGGAGCGCACGAATCAATGAGTGCCGAATACCCACAGACTGGTGGCGACGCGTGCGCAGCCGGATGGCAAGGGTCCGCACGGCGCCGGTAGTGTTATCCGGGAATGCGGCGCCTGAGACTCGGCGTCCGGATAACCTGCCCTCAGCCGAGCAGGGGGGCCAGGGCCTCGGCGAGCGGGGGGATGTTGGAGGGGCTGAGTCCGGCCACGTTGATCCGGCTGTCGTCGACCATGTAGATGTGGCGCTCCTCGCGCAGCGCGCGGACCCGGGCGGCATCGAGTCCGAGCAGGGAAAACATGCCGCGTTGCCGCGCGAGCCAGGTGGTGTCGAGCTCGGGGCGAAGCGCGCTGAGCGCGTTCGCGAACTCGCTGCGAAGATGCGCGAGCCGTGCCGCCATCGCCGCGAGCTCTTCGCGCCAGCTCTCGCGAAGCGCCGCGTCCCCGAGCACCCGCTCCACGATGAGCGCGCCGTGCGCGGGGGCCATCGAGTAGACCGAGCGCGCGATCTGCTCGAGGTTGCTTTCGAGCCCCGCGCGGTGGGCGGGCTCGGCGGCGAGGACGAGCAGGGCGCCGGTGCGTTCCCGGTAGAGGCCGAAGTTCTTCGAGCAGGATACCGCGACGAGCATTTCGGGCAGGCGCTCCGCCGCGCAGCGTACTGCCAGAGAGTCCGCCTCGATGTCCGCTCCGAGACCGAGGTAGGCGAGATCGAAAAGCGGCAACAGCGCGCGCTCCTCGACCACGTCGAGCACCTCCGCCCACGCGGCGGGGTCCGGGTCCGCCCCGCTCGGGTTGTGGCACGATGCCTGCAGCACGACGAGGCTGCGCTCGGGCGCGCCCCGGAGGCGCTCCAGCATGCCGTCCAGCCGAAGCCTGTGGGCTTTAGGGTCGTAGTACGGATACTCCTCGATCGTCAGGCCGGCGCCGGTCATGAGCGCGGA
Organism: Gammaproteobacteria bacterium; assembly: GCA_022824305.1. Lineage (GTDB taxonomy): Bacteria > Pseudomonadota > Gammaproteobacteria > HK1 > HK1 > JAJEAD01. Next base: position 6,058 of record JAJEAD010000054.1, on the reverse strand, counting down.
GTGGTTTCCCCAGGTCGGCTCGCCGAGGTAGACCTTGCGTCCCGGTTCGGCGCGGCCGAAGAGCTCGGCGGCGAGGCGCAGCGCCCCGCAGCCGCCCGGGGTCTGGATGGCGGCGGTCCGCGACTCCAGTGTCTCCGCGAGCGGCCCCAGCACGAGCGAGCGCACGCCGTCGAGGAAGCCCGCGACGCCCACGGGGGGCAGGTAGGCCTTGGTCGCCTGCGCCGCGAGGAGACCCCGTTCCGCGTCCGCGACCGCCCGCATCAGCGGGGTGCACCCCGAGTCGTCACGGTACACCCCTACCGTCAGGTCGATCTTTCCTTCGGCGGGGTCGCCGCTGAAGGCTTCCATCAGCCCCAGGATCGGGTCGGGTGGAACCGCTTGCAGACTACCGAAGGTCATCGTTCTTCCTCACTCGCGTCCCATCCATTCCACGCCCCGTTCCCGGACCGGCCCCGTTTCCATCGAGGCGTACGCGATGTTCGCTTCACCCACCGGAACGCGCCGGTTCGAGGACATGCCAACGATATCATCGGCGGCCACACGGTTACGATCGCGGCCCTGCGCTCGATGGGCGCCAGACGAGGGCGCTTGCGTGATACACCTCAACAACGCCGGAAGCCCGTACGAGATCGGACGGCAGCACGGCGCGTCCTGCCCGGGGGCGGTGCGTCTTGCCTGCGAGGCCTGGATGCGGGTGGCCCCCATCGAGATGCCGAGGGCCGAGGAGGGGCTTCGCCTGGTGAAGGAGCGGCTCGGGCGCTTCTTCCCCGAGTGCCTGGAGGAAGTGCAGGGGATTGCCGACGGCTCGGGGCAGACCCTGGATCGCATTCTCGTTCTCAACTGCCCGGACGCGATGATCGGACGGGCGTCGGGCACTCCATCCTGCTCCTGCATCGGATTCGTCGACTCCGAGCACGGTCCCCTGATCGGCAAGACGGCCGACTGGCAGGTGGAGCATGCGCAGGACCTGACGACGTGGCAGCACTATCGGCCCCGGCGAGGCGAGGGATATCGCTTCATCCACTACGGCGGCGCCGGAACCTGGTGGAGCGAGGGAGGGCTGAACGAGGCGGGTCTCGGGATGGTGCTGAACGGCTTGCCCGGGGCAGGCCTCTCCCCGGACAGCGTGCCCACCCTCCCTCTCGCGCGCGGGGTGCTTCAGCACTGCGCCTCGGTGCGGGACGCAATCGAATGGCTGGCCCGCTACGACGTCATGTACCTGGGGTTCAACCTCATGCTCGCCGATCGGAATGGAGACCTCGCGTGCGTCGAGGTGGTGCCCGGCGCCCAGGGCGTGCAGCGCCCCGACGGGGACCGTCTCGTCCATACCAATCACTGCCTCGTGCCGGAGACCCAAGCCGTGGATCTCGGCGAGGAGCGGCTCGCGGACTACGGATACCCGGGGCTCATGGAGAACAGCGAAGCGCGCTACCGGAACCTGCTGAAGCGGGTACCGGAAGCGCCGCGTACGCTCGAGAGCATGGAAGCGCTGCTGCGCGATCGCTCGGATTCGGGAGCCGTCAGCCAGCGCGGGGAGCAGGGGATGCACACCGTCTACGCGATGATCGTCGCGCCGGCCCGGGGCAGGCTCCGGGGAGCGGAGGGGTTTCCGCCCGATGTCCCGTTCGTGGAGTACACGGTCTGAGTAACGCTCACCGCTCACTCGGGGCAGGAGATTCCTGCGCCCTCCAATGCGGAAGTCTCGTGCCTCGCGTGCTCCAGTCCGGGCCGGGCGGGCCCTCGTCCCCGGAACGCCCGGGGGCCGAATGCGGTCGAAATCGACGGATCGCGGCCCACCTGCCGCCCCGGCGGAGTTTGCTTTTCCAGGGTCATTGGGATAAGACCCGACCCTGAGCGCACGCTGCCGCTCGGAGCGCGCCGCCATGGCGGACGCTCAGGCGGGCACTCTGGCAGGCGGGCCTGCGCGCATGCTCCGTCCAACGAACGAGAAGCAAGCAGGAGGCTCCGATGCACAGATTCCATCCTTCCCGGCGCGAATTCCTCAAGAGCACGGCGGTGGTGGGCGCAGCCACATTCGCCGTACCGGGCTTCGTCAATGCGGACGGTCACAGCGTGGTCCGCATCCGCGCGCGCACCGACATCAAGTCGCTGGACACCGCCCGGGCGATCACCACCGCGGACTTCGACGTCCGCCAGGCGGTCCTCAACAACCTCATCCTCTACAAGCCCGGCAACGTGTGGACCTGGACCCACGACGCGGCCGAGCACATCGAGCAGGTCGATCCCCTCCACACCGAGTTCCGGCTGCGCCCCGGCATCATGTGGACGAACGGATACGGCGAGATGACGGCCGAGGACGTCAAGTACTCCTACGAGCGCATGCTCAGCCCCGAGCTCGAGGCGACCGATCGCCAGGAGTACGAGGCGCTCCAGGAGGTGAAGGTCATCGACAAGTACTCCGGCGTCATCGTCATGAACAAGCCGGTCGCCAACCTGTGGACGAACACCCTGCCCCGGGGCATGGGCGCCATCATCTGCAAGAAGGCGTGGGAGGAGCACAACGGCTGGACCACGCCGCTCGGCAACAACATCCCCTGCTCGAGCGGACCCTACAAGGTGAAGGACTGGCAGCCGCAGACCAAGGTGGTGCTCGATCGCAACGAGCTCTGGAGCGGCCCCAGGCCCTACTTCCACCAGGTCGAGTTCGTGGTGATCGAAGACGACAACGCGGCCGAGGTCGCGTATCTCGCGGGCGAGCTGGACATCTGCTGGGCGTCGGTGGGCGCGGGCGCCCAGTTCAGGGACAACCCGCCGGAGAACACCGACGTGGTCATCCGGCCCACCACCGGATTCGCCTGGATCGGCATCAACGTCGAGCACGAGCCCTTCGACGACATCCGGGTGCGCCAGGCGGTGCGCCTCGCCATCGACATGGACCAGGTCATCGAAGCCGGCTACTTCGGACTGCCGCCGAAGTCGGGCGGCGTGCTCGCGCCGGGTGTGCTCGGTCACAAGGAACGCGCGCTGCCGGAGCGCAACGTCGAGGAGGCGAAGCGCCTGCTCGAGGAGGCGGGGCTCGGAGGCGGGTTCAAGACCACCCTGGTGTCGCTCAACAACACCTCGGTGGTGGACGCCTGCCAGGTGGTGCAGGCGCATCTCGCCGAGGTCGGCATCGAGGTCGAGGTTCAGCCCACCGATTCCGGCACCTACTGGTCTCTCGGGCTCGAGTCGGAAGGCGATTCGTGGAAGGACATCCAGATGGTCTACCAGGAGTGGACCTCCGCTCCCGACCCGCGGCGTGCGACGCAGTGGTTCGTGTGCAACCAGGTCGGCGAATGGAACTGGCAGCGCTGGTGCAGCGAGCGCTACAGCGAGCTCGACGACCTTGCCGGAGCGGAGACGGACCTCGAGAAGCGCGGCAAGCTCTACGAGGAGATGATGGACGACATGTGGGACAGCGCCGCGTTCCTGAACGTCACCCACCCGGTGCGGGTGGTGCTGGTGCGCGACCACATCGATCCGCAGATGCTGCCGAACGGCTACGTCTACTTCCGATCCTTGGGCGCCAAGGCCTGACGGGATCTTCGAAGGTCGGGACTCGCGCGGCGCTGCGTTGCGCCGCGCGGGCTTCGGCATGGGAGCGGCCATGATCCATCGGTTTTCCTGGATTCCCGCCTGCGCGGGAGTGACGGAGGCCCTTCGGCACGCGCCTCGCGCCGGCCGCTTTCGCCGGCCCCGGCGCCGCGGGCGGCTGCGGTGGAAGCTCGCGTGGCGCCGAGGGCTCTTCGCCGCCCTGGTGCTGGCGCATGCCCCGGCCGCGCTCGCGCAGAACGAGTACGATCTTCCCCTGGTGACGCCGGCTTCCAACCTGCAGCAGCAGGGGTTCGTGCGGATAATCAACCGCTCCGCCCGCACCGGGACGGTGCGCGTGCATGCCATCGACGACCGTGGCGAGCGCTTCGGCCCCGCCGACCTGGAGCTGGACGCGAACGAATCGGTGCAGTTCAACTCCGGGGACCTGGAACGGGGAAACGCCCGCGTCGGGCTGTCCCCCGGGGTCGGGGAGGGTACCGGCAACTGGCGCCTGGAGCTCAGCACGGACCTCGACATCGAGCCTCTCGCCTACATCCGCACATCGGACGGCTTCCTGACCGACATGCACGACGTGGCCGTCGGGGAAGAGGTCGCGACTCCGGATGGGAGGTCGATGCGCTACCGGGTGCCGATCTTCAACCCCGGGAGCAACCTTTCGCTCCAGAGCCGGCTGCGCCTGGTCAACCGCGGTGAGCGCGCCGCCGACATCGTGATCACGGCGCTGGACGCCCGGGGCAACCCGCCGCCGGAGGGCGAGGTGAGCCTCAACCTCCCCGCCGGGGCGGCACGCATGCTGAGCGCGCAGCAGCTCGAGGAGGGGGATGCGGAGCTCACCGGGCGCTTCGGGAAAGGCCAGGGCAAGTGGCAGCTCACCGTCACCTCACCCACCCCCGTCCAGGTCATGAACCTGATGCAGACCCGCTCGGGGCACCTGGCGAACCTGTCCACCAGCCCCTGGGGGGGCGGCCTGGAGCCGGACGCCGGGCCGACCTTCGGCTCCGCGTCGCTGGCGGACTGGACTTACGCGGAAGGGGTCGCCATCGCTCCCCTGGACCTGCCGGCGGCCACCGGGGGCACCGACCCCCTGACCTACGCCCTCACCCCGGGGGTGCCCGGGCTTCGCTTCGACGCCGGCACCCGCCGCCTCACCGGCACGCCGACCCGGGCCGGAACCTGGCGCATGACCTACCGGGTGACGGACGCCGACGGCTACCGCGACGCCCGTATCTTCACGCTCACCGTGGCCGGGGTTCTCGCTCCCCTGGACCAGGCGGGGTTCGAGACCCTGGCCGCCGGCAAGCGGGTGGCCCTGGAATTCGCCAGCGGGACGAGGGTCGTGTACCGGTTCATGTCCGGGGGCCGCTTCGAGGCCACCCACTTCCTCGACTTCGAGGGCATTCCGATCACGGTGGGCTACGGCGGGAGCTACACCTACGCGAGGACGGGGGCGGGCACGGCCACGCTGGCGGTGGCGTACGAGGGGCTTCTCTCCGGGAGTACCTGCGATGTGGCGGTCGTCTTCGATGCGACCACCCGGGGCACCTTCTCCTCCTCGTGCAGCACCCCGGAAGTGCTGGGGGGCCGGGGCACCTGGACCCTGGAGCAGTGACGGGGAGCGCGGCGCGAGGACGCGCTCCCACCCGTCGGCCGCTCGGGACGCTCGCCGGCCGGGTCGCCGCGCAGATGGTTTCCGCCTGACCGTCCGTCTGCACGGCTTCCCCGTCACCGGGCTTCGCCTAAGCGCTGCCACCGACCGGGTCATGGGCTCGAAGCCCATCTCGTCGATGACCAGCAGGGCGACGTTGAGGTACTTGCGCCGCCGGAGCCTCGCGGGCGGCACTTCGGCATCGGCTCGAAGAGCAGCGAGCAGTTCCTCGAGGCGGAAGAAGGTGGCCGAGAAGCCGTTCTCGATCGCCTTGACGCCGAGGGCGACCGAGAGATGGGTCTTGCCGACCCCTGGCGGCCCTTGGAGCAGGAGCGTTTCCTTGGCTCGGACCCAGGCGCAGGTGGCAAGCGTCGAGGAAAAGTCGGGGCGATGATCCCGTCAGGTACGGAATGCTCAGACGAACGCAAGTGAATCGTTGATAACGCGTCGAAAGTTCATGTCCGATGCCAAAACCGGGGCCTCGACATCGCTCCGGGACAAGTCTGGCGGGAGCCCGTCGACTGGCCAGGCGGCATCCGGCGTAGAGGCTTCTGGGGGAGCTTCGGGAGCGACTCCGGGCCTGCGGGCTCGAGCTCCATCCCCAGAAGACACGACTGGTCTACTGCCGACATGACCGGCGCCGGGCCGGTACCCCGAGACAAGCTTCGACTTCCTCGGGTACACGTTCCGACCCCGGTCGGACCGCCCGGACCTGTTTGTCAATGCCGAAGTAAACTTCCCCGGATCTGCCGAAGTAAAAGTCCCCACCTTGGTGGAGGACGTCGGCGGTCAGCCGTTGAGTGACGAGGGAGTCTCCGTTCGGGAGGGTCGGGATTTTCGGCGCTTGGCCGGGGTAGG
>JAJEAD010000004.1 GCA_022824305.1 Gammaproteobacteria bacterium | reverse complement strand
AGGGGCCCCGTGTCCGGGGCACGGGGACACGTGGATGGGCGGCCGAGGGGGCTGCGTGAAGCAGGGAACGGGGGAGCCGAGCGGGTCACTGCGTGAAGCAGGGACTGGTGGCTGAAGCAGGGACTGGGGAGGTCTATTCGCCGGTGAGGGGTTCTGGCAGGACTTCGAGGAGCGCGGGGAAGGGTTCTGGTTCATCGATGGCTGGCGTTGGCGGGATGGGCAGGGGTTGCTGCACCTGTTCGGCGTGGCCGGTGAAGATTGCCTGGAAGATTGACTCGGCGTGAGCGATGAATCCGAGCGAGCCGACGTTGTCGACGTATAGCGGGCGGCAATCGGGCAGTTCCGCGGCGATGCGGTAGCCCATTTGGATGGGGTGGGACTCATCGAGGAGTCCGTGCCAGAGGACAACGGGGAAGTGGACGTCGGAGAGTTCGAAGCCCCAAGGCTCGAGGTGTTTGCGAGCTTCGTCGCCGGCGGCGGCCGGACCTTGACGGAATGCCTCGCGCAGGTCTGAGATGCGGTTGCTGAGCGTCGGTTCCGAGCCGAGCACGGCGCCGTCGACGGGGGGCATGCGCTTGATCTGCTCGGCGACGACGCGTTCGGGTCTGCGCTGGACGCTGCGGCCGTAGGCGCGCATCCAGAGCGAGGCGAGGCGCTGAGACTTGAGAAAGAGCGTGTAGATGAGGCGCCACTCGTAGGACATGCCTTCCAGCACGTCGCGCGAATCGATGGCGCCGAGTCCGGAGATGAGCGCGACGCGGTGCAGGCGATCGGGCATCACGATGGCGGAGGCGAGCGTGTAGGGGAGGCCGGCGGAGATGCCGGCGACTGAGAACTTGTCGAGCGCGAGGTGATCGGCGAGCTGGGCGAGGTCGGCGGGCCAATCGAGGATGGTTCTACCAGGCAGCGGGTCGGAGAAGCCGAAGCCGGGCCGCTCGGGGGCGAGCAGTCGGACGCCGGCGTGGGCGGCGCCGGGCCCCATGACGGCGGCGGCCACCCTGGATGAGGGGAGGCCGTGATGGAAAAAGATCGGTTCGCCGGCGGGGTCGCCGTACTCAGTCCAGCTGAGGACGCGTCCGTCGCGCAGCCGCAGCTCGCGATGCGGAGGTTCGGGCTCGTCGTCGGCGGAGAGGGGCAGGTCGGCGTTGGCCATGTTTCCTGATCGTACCACCGATGTCGAGTTGGTCGAATGCGATTGGTCTGAGGCGCGGGCTGCGGAGGTCGAGCGGGTCCCTGCGCCTCTCTTCCATCCCCTGCTTCATGCAGGGGTCCCCGTGTCGGGGCACGGGGACACGTAGTTGGGCGGCCGAGCGGGTCCCTGCGTGAAGCAGGGACTGGGACCTGTGAAGTAGGGAGTGGGGGCTGCGTGAAGCTGGGGCTGCGGGGGCTATTGGGTGGGTTCGGGGACGAGGAGTTCGGCTTCGACGTCGTCTTCGAGGTTTTCGATGAGGGGCGTCTCGCCGAGCGCGCCTTCTTCGACCTGCATTCCGAAGCTATCGGCGAAGTAGCGGTAGGACTGGTATTGGTCGCCGTACTTCATGTGGCCGGCGGTGTGGTGGGCGGCCGAGAGCAGGAGGGTGTTGCGCATCTCGGAGCCGGTGCGACGGTAGTCCTCGAGCATGCAGAGGCCGATTTCCTGGTTGTGCGGATCGTTGCCCTGCTTGGCGATGCCATCTGCGAGGGTTTCGACGAGCGGCGCGGGGTCGTGGCCCAGGTTCAGGTATTGCTCGGCCCAGTAGACGGATTGGTCGGGGTCGAGCGCGAGCATGGCGTCGTTGAGTTCGCCGAGCAGCTGCCCTTGCGACAGGTCCGGGGCCTCGCCGCCGGCGCCGAAGCCCGCGAAGTAGGTGGCGGCGCCGCGCGACTTGTTGCCTTTGGAGTTGGCAACCCAGTGGGCGCACTGGTTGATGAAGTTGGCGGCGACGAAGAGCAGCTTGGTCTTGTGGGGATGGTCGAAGCGCTGGTAGAACCAGGCCAGCATGTTGGTGTACTCGTAGCCGTGCTGGGGCATGGAGAAGTTGGCGGGTGAGCCGCATTCGAGCACGACGCGGGCGGCGGCGATCTGGATGGCGTCGAGGATCGATTTGGGCGATCGGCCAGCCTTGAGCAGGGCGACGATGTCTTCGATGTAGGACTCTTCGGGTTCGCGGATGATGGCGCGGATCAGGCCCGCGGCCTCGGGAGTGGAGAGCGGGATCTGATTGGCGAAGAGCTGGATGTCGCGGGTGGAGTCCTGGGTGGCGTTGAGCGAGGAAGCGGGCGGCTCTTCTTCGAGGTGGTACATCATGATCTGGCAGGCGGACTCGAAGAGCGAGTACCAACGCGGCCCGACGGCGATGTCGGGCACGCCGGCGTAGAGGACGTGGTGGGCGTTGTCCCAGCCGATGGCCTCGCCGAGCTGGATTGTGGCGCGGGCGCGGAACGACTTGTGTCCCGTGGTGTAGGAGCGGTTCCAGAACATGCGATCCTGGACGTCGATGAGGCCGGCGAACATGAGTTGGGCGAGGATCTCGTCGCGCCGCTCGGGGAACTGCTGCCAGAGCCCGAGGAAGAGCGAGTACTCCTCGTTGACGTGCCCGTACTGGACCATGGTGAGCCAGTCGTTGAGGCCTTCCTCGAGCGAGCCGTCGTAGTCGGTCGGCTGCTGATCCTCCCAGTGGGCGGCAGGCGGTGCGGGACCGTCGGGATAGTTGGCGGGGTCGTAGGTGCGGCGCGAATAGTGGCCGGGCATCCGACCCTTGAGCTGATTCCAGATATCGAGGCCGGTCGGCACGTACCAGGCAGTTTGGGAAAGCGGCAGGTGGCGCATTTCCTCGGAGACGAGGTTCTGCAGTCCCAGCGTGGCACGGGAGGAGAGCAGGCAGTGGTCGTTGTTGACGAAGCGGACGATGCCGGCGTCGATCCGCTGGTGGTAGGGCACGTGGGTGTAGGGCGCGTGCGCGCGAATCGTCTCGGAGAGGATTTCAGTGGTCGGCCGGCCGTCCTTGATGAAGTCGAAGGCCTGATGCAGCGAGGAGGTGTTGTCGCGTTCGACGATGGTTTCGCGATAGCGGTCATAGGCGGCCGCGGTGTCGCGGTCCATGTAGGCGGGGGAGGTTCCGCTGTCGCCGTTGCCGGATGTCTGGTGCAAGGCCATGAGGAGCGCTCCTGTGTCGACGCCATGCTGATCTTGCTGCACATTATACAAGGG
>JAJEAD010000079.1 GCA_022824305.1 Gammaproteobacteria bacterium | reverse complement strand
CGTGGCGCCGGCCGCGTCGCGCGCTCGCCTCGCGCCCGGCGCCTCGCGGGGAAGGCCCGGGAGGAGTGCCGGGCGGAGTCGCCCGTCTAGCCGCGACATGGCCCGCCGCAGCGCCCGGGAGAGAATGCGGGCCCGGCGCGGGGGCGCCGGTGGAGTGGGCGCCTTCCACCAACTGCCCTTCCAGCGCATCCGGAACCCCTACCCGCCCTTCGAGATCGTCTCCGCCGACGAGCTCGAGTCGATCCACGAAGCCTCGCTCGAGGTCCTCCGCGACCCGGGCATCAACTTCCTCCTGCCCGACGCGGTGGAGATCGCGCGCACGGGCGGCGCGGAGATCGATGCCGATGGTCAGCGGGTGCGCTTCGATCGCGAGCTCATCGAGGCGTGCCTCGCCACCATCCCGCCCGCGTTCACCGTTCACGCCCGCAATCCCGAACACTCCCTCGTATTCGGCGAGCGGTATCTGAACATCGCCGCGGTGAGCAGCCCCCCGAACGCGTCCGATCTCGACCGCGGTCGGCGCAGCGGCAACTTCGAGGACTACTGCAACTTCCTGCGCCTCACCCAGAGCGTGAACATCGCGCAGATGGTCTCGGGCCACGCGGTGGAGCCCGTCGACATCGATCCCGCGATCCGTCACCTCGATAGCGTGCTCGCGGCGATCGAGCTGACCGACAAGCTCTACCGCCTCTACTCGCTGGGGCGGCAACGGATTCTCGACGGACTGGAGATGACCCGGATCATGCGGGGCATGACGGAATCGGAGTTCGAGCGCGAGGCGAGCGTGTTCACCTTCGTCAACGTCAACTCGCCCCTGCAGTTCGACGCGCCGATGCTCTGGGGCATGATCGAGCTCGCCCGGCGCAACCAGCCGGTGGCGATCACCCCCTTCACGCTCGCGGGCGCCATGGCTCCGGTCAGCCTCGCCGGAGCGCTCGTGCAGCAGAACGCGGAAGCGCTCGCGGGCCTCGCCTTCGTGCAGATGGTGCGTCCCGGCGCGCCGGTGATGTATGGGGGCTTCACCTCCAACGTGGACATGAGGAGCGGAGCGCCCGCCTTCGGCACCCCCGAGTACGTCAAGGCGACACTGATCGGTGGCCAGCTCTGCCGGCGCTACCGGGTGCCGTACCGGTCCTCGAACGTGAACGCTTCGAACGCGCCCGACGTCCAGTCGGCCTACGAGTCGGAGATGTCGATCTGGGCGGCGGTGCTCGGGCACGCCCACCTCATGCACCACGGCCTCGGCTGGCTGGAAGGCGGGCTCACCGCCTCCTTCGAGAAGTTCATCATCGACGCCGAGATGCTGCAGTCGATGGTGGAGGTCCTGAAGCCGGTATCCTTCGACGAGACGGAGCTCGCGCTGGACGCGATCCGGGACGTCGGCCCCGGCGGTCACTTCTTCGGCACCGCCCACACCCTCGAACGCTACGAGAGCGCCTTCTACCAGCCGCTGCTCTCGGACTGGCGGAACTTCGAGACCTGGAGCGAGGCGGGCGCGGTGGACGCGACCTGGCGGGCCAACGCGATGTTCAAGGAGCTCCTGCGCAGCTACGAGGCGCCGCCGCTGGACGAGGCGGTCCGCGAAGAGCTGCGCGCATTCGTTTCCAAACGCAAGGAGGAAGGGGGAGCGCCCACCTGGTAGCCGCGGTGTTTCGCCGATACTCGTAGCGAGGGCGACCCCACGCGATTCGTCCCTCCGGCGCGCCCTCTCGAGGGCCTCGCCCGAATCGGCCTCAATCGGCCTCCGCGGGCGCCGCGCCCGCGTCACCGTCCAGGAACCCGCTGCGGTATCCCTCCTCCGTCCACAGCACGGGGAAGAAGGACTCGTCCATTTCCGTGCTCCCGATGCGCTTGTAGCGGCTGTAGACGTATCCGACGTTGGTGGGATGGAAGCGCGCCTCGGATGACATGCAGTGCGAGACCAGCGCCCGGCGGGGGCCGCGCCCGCGGTTGGTATCGGAGCCGTGGAAGGTCCGACCGTGGTGGAAGACGCCCCCTCCGGCCGGCACTTCCACCCGCACCACCTCCGGGACGACTCCGGCTCGCGCGGCCGCCTCGCGCATCTCGCGGGCGTAGTCGTCGGGAGCGTGGAACTGCGAGGCGGGCGGGGCGAGTCCCCAGCGATGCGAGCCCGTCACGTACTCGATCGTGCCGCCGGACGCGCTGGTATCGTCGAGCGCGATCCAGCAGGTGCACATCTCGGGCGGCACGATCCACTGCTGGTAGCTGTCGTCCTGGTGAAAGCCCAGCGGGCGCGCCCCCGGCGGCTTCCACAGCACGTTGTCCTGGTTGATGCGCGCTCCCGGCCAGCCGCGAAGGCGCGCGCACCACTGCCCGATTCGCGGATGCAGCACCGCGCTCGCAACCACCCGGTCCGACTTCCAGGCGTTGCAGATCTGGCGGGTGAGGTCGGCGGGGTCGCGCCCCTCGCGCCAGTTCCACTCGTCGGGGTAGAGCCCGGTCTCGAACTCGCCCCGAAAGAGCGGAGCGAAGCGCGCGGCGAGGCGCGCCGCGGCCGCCGGCGCGATGATTCGCTCGACGATGACGAAGCCGTCCCGGCGAAACGCCGCGATCTGATCGGGACGGGGGTCGTCGAGGAGAAACACCGGCGGCCTCAGACCTCCCGGAAGAGCAGCGCTTCCTCGAAGGGAAATGTCGACATCAGCTCGCAGCCGGTCTCCGTGACCAGCACCTGCTGCTCCAGCTTGACCCCTTCGTAGCCCCCGACCTCACCCATGTAGCTCTCGATGCACACGGTCATGCCGGGACGGAAGGGCCCCTCGTTGCCCTTGGTCTCGAACACGTCCGCGAACGCGATGCCGGGGTGCTCGTCGGCCATGCCCACGCCGTGGGCGAGCGACGAGTAGCGCTGGGGAGCGTACTTCTCCGGGATCGGCCAGGCCCGCTCGGCGAACTCCCTGAAGCCGAGCCCCGGCCGAACGAGGTCCACGTTGTGGTGGATCTGGTCCCAGGCCAGGCGGTAGAGCCGGCACTGCGCGTCGCTGGGCCGGCCCGGCCCGCAGAACACGCTGCGCGAGATGTCGGCACAGTAGCCGAAGGGACCGATGAGGTCGGTGTCGTAGCTCACGAGCTCGCCGGGGCGGATGACCCGGTCGCTCGATTCCCGCCACCAGGGATTGGTGCGCGGCCCCGAGCTGAGAAGCCGGGTCTCGATCCATTCGCCGCCCATCTCGATGTTGGTGCGATGAAGGACCGCCCAGAGCTCGTTCTCGGTCATGCCGCCGTGCAGCGCATCGTGCATCCGGGCCATGCCTGCCTCGCAGGCCGCGATCGCCGCGCGCATGCACTCAATCTCGTCGGCCGACTTGATCTCCCGCGCGTCCTCCATCGGTCTCTGGCCCTCGACCATCTCCACGCCGTGGCTGCGCAGGGCGTCGACTCCCAGGAAGTCGCAGTGGTCGGCGGCGAGCCTCATGTTGCCGCCGCCGTGCGTCCGGACCAGCTCCGCAAGCTCCGCCCCCCACCGGCGCGCGCGATTCGCGCACTCGGCGCCGCCGCCGAAGTAGAACCAGGAAAGCGCCGGGCGCAGCTCGTCGATGGTTTCGAGCCCGTCCGCGAGATGGAAGGCGTTGCCGTACTCGAAGAGCACCACCGGCCCTTCGGTCGCGACGAAGCAGTAGCGCGCGGCGTTGTGCAGCGTCCACACCGACATGTTGCGGCTGCCCGTGGCGTAGCGGATGTTTATCGGGTCGAAGAGCAGGATTCCCGCGACATCGTGGGCGCGCAGCTCCTCGCGGACCCGGCCGAGACGGTAGGCGCGCATGCGCTTCATGTCGGGCCGGTCCTCGGTATCGATGCTGGCGACACCCAGGATCCCGGCGTCCCGGGTCACGTGTTCGGCCGCTGGTCGCGGAACGGGTCCGGTCAGGCTCACGGTGCGGTCTCCGGCAGGGGACGGTGTCCGGCGGCGCGTATCCTGCCACATCCCCGGCAACGTGCGCTCGAAGCGGCTCAGATTCGGCGACGCATCAGGACCCCGGCCAGAGAGCGCCCTTCTCCCATCGGCACGTCGATGCGCTCGAAGGGCTCGAAGCCCAGCGCCGCGTAGAAGGCTTCCCCGTTGAGGCTCGAGCAGCACTCCAGCACCCCGATGCCCGATTCCCGCGCGCGCGTCTCGCAGACCTCGTAGATGAGGCGCCCGACTCCCCGGCGACACCAGTCGGGATGAGTGGCGAAGTGCCGAAGGTGGGCGAGCCCCGGCTCCATCCTGGCGTCGCCCGGGCGTTCGCGGCTCCAGCCACCGATTCCGACCATTTGACCCTCCCCGCTCTCCGCCGCGTAGAAGGTCCCGGACTCGAGCAACGCGGGATTCGGCCGGGTGATGATCTCGATCACCGCGGACAGCGCCTCTCCGTAGGCGGCGCGCATCAGCACCGGATAGGAAGCGCGCAGCAGCTCGCCGACGGCGCGGGCGTCTTCCGGACCGGTCACTCTCGCCGCGAAGGACATGGACATCCCGCGGGGGAGCAGGGCCGGGCTCGGGAGACCGTCACGCCGGGGCAGCGCGGGAGACGCCCCGGGAGGCTCGGGGCCACGAGGAGTCGGCGGGCGGCAGGAAGAGGACCTTCACCGGGCGCCGCCCCCTTCGGTGCGGATGATCTCCGCGACCCGCGCCGCGAATCGGCGTGACGGGAACTTGGAGTTGCGAGTGAGCCGCACCTCCGCCGCGGCCAGCAGGAGGGCCGGATGCAGACGGCGCGGACTCGCCTCGTCGCCGGGCACCACCCACTCGTCCACGAAGCCGCCGTCGAGCAACTGCATCAGGGCCCAGAAGCGGTGCTGGAAGTTGGAAAGGTGCGGGTAATCGCGGCCGAAGTGCCGCGCCACCGCCATCGAGACCCACAGAAAGGGATCGCGGCGCCCCGGCGCCTGCACGGGGTGCACGAAGGGCGGCTTCACCACCGGTTCGTCGAGAGACGCGAGCGCTTCGCTCGCGACCTCGAAGCCGAGCACGAAGTCCTGCCAGGGCATCGGGCCGCTGGGCCGCTCGGGGGGTGTGGATCGGACTCTCTTTGCCATGCTCCGGCCGGGCGGCAACGGGGCCGCATGGGGCGACGTGAACCCCAATGATACCGGGTCGCTTCTTCGGTCCGTAGCGCCGGACGGGCGCTCGACCGGCCCCGCCGTCCCCTGCCTTTCCGTCTGGCGACGGTTCCACCTTAGGAGTACGCTCCCCGCGATCTCCCGCCCGCCGGCGAGCGCCACCCCGGATGAACGACTCGGCCTCCACCGCAGACCCCTCCTCGCAACGCCTCGTGGTGGGGATGAGCGGCGCCTCGGGGGTCATCTACGGGATTCGACTCCTGGAGATCCTGGCCGGGATGCCGATAGACACGCACCTCGTGATGTCGCGGGCGGCGGAGATGACGATCAGCTACGAGACCGCCCGCAAGCCGGCCGGGATCAAGAAGCTCGCATCGCGCTGCCACCCCATCGGGGACGTCGGCGCCTCCATCTCTTCGGGCTCGTTCAGGACGCTTGGAATGATCGTCGCGCCGTGCTCGGTGCGGACCATGTCGGAGATCGCGAGCGGGGTGACTTCGACGCTGCTCACCCGCGCCGCCGACGTCGTTCTGAAGGAGCGCCGGCGCCTCGTGCTCCTCGTGAGGGAGACCCCCTTGCACACCGGGCACCTGCGCACGATGCTCGCGCTGTCGGAGATGGGGGCGGTGGTGATGCCGCCGGTCCCCGCCTTCTACGCGCGCCCGGCGACGGTGGAGCAGATTATCGATCAGTCCCTTGGCCGCGCGCTGGACCTCTTCGGCCTGGAGGCGGGCGTCACCCGGCGCTGGGGAGAGGACGTGGGCGGGGACGCCGCGCGGCGCAGGTAGGCGCGGCCGGGGAGCGACGCCCGGCGAAGCACGAAGCCCGCCGGTGAGGGAAAGCGAAGGCTTTCGCCCGGAGCGGAGGCCCGGCCGAGCAGGTTCCCCGCCCGACGCGATTGCGCGCGGCGGCGACCGGGTTAGAATGCCGCTTGGCGAAAATACCCAGGGAAGGAGGAATGGCGGGTGAAGGTCCGTCGGCTCTCTCCGGACTCCCGTCGGAAGCTGCCGGCGTGCCCCGCTCTTGCGCTTCGCCGGACCTTCGCGGTGCTCGCGCTCCCGGGATGCGCGCTGGCGCTTGCGTCGGGCAGCATCGCTGCGGACACGTGGCTCGGGTTCGGCGCCGACCCGCTGTCCGGCGGAGGGAGCATCGGGGCGTGGCCTCCGGGCGGCTTCGAGGGGGGCACTCACTTCGGCGCGCTCGAGGGGGTGGCCCTGCCCCTGCACCCCGACTGGGAAGTAATCCTCGCGGGCGGCCGCGGCGACGAGGCGGCATCGACGCTTTCCCATCGGGTCACGAGCCGCTACCGACTGAACGAATCCCTGATCCTGCGCGCGTCCTGGCAGGGAGAAGTGCTCGCATCCGGGCGGACTGCGCCGCATGCCGCCGGAACGATCGGCGGCCTCGGAGCTTGCGATTCGCGCCCCCATGTCGGCGGCCCGAATCGCTGCGACGGGTTTCGGGCGGAACATGCGGGCGGCGACGCTTCGACGCTCCGTCCCCGTGATGCCGGAACCTTCCGCGTCGGCGCGGCCACGCGCGCGGGCCCCCTCTTCGTGAGTCTCGACTGGTTCCGGGTCGATCCTTCCGAATCAGCGGCGAGTCCGACCGGACGCTCCGCGCTCGACCTCGAGGCGTGGGAAACGCCGGTGCCCGGCGCCCTCGTGCGGCGCGGGAGGGACATCGTCGCCCGGCTGGCGGGTCATGCCGCCGACTTCGGCGAATCCGAGCTTGCGGGAATCGACGTTCACGCCCGCACCGGATGGAGATCGCACGGGGCGGATTTCGCTCTCGACACCCGCTGGCTGCATCTGACCGGACGCGAAGACCGGGTGGCCGGCGAGTCGCAGTGGGGAGACCTCCCCCGCAACCACGTCCAGGCGTCGCTCCGGGCGGGCCGGAGCGGATTCAGCGCCAGGTGGAAGGTCCGTACCGTTCCGGGATTCTGGGACAACCTGCAAGACACCCGCTTCGCCGCGTGGATTCGCCATGACATCACCTTCCGGAAGCGCGACGCGTTCGGTCTTCGCGGAGTGGACCTGGTGGGAGGCGTTCTCAACCTGCGCAACGGCAGATCGTTGACCGATTCCACGGCGCTCGGGACCGACGAGCTGAGTCCCGGCGCGGGGAGAACCCTCTTCCTGAGCGCGAGGCTGTCTCTCGATTCGTGACCGGGGCGCGGCTTGCGCGCCCGGAACGCTCCGCCTGGCCCCGTTCAAGCGCCAGGCGGAATGCGGGGAAGCCACCGCCGGCGCGGCGCTCCCGCCGAGCGTTTCGCCCGAAGGCGCGGGCCGTCGGACCGGGATGTGCGTTCAGGCGCCCCCGTTTCCCGCGAAGCGCTTCGCGTCGGCCGAGGCGTATCTCGCCATCGCCCGGTCCAGCGCGGCGGTCGCTTCGAGCTTCTCGATCACTTCCGCCAGACTTGCGCCGGGGATTACGCAGGTCATCTCCTCGGAGCGCATTCCGGTGCGCGCTCGGCTGAGCGCACAGCCCACGCTGGCCGCGACGGCGCCCTGCTCCTTCGCCATGGCCACCACGTGACACTGCGGCTTGCCCTCGATCGGCATGTCCGGAAAGGCATCCTTCAGGGTCATCAGGGAGAGTCCGTTGATCCTGAGCAGCACCACGTCCGGCGGCGCCGGGCTCTCGGCAAGCGGCCCGTAGACGACCGCGCCGGGCCTCTCGGCCACGTGGGGCAGGCTCATCACCGCCTGCTCGTCGACCCAGCCTGCGGCGAGGACGGCCTCGACGTCATCCCTGGCGGCCGCCTCTTCCAGGCTCAGGAACCCGTGCGTGTAGCAGCCCACGCTGCAGTTGGCGTGGTCGGCGGCGACGGTGGCGAAGGTGTCGCTCGCCCCGCGTATCCAGAAGACGCAGCCCGCCGGCACCCGTCCCGTGCGCCCGTGCTCGTTCGCTTCCGCGTCTTCGCCCTCGATGCGGGCGGCGGGCGGGTCCTCGCCCGGAGCGTGGAAGGAGATCGCGACCGGAGCCGCGAAGGGCTTGAGAACCGCAACGAGGCGGTCGTTGAGGGATCGCCACCGTGTGCCGGATGCTGCGTCGGGGGAATTCATCTGATGGTCACTCCTGGGGCCGGATGGCCGGGATTGTCGGAATCGGAACGCCTCGATTATAGGGGCCCTCCCTCGCCGCGAGCCGAAACGCCTGCCCGTCTCCACCTCCCGGCTCGGAGGCAAGCGCCGGGGGGAGGGACGGCCGTCACCGGGCCGACCTCTTCTCCGGCCCCGATCCAGGGCGGAGATGTCGTAACCGGGCGCGCAAACGAACGTAGAATGCCGGCCGAGGACGCGGTCGCCGGCAGGGGCGGCGCCGGGGGGACGGACATGGCGGAAAGCGCGGCATTCATCGGCCTCGGCGGGCGCATGGGTCGCCCCATGGCCACCAACCGGCTGCGCAGGGAGCGCGACTTTCCCGGCCATGACATCGACCCCGACGCGCTCGCCGCCGCTACGCTTCGCTCCGGGACGAGACCAGTTCTGAACGAATCGGGGAGAGAGACGTGATCATCCACCGGGGAGGCTGTCATTGCGGAGCCGTGCGCTACGAGTTCGAAGCCGAAGCGGAGCTCGTGGTCTCGGAGTGCAACTGCTCGGTATGCCGCAAGTCGGGTTTCCTCGGGGTCATCGTGCCCCGGGACCGCTTCCGGCTCCTCCGCGGTGAAGCGCACCTGAGCGAGTACAGCTTCAACACCGGCACCGCCCGCCACTACTTCTGCCGGCACTGCGGAGTGAAGTCCTTCTACGTGCCCCGCTCGCATCCGGACGGGGTGAGCGTGAACTACCGCTGCGTCGACGAGGGCACGGTCCGCAGCGTCGTCCGCCGGCCTTTCGATGGCCGGAACTGGGAGCGCTACTACCCGAAGGGAAGAGCGGAGAGCTTTCCGAACTGAAGCGGGGTGCGACCCCGGCCGCCGCCGAGCGAAGAGGAGCCCGCCATGAAGCGAACAGCCCCCATCGTCAACCTTGGAGAGCTCCCGCTCGAGGACTACGGGAAGGGGGCGCATTTTGCCGCGATGCTGGGCAGGGTCGGCGCGACGCTCGGCACCCGGCAGATCGGGTGCACGCTCGTCGTGCTCGAGCCCGGAAAGAGAGCATGGCCCTATCACCTGCATTACGGCCAGGAAGAGCTCTTCGTGGTGCTCGACGGTGAAGGCACGCTGCGCTACGACGGAGACGAGCTCCCGATCCGTGCCGGCGACACGATTCTCACCCCTCCCGGTCCGGACACCGCGCACCAGATCGTCAACACCTCGGAGAAGGAGCTGCGCTATCTCGCGCTCAGCGGCATGCAGCTCCCCGAGGTCTGCTTCTATCCGGATTCGGGCAAGTACGGCGCGTATTTCGGTGAAGAGGAGAAACACGGGTTCATCGCCCGGGAGGAGAGCGCAGTCGACTACTGGCTCGACGAAGACGCGGGTGCGCCGGCATCCCCCTCTCCGGAAAGCGGTGGCTGAGCTCGCCCCGCGATGCGCCGCCGCAAGGGCGCAAGCGGCGCCGGCGGGTTGATCGTCCCGATCTCGCGCGGCTCCGAACCGGCGGGCCTTCGACACCGGTGCCGGCTCGGCGCCTGGACCGGCCCCGGGGCTCCGGAATGATCTTCGCGCGACGGGCGATCGACGACGCGCTCTGGCGCGAAGCCATCGGGGAGTTCCCGGTCTTCGACCGCCTCTCGGAGACCGACATCGAACGCCTCAAGGTCCTGGCGGAGAGGTTCATTCGCCGGAAGTCCATCGAGGGCGCGCAGGGGCTCGAGATCGAGGCGTGGATGGAGGCCGAGATCGCCGCGCAGGCCTGTCTCCCGATCCTGGGCCTGGATCTCGACTACTACCGGGGCTGGCGTTCCCTCATCGTCCACCCGGGGGGCTTCCTCGTCCGGCACAGCTACGAGGACGAGGACGGAGTGGTGCACGAAGTGTGCGAGGAGCGCATCGGCGAGGCATGGGACGAGGGGCCGGTGATCGTCTCGTGGGAGGACATCGACGCATCCCGGCGGGGCGGGGAAGAAGGGGTCAACGTGATCATCCACGAGCTCGCGCACAAGCTGGACGCGTTGAACGGCACCACCAACGGGATGCCCCCGCTGCACCGGGACATGGACCCCGCGAGGTGGTCGTCGGACTGGAGCGAGGCCTACGAAGCGCTCTGCCGCCGCCTGGACGAGGAGCGGGCGCCGCCCATCGACGAGTACGCGGCGGAGAGCCCCGCCGAGTTCTTCTCGGTCGCAAGCGAGTACTTCTTCGCGCTCCCCGAGGTCCTGCGCGACGCCTACCCCCGCGTCTACGAACAGCTCGCCCGCTTCTACCGCCAGGAACCCATCGCCCGCCCCTGAGCCCGCGCGACCGGGGCCGGCAACGCCGTCCCTTGTCGCCAATGCGCGCCCCCGGCAAGATCCGGGCCGGTCCGCGCCTGGACCGACCCCTCCGCCGCCGTCCCGCTCCATGACTGCAACGCTCGCGGCCTTCTATCGCAGGCACATCCTCGGCCGCCCCCGAAGCGTGCTGGTGCTGCTGGTCGTGATTCTCGTCGCGGTCGGGGTGCACGCCCGCGACTTCAGGCTCGACGCGTCCGCGGACTCGCTCCTGCTCGAGAGCGACCCGGACCTTCGGCGATTCCGGGAAGTGCAGAAGCGCTACCGCACCCAGGACCTGCTGGTGGTGACCTTCACCCCCGAGGCGGAGCTCTTCTCCGACGCCTCGCTGGGGACGCTCGCGACCCTGCGAGACGACCTCTCCCGGGTCGAGGACGTCGACGGCGTCACCACCATTCTCGACGTGCCCCTGCTCGAGAGCTCCGATGTGCCGGTCTCCGAGCTCTCGGAGAACATTCCCACTCTCGAGACACCGGGAATGGACCGGGCGAGGGCGAGGGAGGAGCTCACCCGAAGCCCCGTCTTCAGCGAGTCGATCTTGAGCGCGGACGCGAACACTACCGCGCTGCTGCTCTCGATGAAGGACGATCCCGAGCTCGAGTCCCTCCGCGCGCGGCGCCAGGTGCTCATCGCCGCGAGCGAAGGGGGCGAGCTCGACGACGCGGGCGAACGGGAGCTCGAAGAGGTCCGGGCGCACTACGGGCACGCTCACCGGCGCGCGACCGAACGACGGAGCGCGAGCGTGGCGGCGGTCCGCGCCGTGCTTGCGCCCTACCGCGAGCACGGCACGCTGCACCTCGGGGGGGTGCCGATGATCACCAGCGACATGGTCGACTTCGTGCGCAACGACCTCCTGGTGTTCGGGGGCGGTGTGCTCGCGTTCCTGGTCGCAATGCTCGGATTCGTCTTCCGGCGGCCGCGCTGGGTGCTGCTGCCGCTCGCCTGCTGCGCCTTTGCCGGCCTCTTCATGATCGGCCTCCTCGGCATGGTGGGGTGGAAGGTCACGGTGATCTCGTCGAACTTCCTCGCCCTGATGCTGATCATCACCCTCTCGATGAACATCCATCTCACGGTTCGCTACCGGCAGCTCCGGCGCGACCGTCCGGATCTGGATCACCTCGAGCTGGTGGCGCTGACCGTGCGCTACATGGCCCGCCCCTGTCTCTACACCGCGCTCACCACCATCATCGGGTTCGGCTCGCTCGTCTTCAGCGGCATCAAGCCCGTCATCGATTTCGGCTGGATGATGAGCATCGGCCTCGCGGTGACCTTCGTCACCTCCTTCACCCTCTTTCCGTGCGGACTCGCGCTCCTCGGGCGGGGCGCGGCGGGAGACGTCCACACCCGGCGCGAGTTCCCCTTCACGGCGCCGCTCGCGGCGCTGTGCACCCGCCACGGCGGCCTCGTCCTGCTCGCAACCGGCGTCCTGTCCGCGCTCTGCCTCGTCGGCATCTCACGACTCGAGGTGGAGAACAGCTTCATCGACTACTTCGGCCGGGACACCGAGATCTACCAGGGCATGCGGCTGATCGACCAGGAGCTCGGCGGCACCACCCCCCTCGACGTGGTGCTGGATCTCGACGAATCGCGCATCTTCGGCGAGGACGAGGACGACGAGGAGTGGTTCGACGACGAGTTCGAGGACGAAGCCCTAGGCAGCGATCCCGCGTACTGGTTCACCACCTTCAAGGTCCAGCGAATCAAGGAGGTGCACGACTACCTCGACTCGCTCCCCGAAGTGGGCAAGGTGCTGTCGCTCGCCTCCGCGGTGCGGGTGGCCGAGAACCTGAACGACGGGCGGGAGCTGGACAGCTTCCTTCTCGCCCTGCTCTACCGCCGCCTGCCGGACGAGGTGCGCGCCGCCCTCATCGACCCCTACATCTCCGTCGAGAACAACGAGGCCCGGATATTCGCCCGGGTCCTCGACTCTCGGCCGGACCTTCGTCGGGCCGAGCTCCTGGAACGGATTCGGCAGGATCTGGACGAAGGGCTCGGCCTCGAGGAAGCCGACGCGTCGGTCACCGGCCTGCTCGTGCTCTACAACAACATGCTGCAGAGCCTCTACCAGTCGCAGATCTCGACGCTGGGCGCGGTGCTTGCGGGAGTGGGGCTGATGCTCGTCATGCTCTTCCGCTCTCTCACCCTCGCCCTGGTCGGCATCGTGCCCAACCTGCTCGCGGCGGGGCTCGTGCTCGGCCTGATGGGCCTCGCCGGGATCCCCCTGGACATGATGACCATCACCGTGGCGGCGATCACCATCGGCATCGCGGTCGACAACAGCATCCACTACATCTATCGCTTTCGGGAGGAGCTGCCCGGCCGCGGCGACTACCTGCAGACGCTGGAGCTCTGCCATGCCAACATCGGCCGGGCCGTGTTCTACACCTCGTGCACCGTCATCTTCGGATTCTCCATCCTCGTGCTGTCGAACTTCCTCCCCACCATCTACTTCGGAGTGCTGACCGGGCTGGCGATGCTGGTGGCGCTGCTGGCCTCCCTCACCCTGCTCCCGAAACTGATCCTCATGATCAGGCCCTTCCCTTCCTGACTCGTCCACCCGGAGCCCGTCGTGCCCAGATTCTCCGCCCACCTTTCCATGCTCTTCCCCGAGCACCCCTTCCTCGAACGCTTCGCGGCGGCCCGCGAGGCGGGCTTCGAGGCGGTGGAGTACTGGGATCCCTACCCCTACCCGGCGGAGCAGCTCGCCGAAGCGCTCGAGCGCCACGGGTTGCGCCAGGCCCTGATCAACCTGCCGACCGGCGACGTCGAGGCCGGCGACCAGGGTCTCGCCGCCCTGCCCGGGCGCGAGGACGAGTTCAGGGAGGCCTTCGAGCGGGCGCTCTCCTACGCCCGGGCGCTCGACTGCCCCTGCCTGCACGCGATGGCGGGAAAGCCGGGCGACGCCGATCCGGCCGGCGCCCGGCGCGCCTACGTCGCCAACCTTCGCTTCGCGGCCGAGCGCGTCGCCGCCGAGGGCCGCTGCGTGGTCATCGAGGCGATCAACGCACGGGACATGCCGGGGTACTTTCTGCGCACCACGAGCGAAGCGGCCGGCGTCATCGAAGAGGTGGGAAGCGCGGGCCTCGGCCTCCTCCTCGACCTCTACCACTGCCAGATCACGGAAGGCGATCTCGCGATGCGAGTACGGGATCTCATGCCGATCACGCGTCACGTGCAGATCGCCGGAGTGCCGGAGCGCCACGAGCCCGATGTCGGGGAGGTGCACTACCCCTATCTGTTCCGCCTCATGGATTCGCTCGGCTACCGGGGCTACGTCGGCTGCGAGTACAACCCGAGGGAAGGCACGCGGGCCGGACTCGCGTGGCGGGAACGCGCGTGCGGCCGGTGAGTTCCGGCTCCCCCTTCGGCGCGCTGGCCGGGCTCAAGGTCGTCGATCTCAGTCGCGTGCTCGGCGGGCCCTACTGCACCCAGATCCTCGGCGACCACGGCGCCGCCATCCTGAAGGTCGAGCCCCCGCACGGAGACGAGACCCGCGACTGGGGCCCACCCTTCCACGAGGGGGATGCCTCCTACTACATCGGCGTCAACCGCAACAAGCGGGCGATGGCGCTCGACCTCGGCCGGGAGGAAGGGCGGGCAGTGCTGCTGCGCCTGCTCGAGGGGGCCGACGTGCTGCTCGAGAACTACCGGCCCGGCACCATGGAGAAGTGGGGGCTCGGCTACCGCGACGTGTTGCAGCAACGCTACCCCACGCTCATCCACGCGCGCATCAGCGGGTTCGGATCGGAGGGCGCCTACGGGGGGTTCCCCGGCTACGACGCGGTCGTCCAGGCGATGGCGGGCATGTTCAGCGTGAACGGGACGCGGGAGAGCGGGCCCACCCGGCTCGGGATCGCGATGGTGGACATGGGCACCGGGCTCTACACCGCGCTCGGCATCCTGATGGCGGTGATCGAGCGCCAGCGCTCCGGTCTCGGCCAGTATCTCGACATGACGCTTTACGACAGCGCGATTGCGCTCATGCACCCGCATGTCGCCAACTACTACCTGAGCGGCAGAGTGCCGGGACTGACGGGCAACGCCCACCCGAACCTGAGCCCCTACGACAAGTTCAGGACCCGCACCACCGAGATCTTCGTTGCCGCCGGCAACAACCGGACCTTCTCGCGCCTGTGCTCCGAGATCGGCGTGCCCGGACTGGCGCAGGACCCGCGCTTCCGGGACAACCGCGACCGGCTCGCTCACCCGGAGGCGCTGCGCGAGGCGCTGGAAGAGGCGCTCGCCGAGGTCGACGGCTTCGCCCTGTGCGAACGCCTGCTGAAGGCGGGGCTCCCCGCCGGGCCGGTGATGGACACCCGCGAGGTCATGTCGCATCCCCATACCGCGACGCGGGAGATGGCCGTCGAGCTCGACTGGTACCGGGGCAGCGGAATCCCGATCAAGCTGTCGCGCACGCCGGGCGAAGTCCGCCGAACTCCGCCCTCCTTCGGCGCGCACGCACGGGATATCCTCTCCGAGCACGGCTACTCGCCGGAGGAGATCGATGCGCTCGTGCGAGACGGGGTGGTGCCGGAATCCCGGCGGGTCTGAAGGCCCGGCGAGCGACTCGACATGATCGATCTGCTCACCCAAGGGCACTTCGGGCTCTTCGCGATGCTGCTCGCCGCCATCGTGCTGTCCCTCACCTTCCACGAGTTCGGGCATGCCGCCTGCGCCAAGATGCTGGGCGACGACACGGCCGAACGCCACGGGCGGCTGACGCTGAACCCGCTCGCCCACATCGACCCGATGGGCCTGCTGATGGTGGTCGCGGTCGGCTTCGGGTACGCCCGGCCGGTGCCGGTCAACCCCGCGCGCCTCCGCCACGCCGGAGCCGCCGCCGCGGTGGCCTTCGCCGGACCCTTCGCGAACCTGGTGCTGGCGGCGCTCTGCGTGAACTTCCTCGTCTACGGACTGGCGAACGACCTCGCGCTCCTGCAGGACCCTTCCGTGCAGGTCTTCTGCCTCTACCTCGCGCGCATCAACCTTCTCCTGATGCTCTTCAACCTCATGCCCATCGGGCCCCTCGACGGTCACTACATCATGCAGTGGCTGCTGCCCCCGGGCCTGGCCGCGCGCTACCGCGAGCTCAACCGGCGCTGGGGAAGCTGGGCGCTGATCGCGCTCATCCTGCTCGCGGTTGCCGGGGTGCCCGTGTTCAGCTCCCTGGTGAGGCTGAGCGATAGCCTGCTGCCCTTCCTCACCTTCCTGTAGAACACGAAGCCCGCGAAGAGAACCGGATTCCGGTCATGATTGAAGACGCCCTCCTGTCGATCGGCTTGCTGATAGTGGTCGCCAAGCTGGTCGAGGGGGCGCTGCGGCGATTCCGGGTGAACGCCATCGTCGCGTACACGGCGACGGGGATCCTGCTGGGACCGGTCGCCCAGATCATTCAGCCGACCGGCGAGATCCAGATTCTCCTGGGGATCGGGATCTTTCTCCTGTTCTTTCTCATCGGCCTGGACGAGCTCGACATATCCGGATTCATGGCCGCGGTTCGCGGGCGCTACTTCGTCGCCGCCACCCTGTCCATTCTCATCCCGATCCTCGCCGCGATGGCCGTCACTTCCGACGTCGTCCACGACTTCGGACTGGGCCTCCGCCTGACCGAATCCATCGCGCTCGCCGGCATCCTCTCGCTGACCAGCCTCGGCCTCGCGGCCAAGGTGCTCGTCGACGAGGGGCATCTCCGGGAACCGATCGGAATCAGGATATTCACCACCGCCCTCATCGCCGAGCTGCTGGCGCTGCTGCTCGTGGGTTTCGCGATCGGCGACCACTCGGAGCGGACCGGATGGAGCGGAGTGCTCGTGCTCCTCGCCCAGATTGCCGGCTTCACCGTGGTGACCTGGATACTCGCGAGCCGCGTGATCCCCCCGGCAATCATGCTGCTGCAGCGATTGCTGTACGTGCCGCAGCTCTCCTTCGGGCTGGTCCTGGGCGGACTCTTCCTCACCGTCGTCGGCGCCGAGAAGATGGGGCTCCACGGCTCGCTGGGCGCGCTGCTCTTCGGGGCGGCCCTGTCCGGGATGCCCCACCAGGTGCGCCGGGACATCGCCCCCGGCATGCGGAGCGCCGCCGAGGGGCTCTTCGTGCCCCTCTTCTTCGCCGCCGCCGGGCTGCACATGAGCCTGTCGTTCACGGAGCTCCCGGCCCTGACGATCGCGGCTCTGGTTGTCGTTCCGCTCGTCGGAAAGTTCGCGGGCGCCCTCATCGGCGCCCTCGTGGCCCGCCTGGACACGCCCTTCGCGCTGGCGACGGGGCTGATGGCGAAGGGCGTCGCGGAAGTGGCCCTGCTCCTCGTGCTGCTGGAGACCGGCGTCATCGGCCGGGATCTCTTCTCCCTTCTCGTGCTGATCATGTTCGGCTACATCCTGCTGACTCCCCCGGCGATCAACCTGGTCATCCGCCGGGCCCGCGCATCGGCGTCGCGAGACGTGCCGGATCCTCTCCCCCCTTCCCTGGCCCGATTCGCCCTCACCGACATCAGTGTCGACGACATCCTCGATCGCAGGCGTAGCTACCCCGACCCCTCGCTGTCGGTCCGCGCCTTCGCCGACCGGTGGATAGTGCCCCACCAGCAGGACTACGTGATTGCGGACAAGGGCCGGCTCGCCGGCATCGTGTCGCTCGGCATGCTGCGCTACGTGCCCAAGGAGTCGTGGGGCACGACCCGGCTGAGCAGGATCGTGCGTCGCAATCCCCCGGTGGCGC
The DNA here is from genome assembly GCA_022824305.1 of Gammaproteobacteria bacterium. Lineage (GTDB taxonomy): Bacteria > Pseudomonadota > Gammaproteobacteria > HK1 > HK1 > JAJEAD01. The sequence continues at coordinate 88,885 of JAJEAD010000079.1, read as the reverse complement.
GGCCCGAGGAGCCGGTGGAAGACGTGCTGCAGCGAATGACGGAGAAGTCGCTCAGCGCGCTGCCGGTGTTGGAGCCCGAGTCCGAGAGGTTCGTGGGCGTGATCACCAGCCAGGAGATCCTCGACCTCATCATCAGCGAGGCCCGGGGCGAACCCTGAACGCTCCGGGCCGCCCGGCCCGCCTCGCACCACGTTGCCTTCTTGGGCAGCCGCGCGTTCAGTACACTCCCCGCGCTGCGAGGAAAGGGAGCGGCCAGGGTGGAACTCGAAGGCAAGAGCGCGTTGATTACCGGGGCCACGTCGGGGATCGGCGCGGAGTGCGCCCGTGCATTCGCCCGCGAAGGCGCGAAGCTCATGCTCACCGGCCGCAACGCCGAGCGGGGTGAAGCGCTGGTGGAGGAGCTGGCCGGGGGCGACGCGGCCTTCGTGCGCGGTGACCTCAGCGCCGGCGCCGCGGCGGAGAGCCTGGTCTCGGAGTGCGTGGCGCGTTTCGGAGGTCTCGACGTGCTCGTCAACAGCGCGGGAGTCGTCCATCACCGCAACGTGCCGGAGACGAGCGACGCTCAGTGGGAAGAGACCATCGCCGTCAACCTGAGCGCGGTGTTCTACCTCTGCCGTGCCGCGGTGCGCGAGATGGCGCCTCGGGGCGGAGGGGTGATCGTCAACGTCGCGTCGACCTGGGGCATCGTGGCAGGCGAGGGAGTGGCCGCGTACTGCGCGTCGAAGGGCGCGGTCATCGCGCTCACCCGGGCGATGGCGGGCGACCATGCCCGGGAGCACATTCGCGTGAACGCGGTATGTCCCGGCGGGGTGGACACCCCGATGCTCGTCGGGGAAGCGGAGCAACTCGGCATGAGCGCCGACGAAGGGCGGCGAATCTGGGCCGCGGATGCGCCGAACCGGCGCCTCGCGAGCGCGGCGGACATCGCCGACGCGGTCGTGTTCCTCGCCTCGGAGCGTGCCCGGCACATCCACGGCGTGGCCCTGCCCGTGGACGGAGGGGCGACCGCGCTATAGCAGATCCAGCGCGGAGTGGGTGCGGCGCGGAAACTCTTCGTCGAAGCGAGCTTCCAGGCGCGCCACCCGTTCCCGCACGGTGCCGAGATCGGCGCGGACCTCCCGCATATCCTCGCGGAGGCGGTCCTCCATGAGCTTCATGTCCTCTCGGACGCGCGTCTCCGACGACTTCATGTCCTCGCGGACGCGCGCCTCCGACGACCTCATGTCCTCGCGGAGGCCCTCCTCCATCGCCCGCATGGCCTCACTCAGTTCCTGCAGGTCGCCCCGGAGGCGCGTTTCCATCGCGTTCAGGGAGGTGAAGAGACTGCCCCCCAGAGCGACGATCGCCACCGCGAGGGTGAGCACGGCGATCCACTCCGGCGCCCAGCGCCGGCGATTCGCATTGCTCTCTACCGTCATCGCGGTCACTTGCGCGTCTCGTCCCACAGCGAGGATCCCGGCCCCAGTATAGCCGCCCCGGACCGAAGCCCGGCCCTTCGGCCGTAGGCCGGGAGCCTGCACCGCGTAGGTCGCCGGCTCGAAGGATGGGCGGCCGAAGCCCCCTCCCTCGTTGTCGAGCGTGCGACGAGGAAGCGGCGCATCAGGCCCGGAGCCGATTACTGGATCTCCCCCGTTCCGGGTGCGCCGTGCCGGAGCCCTCCTGCACGGCCGCTTCCTTCACGCTCGATCCCGCGCCGGCCACCTGTCGCGCACCGGCGCCCGCGTCACGTACCCCGCGACGCTACATCGGCAGCCACGCCCGCCACACGTCCTCGTTGGCGGCCATCCACTCGCGCACCACCTCTTCGACATCCCGTTCGTTGACATCCACTTCGTAGACCATGGCCGTCTGCTGCTCGTTGTCAATGCTGAAGCTCCGGACCACCGTGTGGACGTCGGGGTGGCGGTCCTTGAGAGTCGCGCTGCCGAAGTTGTAGGGCAGCTCGTCCGGCCAGTCGCAGGGCTGCACCCAGCCCGCCTCCGCGTCGAAGCACTCGTCCGTGTACTCGGGCAGCCGGAGCTTCACCAGGTCGTACAGGGCGTGGGTCCAGTGCGGCTCCCACATGTACACCAGCAGGGGCTCGCCACGCGTGTAGGCGGCCTCCAGCTCGGCGAACTGCGCAACCTCGGTGCCGAGCACCACGGGATGGAAGTCGAGCCCCAGCTTCTCCACCCTCAGCTCGTCGCCGGCCTGCCAGGCGGGAATCGGGCACGCGAGGAGACGTCCCTTCGGGGCAGTTTCCGGCGTCGCGAAGAGGTCCTTGTACTTGTTGAGCTGCTCCCAGCTCTCGAGGTCCGGAGCCGTCGCCTCGATGCCGCGGCTCTCGTCTCCCTCGAGCATGTAGCGCGGCACGTACCACCCGCTCTTGCCGACGAGACCGGTCTCCCCGAAGTACTCCACGGACCCGTCTCCTCCGTACTCCGCGATGTACTGGTGGCGTTCCGGGCTGTAGGTGGGCCAGAACTCGAAGGCGACGTCGATGTCCCCGGCGACTATCGCCTCCCACGCAGCCGGACCGGCGGGCAGGAACACGTACTCGACCTCGTAGTCCAGGTGCTCCGTCAGAAGGATCTCCACGATCTTTCCGTTTATGAGATTGCCGGTCCAATCGGCCTCGTGAAACTTGATGAGACCCTTGGAATCGGCCACGCCGGATCCCGCGAAGAGAGACAGCGCGAGAGCGGCGGTGGCGAGACCCAAACGGCGGATCAGTGTGCTGCAGTTCATGTGCAAGACCTCCTCTGGCAACAATGGCGCCGAAACGCGGCGGACAGGAACCAAGACAGAATAGGAAAGCGCCGCGAGCAGGCGCGAGGGTAGCGAATCGGGCGGCGTCGTGTCAGGACTCGAGACCGAGCGCCTGTTGGCGCCTTCGGCTCCACGCCTGCGTGATGCGATCCAGGACGACGGCGATGAACACGATGGCGAGGCCCGCCTCGAACCCCTTGCCGGTATCGATGACGGACAGCGCGGTGAACACCTCCTGGCCGAGTCCCGCGCCCCCGATGAGCGGGGTGATGACCGTCATCGCCACCGCGAATATGACCGCCTGGTTCACTCCCATCATGATGGAAGGCAGGGCCAGCGGCAGCTTCACCTTGGTCATCGTCTGCATGAAGGTGGATCCGAAGGAGCTCGCGGCCTCGATGGACTGCGCGGAGACCTCGCGGATGCCGAGATTCGTCAGTCGAATCAGCGGAGGCACCGCGTAGATCACGGTCGCGATGACGGCGGAGACCACGTTGCCGCCGAAGAACATCAGCACCGGCACGAGGTAGACGAAGGGAGGCAGGGTCTGCATGGCGTCGAGGATCGGACGCACGATCGATTCCACCCAGTCGCTGCACGCGGCGAGTATGCCGATCGGCAGCCCGATGAGCATACAGATGAGCACCGAGGCGAGGATGGTGGCCAGCGTGAACATCGACACCGACCAGAGGTCGACGGCTCCGATGAAGAGCAGGCAGGCGATCGACACCAGCGCCACCGTGCGGCCCGCCGAGATCCACGCCACCAGGGCGACGATCCCCGTGAAGTACCACCACGGCAGCCAGGCCAGCAGGTCCGCCAGGGGGTCCAGGATCCAGAGGAACACCGCCGCACGGATGAAGGTGGTGAACGCGTAGAAGCCTTCGTTGACCTTCAGCTCGTTCAGCGCCCGGTCCACCGGCTTGCGCATGGAGTACTCCCAGGCCTCGGGAAACGCGCCGAAGCTCAGCAGGTACCGGTCGATGACGACGAGCGCGACGAGGAGAACCAGGCTGGTCAGAAGGAATGCGTGACGGGTGACGAGCTCCCGGAGACCGCGCGCGCCGTCGTCGCCGGCGACGAGGCGGGCGACGCGCTCCGCCGCGCTCGCCACGACCAGCGTGAGGCCGCGGGAAAGCGCGGCGCACAGCGCGTAGACGACCCCGATGGCGTGCTCGACTCCCCGCGCCAGGGGCTGATGCTCCCATCGTTCCGGGAGCAGGCGGAAGCGCGACGCCGCCCGGCCTTCGCGCGCCTGGCTGATCGCGTAGCCGAGGCGGTCGAACAGGATCGCCATGAAGACGATGCACAGGCCGCCTTCCAGCGCCCATCCCACCTTGATGCGCCGCAGCGCCCCCCACACCTCGTAGCCGAGCCCCCCGGCGCCGATGAAGGTCGCGATCACGACCATGCCGAGGCCCATCATCACGGTCTGATTGACGCCCATCATGATCGAGGGCATGGCGAGAGGAAGCTGCACCTTGAGCAGGGTCTGCACGGTGGTGGAACCGAAGGCGCGCGCCGCTTCCACCGTCTCGACGGAGACCTGCCGGATGCCGAGGTTGGTGAGGCGCACCGCCGGGGGAAGGGCGTAGATCACGGTTGCGGCGACCGCCGGAGGGTCGCCGATCCCGAAGAAGAAGATGGCGGGGATGAGATACACGAAGGTGGGCATCGTCTGCATGGTGTCGAGCACCGGGCGCACGATGGACCACATCAGGTTGCTCTGGGAGCACGCCACCCCCACCAGCACCCCGATCACCACCGAGATGAACACCGAGATTCCAATGAGGCCCAGCGTCTCCATCGCGGGCTTCCACATGTCCACGACGCCCCAGAAGAGCACCGCCACCACGCTGAAGAGCGCGAGGCGCAGGCCGCCGAAGCGAAGCGCGAGCAATGCGATGCCGAGCGTGACCACCACCCAGGGCAGGCCCAGCAGGAAGCGCTCCGCCGCCTTGAGCGCGACCGCGAGCCCTTCGGAGATGCCGCGGGTGAGCCACCGGTAGTGCTCCCGCAGCCAGTCCTCCACCGCGTTCACCCACTCCGCGAAGGTGAAGCCCTTGGACAGCGCCTCGGGAAAGGCATGAAGCGCGAGCACCTCGAGCTTCGACAGCACCAGCAGCAGCGTGAGCGCGGCGATGAGGGCGCCCCACTGGTAGCGCTCTTTCGAGGTCGCCGGCACGCGGCTACCCGGCGGGCGTGGTCGAGAGAGCGCGTGAGCGCATCGTCACCCGCCGCGCCCGCTGCCGCCGCGACCGGCGAGCGGATGCGCGCACTGCGCTGTGAGACGAGACCGACGTCGCTTCGCCAAGGCTCCCGATCCTCTCGTGGGGGTCCGGTCCGTCCGGCCGCGCACTCCCCGGCATCGATCCGAGAGGGATTCCGGCCGATTGCTTTCCATGGCCGGGCCGGCACAAGATCGCGGCGCCGCCCGCCGGGCCGGTGCGCGGAGGCATGCTAAGGGCAGCGCGGGCGGAAGGGCAACCGCGCGGCGATAGCGCGGCCCGACCGCGGCCCGGGAGCGGCCGCGGGGGGCACCCGGTACCCTTGCACAGTGAACCTGACCGGTACACGCGACCCAGACCAGACCACGGCGAAGTCCAGGCGCTTGATTTGCAATCGATCATAAGCACCGTGCAAAGGTAGCCAGCTCATGAACGAGAGCCACGACTACATCGTCATAGGCGCCGGTTCGGCCGGCTGTGTCATCGCCTCGCGCCTCACCGAATCCGCGGATACCACCGTGCTCATGCTCGAAGCGGGCCGCGCGCACCGGCCGCTCATGTCCCGCATACCGGCCGCGCTCGACTACGCGCTGCACGACGACCGCTACAACTGGTACTACTGGACGGACCCGGAGCCCTACATGGACGGGCGCCGGGTCTACTGTCCGCGCGGCAGGGCGCTCGGCGGCTCCTCGGCCATCAACGGGATGATGTTCATACGCGGCCACCCCCTGGACTTCGACGGGTGGGCCGGCAACGACCTGCCCGAGTGGTCCTACGCGCACTGCCTGCCCTACTTCAAGAAGTACGAGAACTACGACCGGGGCGGCGACGACTACCGCGGGAACGACGGCCCCCTGCACGTCACCGTCGCCAGACCGGACCGGGAGCTGGACCGGGCCTTCCTCGAAGCCGCGCTGCAGGCCGGCTACCCGTACAGCGAGGACAACAACGGCTACCAGCACGAGGGCTTCGGGGTCACGGACCGGACCATCCACCGGGGCGAGCGCTGGAGCACGGCGAGCGCCTACCTGCGGCCCGCGATGCGGCGCGACAACCTCGAGGTGCGGGTCGAAGCGCTCACCCATCGGATCCTCTTCGACGGCCGGCGCGCGGTGGGCGTCGAGTACTCGCGCCGGGGAGAGACCCGCCGGGTATTCGCGGAGCGGGAGGTGATCCTCTGCGGGGGCGCCATCAACTCCCCGCAGCTTCTGCTGCTCTCGGGAGTGGGGGACGCCGACCACCTGCGCGAGCACGACGTTCCGCTCGTTCAGCACCTGCCCGGAGTCGGCCGGAACCTCCAGGACCATCTCGACCTGCGGGTGCAGGTGAAGTGCCGGCAGCCGGTGAGCGTCTATCCCTCCACCCGGGGGCTGGGGCGCCTGGCCGCGGGCATGCGCTGGCTCCTGACCAGGAAGGGCGTCGCTTCGAGCAACCTGTTCGAGGTGGCCGGCTACATTCGCAGCAACGACCGGGTGCCCTACCCCAACCTGCAGTCGGGATTCATGGCGGCGGCGGCCAGCTACGACGGCAGCAAGTCCTACCCGGGGCACGGCTACCAGGCCCACATGGACCTGATGCGGCCGACGAGCCGCGGCCGGGTGAAGCTCGCGTCCGCGGACCCCCGCCGCGCCCCGTCGATCGTGTTCAACTACCTGCAGACCGAGTCCGACCGGCGCGAGGTGATCGAGGCCTTGAGCCTCACCCGGGAGATCCTCGCGCAGAAGGCGTTCGAACCCTACGACGACGGCGAAATCAGTCCGGGCGCCGACGTGACCAGCGACGAGGACGTCCTCGCGTGGGCCCGCGCCACCGGCGAGACCGAGTACCACCCCACCAGCACCTGCACCATGGGCACCGGTAACGACACGGTCGTCGACGGCGCGCTGCGCGTGCACTCCGTGGAGGGGCTGCGGGTCGTCGATGCCTCCATCATGCCCAGGGTGGTCACGGCGAACACGAACTCCGCGACGATCATGATCGGAGAGAAGGCGGCGGACATCATCGCGGGCAGGCCGCCGCTCGCCGCGCTCTACGTGCCGGTGTACGACCCGAAGAGCCGGGTGAGCGGAGGCGCGGGCGCCGCGCCGCACCCCGGGACGGCGTGACGGAGCGGGACGGGAACCGGAAACGAAGCACGGGAGCGCGACCATGAACGAGACGACGGCAAGAAACCGCACGCTTGAGGATGCGGTGGCGGACGTGGAGGCGCGCTACAGCGCCGCCCACCCCAAGAGCAGGACGCGCTACGAGCGCGCGCTTCGCTCCATGCCGGGAGCCAACACCCGCACCGTGCTCCACTACGATCCCTTCCCGGTCACCCTGGTCAACGGCGAAGGGGCGCGGGTCACCGATCTCGACGGGCACCGCTACCGCGACTTCCTCGGCGAGTACACCGCCGGCCTCTACGGCCACTCGGAACCGGCGATCGTCTCCGCCATCACCGCCGCGCTCGAGGACGGGCTGGTGCTCGGCGGACCGAACCCCTACGAGGCCCGGCTCGCGGAGCTGATGTGCGCCCGCTTTCCCGCGGTGGAGCTCGTGCGCTTCTGCAACTCCGGCACCGAGGCCAACATGATGTGCGTGTCGCTCGCGCGCGCATCGACGGACAGGCGGCTGATCCTCGGATTTCACGGCGGCTACCACGGAGGGCTGCTCGCCTTCCCCGGCCGGGGCACCTCGCCCATGAACGCCTCGCAGGAAGTGGTCCTCGTCGACTACAACGACCCCGACGCCGCCCGGCGCGCCATCACGGAACACGGCCGGGACCTCGCGGCGGTGATCCTCGAGCCGATGATGGGGGGCGGGGGCTGCATCCCCGCGGAGCCCGAGTTCCTGGCGGCACTGCGCGAAGAGACACGCAGGCAGGGCGCCTTCCTCATCTTCGACGAGGTGATGACCTCGCGGCTCGCCCCCGGCGGCATGCAGGAGCGCAGCGGAGTCACCCCCGACCTCGTCGCCTTCGGCAAGTACCTCGGCGGCGGAGCGAGCTTCGGGGCCTTCGGAGGACGCCGGGACCTCATGGCCCGCCTGGACCCGAGGGCTCCGGACTCCCTCACCCACTCGGGCACCTTCAACAACAACGTGCTGACCATGGCGGCGGGGCTCGCGGGGCTCACGAAGGTGCTCACGCCCGAGGCCACGATTCGCCTCAACGATTCCGGCGACCGGCTGCGCGAGCGCCTCCAGGACGCGGCCGACCGGCACGGGGTGGCGATGCGCGCGATGGGACTGGGATCGATGATCTGCCTGCACTTCCAGTCCGAAGAGATCCGCCGTCCCGCCGATACCGAGGCCACCCCTCCGGAGGCGCGCAAGCTCTTCCAGCTCGAGATGAACCTCAGGGGCTTCTACCTTTCCCGTCGGGGCTTCATGAGCCTCTCCCTGCCGCTCACGAGCGAGGATCACGACGACCTCGTGGCGGCATTCGAGGACTTCCTCGAGGAGCACGCCCCGGTCCTGCCCGGTCGCTGAGCGCGGCCGGCGCGGATCTCCTACTTCAGGGTCTTCGCGACGAAGCTCTCGATCGCGGCCACCGTCGCGGGCGAGGTCCAGAGGCGCTCGACCGCGGCGCCGTTCAAGGCGTCGTTCTCCCTGATGCGCTCCCGGACGGGGCCACGGAGCTGCCGCTTGGTGGTCGCGAACACCTCGGGTCGCACTTCGGCCAGGGTCCGGGCGACCGCGAGCGCCTCGCTCTCGAGCGCATCGGAGGCGGCGAGGGTGTCCACGAGGCCGGCCTCGAGCGCCGCGCCGGGACGCAGGCTCCGCCCGCTGCAGATGAGCTTCTGCAGGTGCGCCGAAGGGCAGGAGAAGCGCAGGATCTCGAGGGCGGCGGCGGGAAAGGGCACCCCGACGTAGAGCTCGGGCACTCCGATCCCGGCCCGCTCGTCGTCGCTCATCAGGCGCCGGTCGCCGCAGCAGGCGAGGATGCAGCCCCCGGCGATCGCGTGTCCGTTGACCGCGGTCACCACCGGCTTGGGGTGGAAGAACACGGATTCGAAGCAGCGCACCAGAGCCGGCATGAACTCTCGCAGGTAGTCCACCCCTCCCGAGACGACGCGCCTGAGATCGACGCCGCCGGAGAAGAAGCGTCCGTGGCCGGTGATGACCACCGCCCGGCTCGGCAGCCCTTCGATCTCGGCCATGCGTTCGGCGAGCGCGCGGCAGAGCTCTAGGTCCTGCGCGTTCGCCTTGCCGTGCTCCATGCGCAGCACGCTGATGCCGTCCTGCGTTTCCAGTCTCAACATCGCTCGTCCCCCTCCCGCCGGCGGCCCTCAGAAGGCGACCTGGTCTCCGCCCTTGAGCGCGAGCATCTCGCGGGCCTCGTCCGCGCTCGCCACCTCCATCGACAGGTTCTCGACGATGGAGCGCACGATGGAGACCTGCTCCGCGTTGGACGTGGCGAGCCGGCCCTTTCCCGCATAGAGGCTGTCCTCGAGCCCGACCCGGATGTTTCCTCCCATCATCGCCGCCATGCTGACGAAGCTGAGCTGGTGGCGGCCCGCCGCGAGCACGCTCCACTGGTAGTCGCTCCCGAAGAGCCGGTCCGCGATCCGCTTCATGTGCATCAGGTTCTCGTGGTCGGCGCCGATCCCGCCGAGGATTCCGAAGATGGTCTGCACGAAGAGGGGCGGCTGCACGAGCCCGCGATCGAGGAAGTGCGCGAGGTTGTACAGGTGCCCGACGTCGTAGCACTCGAACTCGAAGCGTGTGCCGCAGCCTTCCCCCAGCTCCTTCAGCACGTACTCGATGTCCTTGAAGGTGTTGCGGAAGATGAAGTCCCGGCTGTTCTCGAGGTGGGCGCGTTCCCACTCGTACTTGAACTCCGGGTAGCGGCTCAGCATCGGGTAGAGCCCGAAGTTCATCGAGCCCATGTTGAGCGAGCACATCTCCGGCCGGGCGCGCAGCGCGCCCTCCAGGCGCTCGGCCAGGGTCATGCCGTGCCCGCCGCCGGTGGTGACGTTGACGACCGCGTTGGTCGATTGCTTGATGCGGGGCAGGAACTGCATGAAGACGTCGGCGGACGGGGTGGGCCGCCCGTCCTCGGGGTCGCGGGCGTGCAGGTGGATGATCGACGCGCCCGCCTCGTAGGCGCGGATCGAGTCCTCCGCAATCTCGTTGGGCGTCAACGGAAGGTGGGGCGACATGGTCGGGGTGTGGATGGAGCCGGTAACGGCGCAGGTGATGATGACCTTGTCTCGGCGGGCGACCATGGCTGCTTCTACTCCTCGGGTCCGTGCGAATCGCGCGCGACAGCTTTCGCGATCCGGGCGGAATTTACCAGTCCGGGAGCCCGTGACCGCGTCCCGCTGCGCCGCGCTCGCCTTCCCCGTCGCCGGCGATCCTGCAGCGCGGCGCCTCGCCGCCGGGAGCTTCCCGCCCCGCGCCGCCCGGGCCTCGAAGCCGCGGGTCCCTACCCCTGACCCCGGCGCTGTGCGAAGCTGCCGGGCAGGATCGGATGAGGGTCATCGGGGAGAATTTGGTCATGCCGGAACTTCGCCACGGCGGGCGAATCCTCGTCGACCAGCTCGCCATCCAGGGCTGCGACACCGTCTTCTGCGTGCCGGGCGAGAGCTACCTCGCGGCCCTGGACGGCCTCTTCGAGCATCCGTCGATCCGCACCGTCGTGAGCCGGCACGAGGGCGCGGCGGCGATGATGGCGGAAGCCCACGGCAAGCTGACCGGGCGCCCCGGAGTGTGCTTCGTCACCCGGGCGCCGGGCACCGCCAACGCCTGTGCCGGCCTGCACGTCGCGCACCAGGACTCGACGCCGATGATCCTCTTCATCGGCCAGGTGGGGCGCGACTCCCTCGACCGCGGCGCGTTCCAGGAAGTCGACTACCGCCGCTTCCTCGGCCCGCTCACCAAGTGGGTAGCGCAGATCGAGCGGACCGAACGCATCCCGGAGTACCTGAGTCACGCCTGGCACGTCGCGAAGGCGGGCCGGCCGGGGCCGGTGGCCCTCGCGTTGCCCGAGGACATGCTCGCAGCCCGCGCCGCGGTCGCGGACTGCCGTCCCGCGACGGAAGTCTCGCCCAAGGCCGCGGCGGAAGACCTGCGCCGGGTCGCGCGGATGCTCGGGCAGAGCACCCGGCCGCTGGTCGTCGTGGGCGGACCGGGCTGGAGCCCGGAGACGGCGGCGCGGGTCGCGGCCTTCGCCGAGCGGCTCGCGCTGCCGGTCGCGGCCGCGTTGCGCCGCCAGGACTACGTGGACAACCGCCGCTCCTGCTACGTCGGAGACCTCGGCCTCGGCCTCAGCCCCGCCCTCGCGCAAAGGGTGCGGGACTGCGACCTGCTGCTCGTCCTCGGGTCCCGCCTCGGCGCCTTCACCACCGGGGGCTACCGCCTCGTCGAAGTGCCCAACCCGCGCCAGCGCCTCGTGCAGGTCCACGCCAGCAGCGAGGAGCCGGGACGGGTGTACCGGCCCGACCTGGCGATCACCGCATCCATGGCTTCATTCGCGGCGCGTCTCCCGGAGATCGACGGAATCGACCCCACGCCCTGGCGCGACTGGTCGCGGGCCGCGCGCGCCGACTACGAGCGCTGGACGGAGCCGGCCGAGACGCCGGGCGCGGTGAAGCTGGAATCGGTCCTCTGCCACCTGCGCGACGTGCTGCCGGAAGACGCCATCGTCACCAACGGGGCCGGAAACTACAGTGCCTTCGTGCAGCGCTACTACCGCTACCGCGCCTACCCTTCCCAGCTCGCGCCCACCAGCGGCTCCATGGGCTACGGGCTCCCCGCCGCCATCGCGGCCAAGCTCGCCCACCCCCGGCGCAGCGTCGTGTGCTTCGCCGGAGACGGCTGCTTTCAGATGACCGGCCAGGAGCTCGCCACCGCCATGCAGTACGGGCTCGCGATCATCGTCATCGTCGCCAACAACGCCCTCTACGGAAGCATCCGCATGCACCAGGCCCTGCACTACCCCGGTCGCGTCATCGCCTCGGAGCTCCACAATCCGGACTTCGCCGCACTCGCCCGCAGCTATGGCGCGCACGCGGAGACGGTGACGACAACGGAGGACTTTCCCGCCGCCTTCGAGCGAGCGATCGATGCGGGAAGGGCGGCCCTGATCGAGCTTCGCACCGACCCCGAGGCGATCAGCCCGACCCAGACGCTCCGCGATCTGGATCGCGGTCCGGCCGGGTAGCCTCGGAGCCCCTGCCCCCTCCTCGTCACCCGCCCGGCGGCCGGGATTCGATACACTGCCCCGCCCTGCCTGGAGCCGGAGCGAATCCCATGCCCACATCTGGCAAGTCGCCCGTGATGCCGACCATGCGTTATCGCGACGCGCCGAGCGCGATCGACTGGCTGTGCCGGGTGCTCGGATTCTCGAAGCACCTCGTCGTGCCGGGCGACGACGGCGGCATTGCGCACGCGCAGCTCACCCTCGGCGACGGCATGATCATGCTCGGCAGCGAGCGCGACGACACGCACGGGAAGTTGATGAAGGTGCCGGGCCCTGGAGGCGCGAACACCCAGTCCCCCTACGTCGTGGTGGACGACACGCAGGCCGTTCACCGGAGAGCGCTGGCGGCCGGCGCCGAGATCGTGTCCCCGCTCGAGAACCCCGAGTACGGAGGCGCCTTCTTCGCCTGCCGCGATCCGGAGGGGCACGTCTGGAACGTCGGCTCCTACGACCCCTGGGCAGCGCCGGAGTAGCGGCGAAGCGGGCTCGCGGGGACCGCGTTCCTTCCCTCAGAGCCTTTCCAGGCTCCACACGGTGACCGGCTCGGGGCGGCGCAGGTACATGCCGCCGCCGATCGCGCTGAACTCGCCGCGCAGGCGTCGCCGGTACCAGTCGGCGCTGCGCAGGTACACCTCCCCGTCGGTGCGGGCCCGATCGCAGTTCGCTTCCCAGTCCTCCCGGGTGAGCGCGCCGAAGTACAGCGCGCCGCCGCACAGCGAGGCCAGGTTGTCGATGGCGGCGCGCGCATCGACGTGTCCCAGGTACTGCAGGACATCGTTGCAGACCACGAGGTCGAAGGGCTCGGGCGCCCGGAAGTCGACGACCGAACCCCGAACCCAGCCCTTCTCTTCGCAGAGATACTCGCTGAACTCGACCCCGGTGCACTGCGCTTCGGGGAAGGCGGACTGCAGACCCGCGAGGGTGCGGCCGAGCCCGCAGCCGATGTCGAGCACCCGGGAGACCGGCAGCCCGAGGTAGGTGAGGTAGCTGGAGACGAACGCGGCCCGGCGCGCGGAATCCGCGGGCGACTCGGCGCGAGTGCGCGGGTTGCGGTAGAAGCGCTCGTAGTAGTCCTCGTCGAAGATCCGGCGAATCCCGGCCTTGCCCATCCGTCTTCCCTGACCCTCGCGGGATCCTCTTTCGAAGCGATCCCGGCCCGCGGCCGAAGGAGCCGGGCCGGGCGGCGCTCAGCCCGACCAGAGCCCCTCGCTGCGCAGGTCGTCCATGGTCGCGACGATGCTCTCGCGCAGCACCCCGACCAGCTCGTCGACCTGCCGTTTCGTCATCGTGAGCGGCGGCGAGAGCACGTTGAGGTGAGCGATGGGGCGCACGATGACCCCGCGCTTCTGGGCGTGGACCGCGATTCGCGCGCCCACCGCCGCCTCGTCCGGAAGCAGGGCCCTGGTCTCCCGGTCGGCGACGTTCTCGACGCACATCATGAAGCGCTTGCCGCGCACGTCGCCGACGATGGGCAGATCCCGGAGCGTGGCGAGCTGCTCCTCCAGGTAGGGGCCGACCTCGAGCACGTGCCCGCAGATGTCGTCGCGCTCCATGATCTCGATGTTCTTGAGGCCGGCCGCGCAGCACACCGGATGCCCCGAGTAGGTGAACCCGTGGGTGAACAACGCGCCTTCGGCCTGGGGAACGCTGATCACGTCGTAGATCTCGTCGGAGAGGATCGTGGCCGACAGCGGCAGGTAGCCCGAGCTCAGGCCCTTGGCGCAGGTGATGACGTCGGGCACGAAGTCGAAGACGGGCTCGGAGGCGAAGAAGTGCCCGAGGCGCCCGAAGCCGGTCACCACCTCGTCCGAGATGTAGAGCACTTCGTACCTGTCGCACACTTCCCGGGTGCGCCGGTGGTACCCGGGCGGCGGCACGACGACTCCGCCCGCGCCCATGATGGGCTCCGCGATGAAGGCGGCGACGTTCTCCGGCCCGAGCTCCAGGATCGCGTTCTCGAGATCCGCGACCTTCTCGTCGCAGAACGCCTCCACCGACATGCCCTCGGGCCGGCGATAGGGGTTGGGGTTGGGGATGTGCCGGACGAGGCCGGGCGCGAGGTCGAAGCCCTGGTGATCGAAGGCGACGCCGGTCATGGACATCGCGAGGTAGGTGCTGCCGTGGTAGCCGTCGGTGCGGGCGATGATCTTCTTCTTGTTCTTCTTTCCGAGGCGATTGAAGTAGAAGTGGATGATCCGGATCGCGGTGTCGTTCGACATCGAGCCGCCGGTGCCGAAGAACACGTGGTTGAGCGTTCCCGGCGCGAGCTCGGCGAGCTTGGCCGCAAGCTCGGCCGCCGGCGGCGTGGTGATGTGCCCGAAGGTCGAGTAGTAGGTCATGCGGCGCGCCTGCTCGGCGATCGCCAGCGCCATCTCCTCGTTCCCGTAGCCGATGTTGACGCACCACAGGCCGCCGATCCCGTCCAGATAGCGCGCGCCCTCCGAGTCGTAGACGTAGCAGCCCTCCGACTCCGCCACCACGAGGGAGCCCTCTTCCTTGAACGTGGCGAAGTCCGTCCAGGGATGGATGTTGTGGTCACGATCCTTGCGCCACAGCTCCTGGGTGTCGTACCTGAAGTTCCGCATCGTCGCCGCCATGATTCGCTCCTCGCCCTGAGTTCCGGTCCGTGGCCGAATATACCATCGCGCCGGGGGCCGCTTCCGGCGCCGGAACGCTCGGACACGCGCCCGGCGTGACCCCGCCGGGGCTCCGACCCGATGCGCATTCGACTACAATCGCGGGCCCGGGGGCGGATCATGGAGGGCGGATCGCGTGGACGGGACGGAGCCGGTCGACGGCATCCGCATCGAGCCCCTCTCCGGCGCGCTCGGGGCGGAGGTCTCCGGTATCGACCTCGGGGCGCCGCTCGACGAGTCGCGCTTCGCGGTGATCCGCCAGGCGCTGCTCGATCACCTCGTGATCTTCTTCCCCGACCAGCGCATCGGCCCGGAGCGGCAGCGCGACATCGCCGCACGCTTCGGGTCGGTCGACGAGGAACCCTTCATCTATCCGCTGCGCATGCCCGCCCTTGAAGGGCATCCCGAGGTCTACCGCATCGTCAAGGAGCCGCGCGACCGATCGCTCAATCTCGGCGGCTTCTGGCACGCGGACGTCACCTACCGGGAGCGCCCCAATCTCGGAAGCGTCGTGCACATCGTGGAGGCGCCGACCCACGGTGGCGACACGCTCTTCTCCAACCAGTACCTCGCCTACGAGACCCTCTCGGAAGGCATGAAGGCGATGCTGCGGCGTCTGCGCGCGGTGCACAGCTCCTCGATGCCCTATGGCGGCGAGGCGGCGCGCTTCCCGGCGGTGGCGCGGGACCACGCTCCCCGCCCCGAAGATCGCAGCTTCGAGGCGAGCACCCACGCGCGCGCCACCACCGCGATCATCGAGCACGATCACCCGGTGGTGCGCCGTCACCCCGAGTCGGGGCGCTGCAGCCTCTACGTCAACCGGGCCTTCACTTCCCGCTTCCTCGGCATGAGCCCGGAGGAGAGCCGGCCCCTGCTCGAGTTCCTCTGGCGCCATGCGGAACGCCCCGAGTTCACGTGCCGCTACCGGTGGCGCCGGCACTGCCTCGGCATCTGGGACAACCGCTGCGTGCTCCACTTCGCGCTGAACGACTACTACGGCCAGCGGCGCGTCATGCACCGCATCTCGATCCACGAGGCCGCCCGGCCGAACTGAGTCCCGACCCGCGCGACGAGGCGCGGCAGGCCTCTCCAACGACCCAAGGCGCAGTGCCCGAGAAGAGAGCAGTCCACGAGTGCGACGTCGCCGTGATCGGGTCGGGGGCGGCGGGCCTGAGCGCGGCCCTCACCGCCCGCGCCCACGGCGCCGAGGTCATCGTGCTGGAGAAGTCCGGCTACCTCGGAGGTACCTCCGCCATGTCCGGCGGATGCGTGTGGGCGCCCTGCCACCACCACCAGGCCGGCATCGGCGTGGAGGATTCGCGCGAGGAGGCGCTCGAGTACATCCGCGCCGCGTCTCCCGCCGGGTGGCACAACACCGAGGACGCGTTGTGGGTGGCCTTCGTCGACCACGCCCCGCGCATGCTCCGCTTCCTGGAAGCGCATTCGCCCCTGCGCTTCGTGCCGAACGGGGAGCCGGACCCCTACGCGGAGCTCCCGGGCGGCAAGAGGCGGGGGCGCAACGTCTCCGCCGCGCCGCTCTCGGTACGCCTGCTCGGGGAGTGGTCGGGACGGCTGCGCCCCTGCGCGCCGACGCTGCGCTACCGGCTCTGCTACGAGGAGCTGGTCGACTCGAGCTTCATCGCCCATCCGAGGAAGTGGATGCTCCGCTTCGGACCGAGGCTCCTGTGGCGCCTCGTCACCGGCCGGCAGACCATGGGCGGCGCGCTCGTGGTCGGGCTGCTCAAGGGCTGCATCGACGCCGGCTGCACGCTTTGGAATGCGGCGCCCGCGCGCGCGCTCATGCGTGCGGGCGATCGGGTCGAGGGCGTGGAGGTCGAACGCGGTGACAGCTCGGTGCGGCTCCTCGCCCGCAAGGGCGTGGTGCTCGCCTCGGGGGGATTCGAGTGGAACGCCGAGATGATGTCGGAGCACTTTCCCGGGCCGGTGGAGTGGACCGGCAGCCCCGACACCAACACCGGAGACGCGCATCGCATGGCGGCGGCGGTGGGGGCCCGACTGGATCACATGGACCAGGCGCTCGTCATCGGCACCACTCCCTATCGCTACGAGGGCCGCATCCAGGGCACGCCGTCCGGGGACTTCATGCTGCCGCACTCGATGATCGTCAATCGGCACGCGCGTCGATTCGTCAACGAGAAGACCATGAACATCGGCCTCGCGTTCGCGGAGCGCGACGCCGTCACCGGCCTGCCCGTGCACCTGCCGGCCTGGCGCATCTACGACGGCCAGTTCGCGAGGAAGTATCCCCATGCCCTGCCGCCCCGGCGCCCTGCGGGGGTCCGGTACGAGGACCGCACGCTCGAGGGCCTCGCGCGCCGGATCGATCTCGACCCGGAGGCGCTGGTCGCGACGGCCCGGCGATTCAGCGAGTTCGCGCGCAGCGGCGTCGACCCGGAATTCGGGCGCGGCGCGTCGATCTGGGATCGGGAGCACCTCGTCGACCCCGAGCACGGCCCCAACCCCACGCTCGGGACCATCGAGCGGCCGCCCTTCTACGCGATGCCCTTCAAGCCGAGCTTTCTCGGCACCAAGGGAGGCCCGCGCACCAACGAACGCGGGCAGGTGCTGGACAGGGAGGGCAGGGTAATTCCCGGTCTCTACGCGGCGGGGAACGCGATGGCGAACCCCTTCGGATCGAAGGGAGTGGGCGCGGGAACGACGCTCGGTCCCTGCCTCACCTGGGGCCACATCTGCGGACTGCACGCGAGCGCCGAGCCGTAGCCCGGCGGCGCTGAGCGGCCGGAGGCCGCGTGCTAACTTCCCGGATCCCGCAAGGGCATCGAAGCGAGACGAATTCATGGACCCGGCCGCGCTGCACTCGGACGCCATCGTCGTCGATGGATTGATCATCTCGAAGTGGAGCCGGTCGGTGTTCGAGGAGATGCGCGCGGGCGGACTGAGCGCGGCGAACTGCACCTGCTCGGTGTGGGAAGGGTTTCGCGCCACGATGGAGAACGTCGCGCAGTGGAAGCGGTGGTTCCGGGAGCACGACGATCTCATCGTTCCCGTGCATCGCAGCGCCGACATCCGGCGCGCGAAGGACGCGGGGCGCACCGGCATCATCCTCGGCTGGCAGAACACCTCCGCGCTCGAGGACCGCGCCGAGTTCGTCGAAGTGTTCCGGGACCTCGGCGTGCGCGTGATGCAGCTCACCTACAACACCCAGAATCTCGTGGGAAGCGGGTGCTGGGAGTCGCGCGACGGCGGGCTCTCGGACTTCGGACGCGACGTCATCGACGAAATGAACCGCTGCGGGGTGCTCGTGGACCTCTCCCACGTCGGTCCGAGGACGAGCGCGGACGCGCTGCGGCACTCGGCGAAGCCGGTCTCCTACACGCACTGCTGCCCTTCGGGGCTGAAGGACCACCCCCGCAACAAGAGCGACGCCGAGCTGCGGGCGGTGGCGGATCGGGGCGGGCTCGTCGGGGTCGCCACCTATCCGCCCTTCCTGCCGTGGGGAGAGGAGACCACGGTGGCGCAGTGCATCGAAGTCTTCGAGCACGTGATCGACGTCGCCGGCGAGGACGCGGTCGGGATCGGGACCGACTTCACCCAGGACCAGGACCGCGCCTTCTTCGAGTGGCTGCGCCGCGACAAGGGCCACGGGCGCCTCCTGGTGCCGGGCGAGCCCCGGGTGCCGCGCCTGCCCGAAGGACTGTCCACCATCGCGGAGTTTCCCAACCTCAGCGCGGCGATGGTGCGCCGCGGGTGGAAGGAATCCCGGATCCGGAAGGTCCTCGGCGAGAACTGGCTGCGCTTTCTCGGGGACGCGTGGAACGAGTGAGCGGTCTCAGGCCGCGAGGATGCCGAAGACCGTCCCCGCGGCGATCGCGCCCGCGATTCCGAAGCCGACGTAGGCGAGGAACACTTCCCGCCGCACGAGGGACCACACCGCGACCATCGCCGGTATGCAGCTCACCGCGCCCGCGACCATGAAGGCCATCGCCGCGCCGGCGCTCATTCCCTGCTCCACGAGGCCCGCGACGAGGGCGGGAGCGGCGTAGCCGTTGAGGTAGGCGGGAGCGCCGACGAGCGCTCCGACCACGACGGCGGAGAGCCCTTCGCCGCCGACCACCCCCGCGATCGCCTCCGCCGGTACGTAGGTGATCAGCAGCGCTTCCAGCAGGTAGGCGAGCGCCAGCCACTTGACGAGGAATCGGGCGTTCGAGAGCGCCTCGGATCGGAAAGTCGCGATGCGGCGGCCCTCTTCCCAGAAGCGCCACGCGACGCCGGCTTCTCCGCCCGAGACGGCGCAGCCGCCGCAGCCTCCTCCCGCGCCCTCTCGCAGCGGCGCGGCGAAGGCCCCGCCGTAGACCAGGAACCGGACCCCGAATCCTCCCAGCAGCCCCAGGCCCACCGCGGCGACCGCCTTGCCCACCGCGAAGTCCCATCCGAGGGCGCCGGCGGTGATCAGCACGGTGGGCGGATCGATGAGGGGAGAAGACAGCCAGAAGGCCATGATGGCGGAGAGCGGCACGCCGGCGGCGAGCAGTCCGGCGATGAAGGGGATCACTTCGCAGGAGCAGAAGGGAGCGAGTCCGCCGAACAGGGCCGCGAGCACGATCATGCGCGTCTCGCGACCCTCGAAGGCGCGCGCCACGAGGGTTTCGGCCCCCGTCGCCTTGAGTCCCGCGATGAGCAGGACCGCCACCGCGATGTAGGGCAGGGTCCCGCCGAAGGCTCCGGCGGCAATCCGGAGGATGTCCTCGAGGCGCCGCTCGTCGAGCAGGGCCACCGCGAGAGGAATGGCGACGATGAGCCCCCATACGGAGAAGAGTCCGCGGAGGTTCGCCCGCAGCCCGTTCATGCCTCGCAGCACCAGCTCGCTCATGTCAGTCGACCTCCTCGACGCTCCTCAGCGCCGCGCGGGCCGCGCGGGCCTGCGGCGAGGGCCGGGCGTCGGTGCAGCACTCGTCCAGCAGGAAGGCGGCGAGCGACTCGATCCGCCGGTATGCGGCACGACTGATCACCGCGCGGCCCCGGCGCTCCTGCTCAATGAGTCCGCCCGCGGCGAGGAAGCGGAGATGATGGGCCAGGGTCGAGGCCGGCAGGGCGATGCGCTCCTGGATCTCGCCGACGCTCATGCCCTCGGTGCCGGCGCGCACGAGCATGCGCAGCACCATGAGCCTCGGCTCCGACCCGACCGCCGCAAAGCCCTGCGCCGCTTCTTCCACCGCCAGCACGGACGCAACCGGGGGTCGGAGATGTCTGTGTTCATTCATAAAACTAGTTTTATGGCGATTTCGGACGATGTCAACCCACAGAGCAGCGGATGTGCTCGGGCGCCCACTCCCGGAGCGGGGACGACCGAGATGGAAGGTCATGTCGATGTGTTCCGCTCTTGTCGACACGTTTTCCAAAACTGTCGTTCCCGTCGACACATCGTGTCTACGTGTCGAGGAAATGGGGAAATGTCGGCATGTGTTGCCGAAACAAGCGGGTGAGCCGGCAATGCCGACATTGTCGATGACACGTTCCTTGCTTCGCGGCCGTGGCTCCGGAAAGTGCGGATGGCGGAGCGGCGTGGTCCGCCCGCCCGCCGGGCCTCAGCCCGCGAAGGCGGGTTCGGGCAGCCCCCCGACTCCGACGTCGAGGGCGAGCAGCGCGCCCGCCAGCGGCTGTGACTCGAGCTCCCGCGCGCTCTGCTCGAAGCGGGCGGTGGTGACGTAGAGGATGTCGAGGTCCTCTCCGCCGAAGATGCAGCTCGTCGGCTGGCGGACCGGCAGATCGATCACTCGATCCACCCGGCCCTCCGGGTCGTAGCGCACCAGGCGCCATCCGTCGAACTGCGCGCTCCACAGGAATCCTTCCTCGTCGACGGTGGAGCCGTCGGGCGCCGCGGGCTCGGCGACGCATGCGAAGGCGCGTGAACCCGAAACGGCGCCGCTCTCGATGTCGTAGTCGAGGGCCATGATTCGGCGCGTGCCGGAGTCGCCGACGTACATCGTGCGGTCGTCGGGGCTGAAGGCAATGCCGTTCGCGAGGACCAGGGGCGGGCCTGTGCGCCGGCAGCGGAAATCGGCGTCCAGACGGAACAGGGCACCCTTCGGCTCGGTCGCCGCCGAGTGCATGCTGCCCGCCCAGAATCGGCCGCGGCGATCGCACTTGCCGTCGTTCAACTCGGTGTCGGCCTGATCCGGGTCCGGGTCCAGGACGAAGGTCAGCCCGCCGTCGGAGGGATCGAAGAGATGAAAGCCATTTGCGCACGCGAGGGCGAGTCCGCCGCGACGGCGCGCGACGAGGCATCCGGGCCTCGCGTCCAGGTTCCAGTGCGACGATGCGCCGCTGGCGGGATGGTGACGGAAGACCTTGCTTTCCGCCCAGTCGGTCCAGTACAGGCACTGCTCGGCGATCACCCACATCGGTGACTCGCCGCACACGGTGCGGAACTCGGTCAGGGGCGAGACGTCATCGGCCCGGGCGCTCATTGCGCGCTGCGGAAGTTCCGCTCCCAGATCGCGTCCACCGCGGGCCGACGGCGCAGCGCATCGAAGAGGCCCCCGAGCACCGGGTGCCGCGCGACGAGCGCGCCGCGATCGGGATGCCACCACGCGTACATGAGCAGGCAGAGGTCGACGGCGCAGAAGTCCCGCCCCAGCATGTAGGGCCCCTCCCCGAACGCGGCCGCGATCAGGTCCCAGGAACGGTCGAGATCCTCCCGCGCCTTCGCCCGTATCCCCTCGAAGTCCGACTCCCTCGCCGAGTAGTGGTGGGTGTCGACGATGCGGCAGTCGGTCTCGTAGAGGTTCAGCACCCCGAACAGGAGCCAGCGGTACGCGCGGGCCCGCGCCACGCTCCCCACCGGAGGGAAGAGGCCCGCCTCCGGATGGCAGTCCGCGATGTGCAGCATCATCGCGGCGGACTCGGTCAGCACGGTGCCGTCGGGCAGGGTGAGGACCGGCACCTGCGCGCGGGGGTTGAGGGCGAGGAACTCCTCGGAGTGGTGCGCGCCCCCTTGCAGGTCGACTTCCACCAGGCGGTAGTCGGCGCCCGCCTCCTCCAGCGCGGCATGGGGAGCGAAGGACCCGGTCTCGGGCGACCAGTGGAGTGTGTACATTCGTGAGCAGCCTCGAATTGCAGTCTGCGCGGAGCGGAGATCCCGGGTGCTCATTCCCTCGACGAGACGATGGCGCGCCCGAGGCCTTCGACGAGACCGCTCAGGGTCCCCTGCTGCTCGACGAGTCCGGTGATCTGCCGAGCGGAGGCTTCCCGGTCGGCCCGAGCCTCCGTGCGCGTCTCACCCAGCTTGGTGTCGATTCGTACGCGGTGGGCCTGAGCCTCGGCGCGGATCGCTTCAATCGTGGCATCCATCTTGGCACGGTGGGCCCGGGCCTCGGTTCGGAACACATCCATCGCGGCGTCGGCCCTGGCGCGATCCGTCCGGGCTTCGGCGCGGAACGCTTCAATCGTGGCATCGGTCCTGGCGCGGTGGGCCCGGGCCTCGGCGCGCATGTCGCCCTGACCCACGAACATGATGCCGGCGAGGGCCACGCCGACCGTCACGATCGTGACGGTCTCCTGCGACAGCGAGAACTTGGCCTGGCTCATGCTCCGGGTCTCCGGATTCCGGTCCTCGGGTGCTCGCACCCATCGGATTCGCGCGGTAGGCCGGGGGAAACCGTGTCGATCACGATAGCACGCGATCGACCGGATTTCTTCGCCGCCGCTCCCACCGCGCGGCCGATGATGAGGCAATGCGCACGGTGGCGGAACAGGCAAATCTCCCCGCTCTCGTAGGAGAACGGCCCGGCGAAGCGGCGCCGGGCGCCGCCGGCGATGTCTGCCGCGTGGCGTTGCGGCTACTCGATGCGGTAGAAATGCGCCCCGGGAACACCTTGGAGAGCCGGGCAGGATGAAACAGCACATACGGGTAGCGGTGATCGGGGGCGGAGTGACCGGGTGCAGCGTGCTCTACCACCTCGCCAGGGCGGGGTGGACCGACGTGGCCCTCTTCGAGCGATCGGAGCTCACCTCGGGCTCCTCGTGGCATGCGGCCGGCGGCACCAGCGCCTTCGCCGCCGACGCCAACATGGGCTTCCTGCAGAAGTACAGCTTCGAGCTCTACCCGTCCCTGGAAGCCGAGAGCGGGCAGTCCTGCGGCTTCCACCACACCGGCGGGCTCACGCTCGCCCGCACGCGGGAACGTCTCGAGGAGCTGACCGTGCACAAGGCGAAGACGCTTCGCCTCGGCCTCCACGCGGAGTTCCTGACCCGGCAGGAGGCGCTCGACAAGGCGCCCATCCTCGATCTCGACCAGGTCGAAGGCGTGCTCTGGGAGCCGAGCCGGGGCCACGTCGACCCGAGCGGGGTAACCCACGCCTTCGCCCGGGCGGCCCGAAACCTGGGGGCCGCGATCCACCGGCAGTGTCCGGTGATCGAGACCAACCCGCTCCCCGACGGCGGCTGGGAGCTGGTCACCGCCCAGGGGACCTGCCGGGCCGAACACGTGGTCAACGCGGCCGGGCTCTGGGCCCGGGAGGTGGCGGCGCTCGCGGGCATCTTCCTGCCCCTGATGCCGGTCGAGCACCACTACTTCGTGACCGAGAACATCCCGGAGATCGAGGCGATGGACCGCGAGGTGCCCTCCATCGGCCATGCCGACGCGGGCATCTACATGCGCCAGGAGGGGCAGGGACTGCTCATGGGCGCGTACGAGGGCAAGTGCACCCACTGGTCGGAGACCGGGACCCCGCAGGACTTCGGCCACGAGCTGCTCCCGAACGACCTCGATCGGATGGAGCACAACCTCGCGCAGATGGTCGAGGTCGTCCCCGTGCTCGGCCGCGCGGGCATCAAGCGGGTGGTCAACGGGCCGATGATCTTCTCGCCCGACCTGAACCCGCTCGTCGGCCCTTACCCCGGCCTGCGCAACTACTGGTGCGCGTGCGGAGTGATGACCGCCTTCAGCCAGGCCGCCGCGGTCGGCAAGGTGCTCAGGGACTGGATCATCGAAGGCGACCCGGGCTTCGACTTCTTCATGTGGGACGTGACCCGCTTCGGCGAGTGGGCGGGAAGCGCCTACGCCAAGGCGAAGAGCGCCGACATGTACACCACGCGGACGCTCCCCATGTACCCCTACGAGGAGCGCCCGGCGGGGCGTCCGGTGCGCACCACGCCGATCTACCCGCTGCTCCGGGATGCGGGCGCGGTGTTCGGCTCGAGCTACGGGTGGGAAGTCCCCCTGTGGTACGCGCCGCCGGGCGTGGACGCGAAGGACACGCTGACTTTCCGGCGGCCGAACTGGCTGGCTCCGGTCGGCGACGAGGTCAGGGCCACGCACGAGGGGGTCGGGCTCTTCGAGGTCTCGGCCTACGCGAAGTACTCGGTCGAGGGTCCGGGGGCGGCGTCCTGGCTAGAGCGCGTGCTCGCCAACCGGCTTCCGGCGCGCGCGGGCAGAATCGTGCTGAGCCCGATGCTCAACCGGGCCGGGCGCATTGCCGGCGACTTCACCGTCACCCGCCTCGGAGACGAGTCCTTCCTGCTGGTGGGCTCGGGCGTGGTCGAGCGCTTTCACGAGCGCTGGTGGGAGCGCGAGGCGCCTCCGGGCGAGGGAGTGCGATTCACGAGCCTCTCCAGCCGACTGTGCGGCTTCGCGGTGGCGGGACCGAACGCGCGCGCCCTGCTCTCCCGCCTCACCCGCGCCGACCTCTCCAACGAGGCCCTGCCCTACCTGCACGGCCTGCGCTGCGAGATCGGGCCGGTGCGCGACGTCTTCGTGCTGCGGGTCTCCTACACCGGCGAGCTCGGCTACGAGATCTACTTCCCCGCCGAGTTTCAGATCGGCCTCTTCGAGCAGCTTCGCGCCGCCGGCGAGGACCTGGGGCTGCGCCTCGCGGGCGGCCGGACGCTCGGGGCGATGCGCATCGAGAAGGGCTTCGCGGCCTGGGGGCGGGAGCTCTCCCCCGACTACCATCCCTACGAGTCGGGGATGGGGCGCTTCGTGAAGCTCGACAAGGCGGACTTCGTCGGTCGCGACGCCGCGCTTCGCCTTGCTCAGCAACCGCTCGCCCATCGCCTGTGCGCGCTCGAGATCGACGCGGACGACGCGGATGCGTGGGGAGGAGAACCGGTGGTGGCGGGCGGCGAGTTCGTCGGCTTCGTCACCTCCGGCGGCTACGGACACCGGGTCGGAAAGAGCCTCGCGCTCGCCTACGTCAGCGAAGAAGCGCTCGAGGCGCGGAGCGACCTCGCGGTGGAGATCATCGGGGACGCCCGCCCGGCGCTGCGCGTCGCGGGCAACGCCGCCTTCGATCCAAAGGGCGAACGCATGCGGGGATGAATCCAGGGAGCGGCGTGAACGGGCGTGAGGGCGCCGGGATGCCGTCGCAGGGGGCCGCACGCACAGGAGAGACGCCGAAGGGCGAGCCGGGGATGGGTCGCCCGGCGTGCGAGCGCAGCTTCGGACTTGCGCATCGAAACAGGGCGCCGACCCTGCGTCGAAGCGGCTCGAGGGAGTACGGCGCGCCAACGCGAGCAGATTGGCGTCCGCAGCCGTGAATCGGTGAAGCATGGCGGCTAGGATCGCCGGTCGGGCTCGCGACAAGGGAAGGGGCATGGAAGAACGCATCGAGATCGGCGGCCTTGCCGTCTCGAAGCCGCTCTACGAGCTGGTCCGCGATGAAGCGGCTCCCGGCACCGGAGTCGACCCCCGTGAATTCTGGTCCTCGCTCGCCGCCATCGTCTCCGATCTGGAGCCCGGGAACCGCGCGCTGCTCGAGCGGCGCGACGCCCTGCAGGCGGACATCGACGACTGGCACCGGCGGCATCGCGGCCGCGACCCGAGCCCCCCGGAGATGCGGGGCTTCCTCTCCCGCATCGGCTACCTCGTCCCCGAGGGGCCGGACTTCGAGATCGCGACCGGGAACGTCGACCCGGAAATCGCGAGCGTCGCCGGCCCGCAACTGGTGGTTCCGCTGAGCTCGGCCCGCTATGCGCTGAACGCCGCCAACGCGCGCTGGGGAAGCCTCTACGACGCGCTCTACGGCACCGATGCAGTGCCGGATACGCAAGGAGCGGAGCGGGGACCCCGCTTCAACCCCGCCCGCGCCCGGCGGGTCATGGAAAGGGGTGCTGCGTTCCTGGACGAGGCGGCGCCTCTCGCGACGGGCTCCCACCGCGATGTCGTCGCGTTCCGCGTGCGGCCCGGCCCGAGCGCACGACTCGAAGTGGAGCTCGAGGACGGGACCCGCACCGGGCTTGCGGACCCGGAGTGCTTCGCGGGCTACCGCCGGGACGGGGAAGCCCTTGCCTGCGTCCTGCTGCGTCACCACGGCCTGCACGTCGAGATCCACGTCGATCCCGCCGACGCCGTCGGAGGCCTTCACCGCGCGGGCGTGAAGGACGTGGTGCTCGAGTCCGCGATCACCACCATCCAGGACTGCGAGGACGCGGTCGCCGCCGTCGACGCGCAGGACAAGGCGCTCGTGTACCGCAACTGGCTCGGCATCATGCGGGGCACCCTGGAGGCGAGCTTCGACAAGGGCGGGGAAACGGCATCCCGGCGCCTTGCCCCCGATCGCCACTACCTCCGGCCGGACGGGCAACCTGTCGTGCTCCCGGGGCGGAGCCTGCTCCTGGTCCGCAACGTCGGCGCCCACATGTACACCGAAGCGGTGACGCACGCGGGCGGAAAGGCGATCCCGGAGACCTTCCTGGACGCGATGGTGACCGCGCTCGCCGCGCTCCACGATCTGAAGCGCACCGGGCCCTTCGTCAACAGCCGCGCGGGGAGCGTCTACATCGTGCGTCCGAAGATGCACGGTCCGGAGGAGGTCGCGGCCGCGGTCGCGCTCTTCGCCCGCGTCGAGGAGTCCCTCGGCCTCGGCCCCAACACCCTCAAGATTGGCATCATGGACGAGGAGCGGCGCACGACCGTCAACCTGAAGGAGTGCATCCGCGCCGCCCGCGAGCGGGTCGTCTTCATCAACACCGGCTTCCTGGACCGCACCGGCGACGAGATCCACACCATGATGGAGTGCGGCCCGGTCGTCCCCAAGTCGGACATGAAGGAAGCGGCCTGGATCCGCGCCTACGAGGATTGGAACGTGGATGTCGGCCTTCGGGCCGGACTGCGCGGAAGGGCCCAGATCGGCAAGGGCATGTGGCCCGCGCCCGACGCGATGGCCGCCATGCTCGAGGCGAAAATCGGGCATCCGCGGGCGGGCGCCAGCACCGCGTGGGTGCCCTCCCCCACCGCCGCCACCCTGCACGCGGTGCACTACCACCAGGTCGACGTCGCGGCGCGCCAGCTCGAGGTGGCGACCCGGGAACGGGCACGCCTCGAGGACATCCTCACCCTCCCCCTGCTCGGAGCGCGCAACCTGAGCACCGAGGAGGTGGACGCCGAGCTCGACAACAACGCGCAGAGCATCCTCGGCTACGTGGTGCGCTGGGTGGGCCAGGGCGTCGGGTGCTCGAAGGTGCCGGACATCAACGAGGTCGCTCTCATGGAAGACCGGGCGACGCTGCGCATCTCCAGCCAGCACGTCGCAAACTGGCTGCGCCACGGACTGCTCGACGAGGCGCGGGTGCGGGCAAGCTTCGAGAAGATGGCCCGCGTCGTCGACCGCCAGAATGCGGGCGATCCCGCCTATCGACCGATGGCGTCGGACTTTGCGTCCAGCGTGGAGTTCACCGCGGCCCTGGATCTCGTCTTCGAGGCCTGCCGGAGTCCCAACGGCTATACCGAAGGCGTGCTGCACGCGCGCCGGCGCGAGGTCAAGGCCGGATAGGGCCGCGCACGGCGGCGCCGGGCGGAGCCGCGGCCCGGCGCGGGAAGGAAGCCGCCGCCGCTCGCGGCGCGCGGCCCGTCCGCGCTCAGCTCCGGTAGGAAGGGTCGATGCGGTCCAGCATCCGCATCAGCGCAGGCCAGGCCGCCCGGCCGTGCCGGCTCGTCTTGTCGGGAGGAAGCGCGCCGAAGGCGGCCAGCTTGCGCAGCGCCTCCTCGCCCGGAACCACGAGCTTCTGGCCGGAAGCGAGCGCATCGACCTGCACCTTGCACGCGTTCTCGAGCGTGTAGTGGACGTGGAAGGCCTCGTCCACGCTGCGCCCGGCCGCGAGCAGGCCGTGGTTCTCGAGAATCAGGGCGTAGCCGTCGCCGAGGTCCTCGCCGAGGCGATCGCACTCGGTGTCGCTGTCGGTAGCGACGTCGTAGGGGTGGCGCCGCACGTAGGCCATGATCTCGTTCGACTGCTGGGTGAGCGGCAGCAGTCCGCAGTCCATGGTCGAGACCGCCATGCCCGCGCGGGTGTGGCTGTGGAGCACCGCGTTGATGTCCGCCCGCGCCTTGAACACCGCGGTGTGGATGGCATGCCCCGCCTCGTTGTAGGGATACTCGCCTTCGAGCAAATTGCCGTCGAAGTCGACCTTGAGCAGGCTGGACGCGGTGATCTCGTCGAACATCAGCCCGTAGGGGTTGATCAGATACTGGTCCGTGGTCCCCGGGACCCGCGCCGTCAGGTGCGTGTAGATGAGATCGGTCCACCCGTAGCGCACGAAGAGGCGGTAGCAGGCGGCGAGATCCACGCGGGCCTGCCACTCGTCTTCCGGAAAGCGCGACGGACGGGAAAGGGCGGTAACGGCCATCGGAATGCTCCTCGACATGGTGCGCCCGCGCATCGTATCGCGGCGCGGGGGGCGCCGCCAGCGACACGGATGCGCGCCGGCCGTGAGCCCTTCCGAGCGCGCCGGAGGCGGCTTCAGCGCTGCACCGCGGGAACCCAGGCGGTGGTGCGGCCCGCGACCACCATGTGCTCGACCGGATCGCCGCGCGCGCTGCGGGCATCGCTCTGCCTGCCCCAGCGCCGGTGGAAGAGCCAGCCTTTCGGATAGGAGTCGTTGTTGCCGTCGACCTCCACCGCCTTGGCCACAATTCGCGCGAGCCGGGCACGCAGCCGGCGCACTTCCGCTTCGCTGAGCGAATTGGCGCGCCGATTGGGGGCGATGCCGGCCTGGTAGAGCACTTCGTCGGCAATCCAGTTGCCCACCCCGGCCGCGAAATGCTGGTCCAGGAGCAACGCCTTGATGAGGGCCCTGCGTCCCTCGAGCATCCTGGCGAAGGCGCGCGGGCCCGGCATCGCGAGCAGCGGATCGAAGCCGAGGCGGCTCACCGGCGGCTCCGCCCGCGGATCCTCGCGCAGCAGAATCCGGCCGAGGCGGCGGCCGTCGGTCATCACGAGCTCCCCGCCGTCGTCGAAGGAGATGCGGATCTTCGCGAAGCGCGGCGGCCACTCGCCGGCGCCGACCTTCGGCCCGGACATGAGCTGGAGGGGATCGTCGCCGCGCGTGCGGAACGCGCCGCTCATGCCGAAGTGAAACAGGGGATGCGGCCCCGCGTCGAGGTCGAACCAGAGCTGCTTGCCCCAGCGACACACCGCCTCCACCCGCCGCCCTTGCAAGGCACGCCGGAACGCCGCGGGCGCGGCGCCGGCAAAGACGATCGGATCGCGGGCGCAGCGCACGCGCGCGACCCTCCGGCCCTCGGCGACGGAAGCGGCCAGGCGGCGTCCGCGTTCGACCTCCGGCAGCTCGGGCATGCCTCCTCGTATCCGGTGACCGGCAGCACTCTGCCGGGCCCTCATTCTCCCCCAAGCGGAGGGATTGCGACACCGGGGCGTACTTCCGTCGAGTCCTCTCCGCCCGCTTCGAGACGGCGACGCGGCACTGCGGCGACCTTCGGGAATTCGAACGGAACTACGAAGACGACGGTCGTTCCCCGACCGGGACCGGCGCTCTCGGACCGGATGCGGCCGCCGTGCGCCTCAACGAGCCCCTTGCAGATAGCGAGGCCCAGTCCGTCGCGCGGCGCCCGGCCCTCCCGCCCCGCGGCGTCGGACTGCGTCGAGGCTCCTCGCTCTCCGGTTCGGCGCGCATCGCGGTCCACCCGGGCGCCGGGATCGCGGTGCACCGTGCCGTCCGTGGCCTACTGTGGGGAAAAATCAGCCCAAATTAACTGTAACAACATCATAAATCCGAAATACACACGCACATTTTACGAATGAAACTCTAGGATTGTGCGCAAGCGTGTCTGCCGGCTCGAGGAAGCGGAATGCCGCGGGCCGACAGGCGCTTCATGTCGCGCTGGACCCTGCACCAGCGCGGACTTCTCGAGGGCGGCGGAACCCGACGCTCCGCCGCCTGCGTCCCAACTGCGTGAGATTCCCATGTTCGGAGACAAGCTCGGCATCGAGCCACGAGTCGAGATAACTCCAGGCCCGACGTCGTCTCCAAGCGCTGTCAGCACGAGCTCACGCTCCAAACGCGTTGAGATTGGCGCCGGGCGCCGAGTCACTCCTGCGTCTCCGTCCGGCGGCGATGACGCCGTGGGCCGGGACCACGACGGCTGCCGCAGGCCTGCCCCGCACCGGGAGCGGGGCCGCTCCCGCTCCGAAAGCGCCCGCACGCCGAGGCGCGCCAGGGAGCAGGACCGGTTCGGGCCGATTCCGGCGAGGACGCTCCGATAGCTCTGCCCCGGGCACGCCCGGCCCTCGGGGTCCGCGCGACGGCCGGACTGACGCTCACGCTCGCGGCGCTCATCGCCTTCGCGCCGCCGGCCGGGGCGCAGTCGGCCCCCGGCGCGGTGGAAGGCCTCCACGCGTTCGGGCTCCGGAATCTCATCGTGCTCCGATGGGACGCCCCGATGAGCGAAGGAGGAAGCCGCGTCACCGGGTACCGCTATCGCCACCGCGCCTACAGCGACGGTACCGCCGGCGACTGGAGCGACTACTCGGACCTCGGGTTCTGCCGTACCTGCAGGCGCGTGACGATCACAGGCTTCGACGACAGCACGACCGACGACATCGAACTGGAGGCGGTGAACGCCCACGGTGCCGGCCCGGGCGCCGTCTTCACGGTCCATGCAAAGCCCCCGGCGCCGACCAACCTGAACCTGGTGCACGCGAGCCCCGCTACGTCGGCGCTCACGTTCTCCTGGGACCCGGTGACGGGCACCGGCGCGTCCATCAGGCGCTATCGCTGGGAGTACAGCAGTTCGCGCGGTTCCAACTGGGGTTGGGCCGACCCGGACACCGCCCAGGTCACCGTGACCGGGCTCGCGCCCCGCACGAGCCACCACTTCCGGGTGCAAGCGGAGAACGTGTGGAACGACGGGGCGCGCGTCGGGGACTGGAGCACGACGATCACCGAGGTGACGCGCACCTCCGCGAGCGTCCGGGCGCTGACACCGTCGCCGCTCACCGTGCCGGCCCTGCAGGACAACGACGACACGGCCAGGCTTCGCATCACGCTGAGCAGCGGGGGAAGCTGGGACGCCGGCGCGGCGGCGAGCCACTTCAGCGCGAGCGGTCTTCCCGGCGTCAAGGTCGACAGCGTGCTCCCTCCCTCCGGCGGGTCAATCGACGTAGTCATCGACTACGACGGCTCCGACCTCACGTCGAACGCCACGCTGGTGTTCCGCATCGCGCCGGAGGCGCACGACGACACCAACACCATCGTCGCCACGATACCGGTCACCGCGGTGCTCTCCACCGTCTCCGTCGCAAACATCCGCGTCACCGAGGGCACCAAGCCGGACCCGAATTTCCTGGTCCGGATCGATCCGGCGCCGAACCAGGCAGTCACCCTCAAGTGGGCGATGCGCAGCGAGTCCGGCGATACCGCCACCCCGTTGCTCGACTACGGGCCCTACATCTCCCCCTTGCTCTCCCACTTAAACCTCAACCCCAGGACCCTCCACCATTCCCGCAACTTCTATGTGGTGATCGATGAGGACAGCATCGCCGAGAGCGACGAGACCTTCACCTTCCGGCTCGCCGAGCTGAGCGCGAACGCACGCTTCGCCGGCGGCGGCGCGACGCTCGTTGCGAAGGGCACCATCGTGGACAACGACCGGAAGGCGGGCGCGCCGACCGGATTCTCGGCGGTGGCATCGCCAACGGTCCCCGGCATCGTGGATTTGAAGTGGAGCGTGCCGGCGGACCCGGGAATGCTGAACGGCCGCGCCGCGACGATCGGCGAGTACCAGTTCCGCACCGCCACGACCCCCGAGGGCCTCCACGCGGCGAGGTGGTTCAGCACGGGGAGCACCTCCACCACCTTCGACGTGTTCGCCAACCGCGATCAGCACTTCGGCGACCACCACTTCCAGGTGCGCGCGATCACCGGCGTCACCGATGCGAACGGGGCGCCGGCCGGCGTGGTGTCCAGAATCGCGAGCGCCACGGTGCGGCTCCCGTTCCCCACGGTGCCGGGCGCGCTGCGGGCGACGCAGCGCACCGAGTCGGCGATCCAGATTATATGGAGCGCATCGACCTACAGCGGCAGCGAGGACCTCGTCTACACGAGCGAGCGGCGCACGAGCGGGAGCGGGAACCCGTGGGTGGAGGCCGGGACCGGGGCCGACACCCATCGCCGCTTCGGCGGGCTCGGCGCCGGGACGGACTACGACTTCCGGGTCCGGGCCTGCGCCGCCGGCACCGACAACTGCGGCGGATACGCGCAGGGCACCTTCGCGACTCTGGCGGCGGCCGCGGCGGCGGTCGCGACCCTGGCGCTCGAGCCCGTGACGATCAACGAGAGCGGGCCGAACAACGCCGCCACGCTGCGCGCGACGCTCGACACGACGGTC
The DNA here is from genome assembly GCA_022824305.1 of Gammaproteobacteria bacterium. GTDB lineage: Bacteria > Pseudomonadota > Gammaproteobacteria > HK1 > HK1 > JAJEAD01. The sequence continues at coordinate 56,479 of JAJEAD010000079.1, read as the reverse complement.
TCGACGACGACCACGCTGAACGTATCGGCGGCGCCACCCGGCGTGGTCACCCTGGACGGCACGACGCTCACCATTCCCGCGGGCGAGACCGAGAGCACGGGCAGCGGCATCCGAATCACGGCGGTGGACGACGAGGTCGCTTCCGGGGCGGACGCGAGGGTCACCCTGTCGGCCACCGCGCCGGCGGGTGTCGGCGCGCCCGCGCTGGTGACCCTCACCGTTGCCGAAGACGACACGGCCCCGGACACCATCGCGCTCAGCGTGCACCCCGCGAGCGTCCCCGAGGACGGGTCCGCGACGCAGGTGACGGTGAGCGCGGCGTTCCCCTTGGGCAGCGCCACCCTCCCGAGCGCGACCACGGTCACGGTCAGGGTAGGGACATCGGGCGACAGCGCCACGCGCGGCACGGACTACGCGCAGGTCGGCGACCTGAGCGTGACGATCCCCGCAGGGAGGACCCGGGGCACGCGGACCTTTACGTTCACGCCGATCCGGGACGCCGACGACTCCGAGGGCCCCGAGACGGTCTCCGTCACCGGCTCGACCGCCGGCTTCACCGTCGAGCCCGCGGCGCTCACCGTGGCCGACCGCGCTCCGATCGACAGCGGCAGCGCGATCCTGTCCGTGGCGGACGCCGGTGCGCCGGAAGGCGAGCCCCTCACCTTCACCGTGACGGTGGCGGGCCGCACGCTGGACCGTGCTCTGGAGCTGGTGGCGACACCCTCGTCGGAGCCGGGCGACACTGCCAGTGCGGGCACCGACTACGAGACGGCGGAGCAGAGCATCCGCATCACCGCGGGGCAGCGTTCTGCGACCTTCGCGGTGGCCACCGTCCAGGACGACGAGGCGGAGGCCGACGAGACCTTCACGGTGACGCTCTCCCCGAGGGCGGGCACTAGCCTGCCCGCCGGGGTACGCATTGCGCGGGCGACGGCGACCGGGACCATCGTGAGCGACGATCTGGCCGCGCATCGCCTGCCGCTGGTCGTACCCGCGGACCACGCCCAGGGGCTGCGCAGTATCACGCGCTTGGTCAACCGCTCCGACACGGCGGGAGAGGTGCGCATCGAAGCCTTCGACGACGCAGGCGCCCTGCATGGCCCGGTAACGCTCAGCATCGGCGCCAACGAAGCGGTGCAGTTCAGCTCCGCCGACCTCGAGGAGGGCAACGCGGGCAAGGGGCTCTCGGGAGGCGTCGGAGACGGTGAGGGCGACTGGCGCCTGAAGCTCACGAGCACGCTGGACCTCCAGGTGCTCGGCTACGTGCTGACCACCGACGGCTTCCTCGCCACCATGCACGACGTGGTCTCGGGCGGCGATGCGGGGCACCGGGTGCCCTTCTTCAACCCCGGGCGCAACCGCAGCCTCGCGAGCCGGCTGCGCGTGGTGAACCCCGGGGCGGAGGCCGCCGAGGTCACCATCGAGGGCATCGACGCACGCGGCGAGGCGGGCGCGAGCGCGGTGGTGCTCAGCCTGCCCGCGGGGGCGGCGCGGACGGTGAGCGCAAGGGACCTCGAGTCCGGAGACGCCGAGGGCCTGACCGGCGCACTCGGCACCGGCTCCGGCAAGTGGCAGTTGGTGATCACCGCCGACCGCCCCGTCGCGGTCATGAGCCTGCTCGCGAGCGCGACCGGGTATCTGAGCAACCTGTCCACCGCGCCGGAGCCGGCGGCGGAGGGCGCGGACGACGCCCCGACCGTGCATCGCCTCCCCCTGGTCGTACCTGCGGGCCACGCCATGGGGTTGCGCAGCATCACGCGACTCGTCAATCGCTCCGACGCGGCGGGCACGGTACGCATCGAGGCCCATGACGACGACGGCATCCTCTACGGCCCGGTGACCCTCGCCCTGGACGCGAACGAGGCGGTGCAGTTCAGCTCCGCCGACCTCGAGGAGGGCAACGCGGGCAAGGGCCTCTCGGGCGGCGTCGGGGACGGCGAGGGCGAGTGGCGCCTCGAGATCACGAGCACGCTCGACCTCCAGGTGCTCGGCTACGTGCTCACCACCGACGGCTTCCTCGCCACCATGCACGATGTGGTCCCGGGCGGCGAGGCGGGGCACCGGGTGCCCTTCTTCAACCCCGGTCGCAACCAGAGCCTCGCGAGCCGGCTGCGCCTGGTGAACCCTGGGGCGGAGGCCGCGGAGGTCAGCATCGAGGGCGTCGACGCACAGGGCGATGCGGGCGAGAGCGCGGTGGTGCTCAGCCTGCCTGCGGGGGCCTCACGGACCTTGAGCGCGCAGGCGCTCGAGTCCGGCGAGGCCGAGGGCCTGACCGGCGCCCTCGGTACGGGCTCCGGCAAGTGGCAGTTGGTGGTCACCGCCGACCGTCCCGTCGTGGTCATGAGCCTGCTCGCGAGCGCGACCGGGTACCTGAGCAACCTCTCCACCGCACCCGGCGCGACGGCACCCGCACGGGTGCGGTGACGGCGGGATTGAGTCGGCACAGAGAAAGGGCAAACAAACCAGTGAGTTATGGCAGGCCCCATGTCGTTACCTACCGCACGGTCCTGGAACTCTGCCATGGACAGGGGTCCATGGGGGTGCTCCGATGACCCTGCCAGGGCTGCGCCCGGCCCTCGCCGCCCGCGGGGGAAGCGTCCGTGGCATGGTGGGGCTGGCGCTCGCGCTCGCGGTGCTGCTCGCCTTCGCGCCGCCGGCCGGTGCGCAGTCGGTCCCCGGCGCGGTGGAAGGACTCCGGGCGTCCGGACTCGGGAGTGACATCGCGCTCGGTTGGGACCCCCCGGCGAGCGACGGAGGAAGCCCCATCACCGGATACCGCGTTCGCTACCGCGCCTACAGCGGCGGTGCCGCCGGCGAGTGGAGCGGCTGGACGACGAGCGGCAGTGGAACCGGCAGCGGGTCCTTCAGGGCCAGGACTGTGACCTTCAGGGGCCTCGACGGCAGCAAGACCCACGATTTCGAGGTGCAGGCCCTCAACGCCCAGGGGGCGGGCCCGGGCGCGATCGTCAAAGTTCACCCCCGACCCCCGGCTCCCGAGCCGAGCCTGGCCCACGCGAGCCCCGACACCTCGGCGTTGACGCTCTCCTGGAGCCCGGTGACCGGCACGGGCGCGCCGCTCACGGGCTATGTCTGGGAATACAGGGAGGAGTTCGAGAACTCGATCCCCGGGGGGCACTGGCAGGACCATTCGGTCCCCCCCACGACCACCGAGGTGACCGTGAGGGGGCTCGCCCCGCGCACGCGATACGCCTTCCGGGTACGCGCGGTCACCGCGTCGCGCCAGGGCTACAACGCCACCATCGCCGGGTGGACGCGCACCGCGGCGACCATTACGGCGGTGACGCCGGCGACGTTGACCACGGGAGCCATCCGGGCAAACGGCGACCGGGCCACGCTTCGCGCCACCCTGAGCCGTGCGTGCTGGGCGGACCCCGATCGGCAAGTGGTGTGCGGCGCCGGGAGCTGGAACGCCGGGGCAGCGGCGAGCCACTTCAGCGTGACCGGGCTTCCCGGCGTCGCGGTCGAGGGCGTGTCGAACCGCTCCGGCCGGTCGATCGACCTGACCGTCAGCTACGACGGATCCGATGTCGACACCGATGCCACGCTCCGGTTCCGGATCGCGCCGGGCGCGCACGACGACGACAACACCATCGTCGCCACGATACCCGTCACCGCGACGGACGACGACGCGCTCCCCACCCTCTCCATCTCGGACATCACCGTGCCGGAGGGCTCCTTCGAGCAGACCGGCTTCTCTCGGGCCTTCACGATCCGGGTCACGCCGACCCCGAACCAGGACATCCGCTTCAAGTCGACCACGGACAGCAAGCCCGGCGACACCGCGGACGACAGCGACTACTCGCGCTACCCCACCGCGGCCCTCGTCTCCCTCCGGACCCTGCCCGCGAACCACTCCACGCTCACGCTCACCTACCTCGTCTATGGGGACGCCATCGACGAGGACGACGAGACCTTCACCTGGACGCTATCCGACCTGAGCGCGAACGCGCGCTTCGCCGGCGGCGGCGAGACCCTGAGCGCGAAGATCACCATCGTGGACAACGACACCAGGTCGGGGCCGCCGACGGGGCTCTCGGCGACGGCGGGGACGAATGCCGGCGAGGTCGACCTCGAGTGGACCGCGCCCGCGGAGCCCGGGGTCCTCGACGGTAGCCCCGCGACGGTCAGCGGATACCAGTACCGCACCGCCACGACGAGTGCGGGCCTCACCGGATCAAGGTGGTGGCACACGAACAGCCCCAGCCCCTCCTTCACCGTCACCGGCCTCGCCGCCGGGGAACATCACTTCCAGGTGCGCGCGGTCACCGGCGTCCCCGGCGGCGCGGTCTCCGGGAGCGCGAGCGCCACGGTGCAGACGACGGGCGCCAGCGGACCGCCCTCGGTTCCCCCGCGCCTCAAGCTCATCAGCTTCGGCCCCTCCGGCTTCCGGGTCTGGTGGGCAGCCTCGACCCTGCCCAGTGGCGGCAGGGGCACGATCGAGTACGACTTCCAGTGGAAGCCGAGCACCCGAGCGAGCTGGCCCGCCGCCTTTCGCACGAGCACCGAGCGGGGGCCGCACATCGACTCTCCGGGCCGTGTTACCGGCGAGGTCTCCTCGAATCCCGCCTTCGGCGAGGACTACCACTTCCGGGTCCGCGCCTGCCTGCAAGGGTCGAATCCCCGGAGCTGCAGCGCCTGGTCCACGCCGCTCCTCATAGATACGCCGCGCGTCCTCGGGCTGGTCCTGTCCACGAGCCCGGCGACGCTCACCGAGGACAATCTCGACGGCGCGACGCTGACGGTGAGGCTGAGTTGGGCCGAGTGGGTGGCGAGCCCGTCGCCGAACGACGTGAGCGTGACCGGCGTCCCCGGACTGAGGGCAGGCGCGGTCGCGCGCCGGAGCCACCCGAGACAGGCAGTCGTGACGCTCGACTTCGACGGCACGAACTTCGACACCGACGCGACCCTCGGCCTGACCATCGCGCCGGCGGCACACACCGGCGCGAACACGGTGAGCGTGCAGGGCGCTCCGAGGGTGACGGCGGTGATGGAGCCGCCCAACCGCCCGGCGACCGGCGCACCGTCGATCGGCGGCATCGCGCAGGTGGGTCAGACGCTGAGCGCCGGCGCGGGCGACGTCGCCGACCCCGACGGGCTCGACGACACCTCCTGGTCCTGGCAGTGGGTCCGGGTGGAGACGGGCGGCACGGAGCAGGACATCGGCGGCGCGACGGAGGCAACCTACAGGGTCGCTGACGCCGACCTCGACCGGCGCCTCAAGGTGCGGGCGCGCTTCACCGATGCCGCCGGCGGCAGCGAGATGCGCACGAGCGCTGCGACCGCCCCGGTGACGGCGGCGGCGACACCGGTCGCGACGCTCGTGCTGACACCGGTGAGGATCGACGAGAGCGGGCCGAACAACGCCGCCACGCTGAGCGCGACGCTCGATATCGCGCTCGCCACCACGACTACGCTCGCCGTGTCGGCGGCACCGCCCGGGGTGGTCACCCTGAGCGGCACGACGCTCACCATTCCCGCGGGCGAGACGGCGAGCACGGGCGGTGGCATCAGCGCCACCGCCGTGGACGACAACGTGGCCTCCGGAGCGGACGCGGCGGTCACCCTGACGGCCACCGCGCCGGCGGGGGTCACCGCACCCGCCCCGGTGACGCTGAGCGTTGCTGAAGATGATGCGGCTCCCGCCACCGTCGCGCTCAGCGTGCACCCGACAACGGTCTCCGAGGACGGGTCCGCGACGCCGACGACGGTGACCGCGCAGTTCCCGCCCGGAAGCGCCACGCTCCCGACCGCGACCATGGTCAAGGTTCAGATCGGGACATCGGTCAAGGAATCGGGCAACACCGCCACGCCAGGCACGGACTACGAAAGTGTCGGCGACATCACCGTGACCATCCCCGCGAGGAAGACCCGCGGAACGCGGACCTTCACGTTCACGCCGATCCGGGATGCCGACGACTCCGAAGGCATCGAGACGGTCTCCGTCACCGGCTCCGCCGCCGGGGTCGCTGTCGAGCCCGCGGCGCTCACCGTGGCCGACCGCGGGACCAGGACCCTGTCCGTGGCGGACGCGAGCGCACCGGAAGGCGCCCCCGTCGCGTTCACGGTGAGGCTCTCGGGCCGCGCGCTGGACCGCGATCTGGAACTCGTGGCGAGGCCGTCGTCGGAGTCGGGCGACACCGCCACCGCGGGCGCGGACTACGCGACGGCAGTGCAGGACCTGACCCTCCGTGCACGGCGCAGCTCCGCGACCTTCTCGGTGGCCACGATTCGGGACAGCGACGACGAGTTGGACGAGACGTTCACGGTGACGCTCTCCCCGAAACCGGGAACGAGCCTGCCCGCCGGGGTGACGATCGCCGATGCGAGGGCGACCGGGACCATCGTGAACGAGGAGCCCGCCGCCCACCGCTTGCCGCTGGTCGTGCCCGCGGACCACGCCCTGGGGCTGCGCAGCATCACGCGCCTCGTCAACCACTCGGACGTGGCGGGCACGGTGCGCATCGAGGCCTACGACGACGCAGGCGCCCTCCACGGCCCGGTGACGCTCAGCATCGGCGCCAACGAAGCGGTGCAGTTCAGCTCCGCCGACCTCGAGGAGGGCAACGCGGACAAGGGGCTCTCGGGAGGCGTCGGGGACGGCGAGGGCGACTGGCGCCTCGAGCTCACGAGCACGCTCGACCTCCAGGTGCTCGGCTACGTGCTGACCACCGACGGCTTCCTCGCCACGATGCACGACGTGGTCCCCGGCACCGAGGACGCCCACCGGGTGCCCTTCTTCAATCCCGGGCGCAACCAGGGCCTCGCGAGCCAACTGCGCCTGGTGAACTCCGGAGCGGAGGCCGTGGAGGTCAGCATCGAGGGCATCGACGCACGCGGCGACGCGGGCGAGAGCGCGGTGGAGCTCAGCCTGCCCGCGGGCGCGGCGCGGACCTTGAGTGCGCAGGCACTCGAGTCCGGGGACGCCGAGGGGCTGACCGGCGACCTCGGCACCGGCGCCGGAAAGTGGCAGTTGGTGGTCAGCGCCGACCGGCCGATCGTGGTCATGAGCCTGCTCGCGAGCGCGACCGGGTACCTCAGCAACCTGTCCACGGCGCCGGAGCCGACCGCAGAGGCCACGGACGCCGACCCGGCCGCGCACCGCCTCCCGCTGGTCATCCCCGCGGACCACGCCATGGGGCTGCGCAGCATCACGCGCCTCGTCAACCGCTCCGCCGAGGCGGGAGAGGTGCGCATCGAGGCCTACGACGACGAGGGTGTCCTCTACGGCCCGGTGACCCTCACCCTGGACGCGAACGAGGCGGTGCAGTTCAGCTCCGCCGACCTCGAGGAGGGCAACACGGGCAAGGGGCTTTCGGGAAGCGTGGGAGTCGGTGAGGGCGACTGGCGCCTCGAGCTCACGAGCACGCTGGACCTCCAGGTGCTCGGCTACGTGCTGACCACCGATGGCTTCCTCGCCACCATGCACGATGTGGTCCCGGGCAGTGAAGCGGGGCATCGGGTGCCCTTCTTCAACCCCGGGCGCAACCAGAGCCTTACGAGCCGGCTGCGCGTGGTGAACCCCGGAGCGGAGGCCGCGGAGGTCAGCATCGAGGGCATCGACGCGCGCGGCGAAGCGGGCCAGAGCGCGGTGGTGCTCAGCGTGCCCGCGGGGGCGGCGCGGACGGTGAGCGCGAGTGAGCTCGAGTCCGGAGACGCTGAGGGCCTGACCGGCGCCCTCGGCACCGGCTCCGGCAAGTGGCAGTTGGTAGTGCGCTCCGACCGCCCGGTAGTGGTCATGAGCCTGCTCGCGAGCGCGACCGGGTACCTGAGCAACCTGTCCACGGTGCCGGCGGCAGCGGAGTCCGACGACTGACTCGGGCTCCGGCCGCATTGCTTCCCTGGCCGTCTCGAACACGCTTCGAGGCCGACTTGCGTGTCTGCTGGCCGACAATGAGAAGACAAACGCAAGCCGCCGACTACGTCGTCTGCGTCGACAACGCGCGCTACCCGGCTTCTCTGGAACTCCACAAGATCTACCGCACGCTGCCCGACGAGGACGCCCGCGCCGACGGCGACCTGCGAATCGTCGACGACAGCGGCGAAGACTACCTGTTCCCCGCCGGCCTGTTCGTCCCCATCAACCCGCCCGACAAGGTCCGATCTTCCCCGCTCCGCGACTCGTCCTCCTGACGCTCGGAGTCCGCGCGTGGGCGCCCGCCTCTCCCACCCCGCGTGGTCGGACTGCGTCGAGGCTCCTGCTTCTCCAATCCAGCACGCATCGCGGCTCGCACCGGGGCCGGGATCGCGATGCTCCACGCGCTCCGCGCCGTACCGCAAACAGAATTGGCTTATTCTTTATCTAAACGACACCATATTCCGAGGTATTCACACGCACATTTAACATTCAATTCTCTATAGTCCGCCGACTTGGGGTTGCCGACTCGACAAAGCGGAATGTCGCGGGTCGGCAGCCGGAGCATGCCGCGCTGGACCCTGCGCCGACGCGGCTTCATCGAGAGCGGCGGAACCCGGTGGTTCGCCGTTGGCGCTGTAACAGGGAGAGGTTCCCATGTTCGAAGACACACTCGGCAACGAACCACCAATCGGGGCCGCTCCAGGCCCGGCATCGTCTCCGAGCGTTGCAAGCACGGGCTCGCGCGTTGTTACAATTAAGAGCGCCGAGCGCCGAGCGCCGAGCGCCGAGCGCCGAGCGCCGAGCGCCGAGCGCCGAGCGCCGAGCCACTACTGCGTTCGCAGCGCGGGCCGCATCCCGACATTGCGTACGCACCCGGGCGCGGTGACGCCGTGGACCGGAACCGCCATGCCCGCCGGGGGCCTGCCCCGGACCAGCACCGGGACCATCGCTCCCGCTCCGTAGCCGCCCTCGCCCCCCGCGTAGCGGGGGCTTTCCTCCTCGCGGCGTCCGCGCTCCTCGCCTTCGCGCCGGCGGCCGAGGCGCAAAACGTCCGGCCGGAAACGCCCACCGGCTTCTCGGCGACGGGGTCCACTACGAGCATTTCCGTCACGCTCACCTGGGACGCGGGCACGAACCCGATGGCGGCCGGCGAAACGATCACCGGCTTCAGGATCGACTGGCGGGTGTCGAGCAAGAACGGGGACTGGGATGCCCCCAACGCCGCGGACGGCACTGAGACGATCACCGACGGCGCGGCCACCAGCCTCACCCTCACCGACGCCCCCCCGTACAACCTGCAGGAAGATACCGAATACGATTTCCGCATCCGCTCCATCCGCTCGGGGAGCGGCTTCACAACCAGTTGGTTCACAGGCAACGACGCCCTCCAGGCGAGGACGGGGACGCCACCGGCCGCCCCGGCGGTGACTGGCGTCTCCTCGCCGATGCCCGACGGGGTGTACGAGGCGGGGGACACCATCGACATCACGGTGGCCTTCTCGGCGGCTGTGACGGTGACCGGGACACCGACGCTTGAGCTGAACCCCGGCGACACCAATCGTCCGGCGTCCTACGTCTCGGGCTCGGGCACGGACACGCTCACCTTCCGCTACACGGTGCAGCCGCTGGATTTCGACAGGGAGCTCAACTACACCGGGACGGACGCTCTGGCGCTGCCGTCCGGCGCCACGATCCGGGACGCCGACGGCAACGACGCGGCGCTGGCGCTGCCGGCGCCGGGGGCGGCCGGCTCGCTCTCGGCGAGCAAGGGCCTCATGGTCATCAGCGCGCTGCCGGTCATCGTCTCGCCGGCGGAGGGGGCGACGCTGACGTTCGCGCGGCCCGAGTTCCGGGTGCGGCAGGACGCGGCGCTCGGAAGGACCCTGCAACTGGTCGTGGTCCGGACCGCCCCGGAGACCGGCTCCTGCGCACGCCTCGCGGACCTGTTCACCGCGACCCAGGTGACGGCCGAGACGCTCGTCTCGACAGCAGACACCTATACCCTAGCGGCGACCGCCGACCAGCCCGCCGGCACGCACTGCTACAGCGCGGCGCTGGGCGGCGACTTCATCTCCGCCCCCGTGAAGGTGACCCTTGATCTCCCCGTGCCGACCATCCGGCTGAGCCGGACGGCGCTGGAAGTGGACGAGGGGCGGACGGCGACTTACACGGTGCGCCTCAGGACGCAACCGACGTCGAGCGTGGTCATCGACATCGCCAGCGATAACAGCGACGTCACGGTGCAGCCGGCGCAGTTGACCTTCACCACGTCGAACTGGTCCTCGGCGCGGACGGTGACGGCGAGTGCGTCGCAGGACGACGACGCGGCGAACGACACCGGGACGCTGACGCACTCGGTCGTGGACGCCTCGAGCGCCGACGAGTACGACGGGTTGACGGCGACGCTGGCGGTGACGGTGGACGACGACGAGACGGCGGGGATCACGCTGAGCGCGCTGTCGGAATCGCCGGTGCCGGAGAACGGCATGGCGACGTACACGGTGGTGCTGGATGCCAAGCCGACCGCGGACGTTTTTTTGCACATCATCACCGACAACGGCGACGTGACGGTTCTGCCGGCCTCGCTCAGTTTCACGCCGGCGAACTGGGACACGGCGCGCACGATGACGGTGAGCGCGGCCGACGACGGCGACTCGCTCGACGAGACGGCAACGCAGACGCACACGGTGGTGGACAGTACAAGCGCCGACGAATACGACGGGCTGTCGGCGGCGCTTCAGGTGCAGGTGCGGGACGACGACGTGCCGGGGCTGACCGTGCCGGGGACGGCCCTGAGCGTCGGCGAGGGCAGGACGGCGACCTACACGGTCAAGCTCCAGGTCGAGCCGAGCGAGGCGGTGGTGGTCGCGGTGACCAGCGACAACCGGGACGTGACGGTGGACAAGCCGCGCCTGATCTTCACTTCAACGAACTGGAGCACGGGGGAGACCGTGAGGGTGCGCGCGGCCGAGGACGGCGACATCGCCGACGACATGGCCATGCTCACCCACCGGATTGTGGACCGAGAGAGCGCCAGCGAGTTCCGGTCGGTGGCGGACGAGACCCTCGCGGTGACGGTAAACGACAACGACACGGAAGTGTCGCGGTCCATCCGCATCGCCCCGACGACGGTGAACGAGGGCGACGGCACGGTGGAGATCGAAGTGACCGTGGACCTCGGCGAGCAGCCGGCGAGCCCGCTCTACTACGCGGTGTGGGCCTGGTCGATACTGGATGACGACGACGACCGCGACTTCACCGGCGGGGAGTACCCCGAATCCCGCGGCCCCCACATCCGGGTCCGCACGGGTCCGGACGGGGTGCTTACGCACACGCTGCGGCTGCGTCTCGTGGACGACGACCGAATGGAGTCCAACGAGACCGCGCGGATCTCGTTCCTGGCGTCGGATACCCCGGGCGGGGAAGTGGCGTTCGGACGGCTGGACACGGGCCTCACGATCACCGACAACGACCGCCCGGGGGTGCGGGTGAGCCGCGGGACGCTGACGGTGCCCGAGGGGGGCTCGGCGACGTACACGCTGCGGCTGAACACCGCGCCGGCGGCGGACGTGACGGTGATGGTGACCACCAACCACTCGGAGGTGGATCCTCAGCCGAGGCAGCTCACGTTCACGCCGGACAACTGGGACAGTCCGCAGACGGTGACGGTCTCCGCCACCGAAGATGACGACCAGGTTGACGACCGCACCACCCTGACGCACACCGTGACGAGCACGGACACCAGGTACAACAACGTCGGCATCGCCCCGGTGAGCGTGGTCGTCTCCGACGGAGGGGCGGCCCCGCCTCTTCCGCCCCCGCCTTCGGGCACGGCGCTGAGCGTAGCCGATGCCAGCGCGAGCGAAGGCGAGGCGGTGCGCTTCACCGTGCGGCTCTCGGGCGAGGTGCCGGTCGAGGCGCTGGAGCTGGTGGCGACGCCCTCGTCGGGACCGGGCGACAGCGCCACGGCGAGCACCGACTACGCGACGGCGGAGCAGAGCATCAGCATTGCCGCAGGCCAGACTTCGGCGACCTTCGCGGTGGCCACCGTCCAGGACGACGAGGCGGAGGCCGACGAGACCTTCACGGTGACGCTCTCCCCGAAGCCGGGGACGAGCCTGCCCGCCGGTGTGGTCATCACGCGAGCCACGGCGACCGGGACCATCGTGAGCGACGACCTGGTCGCCCACCGCCTGCCGCTGGTCATACCCGCGGACCACGCCCTGGGGCTGCGCAGCATCACTCGCCTAATCAATCGCTTCGACACGGCGGGCGAGGTGCGCATCGAGGCATTCGACGACGAGGGCGTTCTCCACGGCCCGGTGACGCTCAACATCGACGCGAACGAGGCGGTGCAGTTCAGCTCCGCCGACCTCGAGGAGGGCAACACGGACAAGGGGCTCTCGGGAGGCGTCGGGGACGGCGAGGGAGACTGGCGCCTGGAGCTCGAAAGCACGCTCGACCTCCAGGTGCTCGGCTACGTGCTGACCACCGACGGCTTCCTCGCCACGATGCACGATATGGTCCCGGGCAGCGAGGCGGGGCACCGGGTGCCCTTCTTCAACCCCGGGCGCAACCGCAGCCTCGCGAGCCGGCTGCGCGTGGTGAACCCCGGGGCGGAGACCGCAGAGGTCAGCATCGAGGGCGTCGACGCACGAGGCGAGGCGGGCGAGAGCGCGGTGGTGCTCAGCCTGCCCGCGGGGACCTCACGGACCTTGAGCGCGAGCGAGCTGGAGTCCGGGGACGCCGAGGGCCTGAGTGGCGCGCTCGGCACCGGCGCCGGCAAGTGGCAGTTGGTGGTCACCACCGACCGCCCCGTCGTGGTCATGAGCCTGCTCGCGAGCGCAACGGGATATCTCAGCAACCTGTCCACGGCACCGGAGCCGACCGCGGCGGGCGCGGACGACGCCCCGGCCGCCCAGCGCCTCCACCTGGTCATACCCGCGGACCACGCGATGGGGTTGCGCAGCATCACGCGCCTCGTCAACCGCTCCGACACGGCGGGTGAGGTGCGCATCGAGGCCTTCGACGATGACGGCATCCTCTACGGCCCGGTGACGCTTCGCATCGGCGCCAATGAGGCGGTGCAGTTCAGCTCCGCCGATCTCGAGGAGGGCAACGCGGGCAAGGGCCTCTCGGGCGGCGTCGGAGACGGCGAGGGCGACTGGCGCCTGGAGCTCACGAGCACGCTCGACCTCCAGGTGCTCGGCTACGTACTCACCACCGACGGCTTCCTGGCCACGATGCACGACACCGTCGCGCTCGTTGGAGAGGAGCACCGGGTGCCCTTCTTCAACCCCGGGCGCAACCGCAGCCTCGCGAGCCGGCTGCGCCTGGTGAACCCTGGGACGGAGGCCGCGGAGGTCACCATCGAGGGCATCGACGCACGCGGCGACGCGGGCGAGAGTGCGGTGGTGCTCAGCCTCCCCGCGGGCGCGGCCCGGACGTTGAGCGCGCACGACCTCGAGTCCGGCGAGGCCGAGGGCCTGACCGGCGCGCTCGGCACCGGAAGCGGCAATTGGCAGTTGGTGGTCACCGCCGACCGGCCCGTCGTGGTCATGAGCCTGCTTGCGAGCGCGACCGGGTACCTGAGCAACCTGTCCACCGCTCCGTAGCGCGGCGCGCATTGAGCGGAACGCCGGCGGGGCCGCGGCCCCGCCGGCGCCCTGAGGGCAGCGGGACCGGATCGCGCACCCGGCAGCGATGCAGAGACCGGGTTCGATGTCGAGGCGGGCGAGCGGGCCTGATTATGCATCTCCGGATGGAGTGGATAGACTTCGCAAGAGCAGCACCGACAGACACCGAGGCACCGGCGGCGACAATGGCGGCCGGCGGGAAAGCCGATGCGGCACCGTCATCTCGACCATCAGCGCTATACCCTCGCAGCCATCGACGACGTGATTGCTCGCGGCCGGTGGACGGACTGGGCGGATTTGCGCCGGGCGGCTCGCGCCGAGACGCCTCTCCTGGACCGGATCGAGCGGGTCTGTCGCGCCTGCATCCACGATCCCTATGCCCAGCGGCATCACTTCTGGATGCACTATGTCCAAGCCCGCCGGCGGCGAGACACAGCCTGACTGGGAGCGGGTGCTCTCCTCGGCTGCGCGTTTGCAACGGCTTCTTCCCGATGCGGTGCTGGTCGGTGGGACGGCGGCGGGAATTCATGCCGGCCACCGGTCCTCCCGCGACGCCGATCATGTCTTGACCGATCTGCGTTCGCGCTACGACGCAATCCTTGGTCAACTGGAGTCCGTGGCGGGGTGGAAGACCGCGAGAGTGACCCGCCCGGTCCTGATCCTCGGCAATCTCGACGGCATCGAGACCGGAGTCCGGCAGCTCATTCGCGCCGAGCCGCTGGAAACGGTCACCGTGTCCGCCGGTGGCCAGAAGCTCACGATTCCCACCGAAGCCGAGGTCCTTCGCATCAAGGGCTTTCTCCTGCTCCGGCGCAATGCCACCCGCGACTATGTCGATTTCGCTGCGCTGGCCGATCGTATCGGCGATGCGGCCACCGCCGCGGCCTTCGAGCGCTTCGACCGGCTCTATCCCCAGGACAGCGGAGAATCGACCCTCCAACAGATGCTGGCCCAGCTCGCAAGCCCGACACCCTACGATCTGGAGGGTACGGTCCTGTCCGAGTACAACCACCTCCTGGCACGCTGGCATGACTGGGACACAATCCGCGCCGTCTGCGCCCGGGCTGCGACGGTAATCTTCGACCATGGCTGCGACCTCGAGGAGCGGGAGAGCTCGTAGGCTCCCTCGATGCGGACGGGAAGTCGTGCCGGGGTGGAGCGCGTTGAGCAGGGTAGAATCCCGCGGCCCGAAGGACCGTGAAGGGGATATCGAATGAAGATTGCCAGCGGCCTGCGCGACGTGCCGCTCGAGGCGGCGGCCGAGCACGCCCGGGGCCTGGAATCCCTCGGCTTCGACGTGCTGTGGTGCAACGAGACCACCGCGGACCCCTTCCTCGTCCTCGCCCAGATGGCGCTCGGCACCGAACGCGCCACCATCGCCCCCAACGTGGCGATCGCCTTTGCGCGCAGTCCCTTCTCGATGGCGCTCGCCGCGTGGGACATCCAGCGGGCGAGCCGGGGGCGGCTCCGCCTCGGACTCGGCACCCAGGTGCGCGCCCACGTCGAGCGGCGCTTCTCGGCCGAGTTCGAGCACCCCGCCGCCCGGGTCGTCGACTACATGCACTGCCTCCGGGCGATCTGGCGCACCTTCCAGAGCGGCGCGCGGCCCGGCCACCAGGGCCGCTTCTACCGCTTCACCCTGATCAACGACTTCTTCAACCCCGGCCCCATCGAGCACCCCGACATTCCCATCGACCTCGCGGGGGTGAACGAGCGCATGTGCCGGGCCGCGGGCGAGGCGGCGGACGGCTTCCAGGTGCACCCGATGCACTCGCCCGGCTACCTGCGCGACGTCGTGCGCCCCGCGCTCGATGCGGGCGCGCGCACCCGGGGAATGCGCGTCGACGACCTCGAAGTGCAGGCCCCCTGCTTCGCGATCTCCGGCGAGACCGAGGCGGAACGCGCGGAGGCCGAACGACGCGTGCGCACCCAGGTCGCCTTCTACGCTTCCACGCCCAGCTACCGTGCTTTCCTGGACTACCATGGCCACCTGGACATCGCGAAACGCCTGAGCCGGCTCATGCGAGACGGCGACATCTCCGCGATGCCGGGCCTCGTGCCCGATGCCCTCCTCGAGGAGGTCGCCGTCTTCGGGCCACGCGCCGCCCTGCCCCGGCTCCTGCGCGAGCGCTACGCGGGCGGCCTGCTCCAGTGCACCGCCCTCTACCTTCCTCCCGCGGCGGGCGATTCCGACGCCGGCTGGCGCGAGTTCGTGCGGCAGTTCAGGATCGCAGCCTGAAGGTCTCCGCCGTGACCGCGGCCTCTATCAGCCGGCGCGCGCCCGCCCGCAAGAGCTCCCTGACGCGGCCGATTCCCGTGCTGGCACCCCCCGCGAAACCACAGTATCTTTGATCATGTGCGGTGTGCTCTTCTTGCCGAAACCGCGACGTTCGCGACTCGATTCAGGCAAGGAAGCGTCGCACGTCCCAACTCATCCGTACACCATTTTCGACCACAGTCTCAACAGGGGGAGGAACTACATGAGATCTCGTTTCTTGGCAGTATTTGCATCGGTTGCCGCCCTGACTTTGGGAGGCGGGGGAAGCGCTCTGGGCGACACGCTCACGTTTGGCGCGCCTCTCTGCCTGACCGGGGACCAGGCTCCCCTGGACACGCCCGGCTATCGTGGCGCGCAAGTCGCCATCAAGGCCTTGAACGATCGGGGTGGCCTGCTCGGACAGCAGGTGGAGATGGTTGCCATCGATGGCAAGACCGATCCCGTCACGGTTGGCAACGCGGCGGTCGAGCTCATCGACGACGGCGCCGACTTCATCCTTGCACCCTGCGACTTCGACTTCGGTGGACCGGCAAGTCGCGCGGCGCAGGAAGCCGGGCTCGTCGGACTGTCGCTTTGTGCGTCGGACCCGCTCTACAGCTCCTGGTCTCTCGGAGACAAGCAGTTCACCCTGTCGATGTGGAACACGACCATGGGGGCGACCGCCGCCGAGTATGCCTACAACGAGCGCGGCTGGAGAAACGCCTATGTCGTGACCGACCAGTTCATCGCCTACACCGTGTCGCTCTCCAAGTACTTCGTCGAGCATTTCAAGGCGTTGGGCGGCAACATCCTGGCTGAGGACACATACAACAACGGCGACAACGATTTCTCGGCCCAGCTCGCGCGCCTGCAGGCGCTTGACGAGAAGCCGGACGTCATCTTCATCTCGTCCTACGGGCAGGATATCGGCTTCATCATCCGGTCTCTGCGCGAAGTGGGCTATGACGCACCGGTGCTGGGTGGGGATTCCTACGACGATCCCGCGATGATTCAGTCGCTCGGCCCTCTTGGCAACGACATCTACTTCGTGACCCATACCTTCATGAGCGCGGATGCCCATCCGGAAATGGAGCAGTTCATCGGGCTGTTCGAGGACATGTTCGACGAGCCGCCGGACACCTCCTTCGTGGCCACCGGCTGGGACGCGGTGATGCTTCTCGCCCAGGCCGCCGAGATTGCCGGCACGACCGATGGCGCCGCGGTCGCAAAGGCGCTGGAGGAGAACGTGTTCCATCTCCTGACCGGCGATCTCACATACCGCAATGCCGCTGAAGGCCACGCTCCGGACAAGGCGGCGGTGCTCGTTGAAGTCAAGGGAGCGCAGACTCACTTCCTCGGCTGGCGGACACCGAGCAACGTCCCGCCCCCCTGAGGCGGAGCCGCCTTGAACCAACCTGCCGGCGCGGCCTTTCCGGAATCCGCGCCGGCAGGAACTGCGGTGTCCCGGAGCATCATGCCACGTCTTGAAGCGGCGTCCGTCACGGTCGAGTTTGCCGGACTCCGCGCACTCGACGGCGTGTCGCTCACATTGGAGCCCGGGGAGATCCTCGGGCTCATCGGGCCGAACGGATCCGGGAAGACAACGCTGGTCAACGCCATTACCGGACAGGTTCCCGTGGCTGGCGGCTCGATTGCGCTGGGGAACACTGTTCTGACCGGACGAACGCCCCGCGAGATCGCACAGGCGGGAGTCTCCCGGACCTTCCAGATCGGCAGGCATTTCGACAACCTGACCATTCTCGAGAATGTCGCGACGGCCGCCCTCGGAAAGGGCGCTTCGGTACGCGTCGCCCTGCAGCGCGCCACCGCACTGGTCGAGGAGTTCGGACTCGCCAGACGCCTCGACGACCTCGCCGAGGTGCTCAGCTACGGCGAGAAGCGTCGCGTCGAGATTGCGCGGGCTCTTGCCGGCGAGCCGCGCTTCCTCCTGCTCGACGAACCCGCGGCCGGCATGAACGCGGAAGAGACCGAGTCGCTGATCGAGATCCTCACCACGCTGCCGGCGGATCGCGGGCTCGGCTTGCTCATCATCGACCACGACATGGGTCTCATCATGCGTCTCTGCGAGCGCCTGCACGTGCTGGCATCCGGACGCACCATTGCCGAGGGGGACCGCCGGAGTGTCCGCGACGATCCGGCGGTCATTGAAGCGTATCTCGGCAGCGGCGACGAGCATGCTTGACGTCGAGTCCCTGGAAGTAAGCTACGGCGCCGTTCGCGGGGTGCGTGGCGTGTCGCTCATGGTCCGAAAGGGCGAGCTGGTAACCCTCCTCGGAGCCAATGGCGCGGGAAAGTCCTCGACATTGATGGCCATCGCCGGAGCGGTGCGGGCCGCCGCCGGCCGGGTCCGGCTGGATGGCGAGGATGTGACCGGGGCGGCTCCGGAGGAGATGGTCCGGCGTGGCGTGGCGGCCGTTCCGGAGACCCGCGACGTGTTTCCGGATCTAACGGTCGCGCAGAACCTGCAGCTTGGTGCGTTCACGCGACGCCGCGATCAGGCCGGTGTGCTCCACGACCGCAGCGAGCACTTCAGGCGCTTTCCCATTCTGGCCGAGCGACAGCGGCTGCCGGCCGGCAACCTCTCCGGCGGCGAGCAGCAGATGCTGGTCATTGCGCGGGCTCTCATGTCGCGTCCAAGCGTCCTTCTCCTGGATGAACCGTCGCTCGGCCTGGCGCCGATCGTGGTGGACCAGATATTCGGCATGATCCGGGGCCTGAAGGAGTCGGGCCTGACCATCCTGCTCGTCGAGCAGAACGCGGCGAAGGCCCTCGCGGTCAGCGACCGTGCCTATGTCATGCGGCTCGGACGTATCGAGGCGGAGGGGCCGGCATCGGAGATCGCCGCCGCGACGGAGCTGAAGTCCCTCTATCTGGGCGCTGAGCCATGAACGCGGCGCAATTCGTGCTGGACGTGCTGAGCCTCGGCGGAGCCTACGCGCTGATGGCCCTCGGTCTCGTCATCGTCTACGGGATTCTCCGCCTGGTGAACTTTGCGTATGGCGAGTTGATCATGGTCGGCGGCTACACCATGTTCCTCGTCAGCGGCTCCGGACTTCCCTGGCTCGTGATGGCGGGATGCGGCCTGACCATGGCGATCGTTGCGGGAATCGCAACGGACTACCTCGCATTCCGTCCCGTGCGCGAGAAATCCGTAACGGCGGTTCTGATCACGTCCTTCGCCTTCTCGACCCTGCTGCAGAACGCCGCCCTTCTCTTCATTTCGCCGAGGCCCCGTGCGGTGCCGCTGCCGGAGCTGTTCTCCCGCACCGTCGAGTTCGCCGGTGTCATCACACCGGCCCGAAACCTGATCACGATCGCCGTTGCCGTGATCATGCTGGGGCTTTTCTCCTGGCTCATGCGCTCGACGGCGCTCGGTATCGCCATGCGGGCCGCGGCGACGAACTTCCGGATGGCCCGAATGATGGGTATTCCGGCCAATCTCATCATCTCGGCCGCGTTTGCGATCTCCGGGCTGCTGGCGGGAACGGTCGCGATCCTCTGGATCGGCCGGATCGGCACCGTGGTGCCCGGAATCGGCCTGGAGCCCCTCCTGATCGCGTTCATCGCCACGGTCATCGGCGGCATGCGCAGCCTGTCCGGTGCGGTAGTGGGCGGGTTTCTGCTGGCGCTCATCGACACGACGCTGAACTACACTCTTCCCCAGGACCTTCTCAAGTTCCGCGACGCCTTCACCTTCTCGCTGGTCATCCTGATCCTGCTATGGCGCCCGGAGGGCATCGTGCGCGGGCCGGCATCGGGCCAAAGAACATGATGGCGACACGCAACTGGTGGACCTTTCTTCTCCTCGGCGGGGTGATCGTGCTGGTCGCCCTGTTGGCGGAACTCGTGGGCGACCGGCTCCTCGTGCGTATCACCACCAACCTTTGCATCTCGATGGTGCTGGTGATCGGCCTGCAGATCTTCATGGGGAACTCCGGCATCCTCTCCTTTGCCCATGTGGGATTCATGGGGGTCGGCGCCTACACCTCTGCGGTTCTCACCATCCCGTTGCAGATGAAGGGGATGGCGCTGCCGAACCTCTATCCGATCCTCGCCGACGTGCAGGTGTCGCCTTACGTCGGCATCGCCCTCGGGGGGCTGGCCGCGGCCTTCGTCGCGGCGCTGGTGGTCTATCCGCTCATGCGCCTGTCCGACGCCGCGGCCGTCATTACTTCGTTCGCGCTCTTTGTCGTGCTGCACACGATCATGTACCACTGGAGCGACGTGACCAACGGCCCGCGTACCCTGTTCGGGATACCGAGTGGAACGACGCTGCCGCTTGCCGCAGCCGTCGCGATCGTTGCCGTGCTCGTTGCATTGCTCTTCAAGGAATCGCGGGTCGGTCGGCTTCTTCGCGCGAGCCGGGATGACGAGATCGCGGCGGCATCGCTCGGTGCACACATTCCGAGGCTTCGCTGGCAGGCGTTCGTGGTCTCCGCGCTCCTTGCGGGAATCGGCGGCGCACTCTGGGGGCACTTCATCACCTCCTTCTCGCCGAAGCAGCTATGGCTGAAAGAGACCTTCGTGATCCTCGCGATGCTGGTGATCGGCGGGCCGAGAACGGTGACCGGCGCGGTCGTCGGGGTGCTGGTCGTAACGGCGAGCTTCGAGAGCCTTCGCGCGCTCGAAGGAGCGATCAACCGTGCGCAAGTCCTCTCGGAGCCCCTCGTGGGAATGACCGAACTGACACTTGCGGTGGCGATGATCGCCGTGCTCGCCCTGCGTCCGGGCGGCATCTGCCCGTCCCGCGAGGTCGGCTATTACCTGTTTCGCGGCCGTGCGCGAGATCCCTAGTGTTCGGTGCGCTACGTGGTCATGGACAATGCCCAATCCACTTCGCATTGGCCGTAGATGCCCTTGGATTCATGAATTCAAAGGGTGGTGACAGCCCCTAGCGAGCGGCCACGGCGGCAGACTTCGACGAGGCGCCGCGACCACCGCGGATCGCCTCGAGCTCTTCGAGCAGCTCGTTGGTGGAGCGGGTCCGGCAGTAGCCGGCAAATCCGCGCAACGCTTCGCGATGGCGCGCTGCGGAGCGCGTTGCGCAGGCATCGTCGACCAGGGTCATGAGAAATCCGCGGTCGCAGCCGTCGCGCACCGCGGATTCCACGCACTGGTCGGTGAGGATTCCCATCACCATGAGGTACTCGACGCCGAGGTTGCGCAGCACGTACTCGCAGTTGGTGGAGTTGAACACGCTCGACGAAGTCTTGGGGATGATGATGTCGTCGGCTTCCGGGCGCAGCTCGTCGATGACCTCCGCCTTCCGGGAGCCCTTGGGGACGAAGATGCCCGACACCTTGTAGTCGAGGCTGCGGTCCCGTCCGTCCCGGGTCAGGCTCTCGATGACGGTGTAGATGATCTCCACACCCGCCTCCCGGCATGCCGCAATCAGGCGCTGACCGTTCGGGATGACGACATCGCGGATCCGTTCGTGCAGGTAGCGGCACTCCGGATCCCGTTCGGGCTTCTCCGGGTCGTACTCGCCCTTCTGCAGGTCGACCACGAGCAGGGCGGCACGCTCGGGTTCGACGGCTCGCTGTCGAAACGACACGTCGCCCTCGTGCGGTATGGCGTCGATTTCACTGCGTCGCATGATGTGGCTCCGCCTTGCTCCGCGTAGTGCGGGGGTTTCGATTCGATTCCTGCTCCGCCGCCATCCGGCCGGCACGCACGGGCGATCACCGGAGACGATGGCGACCGTGTCAGTAGGCCAGCGCGTATCTCTCACACATGTCGGCCGGCGTCGAAGCGGCGAAGGCCTTTGCTTCGTGACGCTTCAGCGCGGTGTACGCCTCCACCATCGTCGGCGTGAACCAGCTTCTCGCGAGCGCATCCTGTTCGAACGCACTCACCGCCGCGTCCAGCGAGGCGGGCAGCGCCTTCACCCCCAGCGCCTCGCGCTCGGCATCGCTCATGTCCGCCGGATCCCGATTGACCAGCGCCGGCGCGGGCAGCCTGGCGCGAATGCCCTCGAGACCTGCGCGCACGATGCCGCCGATCGCGAGGTAAGGGTTCGCGGTCGCGTCGGTGAATCGGAACTCCATGTTGAACGCATCGCCGCGGGCCGCGGGATCGGGGACCGGCGACGGGCAGATGCGGATCGCGGCCTCCCGATTCTGAACGCCGGCCGCGTCGTACCCGCAGCTCCAGTGGTGCGGGCCGAGGCGCAGGTAGGAGAGCGGGCTCGGCGCGCAGAGCGCACAGAGCGCGGCGAGGTGGCGTCGCACCCCGGCGACGAAGCTCGCCGCGATCGCGCTGAGCTCCCCGGGTCCGTTCACGTCGAACGCGGCGGGCCGGCCTTGCGCATCCCACAGGCTCAGGTGGGCGTGACACCCGTTGCCGACGGCCTCGGGAGCCGGCTTGGGAGCGAAGCTCGCCCGCAGCCGGCACTGCCGGGCGGCCTCCCGGATCACTTCCCGGGTCAGCAGCACCCGGTCCGCCCCCGCCATCCCCGCCGCGGGCCCGCAGCTCACCTCGTACTGGCCCACTCCGAACTCGGGTTCTAAGGTCTCGACGGCGAGTCCCGCATCGAGCAGCGCCGCCGTGCAGAGGTCGGCAAAGGGCGCGATGCGGCGCACCGCGTCCAGGGAAAAGGGTGGCGCCCAGCCGAGATCCTCCCCTGCGAGGGTGAACTCGTGCTCGTAGGCAATCTTGAGATCGAGGCCCGTTTCCGCGTGCATGTCGGCGAGCGCCCGAGCCAGGAAGCTTCGCCCGCAGCACTCCCAGGCACTGCCGTCCGGATTCAGGCTGTCGCACAGGACCACGTGCAGTGGCGGGTGGTCGGGCCGCAACGAAACCCGGAGCCGCGTCTCCTCCACGGGTGTCTGCCGCACCTCTCCCATGGAACCCCACGGATTGTCGGCGATGTCCTCGAAAGGAGTGAGCGCCTGTCCCGCCACTGCCCATCCGAGACCATGGGCCCGGCGGCGCTCGTACTCCGAAACCGGCACCCCGCGCGTACGCGAGAGACCCACGAAATCGGTCCAGACCAGAAAAATCAGCTCGCCGCTTGCCATGTGCCGGTGTCCTCCGGTCAGAAACTGATCTCTTCCTTGCCTCAGGCCGCCGTGTACATCCGAGCGAAGCAGGCGCCGCCGCGCCGACAGGCGTCGAGCTTCCCGGCGCCGACGGGCAGCCGCGGCTCGCGGTTCATGGCGACATGGTAGCGCGTCCGAGCGCAGGCATTGTCGAGTCACCGCTCGTCTCGGGTTGGCGACGCTGTCCGGGTTGCCTGCATGCTCGCGCTGCATGATCACGATGTGCAGTCTGGCGGGGGAGTCAGTCGATAACGATCAGGTCACGCGGATACTCGGTCACGACGCTCCGCCCCCGCTCGGTAACGACGACCGTTTCGCTGATCGCGACCGGGGCCTCGCCCTTCAGGCGCAGGGTCTGCGGGATGTGGAACACCATGCCGGGTGCGAGCAGCGTCTCGTCCCCCGCCTTCAGGTCGAGAAATACGCCCTCGCCCCAGTCCGGCGGGAAGTTGAGGCCCACCGAGTAGCCGGCGCGCTTGGTCACGCCCCCGCCGAGCTTCCGCGCGACCCGCATCGCCGCGTCGTTGACCGATCCCGAAGTGACCCCGGGACCGATCGCGTCGATCGTCGCGTCCAGCATCTCGCGCACGACGCCCGCGCGCTCGCGAAACGCCTTGTCGGGCGTGCCCAGGTGGTAGGTGCGGAAGATGGGCGCGGCGTAGCGCCGGACGACGCCGGTCACCTCCAGGAACACGGCTTCTCCGGACTCTATCGTCTTGCCGCTCCACACCGCATGGGGAATCATCGTCCGGTGTCCGGACGACACGAACACCGGCAGCCCCGGATACTCGCCTCCGTTGGCGACCACGGACTCGTGCACCCTTGCCGCGAGCTCGTTCTCGGTACAGGCCCCTCGAGCCAGGCGTTCCGCCGCGACACCGGCCGCGATCGAGGAAATCCGGCCCGCCTCCCGGACGTATGCGAGCTCGCGCCCGGACTTGATCGCCCGCTCCGCTTCCACGAGGCCCGACGCGTCGACGAAGGCGGCTTCGTTCATCAGCGAGGTCAGCTCCCGGTGCTCCCGCACCGTGTGGAACCATGACTTGTAGTCCACGCCAATCCGTCCCTTCGCGACCCCCAGGTCGTGCAGGGTCTGCGCCACGCGGCCCATCGGCGCTTCGTGGTCCTCGAAGGTGCGAAGGTTCGACGAGTCGAGCCACGAGTATGCGTCCACGTTGCCGCCCTCGAACCTTCGGATGACGATGGTCGGATCCCGGTGGTGCGTGACCACGAGGGTCTGGGGGAAGTAGTAGCCGGGGGTCTGGAACCCGGACAGGTAGCAGATGTTCTCGGGGCCGGTGACGAGGAGCGCGTCGATCTCCAGGGCGGCCATTCTCGACCGGGTTGCCTCCAGCCGCGCCCGGTACTCCTCGACCGGGAAGGCCGGATCCTTCTGAATCTCCATCCTCGAACTCACCTCGGTGAACGAGAAGCGCCCGACATCACGCTTCGCCTGCGCGCCCGGCTCCCCAGACGACGCTGCCCCGACCCCGAATCGGGTCCGCCCGCGGGAATCGGCATCGGCTACGCATCGCGGCAGAAGCGTACATCATGCCCGGCGCCGGCGGGCGCGGGATCACCGTGCGCCGCGCTCGCGTTCCTGGCGCGCGAGAAGGGCGGCGGGCGATTCCGGCGCCACCCGGCGCGAGTTCGTGCGCCGATTCAGGGCCGCAGCGGCCTGAAGAGCGCGGCCTTCATCGCGAGCCCGGGGCTTCGTAGTTGGGGCGCGCCGGGGTGTCCGGGTCCAGGGGAAAGATCGGCCGGCGCACCTGCCTGAACTCGAAGAGGCTGTTGTCGCTGCTCGTCACGCCGACCCCGGTGCAGGGGATCTCGGCCCTGGCCATGGCCCGGAACCCGGCCCGGTAGTGAATGCGGGACTTGAGGATCAGGTAGCGCCTCTCGGTCGGCTCGATGCCCACGCTGCGAAAGCAGCCGGGGTCGTAGGGCTCGGTGTGGCGCGAGACGACCACCACCTGGACGTTGCCGGTGTCGAGCACCGCAGTCTTGCCCATGTGGGTGGTGGTGCCCCGCCCCATCGGCACCGTCACCACGAACTCGCCGTCGGTGACGGCCCGCACCCGTCCGGTGAGGGTCAGCGGCTCCCCCTTGCGCCCGATGGCGGGCATGTCCACCTTGCCGCCAAGCTCGAGGGTGATTCGCTCGCCCACCCCGGCCCGCTCCATCGCTTCCACCGCCTGCGGGTCGCAGATTCCGAACATCGCCACGTCCCGGAGCCCCTGCCGGATCACCTCGCGCAACACCGCGACGGTGTCCTGGGTCCCGCCGGACGCCGAGTTGTCGGCGTGATCGAGCAGGATCACGGGGCCTTCGCTCAGCGTGCCCGCGTGGGCGATGGTCTCCTCGAGCGGCCTGGAGTCGAACACGAACTCCCGGCGCTCCGCCCACGCGGCGTCCAGCAGCCCTTCGCACACCGTCTCCGCCCGCGTGCGATCGCCGTCGGCCACCGTTACCACCGAGAGCCCGGCATGCCAGAAGTCGGCGAGCGGGAACCCCCCGAACACCGACGCCGCGAGCAGCCCTCCCCGCTCCGCCTCCCGCGCCGCCTCGATCAGCGGTCCCATGGGCTCGTCCTCGTGTCCCATTCGCAGGGTCTGGGCGAGGATGGGGCGGTTGCCCCATGCCATCACCGGCCTGACCTCGCCCTCGAGGGCCCGGACGACGATGCGGCCCGCGTGCGCGCCGGCCTCGTACATGTCGACGTGCGGATAGGTCTTGTACCCGACCAGGGCGCTGCAGTTCGAGACGATCTTCTCCGTGAGGTTCGCATGCAGGTCCAGGCTGACCGCGATCGGCAGGTCCGGGGCGATGCTCCGAATGCGCTCGAGCAGGGCGCCCTCGCCGTCCTCCGCGCTCTCCGCCACCATCGCCCCGTGCAGGTCCAGGAAGCAGAGGTCGCAGCCGCTCGCCACCGCCTCGCAGATGGCGTCGCAGATCGTGCGATAGGCCTCCGCGTGCACCGGCCCGCTCGGCGCCGCGTTGGCCGCGATCGGGGTGAGGATCTCCATGCCCTCCTCGTCGGCGATGTCCAGGAACGCGCCGAGCCCCGTGCCGGTGCCCTTGAAGAGGCGGTAGACCTCCTCCCCGGTCGGCACCTCCGGAGCGCCGAACCTCGCGAGCGGCGTGGGCACCGGAGAGAAGGTGTTGGTCTCGTGCTCCATCATTGCCGCTACCACGCGCCGGGTCATGCCGGATTCCTCCTCCGCCCCGAAGGGCTACTCGATAACGATGAGGTCGCGGGGACAGTCGATCACGACGCTCCTGCCCCCTTCGGCAACGATAACCGTTTCGCCGATCGCGACCGGGGCCGGGTCCTTCTGAATCTCCATCCTCAACCTCAGCTCGGTGAACGAAGGGCGCCCGGCATCACGCTTCGCATGCGCGCCCGGCTCCCCGATGAACGTGACCCCGACCCCGAATCGCCCCCCCGCGGGAATTGGCATAGGCCACGCATCGCGGGAGAAGCGTACATCATGCCCGGCGCCGGCGTGCGCAGGATCACCGTGCGCCGCGGGCGCGGTTTCGGGCCGGGGTTCACTCGTCGCGTGATGTTCCCGCGCCGGCGGCGCCGCTATGATCCACTTCCGCTCGGGGGAGCACCCGCGGCCACGGCACGGTCACACTCCCCGAGTAGCCGAGCAAGGCGGGAATCGGAGGCCGGAGCCCACGCCATGTCCGAACCGGAACTGCACTCGTTGCTGAGCGCGGACGACATTGCCCGCCTGCATCGGGATGCGGGGAGCGCGGAGGGCCTTCCCGGGCTCGCCTACGGCCCGGACTTCTTCGCGCTCGAGAAGCGCCGCCTCTTTCCTCGGACCTGGTGCGCCGTCGCCTTCGAGAGCGACGTCCCGGAGGCGGGCGATGCGCTTCCCGTCGAGCTCGCGGGCTGGCCCCTGCTGGTGGTGCGCGGCGAAGACGGCGAAGTGCGGGTCCTGCACAACGTGTGCCGGCACCGCCAGATGCAGGTGGTGCCCGAGGCCTGTCGCGCGCGCCGCACTCTGAGCTGTCCCTGGCACGGCTGGACTTACGATCTCCGGGGCCGACTGCTCGCGACCCCGCGCATCGGGGGGCGCCGCGAGCACCGGGACCCGGCATTCGACGAGCGCGGGCTCGATCTCCGGCCGGTGCGCAGCGGAACGTGGCTCGACATGGTGTTCGTGAACCTCGACGGCGAGGCGCCGGCGCTCGATGTGCACCTGCGACCCCTGCGCGACCTGCTCCACGAGTACGACTTCGACGGGATCGAGGCCGGCGACCGGCTGACCATGACCTATCCCGGCAACTGGAAGCTCACCATGGAAGGCGCGATCGAGGACTACCACCTCCCCCTCGTGCACCCGGAGCTGGTGGAAGGGGAAGTGGAGAGCCATCCCCGCCTCGATTACGCGCCCCGTTGCTTCTTCGCCAACTCCTCGCGACGCGAGTTCGAGGACGCTCACGCGGCGGCGGAATCGGCGGCGCTCGGGGCCGGCCTTCCGAGCATCACGCGCCCCGATGTCCATGCGCCGCGCACCTTCGCGATCGGGGTCTTCCCGAGCGCGTTCATCACGACGAGACCCGATCACCTGGCGAACTTCCTGTGCCTGCCGGACGGGCATCGCCGCACGCGGCTCGACTTCCGCTTCTACTACAAAGTGGAGGCCGCCCGCGTCTTTCCCGAGCAGCGGCGGCGCGTCGTCGCGTTCTGGCGGCGCGTGTTCGAGCAGGACCTGCCGCTGGTGGAGCGCGTGCAGCGCAACGCCGAGCGCCCGGAGAGCGGCGACATTCGCCCCCGCTTCTCGCCCTTCTGGGAATCGAACGTCCATCGCTTCCAGTGCTCCGTGGTCGACATGCTCCGCCGCCCGGAAGGGTGAAGGAGCGGGCGCCGCGAACGCCGCGACGGCCGGGCGCGCTGATCCGCCCTCCCGCGGCGTGGGCCGCCGCGGCACGGGCCCCTCGCCGGGACGCGAGGCGGCCGCTCAGCGTTCCTTGACGTAGGGGACGCCGAGCGCCCGCGGGGGAATCGCCCGCCCGATGAAGCCGGCGAGCAGCACCACGGTGAGCACGTAGGGCAGGGCCTGCACGAACTGCACCGGCACTTCCCCGACGCCCGGCACCTCCGCTCCCTGCAGCCGGATCGCCACCGCCTCGAGGAATCCGAAGAGCAGGCAGGCGAACATCGCCGGCACCGGCTTCCACTTGCCGAAGATGAGGGCGGCCAGCGCGATGAAGCCCTTGCCCGCGCTCATGTCCCGGATGAAGCCCGCGCTCTGGGCGAGAGACAGGTAGGTCCCGGCGAGCCCGCAGGCGACTCCCGTGCACAGGAGCGCCCGATAGCGCAGCCCGGAGACCGCGATGCCGGCGGTGTCCGCGGACTCCGGGTTCTCGCCGGCGGCCCGCAGGCGCAGCCCGAAGCGGGTGCGGTAGAGCACGAAGGCCGCCGCGGGCACCGCGAGAAACGCGATGTAGACGATCAGGTTGTGGCCGCTCAGCAGCTCGCCGTAGAGCGCGCCCAGTCCGGGCACGTCCCGCAGCGCGTCCGCCCCGGGCCACTCCAGGGGAAGGAAGCGCGCCTCGCCCGGGAGCTGGGGGGTCCGGCCGCCTTCGGCGAACCACGCGACGCCGAGCACCGCGCTCAGGCCGGAGACGAGGATGTTCAGCGCCACGCCCGACACCACCTGGTTGCCGCGGTGGGTGATGCACGCATATCCGTGGACCAGGGCGAGCAGCACCGAAGCGGCGATGCCGGCCGCCAGCCCCGCCCAGGGCGAGCCGGTGAGCGCGGCGGTGGCCGCGGCGGCGAAGGCGGCCCCGAGCATCTTGCCCTCGAGCCCGATGTCGATGATCCCGGCGCGCTCCGAGAAGAGGCCGGCGAGGGCGGCCAGGATCAGGGGCGCGGACAGGCGCAGGGTGGAGTCCAGCACCAGCACGAGCAGGGTCAGGGACTCCATCTCAGGCCCCGTGGCGGCGCGTCAGCGCCAGGCGCAGCGCGGGAACGAAGAGGTACTCGAGCGCGCCCGCGAACAGGATCACGAGCCCCTGAATCACCACTACCATGTCGCGGGTGATCCGGGGGATCTCGAAGGAGAGCTCGGCTCCGCCCTGGTAGAGCGCGCCGAAGAGGAGCGAGGCGAGCAGGATGCCCACCGGGTGGCCGCGACCCATCAACGCCACCGCGATGCCCGCGAAGCCGTAGCCGGCGCTGAACTCCAGCAGCAGCCGGTGCTGGACCCCCATCAGCTCGTTCAGGCTCATGCACCCGGCGAGCGCGCCGGAGACGAGCATCGCGATCAGGACCTGCCGGGGAGGCGAGATGCCTCCGTAGCGCGCAGCGGGCGGGCTGAAGCCCACCGTCCGCAGGCGGTACCCGGCCCGGGTGTGCCAGATGAAGAGCCACACGAAGGCGCAGCAGAGCAGCGCCCAGACGAAGGAGAGGTTGAGCGGCGAGGCGGCGACGCGGATCCCGGCCGCGGCGAGAATCTCGTGCACGAAGGGCAGGCGCGCGTGCGCCGCGAATGGCCGGGTCTCGGGCTGCACGGACCCCGGCTCGGACATCACGTTGACGAGCAGGTAGACCATCAGGGCGGCGGCGATGAAGTTGAACATGATGGTCGTGATGACCACGTGACTGCCGCGGTAGGCCTGCAGGAAGGCGGGCACGAAGGCCCAGGCGGCGCCGAAGAGAGCGGCCCCGGCCATCGCCGCGGGCACGATCAGGGCGAAGGGGAGGAAGTCCAGGTGCAGGCACACCAGCGCCACGCCCAGCCCGCCGACGTAGGCCTGTCCCTCTCCCCCGATGTTGAACAGGCCGCAGTGAAAAGCCACCGCCACCGCGAGCCCGGTGAAGATGAAGTTGGTCGCGTAGAACAGGGTGTAGCCGATCGCCTCCTCGAATCCGAAGGCGCCCCAGACCAGTATCCGCACGACGCGCCAGGGGTCTTCGCCGATGAGCAGCACGACGAGGCCGGAAACGGCGAAAGCGGTGAGGAGGTTGAGCACCGGCAGCAGTCCGATGACCGCCCAGCGGGGCAGCCCGGCCGCCGGCCCGGTGGCGGTCGCGGTCACGGTGCGCGCAGGGCCCGGCTTCGCGCCCCGGCGCCGGCCATGAGCAGGCCCAGCTCCCTCTCGCTCGCCGCCCCGGCCGGGACCTCGCCCACGATGCGCCCGTTGAACATGACCAGGATGCGGTCGCACAGGCCCATGATTTCATCGAGCTCGGCGGAGACCAGGAGGACCGCCTTGCCGGCGTCGCGCATCGCCACCAGCCGGCGGTGGATGAACTCGATGGCGCCGATGTCGACCCCGCGGGTGGGCTGGCCCACCACCAGGACCGACGGATCGCGTTCCATCTCCCGGGCGAGCACGAGCTTCTGCTGGTTGCCCCCGGAAAGCGACGCGGTGATGCGGCGCGGATCCGGGGGCCGCACGTCGAAGGCTCTCATCTTCTCTTCGGTGTCCCGGGAGACCGATGCCCAGTCCAGCCTTCCCGCGCTCCGATAGCGGGGATCGTCGTGGTATCCGAGGATGGCGGACTCGCGCACCTCGAAGGGCAGGACCAGCCCCATGCGGCGGCGGTCCTCCGGCACGTGGGCGAGGCCCTCGCTCCGGCGGGCCCCGCTTCCTTCGCCAAGCGGCCTTCCCCGCAGGAGGATGTGCCCCGCGAAAGCGGGCCGGAGCCCTGCGAGCGCTTCCAGGAGCTCGCTCTGTCCGTTCCCCGAGACCCCGGCAATCCCGACGATCTCCCCTTCCCTCACCGTGAAGGAGACCTCCCGCACCCGCGTCGTCCCCCGCTCGTCGCGCACGCTCAGGGTCTCCACCGCGAGCAGGTTTCGGCCGGGCCGGGCCTCTCCCTTCTCGACCCGGAGCAGCACGCGCCGGCCCACCATCAGCTCGGCGAGTTCGGGGATGGAGGTGCGGGCGGTGTCGCGGTGGGCGACCATCGCGCCCTCGCGCATCACCGACACCCGGTCGCTCACCTCCATGACCTCGCGGAGCTTGTGGGTGATGAGGATGATCGTCTTGCCCTGCGCCTTCAGGCGGCGGAGGATGCGGAACAGGTGCTCGGCCTCCTGCGGGGTGAGGGCGCCGGTGGGCTCATCGAGAATCAGGATCTCGGCGCCGCGGAAGAGCGCCTTGAGGATCTCCACCCGCTGCTGCACTCCGACGGAGAGGTCCCCCACCCGAGCGTCGGGGGGCACTTCCAGGGCGTAGTCCCGCGCGAGCCGCTCCAGCACCCGGCGCGCCCGCGACATTCCGGAGGCGAGCAGCGCCCCGCCCTCCGCTCCGAGCACCATGTTCTCGACGACGCTGAAGGTGTCCACCAGCATGAAGTGCTGGTGGACCATGCCGATGCCGGCGGCGATGGCGTCTTCGCTGTCCTCGATGGCCACCGGCCGCCCGTCGACCCGGATCTCGCCCCGGT
Organism: Gammaproteobacteria bacterium; assembly: GCA_022824305.1. Lineage (GTDB taxonomy): Bacteria > Pseudomonadota > Gammaproteobacteria > HK1 > HK1 > JAJEAD01. Next base: position 25,230 of record JAJEAD010000079.1, on the reverse strand, counting down.
CCGCCCGATAGAAGCCGTACAGGATACTCATCAGGGTGGACTTGCCGGCGCCGTTCTCGCCCACCAGCCCGTGAATCGCCCCGCGCGCGACCGCGAGGCTCACGTCCCGGTTCGCATGGACACGTCCGAAGCGCTTGTCCACGCCCCGGAGCTCGACCGCCGGCACGACGCTCCCGGGCATTTCGTCCCGGAGCGCCGCCCGGGCCGAGTCGGCGGCTACTTTGCGGGGCACTCGCCCTCGGTGACGTAGTCGTGCACCTCGAGCTCGCCGGCCACGATCATCCGGACCGCCTCGTCGGCGGCCGCCTTCATTTCCGGCGTGATCAGCGCTTCGTTGTGCTCGTCGAGCGCCCAGCCGATGCCGTTCTCCTCGAGGCCGAGCGCGCGCACGCCGGGCTCCCACTCACCCCGGAGGGCCGAGTCGAAGACCTCGTAGGCCGCCACGTCCACGCGTTTCAGCATCGAGGTGAGCATGTTGCCGGGGTGGAGGTGGTTCTGGTTGGAGTCCACGCCGATGCCGAGACGGCCCGCGTCCGCCGCCGCCTGGAGCACCCCGAGGCCGGTGCTGCCGGCCGCCTGGAACACCACCTCGGCGCCCCGGTCGAACTGGGACTTCGCGAGCTCCGCCCCCCGGACGGGGTCGTTCCAGGCCGCGCCGGTGGTGCCCGTCATGTTCTGGAACACCCTGATGTCGGGGTTGGCGTGACGCGCCCCGAGCAGGTAGCCGCAGGCGAAGCGGCGAATGAGGGGCACGTCCATTCCACCCACGAATCCGATGCTGCCGCCCTCGGAGGCCATCGCGGCGATGATCCCCACCACGAAGGAGCCTTCGTGCTCCCGGAAGAGGATCGACTGCACGTTGGGCTGATCGACGACCGCATCGATGATGGCGAAGCGGGTCTCGGGAAAGTCGGGCGCCACCTTCTCGAGCGCCGAAGCGTACTGAAAGCCCACCGCCAGGATGGGGTCCTGCCCCCGGCGGGCGAAGTTGCGCAGCGCCTGCACGCGCTGGGAGTCGTTCTGCACCTCGAACTCCCGGAACTCGACTCCATGATCGGCGGAGAACTGCGCGGCCCCGTTGTAGACGCCCTCGTTGAAGGACTTGTCGAACTTGCCGCCGAGGTCGTAGACCACTCCGGGCCTGACCTCGGCCGCCGCCACGGCACCGGAACTCAGGAGCGCCGCGAGCGCGGCGACAAGCAGACCCTTCATGCGAGACACCCCCCAATGCCCTTCGCCCCGAAGGCGATCCGCCTCGCATCATACACAGACCGCGCGTCAGTCCCTTGAGCCAGGCGCCCCGATGCCGCGCACCGGGGTCTCTCAACCGGGCGGACGGAGGGGATCATGCATGGAACGCTTAGCCTGGCTTTCTCGACTCACCCCTATGCCGTCAGCCCTTGCGGGCCACTTCACTCCCGGCTTCACGTAGCGCGCGCGTTGCCGCCTCGTCGACCTCGCCCTCGGAGTCGACGGCGACGCCGTAGACTTCGCGGGCCCTGCGGACGCTGACCCATCCCTCCCGCACGTCCCCGGCGACGAGGGCGGGCTCGCGCTCCCGCGGCGGACCGTAACCGCCGCCGCCCGGGGTGTAGGAGATCACGCTCTCTCCGTTGCGGAGCACGTACTGCGCGCTCGAATCCGGCACCTCGACGAGCTCGCCGGATACCGTGCGCCGGTAGTGGCGCGCGGGGCACGCCGCTTCGCCGCCACGCGCCCCCTTCGCCGGATTGACGCTGCCGTCGCAGACGTAGCCGATCTCGAGGTCGCAATCGACGGGGCCGTACTCGACCCGGAACCCGGGCCCGCCGCGGTAGCGTCCGGCGCCCTCGCTGTCCGGGACCATGCGCCGCTCGTGAATGATGATGGGATGGTGGATCTCGTCCACCTCGATGCAGTCCACGAGCGGCATGCCGGCGTTGCCCATGGTCAGCATGGTCAGCCACCCGTCGGCATGCGGCGCGCCCGGACCGCTGCCGCCGAGCAGGATGACCTCGTTGCAGAAGGGCTCTCCGTCGTGGCGGGGATCGGCCCCCGAGATGACGGCGCCCGCGGCCGGAATCGCGGCGCCGCCGTCCGCCATCCCGATGCCCTCGCCGATCTGCGCGAGGGCCCGCTGCACCGCGCAGGTCACGCGGTCGCCGAGGTTCGTGGTGGCCACCGACGTGCTGGTGGGGTGCCGGGGCACCCCGCAGACCGTGCCCTCTCCGAGCAGCACGTCGATGCGGCGGTAGCTGCCGGCGTTGGGGGGAACCCGGTGGCCGACGGTGTTGAACACGCCGACCATGCACGCCGACAGGGCGCAGGCCTGGGAGAGGTTCAGCCCGCAGGGACAGGCGGGCGGATTGTCGCGCACGTCCACGCTGATGCGGGCGGCCTCGCTGTCCACGCGCACCTCCGCCTTCACGGTGATGCCCTCCGGCGGCGTGCCCGGCACCGGATCGTGGGTGGCGGTCGCCACCCCCCGTCCGCTCGGCATCTGCCGGATCGCCTCGATCATCAGGCGCTCCGAGTAGTCGAACATCTCCCGGGTGTACTCGGCGAGCGTCTCCCAGCCCACGTCGCGCCCCATCTCGAGCATGGCCCGCTCCCCGATGCGGGCCGCGCCCAGCGTTGCGAGGTAATCGCCGTACCACTGCTCCGGGACCCGGATCCGCATGCGGCACATGCGGATGATGTCCTCGACATCGCGGAAGTCCTTCTGCACCTGCACCGCGGGGAAGATGAGCGCGCCTTCCTGGTAGACGTCCCGGGCCGCACCCATGTAGGTCGTCGGCAGCGAGTTGCCGCAGTCGGCCTGGTGGGCCTTAGCGAGCACCGTGAAGCGATGCACGCCGTCGTCGTCGATCATCGGCACCAGGATCGCGTGGTCCGCGGCATGGGAGTTTCCGTGGTAGGGAGAGTTGTGCAGGAAGGCGTCTCCCCGGCGGAGCTCGGGATGGAACTCCATCATCGCCCGGGCCATGAGGTCGGCCCCGCGCAGCACGTGAATGGGATAGCACTCCGCCGCCGAGACGAGCTCGCAGTCCGCGGTCACGATGCAGCAGGAGAAGTCTCTCGCCATGTTGAGGACGCCGGAACGCCCCGTGCGCAGCAGGGTGTTGGCCATTCTGGACGCCACGCTCTCGAAGCGCTTGCCGAGCACCGCGAGGCGGACGCCGTCGATGCCGCGCCCCGCCGGGCGTTGCGCGTTGCCAGTCATGAGTGTCTCCTTGCCGGAAGGGCCTCGCACGGGATTCGTCGCGGACCGGTCCCGGCGGGCCGGCATCGCCTCGGTGGATCGCGCCGGCCGGGCATCCTCAGGAATCCCCCTCGCCGCTCCGCACGTCGATGACGACGTTGGCCGCGCCCGTACGCCGGGCGAGCGCCCCGGGCTCCACCACCACCGTCGTGAATCCGGACTCGATGATGGCGGGCCCGGCCAGCGCTTCCCCCTCCCGCATCGCCTCCAGGCGGCGGACCGTGGTGTCCGATCTCGACATGCCGTCGAAGCTGGCGAGGCGCCGCCGGCTTCCCGTGCCGGAGACGGGCGCTTCCACCAGCCGGCCGGAAGCGCTGCGGGGCAGCCGGCAGGTCGCGCGGGCGCGCCACGTCACCGCCTCGATGTGGGAGCGTCGGTCCGCGATCGCGAACATCTCCTCGTGGAGATCGTGCAGGTCGGCCACGAGTCGTTCGACGTCGGAAGGGGCCTCGAAGCGCGGCCGGGAGAGCGGCACTTCGATCTCCCACACCTGGTGCGGGTAGCGCCCCTCGACCGAGAACTCGATTCCCTGCTCGAGAGCGCCCGTGCCCCGTCCGCTCATGAAGCGGCGGCACTCCGCCTCCAGCGCGGCCAGGGTCGCGTTCACCCGCTCGAAATCGAAGCGGTGGCTCGTGGTGAACGCGGTGCGGCTGAAGTCCGCGCTCAGGTCCGACATGAGGGCGCCGACGGCGCTGAGCGCCGCGCCCACTCCCGGAATCACCACCTTCGCGCACCCGAGGCGCCGGGCGATGCGCACGCAGTTCAGTCCGGCGGCGCCGCCGCCCCCGACCAGGACCGCCTCCCGGGGATCGATGCCCTGGTTCACGGTGATGTCCTCGATGGCGTGCACCATGTTCTCGCTGGCGACCTCGAGCACCGCCGCCGCGGCCCCTTCCACCCCGAGGCCCAGGGGCTCGGCGAGGTGCCGCTCGACGGCGGCGCGCGCGGCGCGGGCATCGAGCCGGATGGAGCCGCCGAGGAAGAAGTCGGGATCGAGGTAGCCGAGCACGAGCGCGGCGTCGCTCAGGGTGGGGCGGGTGCCGCCCCGGCCGTAGCACACCGGGCCGGGCACCGCGCCCGCGCTCTCCGGGCCGACGTGGAGCATGCCGCCTGCGTCCACCCGGGCGATGCTGCCTCCCCCGGCGCCGACGCTGCGCACGTCGACCGAGGGGAAGCCGGTCATGTTTCCACGCAGGCGGGGCCCCAGCCAGGTCTCCCGCGTCCAGGGAATGCGCCCGTTGCGCACCAGGCTCACGTCGTAGCTGGTGCCCCCGGTGTCCGCGACAATGGCGGTCCGGGCGCCGCCTTCGTCGCGGGCGAAGCGCGCACCCGCCACCGGAGCCATCGAGGGTCCGGAGTTGATGGAGTGGATGGGCGCCCTCGCCAGGTCCGCCGCGTCCATCACACTGCCCTGAGAGGTGACCGCGAGAAGGCGCCCCCCGAAGCCCGCCGCGCGCAGGCGCTCACCTATGGAAGAGAGATAGGCGCTCATGAGCGGCTTGAGCGAGGCGTCGATGCAGGTGCTCGACGCGCGCCGGTACTCCCTGAGGGAGGGATTCAGCCGGTGCGAGAGGGTGTAGGGCACACCGGGCAGGAGCGCTTCCAGCAGCTCGCCGACCCGCTCCTCGTGAACCGGATTCACGATGGACCAGAGCAGGCACACCCCCACCGCTTCGACTCCGGCGCCGGCGGCGCCCAGGCCCGCGATGACCTCGCGCGTGGCCGCCTCGTCCAGCGCCTCGTGCACCGTGCCGTCGGCCCGAATGCGCTCGCGCAGCTCGAAGGTCAGAGCCCTCGGAACGAGGGGCTCGGGAAAGGGCACGGTGTTGTCGAAGGGATCCACGCGCCCGCCTTCCCGGAGGAGCAGGATGTCGGGATGGCCCCGCGTGGTCAGGAAGGCGACCCGGCCGGCGCCGCCGGTCAGGACCGCATTCGTCGCCCGGGTCGTCGCGTGCATGAACAGGGCGCAGCCGCCGAGCAGGCGCTCCAGCGAGACGCCTCCCGCACGCGCCGCCAGGCGCAGCACGTCGAACACGCCGGTGGCGGGATCGTCGGGAGTGGTGGGCGACTTGAACAGCTCAAGGCGCCCGTCCTCGTGCTCCACCACGAGGTCGGTAAAGGTTCCCCCGACATCGGCGGACAGTCGCATTCGGCCTCCCTCCGGGAGACCCTCCCGGTCTCCGTCGGCGCGCGAGCTTATCCACACTCGCCCGCGCACCTCAAGGCGAACGCGCGCCCCGGGACTCGCGCCTGGAAGGAGCTGCGGCTAGAGGGAGCGTGCCGCCTCGCACATGTTGCGGAGCTTGGCCCGCGCGAGATCGCGTCCCAGCAGCCCCAGCCCGCAGTCGGGAGCCGCGATCAGGCGTCCCGCGTCGATGTGTCCGAGCGCCGCGCGCAGCCGGTCGCGGATCTCTTCCACCGGCTCCAGGCGGCTCTTCGCAACCGCCACCACGCCGAAAATGACGGTGGTGGCCGGAAACGCCTCCAGCAGCGACAGGTCGTTGTGCCGGTGCGCGTCCTCGATGGAGACGGCATCGATGAGCGGTGAAGCGTCCACCGCGCCCGCAAGGCGCGAGTAGCTGTCGCGGGAGGCTTTCGGGTAGTCCGGATTGTCGAGTCGATCGGGATAGCCGCAGCACATGTGCACGGTGCGGGTCACCCGGTCCGGACAGCCGTGCAGCACCCGTTCGAGGTTCTCCATTCCGTAATCGAGCGCTTCTTCGGGCTTGCGGGCGAAGACCGGCTCGTCGACCTGGATATGGAGGCAGCCCGCTTCGGCCAGCGCCAGCACTTCCCGGTTCAGGGCGCGGGCGAGGTCCGCGCCGAGCCGCTTCGGATCGGAGTAGTGGAGGTCGGCGGTGGTGTCGACGATCGTCATCGGGCCGGGCAGGGTCACCTTGAGCGGGCGCCCGGTGAAGGACTGGGCGAGTCGCCACTCCGCGGGGAGAAAGTGCTCGCGCGCCGCGATGGGTCCGGTGATGGCGGGCAGACGCGCGCGGTAGGCGCCCCCGCGCAGCTCCCGATCCACCAGCCGCTCGAAGTCGAAGCCGTCGAGGTGGCGGCAGTGATAGTGGATGTAGTTCTCGCGGCGCACCTCTCCGTCGGTCGGGATGTCGATGCCGGCATCCACCTGGTCCCGGATCACCTGCTCCGTGGCGCGCGACAGCGCGGCTTCGGCGTCGGAGCCGAGCTGAGCCATTGCCCGGGTCCACCCCTCGGTGGGCTCGCTGGTGTCCGGTCCCCCGGGGGCCCGGAACCAGTCCGGGAGGGGCAGATCGTCGGGCTTGGGGTAGGCTCCGATGGTCGTCGTCAGCACTGCAAGTTCTCCTCGAGCAGGGATTTCCGCGTGGCCGCCGCACTCCCCCGTTCCGGGCCACTCTCCCGAACGGCCTCGAGCCCGGCCGGGGCCGCTCCCGCCCCGTGGCGAGGCCCTGTTCCGACCTCCGGTTTGCCAGCGGCGGCGACTTTGTCTACGCTAGGTCACGGAACAGGAGTGCGCAAGGTACCGGCTTCAGCGCGCGGGACGCGCGGGAGGGCACGCAGATAAAGACCATCCTGCTGCCATTCAACGACGAGCCGCAGGCGTTGCCGGCTCTCGATCAGGCCTGTCTCATCGCCCACCGCTTCGACAGCCACATCGAGGGACTCTACTTCGCGCGCAGACCTCAGATCCTTCCCGTCGACGGCATCGCGCTGGCGGGCGCCGGAGCCTACATCGCCTGCATGAAGGACGAGGACGCGGGTCATACCGATGCCGTTCGCGGCCGCTTCGCGGAGCTGATGGAGGAACGGGGCGTGCCCATGCGTCCTCTGACCGAGGCGGGCGCCGGACCCTCCGCGAGCTTCGAGGCGGTGGAGGGCTTCGAGGCCCAGATCGTGGGCGATCGGGCGAGGCTCTTCGACATCACCGTCATCGCACGCACCTCCGACCAGGCGGTTACCGACTGGGAGGCGATGTGCGAGTCCGTGTTCTTCGAAAGCGGCCGCCCCGTGTTGCTCGCCGCTCCCCACACGCCCGAGCAGCTCGGGCGCAACGTCGCCATCCACTGGAACGCCAGTCATGAGGCGGCCCGCACCATCGCGGCGGGCATGCCCTTCCTCCGGGAGGCGGACCGCGTGTTCATGATCACGGTGGCGGGGGCGGAGGTGCCGGGGCCGAGCGCGGAAGCCGCGGTCGCGAACTTGGTGCGCAGCGGCATCAGCGCCGAGAGCCAGACGGTGGAGGCAGGCGGGCGCAGCGCGGGCGAAGCCCTCCTCGATGCCGCGAGCAGCGTGGGCGCGGACCTGATGGTCAAGGGCGCCTATACCCACAGCCGGCTGCGCCAGCTCGTGTTCGGCGGGATTACGCGGCACGTGCTCTCGCATGCCGAGCTGCCGGTGGTCATGGCGCACTGACCCGGCCGGCGCCCGCTCGGGCGCCCCTTCGCGTTCGCCGTGACTCGGACGGGCAGGAGGGCGTCGGGACGACGGTGCGCGATCAGCACGCGTCGTCGGACAACATCAACTCTTCGAGGTCCCGCCCGTCGCCCTCTCGCCGGGGACGCGCCAGGGTCATCTCCACCAGAAGATACCCCGACGCCATGGCCTGCTCCGGCCGGAATCCGAAGCGGGCCGAGAGCTCGAGCATCTGGTCGCGTTCGTAGTCGCTCAGCGGCTTGCGGTACCTGACCGGAGCGCGCACGCAGGCGCTCGCGTCGTAGCCGGACTCTCTCCACAGCGATTCGAGGCCGCTCCAGTCGATGTCGGTGCGCGGGCAGTACAGGAACCACGGCCGGCTGACCCCGCGGGTGGCGTCGAGGAGGCGCTCCACCGCACCGGTGAGGAGATGCCCGAGCGCCCCGCACTCGGTGACGATGTCGACGCCGGCGAGGAAGCGCCGCAGCTCGGGCCCGGGAGGAGCGCAACTCAGGTCCTCCGCGAAGCCGACGTCGATGAATCCCACGTGGCGGGCATACTCGAGCGCGACAGGCGCGACGTCGATTCCCCCGATCTCGTAGCTTGCTTCGTCGCGCCGAAGGCGCGAGAAGGCGATCCGGTCCGGTTCCCAGTTCACCCGGCCCTCGTCCCTGCGCCATGCCCCCGCGTAGTGGCGATACACCTCCCGCATGGAGAGGTCGTGGCGCAGCAGGGCGCCGACCGCTCCGTAGCCGCAGGCGAAGTCCAGAATGCGAAGCGGCGTCGAGCGTCCGCGGGCGCGGGCGACGACGGGGCGCTTGGCGCGAAGCCAGGCCGCGACCACCGCCGGCATCCGGTAGTCGGCGGGACGCAGGCCCTGGTAGTAGGGACGCGGGTCGTCCAGATCGTAGACCTGCCCGAAATCGTCCTTGTGTCTGAGCTCGAAAGTGTCCCGGTCGTTCAAGGGGAGGTCTCGCATGAAGGGCGGCGCCCGGACGAACGGGTTCTCCCGCGGTCGATTCGTCCGAACGGGGCGGCATTTTGCCTCAGCACGACGGGAATTGAACAACTCCGGATCCGGACGGCAATCCCGCGGCCCGGGCCCCCGCGATGGCATTCGACGGGCTAAGCTGCTATCGTTCGCCTAGGACCGATCCGATACCAAAAGAACTCACTCAGCAATCTGAATTCGTCACTGGCCACAGCGGATCTCGCACTCGCGCATTCTCTCCTCGCTCCACTTCCCGTCTGAACCTCATCAGGGCCCGAGCGCGCCGCAATCGGGGCGTCCGGTCGCGGTCGGATGAACTCGGTTCAACAGGTGGTGCGGTCAATCGCGTCGGCCAGGACTGTCCCACAGCCCTACTCAAGTCACGCGAACCAACAAGGGAGACTCGATGGACCGTACCTTCAAGCTCGTCTCCATAGACAGAACCGATGCACCGGAAGGCGGAAGCGGATGCTGGCACCGCTACGTCATCGAGAACGAATACACCGTCATCGACGGATGTGCCCGGGGATCGAAGCGCGCGGTAACGCGATACGTACGAAACTACGTCAACCAACTCAACGCCAAGGACGGACGCGCCAAGCGCGCGGCCGGGTGGGTTCGCAGGAAGCGTTGAGGCGAGAGGAGCGGTGAATCGGGACAGGCTCTACGCAGGCAACGTTCCGTACACCACTACCGAAGACGGGCTGCGGGCGGCCCTTTCCGCCTGTGGCTAACTCAGGGAAGTCAGGATCATGACCGACCGCGAGTCGGGCCGGTCCCGAGGCTTCCCATTCGTCACCCCTGAGTCCCCCGAGAACGCCGGGACGGCGATGCAGCCCAAGGGCCAGGGTCTCGGAGGGCGCCACTTGATCGTCAACGCCGCGCGCCCTCGGCTTCAGGCCCGCGAGACCGCATAGGCGGCCACCCCGCGGCGGCGGCCCGCCGCCGCGCCCCCGACTTTGCCGCGCATCTCCGATTCGGTTACTCTTGCGGGCGAGATACTGTATGTAATTACAGGTTCATTCATGAATTCGGAAAAGGCGCCCCCACTCACGATACGCAAGGGCCGGGGCGCGCTCTCCAACCCGGCCGGGCGCTACCAGGCCCGAAGCGTGAGCGCGTTCGACGACGGCTGGGATCGCGAGGAGGAGCCTCTGCCCCGCCTCGAGACGGAGCTTCGACCCGATCCCGCGCGCAGCATCATCGCGAGGAACCAGTCGCCGGACATCAACTTCGATCAGTCCATCAACCCCTACCGGGGCTGTGAGCACGGGTGCATCTACTGCTACGCCCGCCCGAGCCACGCGTGGCTGGATCTCTCTCCCGGTCTCGATTTCGAGACCAGGCTCTTCTACAAGCAAGATGCGGCCAGGCTGCTCGAAGGGGAGCTCTCCCGGGCCGGATACCGGCCAAGTCCCATCGCGCTCGGCGCCAACACCGATCCCTACCAGCCGGTCGAGCGCGGCCTCGGCGTCACCCGCAGCATCCTCGAAGTGCTGGATCGCTGTCATCATCCGGTGGGCATCGTCACGAAAGGCGCCCTGATCGAACGTGACCTGGACATCCTCGCCTCGATGGCGGAACGGCGCCTGGTCAGCGTGATGATCAGCGTCACCACGCTGGACGACGGGCTGAAGCGCATCATGGAGCCGCGCACCGCTTCGCCGAGGCGACGCCTCGAGGTCGTCCGCGCCCTCTGCGCGGCGGGCGTGCCGACCGGTGTGCTCGTCGCCCCGATCATCCCCTGCATCAACGACGCCGAGATCGAGGACATCCTCCAGGCCACCCGCGAGGCAGGAGCCGAGGTCGCGCACTACACGCTCATCCGGCTCCCCCACGAGCTCAAGGCCCTGTTCCGGGAGTGGCTGGATTCCCACTTTCCCGAGCGTTCCGACCACGTCATGAGCATCATCCGCCAGTGCCGCGGCGGCCGCGCCAACGATCCTCGCTTCGGCCACCGGATGCGCGGCACGGGCGTGTACGCGGATCTCATCGCCCGGCGCTTCGCCACCGCGCGCAGGCGCCTCGGTTTCGCATCAAGGCTCGCTGGCCGCGACTGCACCCGTTTCGTGCCTCCGGCTCCGGAAACGAAGCAACTCGGCCTCTTCGATTCACAGCGGGCCTAAGCGCAAATGCTCAGCAATTTCTTTGCCTACGGACGCAAATGTGCTCGTGGTAGTTCGAGAATGTACCTCGCGCGCAGGAGGTTTTTCGGAGGCGGGGATTCTGCTACAAACGGCGCCCGCTCACCCCCGTTCGGACAGCGGATAGCGTGTGCGGGCAGCTACTGGCCGGCTGCCTCGGGGGCGAGCGGGAATCGACACAGGATCGTCATTTCCGACAATGGCCATCGCCATCTTTGGAAGCCCGAGCGCCAGACCGTTCCCGCGTCCGCGCCGCCGGACGCATCCTTGCCGCTCGCACGTATCCGGCCGCGGTTGCGCCGTGGGCCAGGGCCGAATTGCCTGCCGGACGCCTGCCCCGAGCCGGGTCCAGGCAAGCCGCTCCCGCTCCGTCACCGCCGCGGCTCGCGGCGCGGCACGCGCCATCCTGCCCGTTCTGCTGACGCTGCTCGCCTTCGCGCCGGGCGAAGCGCGAGCGCAGGCCAGTTGGACAATCTCCATTGCGAACGCCGGTGCGTCGGAAGGCGATTCCCTCACCTTCACGATCAGCCTCGACAATACGCATTCCAGCGACCTCTCGGTCCTCTGGCGGACGTACGACAAAACCGCCCTCGCGCCGGGCGACTACACGGCCCAGGCACAGGCCACGACCACGATCCCCGCGGGGAGCACGAGCACAACCGTCACCGTGCCGACGGCGGAGAACACGGTTGCCGACGGCAACCGGGTGTTCCTGGTGCTGATCACCCTTCCGTCGGAAAGGCCGGACAATGTATTCCTGTCCCCCCTCGCCTCCGCTGCCGAAGGCACCATTCGGGACGACGACTCACGCCCGGGCGCCCCGACGGGGCTTTCCGCGACCTTCGACGGGGACACGGGCAATGTGGAGCTGAGCTGGAACGCGCCCACCGACACAGGGCTGCTCAACAGCGCCGCGGCGGCGATCACCGGCTACCAGGTCCGCACCGCACGGACGTCCGCCGCTCTGTCCTCGGCGACGTGGACGTCGACCGGTGCGACGAGCACGGCCTACACCTTCGGCAACCTGGGCTCGGGGAAGCACTTCTTCGAGGTGCGGGCGCTGACCGGCGTCACCGATGCGAACGGCAGGCCGGCGGCGAGCAGTGCCTCGAACCAGGCCATGACGACGGTGGTGCTGCCCACTTGGACCGTCTCCATCGCGAACGCCGGCGCGCCGGAAGGCGATGCCGTCACCTTCACGATCAGCGTCGACAACGCGCATTCCAGCGACCTGTCGGTCCTCTGGCGGACATACGACAACACCGCCTTCGCGCCGGGCGACTACACGGCGCAGGCACAGACCACGACCACCATCCCCGCGGGGAGCACGAGCACAACCGTCACCGTGCCGACGGTGGAGAACACGCTCGCCGACGGCAACCGGGTGTTCCTGGCGCTGATCACCCTTCCGTCGGAAAGGCCGGGCAATGTATTCCTGTCCCCCTTCGCCAGCGCGGCGGAAGGCACCATTCGGGACGACGACTCACGCTCGGACGCCCCGACAGGGCTTTCCGCGAACTTCGACGAGGCCACGGGCAATGTGGACTTGAGCTGGAACGCGCCGACGGACCCGGGCGTGCTGAACGGTGCCGCGGCGACGGTCGTCGGATATCAGATTCGCACCGCCACGACCCGCGAGGGCCTCGACGCGGCGCGTTGGTTCGACACGGGGGACACCCGCGTTGCCGCCACCCTCTCCGGGCGTGCCATCGGCGATCACTACTTCCAGGTGCGTGCGATCACCGGCGTCACCGATGCGAACGGGGCGCCGGCCGGCGCGGTGTCCGGGATCGCGAGCGTCACGGGGCGGCTCCCGGTCCCCACGGTGCCGGGCGCGCTGCGGGCGACGCAGCGGACCGAGTCGGCGATCCAGATCGCATGGAGCGCATCGACCTACAGCGGCAGCGAGGGCGTCGTCTACACGAGCGAGCGGCGCACGAGCGGGAGCGGGAACCCGTGGGTGGAGACCGGGAGCGGGGCCGACACCCATCGCCGCTTCGCAGGGCTCGTCGTCGGGACGGACTACGACTTCCGGGTCCGGGCCTGCGCCGCCGGCACCGACGAGTGCAGCGGCTACGCGCAGGGCACCTTCGCGACGCTCGCCGCGCCCGCGGCGGCGGTCGCGACGCTGGTCCTGGCCCCCTTGACGATCGACGAGAGCGGGCCGAACAACGCCGCCACGCTGCGTGCGACGCTCGATACCGCGCTCGGGACGACGACCACGCTGAACGTGTCGGCGGTACCGCCCGGCGCGGTCACCCTGAGCGGCACGACGCTCACCATTCCCGCGGGCGAGACCGAGAGCACGGGCAGCGGCATCCGGATTACGGCGGTGGACGACGAGGTCGCCTCCGGGGCGGACGCGAGGGTCACCCTGTCGGCCACCGCGCCGGCGGGGGTCGGCGCGCCCGCGCTGGTGACCCTCACCGTTGCCGAAGACGATACGGCCCCGGCCACCATGGCGCTCAGCGTGCACCCGACCAGTGTCTCCGAGGACGGGTCCGCGACGCCGATCACGGTGACCGCGGCGTTTCCGCCGGGCAGCGCCACGCTCCCGACCGCGACCGCGGTCAAGGTTCAGGTCGGGACATCGGTCAAGAAGTCGGACCACAGCGCCACGCCGGGCACGGATTACGAGAGTGTCGGCGACATCACCGTGACCATCCCCGCGAGGAAGACCCGCGGAACGCGGACCTTCACGTTCACGCCGCTCCGGGATGCCGACGACTCCGAAGGCCTCGAGACGGTCTCCGTCACCGGCTCCGCCGCCGGGGTCGCCGTCGAGCCCGCGGCGCTCACCGTGGCCGACCGCGGGACCAGAATCCTGTCCGTGGCGGACGCGAGCGCACCGGAAGGTACCCCCGTCGCGTTCACGGTGAGGCTCTCGGGCCGCACGCTGGAGCGCAATCTGGAGCTCGTGGCGAGGCCATCGTCGGAGTCGGGTGACACCGCCACCGCGGGCGCGGACTACGCAACGGCGGTGCGGAACGTGACCCTCCCGGCCCGGCGCAGCTCCGCGACCTTCTCGGTGGCCACGACGCGGGACGGCAACGTGGAGCCGGACGAGACGTTCACGGTGACGCTGTCGGCGAGGCCGGGTACGAGCCTGCCCGCCGGGGTGACGATCGCCGATGCGAGGGCGACCGGCACGATCATGGATGACGACCTCGCCGCCCACCGCCTCCCGCTGGTGATCTCGGGGTCGCACCCTTTGGGACTGCGCAGCATCGTGCGTCTCGTCAACCACTCCGGCGAGGCGGGCGCGGTGCGCATCGAGGCCTTCGACGACGAGGGCGTTCCTTACGGCCCGGTGACGCTCACCTTGAGCGCGAACCAATCGACGCAGTTCAGCTCCGCCGACCTCGAAGGCGGCAATGCGGACAAGGGGCTCGCTCGAGGCGTCGGAGACGGCGAGGGCGACTGGCGCCTCGAGCTTACGAGCACGCTCGACCTCCAGGTGCTCGGCTACGTGCTCACCACCGACGGCTTCCTCGCCACCATGCACGACGTGGTCCCGGGCAGCGAAGCGGGGCACCGGGTGCCCTTCTTCAATCCCGGACGCAACCGGGGCCTCGCGAGCCAACTGCGCCTGGTGAACCCCGGAGCGGAGGCCACGGTGGTCACTATCGAGGGCATCGACGCGCGGGGCCGCCCGGGTGAGAGCGCGCTGGTGCTCAGCGTGCCCGCGGGCGCCGCGCGGACATTCAGCGCGAGTGAGCTCGAGTCCGGAGAGGCCGAGGACTTGAGCGGCGCGCTCGGCACCGGCGCCGGCAAGTGGCAGTTGGTGGTCACCGCCGACCGCCCCGTCGTGGTCATGAGCCTGCTCGCGAGCGCGACCGGATACCTGAGCAACCTGTCCACCGCGCCGCCGCCCTGGAGGGCCGCGCCCTCGCCGGCGCCCTGAGCCGCAATATCTCATCGATTTCCTGCTGAGAGCGGCGGGGCCGGATCGCGCACCCGGCAGCGATGCCGAGACCGGGTTCGGCGAGACTCAGGATGGAGGTTGCCCTGTTCCATGCGAGCCGGGTTCCAGCGGACGTGCCGGCCTCAGATGCGCCGTGCCGGAGTTGAGCGCGTGGAGCAGGGTAGAATCCCGCGGCCCGAATCAGCGTGATTGGCTGCGGCTGGTCAACCCCGGCGAGGCAGCGGCCACAGTCACCATCGAGGGCATCGACGACCAGGGCGACTCGCCGGGCGAGGCGGTGACGTTCGGGTTGCCGCCGGGATCGGCGTACACGCTGACGTCGCGGCAACTGGAGCCCGGCGAGGGGCCGAGCGGTGCGCTCGGCGACGGGACGCAGCCCGTCCGCAACGACGCCGAGGATGCGCCTCCTTCCCGGCGCCCCGACATGCCTCGGCGGAGAGCCCTCGCGTAGCCCGGCCGGCGGGAACTGCTATCCTGTGGACATGCCCAGCCCTCCGCAGATGCCCCTGTTCCGCGGCGTGGTCGAGGCGGTCGAGGACGGCCGGCCGCCGGTCGCCGACGAACGCCCCCATCGCCTCCCCTCGCTCACGAGGCGTCTCGAGCTGCCCTACGGGACCAGCGACCTGGTCATCGACGTCACGATCGCCTATCGCGACGAGCGGCCCTTCGAGGTCTTCTTCAACTGCGCGCACCTGGAGATGTACGAGTACTTGGCCGCGGTGTCGCTGCTCGCGAGCCGCATGCTCAGAAACGGCTTCCCGGTGCAGGACGTGGCCCGGGACCTGATGGACATCGCGAGCCCGCACACCGGCCACATGCGCCGGGACGGCTGGTGCCCGAGCGTGGCCGCGCTCATCGGCAAGGTGCTGCTGGAGCACGCCGGCCCGCCCGCGCCGTGAAGCCGACCGGCAGGCCGGGCGCGCTCCTCCTCGTCCTGCTCGCGCCGCTCGCCGCGCTGCTCTTCCTGGACCCCATTCCCCAGAGCATCGCCTACCACGACTTCGCCGACCGCCGGCGCATTCTCGGCATCGCGAACTTCCCGGACGTCGCGTCGAACCTCGCCTTCCTCGCGGTGGGGCTGTGGGGCCTCGGCAGCGCGTCACGATGGAAGGGGACCGAGGCCCTGCTCTCGTGGCGGGTCTTCTTCGCCGCGATGGTGCTGCTCTGCTTCGGGTCGACCTGGTACCACCTCTCACCCGACAACGAGACCCTGGTCTGGGATCGCCTGGCGATCAGCGCCGCCTGCGCCGCGCTCCTCGTCGCGCTGCTCGCGGAGAACGTCACGCCGGGCATCGAGCGCTTCGGCCTGCTGCCGGCGCTGTTGCTCGGAACGGGCAGCGTCGTCTACTGGCACTTGAGCGACGATCTCCGCCCGTACATCTGGGTGCAGCTCGCGCCGCTGCTGGCGGCTCCGGCGCTCATCGTGCTCTTCCCGGCCCGGCACAGCCATCGCTCCTGGCTTCTCGTCGGCCTCGCCGTCTACGCCGCGGCAAAGCTCGCCGAGCTTGCCGACGGCGCGATCTTCGTCCTCAGCGGCGGCCTGATCGGGGGCCACACCGTCAAGCACCTCCTGGCGGCGCTTGCGGCGGCCGCGATTCACCTGATGCTGCTGCGCCGGCGCGTTCTCTGAGCGCAATGTCTCACCGACTCTCGTCGTGTGAGCACAGAGATGCAGTGAAAGTGAGCCGCACGGACTGAGAGGCGCTGAGGGGCGAGCCGGAAACAGACGAAGCGCATTGAGGGAGTACGGCCCTCTACCGCAAGCAGATTGCCGTCCGCTACCCAGGAAGTCGATGAGATACCGCGGCCAGGAACGAGTCAATCCTCATGCCCCGTTCCGTCCCCTTGCGGGGAGGGCTCGCAGGTTCAGGCGCCGGCGCTGCCGGCCGGCGCACTCTCCCGCAGCCGCGCCGTGGCTTCGGCATCGAGCTCTCCCGCTTCGTCGATCACCACGCGGTAAAGCTCTTGAGCCCGGTCGGCAGTCACCATTCCGTCGCGCACGTCGCGAAGCACCGCACGCGGGTCGCGCGCCTCCGGAGCGCCGTAGCCGGCCCCGCCCGGAGTCTCGAAGATCAGGCAGTCGCCGCCCGGAATGACATGATCGCCCTTGCCGGACAGGGCGGCGCCGGACTCGAGCGTGATCCGCCCGGCCGCACCGTCCGCGCCGCCGTCCCGGCCCCGGGCGGGAAACCTGATGCGTTCCACTGAAGGCAGGAAGTGAAAGGGGGCTCTCTCCCGGCTCTCGACCTCCAGCACCTGTCCCAGCCCGCCCCGGTGGGTTCCCGCACCTCCCGAGTCCGGCCGCAGCTCCCTTCTCCGCACCCGCAAGGGGGCGACACTCTCCGTGATCTCCACCTGCGAGCCCCAGACGCCGCTGGGATAGGCGGTAGCCGAAAGCCCGTCCCGGGTGGGGCGCGCGCCGGTACCGCCGTTGTGGGTCATCTCCACCGCAAACGCGCGGGCGTTGCTCTTGCGGCCGGCATCGAACGCGCTGCGAAGCGGCAGGTCCCACATGGTGGAAGCGCCTTCCGCCGGCACCCGGCCCGGAAGGGCCTGGTGGAGGCAGCCGAACACCAGGTCCGGCATGAGCTGGCCGATGGTGTGCCGCATCGCCACCGGCGCGGGACGGGGCGCGTTGACGATGGAGCCGCTCGGCGCCTGCAGCCGGAAAGGTGCGAGCGAGCCCGCATTGTTGGGCACTTCCGGGGCGACGATGCAGCGGATCCCGAACACGCTGTAGGCGGTGGTGTAGTTGATCGGCACGTTGATGCCGAATCGCGAGCACGGAGAGGAACCGTCGAGGTCGAGCAGCATGCCCCGGTCTTCGACGTGAAGCGCCGCCGCGAGATCGATCTCGAAATCGTACCCGTCGATGCGCATGCGGCTGCGGTACACGCCGTTCGGAATCCCTTCGATCGCATCCTCGGTGGCGCGGCGCGACGTGTCGACGACGTACGCGGAAAGCGCCTCGAGCGAGTCCACGCGGAACTCGCGCATCATCTCGGCGAGCCGGGCGCATCCGACGTCGCAGCAGGCGATCAGGGCGTAGATGTCCCCCTCGTTCTCCACCGGAGAACGAGAGTTCGCCTTGATGAGGTGGATCAGGAACTCGTTCGCCTCACCCTTGTCGACCAGCCGGCAGGGCGGCACCAGGAAGCCCTCGTCGAAGACGTCGCTGCCCTCCGGCCCCATCCCCAGCCCGCCGAGATCGATGAGATGAGAGGTGCAGGCCACGAACGCGACGAGGGTCCCTTCCAGGAACACCGGTTCCACCAGCATGAAATCGTTGAGGTGGCCGGAGGCGAGCCAGGGATCGTTGGTGAGGTATACGTCTCCCGGATTCATCGTCTCGGGCTCGAATTCGTCGATGAAATAGCGCACCGACTCGGCCATGGTGTTGATGTGCCCCGGAGTTCCGGTCACCGCCTGCGCCAGCATCCGGCCCCGGCGGTCGAAGATCCCGGCGGAGATGTCGCCGCATTCGCGCACGATGGGGCTGAACGCGGTGTGCAGGAGCACCTGCGCCTGCTCTTCCACCACCGACAGCAGGCGGTTCCACATGATCTGCATTTCGACCCTTGAATCGTCGTTCATCGTCACCCTCCGCCCCTGCCCGCCGGGAAGTCGCGCCCCGCCCTGAATCCCCGTCCGCTCACGGCACTGCGGCCTGCGGGGGGACGCGCGCGAGCACGATGTTCAGTCCTCCGTCGATGATCGCGTCGAATCCGGGCGCGACGTAGGTGGTGGTCTGCGCTTCGGACACCACCGCGGGACCCCGGATCCTGTCGCCCGTCTCGAGGGAGCCCCGGGCATGGCAGGGCACTTCGAGCGCCTGCGCCTCCCCTTCGACGTGAATCCGGCGCGTGCCCTCGGCTCGGGGCGCGCGTTGCCCGGCCGTTGCGGGGAGTGGCTCGGGAGGCGCCTGGGCGGCGGTGGCCAGAAGCGACCAGTTCATGATCTCGATGACCATGCGGGGCACGACCCGGCCGAAGAGTGCGACGTACTTCTCGTCGTAGGCGCGGCGAAGCCTCTTCGCCGCGGCCGGACCGAGGGGACCGGGAGGCACCGGCACCTCGATCTCGTGTCCCTGCCCCCGGTAGCGCATGAACGCGCTGCGGGCGATCTCGATCTCGGCGCCCGGCGCGCCGGCCCGAACCACCGCCACCGCCTCGCGTTCCATTTCGCCGAAAAGCCGGTTCACGCCGCTCGCATCGAAGGGATCGAGAGTGGTGTAGCGGCTTCGCACGATCTCGTAGGAGACGGGAGCGCTCAGGAAACCCACCGCGGAGCCCACCCCGGGATCGCGAGGCACCACGATGCGCTCGATGCCGGTCTTGGCCGCCACGCGGGCCGCGTGGAGAGGACCGTTCCCGCCGAACGCGATCAGAGTCCGCCCATGCAGCTCCCGCCCGTGCTCGACGGCGTGGATGCGGGCCGCGTTCGCCATGTTCTCGTCCACCATGCGGACGATCGCTTCCGCCGCATCGCGCGCGGGCACGGCGAGCGCCCGGCCCACGTCCCGCTCGACGGCGTTCTCGGCCCCGGCCGCATCCAGGCGCAGGCGCCCTTCCGCAAAGGCGCCCGGGTCCAGGTAGCCGAGGTGGCAGTCGGCATCCGTCACGGTGGCGCGTTCTCCGCCGCGCGCGTAGCAGGCGGGGCCGGGCTCCGCACCGGCGCTCCGGGGGCCGATCGTGATGCGCCCCATCTCGTCCACGCTCGCGATGGACCCGCCGCCCGCGCCGATCTCTATCATCTCTATCACCGGGATGCGCAGCGGGATGCCGCTGCCCCGGATGAACCTCGCGGCACGCGCCACTTCGAAGTGTCGGGAGGTCAGGGGCTCGGCGCCGTCGAGGAGGCAGAGCTTGGCGGTGGTGCCGCCCATGTCGAAGGAGACCACCGAATCGAGGCGGAGCTGCTGCGCGATGCGCCGGGCGAGGAGCGCGCCGCCGCTCGGGCCGGACTCCACGAGGCGAACCGGAAAGCGGGTCGCGGTGTGGAGGGTGGTCATTCCGCCTCCGGAGGTCATCACGAGGAGCGGGCACTCGAAGCCGTCGTCCACGAGCGAGCCCGCGAGCGCGCTCAGGTAGCGCTCCATCAGGGGCTTGATGTACGCGTTCACGACGGTGGTGCAGAGGCGGTCGAACTCCCGGATCTCCGGACACACCTCGCACGACAGCGACACCGGCAGGTCCGGTCGCCGCGCCGATATCAGCTCCCGCAGGCGTTGCTCGTGCACGGGATTGGCATAGCTGTGGAGCAGCCCGATCGCGAGGCTGTCCACCCCGAGACGCTCGACCGATTCGAGGAGGTCGTCGAGCGCGGACTCGTCGAGCGCGCGCCACACCGAGCCGTCGGCGTCGATGCGCTCCGGCACCGTCAGGCAGCGCTCCCTCGGCACCAGGAGGTTCGCCTTGTCGAGGAAGAGGTCGTACTGGTCGTAGCGCCGCTCGTAGGCGATCTCGAGGATGTCCCGGAACCCTTCAGTGGTGATCACGCCGACCGTCGCTCCCTTGCGCTCGATGATCGCGTTGGTGGCGAGCGTGGTTCCGTGGATGACGGTCCCGATCTCCGACGGCCGCAGTCCGGCGCGCCCGAGCGCGGCGGCCATCGCCTCCCTCACCCCGCGCACGGGATCGTCGGGAGTCGTCGGCAGCTTCGCGCTCACGTACGACTTCCCCACCTCGACCGCGACATCGGTGAAGGTTCCCCCGATGTCGACGCCCATGCGGTGGCTCGCCCGCGGACTACCGGCAACCATCCGCCTTCGGGCCTCTCCGGCGCGCTCGGGCTGCGTTGCGCACGACTTCCCGCTCAGCCGAGCGCCGCCCAGGCGTCACGAAAACGCTCTGCGAAGCGGGCGCGCTCCTCGCGCGTCCCCACGGTGACCCGAATGCAGCGGTCGAGCGGCGCGACCCCGGGCATCCGGACGAAGACCTCGCGATCCTCGAGGAGGCGGAGCAGGCGGCGGGCGCGGGCGCCGTCTCCGCCGGCGTCGATGGCGACGAAGTTGGTCGCGGACTCGAGCGCGTGCAGCTCCATGTCCTTGGCAAGCCTCATGTACTCCTCGCGCCCTTCCGCGACCTGCGCCACCACCGAGCGCACGAACTCGGGATCCCGCAGCGACGCGAGCGCTCCCGTCTGCGCGACCCGATTCACCGCAAAGTGATTCCGGATCTTGTTGAAGCCCTCGATCAAGTCCGGGTGCGCGATGGCATAGCCGATGCGTGCCCCCGCCATTCCATGGGCCTTGGAGAAGGTGTGCATGCGCACCACGCGCGGATCGTCGACGTTCTCCTCGAGCTTCGTGCTCTCGGGCGCAAACTGCCCGTAGGCCTCGTCCAGCACCAGCACGCAGTCTTCGGGCAGCGCCGCGATGAACTCCGCGACGGGTCCCGCGTCGTGCCAGGTCCCCATGGGGTTGTCGGGATTCGCAAAGTAGACGAGCGGCGCCCCGCTCGAGCGCACGCGTGCGAGGACCGCCTCCAGATCGATGCGATCGTCGCGGTAGGGGACCGCCTGCAGGTCTCCGCCGAACCCCGCGACCTGGTAGTTGAAGGTCGGATAGGCGCCGTGCGAGGTCACCACCGGCATTCCGGGTTCGATCAGCATCCGTACCGTCAACCCGAGCAGCTCGTCGATGCCCCCCGCCACGCAGACGTTGTCGATCCCAACGCCGTGGCGCGCCGCGATCTCCGTGCGCAGGTCGAAGGACTCGGGGTCTCCGTACCACGATGCCCGCGCGATCGCCTCGCGCATCGCCTCCGCGGCCCGGGGCGACACCCCGAACGCGCTCTCGTTGGCCCCGACCCGTACCGCGAATCGCGCTCCCCGGCGACGCTCGATCGCCTCCGGCCCCACGAAGGGAACCGTGGCCGGCAGGGCGGTCACGACGGGCGTGAAACGAATCCGACTGGACATGAGGACGGCCACCCGAGGGGAGAGGCGGGCGCATTGTAGCCCGCCTTGCGAGCGGGGTCGGGACGAGGCCGCGAAGTCACGTTTGCACTTCCGGCGCCGCCGCTCGAGGCTTCCGGTCTCCGGCCATTGTCCGGCCTTCGCGGATGATCGAGAATGAGCCGGCAGCAACGGGAGAGGTGAGAATGGAAGCTCACGCGAAAGACTTGCCCGAGAGGAGCGCGGTGATTCGCAGCGGTGTCAGCAGCGAGCTGATCGCGATACTGGCGGTAGGAGTGATGCTGGGGGGCCTGGTGTTCACGACCGCCTCGTGGAGCCGCGACGACATCCGAATCGTGCGCGACGACATGCAGGTGCTGCGCGGCGACGTGCGAATGTTGCGTGACGAAGTGCGGGGCGTGCAGTCCGGCCTGAGCGACCTCCGCGAACGGGTGGCGCGGATCGAGAGCCTCCTCGAGGAGCGCTCCGACCTGCGCCCGGGGCGCTAGCGCGGGAGCGTTCGGCCGCTCCCTCGCGCCCGGACGGCGCGCACTCCGATGAGCTCCCGGGTCGAGTCCATCAGCGTCGCGCAGGCGCGGCGTCTCGCGCTCGCGGGCGCCGGCCTGCTCGCGCCGCACCAGGTCAATCTCCCCGAACGCGCCGGAGCCCGTCCCGCCCTGGCCCGGGCGCGCTGCCTGCGCATCGTCGAGCACTTCGGCTACCTGCAGCTCGATACCGTCGCGGTGAGCGGAGCGCGAACCCACTGCATCGTGCTCGCGTCGCGCCTCCGGGACCTCGACGCCTCGATCGGCGAGACCCTGCTCGCGCCCGGGACGCCGCTCTTCGAGTACTGGGGCCACGAAGCGTGCTGGATACCTCTCTCCCTCTATCCCTGTTTCGCCTGGCGGCGGCGGGAGTACCGGGCTCACCCCTGGTGGGGCGACGTGCTGAGCGAGCATCCCGAGGTTGCCCGCTCGGTCCTTCGGCGCATCGAGCGCGACGGACCCCTTCGCTCCCTCGACCTCGAAGGCAGGAGCGGGGCGGGCTGGTGGAACATCAAGCTCACCCGTCGCGTGGCCGAGGCCCTGTGGCTGGGGGGCCGCCTCGCCATACGGGAGCGGCGCGGCTTTCAGCGCAGCTTCGATCTCGTCGAGCGAGTCATCCCGCCGGAGATCCGGGAGCGGAAGGTGAGCAGCGCAGGCGCCTTCGACACCCTGCTGCTCCTCGCGCTCGCCGCCCACGGCTGGGCCTCCACCGGCACCCTCGCCGCGACCTGGCGGATGAGGAATTGCCGGGACCGGATCATGGGCTCGCTCGGGCGCCTGCGGGAAGCCGGCCGGATCCGGCCTTGCGCGCTGCGCACCGCGAAACGCGCGATTCCCGGATGGATCCGCCCCGAAGACCTCGAACGCCTCCCCGCGCTCGAACGCCTTCGCCCGCGCCGCGGGCGCGGGGTCCTGCTCTCGCCCTTCGACCCCCTGCTCTGGGACCGGGCCCGCGTCCAGACCCTCTTCGACTTCGAGCAGCGCATCGAGATCTACCGGCCCGCGGAAAAGCGCCGCTTCGGCTACTACTGCCTGCCGGTGCTCGCGGGCGAACGGCTCATCGGAAGGGTGGATCTCAAGGCGCGTCGCGCGGAAGGCCGGCTCGAGGCGCTCTCCACCCATTTCGAGAGCCCGAAGCCTCCGGCCCGGGATCGCCACGCGATGGGGGTCGCGCTGGAACGCTTCTCCGACTCGGTCGGACTCCGCCTGCACGGTTGGAGTCCGCCCGGCTGAGCGCTCCGCGGCCTTCCCGCCGACCCGGCGGGACGTCCCGTCAGCCGGAGGCGACGCGGCGGCGCCGATGCCGGGCTCCGGGTCGCCCGGACCGCCGGCGAGAGTATGATGCATGCCGGCAATGAAGACGCGGGACGAACCCAGCCTGCCGGAACAGCGGGAGCGCCTGGAGGAGCTGCGCCGATGGGAGCAGAGCCTCGACGCTCTGCGTGCGCGGCGGAACGATCTGGAGATAGAGTGCATCGCCGGCGATGTCGCGCTGCGCCGCATCAGGGACCGGCACGCGCCGATGGACACCGCCCTCGCGGTGGACATCGAAGCGGCGCTCGATCGACGCCGGAGTCTCGAGGAACGACTCGAGCGCTCCCGGGAAGGCACCAGGCCGGAGCGCGATCGCCTGGCGCTTGCCCGCGATGCCCTTCGACTCTGGCTGGAAGCGCCGCGCGAAGACCGGCGGGCGCGGGGGGGCGGCCGGGTCAGGCACGTGCTCTTCGCGGTGAGCCTCGTTGCGATCATCGCCGCGCTCTCCGTTCACGTCGTGTTCCTGGTGCTGCTCCTTCCCGTCGCGGGCGCGGCATCCTTCCTCTCCTGGTCCGGGCAGGACCACGCATGGCGAAGGATGGGCGCGAAGCGCCGATACCTGGCGACCCGGGTCGACGCGCCCCGGGAGTGGGAGGAAGACGCGGTGCGGCTGCGGCTCTCCGAGATCGAAGCCCGCATCGAGGCGCAGGCGGCTCGCTCGCCGGAGCGCCCCGAACACGGCCCCCGGGAGCTGGAGGCGATGCTGGACGCAGAGCACGGGACGCTCTCGGATCTGCTCGCGAGAGCCGGCCTGGACAGGGGCGCGCTCGATCCCGAGACGGAGGGGTGGATTCGCGAGCTCGGCCACGCCACCCGCAGCCGGCGTGAGCTCGCCGAGGTGCAGGGTGAGATCGCCGGCGTCAGCCGTGATGTCGACGAGCTCCGGGAAGCGCTTTATCGCTACCTCGCCCGGCGCGGCGCGGCGGGAAGCGGGGGGCGGGCGGACACCGCCAGCCTCTCCGCGGGCCTCGAGCGCCTCGCCGCACGGCGCGGCTGAATCAGACGCATCATCGGTTCGGGTCGTGGGGCCGCGCGCTCAGGTTCGGGCGGGTCGCCGGCGCGCCGGCCTCACGAGCCAGGCTCCGAGCGCGGGCAGGAGGAGGACGGCCCCGGCCATGTTCACCAGGAACATGAAGGTGAGCACCGTGCCCATGTCGGCCTGGAACTTGAGCGGCGCCACGATCCAGGTCGCGACGCCCGCGGCCAGCGTCAGGCCGGTGAGCAGCACCCCCGCCCCGGTGGTGGCGAGCGTGCGCTCGTAGGCCTCGGCGAAGTCGAGGCCCTGCTCGAGGTGGGTGCGCAGCCGCCCGTAGATGTAGATCCCGTAGTCCACCCCGATACCGACCCCGAGCGCCACCACCGGCAGGGTGGAGACCTTGAGTCCGATCTGCAGCAGCGCCATCAGCGCGTAGGCCAGCAGGGACACCACCGCCAGGGGCGCAATGATGCAGATCGTCGCCGCGAGCGAGCGGAAAGAGATCAGGCACAGCACGATGACCGCCGCGTAGACGTAGCCGATGATGGGAAACTGCGACGCTTCCACCTCCTCGTTGGTCGCGGCCATAACCCCGACGTTGCCGGAGGCGAGCCGGAGCGTGATGCGCTCGTTGTCGTTTGAAGCGTTGAACTCCTTGACGGCGGCGACGATGCGCTCGATCGTCTCCGCCTTGTGGTCGACCGTGTAGATCGACACCGGCATCACGCTGCAATCGAGGTTGAGCAGGCCGCTGCTCGTCGGCACCGGCGAGACCGCCTGCACGAGGGAGTATTGGTTGCGC
>JAJEAD010000021.1 GCA_022824305.1 Gammaproteobacteria bacterium | reverse complement strand
CTGTCCCAGCGACATGGGGCCGCTCTCCCCGTCCAGGTTGTGGCAAGCCGGACAGGATCAGAGAGCGGTCCCGATTCCTAGGACAATCTGCCTCACTCGGCGGCAAAATCCCGCTCAGCGCCGGATTTCTGCAAGAACCTCGTGGGTGCATGATAATCCTCGTTGATGTCGGATCCGGACGGGCGCCCATCGCGCCGGCGGCGCTGAGGCAGTGCCGTGCGGCGGGCGCGGATGTGTCCGCGATGCGAGAGAAGGATGGGCGGCGACCGACTCTCTCGACGGTCCCCGACCCGTCGCCCCGGGGTGCTCAACGCGCCACTCTCGCCGGTGACGAGCGGGGACCGTGCAGCCGGTGGCGAGGTTGCGTCGCGCTATCGGGGAACTTCAGGCCGGGCGGGTCTCGCGCGTGTGCGCCCACGGGCACTGTTCCCACAGCTTGCGCAGCGTGCGCGGCATGCCGGCCCACTCTCCGTCGTTGTGGTTGTAGGAGGGCCAGTCCCGGTCGCGCATCCACGTGGAGCCGTCGAGCCAGTAGGCGCCGCCGGGGTACCTTCGGCGGATGGGCGCGCCGTCGGCGCGGCGCCATTCGTAGCCGATCAGCGTGTGCTCGTGGTGCGGGGAGCGGTAGAGGGTGAGCCGCCATTCGTGCTTGCCGATCTTCATCGGCTCCGACTGGCGGACGATCTGGTTGCCGCCGAAGTCGAAGGCGCTTCTCTCCCGCATCACGCCGCCTCCGTGAACGGCTTCATCGTGTAGCTGCACTCGAGGTCACAATCCGCGCAGATGGCGACTGCCTCGAAGGTGGAGTGCAATTCCCAGCGCTGCCAGCGCGTGTCCCAGCGAGCCCATGCGTCGACGCGAACGCTGGTGCCGCCGCAGGCGTTGCAGACGGGGCGAACAGGCGGCCCTGCCGCCAGCGCCTTGCGGGCGGAATCGGCGAGCTGCTTGAGATAGGCGCCGATGGGCGCGCGCAGCCTGCCCGAATAGATGTTTCGATGGAGCTGGTCGAGATCCAGCATCAGGGCTTCCATCTCGGGGCGCAGGTCGCCCATGCGCTCGCGCTGCTCGTCGAGCATGGCGTTCGCGCCGCATTCAGGGCATTCGCCCGCGGGCATGACGTCGCCCACGGCGACGCGCTCCGGCAGATAGCGGGGCGCGATCGGCTCGCAGTGCGCGACGGTCCCCTTCCATCCGCACTCCCGACAGGTGACGGTTTGTACCTTGGTCATGGTGCTACTCCTTGAAGTGGGGGGGGGAACCGGTGGGGCGGGCGGGATTCGAACCCGCGAGGTCGTTCCCTCCAGTTGACTCCGGGTACTCCCGCGCATGACACGCGTTGACACTTTCTCCGGAGGCTCACACCCCGATGGCGCCGCTGTGCTCACGCGGGCTCGATGCGCAGGTAGCCGCGCGGAGCGGTATCGCGCTTCGGTGCCTCGCGGTAGACCGCGACCCGGAAGCCGGACGACCCGAGGTCCTCGACGCGGTAGCTGTACCTGTTGGCGGCAAGCCACATGACGTCGGCGAGGGCCTGCGCGGTGGAGCGGACGCCGAACTTCGTGGCGCGCTCCGGCACCAGCGTGGTGACGATCGTGACGCTGGGCTCCTGCCTCGTCTCGTCGAGCATCGCGGAGGCGTTGCAATTGGGGCACTCGCCGGCGGGCATCACGTCTCCAGGCTCGACGCGCTCCCAGGCATTCTTGAGCGGGCCGCATCGGTCTGCCGGCCCGTTCCATCCGCAATACTGGCAGGTGGCGGTGGGCATCATGGCGTGATTTCCTTCCGTTTCGGAGGGGCGCGCGATGGTGGGGCGGACATGCCGCCCCACTGCTGGGGTCAGTCCCTGATCCTGATGTGCTCCCCCCAGGGCGGCGGCTGGCACCAGAGACCGACGCCTTCCCCGTAATCAGCCCACACGACGGGGAACGGGGGCTCGACCTCGGGATAGCGGTCGCAATCCATGTCCGTGAAATAGAGGCACACGGCCGGCCGGATTCCCTGCTCCGCGAGGCGGGCGAAGCCCGGCCGGAAGTCAGTGCCCCACCGTCCCTCGACGACGATCTGGTCCGGCAGCTCGCCCGGCGCGTAGTGCTCCTCGTCCTGCACGGCGGCGTCGACCTGGAGCACGAGGATGCGCTCGGGCTCGATCTCGGCGGCCACCTCGCGCACCTCGGACCAGAACGCTGCGAGGGCGTCGCTGTCGACCGATCCCGAGGTGTCGATGATGACCGCGAGCATGCCCATTCCCTCGGAACGGATCGAGGGGAGATAGAGGCCGGAGTCGATGAAGCGCCGGTTGGGGACGCTCCATGAATAGTCGCGGGCCGCGGCGTCGGTCATGTAGCGGCGCAGCAGCGAGCGCCAGTCGAGGGTGCTGCGGTGGGCGTCGCGGATGGTTTCCTCCACCGCGCCGGGCACTGCGCCTTGCGCCTTGGCGAGGTTGAGCGCCTGGTGCATCGCCTCGTCCCAGGCCTGCTCCTCGGCGGAGACGTCGGGCGGCGCCTGGCCGGCGCCGGCGTCATCGCCACCGGCGGCCGGTGCGTCCATCACCTCTCCGGTGCCGGACGGATCGCAGCTCGGTGGCGTGCCCGAGTCGCTGTCGCCGGATGAGGCGTCTCGGGGCAGCGGGTCCCCGCCATCGGCGGAATCGTCCTGGCCGGCAGCGCCATTGTCGTCGCGGCCGTCCTCGCCCTGAGGCTCCTGCTGCTGCGGTTCGCTGTCATTGTCGTCGCCGCTGGCGGCGTCATCGTCATTGTCGGGCTGCTGACCGGCTGCGCTGCCGCCGTCGCCTGGCGATGGCGGACTGTCGGTCCCTTCCCCGTCGCCCTCCTGCGGCTCGGGCAGGCGGTCGTAGGCTTGTTCCACGGTGATGCCGTCCCAGGCCTCGGCGTCGGGCGGGAGGTTGAAGCCCGCATCGCGCAACAGCCCGTGGGTGACGAGCTGCGAGGCCTGCTGCCAGCGCCCCGGCTCGCGCTCGCCCCGCCGGGTGTGGTGCTTGAGCGCGCAGGCCAGCACCACGCGTCCGATCGCGGTCTTGATGAGATCCGCATCCGTATTGGCAACCCAGTCGGGCGAATAGCGGATCTCGCG
Source organism: Gammaproteobacteria bacterium (assembly GCA_022824305.1). Lineage (GTDB taxonomy): Bacteria > Pseudomonadota > Gammaproteobacteria > HK1 > HK1 > JAJEAD01. Next base: position 1,005 of record JAJEAD010000021.1, on the reverse strand, counting down.
CCCGTCGCTCGCCAGCGTCTCGCGCGCCGCGTCAGGGCGGATCGGCAGCCTGAGCGCGAGGCTGCCGAAGAAGGGCTGGTCGCGCAGCAGCGCCGTCACGCAGTCGCTGAGTCGGCTCGCCGACTCACAGCGGGCGGCCATCACGCGGCCTCCCGGTCAACGGCGTCGGTCCCGAAATACCCCGCGAACTTCTCCGCCAGCGCATCGGCGTCGCGCTTCACCTGGCGCCGGACGTTGGGGTTGAAGTTGGGCGACGGCCGGAGCGTTGACGGATCGGCGTGGGCGATCCTGTCCTTCACCTCCTGACAGAGCTGCGCCAGGCGGTCGTCCCCGAAGATGTTGAGGCGGGGCACGACGTCGACCAGGTCCCGGACGTTGGAGATCATCGTGTCGCGGAAGACCAGCGGCTTGCCCTCGCCGTCCTCGCTGAGGCGCTCGGAGACCCGTTCGACGGCCTCGCCGAGACGCCGGTAGAGATCGCCCACGGCGTCGTGCAGCCGCTCCTCGATCTCGCGCTCGATGCCGCGCTTGACCCGCTCGGTGTCGTCGGACGCGAGTTTCGCCATGAAGTGGTCGGCGTCCGGCACCGGCACGATGCGGTAGCGGATCCCGAACTTGCCCTGCAGCGCCTCCTTGGACGGGTAGTCGCCGATGCGGAAGAGCTTGCCGAGGTCGAGACGGGCCCGGTCGATGTTGTCGTCGTAGTCCTCGATGAAGCGGGCGCGCTCGCGCACCATGCGTTCGCGCAGCCCGTCCATCAGCTCGGTGTAGGCCTCATAGTTGGCGACGGTGAGCAGCCGGCTCCCCTGGTCGTCCCAGGGAAGCGAGTTGGCGTAGTGCTTGGCACGTGCCTCGCTCACGGTGGCGGTGAGCGCGGCGAAGGCGGCCTTGGGCAGCAGGCGCTTGTTGTAGCGCCCGGCGCTGGCGGAGGCGTCGTGCTGGGCCGCGACGTGGTTGGAGGCCTGGCGGTCGTAGAGCCGGCCGGACCAGGCGGTGATGCGCAGG
>JAJEAD010000061.1 GCA_022824305.1 Gammaproteobacteria bacterium | reverse complement strand
AACGCGTTGGGCTCGTCCTCGTCGAAGACCTTCACCTCCCAGCCCTGCCCCTCGCCTTCCGGCAGGACCTCCAGGATCGCGCCCGCGACGCAGTCCACGTACCGGTGCAGGTACGCGCCGGCGACGGGGGTCTCGGCCTTGATCTCGTCGAACGCCGCCGCGCCCATGTCCCGCATGGCGGCGGGCGAGAACATGACGAGCTGGTCGCGCCCGGTCGGCGAGGTGGCGCAGCCCGCCACGCCCACGACGGCGGCGAGAACGATGGCGGCGAGCATCGACTTCACGGCTTGTTCATCCTCCGCTCGGGGCCGGGATGACCTTCCGGACCGCGAGTCCGGCTCACCACCGGACCGCGGACCTCGATCATCGTCAACCGGCGCCGCGTCGGCAAGCCGGCCGCGTCGTCCGGCCCGCGGCTCACATCATTTCCGCCTGCGCGCATCCGTGATCGGTGAACGAGCTCGGGTGGCAATGCTCGCGGAGAATCGATGGATTCCCGCCTTCGCGGGAATGACGGTAGTTGCCGCAACCACGGTCATGTCGATGGCATCATTCCCGCTTTCGCGGGAATGACGGGAGAAAGCACCTGATGAACGGAGCCGGCCGCGATAGTACCCTTCGCCCACCTGCGGGCCGGCGCCCGGCCGGCGCAAACGGAGAGGACTCGAGATGAACCAGACACTGCCGGAGCGTGCGAGCGCGGTCGTCATCGGCGGCGGCGTGACCGGCACGAGCGTCGCCTGGCACCTCGCGAAGCTGGGATGGACCGACGTCGTCCTCCTCGAGCGCCGGCAGTTCGCGTCCGGCACAAGCTGGCACGCGGCGGGGCTCATCGGCACCTCACGGCCGAGCGACACCCACGCGGAGCTGTGCGCCTACACCCGCAACCTTCTCTCCGAGATCGAGGAGGAGACCGGGCAGTCGACCGGCTTCCGGCAGGTGGGAAGCGTCACCATCGCGCACAGCCGCGACCGCTTCGCGGAGCTCAAGCGCCTGGCCGACTCCTACAACGCCTTCGGGTACGGGCGGATGGAGGTGATCACCGCGGAGGAGGTCGGCCACTTCCATCCTCTCGTGCGCACCGACGATCTTCTCGGGGGGACCTGGCTCGAGATCGACGGCATGGCAAGCCCCGTGGACGTGGTGAACGCCTACGTGAAGGGCGCTCGCGGCCGCGGGGTGCAGTGCTTCGAGAACGTGAAGGTCACCGGCATCCGAAGCGCCGGCGGCAGGGTGACGGGAGTGGAGACCACGGCGGGGAGCATCGCCTGCGACTACGTGGTGTGCGCGGCGGGGCTCTGGTCGCGCCGCCTCGGCCGCCTCGCCGGGGTGACCATTCCGCTGCACGCCTGCGAGCACTACTACGCCCACACCGAGAAGCTGGACGACCTGCCTCCGGATCTGCCGGTGCTGCGCGACCAGGACAAGTGCGCGTACTACCGCGAGGACGCGGGAAGCCTGCTGGTCGGCGCCTTCGAGCCGGCCGCGCGGCCGGTCCGGGACGATGCCATCCCCGAGGACTTCTGCTTCGACCAGCTCCCGGGGCACATGGAAGACCAGCTCATGCCGGTTCTCGCCGATGCGATGGAGCGCGTGCCCCTGCTCCAGGAGGTCGGCTGGCGGAGCTTCTTCTGCGGCCCGGAGAGCTTCACCCACGACGACCAGTTCCACGTGGGAGAGGCTCCGGAGCTCGGCAACTTCTACGTCGCCTGCGGGCTGAACTCGGTCGGGATCGTGACCTCCGGCGGCATCGGCAAGGTGTGCGCGGAGTGGATGGACAAGGGGCACGCGCCCATGGATCTCACCGCCAACGATCTCCGGCGCGTCTTCGCCTTCCAGGGCACGCAGGCCTACATCGAAGACCGGGTGTCGGAGACCCTGGGCCTCCTCTATGCCCGTCACTACCCCTACCGCCAGTACGCCTCCTCCCGAGACGTGCGCCACTCCCCGGTGCACGAGCGCCTCGCCGCGAGAGGGGCGTGCTTCGGCGAGGCGGGAGGCTGGGAACGGCCGAACTGGTTCGCGCCCGAAGGGGTCGAGCCCCGCTACGAGTACCGTTTCGGCCGCCAGAACTGGTTCGAGCACTCCGCCGCCGAGCACCGGGCGGCGCGCGAGGGCGTTGCGCTCTTCGACCAGTCGAGCTTCGCGAAGTACGTGGTCAAGGGTCGGGACTCCTGTGCCGCGCTCCAGCGCATCTGCAGCAACGACATCGACATCGAGCCCGGTCGCCTCGTCTACACCCACTGGCTGAACGAGCGGGGAGGCATCGAGGCGGAGCTGACGGTGACCCGCATCGGCGAGAACGAGTTCTTCGTGGTGAGCGGCGCCGGGGCGACAAGGCGCGATCTCGCATGGCTCGAGCGCAATATCGACCCGGAGGCCCACGCGGTCGCGGTCGACGTGAGCGCGCAGTGGGCGGTGCTCGGGGTGATGGGGCCGAAGAGCCGCGCTCTCGTGGCGCAGCTCACCGGCGAGGACCTCTCCGCCGGCGCGCTTCCCTTCGGCGCGGTGCGCGAGGTGGAGATCGGCGCCGCGCTCGGCCGCGTGGCCCGGGTCTCCTACGTGGGCGAGCTCGGATTCGAGCTCTACGTGCCGGCGGACCAGGCGCGGCACGCCTTCGACCGCGTCATGGAGGCGGGCGAGGGCTGCGGTCTCAGGCTGGCCGGAATGCACGCGCTGGATTCCTGCCGCATCGAGAAGAAGTTCGTGCACTTCGGTCACGACGTCGCGGACGTGGACACTCCCGTGGAGGCCGGCATGCGCTGGGTGTGCCGGATGGACAAGGCAGTGCCCTTCATCGGCCGCGACGCGATCGCGCGCCAGCTCGACTCCGGACGCCCGCCGCCCAGGCGGCTCCTGCAGCTCCTGCTCGAGCGCCCCGAGCCGCTGCTCTTCGGGCATGAACCGATGCTCCATGACGGGGAGAGCGTCGGCTACCTCACCTCGGGCAACTACGGGCACACCCTCGGGGGTGGAGTCGGTCTCGGCTACGCCCGCAACGAGGACGGCGTGGACCGGGACTGGGTCGCGGCCGGGAAGTGGGAGGTGCTGGTCGAGGGCGAGCGGGTGCCGGCAAGGGCCTCGCTCGGCGCCCTGTACGATCCGAAGGGGTTGCGGGCCCGATCATGATGCGGCGCGGGACCCGGGCCGCGAAGGCCCGCGGTGCCGTGGGCGCGCTCACCGTCAACGAGCCGGATCGTGGATCGTGACGCCCTGAGGTCGATGCTCGCTGCCTACCTCGCCGCCTGGCGGCAGGGCGATGCGTCGGCCTGCACCGCCTTCTACGCCCGCGATGCCCGCATGGAGGACTCCCTCCTGCCCTCGCCCCTGGAAGGTCGCGATCGGATCGAGGAGTACTTCCGTCGCGGCTTCGCGGAGCGTGCGGCCGACACCACCCGCGATCTCGTCAACGTCGCGATCGATGAGAGCCGGATCTTCTTCGAGTGGACCATCGCCAGCGCCGAGGGCGGCTCCCGGGGCGTCTCGGTCTGGGAGGTCGAGGACGGGGAGATCAAGCGGGATCGCTCGTACTGGCACCGGGAGCGCGGCCCGGATCGGGACGCAAGGGGCGAGCGCGGTGGAGCGCCGCGGTCACGCAGGTGTGAGCCGGGGTCAGGCCGCGAAGCGGAGCCGGGAGATTCCCGGGAGAAGGAGTACGGGGCGGTCGGCGGCTAGTCGGCGAAGGGCGGCTCGAAGCCGGCCTCATCGAGCCTGGACATCAGATCCGCGCCCTGCTCGGGAGTGAGCGCGATCATGGGCGGGCGCACCGTGGCCCAGGTCGGATCGCGGCGGAAGTGGGCGGCGACCGCCTTGAGCGCCGACACCATCGGATAGGACTCCAGCGCCTCGCGTACCGCACGCACCGCGCCGTCGAGGGTGCCGGTCTCCGTCCCTGAGCCGCACCACGCGTCGTAGAGGCGGCGGATGACGGCCACGTTGGCGTTGGCCGACGCGGTGATGCAGCCGGCTCCTCCGGCCTCGAGCCCCGCGAGGAGCAGGGTTTCCGCGCCGGGAAAGATCGCGAGGTGCGGGTATCGCGCGATGAGGCCGAGGGTGTGCTCTCGGTCGCCGGAGCTGTCCTTCACTCCGGCCACCACCCCGGGAAAGGCGCCGCAGGCACGGTCGATCAGCCCGGTCGTGACGGGCACGCCGGAGAGACGGGGAAAGTGGTAGAAGAAGAGGCGCAGATCCCCGTCCCCGACGCCCTCGATGACGTGCGCGAAGGAGCGGAACAGGCCCTCGTCGCTCATCCCCTTGTAGTAGAAGGGAGGCAGCATCAGGAGCCGCTTGCACCCGTTCGCCGCCGCGTGCCGGCTCAGCGCGAGCGAATCGGTGAGTGCGCAGCACCCCGTCCCGACCATGAGGCGCTCGGGCGCGACCCCGGCGCCGAGAAGCGCCTCCAGCAGCTCCATGCGTTCGGCCACCGAGAAGGAGTTGGCCTCGCCCGTGGTGCCGAACACCGTGAGGCCGTGACATCCCCGCTCGAGCAGCCAGCGTGCGTGGGCCACGTAGCGCTCCCGGTCGATGCCGAGGTCGGCGTCGAGCGGCGTGATCGCGGGGGACCACACGCCGTGGGCGGGGAGGGTTTCGAGCCGGGCGCTCGGAGTGGCGTCGATGGCGCTTTCGGGCAGGTTCAAGGCGGGTCTCCTCGTCGGGGGTCGGTGCCGGCGGCGGCGCGGGAATCTGAACAGAAGCCCGGCGTGCCGGCAAGGGTGACTGGGGGCCCGCGTTGCCGGTGCGCTCCCCGGTCCGATCCCGCGCGCGGCGCAGGCCCGCGGCTTTCGCGGCAGCGTCCGGGTTCAGGTGCGGGGACGAAGGGCGGTCACCGAGCCCGGTTCCCGGCGTGCCCGGCTTCCCCCGCGCCGCGTCGCGGGCGGGGCCGGCGTGAGACGCGTCGCGAGTACGGTGTTCTCGAGCCCCGGGTTCCGGGCCACCGCGGCATCGTCGCGATCATGAAGCCGGTCGACGGCGGAGAGGGCCTCCGGCGCCGGCGCCGCGCCTTCCCCGTCGAGCATACGGATCAGGAGCATTCCTCCGGGAGCGAGCACCTCCCAGATCCGGCGGACGCGGTCCGGACCTCTCGGCACGGTGTCGCTGACGATGAGCCCGAAGCGATGGGAACGGATGTCGTCGAGGAACTCGTCCGGACTCTGCTGGTGACAGGTGACGCGGAGGTCGGAGCCGAGCGCGTCGTCAAGAGCGCCCGTTCCGTGCCCGTCGGGGGTCACGATGACGAGGCGGCTTCCCAGGTCCATTCCGGAATGGATCCACAGCGCGATCTCGTCGCTCGATTCGCACAGGTGCAGCAGGGCGCTGCCCGGCTTCGCGGCGGCGAGCGCCCGGGCCCACTCCCCGAGCGCGGAATCGAGGGGTCGGCGGCCGGGATGCCGCCCGCTCGCGGCCCGAAAGCGGGCCAAGCCCTCGGGCTCCTTCAAGAAGCCCCCGCCTGTGCGGCCGTATCGAGCTCCTCCGCGAAGTAGGCGCGCAGGTACTCGGCGAAGCCGACGCGGTCCGCGGCCTCCGTCCGGGCCTGATCGAGACGGGACGCCTCGCTCCTTGCGCTCAGATCCTTGTGCCGCCGCGGCGCGAGGCGCGCCGCCCGCCAGTCGAGGGCGAACTCGTGGGACTTGCGCATCGCGAAATCGAAGAACCCTTCGCGCCGGGTGCGCAACTCGTCGAGCAGGCGGGCCGAAGGCAGTCCTTCCGGGTGCCGTATCGCCTCGCGCTGCAGGTCCAGGGCGCGCCCATAGGGCCGACTCTCGAGCCCGCGGTCCAGACACTCGCAGATGCCCTCCAGTGCGCCGGCAATCTCCTCCGCCCAGTCGCGCAGGCGCTGCGCGCGCTCGCGCCGCTGCAGCACGAGCTCCGGCTCCCGGCCCCGCCGGGCGACCAGCTCCTGGTTGCCGTCGATCTTCTGCGCCTCGGACGCATCGATCGGCGGGCTGTCGGTGAGCAGGCACAGGATGAGCAGGGCCTCCAGGAATCGAAGCTGCGGCTCGTTGATCCCGAGGGGGTCGAAGGGGCTCACGTCGAGCGCCCGCACCTCCACGTACTCCACGCCGCGGCGGCGAAGCGCCGCGCTCGGCTTCTCGCCGGAGCGCGCGACCTGCTTGGGGCGAACGAAGCTGTAGTACTCGTTCTCGATCTGCAGGACGTTGCAGTTGAGCTGCCGGTACTCCCCGCCGACGGCCACGCCGATCGCTTCGAACTCGGGGCTGGGGGTCTCGATCGCGCGCGCCAGGCTCTCCACGTAGCGATCGAGGCCGTCGTAGGAGATGGCCAGCCCCGCCTGGCTCTTGTTCTTGTATCCGATATCGCTCATGCGAAGCGACGTGCCGTAGGGAGCGTAGCGGGTGCCGGCATCGAATCGTTCGAAGCGGTCCGGCCCGGACCCGAGAAAGGAACGGCACAGGGCGGGCGAGGTCCCGAAGAGCCACGGAAGGATCCAGCCCATGCGCTGGAAGTTGCGGATGAGGGCGAAGTAGCGTTCGGAGACGAAGCGCGCCGGCGGCGAGGGGTCGCGCTCGATGTCCTTGAGCGGCGCCCACAGGGCAGGGGGCAGAGAGTAGTTGAAGTGCACCCCGGCGATCGCCTGCATGATGCGGCCGTAGCGATGGCTCAGGCCCACCCGGTAGACGTGCTTCATCATGCCCACGTTGGAGCTGCCGTAGCGGGCGATCGGCACGCTCTCGTCGCCTTGCACCCGACAGGGCATGCTCGCCGCCCACAGCATCTCTTCCGCCTCGAGGTGCTCGAACACGAACACGTGCAGCTCGTGGAGGAAGTCCAGCGTGCTCCGAAGGTCCGCCAGCGGCGGGGTGATGAGCTCGATGAGCGCTTCGGAGAAGTCGGTGGTGATGTGAGGGTGCGTCAGCGGGGAGCCGAGGCCGGGGGGATGCGGGCGCCGGGAAATCGTCCCGTCGGGTCCGACCCGCAACGACTCCTTCTCCAGCCCCGTCAGGCCACCCGCGAGATACCCGTCGGCGCGCAAAGCGGTGAGCTGCGCCAGGCGCTGTTCCGCGGTTTTGATCAATCGTCGCCTGTGTGTCGCCGCGCGGTGAGCATCCGGTTTGGGGCCACCGGAAAACGCGGGCGGATTCTGCGTCATTTGGTCCTACAATGCGAGACGCGACGGAGGCTCGAGGGGCGCAGGGAGGTGGGGTGAAGGTCCTGGTGACGGGGGCCGCCGGATTCATCGGCGCGGCGCTTTGCGGGCGCCTGCTCGCGCGCGGCGACCGCGTGGCGGGCCTGGATACTTTCAGCAGCTACTACGACCCTTCGCTCAAGGAGGCGCGGGTCGCGCACTTCTGCCGCGGCGACCGCTTTCGCCTCGCCCGGATCGATCTCGGCGACGGCGCCGCGCTCGAGGAGTTCTTCGCTTCCGAGGCGCCGGACCGGGTCGTGCACCTTGCCGCCCAGGCTGGAGTACGCCACTCCTTCTCGCACCCGGAGGAGTACATCCAGAGCAACATCGTCGGCTTCGCGAACCTGCTCGAATGCTGCCGCCGTCATGGTCCCGCGCACGTGGTCTTTGCGTCCTCGAGCTCGGTCTACGGCGCCAACGGCAGGGTGCCCTTCTCGGTCCACGACGGGGCCGACCATCCCGTCTCCCTCTACGGCGCCACCAAGAAGGCCAACGAGGCGATGGCGCACAGCTACAGCCACCTCTACGCGCTGCCCATGACGGGCCTGCGCTTCTTCACCGTCTACGGGCCCTGGGGACGCCCCGACATGGCCTACTTCAGCTTCGCCCGCAGGATCCTCGCCGGCCTGCCCATCGAGGTGTTCAACCACGGGCGCAACCGGCGGGACTTCACCTACATCGACGATGTCGTCGACGTGATGCTCCGGGTCCTGGACCGTGCTCCGGAAGCGAACGGCGACTGGGATCCCCTCGCCCCCGACCCTTCCTCCAGCCGGGCTCCGTACCGCCTCTACAACGTCGGCAACGGGCGTCCGGTGAGCGTCGACCACTTCATTTCGGTGCTCGAAGGGCATCTCGGCCGAGCGGCCCGTCGCCGCCCGGTGGCGGCCCAGCCCGGCGACATGGAGAGTACCGCCGCCGATGTCGGGAGCCTCTCCCGGGACTTCGGCTACCGGCCCCTCACGCCCGTCGAAACCGGCCTCGCGCGCTTCGTGGACTGGTACCGGGAGTTCTTCCGCGACGGTTGAGCTCGGGCTCGAGCCGGAACCGGGGAAGGCCGGGGGCTCAGTCCTCCCCTGCGATCAGGCGCTCGGCCCGCTGCCGGTCGGCCGCGCTCAGGGTCCCGGCGTCTTCCCGGGAGCGGCGGCGCCTGAGCGTGACGGCGAGCATGGTCCCGCCGATCAGCGCGAAGAGCGCCGGCCCCGCCCACAGCGCCACCGTGAACGGGGTGAGGGGAGGGCGGTAGAGCACGAAGTCCCCGTAGCGTTCGGTCATGTAGGCGGTGATCGCCTCGTCGCTCTCCCCGCCCTCGATCATCTCGAAGACGATCCGGCGCAGATCGGCGGCGAGCTCGGCGTCGGAATCGGCGATGCTCTGGTTCTGGCACACGAGGCAGCGCAGTTCCTCGATGAGATCGTGGTAGCGCTGGCGGTGCCGCTCGTCGCTCCACTCCCGCGGCTCGAACACCGTCGCGCCGGCGGGGCACGCGCACGCGATCAGAAGCAGGGTCACGCCGAGCGCCTTCATCCCGACGCCCCTTCGAAGCTTCGGACGATGGGCAGGATGTGCTCCTCGAGCACCGCCGGATCGAGCGGGCCGACGTGCTTGTAGACGATGTTGCCCTGCGGATCGATGACGAAGGTCTCGGGCAGCCCGTACACGCCGAAGTCGATTCCCGCGAGGCCCTCCGCGTCGTAGCCGCTCGTGACGTAGGGATTGCCGTAGCGGCGCAGCCAGTCGAGCGCGGGACGGTACTGGTCCTTGTAGTTGATGCCGAAGATGGAGACGGTGCCGCTTCGCGCCAGGTCCACGAGAAGGGGGTGCTCGTCCCGGCAACCGACGCACCAGGTCGCCCACACGTTGAGGAGGCTGACCCGGCCCAGCAGGTCCGAGCGTTCGAAGCGGCGGGCGGGGTCCTCGAGGCGCGGCAGGGAGAACTCCGGCGCCGAATTGCCGACGAGAGGCGAAGGCACGATTCTCGGATTGAGATCGAGGCCCATCCCGAGCAGCACCGCGAGCGCCGCGAACACGAGCAGGGGTACGAGGTGCCGGGTCTTCATCGCAGCGCGGGGGCGGCCTCGCCGGCGGGCGTTCGCCGCTCCGCCCGGCGCCGGCGCCGGTAGCGCCGGTCGGTGACGGCGAGGATGCCGCCGAGGGCCATCAGCGCCGCCCCTCCCCAGATCCAGCGGACGAAGGGCTTGTGGTGGATCCGCAGGGCCCAGGCGCCGCCGCCCAGCGGCTCTCCCAGGGCGACGTACAGGTCGCGGGTGACTCCGGCGTCGACCGCGGCCTCCGTCATCGCCTGGCCGTCGCTGCGATAGACGCGCTTCTCCGGCGCGAGCAGCGCCACCCGCTCTCCGTTGCGGCGCACGTCGATGAGCGCTCGCCGGGCTTCGTAGTTGGGGCCCGGGACCTCGTGGACGTCGAGGAACTCGAAGCGGTATCCGGCCACTTCGTGCGACTCGCCGGGTGCGAGGCGCACGTCCCGCTCGGTGCTGACGGCGGAGGTCAGGGTGGCCCCGACGATGAATGCCGCCACCCCGAGATGGGCGAGCGTCATGCCGAGAAAGCCTCGCGGCAGGCGGTGAAGGGCCATGCGCGATCCCGCCCGGAGCCGCTGCCGGAAGTTCTGCAGGGTGGAGGCGGCCACCCAGGCCGCGATCAGGAGCGCGAGCCCGACTCCGAGGGTACGCGCCGAGAGGAGAAATAGCACGAGCAGGCCGAGGAGCAGCGTGGCCACCGCCGCCGGCCGCAGGCGACGGGCGAGGGGCCCGAGGGTGTCGCTCCGCCAGCGGGTGTGCGGCCCGATCCCTGCGAGCAGCGCGAGCAGGAGCATGAAGGGAGCGAACATCAGGTTGAACCACGGGGGGCCGATGGAGAGGGTGCCCCATCCGAGCGCCTGGTAGGCGAGGGGATACAGGGTGCCCAGGGTGATCGCCGCCGCCACCACCACCAGGAGCACGTTGTTGACGAGCAGCAGCGTCTCCCGGGAGAGGTACTCGAAGGCGCCCCCGTCGCGGATGCGCCCCGCCCGGGCCGCGTAGAGCGTGAGGGCCCCGCCGACCACGACGCCGAGGAAGGCGAGAATGTAGACGCCGCGCTGCGGGTCCGTGGCGAAGGCGTGCACCGACACGAGCACCCCGGATCGGACCAGGAAGGCGCCGAGCAGGCTCGCGGAGAATCCGAATATCGCCAGCAGCACCGTCCACGACTTGAAGGCGGCACGGTGCTCGCTCACCGCCAGGGAGTGCAGCAGGGCGGTCGCCACGAGCCAGGGTATGAAGGAGGCGTTCTCGACGGGATCCCAGAACCACCACCCGCCCCAGCCGAGCTCGTTGTAGGCCCACCAGCTCCCGAGCGCGATGCCCGCGGTGAGGAAGGTCCACGACATCGTGGTCCAGGGCCGGGTCCAGCGCGTCCACTTCGCGTCGAGGCGTCCGTCGAGAAGGGCCGCGCAGGCGAAGCAGAAAGGCACCGCGAGTCCCACGTAGCCGAGGTAGAGCATCGGAGGGTGGAAGGCCATGCCGGGATCCTGGAGCAGGGGGTTCAGGTCGCGGCCGTTGAGCGCCGCCGGCAGCAGGCGCTCGAAGGGATTGGAGGTCCACAGCAGGAACAGATGGAAGCCCGCGCTCAGCGCTCCCAGCAGCCCGAGCACCCGGGCCTGGAAGTGCGCGGGCAGCGGCGCGCCGCTCGCGCTGACCGCACAGGACCAGCCCGCGAGAATCAGCACCCAGAGCAGCATCGAGCCTTCGTGGGCGCCCCACACCGCCGAGATCCGGTAGAAGAGGGGGAGCTCGAGGTTCGAGTTGGATGCTACGTAGGCGACGGAGAAGTCATGCGTGACGAAGGCGTGGGTGAGGGCCGCGTAGGAGAGGGCGACGAGCAGGAACTGCACCCGGGCCCCGGCTCGGGCGATTCCGAGGCGGCGCTCGGCCCCGCCTCCGGACGCGAAGGGCGCGGCGGCCTGGACCAGGCTCACGCAGAACGCGAGCGCGAGCGCGAAGTGGCCCAGCTCCGGGCTCACGGACCGGCGTCCGCGGCGGGAATCTGCCCGCCTTCGCGCGCAATCTCGAGCGCCTCCGCGACCTCCGGCGGCATGTAGTTCTCGTCGTGCTTCGCGAGCACCTCCTCGGCGGCGAACTCGCCGCCGGTGAGGAGGCGTCCGCGGGCGACGATGCCCTGCCCTTCCCGGAACAGGTCGGGCAGGATGCCCTCGTAGCGCACGAGCACCGATTCCGCCCCGTCGCTCAACGCGAAACGCACCTCGAGGCCCGAATCCCGGACCACGCTGCCGCGGACCACCAGCCCGCCCACGCGCACGCTCTGGCCCGCCGGCACCTCCCCCGCCGCAACCTGGCTCGGACTGAAGAAGAAGAGCATGTTCTCGCCGAGTCCGCGCACCGCGAGCGCCGCCGCCGCCGCCACCCCGGTGAGGATGACGCCGGCGAAGAGCATGCGTTGTCGGCGGCGTTGCATGTGTCGTGACTCCCCGGGAAGGCCCGCCGGCGGACCCTCAGCGCTCCTCCGCCGAATCGCGCTCCGCGAGGCGGCGCAGAAGGCGTCGCTGCCGGAACCAGGGCCCCGCGACGTTGGCCGCGAGCACCACCGCCACCAGGCCGTACGCCGACCAGACGTAGAGGGCGTAGCCTCCCATGTCGAAGAAGCGGGCCATGTCGCTCATCGCGGAAGCATCTCGCGCACCCAGGCGCTGTTTCGCTCGCGCTCCACGATCTCGCAGCGCGCCCGCATGATGAGTACGGTGAGGTAGTAGCACTTGAAGGCCAGCGCGCTGACGAGGAGGGGGACGAGCATGCTCGAGTGGATGGACGGGGCGCCGAAGGATCCCACGCTGGGCCCCTGGTGCAGCGTGCTCCACCACTGGACCGAGAAGTGGATGATGGGCACGTTCACCACTCCGACCAGGGCGAGGACCGCCGCGGCCCGGCTCGCGCGACGGCGATCCTCGTTCGCGGCGAGCAGCGCGATGACGCCGAGATACAGGAAGAGCAGGATGAGCTCCGAAGTGAGGCGGGCGTCCCAGACCCAGTAGGTGCCCCACATCGGCTTTCCCCAGATGGAGCCGGTGGCCAGCGCGAGGAAGGTGAACCACGCCCCGAGCGGTGCGCTCGCCGCCATCAGCACCTCCGCGAGCTTGACCCTCCAGATCAGCGCCACCGCCCCCGCGCCCGCCATCACCACGTACACGAAGAGCGACATCCAGGCGCTCGGAACGTGCACGTAGATGATGCGAAAGCCGTCGCCCTGCTGGTAGTCGGGCGGAGCGAGGACGAGGCCGCCCCACCATCCGAGCGCGAGGAGCACGACCGTGCAGGCGCCGAGCCACGGCACGAGCCGGGCGCCCCAGCGGTAGAAGTGCATCGGGGCGGCGAGGTGGTTGAAGGGGGTCCTCATGACTCCGGGTTCTCTCGTTCAATCCAGGCTGATGCGAAGCGCCGCCGCCGCCGCCGGCGGCGACAGCACCGCCGCCAGCACCAGCAGCGCCGAGAGCATGTAGAGCGCTCCGGTGGGCGGCAGGCCCGCGCCCGCCGCGGTGACCGCCTGCGTGCCGAACACCAGGACGGGAATGTACAGGGGCAGCACGAGAAGGGCCACGAGCGTGCCCCCCCGGCGCAGCCCCACGGTGAGCGCCACTCCGATGGCCCCCACGAGGCTGAGCACCGGGCTCCCGAGCGCGAGACTCAGGAGCAGCACCGGGAGCGCCGCGTCGGGGAGCCCGAGCGCGATGGCGAGAAGGGGGGAGAGAATCAGCAGTGGAAGGCCCGCCACGAGCCAGTGGGCCAGGACCTTCGCGGCCACCAGCAGGGGAAGGGGGGCGGGGCTCGCGAGGATCTGCTCGAGGCTTCCGTCTTCGAAGTCGGAACGGAAGAGGGCGTCCAGGCCGAGCAGGGTGGCAAGCAGCGCGGCCATCCACAGCACCCCCGGTCCGAGTGCGGCCAGGGCATGCTGTCCAGGGCCGGACCCGAGGCGGAAGAGCGTGACGACGATGACGAAGAACACGAGTGGATGCAGGACCTCGACCGGGGAGCGCCATGCGATCAGCAGGTCGCGTCTCAGCATTCCGAGGAAGGCGCTTCGGGCCGGGGCCGGTCTCACCGGCCGAGTTCCAGGCGCCGGTGTCCTGCGCTGCCGGCGGCGAGCGGCCGGTGCGTGCTCAGGAGCACCGCTCCGCCGGCCTCCACCTGCCGGGCGAGCAGTTCCTGCATCAGCCGAGCGCCGTCATCGTCCAGCGCGGTGAAGGGTTCGTCCAGAAGCCACAGCGGAGCCGGTCCGAGCAGCAGCCGGGCGAGCGCGGTACGCCGGCGCTGGCCGGCGGAAAGGGCCCGTGCGGGCGTCTCCGCCACCGCTTCGAGGCCGAAGCGGTGAATGGCGGACTCGGTTCCCGAGCCGCCGCCGAGCCGCGCTGCCACTTCGAGGTTCTCCCGCACGCTGAGCGCGAGCTTGACTCCGTCCTGGTGGCCCACGTAGCGAAGCGACGCGAGGTACGATTCGCGCTGTCCGCGCAGCGGGCGTCCGCGCCATCGAACCTCGCCCGACTCCGCTTCGGTGAGAGCGCACAGTACGCGCAGCAGCGTGGTCTTCCCGCTGCCGTTGGGTCCGTGGATCTCCAGCATCTCTCCCGCCGCAACCGACAGATCGAGATCCCGAAACAGCATCCGGCCGCCGCGAAAGCAGGTGAGGCGATGCGCCTCGAGCACGGCAGTCTGGGCACCGGGGGCTGTAGCGTGACGGGCGGGCATGGCGGGGCGCTGCGCGCGGCGGCATTATAGCCGCGGGTGCCGCCACGTCGGGGAAGAATCGTCAGACGCCCGGAGCACCGAGCCCCATCCCTGCCCAGGATTACCGGAGGAGCGGTCCCATGAAACCCACCGCGAGAAGAATCCTCCAACGCCGCGTGCTCGCGCTCGCAGCGCTCGCAGGCGCCATCGTGTTCTTCGTCTACGACCTCGCAGCGGACGCGCTGCTCGAGGGCGAGTTCGGCTCTCCCCATTTCGTCATCGAGCTGCTCGTGTTCATCGGCGTGTCGATGGCGCTCGTCGTCGGCGCGCGCGACCTGCGCCGCCTGCGCGCGCGGCTCGCGGGCGAGACGAAGCGAAACCGGGCGCTTGCCGGCGCGCTCGCCGAGAGCATCAACGAGCAGATGGGCGAGTGGCGCATGACGCGCAGCGAGAAGGAAGTCGCCTGGCTCATCATCAAGGGATACCGTTTCGCCGAGATTGCCCAGGCGCGAGGCGTGAAGGAAAGCACCACGCGGCTGCAGGCGACCTCCCTGTACGCGAAGGCGGGCGTCAGCGGGCGCGCGGAGTTCGTCGCGGAGATGTTCCAGCCGCTGCTCCTGACCATCCCCGACGACGGAGCAAGCCGCAAGGAGGAAGCGAAAGTGCGGCTCGTGGCGCACTGAAGGCCCGGGCCTCCCCCGCTGGCGACACCTGGTTCTGCGTGCGCCGCCGCGGCGCTGCACGCCTCCACGGCTGGTTGGTGGGTGTCGCTCCGGACGCGGTGCGCGAGCGCGTCGGCGCGCGCGCGGACGAGGTGGTCGAGGTCTGCGTGGCCGAGCACTTCCGCAATGTGGCCCCGAGACGCTTCTCCCGGGTTTTCTTCAACCGTGAGCGCGGGCGCCTCGGGATGGAGATTGTCCTGCGCGGAGCGGCTGCGCGCCTCGCCCCCACGCGCATGCTCGCCGCGAACCTCGGGTTCGAGCGCGTGCTCGAGAAGTTTCTCGCCGAGAACTCGGCCGGTGCCGAAGCGTTTCGCCGTGAGGGCGAGCTTCACGCGTTCTCGGCGCGGCAGTACCTGCTGCCCGCGGGAGGCGCCGCCGCAGCGGTGGAACTCTTCCGCGGCTCCACCATCGTCGAGCCCTCGCGCGCACTCGAGCGAAGCCGTGCGGCGGACCTGGGCGACGGGGTCGGTCGCTGGATGCTCGCGAATATCTCGCCCGAGGGCGCGCTGCCCTACAAGTACTGGCCGAGCCGTGGCGAGGAGTCACCCGCGGACAACGCCATTCGCCGCTTCCTCGCCACCCTCGCGCTCGCGCGCCTGGGCAAGCTGCGCGGGAACGCACGGTTCAGCGAAGCGGCGCGCGAGAACTTGCGCTTCAACCTGAGACGCTACTTCAAGGTCATCGCCAGGGGCCACGGGGCGATCGTCGAGCGAAGCGGCGCAAAGCTCGGCGCGGCGGCGCTCGCCGCCCTGGCGATCCTGGAAACCGACACCGTTGGAGAGTTCAGCGAAGAGCTGTCCCTGCTCGCGGCGGGTATCGACTCGCTCGCGCACGAAGAGCTCGGATTCCGCACCTTCTTCTTCCCGTCGGAGCGAGACGGAGAGAACTGGAACTTCTACTCCGGTGAAGCGCTGCTGTTCTGGGCGGAGGCGGCGCGGCGAGGGCTCCCGACAGCGCCGTCGATCGATCGCTGCGCAGCGACGCTCGAGCGCTGCCGGTCGCGCCATCTTCGCAAGCGAAACCCGGCCTTCGTGCCCTGGCACACCCAGGTCTGCGCGTCGCTTTTCGCGCAGACGGGCCACCCGGCGTTCGCAGAGTTCGCGTTCGAGATGAACGACTGGCTCCTGCCGATGCAGCAGTGGGAGGGGCTCGCGCCCGATCTGCGCGGGCGCTTCTACGACCCCAAGCGACCGGAGTTCGGTCCGCCCCACGCCGCCTCTACCGGGGCGTACCTGGAGGGCTTGGCCGACGCGTTCGCGCTCGCCCGCGCGCTCGGGGACCACGCCCGCGCATCCGCGTACGAACGCGCCCTCTCCCGGGGCCTGCGCTCCTTGCGGCAGTTGCAGTTCCGCGACGAGCGCGATGCGTTCTACATCTCCAGGCGCACGCGGGTCCTCGGCGCGCTGCGGACCGAGGTCTACGACAATGCGGTGCGCGTGGACTCCGCCGCCCACGCGCTGCTCGCGGCCATCAAGGTCCTGCGCCCGACGAATCAGCGAAGCGGCGAAGCAGAGTGAAGCGCGAGCAGCGCCTCACGAACCCGCTGCGTCTCCCGCAGCCGGCGCCGGGCCACGGACCCGGGCGGCGGCGCCGTTTCTCCCGGTTCCGGCGCCCCGGCGAAAATTCCGCGTCCCGGTGCGGGCAGCACGTCGAAGATCAGGTGCACGCGCGGCGCCTCCGACGGATTGTGAGCCGAGTGCCGCGTGTGGTTGTCGAACACCCAGAGCTCGCCCGGGCGCATCACCACGGTCTCGTCCCCGGAGTCGAGAGGACTGCCCTCGCGACTCCTCAGGACCAGGTGAAAGCGATCCCGGATGCGGTAGTACTCGCCCGCATCGACATGGGGATACACGCGGCTTCGCGCGAGCAGGGCGACCAGCGTTGCGCGCCCGAGCTTCCCTTCGAGCGTGCGCGCGACGCTCTCGCAGTAGACGAGCGTGCGGGGAAAGCGCCGTGCCATCCGCGTGGTACGGCTCTCGTGCACGTCGTTCGCGTTCTTCGCGCCCGGAGGAAGCGGCTTCAGCGGAGCGCGCAGGAAGATGTTCTGCGTGTGGCGCTGGCAGCGCACCTTGCGCTGGCGGCTGGTATCCACGAGCCACATGCGCGCCGCTGCGTCGAGTTCCACCAGCATCGGCGCGGTATCGACGTTCTCCGCGATCCTGGCGAAGTGCCGCATCGGTGCATCCATGGAGGCACCGGGGACGAGTCGGTCCACGGCCGCTTGCCCCGACCGCAGCCTCGGGCGTTCATCGCATCGGATCACCGCGAGCCTCCCTTGGTGTGCCCTGCCTCAGTCTCCGTCGCCCGCAAACAGGAGATCCAGACGGGGAAGCGGACATCGAACGCAGATGGAGCCGGATGCGGTGAGCTTCGCCTCCGAAGCGCCGCGATACGCGCCCAGTGTGGACAGGTTGCTCACTTCCCCGTTCGGACCCCTCATCAGGCTCATGACCTGGATGGGAAGGTCAGCGGTGATCAGCAACTGCCATTTCCCTTCTCCATCCCCGAAGCGGCCGCCGATGGCGCCCTGACAGGGGCCGCTGCCTACTTCCCCTGACTCCACTTCAATCGCGCTGAGGGTGCACACCGCACCGCTCGGCAGCGTCAGGCGCACCGGCCCATCGGGCGGCGGGTCGCCGAGCGCATCGAGACCATCGACAAGCACTTCTGCGTCGGCGTCGTTCGGGTTGATCAGCCGAAGGAGGCTGAGCCGGCCCAAATTGCTCCCCGGATTGAAAGTGGGCACGTACCACTGACCTGGCCAGGCCTCCGGCACCATATCGTGCAGGCCCACGAACGCCGATTGCCGCGCGTAGGCGAAGGCGGCGATATCCAGGTCGGTGTCGATGCGCAGACGCCAGGCGCCTTCTCCATCCCCCGTGCCTCCCGACATCCCCTTCCGTTCGCTGCCCTGTTCCAGGTCCCGGGAGTTGAAGTGGATCGCCGCCTTCGCCCCGATCGACAACGTGACGGGACCGTGGCTCTCTCCGGAATCGTCAGTGGCGTGAACGTGCACCTCTCCCTCCTCGCCGGAGTAATTGATGACGCGAACGAGGTTCTGCTGCGCCGAGGACTGTGACGGAAACATCAAAGGGAGAACTTCGTCCCCGTCTCCATCCCCATCTCCATCACCGTCCCCGTCACCATCTCCATCTCCGTCACCATCCCCATCTCCGTCTCCGTCCCCATCTCCATCCCCATCTCCGTCTCCGTCCCCATCTCCATCCCCATCTCCGTCTCCGTCCCCGTCTCCGTCCCCGTCTCCGTCTCCGTCACCATCCCCATCTCCGTCGCCACCGTCGTCGGCACGGGCTTCCTGGAGATAGAGGAAACTGACCTTTCCCACGAGGACGTGGATTCCGTCTGCCACCATGAGAGCCAGCGCCAGGAAGGCGCTTGCGAACAAGAGCACCAGTCGCCGTAGCGGCGTGCGCTCAACGTGGGAGCGAGATTCGCTGTTCATCGGATGGCCCGCCGTGCATACGAAATGTTGACCGTGCACAGTGACCACATCCGAGGGCTGCCCGGTAGTGAGGTTTGCAATAGAGCGCCGATCTATGGCGTGTGTTGTACGCGGGAGCGCCTTATGCGATGTGTTCTATGCTCTCGCGTTTCCACGAGACGCTTCACACAGGGACGGCTTGGACCTCGAAGAAGGCAGCGTGGTGCTTTGCGCGGGTGAGGCCCTCCTGCCGGGGCATTGCCCTCTCGTCGCCATTACTGCAACGATTTGGCAGCGATCCGGTTCCGGACTCGAGAGTTGAAGCTAAGACTCTGAGTAAAATAACGATATATCAAATAGTTGTTTGTCTAATATAATCCATTTCCTTAAACGATAGAGGACTCCGTATCCACAATGACGACTTCCTACGATTGTCTGGTTATCGGCGGCGGCAGCGGCGGTATCGCCTGCGCCGTGCGGGCCGCCGGCTACGGTGCGCGGTGCGCAGTTGTCGAGAGCGGCCCTCTCGGCGGCACCTGCGTGAACGTCGGATGTGTTCCGAAGAAGGTGATGTGGTACGGGGCGAGCATCGCCCACACGCTGGAAGACGCGACCGGATACGGGTTCGAGCTCGACGGGATCGGGTTCCGGTGGGGCGCGCTCAAGGAGGCGCGCGATGCCTACGTCGCACGCTTGAACGGAATATACGAGAAGCGGCTCGCCGACACCGGCATCGACTACATCTCGGGCCGCGCCCGCTTCGTCGGCGAGCGGGAGGTGGAGGTGAACGGGAGTCGGTGCCGGGCGGATCACGTGGTGATCGCGACCGGAGGCTATCCCACGGTCCCGGCCGTCGACGGGGCGGAGCTCGGCATCACTTCCGACGGGTTCTTCGAGCTCGAGCACTGCCCCGCACGGACGATCGTGGTGGGCAGCGGCTACATCGCGACGGAGCTCACCGGGATGTTCCAGGCGCTCGGTTCGCAGGTGACGCTGCTGGTGCGGCGGGACCGGCTCCTGCGGAGCTTCGACCGGATGATCGGAGACGAGCTCTGCGAGCAGATGCGTGCCGACGGCGTGGACGTGGTCACCCGCACGCAGATCCGCTCGGTGCGCAGGGCGAGCAGCGGCCTTCTCGTGGTCGACTGCGACGACGGCAAGACCCGGGAGTGCGAGTCCCTGCTCTGGGCGATCGGGCGAACTCCGGCCACCGCGGACCTGGGACTGGAGGCGACCTCGGTCGGAGTCGGCGACGACGGCACGATCCCCGTCGATACCTGGCAGAACACGAGCGCGCCGGGGATCTACGCCATCGGCGACGTGACCGGGCGGGTGGCGCTCACCCCGGTGGCGATCGCGGCCGGCCGACGCCTGGCGGACCGGGTCTTCGGCGGCATGAAGGGTCGCCACCTCTCCTACGAGCTGGTGCCCTCGGTCATCTTCGGACATCCTCCGGTCGGAAGCGTGGGGATGAGCGAGTCCGAGGCGCGTGCCGCCCACGGAGACGGGTTGAAGGTGTATCGAGCCCGCTTCACCCCCATGTACTACGCGTTTTCTCCCCACCCGCGCCCCTGCGAGATGAAGCTGCTCACGGCGGGCGACGAGGAAAGGGTCGTCGGGTGCCACATCGTCGGGCTCGGAGCGGACGAGATGCTGCAGGGGTTCGCGGTGGCGATCCGCATGGGCGCCACCAAGGCCGACTTCGACGATACCGTCGCCATCCATCCTACCGGGGCGGAGGAGCTGGTGACGATGCGCTAGGCGGACCGGCGGAGCGCGCGTGAAGGCGCGCATTGAGTGGTGCGCGGGGGCGGCAAGTAGTACGGTGGGGGCCCGTCGCGACAGCGGCGCCGGGGAGTGACGCCGTCATGAGAGTCCTGTCCCTGATTTCGGGCCGGTGCCGGGCTCCCGCGCTGGCGCTGGCGGGCACTCTGGCCTGCTCGATGGCCGTGGCGGATCAGCGCGACCCGCGGTTGCCGGAGCTCTTCGAGCAGATGCGCAACACCGCCGAGCCCCATGTGGCACGGGAGGCGGAGTCCCGGATCTGGCGGATCTGGCTGGACAGCGGTCGCGACGACGTGGACGCCATCATGCGCGAGGGCATCGACGCGATGAGCTCCGGGCGCTTTGTCGACGCGATCGAGCACTTCGATCGGATCGTCACGATTGCCCCCGACTTTGCGGAAGGCTGGAACAAGCGCGCGACCGCCTACTATCTCAACGAGGATCTCGGTGAATCGGTGCGCGACATTCAGCGCACCCTGGAGCTCGAGCCGCAGCACTTCGGCGCGATCTCGGGGATGGGGCTCATCTTCCTGAAGCGCGGCGATCCGCTCGGAGCGCTCGATGCCTTCGAAGCGGTGCTCGAGATCCATCCGCACTCCCGCGGTACGCGCCTGCGCGTCGAGATGCTGAAGGAGATGCTCATGGGCCGGGGCACCTGAGGTCGAAGCCCGGGCGACCCCCGGCCGGCGTGGCGGCGAGGCGGTCGAACTGCTAGGCTCGCGCCAGCGTAACGAGAGGGAGAGCGGGAATCATGACCGAGCCGCTAATCGCCCAGCGCATGCCCTACGCGGTGGAACTCGAGGCCGGCGACTACTGGTGGTGTCGCTGCGGGCGCTCGGCCAATCAGCCCTTCTGCGACGGCTCCCACAAGGACACGGGATTCACTCCCACCCGGGTCTCGCTCGAGGAAGCCGGAAAGGTCTGGCTCTGCGGGTGCAAGCACAGCGGCAACGGCCCCTACTGCGACGGCACGCACCGGACGCTGGAATAGCCGGAACCCGGCCGCCGGCGTCGATCGAAGGGGCCCGGCCCGGGCGGAGTGGCCGGGGGCTCAGCGGGTGAGCTTGATGGTGAAGAGCGGTCCCGGCTGACTCGCGTAGAACGCCGAGACGTCTTCCAT
Source organism: Gammaproteobacteria bacterium (assembly GCA_022824305.1). Classification (GTDB taxonomy): domain Bacteria; phylum Pseudomonadota; class Gammaproteobacteria; order HK1; family HK1; genus JAJEAD01. Next base: position 30,287 of record JAJEAD010000061.1, on the reverse strand, counting down.
CTCCTGGTCGCTCATCTGGGCTACGAGCGCCTTCATCACCGCGTTGTCACGCTCTCCGGAGCGATAGTCCTCGAGGGTCTTGAGGAGGTAGTCGGCGTACTGTCCGGCAAGACGCGGGAAGAGCGGGCTGGGGCTGTTTCCGTCGGGTCCGTGGCAGGCCTGACAGGTCTCGGCCACCTTGGCCCCCGCTTCCGGATCTCCGCCGGCCAGGACCGATCCGGAGCCGAGGACGAGGAGCAGGGCGGCCGCGGATGCGCGGATGGCGTTCCTCGAGGCGCCTTCGCGCCACCGCACCCGCCTACTCATCGGATGTGCTCCGGGAGAAGTAGGCGGCAATGTCCATCATGTCCTGGTCGCTCAGCGAGGCGGCCTGGGCCCTCATCGTCTTGTGGGCCCGCATGCCCGAACGGTAGGCCTTGAGCGCTTCCACCAGGTACGCCTCGTGCTGGCCTCCGATCTTCGGAACCCGGTACGTCGGATAGACGTTTGCGTAACCCTCGATGCCGTGGCAGCCCATGCAGGGGATCGCCTTCCATTGCCCGGCCTCGACGTCGCCTTCGGCCGTCGCTGCCGCCGCGGACGCGAGCAGCCCGAGGGCGGCAACGCCTGCGCAGACCCGGTGATTCATCGTCATTTGGTTCCTCGAACGCGGCCACCGCCCGACCCGCCCGGCTGCCGTATTCGGGGCATTTCAGGGCGCGGGCCAAACGGCGCCGAAGTATACCCGCTCGAATCCGGGCGACCAAGGGAAAGGCTCCTTGCCCGCGGTCCCGGCGCCCGGCGGAAAGCGCCGCTTCGCATCCGCACCCGCCCACGGTTCCGGTTGCCGTCCGGGATCATTACCCTACGCATCCCCGACCCCTCCGGGCCAAGCACCTTGAGCACTCCTCCGCGTTCCGCCGAGCGGCCCGACCAGCTCCCGAGCTGGCGCAGACTCGTCCGCCACGGCCGCGAAGCGCAGGCCCTGCGCCTCGCCGATCTCTTCGCCCGCGATCCGGGTCGCTTCGAGCGGCTGAGCTTCGAGTGCGGCGCCCTGTTCCTCGACTTCTCCAAGCAGCGCGTGACGGCCGAGACTCTGGATCTCCTCCTCGACCATGCCCGCTCCCTCGATCTCCCCGCGCGGGTCGCGGCACTGCTCGGCGGCGAGAAAGTCAACTCCACGGAGGAGCGCGCCGCCCTGCACACGGCACTGCGCTTTCGCGGCAAGGGGCCCTATCCGTGCGCGGACCGGGACGTCATGCCCGAGGTGCGCGCAGTGCTCGGGCGCATTCACGCCTTCTGCGAGTCTCTCCACCGGGGGGAGCTCGCCGGATTCGATGGTCGTCCGCTCAGGAACGTGGTGAACATCGGGATCGGCGGCTCGGACCTCGGCCCCGCGATGGCCTGCGAGGCGCTGCGATCCCGCCACGTAGCAGGAATGCGCGCGCACTTCGTGTCCAACGTGGACTCGACCGAGCTCGCGCGGGTGCTCGAAGTCTGCGACCCGGCGGAGACTCTGTTCATCGTCGTCTCCAAGACCTTCAGCACCCGCGAGACGCTCGCCAACGCCGAGAGCGCGCGCGAGTGGCTGCTGCGCGCAGCCAACGACCCCGCCGCGGTGGCGCGCCACTTCGCCGCCGCCACGGCCCGGGAGGACCGGGCCCGGGACTTCGGCATCGAGCCCGGGCGCGTGTTCGGGCTCTGGGACTGGGTGGGCGGCCGCTACTCCCTGTGGTCGGCGGCGGGGCTGGCCATCGCCGCGGTGGCGGGGGCGGACACCTTCGAGGCGCTGCTCGCCGGCGCCGGCGAGATGGACGCGCATTTCCGCGCCGCGCCGCTCGAAGCGAACGCCCCGGTGCTCCTCGCGCTCATCGGCATCTGGAACCGCAACGTGCTCGGGGCGCCGACCCTCGCGGTGCTGCCCTACGACGGCGCGCTCGGGCTCTTCCCCGCCTATCTCCAGCAACTGGAGATGGAGAGCAACGGCAAGCGGGTGGACCACTCCGGCGGTCCAGCCGCCCTGGAAACCTGTCCCGTGGTGTGGGGAGGGCTCGGCAACGACGCCCAGCACGCGTTCTTCCAGAAGCTGCACCAGGGCGGAGAGCTCGTGCCCTGCGACTTCATCGTTGCCGCCCGCGGACAGTGCGAGATCGGGGGCCAGCACCTGGAATCCGTCGCGAACGCGCTCGCCCAGTCCCGGGCCATGATGCGGGGCCGCTCGGCCGAAGAAGTGTCCCGGGAAATGTACCCGCCGCACGCCGGGGATCTCCTGGCCGCCGCGCACCGGGCGGTGCCCGGAAACCAGCCCACCACCACCATCGTCTACGATCGCCTCGGGCCGGCGACGCTCGGCGCGCTCATCGCCCTCTACGAGCACAAGGTGTTCGTGCAGGGGGTGTGCTGGGGAGTGAATTCCTTCGACCAGTGGGGGGTGGAGCTCGGCAAGGAGATCGCCCGCGACATCCTCGCTCGACTGGCAGGGGAGGGCGGAACGGGAGAGGTGGACGCCTCCACCGCGGGGCTGCTGCGCCGCGTCCTCGCTCTCCGGGCGCAAAGGGGAGAGGAATCCGTCCATGAGCGATGACGCCCCCGCGCGCGACTTCGTGCGCGACATCGTGGAAGCCGACCGCGCCTCGGGAGCGCTCGAGGTCGTCACCCGCTTCCCTCCGGAGCCGAACGGCTACCTGCACATCGGCCACGTCAAGTCGGCGGCGCTCAACTTCGGCATCGCGGCCGAGTATCCGGAGGGGCGCTGCTACCTGCGTTTCGACGACACGAACCCGACCCGGGAGAGCGAGGAGTACGTCGAGTCCATGAAGGAGGATCTGCGCTGGCTGGGCTTTTCCTGGGAAGGTCGGCTGACGCACGCTTCGGACTACTTCGAGGACCTCTTCGAGCTCGCGCTGCGCCTCGTGCGCAAGGGCAAGGCCTACGTGGACGACCAGGGCCCCGAGGAGATCCGGGCGAGCCGCGGCACCCTGATCGAGCCCGGGCGGGAGAGCCCTTCCCGCCAGCGAGCGACGGAGGAGAACGAGGATCTCCTCCTTCGCATGCGCGCGGGGGAGTTTCCCGAAGGGTCGATGGTCCTGCGCGCAAAGATCGACATGGCGAGCCCGAACCTGAACCTGCGGGATCCGGTGATGTACCGGATTCTCCACCGGCCTCACCAGAACACCGGCCGGCGCTGGTGCATCTATCCCATGTACGACTGGGCGCACGGCCAGTGCGACTACTTCGAGGGCGTGACCCACTCCCTGTGCACGCTGGAGTTCGAGGATCACCGCGCCCTCTACGACTGGTTCCTGGCGGCCCTGGAAGTGGAGCCCCGGCCGCGCCAGTACGAGTTCGCCCGCCTCAACCTCGACTACACCGTGCTCAGCAAGCGCACGCTGATCCGCCTCGTGGACGCGGGCCACGTGGACGGCTGGGACGATCCCCGCATGCCGACGTTGCGGGGCATGCGCCGGCGCGGCTATCCGCCGGCGGCGATCCGGGAGTTCTGCCGGCGCATCGGCGTCACCCGCAAGGACAGCGTGGTGGAGATGGGGTCCCTGGAACACTGCGTGCGGGCGGAGCTCGATGCCGCGGCGCCCCGGGCGATGTGCGTGATGGACCCGCTCAAGCTCGTCATCGTCAACTACCCGGAGGACCGGGAAGAGACGCTTTCCGCTCCGAACCATCCCCGGAACCCGGAGTTCGGCCGCCGGGAGCTGCCTTTCTCCCGCGAGATATGGATCGAGCGCGCCGACTTCATGGCCGAGCCCGCGCCCGGGTTCTTCCGGCTCGCGCCGGGTCGCGAGGTGCGTCTTCGCTTCGCCTGGCTCGTCACCTGCATCGACTACCTCTGCGACGACGCGGGAGAGGTGCGGGAAGTGCGCTGCACCTACGATCCCGACACGCGCGGGGGCTCCGCCCCGGACGGTCGCAAGGTCAAGGGCGCGTTGCACTGGGTCTGCGCGAAGCGTTCGGCCGCGGCGGAAGTCCGCCTCTTCGATCGCCTCTTCACGGTTGCGGACCCGGCGGCGAGCGAGGACCTGATCTCGGTCCTCAATCCCGAGTCGCGGCGCGTGGTCCCGAACGCGCTCGTCGAGGCGAACCTCGCCGAGGCTTCACCGGGAGCCTTCTACCAGTTCGAACGCCAGGGCTACTTCTGCGCCGACGCCGTCGATTCCGCCCCCGGTCTTCCGGTGTTCAACCGCATCGTCACTCTCAGAGACACGTGGGCGAGGCGCCGGCAGGCCAGGCCGGAGCCGGCGCGAAGCCGCCCTCCCGGCGCCTGACCCGTCGCCTCCCGGATCGGCGGAGCCGGGGGAGAGGGCGAGCGGGATTCCACAGGCCATGGATGAATCGCTTCACGACCCGGGCTCGTGCGAGGCTCCGGTCACGGCCGCCTTCGGCGCTGAGGCATAATCCGGCCTCGCGAGCGGCCGGTACTCGAGTTCCCGCAGTGGACAGCGCCACCTCTCCCGTCCCGCGATCCGGGTCCCCGCGCCTGGACGTCGACCCGTCGCTGCCAATCGCGGCGCACGCGGACGAGATTTCCCGGGCCCTGCGGCGGCACCGCGTGCTCATCGTCTGCGGCGACACCGGCTCGGGCAAGACCACTCAGCTTCCCAAGATATGCCTCGCCCGGTGGCCGCACGAGACACGCCGCATCGGGCACACGCAGCCCCGTCGGGTCGCGGCCCGGAGCGTGGCGGCGCGCATCGCCGAAGAGACGGGAACCCGGATCGGAGATCTGGTGGGCTGTCAGGTGCGCTTCGACCGCCGGATCGCGCCCCGCAGCCGCCTCAAGCTGATGACCGACGGCATCCTCCTCGCCGAGGTGCAGGCCAGGCCGGACCTCGCCGAGTACCGCGCGATCATCGTGGACGAAGCCCACGAACGCAGCCTCAACATCGATGTGCTGCTCGGCCACCTCCAGGGTCTCCTGCGACGGCGGCGCGACCTCTCGCTGATCGTCAGCTCCGCGACCATCGACACGCAACGCTTCTCGGCCTTCTTCGGGGACGCGCCGGTGATGGAGGTGTCGGGCCGGCGCCACCCCATCGAGGTGCGCTACCGCCCCCCTGAGGATGACGACTCTCCGGCCGCGCTTGCCGCAGCGGTGGAGGAGGTGTACGGGGAGGAGGGCGGAGGCGATGTGCTCGCCTTTCTCGCGAGCGAGCGCGAGATACGCGAGAGCGCGCAGGCGCTGCGGCGCCTCGGGCTCCCGAGCACGGAGATCCTGCCCCTCTACGCCCGCCTGCCGCTCCGGGACCAGCTCCGGGTCTTCGAGCCGGGCCCCGAGCGCCGCATCGTGCTCGCGACCAACGTGGCGGAAACCTCGCTCACGGTGCCGCGAACCCGCTACGTGATCGACAGCGGCCGGGCCCGCATCAGCCGTCACGCCCACCGCCACGCGGTGCAGCGCCTGCCGGTGGAGCCGGTGTCCCGGGCCTCGGCGGAGCAGCGCAAGGGGCGCTGCGGGCGGATTGGCCCCGGGGTATGCATCCGGCTCTACTCCGACGAGGACTTCGCCGAGCGGCCGGAGTTCACCGAGCCGGAGATCATGCGTTCCGGCCTCGCCGCGGTGCTGCTCAGGCTGAAGGCCATCGGCGTCGAGGATCCGGTGGACTTTCCTTTCCTCGATCGGCCGGACCGGCGGCGCCTCCGTGACGCCGAGCGGTTGCTCCGGGAGCTCGGTGCGCTCGAGGGCAGCGGCCTGTCCGAGATCGGCCGGATCCTGGCGCGCATGCCCGTCGATCCTCGCACCGGCCGCATGCTCATCGAGGCCGCCGCGCTGGGCGTCCTCGACGAGGTGCTGGTGATTGCGAGCGCGCTCTCGGTGGGGGACCCCTTCGAGCGCCCGCCCGGCGCGGAGACCCCGGCGCAGGCGGTCCAGGAGCGTTTCCGCAACGAGCGTTCCGACTTCCTGGGACTGCTGAACCTGTGGAAGACCTTTCGCCGCCGCACCCGCGGGCGCAGCCTTTCGCTGGCGCGCAAGTACTGCCGCCGGCACTTCCTCTCCTTCTCGACGATGCGCGAGTGGCAGGACGTGCACGATCAGCTTCGGCACGCGCTGCGGGACATCCGCCGGCTCGGCGGCGAACGAAAGACCCCGACCTACGGCCGGGTGCACCGGGCCCTGCTCTCGGGCCTCGTGCGCAACGTCGGAGCGCGCGCGGATCTCCACGACTACTCCGGAATCCGGGACCTCGGCTTCCGCATCTCCCCCGCATCGGCGCTCTTCGCCCGGCGTCCGAAGTGGGTGGTGGCGGCGGAGATCATCGAGACCGAGCGCCTCTGGGCGCACCGGGTGGCCGAGATCCGTCCCGAATGGATCGAGCGGGCCAGCGGCCCCCTGTTGCGGCGCACCCACTTCGACGCCCACTGGGACGCGAAGCGGGCGGAAGCGATGATCTTCGAGCAGACCTCGCTGCACGGACTCGTTCTCGTGTCCCGGCGGCGGGTGCGCTTCGCCCCCGTCAACCGCCCGGAGGCCCGCGCCCTCTTCATACGGGCGGGCCTCGTGGAAGGCCACTTTCAATCGGGCGCGGAGTGTCTGGCGCACAACCGCGAAGTGGTGCGCGGGCTTCGGCGTTTCGATCACAAGCACCGCCGCCCCGACGTGGTGATCCGGGAACAGGACCTCCTCGACTTCTACGACGAGCACCTGCCGGACGGCGTGTGCGACGGAGTGAGCTTCGCCGCCTGGTGGCAGCGCCGTCCGGCGGACGAGAAGGGGCGCTTCCTCATGGACCCCGAGGACATCGGGCGCCCGCCGCCGGAGGACAGCGAACGCGACTTCCCCGATTGGTGGCACCTCGATGACGCCCGCCTGCCGCTCTCCTACCGCTTCGCGCCGGGCGAGGCGGGGGACGGCATCCGGGCGAGCGTGCCCCTGCCCCTGCTCGGACGCCTCGAGCCCGGAGACTTCGAGTGGCACGTGCCGGGGCACCGCGAAGAGAAGGTGCTCGCAATGCTGCGCGCCCTGCCCAAGGCGCTGCGGCGCGAGCTGATGCCGCTCTCCGCGGTTGCCGCCCGCTTCGTCGCGACGCAGGTTCCCGAGGACGGATCGCTCTCCACCGTCCTGTGCGACTACCTGCGCAGGAGGGAAGGGGTGACGGTCGGGGCGGAGTGGTTCTGTTCCGCCCGGCTCGCACGGGAGCTTCCCGCGCACCTCCTGGTGCACTTCTCGGTGGTGAGCGAATCGGGCGAAGCGATCGCGTCCGGCCGGGACCTCGCCCGCCTCCAGAGCGAGCTCCGGGTCCGGAAGCGTCCGAATCCGAAGCGCGCGTCCTCATCCCGCCGATTCGAACGACGCGGGGCGACCCGGTGGTGCTTCGGGGCGCTGCCCGAGCGCCTCGACCTCGAGCAGGGCGGCGCCCGGTGGAAGGCGTGGCCCGCGCTCGTCGATCGCGGCCATGCGGTGGACCTCCTCCTCGTGGATACCCGCGCGGACGCCGAGGCGCTCTCCCGCCGCGGACTGTTGCGCCTGCTGGCGTTGCGCGCCGCTCCCGCCCTGAAACGGATTCGGCGCCGGTCTTCCGATGCCGACCGGCTCGATCTCGCCTATGCGCTGGTGCCCTCCGCCACCCCGGCGGTGGCGAGCGTCCTGCACCTGCCGGCGGCATGGTGCGAGTCTCCGCCGCAGCTCGCGGACGATCTGGCGGTAGGCGCCTGCGAGCGGGCCTTTCTGGAGCCGGCTCCCACGGTGCGTAGCGCGGAAGACTTCGAATGCGTCTACCGGGAAGGCGAAGGGAAGCTCGAGGCGGCACTGGGCCGGGTCTTCGATCTGTGCACGACGATCCTGGAGCGATACCGCGAAGTACGGCAGTGGCGGGCCGCGAGCACCCTGCCCGAGGCGAGCGCCGCCGACGTGGAGCGCCAGCTCGCTCACCTCGTCTACCGCGGCTTCCTTGCCGCGACGGAATGGCAGGAGCTCTGCGACCTGCCCCGCTTCCTCGAGGCGCTCGGCCTGCGCCTGCAGAAGATACGCCTCGGCGGGGCGGGAGACTCGAGAAAGCTCGCGTTGTTCGAGCCGCTGTGGCGGCGCTTCGAACGCAGGGCGCGCGAGCACCACCAGCGCGGCCGGCGCGACGTCGAGCTACAGCGCTACCGGTGGATGCTGGAGGAGTACCGGGTGTCCCTGTTCGCGCAGGAGCTCGGTACCGCCTACCGCGTCTCGGAGAAGCGGCTCGACCTGCAGTGGCGCCGGGTTTCCTCGTGAGCGCGGCCCCGCGGGAGCCCCTGCACCTTCCGCCGACCGCTTCCGGGGGCCGGTGGATCCCTCTTCCGAGCCGCGCATATACTGCGGGAAAGGCCCTGCCGCGATCGCGGTATGCGCATGACGGAATCGCCTGACACTGCTCGCGAAGCGCACCGGGACGGACTCGATGCACTGCTCCTGGCGCACGGCATCACGCCCACCCCGCAGCGCCTGAAGCTTGCCGCCATACTCCTGGCGCGCCCCCAGCACCTCTCGGCGGAGCGCCTGCTGCAGCTCGCCAACCGGGAGGACCCCGCGGTCTCGAAGGCGACCGTCTACAACACCCTCGGGCTCTTCGCCCGCCGCGGGCTGGTGCGGGAAGTGGTCGTGGACCCGGCCAAGGTCTTCTACGACTCCAATCCCGCCCCGCACCACCACTTCTACGATTCCAGCACGGGCGAGCTCACCGACATCGACCGGGAACGCATCGAGATCGTGGGAATACCCGATCTTCCCCCGGGAGCGAGCATCGAGGGCATAGACGTCATCGTGCGGATCCGGGGCGCCGGGGGCTGACTCCCGCCGCGGCGCGGCGGACCGGAAAGCGGCAGCCTCGCCCGGAGATGCTTCCGCTATAATCCCCCGCCCTCGAAGGCGACGGGCCGGTGTAGCTCAGTTGGCAGAGCAACTGATTCGTAATCAGTAGGTCGGTGGTTCGAGTCCACTCACCGGCACCACCTAATCCTCTGAATAAGAAGTAAAACTCGTGAATGCTGTCATCTTCACGATTCTGCGGAATCAAGATTGGGAAGCAATTGGGAAGCACGAGGGAGTGATTTTCGAGGGTCGCATGCGCCGCCTCGAAAATGATTTGTTGGAGCCGGGCAGTCGAGGTACGTGAAGTCTGGGGAGGTCGGCACGTCGGCTCAGGCCGGAGTTTAGTGGTCGGGCCCGGCGGAGGTGCGGGTCGCTGTGTGGCGTCGAACTTCGCGGTCGATCAGAAGGCTCCCGCCGATTTCCCTCACCCGGTGCCTCGTGCGGGCCCACCCGCAGCGTACGATGGTGACGGACCCACCCAACGCGAGGGCGGTGGCGATGGCGAAGAATCAGGCGGCGAGGCGGCAGGTGTGGCGCGCTCGCCGCCGGAAGATGTCTTGCTCATCGGAAACGGCACAAAGTAAGAGCGCGTGGCGCGGCTCGCCCGTGGGAGGCTCAAGCGCACTTTTCCGTCGCTATGAACAATCGGACGACGGGCGGCCGTGACAAAGACAAGAGGAGGCTATTGGGTAATGGACAATGTTCTCGACAGGATCCAAACCCTTGCTGACCCTGAAGCTGGCAATGGACCTGCTATTGAAGCCGACTTCGTCCAGTTTCTGAACGATAACGTCTTCAATGACCACATAGTACTGTATGCGAGCGCCCGCAACTTTTTTCTTTATGGAGTGTTGGTGCCCGGCACGATTGCGAGGGCCCACGATATCGACGATTTGTTGAATTGGAGCGGGAATCCCTTTGATTCTTGGGCTATTGGAGGCGACAACAGTATCCGGCCTCCGCTATCCACGTTCAGAAGTCGTGGTGTAGCTCTGGGAGAACAGATTGTTTTCCTCCGTACATTTTCGGGACTGTCCGAAAGTAAGTCGTACGTTGAGATCTGGCAGAAACTTCTACACGTATTGGGTCTACACCATATGCGGGAGCGCAACGCGTGGTGTCGCCTGGATAGGCACGGTGATATCGAAGAAGCAATAAAAGTGGTCGAGCGACCATCAACGAGTACGGACACCGGAGAAATTACTGTTCTCGCATCACGCGACTGTCTCGCGGAGTATACGCAATTGAGCGATTCGGATTTGCTGTTCATGTTTGACTTTGTACCAGTCGGTACTGCGGCGGTCGCTTTCTCCAACTCAGGGGATGCAATAACCGAAGTTCCGGTTCGCGACGCAGACAACGGTATACACTACCGATGTCGAGAAAATAGTGGGAGTTTAGTCTGGATGGGAGGTATCCAGCTCCTTTCTGTTACTCGGAGTCTCGTCGATAGCGCCCGAACACACACGCGATACGAATCATACATGGCTTTCGATTGGAAAAATGAAGAGGTGCGGGAGATTTCTTGTTCTCCCGATGCACTGTCCAACTACTTTACTGAATCATCGTTGCCTTACGATATGAGCCCTGTCTTTTTCCGACCAGAAGTTCTGTCGAAATACAAGGTCGACAGGGAAAAGTATAGTTTGGAGGATCGCTCAATTGGTTGCCGCGGAGCGTGGCATCTACAAACATACGATATAAATGCAGCAGGTCAAGTTCATACATACTTGGTTTACCTGGGACAGTTACCGCATGAGGAGCAGTTGTACTGGAAGTCGTTTAATGAACGTCCAAAGGCACCGATATCTGAGCGTGCGTTCAAGACCGATTTCGCGGGAGAAATTGCGTATTCGGAGGGCGATCCTTTGGCGAATCTGAAGGAGACGCTGCGTGTGTTGCGAGTCTCGTGGTGGACGCTAAAGACGCAAGACGAGGTACAGTGGGCGCATTACCCAGTGACGGGATCGAACGACGAGTGGCGAAACGAGATTCAGAGGCTGGACCGACTACTCATAGAAGGATTGGAGGAAAGATGGCTGCGTAGACATGCGCTGAAACTTGGGGTCTTGCCGGACGACAACGACCGATCAATTGCCCTACTAGAGAAGTGCCTCGTGGGCTATGGGGTCAAGCGTGACGAAGCGAAGGATGTTGTCCGTCCATTCAGAGAGCTTCGTGGCCATAGGAGCAAGTTCTCACATGCGGCGGGGCGAGAGGCGCGGCGTCTAAAGGAGGTAGCTTTTCAGCATCATGGCGGTTACAGGCAGCACTACGCTCAACTTGTCTCGAACTGTCTAGAGTCCATGATGAGAATCGATAAGCAATTTGGCAAGTCTGGGAGGACTTGAGGTGACGACGTTCCATCAAAGACACGCTTCACAGTTGTGGTACCGGGAATGCTGTCGCTTCATGGGGGATTGCGCCTTGTACATCCTTGCGTTGAGTGATAGGAGTCCAAGCGGAAAATGGCAGTAATCGGTAATAGGCGTGGTAGTTGGTGGGCGCACTGATGCGCATCGGTGTCGTAGGACAGAAGCCGCATCTTGCCGTACTAGAAGCACGCGCGCGAGGGGACTCAATCTCCCTGCGTGACTGCGCATCCGTTCGCACAATTGATGGATTGCAGAGTTCCCCACGCCTCCCTTCTGCGACATTTATACAGGACCCGTGTTTCTTTCGGACCATGCCAAGGGGCGAGCGTCACCGCCGAGCTCGAGAGAGATCTCGATCACATCGCGGGCCGGGTGCGGAGGTGGAAGGACCTGCTGGGCACCTTGTGGGGCGAGTTCGACCGCGCAGGCGGGCGGGCTTGCGCGCTCTGAGGTCCGCGCGGCGCTCGCGGACGCGCTCGAGGGGTCCGCGTTCGGGCGCCAGGCGGCCGCGAGTGAGCCCCCTTGCCCCCGCTGCCGGGAAGGGCAGCTCGGGCTGAGGCTCGAGCGGGGCGGCACCTTCATCGGGTAAGCGTCCGGAAACCGCACGTCCGTTCAGCGCCTCTACGGACGGTTGGGGGCGCCGCCATCGTTCCCGACCGGACATGCTTTACAAACCGGACACTCCGTGCGATGGCGGCCGCGCATGGATCTTCACAACTTGGAGCAGGGCAAGCTATTGCTGTGAACGCTTGCCGATCGTGCCCGCACTCCGCCGTGGCAATGGTCTTCAATTGGGCAAGATGCAGTGATCCTTGAATATGCCCACAACAATACGGCCATGTTCAGGCAGGGACACATCTGTTGTCGGAGATTCGTACAGAAAGTGGATTCGATCTACATGGGGCCTTAGCTTAATGTGCCACCAGAATATCCTGCTGGTTCCGCGATAACGGCGTGTGCGATCGCGCTCGGAAGGGGGATGACTCTTGGTGCGGCCATTCTCATCCGAGGTTTCGCATCCGATTCTAGCCGACAGGACATTCGGCAATTGACTTTGGTCCCCGCCGAGATACTCATGGAAGGACACTGCTCCGAAATCGCTCAGGCCGCCCAAGTAGCGAACCAGCTCCCGCCGGACCTCGACGTAGGGGCGGCTAAATTCGCGAAGCCCGCGCCAGACACCATCAGCCCAATCCAGTGCCGGGAACGCAGATCCCGCGAAGCTCTCGAAGACCGCCTCGTCAGCGTTCTCCAACAATATGACGGATCGAAAGAAGCGGACATGCTCGGACTCGTCGGTCACAAAGAAGAGATCGATATCGGTGTCGGCCACGGTAACCGACAGCCAGCCGCGCGGCACGTGGCCAAGCGGAAGTGGCAGAATCGCTACTTGATGCCGGCGTCTGCAACAGGCGTGTGCCCACGCCACCCCTGGAGCGAACCGCACACGTCCCTCGAAAGCAGTGTCGTAGTCGTCCAATTCGGCATCGTCGAACTCGCTTGCCTGGTCGAGAGCCAAACTGAGTCGCAAAGCGAGATCGCGGTCAAGTTGCACGGAACAGCCAGAGTCGAACAGGGCCGACCAGAGCTGAACGTCATTGCCGAGGTCGGTCTCGTAGTAACTGCTGTGCTTTGCGACGGCCTCACTTCTCTGGCGGGCTACATCGAGCCTCTCAAGCAACTGATGGACCGAATGCGCCAGCACTTCCGCACCGGTTTCGGCCGCCGCTGCCCACGACGACTCTTCGAGTACGAACCGCGCTGTCACTTCTTGGGTCGCCGCTTGGAAGCCAACGTTCCCAGATCGACCTGTGCTTGATCAAAGAATCCAGCGGGCCAACCGGAGAGCTGACCGGTTTCCTTGACCACAAGCGACTGAACCGGTGGACCTTCATCGTCCTCGGCTCGGAAGAAGTGGATTACTACCTGCTCCGGCAGAAGCGCCGCAGTACCGTCCACAACTGCCAGTCGGATGCCATTAAGCACATGATCGCTGTGGGTCTCGAGGAAAATCTGAACACCGTCTGCCGCGACTCTCGCAAGGAATCTACCGATCATTGACTGACCCGCCGGGTGCAAGTGCGCTTCGGGGTTTTCGACCAATAGCAGGCCACCGGCTTCTGCCCGTAGCGCCGCGACAACAATCGGCAGCGCATAGGAGATTCCGAAGCCAGCGTTTGGCGCACGGGTCCACTCGCTACGGAGTCCTGGGGTCTTGAAGCGTAGTCGGGTGACCGACGTGTCTGGAAACCACTCCGCTTCGATCTGGGTCGGACGGACTATCTTCGCCATCCAACTCTCGGTTTGATGGCGGAGACTGGCCAACTGCGTCTCGGCCGACGAGCTCTCGATTCGCCCCGGCCTTACACGGGACCGATCAAGAGACGCCAGAACCTGCGCCACATATTCGCCGCGCGAGCCGACATCAAGCTCTGCGACATTCGCCGCGCTAGCGCTCAGCGCATCGCGAGGCCCCAGGCGTTCCGCACGCAGATAGCAAAACCGAGGAGCCGGTTCGGCGAGTGCTTCTGGATAATCGTCGGGTCTGTCAACCACAATTGCATTCAGGCTCCGCATGTCACTGCTACCGGTCGAGCGAAACGACCAGCGCCAACGCCGACCCTCCAAATCGAACACTTCAACGGCAGCCAATTCATCGCTGGCTTCGCGATGAATGACGTCCTCGGCACTACCCAGCTCAAGAGCGTCGACACCACTTAATTCGACATGGCTTCTGTCGGGTTGCCTTGCCATCTGCCGAGCTAGTAAGAGCGAGTGGAAGACAGAGGTCTTGCCCGCGCCGTTCGCACCCGTTAGCACTGTGAGCTCCGCGACTTTCAAGCTCAAGTCGCGAAACCTCTTGAAATTCTCGAGGCGAATCCCGGAAATCAACGAAGTGCCTCCTCGACGGCTTCGCGTACCTTGCCGAACCGGGTTCGGACGTTGCGGACAGCACCTGTGCTCCCACTGATCGAGTCGATGAATTCGTAATCGTTGGTCATCATTTTGCGTGCGTGGTGCCGAAGACTCTTCGCTGCAGCGTGCACGGCGTTCTCGTCGAAGTCGGCGAGTACCGTACCCCAGCTCTCGAATAGAGCGCGGTTTATCGGGCTCTTCCGTTGTGCGCCCAATCGCCACTTGCGGAAAGCGTTCTCTCCGAACACTGCATAACCGTTGTTCATGCCGCGTACGAAGTCGGTGCGGAGTCGATCGAGATTCTTGTTCCGGGGATCGTCGAGTCGTTCGGTCACAAATCCCAAGAACTCATCGAAGCTGCCATGCTGCGCATACTCATCCGGACTGAAAAGCCGGAAGGCGACGAATCGTAGGGCCACTTCTCGGTCCGCCATCCGAGGATGGTCCCGTAGAGCACCCCCGGTAGCAGTAATGAAAGTCTGGTCGTTTACCAGTTCCTTGAGGAATTCACGGGATTGACTCTTGCTCATGCAGTGGCGAATCTCTTGGCCACTGAGTGGTGTCCCACCAGTATTGATCCGACGGAATATGTCGAACTTTACTCGATAGGGAGTCTGTGGGTCGATGACATGTGCGACGAACTGCGAGCCATTCAGCCGGCGCCGAAACAGCGTCGTCAAGTCCGCAAAGCCTTGACCTTCCAGGTCGCGAAGGTAAGTCACCTCGCCCAACCTGAAACTCGGATCCGTTACGTATTGGAAAATTGTCGTCAGCCGCTGTACTCCATCGACAACCTGGAGCCGTCCGGCACCATCCTCGTTGAAATAGAACGATGGAAGGGGAATTCCCAGCAGGAGCGACTCGATCAATCCCGAGCGCTGCCACGCTTTCCAAACATACTGTCGCTGAAAGTCCGGTGCCAGATCGATGTCCTTATCGCGGATCATGTCCACCACTTGGCGTAGCGAATAGTGCTTCGTATGGATCCGAATCTTCTCCGGGTCCCAAGGCTCTGGCTCTTCGGGCGGAGATTGGTCAGCGACTTCGAGCTCGACGCCCGTCGCGAGGCTCTCGAAGTACTCCTCGCGGGCATCGTCGCTCTCAGGCGGAGGTCGGTTGTCGGTGGTCGGCATGGCTGGCTCTGTTCGCTCCTTGTCTACCACTCTGACAGAATCATGATGGGATCGCATCTACGTTCGCGGAGATCAGGCGTGAACGGCACCATGCTCAGGCGCCAATCACATGTCGGGATACGCCGGGAGAGCACGAGAGCTCGGATGGTAGCTCAGTGTCCAACTGGTTCCACCACATTTCGACCCGTCATCTCAGCAACGGCCGACCCGCCATTCGCAATCCTCCGCGACGATACCGATAGGGTGCCTCAGACCGTACCGTAGCGCCTTCCCGGCTGACGCTCGGTCGGCGCAGCGTGTCACGCGAGTGATCGCTTCGTTCATGGCATCTCTGAAGGTTCGGCGTCGAAAGGAGCATGGGTAGAAGTGAGTCTTGATGCCGCGGACGCCGTCACCGCGGGTCCGAAACCGACGATCCGGTTTGGTGGGCTTCGGGCCGGCGCACCCTCGAGAGGAGGGCACCCCGGACGCCAGCGAGAGAGTCGTGATGAAGTGTCGATTCGCCCCGTACCGGGACTGCCTCACTGCAGCCACGCATCGTCCTCGCGCACCCGGATCAGGGTGGGCCGGTCCGCCGCGAAGGCGTCACGCAAGGCGGTCGTGAGCTCTGCTCCGTCGCTCGGGGCGACGCCGTGGCAGTGGCAGGCCTTCGCGAGGGCCACGAAGTCGGGGTTGATCCCTTCGACTCCGACCCGGGCGATGTCGCGCAGGTCCATGTCGTCCTGGATCTGCTTGAGACCGCCGTTCTCCCAGATGATGACGGGAAGGGGCAGGCGCGCTTCCGCCGCGGTCACGAGCTCGGGCATCGTGAACATGAATCCGCCGTCTCCGGCGAGGACCGCCACCGGAGCGTCCGGCCGCGCGAGCTTCGCTCCGATTGCGTTCGGCAGCGCGTTGCCCAGGGCGCAGAATCCGGCGGGGTAGAACCAGCGGCGCGGGGCACGGGTGGGAAAGGCGAAGGCGCCGGTGTAGACGAGCTGGCAGGCGTCCCCGGACCAGACCGTGTCGGGAGGCGCCGCTTCCCGGAGAAGCGACAGCAGCCTGGTGTGGCGGCGCTCGGAAGCCCCGAGGTTGCCGGCGATGGCCGCGCGCAGATCCCGCACGCGGTCCTCGGCCCAGGAAGAATCCGCGGCGTGGTTGCCGAGCGCGGCGCGAATCGCGGCCAGCGTGGGCGCCGCGTCGGCAACGATGCCGAGGCGGGCAGGGTACAGGTCCACGATCTTCGCGGCGTCGATGTCGACGCGGATGAGGGCGCCGCGAATGTCCAGCCTCTCGACGAAGCTGTCGGTTTCCGAGAGCTCGGTGCCCACCGCGAGAATCACGTCGACCTCGGGCAGGAAGCGCTGCACCTCGGGACGGACGGTGGATGCGGAGAGCGAAAGGGGATGGTCATCGGGGACGATCCCCTTGCCCGCGGTGGAGGCGATCACGACGGCGCCCGCGGCCTCAGCCACCGCGACCAGGTCTTGCGCCGCGTCGGGCGCGCCGCCCCCGACCATGACCACCGGGCGCCGGGCGGCCTTCAACATGTGCGCGGCCTCCTCGACCTGCGAGGGATCGGGCCCGGGGCGAAGGGGCAGGGCCACCGGCTCCCACTCCGCCTCCACCCGCTCGGCCTGCACGTCGATGGGCAGCGATATGTGGACGGGCCGCGGACGCTGCGAGGCGAAGGTCGCGAATGCCCGGGCCACGAGCTCCGGCACGTCGCCCGCGCAGCGGGCGGTGGCGGAGAATGCGCAGAGCGGCTCCGTCACCCGCTTCTGCTCGCTCACCTCGTGGAGCACCCCGAAGCCCTTGGCGATGGTGTGGCTTGCGGGCTCGGCGGAGATGAGCAGCATCGGCAGGCTGTCGGCGTAGCACTGGCCGAGCGCGGTGGAGGCGTTCGTGACTCCGGGGCCGGAGATCACCACCGCGACCCCCACCTCGCCCGTGGCGCGCGCCCAGCCCTCGGCCATGAAGCCCGCGCCCTGCTCGTTGCGGGTCTGGACATGGACGACGGAGCCGGAACCCCCGTCTCCCGACATGCCCCGGCACAGGTCCAGGGAATGCACGCCGGGGATGCCGAACACGGTGGTAACGCCGTAGCGCGCCAGCAGGCGCATCGTCGCCTCGCCGCAGGTCATGCTCATGTCTTTGTCTCCGGGGGAGTGACGCCCAAGCCCGGTGCGCAGGCCCGCACCGCGCCGGCGACCTCTGGTGCGGCGCATGATAGCGCCACGTCACCGAAGGGATGTGGCGAGCCCGGCACCCCCATGATGCGCGGCGAAACCCGTAGAATGCGCCGGCCCGACCTGCGACCGGTACGGGCGCCGAGGCCCCAGCAACCCGTCGCCGATCCCGTGTCCGAACATCCCCTGCGTCCGCTCGTCGAGCCGAAGTCCATCGCGGTGGTGGGCGCTTCCGCGCGCGAGCACACGCTGGGCCACATCGCCCTTCGCCAGGCCCTGATCGGAGGGCTGGACGGTCCGGTACATCCGGTCAATCCGCGCTACGACTCCATTCTCGGCGCCCCCTGCTACCCGTCCCTCGCGGATCTGCCCGCGCCGGCGGAGCTCGCGGTGCTCGCGCTGGGCAACGAACGCATCGAAGCGGCGCTGGTGGACGCCATCGACCACGGGGCGAGGGCGGCGGTGATCTTCGCGAGCGCCTACCTGGAAGGGGACCGGCCCCCGTTGCTGGTGGCGCGGCTGCGCGCGATCGCGCGGGACGCGGGCATTCCCGTGTGCGGGGCGAACTGCCTCGGCTTCGCGCAGCTCGAGTCGGGCGCCCGCGCCACCTGGTTCGATTACGACCACCTCGAGCCGGGCCCCATCACTTTCATCTCCCACTCCGGGACCGCCTACATCTCGCTTGCGGGCATCGACCCCCGCCTGCGCTACAACCTGATCGTCTCGCCCGGGCAGGAGCTGGTCACGAGCGCCGCGGATTACCTCGACTATGCCCTGCATCTCGACAGCACCCGCGTGGCGGGGCTCCTGCTCGAGAGCATCCGGAATCCGGAGCGCTTCATCGCCGCGCTCGAACACGCCCGCGAGCGGCACATTCCGGTGGTGGCGCTCAAGGTGGGCTGCACGGAGCTGAGCGCACGGCTCGCACAAAGCCACTCCGGCGCTCTCGCGGGCAACGACGCGGCCTACGAGGCGGTGTTCGACCACTTCGGCGTCTGTCGCGTGCGCAGCCTCGACGAAATGAGCGCCACGCTGACGCTGCTCTCGGTTCATGCCCGGCTCGGTCCGGGAGCCCTGTCCTCTCTGCACGATTCCGGCGGCCTGCGCGGCATGATCATCGATCTCGCCCATCATGCTGGCGTTCCGCTCACGCGAATCGACCGGAACACCACGGAGAAGCTCGCACAGGCCCTCGCCTACGGACTGCCGGCGGTCAATCCGGTGGACGCCTGGGGCGGCTACGAGGGCTTCCAGGACGTGTTCCGCACCTGTCTGCGCGCTCTTGCCGAAGATCCCGGGACCGCGATCACGGTGTTCTTCACTGACGTGACGGCCGACGACGAATTCTCCCGCGAGTACGTCGGGCTGCCGGTCGAAGTGGCGGAGGGCACCGGCCGGCCGATGGCGCTCGCGATGAACGTGAGCCGGCAACGCATGCCCGAGCTTGCCGCGGAGCTCACTCGACGGGGGGTGCCGGTGCTCGACGGCGCCGAGAACGCGATCCTCGCCGTCGGGCACGCGTTCGACTGGCGTGCCTATCGCGAGCGTGCCCCTGTCGATCCGCCATCACCCCCGCCGGCGAAGGCGCTCGCGAAGTGGCGGGAGCGCCTTGCCCTCGGAACGCCCCTGGACCCGCCGGAAGCCAACGCCCTGCTCGGCGACTTCGGGGTGGATTGCGTGCCCCTGCGGGTCGTCTCGGGCCTCGAGGCGGCGAAGCACGCGGGCCGGGAAATCGGGTTTCCGGTGGCGCTGAAGACCGCCGCGGAGGGGGTGCACCACCGCTCCGATGCGGACGGCGTCCGGCTGGCGCTGCCGGACGAGGCCGCGCTGGAGCACGCGTATCGGGACCTGAGCGCGCGGCTGGGGCCCCGCGTGCTGGTGGCCGCCATGGCCGCGCCCGGAGTGGAGGTGGCGCTCGGGATCCTCCACGACGAGCAGTTCGGCCCGCTGGTGATGATCGGCGCCGGAGGGGTGCTGGTGGAGGTGCTCGGGGATCGGCGCTTCCTGCTGCCGCCGGTCGACGAAGCCGCCGCCGCGCGCGCGGTGCAAAGCCTGCGCATCGCGTCTCTGCTCGACGGGGTACGGGGCGGAGAGGCGGTGGACGGAGTGGCGCTCTGTCGCAGTGTCGCCGCACTGGGCACCCTGGCGACCGCGCTCGGCGACTCGATTTCCGAAGTGGACGTGAACCCGGTCATCGTGAGCGCGGAAGGCTGCGTGGCGGTGGATGCGCTGGTGATCCCGCGAAGCAGCGTGCCGCCGGCCGCGTAGGAGCATCTTCGTCCCCCCGGACGACCCTCCCGCCTCCATCGCCGCCCGGCGGCGCGAGGACGCGAAGCCGGGGCTCGACGCCCCGTTTGCTCCGAGGCTCCCGGGAGTGGAGATTCGAGAAGTCCTGTATGCTGCCTTGGCGCAACGCCCGCTCTGCGCCGCCCGCATGCACGCGCGCAAGCCGACGTGATCCGGCGTCCTGAACCTGAGGAGAGTTCGCCATGAACCCGCGCACCTACTCCTGGCCGGAAGGACACTGGGACTGGTACCGGCACCTCGCGTTCAAGCACGGAGTGCGCGCCGGCGAGTTCGCTTTCCTGGGAGGGCAGGTCGACAAGGACTCGAGCGGGGAACCGCAGCGTCTCGGGGACCTCCCGGCGCAGACCGAAGTGGTGATCGGACACATCGAGCGGGTGCTGGGCGAGTTCGCTTCGGGACTCCGCGACGTGGTGAGCCTCACCGTCTACCACGCCGCGCCGGCGGGAGGGGAGGCGGCCCTCGTCGCGGACGTCGGCCGGCACCTCGAGGAGATCGGGCGGGTTGCGCCGGGGCAGGGGCCCGTGATCGCGCTGGTCCCCTTGCCCTGCCTCGCGCTGCCCGGAATGATGGTCGAGATCGAGGCGCTGGCGCACTTCGGAACGCAGGGCGCCTCTCCGGCGCGCGAGAGCTACCGGCTCGAGGGCGAGGCGCTCCTTCCCGATACGCTCTCGCACGCGGTGCGAAGCGGCGACCACCTGTGGGTCGGCGCCGTGGATGCGGGCGGGACCGAGGAGGGCCTCGAAGGACTCGAACGCGTGCTCAAAGGGGCGGGCGGGAAGCTCTCGAACCTGGTCAAGCTCAATGCGTGGTACCGCGGCGACGGGACGCCGGCGACCTGGCGCGACCTCGTCGAAGGGCTCGGGGCCGGATTCCCGGGAGACGCCCCGGTGGCGAGCGCGCTGCCGACGCCCTCGCTCGATCCCGCGGCCGGAATGCGGCTGTGGGGCTGGGCGGCGGGGGGCAGTCTGCCTCGCGTGGCGGCTCCGCCTCCTTACCAGTGGCGATGGCCGGCGGAGCTGCCCTTCCCGCGCGCGCTCTCCTGCGGGGACCTCGTGTTCCTCGGCGGGCATCCTCCCCTCGACGAAGGAGGCGGCCTGCGGCACCGGGGCGATCTCAACGAGCAGACCCGCCTCGCGGTGGCCCTGACCAGAGCGGACCTCGCCGCCTTCGGGCTCGAGCTCGACGACATGGTCAAGCAGACCAGCTTCTATCTCGGCGCGGCGCGGGCCGAGGACATCGTCACCAACCAGCGCCTGCGCTCCTCCTTCTACCGGGAGCCCGCCGGAGCGTCCACCGGAGTGCCGCTGCCCGCCTTCTCCCTGCCCGGTATCGAAATCGAGATCGAGACCATCGCGATGCGCCGATAGCCGAGCGGGAGGGGCGATGCCGGGCAACGGGAGGGAAGATCAGGCTATCCCATCACCTTCTCGGAGCGTCGCCTCGCGAACTCCGCGACCAGGATGAGCGAGGTGACGAATACCAGGACCACGGTCGAGACCGCGGTCACCATGGGGTTCAGCTTGAAGATCGCGTCCACCCACATCTGCTTGGGCAGGGTCGGAGTCTGGCCGCCGCTCACGAAGAGCGCGATGGTGAGCTCGTCGAGCGAGATCACGAACGCGAACAGGAACGCCGCGATAAGCCCGGGCAGGATGAGGGGAAAGGTGACGTGGCGCAGGGTCCTGAGCTTGGAAGCGCCCAGGCTCCACGCGGCCTGGTCGAGCCGGGTGTCGTAGTTCTTGAGCACCGCCATGATGGTGACCACCACGAAGGGAACCGAGATCACGGTGTGTCCGAGGACCAGCCCGATCGTGGTGCCGACCAGGCCGACCTGCGCGAACGCGTAGAAAAGCGCGACCGCGATGATGATGTGCGGGATGATCACCGGCGCGAGAATGCAGGCGAACACCACGCCCTTGCCCCGCATCGGACGCCGGGCCATGACGAAGGCGGCCGGCACCCCGAGCAGCATCGCGAGCCCGGCCGAGGTCAGGGCGACCACGAAGGAGCGGATCATCGCCCCGACGTAGATCGGGTCGCCGAGGAACATCTCGTAGTTCTGAAGGGTGAATCCCTCCGGCGGCCACTTGATGAACGCCGCTTCGGAGAAGGACATCGGGATGACGAAGAAGGAGGGGGCGACCAGGTACGCGAGCACCAGCATGCCGGTGGCCCACAGCACCTTGCGCGACAGGGTGGCGCGCGGGCGTTCCGGCCGCGGCGCCCGCAGCATCTCCACCGCGTCGCTGAAGCGGTCGCAAATCCAGCCCATCAGGGTGATGAGGCGTCCGCCCACGTAGGCCCCGAAGCGGGAGATGAGGCCCGGGCGGCGTTCTGCCTCGTCGACGATGCCTCCGGTGGCCGACATGGTGGACAGGCCGAAGAGCCGGTCGTAGACGAAGAACACGACGAGGGTGGTGCCCAGCAGCAGCACCGCGACCGCGCCCGAGAAGCTCCAGTTCAGCAGCTCCTCCATCTGCTCGATGATCACCTGCGCGATCATGATCTCCCGGCCGCTGCCGAGCAGGGCGGGGGTGATGAAGAAACCGATCGCGACGATGAACACGAGCAGTGCGCTCGAGGCCACTCCCGGCAACGAGAGCGGGAAGTACACGCGCCAGAAGGACTGCCCGCCGCGCGCTCCGAGCGAGCTCGCGGCGAGACTCAGGTTCTGGTCGATGTTGCGCATCACCGCGAGCATGGTGACGATGGCGAGCGGCATCAGCGCATGCACCATGCCGATCATCACCCCGGCGAAGTTGTAGATGAGCTTCACCGGGGCGTCGGTGATTCCGAGCGCCTGCAGCCACTCGTTGATGGCGCCGCGGCGCCCGAGAAGCACCATCCACGCGAAGGTGCGCACCAGAAAGCTGGTCCAGAAGGGCATCAGCACCCACAGGATCAGCATGTTGCGGGTGTGCACGCGGGCGGTCGCGAGGAGGTAGGCGACCGGATAGCCGGCGACCACGCACAGGAGCGTCGTCCACGCCGCGATGCGGAAGGTGATCCCGAGCACCTTCACGTAGACGGCGGAGTCGAAGAGCCGCTCGTAGTGCACGCTCGTGAAGGCGCCCTGATCGTTGAAGAGGCTGAGCCACAGGAGCTGGGCCACCGGGAAGACGAAGAGAATGCCGAGGAAGACCACCACCGGCGCGAGGGGGCCGAGAGAGCGCCAGTCGACTCGCCCCCGTGCTCCCGAGCCCGCGCGCGACGACGCTTTCGGGGTCGAGTTCACGCCGCGGGGGTCGGACCACTCACCGGGAGGACCACGGTGCTCTGGCGGTCGAAGCCGAAGCGCACCGGATCTCCTTGGGTGAAGCGGGGGAGTCGATGGTGGGTGAGCGAAGTGGCCGAGACTTCGGTCCCCCCCGCAAGCAGGGCGTAGTGCTTGGTCACCTGACCGACGAGGATGACGTCCTGCAGGGCCGCCTCGAGAGTATTGTCGGCGCTCTCCGTGCCTTCGAGGAGGCGCACGCTCTCGGGGCGGATCATGAACTTGACGGCCATGCCTTCGGAGAGCCCGTCGCGGGCGGGCGCCTCGATCGGCACGCCGCCCGGCCCCTCCAGGTGCACGACCTCCGCTTCGATGCGCCGGACGGTGGCGTCGAGCAGGTTCGACTCCCCGAGGAAGTCCGCCGCGAACACCGATTCGGGGCGGAAGTAGAGGCCGTCCGGGGTGTCGAGCTGCACGATCTCGCCCTTGTCCATCAGGCAGATGCGGTCGGACATGACGAGCGCCTCCTCCTGGTCGTGGGTCACGTAGAGCACGGTGATCCCCTGATCGCGGTGGAGGCGCCGGATCTCGAGCTGCAACTGCTCGCGGAGCTTCTTGTCGAGCGCCCCGAGCGGCTCGTCCATCAGGATAATCGGAGGGCGGTAGACCATGCACCGGGCCAGCGCGATGCGCTGCTGCTGGCCGCCGGAGAGCTGCCGGGGGTGCCGGGCCTCGATGCCGGCCAACTGCACCACGTCGAGCACCCGCCTGACCTCGTCGCGGATGGCGGCCTCGCTCACCTTGCGCATCCGCAACGGGAACGCGATGTTCTCGTACACCGTCATGTGCGGGAACAGCGCGTAGTTCTGGAACACCATTCCCAGGTCGCGCTTGTGGGGCGGCATGTAGGTGGAGAGGCGGCCGTCTATCCACACCTCGCCGTGCTCGGGCTGAATCAGGCCGGCGATCAGCATCAGCATCGTGGTCTTTCCGGAGCCGGAAGGACCGAGCAGGGTGAGGAACTCCCCCTCGTGCATGTCGACGTCGGCGCCGGCCAGCGCGACGACGGGGCCGTAGGTCTTGCGCAAGCCCAGGATCCGGAGCTTGTAGGAGGGGTCGGTCATGGTGGTCCGGGAGCGAGAGGAAGCGGCCAAGACGGGGGCGCCCGGCAAGGGAAGGGGCCGGGCGCCGTGGTCTTCGCTGCGGGTGCGGGCACCGCGTGGCGCCCGCACCCGGAGTTCATCGGGAGGAGCGGGCTATCCCACCAGCCACGCGTTGAACAGTTCCGTCGCCTTGTCCTTCTCCTTGCCCCAGAACACGTTGTCCGCCTTGTGCATCAGCGGCAGGAACTCCGGGTTGGTGGAGAGCACCTTCGCTCGTTCCGCGTCGATGTGATCGTAGGCGTTGGGGTTCACCGGCCCGTAGGAGATGTGCGGCGCCTGCAGGGCCTGGGTGCGCGCGTTCGCGCAGAAGGTGACGAACTCCTGCGCCGCCTCGAGGTTGGGAGTGCCCTTCAGGATGCACCACCCCTCGAAGTTGAAGATGCCCTCGTTCCAGGAGATGGTCACCGGCGCCCCGCCGTCGATCGCGGCCTGCGCGCGCCCGTTCCAGGTCGGGCAGATATCGACCTCGCCGGTGCTCAGGAGCTGCGAGGTCTGCGCCCCGCCGGTCCACCAGATGTCGATGTGGGGCTTGATGTTGTCGAGCGACGAGAAGGCCCGGTCGTAGCCGTTCTCGCGCACCCAGTCGTACTCCATGCCGGCCTCCACGCCGTCCGCGATCAGCGCCTGCTCGATGGTGTCGAAGGGGTGCTTGCGCAGGGCCCGAATGCCGGGAATCCCCTCGACGTCCCAGAGATCCTTCCAGCCCTGGTCCGGCGCTCGCGCCTTGCTCGGGTACACGTCGTTGCGGTACGCGAGCACGGTGCCGTACACGTCCACGCCCTGAAGGTACTCGGTCTTGAACTCGTCCGGAATCTCCTGCACGTCGGGATGATCGCGGTTGGCGAGCGTCTCGAGGTAGTCGGCGTCGCGCAGCAGGTTGTGGGCCGCTTCGCTCAGCAGCGCGACGTCCCAGGTGTAGGTCCCGGTGTCGACCATCGCCTTGATCTGCGAAGTGGGCTCGTGCTTGCCGATGACGCCGGTGACTTCGATCTTGCCGGCGAACTTCTTGTTGAAGGGCTCGTAGTAGGCGGCCGCGTAGGCCTTGACGTAGGGGCCTCCCGGATCCCGCACCGTGAGCTTGGTGACGGCGCCCGCCTTGCGCGGGGTGAGGATGGTGGGGAAGGCGACGGCCGTGGCGGCGGCGCCGGCCCCGGTGAGCATTCTCCGGCGACTCAGCGCGCGGGATCCGATGGGTCGTGACATGGCGTGTTCTCTCTCCTGAGTGGGTTCCGTTTTGCTCTCGCCGAGAGTCGGGGCAGCGCCCGGGCAGTCGCGCCTGCCCGTCGCCCGAACTCGCTTCGGCCGGCAGGGACCGGCCCGAAGACTTCGTCGAGGGGCCTTCGTGATGGTAGCGCCGCCCTCCCTCGGGAACAACGCCGCGCGCTCATGCCTCGCCGCGGCGAAACCCGGCCAGGTAGAGCCGGGCGCGCACCGCGGGGTCCTCGGGACGATAGTAGACCTGGTCGCGGAGCGCTTCGATGTGGCGGGCCCGGGCCCGGTCGATCTCTTCCTTCAGGCGCTCGTAGTCGGGTTCCGCCTCGCTCCGGGCGCGGGTGCGCCGCACCCCGAGGCGACGCTGCCAGGACTCGGGCAGGTTGACCTTGCGCACCGCCACCTCCAGCAGGACCAGGAGGAGCGCCGCCACGAGCAGCGGCTCCCACACCCGCCATTTCGACCCCGGCGCGAGTTCGGGTGGCGCGTGAATGGTGTCGAGCGAAGTGTTCGCCAGCGCGAGCATGCGCCCGCCGGTCGCCGCCGCGACCTCGCGCAGCGTCTCCGGGTCGGTGCCGAGGCCGGCGTACTCGGAGGAGTAGGGCAGCGCCAGCCCGAAGGTCTCGGGGCCGATCTCGACCTCCGGGGAGCTTCCCCGCAGACTCAGGTAGTAGCGCTCTCCCGGGCTTGCCCCGAACTCCCCGCGATAGCGCCCCGGGGCGACCTGGGGCAGGGTCAGGGTTTCGGACTCGCCCCTCGGCCCGAGCACCGTCATCAGCAGGTCCAGGTGGTTCACGAAGCGCTCGTCCCGGTCCAGCGCATCGACCGTGACGCTCGCTCGCCGCCCCTCCCACTCGAAGGTGGGCAGGAGGGTCTCCGGGCCCCGGTGGCGCATCGTCCAGCGCGCCATCTGGGCCGCGAAGCGTCCGAACTCCGCCCACGCGACCCAGTCCCGTCCCCAGCGTCCGCTCAGGTCGGAGGTGAAGGCGACCGCCTTGCCGAGGCCGTAGCGCCACACCGCGAGCAGCGGATCGCCGTCGCGGGCGTGGAGGAGAACCTGGGCCGCCGGCTTGGCCCAGGTCCGCTGGTACCCGGCCAGCGGCGGGAAGGCGTCCGGATCGAAGCCTTCGAGCATCTCCCCGGGATAGCCCGCCACCGGAGTGAGGGGCTCCTCGACCAGCAGGTCACGCGACACGACGAGCGTCTCGCTGGTGAAGATGCGCGGAATGTGGCGGGGGTCCTCGGTGTGGTAGAAGCGCCCCTTGCCCTCGGCGGCGATGTTCGCCATCAGGGGGAGGTCCGCGTCCTGGCCGAAGGCGACGGTGGAGATCGTGATGCCGTCGGCATGGATGCGGCGCGCCAGCGCCGTGTAGTCGGACTCGGCGCGACTGAGGCCGTCGGAGAGCACGATCAGGTGCCTGAGCTTTGCGTTCTGTTCCCGGGTGCCCCGGTACGCCGCCTCGAGCGCACGGTAGAGGTCGGTGCTGCCGCCCGCGCCGAGCACCCGAAGCGTCTCCGCGATGGTGTGGCGGTTCCCCGCCTCGGTGGCGGGGACGCTCCACTCGTATCCGGCGTCGAAGCTCAGCACCGCAACCCGGTCCAGGGGGTTCAGCACCTCGATCGCCGACAGCGCCGCGACCTTGGCGAGGCTGAGCTTCTCTTCCCCCTGGGCCTGGGATGACATGCTTCCCGACTTGTCGATGACGAAAGTCACCGCGAGGGAGGGAATGCGCACTTCGGTCTCGACGTCCATGGTCACCGGCAGCAGGCGCTCCACCGGCGTGTCGTAGTAGCCGCCCGCGCTGTAGCTGCGATCCCCGCCCAGCTTCACGAGTCCGCCGCCGGCATCGCGCACGAAGCGTTCGAGCTGCTCCATCTTGTCCAGCGACATGTCGAAGCCGGAGACGTTGTCGAGAATCACGAGGTCATACCCGATGTACTCGTGCAGCGTCGCGGGCAGGGCGCTCGCGAGGAGCTCCTCGACCTCCAGCCCCTGGGCTCGGAGCGCTTCCGGGAGGAAGAGGGCGGCGTCGGCGCCCCCCCGCACGTACAGCACCCTGGGGACACCGGCCACCCGCACGAAGGTCTGGTGCCGGTTGTTCTCGGGCTGACGGTCGGCGTCGCTGTTGACGATCACCTCGTACTCGCGCAGGCCGGAGTCGGGAGCCTCCTCGTGCAGCACGTAGCGGTTCGTGCCCGGGACGAGGCGCAGGTCTTCGTCGCGCAGCACCGTGCCGTCGCGAAGGAGAACGAGATGGGCGCGTCCCCCGCTTCGGCTCTCGATCGCGACCTGCACCTCGAAGGGCTCCCCGCTGCGCACCACGGAGGGAGCGATGACGCCCTGCACCCGGACTTCGTCGCGCGTTCCCCGCCGCTCGAGCGGAATGCTCAGGACTTCCACGCCGAGCGCCCGGGCCGCGGTGCTCGCGGCGCGGGCGTTGCCCGCGTTCTCCTGCCCGTCGCTCAACAGCACCACCCGCCGCTGGCCCTCGGAGCCGAAGGCGCCCATCGCGACCTCGAGCGCTCGGCCGATGTCCGTGCCGCCGCGCGGGACGTCCACGCTGAGCTCGCGCACCGGCATGGAGCGCGCGGCGAGAGGGAGCTCCGTGGCGGCGTCCGCCCCGAACACCACCAGGCCCAGCCTCGCCTCGGGTTCCTTGCTCTCGATCGCCCGGTTGACGAAGTCGAGCGCCTGCGACACCACGTCGGGCTCGATGCTGCTGGAGACGTCGAGCGCGAACACGACATCGGTATCGCGCGGGTAGGAGCCCTTGAGCGGCCCCGCGAGCGCCACCACGAGCGCCGCGAGCGCGAAGCCCCGCAGCACCGCGCCGGCGATTCGCCGCGCTCGCGCCGGCCCCGCGCCGCCTGCGGCCCCCCACGCCAGGACCGGGAGCCCCGCAAGGAGCAGGAGCCAGAGGGGCTCGGCGAAGTCAGGCATCGCGCCCCCGTCCGCCACGCCCGCCCACCGACTCCCGTCGCGAAGCGATGTCGCCCGCCGGGACACGAGCGAGGGTCGCCGTGGCGGCTCCCCGTGGCGCGGGAAGGGTCACCGGCCCGGTCGCTTCCCCGCGCCCCGCCCGCCGCGACCCGAGGTCGCCGGGAAGGGGCGACACGCGATCGCCTGACTCGCGGGAGCCGTAGTCCACCATGTCGCAGGAAGAGCCCGTCTTGATTCCCCCGAAGGGAGCTCCGGGAGCCGTCAGCACTTCATGCTACGACGGATGCTTTCCGGAAGTGGAGTGCCGGGCCGGAGCGCCGCTCCTCCGGGCGCCCAGCAGTGCGCTCTGCGGCAGCGGCCTTCCGTGACGCCTCTATCGCGACTGTTGAGCCCTCCGCAGAACCGTCGCCAGCACCTGGGTCAGGCGATGCACCGCTTCGTTCAACCGGACGAGCTCCTCGGGCTGCTCGATCGAGGGAGGTGCCGTGAGCTTTCCGGTGGAAGCATGCTCGGCCATCTCCCGAATCGACTGCATTGAAGCCGTCAGGCGGCGGGCGGATCGGGAAGCGAGCACCAGAGCGAAGAGAATGCTCGACACCGCCATGGTGCAGAACGCGGCCGCGAGCATGAGGCGCCAGTCGCGGAGCCTGTCGTCTATTGCGGCGAGCATGCCGATTGAGCCGGTGACTCGGGTGACCGGCTGCTGAAGAATGACGATCCAGTCGAAGCCCTCAAAGCGCTCGGAGACTCCGGCGTAGGCGTCGCGCCCTCCGGTTCGGGCGAAGCCCGTGATCCACTCCTTGTCCGTCGTGAAGCCCGTGCGTTCCGCTCCGAAGGCGACGAGCACCGAATCGCTTCCCTGTTCCCGGAGGTTGACCTCCGGGTTGATGATGCGACCGCGGGCATGGTTCGAGCTCGTTTCGGCGATCAGGACGCCGCTGTTGTCGATGATCTGCATCCTCCCCCCTCCCGGGATGGCCGTCGCAGTGCGGTCTGCCATCTGTTGCACGGGTTCGATTGCGAGGACCGTCTTCATCACTCCCACCGCCTGTTCCGTGGCGGGATCGTCGATGCGCAGCGAAATGTCGACGGACCACACCCCCGCGGAGTCGTCGTACTCGATCTCTCCCACGGACAGCCCCCGGCTCCAGGCGTTCTGCCACCAGTCTTCGTCGGACTGCACGAAATCGCTCGTCGGATTGGTGAGCGCCACGTTGTAGCCGTTTCGGTCGGTGAAGAAGATCTCCGCGAAGTGGGGCGCCGAAGTGAGCTGCTGGCGCAGGTAGGTGTCGGCCCAGGGCGCGGTCCGGAGGCTCTTCTGGATGCGGAATCGGTCTTCAACGGCTTCCAGGGGAAGCTCGGTGAGTCCCTCCGCACGATGCCTCGCGTGCGCTGCCGATGCGGACTCCACGACCACCGACGCCGTTGACCAGGCCTTCGCCTCCCCAATCCGCTCCACGAGGAACGCGTCGAGCTGGCGGGCGGCGGTGTCCGCCAGGCTCTGGAGACTCGTTCCCGCGACGTCCCGGGTGAAGGCGTCGCGACTCCGCGCGAAGTTCGACTGGATGACATCGAGCTGGACGGTGAGGAACAGGAAGGAGAAGGTGCCGACAAGGACCAGGGGCAGGCCGACCCCCAGGAGGCATGGCTTGAAGAGCAAGTTGCGCAGGGCGAGGCTGGAGCGTTCATTCGCGTTCATGAGTCTGGTTCTCCATGTCGTCCACTACAGGTTCGGGTCCGCCGTCTCGCGTGGGTCCCGGACCGTGTCAGGCGTGTCAACGGGGGACTCCGTACCCCAATTCCGGTTGCGGGGCTCCGTGCCTGCAAGGCGCTCACGGAGAGGGGACTCCTGCGAGGAGCGGCGGGTATTGCGCATCGGGTGTCTGGCCCGAATCCTTGGCGCTGCCGATGGAGGCGGGCAGTACATGAAGGGTCAGGTCGGGCCGGAGGTCACAGGCCGGGCAGGCCGGCGGGCAGGGTGATGCGGGTGACGGTGCCCTGGTCGGGCAGGGAGTTGACCTTGACGTCGCCCTCGTACTTCGCCGCGAGGTGGCTGGCGAGGGTGAGGCCGAGCCCCAGCGCGCCGTCGCG
>JAJEAD010000071.1 GCA_022824305.1 Gammaproteobacteria bacterium | reverse complement strand
AACGTGCGGATGTCTCCTCCGTGCGCCGCCGCCATGATCTTCGTCATCGCCGCCGTCAGCGTCGTCTTCCCGTGGTCCACGTGCCCGATCGTGCCCACGTTCACGTGCGGCTTCGTGCGTGAAAACTTCTCCTTCGCCATCAATCAATCTCCGCGCTCAGACTTGAAGGTTTGGTGTCCCGGACTGGAGTGGTGCCCATAACTGGACTCGAACCAGTGACCTCTCCCTTACCAAGGGAGTGCTCTACCACCTGAGCTATATGGGCCTGGTGCGTTGTGAACGAACCCCTGGAGCGGGTGATGGGAATCGAACCCACGTCATCAGCTTGGAAGGCTGAGGTTCTACCATTGAACTACACCCGCGCATGGAGCCTCGACGCCGCACCCGGATCGGGACGGCCCCGAGCTGCTTCGAGAAAATCAATCGGACCGGACGGCTCAGTGCCTGCTTGCAGTCATTTCCTTGGTCTTCGGTGGAGGGGGGAGGATTCGAACCTCCGAAGGCTGAGCCGTCAGATTTACAGTCTGATCCCTTTGGCCACTCGGGAACCCCTCCGCGAAAGCGAGCCGCGCATTGTCGGCAGCGGGTATTCTTGTGTCAAGGGTCCTCGGCCCCCGAGGGCCCGCCGCCCGCGCTCAGCATGCCGGCGAAATCCAGTCCCGCGCCCTCAGGAATTCTCGGCCGAGACTGGCCTCGGGACTTCCCGGCTCCGCGTCGAAGCGGTAGGCCCACGCCGCCATCGGGGGAAGAGACATGAGGATCGACTCCGTCCGCCCTCCCGACTGCAGCCCGAAGAGGGTGCCGCGGTCGTGGATGAGGTTGAACTCGACGTAGCGTCCGCGCCGGAGAAGCTGAAAGCTCCGCTCCCGCGACCCGTAGGGCGTATCCATCCGGCGCTCCACGATGGCGACGTAGGCATCCAGAAAGGCATCTCCCACCCTGCCCGCGAATTCCAGGCAGCGCTCGAAGGGCCAGCGGTTCAGGTCGTCGAAGAAGATGCCGCCAACGCCCCGGGCCTCGTTGCGGTGAGGCAGGAAGAAGTAGCGGTCACACCACTCCTTGAGCTCAGCGTAGAGTCCCGCCTCGAACTCCGAGCAGACCCTGGCGGCGGCGCGATGCCAGTAGACGGCGTCCTCCTCGAATCCGTAGCAGGGCGTGAGATCGAATCCGCCCCCGAACCACCACCGGGGCGCCTTCCCCGGCAGCTCCGCGACCAGGTGGCGCACGTTGCAGTGCGAGGCGGGCACGTACGGATTGCGGGGGTGGATCACGGTCGACACCCCGAGAGCCTGGAATGCACTTCCCGCCAGCTCCGGTCGGCGCGCGCTCGCCGCCTCCGGGAGGCTCGCGCCGTGCACGTGAGAGAAGTTGACGCCGGCCTGCTCGAACACTTCGCCGCCCTCGAGCACCCGGGTTCGTCCGCCCCCGCCCCCGGGCCTCTGCCAGTCATCGAGCCCGAAGCGCGCCTCGGGCTCGAAGCCCTCGAAGATCGTGCACATCCGCTCCTGCAGGGACAGCAGGAGGCTCCGCACTCCCTGAAGTCGTTCCTCGCTCCCGCCCGTGCTCATGCGCCGGCGGCCCTCAGCACGGCTCCGCTGCGCGCATCACGTATCTCGGTGGGGCCCGACGCGCCTCCGGTGCGGCCGGGCACGACGTAGTCGACCCCGCACCGTATCGGTCGGGAAAGCGACAGCAGATTCCGGGGAGGGGGATTGCCCCTGAGGTTGGCGCTGGTCGAGACCACGGGTCCGCGGAACACGGAGCAGATTGCGCGGGCCTCGGGGTGGGCGGTGACGCGGAGCGCGAGCGTGCCCCGGCCTCCGGTCAGCCAGTCGGGGACCCTGGCGGCGGCCGGCACGATCCAGGTGACGGGACCGGGCCAGGTCTCCTCGAGCGCCGCCATCGCCGGAGGCGGCAGCGGGGCGATCAGGGAGCGGATCTGCCCGAGCGCGCTCGCAATCAGAATGAAGCCCATGCTCTCGGGACGGCGCTTCAGCGCGAGCAGGCGTCGCACCGCGTCGCGGCGGAAGGGATCGCACCCGAGGCCCAGGACTCCCTCGCAGGGGTAGACGATGATGCCCCCCGACTCGAGCACACGGGCGGCTCTCCTCGCGTGCCATGCGTTCACCGCTTCACCGTGCGCAGCGCAATCGAAGCGGGGGGTGACGCCGCCAGCCGACGGCCGACCCCCACCGGGAAGGGGATCCGCCGCAGGACCCCAAGCCCCTGCGCGGCGCGAAGCATCGAGATTCCCCCGAGCTTACCCACGTCCTCCGCGCCCCGCGTCCCGGAGGCGCTCAGGTCCGGATCGACTTCTGCAGCTCCGCGTCCTTCTCCCCGACCGCGCCGGCCCGTTCCTCGCGTTCCACGCAGAGGCGCTGCGCGAGCGCCGCATCCGCCACCGCCAGGACCTGCGCGGCGAGATAGCCGGCGTTCGTCGCGCCCGCCTTGCCCACCGCGACGGCAGCCACCGGGATGCCCCCGGGCATCTGTACCGTGGAAAGCAAGGCGTCCATGCCGCCAAGGGGACTGGCGTCGAGGGGGACGCCGATCACCGGACGGGTGGTATGGGCCGCGACCGCACCGGCGAGGTGCGCGGCCATCCCCGCGCCGGCGATGAACACCGCGCAGCCGCGCTCCACCGCCTCCGTCACGTACTGCGAGGTGGCCGCCGGAGTGCGGTGGGCGGAGGTTATCCTGACCTCCACCGAGATGCCCAGGCGGCGAAGCACCTCGACGGCGGACTGCATCACGGGCCAATCGGAAT
Organism: Gammaproteobacteria bacterium; assembly: GCA_022824305.1. GTDB lineage: Bacteria > Pseudomonadota > Gammaproteobacteria > HK1 > HK1 > JAJEAD01. The sequence continues at coordinate 139,088 of JAJEAD010000071.1, read as the reverse complement.
CGGAACCCATGAGCACTGCAACGAAGGGGTGAATTGCGTTCATGATTTTCTCGTCCTCGTACGTTCACGACGGCGCCTTGCCGGCGCGGCGTCCAGCAGCGCCCGGCACTCGTCCAGCGTCAGTTCGGCCGGCTCCCGGTCCTTCGGTATCCGGGTGTTCTTCTTGCGATCCGTCACGTAGGGTCCGTAGCGGCCCCTGAGAACCTGGATCTCGCTGCCTTCGAAAGACTTGATGCGGCGTTGCGCATCCGACTGCTTCTTCGACTCGATGATCGCGAGTGCGCGCTCGAGCGTGACCTGGTAGGGATCATCATCGGGGCCGAGCGAAGCGAACTTCGAACCGAAACGAACGTAGGGTCCGTATCGCCCGATCCCCACCGACACCGACTCGCCTTCGGGAGTGCTCCCGAGAGCCCGAGGCAGCTTGAAGAGCTCGAGGCCCTCTTCCAGGGTGACCGCGTTCATGCGCTGGCCGGGGCGCAGGCCCGCGAAAAGGGGCTTGTCCTCGTCTTCCGACGTGCCGATTTGCACGTAGGGGCCGTAGCGCCCCATGCGCACCGAGACCGCCCGACCGCTCTTGGGATCGACGCCGAGCTCCCGCGGCGCGGGGCGGCCCCGCTCTCCTTCCTTCGCCTTGACCCGTTGCTCGAAGCTCTCCCAGAAGTCACGCATGAGCGGCTTCCAGTCGCGTTCGCCGCGCGAAATGGCGTCGAGGCTGTCCTCGAGCCGAGCCGTGAACTCGTACTCGACGTAGCTCCCGAAATGCTCCGTGAGGTAGCCGTTGACCACCCGGCCGATGTCGGTGGGGTGAAAGCGACGGCCCTGAATCTCCACGTACTCCCGGTTCTTCAGGGTCTGGATGATCGCCGCGTAGGTCGACGGCCGCCCGATCCCGTACTCTTCGAGCGCCCGGATGAGGGTCGCTTCGCTGTAGCGGGGAGGCGGCTCGGTGAAGTGCTGGTCCGATCGAAGACGCGTCACCGTCACCAGGTCGCCCTGCGCGAGAGGGGGCAGGCGGGTCTCCTTTTCCGTCGGGGCGTCCTCGCCCGCCCCTTCGTCGTAGACGGCGAGGAATCCCTGGCGGGCGACGCTCGAGCCGGTTGCGCGGAACAGCTCGTCCGCCCCCTCGGCCTCCGGTCGGGACTCGCCGCAGGTGAGGTCCACGGCCACCGTGTCGATGAGCGCGTGCTGCATCTGGCAGGCCAGCGCCCGCTTCCAGACCAGCTCGTAGAGACGGTGCTGGTCCTGGCTCAGCGCGCCCCGAAGCGTCCCGGGCTCGCGCATCGCCGAAGTGGGGCGGATGGCCTCGTGGGCCTCCTGCGCGTTTCGGGAGCGGGTTCGGAAGGTCCTCGCCTTCGCGGGGACCGCCTCGGAGCCGAATCGCCGGCGGATGTACTCCCGCATCTCCTCGCGCGCTTCGGCGGCGAGGTTGAGGGAATCGGTACGCATATAAGTAATGAGTCCGACCGAAGCGCCGTCGATCTCCACTCCCTCGTAGAGCTGCTGGGCGACCCGCATCGTCCTCTGCGCGCTGAAGCCGAGCTTTCGCGCCGCCTCCTGCTGGAGGGTGGAGGTCATGAAGGGCGGAGACGGGTTGCGCCGACGCTGCTTCTTCTCCACCCGCGCGACCCGCATGCGGCCTTCCTCGATCTCCGTGACCCGGGAGACCGTCGGCGGACCCTTGATGCGGTCGTCCTTCTTCTGCTCCGGCATCGCCCGTGCGGAGCCGCCCACCAGCTTCGCGACCCGCTCCGCGGCGGCCTCGGCATCGCCCTTTCCGGCGATGCTGAACTGGGTGAGCTTCCTGCCTTCGTAACGCGTCAGCCTCGCCCTGAACTCCCGTCCCTCGCGGTCGAGGTCCGCCTCCAGCGTCCAGTACTCCCGCGGCTCAAATCGTTCGATCTCGTCCTCGCGCTCCACGATCATGCGCAGCGCCGGACTCTGCACCCTGCCCGCGGACAGCCCCCGGCGTATCTTCTTCCAGAGCAGGGGCGAGAGATTGAAGCCCACGAGGTAGTCCAGCGCCCGCCGCGCCTGCTGGGCGTTGACGAGGTCCATGGAGATCTCGCGCGCGTTCTCGACCGCTTCACGGATCGCGCGCTCCGTGATCTCGTGGAACACCACCCGGTACACCGGCTTGGCGTCGAGCGCCCGGCGCTCCTTGAGCACTTCGGTGACGTGCCAGGCGATGGCTTCACCTTCCCGATCCGGATCCGTCGCCAGACAGAGCGCATCCGCCTTCTTCATGGCGCGAGCCATCGCGCTCAGGTGCTTCTGGGCCTTCTCGATCGGCTCGTAGTGCATTTCGAAGTCGCGACCCGGCTCGACCGCGCCTTCCCGCGGGACCAGGTCCCTCACGTGGCCGTAGGAAGCCATGACCTCGAAGCCGCTCCCGAGGTACTTCTTTATGGTGCGGGCCTTCGCCGGCGACTCCACGACTACCAGTTGATTCGCCACCCGATTCAATCCCCTGCCCGCGACGGCCCGCGCCGGTGGTGCGCGGCCCGGCGCACTACCACGACGTTGCGAGCCGGCACGCGAAGCGAGGGCTCATGCCCGATCACGCCGCAAGGCCGACGCGGGCCCTCGTATTCGCGCGTCAGAGCGCCCGGCTCCATCAGGAACTTCGATGCCATCCACTCCCTTCCCGGCAATCCGTTCGTACGAGCCGGCGGCCGTCGACTTCACGTAGCCGTCGAGCTCGAGTTCGAGCAGGATGGAGGATAGCGCGTCGGCCGTCAATCCGACGCGCGCGACGAGCACATCGACGGGGGTCGACTCGAAGCCGAGACAGGCGAGGGTGCGACGCGCGTCCTCCCCGAGACAGGGCGGCTCCGCGCGCTCTTCGGAGCCGCCGGCCGGCAACACGCCCCGAATTCCGGGAGAAAGGGCCAGTTCCTCGATCACGTCCTGCACCCCTTCCGTCACGATTGCGCCGGCGCGGATCAACTGGTGGCACCCCCGGGCAAGAGGGTTCCGGATCGAGCCGGGCACCGCGAACACGTCGCGCCCCTGCTCGAGCGCCCGGCGTGCGGTGATCAGCGCTCCGCTTCGGGTCGACGCCTCCACCACCAGCACGCCCACGCTCAGCCCGCTGATAATCCGGTTGCGGCGAGGGAAGTGAGAGCGCAGCGGCGCAGCGCCCACCGGGAACTCCGAGACCAGCGCACCGCTCTCCGAGACCGCCTTCGCCAGCTCCTCGTGGGAGTGAGGATATGTGCGGTCGAGGCCCCTCGCGCACACTGCGACGGTGGGCGCGTCGGAGCGCAGTGCTCCACGGTGCGCAGCCGCGTCAATCCCCAGCGCCAGGCCGCTGACCGTGCCGATTCCCGCCTCCCCCAGCTTTAGGGCGAACTCATGAGCGATGTCACGCCCCGTGGCGGAGGCGTTGCGGCTCCCGACGATCGCCAGCATCGGCCAGGACAGGCTCTCCGGATCTCCTTCCACGAAAAGCACCGGGGGCGGATCGGGCACTTCGGAGAGAAGGCGGGGATAGTCGCGGTGCCCGATCCACAGCAGGCGGCGACGGGAGCCGGAGAGCCATAGCAGGTCTTCCTCCACTCCGCGCAGATCGAAGTTCTGCAGGCGCTCGGCGACGCCGGTCGGCGCCCGCAGCTCGCGGGCGAGGGCGTGGCGGCGGCGCAGGGCCTCGCCGGGGGATCCCGCTCGCCGGAGCGCGCGCACGGCGATGTTCGGGGATACTCCGAAACTCCGGTTGAAGGCCAGCCAGCACCGGATCGACGCATCTCCCCGCTCCTGCCACTGCTCCATCGCATTGCATGAGAAGTCGCGGCGGGTGCCGCAGGTCGGAGCGTAGCGATCCGGTGCGGATCGCGCACCGGGAAGGCGCCGTCCGGAAGGCCGAATCGGGTAGGACCTGCCCCCGCGCGAACGTCGCCCGAGGACTACTCCTGCCCCAATCCCTCCCGCCGAGTCGCGAGCGGACGCCCGGGAGCCGGGAGAGCGGCGCGGGGAAGCGGCGCGTGGCGGGGTCGCGGAGGCATCCCGTATACTCGACGGAACCAGGGCGCCCGCCTGAACGAGCACGGGCGTCCGATGCGATGGCGATACTCGAAGTCCTCCACTACCCCGACCCTCGACTGCGAAACCGCGCGCGTCCCGTCGAGCACGTGGACGAGCGCGTGCGGCAACTGGTCGACGACATGCTCGAGACGATGTACGCCGCTCCGGGCATCGGGCTCGCGGCAGTGCAGGTCAACGTGCCTCTTCGGGTCATCACCATCGACTGCTCCGAATCACGAAACGAGCCGGTCTGCCTCATCAACCCGACCATCGAGGCGGAAGAAGGCGAGCTCGAAGCCGAGGAGGGCTGCCTGTCGGTGCCCGGCGTCTACGAAAGCGTGACCCGTTCCCGGTGGATTCGGGTCAGGGCGCTGGACCGGGACGGAGAGCCGATCGAGCTCGAGGCGGAGGACTTGCTGGCAGTCTGCGTGCAGCACGAGATGGACCACCTCGAGGGAATACTGTTCGTCGACTACCTCTCGCGACTCAAGCAGGCACGGATCCGCAGGCGGACGAAGAAGCTGCAGCGTCAGACCTGAGTCCCCTTCCCGTTCCACGTCCGGGAAAATGCGCGTAGTTTTCGCCGGTACCCCGGAGTTCGCGGCGGCGGTGCTGCGCGGAGTGCTCGACTCCGGGCACGAAGTGGTGGCGGCGTTCACTCAGCCGGATCGGCCTGCGGGTCGCGGCAGGACGCTCCGGCGGAGCGCCGTGAAGGCGCTCGCGGAAGAGCGAGGCATCGAGATCCTCCAGCCCGCGACCCTTCGCGCCCCCCGGGTACGATCGTGCCTGCGCGCCCTTGCTCCGGATGTCATCGTGGTGGCGGCGTACGGACTGCTGCTGCCGCCGGAAGTCCTGTCCGTACCACCGGAGGGGTGCGTGAACGTGCACCCGTCCCTGTTGCCCCGTTGGCGGGGTGCGGCGCCCGTCGAGCGCGCAATCCTCGCCGGCGACGAACGAAGCGGCGTATCCATCATGCTGATGGACGAGGGGCTCGACACCGGAGACGTTCTTGCCCGGTCGGAGCTCGCAGTCGACCCCCGCGAGTGCGCCGGTGAACTGCGGGACCGTCTTGCCGCCCTGGGAGCGGAACTCCTCGTCCGCACGCTCGACGACCTCCCCCGGGCCCGGGCGTGCTCCCGGCCCCAGCATGCGACCGGCGTGGTGTACGCCGAGCGGCTCTCGAAGCACGAGGCCCGCCTCGACTGGAGTCGCAGCGCTCGGGAGCTGGACAGGGTGGTGCGGGCCATGAACCCGACCCCGGTAGCGTTCACCACCGTCCCGACCTCGCGGCGCGGTCCGCGCCGGCTCAGGATCTGGCGCTCCCGGCCCTGTCCCGGAGACACCGGGGAGACGCCCGGTCGAGTGGTGCGGGCGCTCGGGCAGGAGGTCGAGATCGCGACCGGCCACGGCCGGCTTGCTCTCGTCGAAGTTCAGGAAGAGGGGGGCAGGCGCATGCCGGTCGGCGAGTACGCGAGATCGCGTCGCCTCGCGCCCGGCACCCTGCTCGGGCTCTGACGCACCGCGCCGAGCGCCCGAGGGCACCCCGTGCAATCCGCCACTCCGGCCCATGGACGCTGAACCGGGACTCCGCGCCCGGGCCGCCGCCCTCGAGGTTCTCCGGCAGGTACTGTGCGGGGGCCGCTCGCTGGGGCGCTGCCTCGAAGCTCGCTCCGCACTCCCCGACCGGCGCGACGAAGCGCTGGCCAGGGAGATCTGCTTCGGTGTGCTGCGCCGGCGCAGCTCGCTTGCGCACGTGCTCGACGTTCTGCTGCGGCGGCAGCTCGCGGCCGACGACTCCGATGTCGAGATCGCCCTGCTCATCGGCCTCTACCAGTTGATCTACACGCGCATCAGCCCGCACGCGGCGGTCTCGACCAGCGTCTCCCTCGCCCGGCACCTCGGGAAGCCGCGCGCCGCTCCCCTCGTCAACGGCGTCCTTCGGAACTTCCTGCGAAGGCGCGGAGCGCTCTCCGCGGGCATTGCGCGCTCGGGCCGCCCGGAACGCTCCCATCCCCGGTGGCTCGTCGACGCCGTTCGCCGGGCCTGGCCCGCCCGATGGCGGGAGATCCTGCATGCCAACGATGCGCGCGCACCCATGACGCTTCGGGTAAATACCGCCCGGGTCGGGCGCGAGAGGTACCTGGATCGCCTCCGCGAGCACGCCGTCGAGGCCTGGCCCGTGCCGCACTGCGAACAGGCGATCACTCTGGCCCGGCCCCGGGACGTATCGGAGCTACCGGGCTTCCTCTCGGGCGAAGTGTCGGTGCAGGACGCCGCGGCGCAGCTCGCCGCGCCGCTCCTCGATCCCGCGGCCGGGGCCAGGGTGCTCGACGCCTGCGCCGCCCCCGGAGGAAAGACCGCGCACCTGCTCGAGCGCTGTCCTTCCCTGGAGCTCACCGCGGTCGACGTCGACCGGGAGCGGGCCGGGCGCATCGAGGGCACCCTCGCCCGTCTGGGACTCCCGGCCCGGGTACGCTGCGCCGACGCCGCCAGTCCCGGCGAATGGTGGGACGGGCGGGAGTTCCATCATGTCCTCCTCGACGTCCCCTGCAGCGCGACCGGCGTCATTCGCCGTCACCCGGACCTCAGGTGGCTGCGCCGTCCCGAAGATCCGGAGCGCCTCGCCCGCCGACAGTCCCGACTCCTGGAGGGAACCTGGCCGCTGCTGGCCCGCGGTGGGACGCTGCTGTACGCTACCTGCTCGATTCTTCCGAGCGAGAACGACGACGTAATAGCCCGCTTCCTCGCCGCCCATCGGGACGCGAGAGTCGGTCCCAACCATGCGATATGGGGTATCGCCACCGGCCACGGACGACAGGTCCTTCCGGGCGACGACGGGATGGACGGCTTCTACTATGCGCTCCTGGTCAAGGCCTGACCCGACGAGGGGCGCGGCCGCCGCGTTCGGCCTTTGCCTCTTCCTGATCTCCGCTGCCGACGCCTGGTGCGCCTCTCCCGCGCTCGAGTACTCGGTGCGCCACGTGGATACCCGACTCGAGGAAGAAACCTGGCTCCTGGACGCCGGGCTCGATCTCGAGCCCAACTCCGAGTCACGCGAAGCCCTGGAAAGCGGAGTCCCGATCACGGTGCTGCTGGAGGTGCAGGTGACCCGGGAACGCGTCTTCCGGGACGAGCGGGTGCGCAACATGCGCCTGCGCTATCGCATCAAGAAGCACGCCCTCAGCAAGCGCTACATGGTCACCTACGCCGCCTCGGGCAAGACGCGCACCTACGGCGCCCTCGAAGACGCGAGCGCGAGCGCGGGGACCATTCGAGAACTCGCCCTGATCCGAAACGCCGACCTCATTCCCGACCACCGCTACCGCGTGCGGCTGCGCGCCCGCCTCGACATCGACGCCCTGCCGTCACCATTGCGCCCGCTGGCCTGGCTGGGTTCCCTGTGGCGCGTCCGTGACGACTGGTACTCCTGGATTCTCACGCAGTGAGCAGACTCAACTCCGGCCTGGCCATTGCGGCGCTCGTCCTGCTGCTCGCCTCCCTGTGGCTGATGAGCAACGCGACGCAGGGCTCGGCACGATTCGACCGCCTGTACTCGGTGCTCCTGTTCATCAACGTCGCGGGACTGCTCACGCTCGCCCTTCTCATCGGACACAACCTCTACCGCCTCTTGAGACAGATGCGGGAGCGCCAGGCCGGAGCCCGGCTCACCGGGCGCATAACGGCCCTGTTCGTCGCCCTCGCGGTGACGCCGGTGATCGTGGTCTACGCCTTTTCGTTCCAGTTTCTCAGCCGGGGCATCGATACATGGTTCGACGTGCGCATCGAGCAGGCGCTCGACGATGCACTGGACCTCGGCCGCGCCTCGCTCGATGCGCGCATGCGCGATCTGCTCCAGCGCACCAGGCTGCTTGCCGCGGACCTCGCCGAGACGAGAAGGGGGGACATCGCGCTTCGGCTGGAAGACGAACGGCTCGCCGCCGAGGCTTCGGAACTCGCATTGCTCGGCCCGCAGGGCCGAGTCGTCGCGTACAGCACCATCGAGCATACCGAACTCGTTCCCGATCGCCCGAGCGAAGCCGTCCTGAGGCTGGCGCGCCAGACCGGCAGCTACATAGATCTCGACCCCATCGGCGACGCCGGGCTGCACATCCGGGTCGTCGTGCACCTGCTCGGGGCGGCGGGGGAAGACACCCGGCCCCTCACGGAGCTGTCCGAAGAACCCCGTTTCCTCCAGGGCCTCTTTCCCCTGGCGGAGCGCGTGGGTCGACTCGCCGAAAGCGTCGAGTCCGCCTATGGCCAGTACCACGAACTGGTCTACCTGAGAACGCCGCTCAAGCTGAGCTTCATCCTCACGCTGTCGCTGGTGCTCCTGCTCAGCCTCTTCGCCGCGGTGTGGGTGGCCCTGTTCTCGGCGCGCCGCCTGGTTGCGCCGCTGCGTGATGTCGCGCTCGGCACCCGGGCGGTCGCCGCCGGGGACTACGCGACCCGCCTGCCGCCGGCCGGAAAGGAGGAGATCGGGTTTCTCGTCGCCTCCTTCAACGAGATGACGCGGGAGCTCGACAAGGCCCGCAACGCCACCCGGAAGAGCCAGCGCCAGCTCGAGGAGCAGCGCGGATATCTCGAAGCGGTGCTGGAGCGGCTTTCCAACGGCGTGCTCACGCTCGACCAGCAGGGCAGGCTCCATACCGCCAACCAGGCGGCGCAGCACATCCTGGGCATCTCGCTCGAAGACCACCACGGTCACACCCTCTCCGCGATTGCCGCCCGCCACTCCCACCTGCTGGTCCTCGCGGAGCGGCTGGCGCCTCACCTGACGGAACCGATGCACCCGGGTCGGGACTGGAGGGAGCAGGTCTCCCTCTCCGGCGCCGGGGGGAAACGGATTCTCATGTGCAGCGGCGCCCGGCTCTCCGGAGCGGAGGAACCGCCCGGCGGTCACGTCGTCGTCTTCGACGACCTCACCGAGCTCGTGGAAGCGCAGCGCAAGGCGGCATGGAGCGAGGTCGCCAGGCGTCTCGCCCACGAGATAAAGAACCCTCTCACGCCCATCCAGCTCTCTGCGGAGCGCCTGCGAAAGAAGTACCTCGATGACATGGGACGCGAGGAAGGGGAGCTGCTGGACCGCCTGACCCGAACCATCGTGCACCAGGTCGAATCGATGAAAGCGATGGTCAACGCCTTCAGCGACTACGCACGCACGCCACAGGCGAGGCCGCAGCGCCTCGATCTGAACACGCTCGCCACGGACGTGGTGGAGCTCTACCGCGACGAGCGCGCCCGCACCCGGCTGGCCACCCGCCTCGATCCGGAGCTCCCCGCGCTCGAGGCCGACATCGACCGAATCCGGCAAGTGCTGCACAACCTGGTCAAGAACGCCCTGGAGGCCTGCGCCGAGAGTGCCGACGCATGCGTCGAGGTCCGGACCCGGCGCGTCGTCCAGCGCGACCGCTGCGTTGCCGAACTCCGGGTGGCCGACACCGGACCGGGATTTCCCGCCCACACCATAGACCGGGTCTTCGATCCCTATACGACATCCAAGTCCAAGGGCACCGGTCTCGGCCTCGCAATCGTCAAGAAGATAGTCGAGGAGCACAACGGCCGGGTGTGGGCGGAGAACCGCCGGGAAGGAGGCGGCTGCGTGGTCATGCAGTTCCCGCCCCCGGATCCGGCTGCCGCGGGCGCCGATACGGATGCACCGAGGCGCATCGCTCCGTGAACGTCTCGCCCCACATCCTGGTGGTCGACGACGAACCGGACATCGCGCTCCTCGTGCGGGACATCCTCCAGGACGAGGGCTTCACGGTAAGCGTCGCGCGGGACGCGGCCGAGGCGCGCGAGGCGAGGCGAGCGAGGCGCCCGGACCTGATCCTCCTCGACATCTGGCTCCCGGATACCGATGGAATCACCCTGCTCGAAGAGTGGGCCCACCGCTCCCATCTCGACACCCCGGTGGTCATGATGTCGGGACACGGCACCATCGAGACCGCGGTGGAGGCGACCCGGCTCGGCGCCTTCGACTTCATCGAGAAGCCCCTGTCCACTCCGAAGCTGCTGCTCTCGGTGCATCGGGCCCTGGAGACGGCGAAGCTGCGCCAGGAGAACGTCGGTCTCCGGCGGGAGTCGGACCTGCCTCCCGAACCCATCGGGCGCTCGCAGCTCATGGAGGAGCTTCGCCAGCGAATCCGCCGAATCGCCCAGCACGACGCCCCCGTGCTGATAACGGGAGAGACGGGCTGCGGCAAGGACGTCTGCGCCCACTACCTGCACGCGGTGAGCGCACGCAGCGGAGGCCCCTTCGTACGGATGCCGGTCGACGCCGGCGGCAAGCGCGACACCTCAGTGGTGCTCTTCGGCTCCGAGGAGCGCTCCGAGCTGGTGTTCGGGTGCCTGGAACAGGCGAACGGAGGCACCCTGTTCCTCCCGAACCTCCTGGATCTCGATCCTTCCGTTCAAAGTCGCCTGCTCGGCGCCCTGCGCCAGGGCGCTTTCCTGCGAATCGGCGGACACGAGCCGGTGCGCTTCGATGCCCGGGTGGTCGCGGCAACCAGCCGGGACCCAACGGCGGCGCTCGCGGCGGGCGAGTTCCGGCACGATCTCTTCTATCACCTCAACGTGCTGCCGCTGCACGTTCCCGCGCTCCGCGACCACCGTGAGGACGTGCCGGAGCTCCTCGCCTTCCACATGGAGTCGTTCGCGAGCAGGGAGAGTCTCGGCTATCGCCGATTCACCGTCGGCGCCCAGAACCGGCTGCGCAACCACGACTGGCCGGGCAACGTGCTGGAGCTCAAGAACCTCGTGCATCGACTGGTCATTCTGGGAGGCGGCGGCGACATCGACCAGACCGAGGTCGAAGTCGCTCTCGGCGGCATCCACGAACCCGCCCCGGGGACCCGGCCCCAGGGGAGCGAGCTGTCCCTGAAGGAGGCGCGCGAGCAGTTCGAGCGCGAGTACCTGGTGCACCACATCGAGGCGCTCGGAGGGAACATAAGCAGGGTGGCCGCACGGGTAGGACTGGAACGCACCCATCTCTACCGGAAGCTCAAGTCGCTCGGAATAGAGCCCAAGCGTTCCCCGTCGAAACGGTGAGCGATGGACGCTGATATGCACCGGGAGCGCCGCCGCCGGGCCGCGCTCCCTTCTCCACACGCGGGGGCAGGGCCATGAAGATCATCGTGCTCGGCGCGGGACAGGTGGGCAGCACCGTGGCGGAGAACCTGTCGAGCGAGGCGAACGACATCACCATCGTCGACCAGGACGCCGAGCGCCTGCGCAACCTGCAGGACCACCTCGACGTGCGCACCGTGACCGGAAACGCCTCCCATCCCGGCGTCCTCGCTCGGGCGGGGGCAAAGGACGCGGACTTGATCCTGGCCGTGACGAGCTCCGACGAGACCAACATGGTGGCTTGCCAGGTGGCCTACACCCTCTTCCAGACTCCGACCAAGATCGCCAGAGTCCGCGCGGCGGAGTACCTCGAGCACCCCACCCTCTTCTGCCCGGAAGCGCTGCCGGTCGACGTACGCATCAGCCCCGAGCAGCTCGTGACCGACTACATTCAGCGCCTGATCGAGACCCCGGGCGCCCTGCAGGTGCTCGACTTCGCCAACGGCAGGGTCCGGCTGGTGGCGGTTCGCGCCTACCACGGCGGCCCCCTCGTCGGCCACGCGTTGCGCGAGCTGCCTTCGCACATGCCCGCAATCGACACCCGGGTCGCAGCGATCTTCCGCCGCGGGAGCGCGATCGTCCCGGAAGGCAGCACCGTCATCGAAGTGGACGACGAAGTCTTCTTCGTCGCCGCGGCGGAGCACATCGGCTCGGTCATGGGGGAGCTGCGCCGCCGCGACCGGGCGGTGCGGCGCATCATTCTCGCCGGCGGCGGGAACATCGGACGACGCCTCGCGCGGGCTCTCGAGCCCCAGTACCACGTGAAGCTCGTGGAGTACGACCTCGAGAGGGCGCGGCGCCTGTCGGAGCACCTCGATCGCACGATAGTGCTGAACGGCCACGCCACCGACGAGGAGCTGCTGCGCGAGGAGAACATCGACGGGACGGACGTGTTCTGCGCGGTCACCAACGACGACCAGAGCAACATACTGTCCGCGATGCTGGCCAAGCAGATGGGCGCGCGCAAGGTGATGGCGCTCATCAACCGCGGGGCCTACGTGGACCTCGTCCAGAGCGGCCTCGTAGACATCGCGATCTCCCCGCAACAGACGACGATCAGCGGCCTGCTCGCCCACGTGCGACGAGGCGACGTGGTCGCGGTGCATTCGCTCCGGCGCGGCGCCGCGGAAGCGATCGAGGCGGTTGCCCATGGTGACCGGCGCACTTCACGGGTCGTGGGCCGGAGCGTGGAAGAGCTGAAGCTCCCTCCGGGCACCACCATCGACGCCATCGTCCGAGGCGACGAAGTGATCATCGCGCACCACGATACCCGGATCGAAGCGGGCGACCACGTCATCCTCTTTCTCATCGACAAGAAACGGATTTCGGAGGTCGAACGGCTGTTCCAGGTCGGAATCACGTTCCTGTGAGCGCCGTCATCGGCGGGTCCGCGAGGCGGGCATGACGCGCATCAGTGCAATCCAGAAAATCGTGGGGCTGCTGCTCGCCCTGTTCAGCGCCACCATGCTGCCCCCGATCGCGGTCTCCCGGATCTACGGGGACGAATCGGCCGCGCCATTCGTGATCGCTTTCCTGCTGATCCTGAGCGCAGGCCTCGCGCTCTGGATTCCCGTGCGGAAGGTCCGCCGCGAGCTCAGGCTCCGCGACGGCTTTCTCGTCGTGGTCATGTTCTGGGTCGCGCTGGGCGCATCGGGAAGCGTGCCCCTGCTCCTCGCCGAACACCCCGAGCTCGCGCTCGTCGACGCGGTGTTCGAATCCGTATCCGGACTCACCACCACCGGGGCCACGGTAATCGTCGGCATCGACGGCCTGCCTCCTTCCCTCCTCTTCTATCGCCAGCAACTGCAATGGCTGGGAGGCATGGGCATCATCGTGCTCGCAGTCGCCATCCTGCCGATGCTGGGGGTGGGCGGCATGCAGCTCTACCGCGCGGAGACGCCCGGCCCCATCAAGGACGCGAAGCTCACTCCGCGCATCACCGAGACCGCGAAGGCGCTCTGGTACATATACCTCGCGCTGACCGCGGCCTGCGCGCTCGCCTACTGGCTGGCGGGAATGTCCGAGTTCGACGCGCTGGTCCACAGCTTCTCCACCGTCGCCATCGGCGGCTTCTCCACCCATGATGCGAGTCTGGGCTACTTCGACAGCCCCGCCGTGGAAGCCACCGCCGTCGTGTTCATGGCGATCTCGGGGATGAACTTCGCCCTGCACTTCACGGCCTGGCGCAGCCGCAGCGTGCGCGGCTACGTCAACGACACCGAGTTCAAGGCCTACGTATCCCTGCTCGCGACGGTGGCGGTGGCCACCACCGCCTACCTCTACCTGAGCGGCGCCTTCCCGACCCTGCCGAGCGCGCTGCGCTACGGCGTGTTCCAGACCGTGTCGATCAGCACCACCACCGGCTTCACCACCACCGGTTACCAGGACTGGCCCAGCTTCCTTCCGGTGCTGCTTCTCTTTGCGAGCTTCGCGGGCGGATGCGCCGGATCGACCGGAGGCGGACTCAAGGTGATCCGGGTAGTGCTGCTCATCAAGCAGGGCATGCGCGAGATCATCCGCCTCATTCACCCCAGCGCACAGGTGCCGATCAAGGTCGGTGGGGCGTCCGCCCCCCATCGGGTGGTCGATGCGGTGTGGGGGTTCTTCGCCATCTACGTGGCCACCTTCGCCATCATCATGCTCGCCCTGATGGCGAGCGGACTCGACCAGGTCAGCGCCTTCTCCGCCACCGCCGCCTGCATCAACAACCTCGGCCCGGGGCTGGGCGCGGTCTCCTCCCACTACGGAGAGATCGAGGCTTCGGCAAAGTGGATCCTGAGCATCGCCATGTTGCTGGGACGCCTCGAGATCTTCACTCTCCTCGTCATCCTCACGCCGGCCTTCTGGAGAAGCTGAGAGCGATCCGGTGGCCCGAGATCGCCCGGACAGCCGCGACCCGAGGGGGAAATGACCATCGACCCTCAAATGAGAAATCCCGCGCCCGGATCTCGTCGCCCACTGCCCCGCCTCCCGGTCCGGGTCGCTTCCCGGCGCCCGCGCGATTCGCTCGCCCCTCCGACGCTTTGGCGGACCCCTGATCGCGGATCCGCGCCATGAACATCGGAAGCCTCGAGGCCATGCTCGCCCGCGGCACCGACAACGCGCTGCTGCGCTTCGGCCTGGGCCGCGCGTGTCTCGAAGCGGGGCGCCAGGAGGAAGGCATCGCCCACCTCGCGAAGGCGCTTGCCCACGATCCCGGCTATTCCGCCGCCTGGAAGGCCTACGGTCGCGCCCTCGCCGACGCGGGCCGGAACGAGGAGGCGCTCGCAGCCTACCGCGACGGAATCGCAGCGGCCGAGTCCCGGGGCGACATCCAGGCCGCCAAGGAGATGCGGGTGTTCGCACGGCGCCTGCAAAGGGGGCGATAGCCCCTTCGCCTGCGCGCCCTCCTCCTTCGGAAGACGGGCGGCGGCGCGTGAGCCCGCCCTCCGGCGGCTCCCGGCCCGGCAGGGGAGAAGCCGGTAGCGCCTCGCCGGATATCAGGCCGCCGAGCTCTCCGCCTCGGGATGCAGGGCCAGCGTGCCGGTCAGGCGCTCGATCCGGTCGAGGTTGTGCCCCCGGAGGTACTCGTGCAGTCCCCGGTTGATCTTCGGGCAGATCAGGGGGTCGTAGAACAGGGCGGTGCCCACGCCGACGGCGCTCGCCCCCGCGATGAGGAACTCGATGGCGTCCTCCGCGCTCGCGATGCCCCCCTGGCCGATGATGGGAACGCGGTGACGGGACGCGACCTGGTAGACCTCGTGCACCTTGGCCAGGGCCATGGGCTTCACCGCGGGGCCGGAGAGCCCGGAACGGTTGCCGCCGATCACCGGCCGGCGGGTCTCGATGTCGATCGCCAGCCCCACGAAGGTATTGGTCACGGCGAGCCCGTCGCTGCCCGCCTCGATGCAGCGACGCGCGCTCTCCGCGATGTCGGTCTGGTTGGGGGAGAGCTTGGTGATCAGGGGCTTTTCGGTTCGGGCGCGGCAGGCCTCGACCACCCGCGCGGACATGTCGGGATCGTTGCCGAACAGCACTCCCCCCTCGAGCACGTTCGGGCAGGAAATGTTCACCTCCATCGCGTCAATCGGCGAATCGTCGAATGCGCTCGTCAGCTCCGCGTACTCGGCCACCGTGGACCCCGAGAGGTTCGCGATGAACCGGGTCTCGCTCCATGCCAGCGACGGAAGGATCTCTTCGACCACGTGCCGGCAGCCCGGGTTCTGGAGACCGATGGAGTTGAGCATCCCCGAGGGCGTTTCCCACACCCGGTGCGCGGGGTTGCCCAGGCGCGGAGCCAGGGTGGTGCCCTTGAGGCAGACCGCGCCGACGTCGCGGTGGGAGAACCCTTCGACCCGGGTGTACTCCTCGCCGAATCCGACGCACCCGGAGAGCAGCACGAGCGGCGTGTTGAACGCCATGCCGCAGAAGTCGATCCTCAGGCCTGCGTTCCCGGCCGTGGCGTCGGTAGTGCGCAGTGTCGTCACGTGGCGGGCGCCGGCTCCCTCGTGTCCGGAGCATTGTAAGCCACGGCACCGGTCCGGAACACGCTCCGCGGGGCAGGCCGGCGGACCGGGACGCGTTGTCGCGGTGCTCCCTATCGCGATAATGCCCCGGCCATGCTACGCACCTGGCGCACACCGCTCGTCATCCTCGCCTGCGGCATGGTGGTGCTGCTCGTCTCCTTCGGGCTGCGCAGCAGTCTCGGGCTCTTCCTGCGACCGATGACCGCCGACCTCGGCTGGGGCCGGGAGGCGTTCGCCTTCGCGATGGCGCTGCAGAACCTGCTCTGGGGCCTGTGCCAGCCCCTGGCGGGCGCGATCGCGGACCGCTACGGTTCCGGACGCGTCGTCGCCGGCGCCTCCCTCCTCTACGTGCTCGGCCTCTACCTCATGGCGGCGGCGGTGACGCCGGTCGATCTCGCCCTGAGCGGGGGGGTCATGCTCGGGGTCGCGCTCTCCGGCACCAGCTTTCCCGTCGTGCTCGCGGTCATCGGTCGCAGCGTGCCGGAGTCCCGACGAAGCCTCTATCTCGGCATCGGCAGCGCGGGCGGCTCGTCGGGCCAGGTCCTCGTCGTGCCCCTGAGCCACGGCCTCATCACCGGCTTCGACTGGTCGGGCGCGCTGGTCATCCTGGCGGCGACGTCGTTCATCATGGTGCCCCTCGCCGCCGCGCTCGCCGGCCGGCCGGCCGCCGCGACGCGCCCTTCCGGCGCCGCCCAGAGCATGGGCGGAGCGCTGGGAGAGGCGGCGCGGCATGGCGGGTACTGGCTGCTCACCGCCGGTTTCTTCGTCTGCGGCTTCCATGTCTCCTTCATCTCGACCCACCTGCCCGCCTACATCGCGGACAAGGGCATCGATCCCGCCCTTGGCGCGACCGGCCTTGCGCTGATCGGGCTCGGCAACATCATCGGCTCGCTCGGCTGTGGCGCTTTGGGCGGCCGCTATCCGAAGAAGAACGTCCTGTGCGCGCTCTACTTCGGCCGCGCGCTGCTGATGGCGGGATTCCTGGTGGCGCCGGTCGGCGTCGCGTCCATTCTCATCTTCTCCTTCACCATGGGCCTGCTCTGGCTGGGGACGGTCCCGCTCACCAGCGGGCTCGTCGCCCACATCTTCGGCGTGCGATACATGGCGACCCTGTTCGGCTTCGTCTTTCTGAGCCACCAGCTCGGCAGCTTCCTCGGCGTCTGGCTCGGCGGCTACGTTTTCGACCGGGGCGGAAGCTACGATCCGGTGTGGTGGACTGCGGTTGCACTCGGCCTCGTCTCGGCGGCGCTGCACTGGCCCATCCGGGAGCGCCCGGTCGCACGCATCGCCCCCGCCGGCTGAATCTCCCGAGCCCGGACCCGGACCGTACGTCGCGCCGTCAGAGTCGGGAGCCGCTCAGGAGCCGGAGGCCCCGGAACGTTCGGCCAAGTCGAGAAGCGCCTGGCTGTGGGCGAGATCGGGCTCTCCGCAGTGACGGAGCATCACGTTCCGGGTGGTGTCGCGCAGCCGCACCGAGCGCTCCCAGACCGACAGACCAGGGTCGATGGAGATCGGATCGATCGCTTCCCCGACCCGCACGCGAAGGATCCCGCGGCGGGGAAACCACGACTCGTTGCGCAGCACCGAGCGCGTGCCCCGCAACACCACCGGCACCACCGGCGCGTTCGCTTCGACCGCGGCGCGGAAGGCGCCGAGTTGAAAGGGGAGCAATCCGGGCATGCGATGCAGGGTTCCCTCCACGAATATGCCGATCTCGGCCCCGTCCGCGAGCGCCTTCGTGATCGCCCGCGCGTCCTCGGTGCTCCGCGTGCGCTCGAAGCGCTCCACGAACAGGCAGCCGATCCCGGCGAGAAAGAGCCGGCTGAACGCGAACCGGCGCAGCTCGCTCTTGACCACGTAGCGGGGAACCGGGTCGAGCGCCGCGCTGAGGACGAGTCCGTCCACGTAGCTCGCGTGGTTGAAGACGAATACCCTTCCCCGTCCTTTCCCGCCGCCCGCGGCGCCCTCGACCCGGAGCCGCAGACAGGTGAGCGCCAGCAGCGCCCTCGCCAGCCGGCGCAGCAGGACCCGCGCGCGCCGGGGAGAGCGCCCGAGCGCCGCGACCGGCCACGCCACCATCGCCACGAGCCCGATCGCCATCCAGAACCAGCCGGCCCAGGCCGCCTCGAGCCCGCGCCCCGACGCGCGCCGGAGCTGGGGGAGCACCGCGCTGAGGCCCAGACGCAGGATCTGCACGGGGAGCGCAGGGGTCGTCCCCACTCCGAGGCGTTCCTGCTCGAAGAGCTCCCGCACTGCGCGCCGGCGGATCTTGCCGCTCGATGTCTTCAGCACCGTGTAGGGCGGAACCAGCCGGACCTCGTCGGGAGGAGAGCCGAGGTGCCGGATCGCGGCATCCTCGATGGCCGTGGCGATCGCCTCCCTCGCCTCCGGGCTCTTCTCCCGGGTCTCGGCGACCACCACCAGCCGCTCGGTGCCGGACTCCCGATCCTCGCATCCGAACACGGCCACGCAGCCCCGGCGCACGCCCGCGACCTCACCCGCCGCCTGTTCGAGCTCGTAGGGATAGACGTTGCGCCCTCCCCGGATGATGAGGTCCTTGACGCGACCGGTGATGAAGAGCTCGCCGCCCGCGACGTAGCCGAGGTCCCCGGACTCGAGCCAGTCGTCGTCGAAGAGGAGCCCGGAGGCCTCGGGGTTGCGGAGGTACCCCGAAGTGGTGGACGGACCGCGAAACTGGATTCGCCCCACCCTGCGCTCCGCCGTCTCCCTTCCGCCATCGTCGACGGTGCGCACTTCGAAGCCCGGAATCGGAAAGCCGCTTCCCACGAATCTCAGGACCGCGGCGCCGGGCGCCTCGGCCGCCTTCGCGACGCCGTCGCGCTCCATCGACTCCCGCTCCACCCGGTCGTAGCGCGGGCCGCGACCGACCGGCGTGAAGGCGACTCCGAGCGTTGCTTCCGCGAGTCCGTACACCGGAGTGAGGGCTCCGGGGTCGAAGCCCCGGTGCGCGAATCGCGCCGCGAAGCCTTCCTGCGTTTCGGGGCTGACCGGCTCGGCGCCGTTGAACGCGACGCGCCAGGACCCGAGATCGATGCCTTCGAGCTCCGCATCCGAGATGCGCCGCCGGCACATCTCGTAGGCGAAGTTCGGCCCTCCCGACAGGGTCGCACGGTAGCGGTGGATGGCCTCGAGCCAGCGCACCGGCCGGGCGAGAAAGACGAGCGGCGACATCAGCACCAGGGGCATCGCGTAGAAGAGGCTGCCGAGCCACGCGCCAATCAGTCCCATGTCGTGATAGAGCGGCAGCCAGCTCACGAAGATGTCGTCGCCGTCGATCTCCAGTGCCCGGTGCATCGAATCCAGGCTTGCCAGCAGGTTCGCGTGGGTGAGAACGACGCCCTTTGGGCTGCCGGTGCTGCCGGAGGTGTACTGCAGCAGCGCCACGTCGGTGGAGGCCGGCGACCACTCCCGCTCGGGGGGAGAAGCGCGCAGAAGCTCGTCCACGTCCAGGACCCCGTGCACCGCTTCGATCTGGGCGACGAGAAGACGCGACACCGCGAGCGCGGAGCGAAAGGTCACGAGGCGACGCGCTCGCGCGTTGTCGAGGATCCGGGCATGGCGGCGCAGGTGGTCCTCGAGCTGGGACAAGCGGGCGGGCGGATATATCGGCACCGGCACCCCGCCCGCGAGGAGGGCGCCGAAGAAGGCCTGCAGGTACTCGAGCCCGGTCGGCAGCATGATGGCCACCGATTCGCCCGGTGCGAGGCCGCGCCGCTGGAGCCCGCCGGCGACCCGCCGGGCACCCTCGTACAGTGCGCCGTAGGTGAGTTGATCACTCCCGCCGGACTCATCGAGAAGATGCACGTGCACGCGGTCGGGATGGCGGACGGCATGCCACTTGAGGGCTTCCACCAGGGTCGTGGTGCCGGGCGGCGGGACCTGGCCCGGCATCGCCCGGAGGGGGGCCTCGGGCTCGGGCCGAATCGTGGCCGCTTCGCCGCCGGCGCCTCGCAGTATGCGCAGCAGGTCGCGAGGCGTGTCCGCTGCCGCCACCGCGTTCGCCGGAAGGCTCGCCTCCCAACGCTTCTCCAGCCGCGCAAGGAGCTCCATCCGGGTAAGGCTGTCCAGCCCGAGGTCGCGGTCCAGGCGGCTGTCCAGGTCGATGTCGACCCGCCCCTTCGAATGCGGGTGCAGCTCCTCGACCAGGTCCCGCAGCATCGAGACGAGCTCGGTGGCCTCCGGCCCCCCGGCGGGAGCTCCCGACTTCCCGGACGCGTTCAACTCCGCACCTCGCGTCTGCGCCTCGTCCCCGTGGCGAATCCCCCTCGCGAGAGGTGGCGGGGCTCGCCGCACGAGCGAGCGGGCACGGACGGGGCGCAGACTACCCCGCCGCCTACGGCGTCGCGTCTACTCTTCGAATCTCGGCTCACGCGCGAGCAGGGCCTCCACCGCCGCTGCGGGTCGGAGCTCGCCGGCGAGCACGCGAGCGACCGCTTCCACGATCGGCATCTCGACGTCGAGACTCGACGCGAGCCTTTGCGCCTGCGATGCGGTCCGCATGCCCTCCACCGCCTGACCGACGAGCCTCCGCGCTTCGGAGCGTCCGTGCCCGGCCGCGATCAGCAACCCGAAGCGGCGGTTCCTCGACTGTTCGCCGGTGCAGGTGAGCACGAGGTCGCCCAGGCCCGACAGCCCCATCAGCGTCTCGGGACGCCCTCCGAGGGCGCGCCCCAGCCGCGAGAGCTCCGCGAGACCCCGTGTGATCAGGGCCGCACGGGCGTTGTTCCCGAACTCGAGGCCGTCCGCTATCCCCGCGGCTATCGCGAGCACGTTCTTCACCGCGCCTCCGATCGCGACACCGACCATATCGGTGCTGGGGTAGACGCGAAAGCGCGGGGAGTGCAGCCGGGCCGCGAGCCCGCGGGCCAGCTCCGCGTCCGAAGCCGCCACGGTGATCGCGGCGGGCAGGCCCGCGGCGACCTCCGCCGCGAAGGTCGGCCCCGAAAGCAACCCGATGGAAGCCCGGGGAAGGGAGTCCTTCGCCACCTCGAAGAGGAAGCGTCCGCTTGCCGGTTCCAGCCCCTTGGTGGCGCAGAGCAGTGGTCCGAGCGGGGCGGCGAGCGCACCCAGCCTGGCCATCAGCTCCTCGAATCCATCGCTTGGCACCGCCACGAGGACAAGCGCCCCGTTCCGGAGCGCGGCTTCGAGAGAATCCGTCACCTCGATGGAAGGGGGAAGCGTGTGTCCGGGCAGGTAGTCGCGGTTGCAGCGTTCCTTCCCGATCGTCTCCGCGCGGATGGGATCGCGGGCCCAGAGCCGTACTCGGGCGGTCGTTCTGGCCAGGTGGATGGCGAGCGCCGTTCCCCACGAACCGGCTCCCAGTACCGCTACCGGAGGCCGCTCCCCTCCCACTTCAGGCCTCGGGGGGAGCCGAATCCTGACGGCGCTTCCGTTGGTAGAGGGCTTCGAAGTTCACGGGCCTCAGCACGAGCTGGGGAAACCCGCCCCGCACGGAGAGATCCGAGACCACTTCGCGCAGGTAGGGAAAGAGGATGGAAGGGCAGTAGCTCTCCAGCAGCGGATCCAGGCCGGCCTTCCCGACGCCCGAGATCTCGAAGAGACCGGCTACGCTGACTTCCGCGAGGTACAGAGTGCGTTCCCGGTTGGTGACGGTCACCGTCGCGCGAAGGCTGACTTCGTAGACCGACTCACCGATCTGGCCGGTCCCGGTATCCAGATGCAAGTCGACACTCGGATTCCAGTCCCGGGTGGCGAACACCTCCGGTGAGTTGGGCGACTCGAACGAAGCGTCCTTGAGATAGAGCTTCTTGATGTCGAAGGCGGCGTCCGGCCGGTCGATCTGCGCGGCGCCCATGGCATCACTGTCGTAATCCGGCATCTCGACTCTCTCCGCTCGGGCGTCCCCACGTCGTCCGGGGAGGCGCTGTTATCCCTCGACGGACCCGGCTCCCAGACCGGGTGCGTCCCTTCAGCCCTTCGTCAGGGGCAGGCTCGCCCCCTGCCACGCGACGATTCCCCCGCTGAGGCTGAAGACCTTCTCGAATCCGTGCTTGCGCAGGATACCGCTCGCGCTCGCCGCCTGCTGTCCGTTTCGGCAAGCGGTGATGATCGTGCGGTCACGGTACCTCTCCAGGTTGGAGAGCTGCTGCGCGAGGCCACCCAGGGGCTGGTTGATCGCGTTGACGATGTGGCCCTGGGCGTACTCCGTATCGCTGCGCACATCGATGACCAGCGCGTTCTCGTGGTTGATGAGCTGAGTGGCCCGTCCCGGCTCGACCCGGCTCGACCCGCCTCGGCCCACGAAGGTCCAGACCAGCATGCCGGCGAGCACGAAGAAGGTCATGCTGAGGATCGAATGGTTCGAGAGAAACTCGAGCAACTGGGGCATCGGGGAGGACTCACCGCGCTGGAAAGCGCATCCATCGAGGCTCAAGGGAGCCGGCGAGGTTAGAGCAACGGGGCATGCCAGGCAATGCGCCGGCCGGACGCCCGCGGGCATCGACGCGCGAGGGCTGCTTGTAAGGCTTCGGTCGCGGCGAGTATGCTCTTTTCGTCCGTCGCGCTCGCTCCGGCCACGGAGAACTCCATGACACCAGTCTTTCCCGGCCCCAGTCGGCGGAACCCCACCCTCTCCGCGCGACGGAGCCGCTCGTGAAGACGCCTCTGCGCGCCCTCGCCGTGCTCGGGATCGGGGCGGCGCTCGGAGTCCTCCTGAGCTTCGGTCAGGGAGTGCTGGCGAAGAAGGACACCGGCTCCCTGCCGATCGAGGACCTGCGCACGTTTACCGAGGTCTTCGTCAAGATCAAGTCCGATTACGTAGAAGCCATCGACGACCGAACCCTGCTCGCGAACGCCATCAAGGGGATGCTCGCGGGGCTCGATCCGCACTCCGCCTACCTGGAGCCGGAGGACTACGCGGACCTCCAGACCGGAACCCGAGGGGAGTTCGGAGGGCTGGGAATCGAGGTGGGAATGGAAGACGGTTTCGTTCGCGTCATCGCGCCCATCGACGACACGCCGGCGGACCGCGCCGGCATCCAGGCCGGCGACCTCGTGGTCCGGCTCGACGACAAGCCGGTGAAGGGCATGAACCTGGAGGAGGCGGTCAACATCATGCGGGGCGAGCCGGGCACCCCGATCACCCTGACCGTGGTACGCCAGGGCGAGGAAGGCCCCCTGAAGATCACCATCGTCCGGGACGTGATCCGCGTTACCAGCGTCAAGAGCCGGCTGCTGGAGGACAAGTACGCCTACGTGCGCATCACGCAGTTCCAGTCGCGCACGGGCGAGAACCTGCGCGACGCGGTCAAGGAACTGGGGGACGAGGTGCAAGGGGGCATCAGAGGAATGATTCTCGACCTGCGCAGCAATCCTGGTGGCGTGTTGAGCGCGGCGGTATCGGTCTCCGACGCGTTCCTCACCGGGGGCACCATCGTCTACACCGAGGGTCGCCTCGACGACGCAAAGCTCAAGTTCAGCGCCAAACCCACCGACATCCTCGACGGCGCTCCGCTGGTGGTGCTGGTGGACGGGGGGTCGGCGTCCGCGTCGGAAATCGTTGCCGGCGCCCTGCAGGACCACCGTCGTGCGGTCATCATGGGCAACGACACCTTCGGCAAGGGTTCGGTGCAGACCATTCTGCCGATGGAGAACGGCTCCGCCCTCAAGCTCACGACGTCCCGCTACTTCACCCCCTCGGGCCGCTCGATCCAGGCTTCCGGGATCAAGCCGGACATTCAGCTCGAGACCCTGGGGGTGGCGAGCCTCGACACGGAGAGCCGGCGCGTCAAGGAATCCGACCTCGCCGGCCACCTGGAGGGTGAGGAGGGCGCTCCCGAGGACGAAACTGCGAGCGATGCCGGGACGACACCGGAGAGGTCCCTCGCGGAAGAGGACTTCGGCCTCTACGAAGCCCTGAACCTGCTCAAGGGTCTCGACATCCTGGGAAGCGCCGGGGTCTGAGCGGGCCCGCGCATCAGTCCCTGGCCGGCCACGCCGCCAGGAGCATCGCCGCGCCCAGGGCCCCCAGCGTCCATCCGAGGAGAGGAGCCCCCCAGAGGACGGGACCCGGAGCTCCGGCCCCCGCGCAGATCACCGCGCTGACGACGAGCGCCGAGCCGATCACCGCCAGCACCGTGCGCCGGTTCGCACGACGCACTTCGCGCCTGATTCCCTCGAAATCCCGCGACGCGATCTCGACCTGCAATTGTCCATGGCGCGCCTGCCGGAGCACCTCGTGCGCCAGCGAGGGCAAGGTGGGCAGGATTTCGCTCCAGCGCGGCGCCTGGCGCTTCAGCTCCCGCCATGCGGCCCCGAGGCCGAGCTGGCGGTCCATCCACTGCTCGAGAAGCGGCTTCGCGCTCTGCCACAGGTCGAGGTCCGGGTAGAGCTGCCGTCCGAGGCCCTCGACGTTGAGCAGGGTCTTCTGCAGCAGCAGAAGCTGGGGCTGCACCTCCATGTGGAAGCGATGGGCAACTCTGAACAGTCGCATCAGCAGGCGGCCGAAGGAGATCTCCTTCAGGGGGCGCGCGAATATCGGCTCGCAGACGCTGCGGATTGCGGCTTCGAACTCGTTCACCCGGGTTCCCGCCGGCACCCAGCCCGATTGCACGTGCAATTCCGCCACCCTCAGGTAGTCCCGGTTGAAGAATGCGAGCAGGTTCTCGGCGAGGTACCTCTGATCCTCGGGGGTGAGGCTGCCCATGATGCCGAAGTCCACCGCGATGTAGCTCGGGCGCGCCGGATTTTCCGTGGACACGAAGATGTTTCCCGGATGCATGTCCGCGTGGAAGAAATTGTCCCGCATCAACTGGGTGAAGAAGATCTCCACTCCGCGCGACGCCAGCTTCTCGAGATCGAACCCGTGACGTTCGAGCTGCCCCACGTCGTTGACCGGTATGCCCGTGATTCGTTCCATCACCATGACGTCCGGACGCGTGTAGGGCCAGTACACCCGGGGTACGTACAGGAGCTCGCTGTGCTCGAAGTTGCGCCGGAGCTGTGACGCCGAAGCCGCTTCGCGCATCAGGTCGAGCTCGTCGAGGATGGTGGTCTCGTACTGTGCGACCACATCCACGGGGCGCAGGCGGCGACCGAGGCCGAGGTAGCGCTCGGCGAGCCCGGCGATCCAGTAGAGCAGCCCGACGTCGCGACGGATCTCCGCCTCGATGCCCGGCCGCACTACCTTGACCGCCACCTCCTGTCCGTCGGCCAGGCGTGCGGAATGCACCTGGGCGATCGATGCGGACGCGAGCGGCTCCTCGTCGAAGCTCTCGAAGAGCTCGTCCACGCTTCGGCCGAGCGATCGCTCGATGATGCGGCGCGCCTCGGAACCCGGGAAGGGAGGAACGCGGTCCTGCAGGCCGGCCAGCTCGTCTCCGATGTCCTCGGGAAGGAGATCGCGCCGGGTGGAGAGGATCTGTCCGAACTCGACGAAGATCGGGCCGAGGTCTTCCAGGGCCCGGCGGATGCGCACCGATCGGGCCTCCCTCGGCCGCCGGCGCACCCAGTTCCAGGGCAGCAGGTAGAGCAGGAAGCGAAGAGATCGGAACGGCGGCGCGGCCAGGATGATCTCGTCGAGCCCATGTCGGACGAGAATCGCATTGATGTAGAGGAGGCGCAGGGCCTGGCCCAGTCGTTTCACGGCTCTTGTTCTTCCAGCCGCCGGGACAGCGCGGCGACGCGCGCCTCGAGGCGCTCGACATCGTCACGCACTTCGTCCACCTCGGCGAGGAAGCGCGCGAGCGCGGGCGCGCCCGCCACCATCGCGCTCTCTTCAGTCAGGTACTCCGCGAAATCCCGGGACAGGGCTCCGGCTGCCCTGCGGGTGGCGCGCGCCCCCGTCCTCGCCCCGCGCGCCGCCTCGTGCGCAAGTGCGTCACCCAGGAATCCGGCCAGCACTTCTTCCCAGTCGAAGCGATAGCTGCGGGCGAGGCGGCGTAGGTGCCGGGCGATCGAGTGGTCGCCGCGCAACGAGACACCCTCAGGGATGGTCTCGTCCGTCGCGTCGCGAAGCGCGAGCAGACGAAGGAGTGCCGGCACGGGGCCCGTGATCGTCAGGTCGGCCGCCTCCGCTTCCTCCCCTTCCGTCCCGCCGGGCCGGCTCACCACCACCCGCTGTCCTCGCACCGTGAAGTCAAGGGCGCCGGGGACGGGCTCGGCCACGAAACGGATCCGTGCTCCGTCAATCTCCTGCAGGTGCTCTCGCGCTTCCGCGTCCGCGGCAAGGGCACGGTTGACGGCCCAGTCCAGCAGTCCGAGCGCAGATCCGGCCGTGCTCACCCCCTGGCCTCCCGACGTCGTCCGCCGGCTCCGACCCGCGTCAGAGCTTGCAGCCCCGATGCAGCGCCACGACGCCGGCGCTCAGATTGTGGAAACGGCAGCGCTCGAAACCCGCCCTCTCCATCATCTCCTGGAGGGCCGATTGATCGGGATGCATGCGGATCGACTCCGCGAGATAGCGGTAGGGTTCAGCGCTTCCGGTCACGATGCGGCCCAGCTCGGGGATGGCCCTGAAGGAGTATGCATCGTACAGGGGCGCGAGCGCCGGCAGGACGAGCCGGGAAAACTCCAGGATCAACGCCTGTCCGCCGGGACGCAGCACCCTGTACATGGACTCGAGCGCCCGTTCCTTGCGCGTCACGTTCCGCAGGCCGAATGCGATGCACACGCAATGGAAGCGGCCCTCGGCGAAGGGCAGCGACTCCGCGTCGCCGATGGCGTAGCTCACTCCCGCCACGTGCCCCCGATCCACCAGCCTGGCGCGCGCGCGCGCGAGCATGCGGGGATTGATGTCGGCGACGACGACCTGACCACGGGGGCCGGTCCGTTCCGAGAGCAGACTCGCCATGTCCCCGGTACCGGCCGCGAGGTCCAGGACGCGCTGGCCGGGACGAACCCTGCCCAGCGCGACCGCGAGGCGCTTCCACGCCCGGTGCAGTCCGAAGGACATGAGATCGTTCATCAGGTCATAGCGTTCGGCGACCGTGTCGAAGACCTCCTTCACCCTCTCCCGCTTCTCCGCCGGACGCACCCGCTCGAAACCGAAATCCACCTCGGCGCCCTCCGCCCGGCGCTGCGACTCCTTCAACGTTCCGCTCCGGCCTCGTCCAGAAGCTCCAGATAGCGTGCCCAGAGCTGGTCGCGGTTCTCGCCGAGCCAGAGGAGCTCGTCCCAGGAGTAGATCCCGGAGCGATGCCCGTCGTCGAAGTGCAGGCACACCGCATAGTTTCCGACCGGCTCGATGTGCACGATGGCCACGTGGCGCTTGCCGGTCTGCAGCACCTCCTGGCCCGGTCCGTGCCCCCGCACCTCCGCCGAAGGCGAGTACACGCGGAGGAACTCGGCCGAAAGCGAGTAGCGCTCACCGCCTTCGAACGCCACCTCGAGGCGCCGGGACTTCTGGTGGTAGCTGAGTTCGGTAGGAACCACGCTCAATTCGGCTCACCTCGTCTCGGAGAGGGCCGGCGCGAATCGCCGTCAGAGAATGAAGTTGGCGAGATCGTCGTCCTTGATCAGATCGCCGAGACGCTCGTCGACGTAGTCCGCGTCGATGCGAACCAATCCGTCCGGTCGATCCGGCGCCTCGAAGGATACGCTCTCGAGCAGACGCTCGAGCACCGTGTGCAGGCGCCGCGCTCCGATGTTCTCCGTGCTCTCGTTCACCTGCCAGGCGACCTCGGCGATGCGCGCGAGGGAGGACTCCGTGAACTCGAGCGCAATGCCCTCGGTTTCCATCAGCGCCGTGTACTGCTCGGTGAGCGAGGCGTCGGGCTCGGTGAGGATCCGCACGAAGTCGTCGACTCCGAGCGCGTCCAGCTCGACCCGAATGGGCAGGCGCCCCTGCAGCTCGGGAATGAGGTCCGAGGGCCGGGCAAGGTGGAAGGCGCCGGATGCGATGAAGAGGATGTGGTCGGTCCTGATCATGCCGTACTTGGTCGACACGGTGCTGCCTTCGACCAACGGGAGCAGGTCGCGTTGCACCCCCTCGCGGGAAACGTCGACGGAGGCGGTCTCGGCCCGTCTTGACACCTTGTCTATCTCGTCGATGAAGACGATGCCGTTCTCCTCCACGTCGCGCCGGGCGGCGGTCTTTATCTCCTCCTCGTCGACCATCTTGCCCGCCTCCTCGTCGCCGAGCAGGGTGAGCGCGGACTTGACCGGCATCTTCCGGGTCCGGGTGCCGGCGCTCGACATGTTCTGGAACATGCCCTGCAACTGCGAAGTGAGATCCTCCATCCCGGGCGGGGACACTATCTCGACCCCCACGCTGGGCGCGCTCACCTCGATCTCCAGCTCACGGTCGTCGAGTCGGCCCTCGCGGAGCATCTTGCGGAACTTCTGGCGCGTCGAAGCCATGTCCTCGCCGCCGGAGTCCTCGGCTCCCCCCCGGGCCGGTCGCAGCAGGACGTCGAGCACGCGCTCTTCCGCCGCCTCTTCCGCGTGGCTGCGCACCTTTTCCATCGCCTGCTCGCGGTTCTTCTTCACCGCGATGTCGGCGAGATCCCGGATGATCGACTCGACGTCGCGCCCCACGTAGCCCACCTCGGTGAACTTCGTCGCCTCGACCTTGATGAAGGGAGCATTGGCAAGACGTGCGAGGCGCCTCGCAATCTCGGTCTTGCCGACCCCGGTCGGTCCGATCATCAGGATGTTCTTCGGGGTTATCTCCTGGCGCAGCTCCTCGTCGATCTGGGTGCGGCGCCACCGATCGCGCAGCGCGATGGCGACCGCGCGCTTCGCACGCCGCTGACCGACGATGTGCTTGTCCAGCTCGTGGACGATTTCCCGGGGGGTCATGTACGACATGGGACCAATGCCGGCGAAGCGTGACGCTTCCGTCACGCGGACTCCGCGTCGACGAGCTCCTCGATGGTGAGTTCGGTGTTGGTGTAGATGCAGATGTCGGCGGCAATCCGTAACCCCTGCTCCACGATCGCGCGCGCCGGAAGTTCGGTGTTCGCGAGCAGTCCCCGTGCCGCCGCCAGGGCGTAGCCCCCCCCGGAGCCAATCGCGACCGCGTCATACTCGGGCTCGATCACGTCTCCGTTACCCGATACCACGAGAGTGGAGCGGGCATCCGCGACCAGGAGCAGGGCCTCGAGCCGGCGCAGCACTCGATCGCTTCGCCAGTCGCGGGCCAGTTCCACCGCCGAACGGACCAGGTTGCCCTGGTGCTTTTCGAGCTTGCCCTCGAAGCGTTCCACGAGGGTGAAGGCATCCGCGGTGCCTCCCGCGAATCCGACCAGGACGCGATCGTGGTAGCGGCGCTGCACCTTGCGGGCATTGCCCTTCATGACGGTGTCGCCGAAGGACACCTGGCCGTCGCCCCCCATGGCGACGTGCACCCCCCGGCGCACCGCCAACACCGTAGTACCGTGAAAGAGCGTCATCTAGTGCCTTTGCACAGTGATTATGGTCGATTGAAAATCAAGCACTTGGACTTCGCTGTGGTTCTATCTGCGTCACATCGACCGGCCGGAATCACTGCGCAAAGGTACCAGTGTGCTGCCTCACAAACGCGATCATCGCCTGGTGAGGGCCATTGCGTGCGTATGTCTCTGTCTCCGAACACTCCTGGACTCATCGCAGCGCTGGAACTGTTTCAACCTGTTTGTGAGGCAGCACACCGGGATGCCTGGTGGTCGGCCCGCGCCGGGGCGCTCGGCAATCAGGATCGGCGCCGCGCCCGGGGGTGCGAACGGTCGTAGACCCTGGCAAGGTGCTGAAAGTCCAGGTGGGTATAGACCTGGGTGGTGCTGATGTCGGAGTGACCGAGCAGCTCCTGCACCGCGCGCAGATCGCCGCTCGACTCGAGGAGGTGGCTGGCGAAGGAGTGGCGCAGCATGTGCGGGTGGACCTTGCCGCCGAGCCCTCTCCGACGCACCCACTCGTCGAGACGGGCCGCCACCGATCGCCTTGAAATGCGCCGGCCCAGGCGGCTCACGAAGAGCGCCCTCTCCCCGGGAGAAGCGAGCTCGCGCCGGCGGGCGAGCCAGGCGTTGAGCGCGTCGAGGGCGTATCTGCCGACCGGAAGCCGGCGGCCCTTGCCCCCCTTGCCCGTCACTTCGACCATGGCATCGCGCAGATCGAGGTCCTTGAGGTCCAGACCGACGAGCTCGGAGAGGCGCAGACCGCAGGAATAGAGCAGCTCCAGCATGGCCCGGTCCCGCAGCGCAAGCAGATCTTCGGGATCGAAATCGAGCAGGGCTCCCACGCGATCCACCTCGAGCAGCTCCGGCAGCTTCGCCGGCGCGCGCGGGGCCCGCACGCCGGCCGCGGGATTGCCGGAAAACGAGCCCTGATCCATCCCGTAGCGAAAGAAGGCGCGAATGGCCGACAGGGTTCGCTGGAGGCTCCTTGGACCGATGCCCTGCCGGTGACGGAGCGCAACGAAGCTCTGCACGAGGGTCGCGGTGACGTCGTGCCAGCCGCTCGTCCCGCTTCGCTGCACGAACTCCGCGAAGCGCTCGAGATCCCCCATGTAGGCGGCAACGGTGTGCGCGGACATCCTCCGCTCGAAACGCAGGCTCCCCTCGAAGGCCGCAAGCGGTCCCGAGAGCGCCTCAGACCCGGCCGTACGTGAAGGCGAAGACGGCATTGCTCGCGCTCAGTGCGTCAGGTGGCGCTCGAGAGCCCGGGTCACGAGCGCTCCGATCTGGCGCAGGAACACCGTGCCCATGCTGCTCGAATAGCGCTCCGGATCCCGGCTCCCTATCGCGAGCACCCCGACCGGCGAAGATCGACCGAGCGGAATCAGAGCGCCCGACTCGACCTCTTCGGCCTGCTCACCGAACAGGTACTCGGCCTGGTCGCGGCCGGGCGAGCCGCACAGGGGGCGAGCGCTCGAGAGCAGGGCGTCGAAGAGCTCGCGCTCCGGCGCCGCCTCGCCGGCGAACTCGGCGAGACCCGCATCCCAGGACGATGCCGGCGAGGTGAACACCCGCAGCGCGGTGAACTCGGCGCCGAAGTGATCCGGCAAGCCCTGGTAGAGACAGCTGAAGAGCTCGTCGGCGCTGCCGCACTCCATTACCTCGAGGCTCAGGTCGTGCACCCGCCGGCTGAGCTCTTCGTTCTCGCGGGCGTTGCGGACCAGGTCCCCGAGACGCTGCCGCAGGTCGCGATTCTCCTCGCGCAGGCGCTTCGACTGGTACTCCAGCAGCGACACCGCTTCGCCGAAGGTGTGCGGCACGCGAAGCTCCTCCACGAGCTCGGGATGGCGGACGAGAAAATCCGGGTTCTCCCTCAGGTAGTCGGCCACCTCCTGCTCGGTCTGCTCGTCCCGCGCGGGCTCTGGTCCTTGACTGCTCATAGTCCGAGTTCTCCGTCGAAAACGTGCCTCGCCTCCCCGGTCAACCAGACCGGCGAGTCGGCGCCGGGCCATTCCACCTCGAGACGTCCCCCGGGGAGATCGACCGATACTTCGGAGTCGAGCCGGCCCTGGCGCATCCCCACCACTGCCGCCGCACAGGCCCCGGTACCGCAGGCCCGGGTCTCGCCCGCTCCCCGTTCGTAAACCCGCAGGCGGATGCGCGCGGAATCCAGACACTGGGCGAAGCCCACGTTGACGCCGCGGGGAAAGCGCCCGCTCGTCTGAATCCGGACGCCGATCGCCGACACCGGAGCCTGCGCCACCTCCTCCACCCACAGCACGGCGTGGGGGTTGCCCATGGACACCACACCCGCCGACACCTGCTCGCCGCCTCCGAGGTCCAGCACGTGAACGCGGCGGTCCTCGTCCGCGAGGAAAGGGACGGAATCCGGCTCGAAGGCGGGAACTCCCATGGAAACGGTGACGCCGTCGTCGCCGATGCGAGCCCGCACCAGTCCCCCGACCGTCTCCATGAGCGTCTCGTCACCCTCGAAGAAACCCCGGCGGCGCCCGAAGAGCGCCATGCACCGCATGCCGTTGCCGCACTGTCCGGCTTCGCTCCCGTCCCGATTGAATATGCGCACCGAGAAGTCGGCGCGCTCCTCCCGGGGCGCCTCCGCGACCAGCATCTGATCGAATCCGACTCCGATGTGGCGATCGCCCCATGCGCGCACCAGCTCAGGGGCAAACTCGAGCCGGCACGCACGATTGTCGGCGACGAGAAAATCGTTGCCCAGCCCGTGCATCTTGGAAAAGTGGAGCGAGCGGCAGCTCATGGGAAGTTAGAGTATCGGGCCGACCCCACGGAATGCCAGTCGCATTCTCCCTCACTCCGCCTCCTGCTTGTCTTCGAAACCGCACAGATCCTCAATGATGCAGGCGCGGCATCGGGGCCGCCGGGCGGTGCACACGTAGCGTCCGTGCAGAATGAGCCAGTGGTGGGCGTCCTGCCTGAACTCCGGCGGCACCCGGCGCAGCAGGCCCTCCTCGACCTCCCTGACGTTCTTCCCGCGAGCAATGCCGGTGCGGTTGGAGACCCTGAAGATGTGGGTATCCACCGCGATGGTGGGGACTCCGAATGCGGTGTTCAGCACCACGTTCGCCGTCTTCCTCCCGACTCCCGGCAAGGATTCCAGGGCCGCTCTGGTCGTGGGGACCTCGCCGCCGTGCTCCTCGCGGAGTTTCCGGCAGGCCGCGATGATGTTCTTCGCCTTCGCGTTGTAGAGTCCTATGGAGCGAATACAGCGTCTCAGACCCTCCTCCCCGAGCTCCAACATGGCCGCGGGATCGCGGGCGAGGGGGAAGAGCCGGCGGGTGGCGCGGTTCACGCTCACGTCCGTCGCCTGCGCGGACAGGATCACCGCCACCAGGAGCTCGAAAGGGGAGTTGAACTCGAGCTCGGTGGTGGGATGCGGGTTGGCGTCGCGAAACCTGCTGAAGGCGACCGCTCGTTTCGTCCGGTTCATCGTCGCCCTCGCCCCGCCGCCCGCCTGCGTTCGCGCACCCGGGCAACGGCGGCGGCGACCACCGCCGCTCGCTCCGCTCCCTGAAGCGCATCCGCTTCGCGGCCCCGCAGGGTCTTTCGCCGGGAGGCACGCCTTGCCGCCCGGCGCTCGAATCGGGCCCTGGCGCGTGGAGCCCGCTCGGCCATCCAGGCCCGCAGGAAGGCGTCCGGATCTTCGCCTCGACCTTCCCCTCCTTTCCCCGGGAACGGCATCGGGACGAGCTCGATGCAATCGACGGGACAGGCGGGCACGCAGAGCTCGCACCCGGTGCACTCGCTCTCGACCACGGTGTGCATTCGCCCCCGGGCGCCGATGATTGCGTCTACCGGACAGGCCCGGATGCAGGCGACACAGCCGATGCATCGGGACTCGTCGATGCGGGCCAGGGTGAAAGGCCGGCCCGGCCCGCAGGAGCGATCGATGGGCTGCACGGGAAGGGCAAGGCGCCCCGCGAGGTCCGCCGCTACGCTTTCGCCCCCGGGCGGGCAGCGATTGATGTCCGCACTCCCCCGCGCCATCGCCCTCGCGTAGGCGAGGCAGCCCGGGTAGCCGCACTGGCGGCACTGGGTCTGGGGAAGGAGTGCGTCGAGCGCCGAAACCGTGTCGGCATCGCTCACCCGCTCGCCTCCTCTCACCTTACCCGGGTGCCCGGGGCAACGCCTTCATCCAGGGCGACGAGCCGGATTCCGGATTCGTCCGATCCCGCCGCCAGCACCATGCCCCGGGACACTCCGAAGCGCATCTTGCGCGGCGCGAGGTTCGCGACCACCACCGTCATGCGCCCCACCAGCTCCTCGGGACGGTACGAGGCCCGGATCCCGGCGAACACGGTGCGCGGTCGCCCTTCTCCGATGTCGACTTCGAGCTCCAGCAGGCGATCGGCGCCATCGACCGCCCGGGCTCCGACGATGCGGCCCGCCCGCAGATCGACCCGATCGAAGTGCTCCAGATCGACTTCGGAAGCGTCCGACGAAGTCGCCGGGGCCTCGGAATCCGAATGGCCCTCCTCCTCCCGGGAAGCGTCCACCATCGCGTGCACCTGCTTTGCTTCCACCCGCCGCATCAGTGTCTTGAACGCTTCGATGCGCGAGCCGAGGAGAGGATGGGCGACGTCCTCCCAGCGACTCGCACCCGCGTTCAGAAAGGACTCCACGCGCTCCGCGGTGCGGGGAAGGATGGGGGAGAGATAGACCATGAGGACACGGAACAGGTTGAGGCCCATGGTGCATACCGCCTGAACCTCGTCACGGCGCGCGGGATCCCGGAGCGCCACCCAGGGCTTCTCGGCGTCGATGTAGCGGTTCGCGCGGTCGCTGAGCGCCATGATTCGGCGCACCGCCCGACCGTAGTCGCGACCTTCGAAGGCCGCGCCGATCTCGCTTCCGGCGCCGACGAACTCCTCGTACATCGCCGGAACGGGCAGCGTCGCCGAGAGAAGACCGTCGAAATGGCGGGTAATGAAGGCGGCGCAACGCGACGCGATGTTCACCACCTTGCCCACGAGATCCGCGTTGACCCGTTGCACGAAGTCGTCGAGGTTGAGATCGAGATCGTCGATGCCCGGTCCCAGCTTGCAGGCGTAGTAGTAGCGCAGGTACTCCGGATCCAGGTGATCCAGGTAGGTGCGCGCGGTGATGAAGGTGCCTCGGGACTTCGACATCTTCTCGCCGCCGACGGTGAGGAAACCGTGGCAGAACACCGCGGTGGGCGGGCGGAAACCGGCGCCCATCAGCATCGCGGGCCAGAACAGCGTGTGGAAGTAGGCAATGTCCTTGCCGATGAAGTGATACAGCCCGGTGTCGGCTCCCTCCCCCCAGAACTCGTCGAAGT
Organism: Gammaproteobacteria bacterium; assembly: GCA_022824305.1. Lineage (GTDB taxonomy): Bacteria > Pseudomonadota > Gammaproteobacteria > HK1 > HK1 > JAJEAD01. Next base: position 104,748 of record JAJEAD010000071.1, on the reverse strand, counting down.
CGAGATCCGGGCGGCGCGCGCAGAGGTTCGCAAAGCTCGCCATGTAGCCGATCGGGGCATCGAGCCATACATAGAAGTACTTGCCCGGAGCGTCGGGGATCTCGAAACCGAAGTAGGGCGCGTCGCGGGATATGTCCCAGTCCCGCAGCCCCGCATCGAACCACTCGGAGAGCTTGTTGGCGATCTCCCGCTGCACCCCCCCTCCGCGACCCGATGCGCCCATCCACTGTTTCAGGCGCTCCTCGAACTCAGAGAGTCGGACGAAGTGGTGCTCGGAGTCGCGTTCGACCGGTGTCCGTCCCGAGATTACCGAGACGGGATCGCCGAGATCCATCGGGGTATAGGTGGCCCCGCACTTTTCGCAACTGTCGCCGTACTGGTCTGCCGCCCCGCAGCGCGGGCACGTTCCGCGCACGTAACGGTCGGGAAGGAACATCTCCTCGACAGGATCGTAGGCCTGGCGGATGGTGCGCACCGCGATGGCTCCGGTCTCGCGCAGGCCCCGGTAGATGTACTCGGAGTAGAAGCGGTTCTCGTCGGAGTGCGTGGTGTGGAAATTGTCCAGCGAGATCGCGAACGCATCGAAGTCGCACCGGTGCTCCTCGAACATCGCTTCGATCAGCGCCTCCGGGGAGATGCCGTCAGCCTTCGCTCTCAGCATGATCGGGGTGCCGTGCGCGTCGTCCGCGCACACGTACAGGCACTCGTGCCCTCTCGCCCGCTGGTAGCGGACCCAGATGTCGGTCTGGATGTACTCGACGAGATGCCCCAGATGCAGCGGCCCGTTCGCGTAGGGGAGCGCGCTGGTCACCAGCATCCTGCGCCGCGGCTCGCTCGAAGCGCGCGACCCTTCCGAATCAAGCGGCACGACTCATGTCTCCCCTTCGAAACCCCGTTGTCATCCGACCCTCGCCTCGTCCGTCGCAACGATGGCGTCGGGCATCGGCGCCCGCGCCGCCGCCATGCTGGTGATCCGTGCGAACGCCGCCCGCCGCGCCATCGCATCGCAGCCCTTCGTTTCCCTTCGTCCGAGCCCCTCCCCGGGAGCGACCGCTTCCCGAGGAAGGCTCGAGCCACCGGGAGGCGGATCGTAGCAAATCGCCGCGACTCGGAACTCGGGCGGCGAAGGGGCCGGTGCCGCCGGTATTGGAGTAACATCGACTGCCTCATCGACGGCAGGCGGAGAACGGAGTGGAAGGCACCCGAGCGAAGGTCGACGAGGCGCTGCGCGAGTACCGCGACCCCTATCTCGAGTGCGATCTCGTCAGCGCCAAGTGCATCAAGAACGTCTCCCTGAACGGAGACGGCGTGCGGGTCAAGGTCGTGCTCGGCTTTCCCGCCAAGGGTCACGCGGGCCCGCTCTCCTCGGCCTTGCGCGAGCGCCTGCTCGAGATCGAGGGGATCACGGCGGCCACCGTCGAAGTGGAATCGAAGATCGATGCACACGCGGTCCAGAAGGGAGTGGAGCTGCTCAAGGAGGTCAAGAACGTCATCGCGGTCGCTTCCGGCAAGGGCGGGGTGGGCAAGTCGACGGTGTCCGCGAACCTCGCCCTGGCCCTGTCCGCCGAGGGCGCCACGGTCGGCATGCTCGATGCCGACATCTACGGCCCCAGCCAGCCCCGCATGCTGGGCGCCCGGGGAAAGCCCAACTCCCCGGACGGAAAGTCGCTCGATCCGGTCATGAGTCATCGCATTCAGTCGATGTCAATCGGATACCTCATCGACGAAGAGACACCGATGATCTGGCGAGGACCGATGGTGACGCAGGCGCTGGAGCAGTTGCTCAAGGACACGAACTGGCGCGCAGTGGACTACCTGATCGTCGAACTGCCGCCGGGCACCTGCGAAACCCAGCTTACGCTGGCGAAGAATATTCCGGTCAGAGGAGCGGTGATCGTCACCACTCCCCAGGACATCGCTCTCATGGACGCCCGAAAGGGCCTCAAGATGTTCGAGAAAGTCCAGGTTCCGGTGCTCGGCGTCATCGAAAACATGAGCATTCACGTGTGCTCGCAGTGCGGCCACGAAGAGCACGTCTTCGGCCACGGCGGCGGCAAGCGGATGGCATCGGAGCACGGAGTCGACCTGCTGGGCTCGCTGCCGCTCGACATCCGCATCCGCGAAGACGCGGACGGCGGCCACCCGACGGTGGCGAAGTCCCCGGACGAGCGAAACGCCGGGATCTTTCGGGAGGTGGCGCGCCGGGTCTCGGCCAAGCTCGCGCTGAAGGCGAAGGACTACCGGCACGCGTTCCCGAGCATCGTGATTACCAACAACTGAGGCCGCGGGCATCCCCAGGCCCTGAATTGCCGGACTCTTCCCCGCCGGCCACCACGGAGCGGATTCCGCCGGGCGTATGGGCCGGGGCACGACCGGGTGGGGAGCGGACCGGGCGAGCGGAGGCGTGGATCACATGAGCGTCAAGCCGGACCACTGGATACGCCGCATGGCGGCCGAAGAGGGCCTCATCGATCCCTTCGAGCCGAGCCAGATCCGCGAGCGTTCGGGCCGGCGGGTCATTTCCTACGGCACGTCGAGCTACGGCTACGACATCCGCTGCGCGAACGAGTTCAAGGTCTTCACCAACATCAACTCGGCCATCGTCGACCCCAAGGCCTTCGACGACACGAGCTTCGTCGACGTGAACGCCGACGTGTGCATCATCCCGCCCAACTCCTTCGCCCTCGCGCGCACCGTCGAGTACCTGCGAATCCCGCGGGGAATCCTCACCGTCTGCCTCGGAAAGTCGACGTACGCGCGCTGCGGCATCATCGTGAACGTGACTCCTCTGGAGCCGGAGTGGGAAGGACACGTGACGCTCGAGTTCTCCAACACCACGCCGCTTCCCGCCAAGGTCTACGCGAACGAAGGCGTCGCCCAGGTCGTGTTCTTCGAGTCGGACGAGGCCTGCGAGACTTCCTACCGGGACCGCCAGGGGAAGTACATGCGCCAGAGGGGCGTGACGCTGCCCAGGGCGTAACCGGCAGGGCGGCTCGTCTCGGACCCGACACGCAGGTGAAGCGGACCGGCACGCGAAGGGAGCCCGGGCCTTCCGAGCCCGGCAACGCGAATTCGAGCGCGGCGCAGCCCGCCCCTTCCGGACCGGTAGGACTGCTGCGCCGCCTTGCCGCCGTCGCCTACGATGCCTTCCTGCTCTTCGCGCTGCTCTTCGTGGCCACCGCCCTCCTGCTTCCCTTCTCCGGCGGGCAGGCCATCTCCTCCTCGAACGGGCTCTATCCGCTCTATCTCCTCGCGGTCAGCTACCTGTACTTCACCTGGTGCTGGACCCACGGCGGGCAGACGATCGGCATGCGGGCCTGGAACATCCGCGTCCGCGCCGCGCGGGGGGCGCCGGTCGCCTGGAAGGAGGCGACAGTCCGCTATCTCGCCGCACTGCTCTCGTGGGCGGCCTGCGGCGCAGGGTTCCTCTGGTCCGCGGTGGACCACGAGCGCCGGACCTGGCACGACCGCCTCTCGCGCACCATGCTCGAGAACGCCGTCGCCGGGACTGCGCTCAGTTCAGGCGGCGCAGCATCCACAACGCGGCGACGAGAAAGATCCCGGTGGGGCTGAGCGCAGTCACCACGGGATTCAGGTGATACACGAGACCCAGGTGGCCCGTTGCCTGATTGACGACGTGGAAGCTCAATCCCAGCAGCGCTCCGACCAGCATCCGCGCACCGAGACCGGCGCGCTGAAGGCGCCCGAGCACCAGCGGCACCGCGAGCAGCACCATCACACCCGTCGCCAGGGGGTAGGCGAGCTTGGTCCACAGGGCGAGCTCGAATCGCTTTGCGCTCTGCATGTTCTGCCTCAGGTGGCCGATGTAGCGCGCGAGCCCCAGCGCGGAGAGGCTCTCGGGGCGCAGGGCGACCAGGTTCACCAGCTCGGGCCGAAAGTGCGAATCCCAGCGGGCCCTTTCCAGGCTGCGCCCCGTCACCCGATCGCCATCGAAACGCGTCTGGGCGATGCCCACCAGGTGCCACCGGCCCTCCCGGTAGGTCGCCTCGGCCGCATGGGTCGCGACGCGAAGGCGGCGCGAATCGTCGAACTCGTATATGAAGAGCTCCTCCATTCGCTCTCCGGGGTTCAGGCCGCGCACGTTGATGAAGCTGTTGCCGTCCCGTGCCCAGAACCCCGCGCCATCCTCACTGACTGCGTATCCGGCATGCGCGCTCGCGCGCCGCTGCTCGGCGATGCGCTCGGAAAAGGGCGCAACGAACTCCCCCACGAGGAGCACTGCAATCATGAGCAAGGCGGCCGCCTTCATCGCCGCGCCGACGAGTTCCGCCACCGAGACGCCGGCCCCGCGCAGCACCACCAGCTCCGAGTTGGCCGCCATCAGCCCGAGCCCGAGCAGGGTGCCGATGACGGCGGCGACGGGGAAGAGGGAAAAGGCGAGTCGCGGCGCGCTCAGCGCGACGTACTCGAGCGAACGCAGCACGGTGTAGTCCCCCTTGCCGACGTCGCCGAGGTCATCGACCACGCTGACGAAGAGAAACAACGCGAGAAGCACGAGCAGGGACAGCAGGGTCGCGGCCACGACATGGACCGCGACATAGCGCTCGAAGATCTTCAGCGGGATGAAGCGCACCGCGTCCCCTACCCGGTCATGAAGCCCGGTCCCGCGCCTCGGGGCACGATGCGGTATCGGCGCCGGCTCCCCTGTCGCCCGAGCATCGCCACCGCTACCGCCAGGATCGCTGCGTGCACCGGCCACATCCCGATCCAGGCCGAGAGCTCTCCACGCTCCACCAGGTTCCGGGTGATGCCCAGTCCATTGCTGTACGTGAAGTAGAGCACCACTGCAATCAGAAGCTTGGCGTAGCGACCCTGGCGCCGTCCGGTTCGCGCGAGCGGCACCGCAAGCAGCGCGAGCAGGGCCGCGGAAACGGGAAGCGAGAGTCGCCATTGCAGCTCCGCCGCATGCTGCGGGTCCGACGAGCGCCACAGACCGGAAGTGGGCACGGCGTCGAGAGAGCTCCTCTCGGAGAAGCGCATCACCGCATCCAGGCGCACCGCGTGTCGCTCGAAGCGCGTCGTCGCAAAGTCGGCCCGACCCGGCGTTCCGGAATAGCGTCGTCCGTTCTCGAGCACCATGAAGCGCTCGCCGGCGGAGCCCCGGTTGGACTGGTAGGCCCGCTCGGCCGTCACCACCTCGTCCCGCTCCGATCCGGCAACTCTCACGAACACGTTGCGCATGGTGCGCCGGTCCTCGTCTATGGACTCCACGTACACGATCCCGCTGCCGCCGAACTTGTTGAAGCTCCCCGGGAGCAGGTTCGTCACCTGCGCCTCGCCGCGGGCTCGCGCGGTGAGCGAATCCTCGAGAGAAGCGAGCCGGGGCGACGCGAAGCAGGAGAGCGCGGCGACGATGGCCACGAGCAGCACGGCGAGCGGCATCACCATCCGCGCGACGTGGGCAACCCCTATTCCGCCCGCCGCCATTGCCACCACTTCGCTGTCCCGGTAAAGGCGCCCCAGGGCGAGAAGCACCGCTACGAAGAACGAGAGCGGCAGGAGTATGGGCAGTCCGACGCTGAGCTTCACGAGGACGAGAGGAAAGACCACGTCGGCGGGAAGCCGTCCCGCGGCCGCCTCCGCTACCAGGCGAACGAACCTGCTTGCGGCAAAGACGAGCAGAAGCACGGCGAGCACCGCGAGCAGGGTGCTCCCGATTTCGCGAACGAGATATCGGCTGACGACCACCGTTCAGGAGTCCCGGGAAAGCGCCGGAGGGTCCTTTTGCGCCCATCCGGACAAATGAATACACTGCGGTCGGCGCGGCAGTGCCCGCCCGCCCGCCTCGGGTGGGAGACCGGGGCCGCAGCTCGGGTCGGGCATCCGCACGCGACTCCCGTCACGGGGTGCGCAGCGAGGAGAGGCCGGGTCGACGTCGGGCGCGGTGCGGGGAATCGGGCCGGTCGCTTTCCGAGCCACGCTTACGAGGAAGTCTTTCGGATCATGGAATTCAAGATTACCAACGCGCCGGCACACCGCCAACGAGGGGATTGCGTCGTGGTCGCCGCCCACGGACCGCGCCGACTGAGCCCTTCGGCGCAGAGCATCGAAGCGGCGTCGAACGGCGTTCTGTCGCAGTGGCTCGGGTCGAGCGGATTTCGCGGGGATGCCGGCAGAACCGTCGTTCTGAACGACATTCCCGGCTGCCGCGCGAGGCGGGTGCTGGTGGTCGGTTGCGGAAAGTCCAGGACGGTATCCGAAGCAGACTACCGGCGCGCGACCCGGGCGGCCATGAACGCGCTGGGCTCGGCCGGAGCGCGCAGGGCATGCTGCTACCTCGACGAGGTCGCGGTCGCGAACCGCTCGCGGTACTGGGCGACGCGGCAGAGCGTGGAAACCGCGCTCGAAAGCGTGTACCGCTTCGAGCGCTGCAAGAGTGACGCCAAGCGGCCGGCCACGCGCCTCAAGGTGCTTTCGTTTCCGGCGGACGAAGACCCCGAGGCGGTCCCGGCCGCGCTCGAGGATGGCGCCGCGATCGCGCAGGGCGTGCGCCTCGCCAAGGATCTCGGCAACCTGCCGGGAAACATCTGCACCCCTTCGTTTCTTGCCGATGAGGCCAGGCAACTGGCCGCCCGCCACGATGCGGTGGAGACGACAGTGCGTGACGAGGCGGAGCTCGAGCGTCTCGGCATGGGCAGCCTGCTCTCCGTCGCCCGGGGCAGCCGGGAGCCCGCCTGCCTGATTGAGATGCAGTATCGCGGAGCGCCTCGCTCCCAGGCTCCGACCGTGCTCGTGGGAAAGGGCGTGACCTTCGATTCGGGAGGAATCTCCATCAAGCCCGCCGGGGCGATGGACGAGATGAAGTTCGACATGTGCGGAGCCGCCTCGGCCTTCGGAGCGGTGGAGGCGGTAGCGAGCCTGGGACTGCCGATGAACCTGATCGCGCTGGCTCCGGCAACCGAGAATCTCCCGGGAGGAAGCGCGACCAAGCCGGGCGACATCGTCACGAGCATGTCCGGACAGACCATCGAGGTTCTCAACACCGACGCCGAGGGGCGCCTGATTCTCTGCGATGCCCTTACCTTCGCGAGCCGATTCAAACCGGAGGCGGTCATCGACATCGCGACCCTCACCGGGGCCTGCGTCATAGCGCTCGGCGCCCACGCGAGCGGCCTGTTCAGCAACGACCCGGAGCTAGCTCAGGATCTGCTCGGCGCCGGCGAGTTCGCAGGCGACCGCGCGTGGGCGATGCCGCTCTGGCCCGAGTACGCGGAAGCGCTCGAGAGCAACTTCGCGGATGTCGCGAACGTGGGGGGACGCGAAGCGGGCGCGGTCACCGCGGCCGCCTTCCTCGCACGCTTCGCCGGGGCATTCCGATGGGCCCACCTCGACGTCGCAGGTACGGCCTGGCGCAGCGGAAAGCAGAAGGGAGCCACGGGCAGACCGGTGCGCCTGCTGGTGCAGTACCTGCTGGACCGTTGCGAGGATTCGCGATCCAAACCCGCAGCTTGAGCAAAGTCGACTTCTACGTCGTTTCCCGGCCGGAGCCGGCCGCAGCGCTGGCCACCGCCTGCCGGATCGCGGACAAGGCGTTCCGGCTCGGGAACCGCGTATTCATCAATGCCGCCTCTCGAGAGCAGGCGGTGACGCTGGATCAGATGCTGTGGACATTCCGCGACGACAGCTTCGTTCCCCACAGTCGGGCCGGACCGGATTCCGATCCCCGGGATCCGGTGAGAATCGGATGCGGCGAGGTCCCGGACACTCCCTTCGACGTGTTGATTAATCTCGACGAGAACGTACCCTTGTGGGCCGAAGGCAGCGCGAGAATCGCCGAGATAGTCGGCGCCGATCCACAGAGCCGGGCTGCGGGCCGGACGCGCTACCGGCATTACCGCGAAACCGGCTGCGCACTCGATTCCCACTCCCTTTGAGCCGTGCTCCGTTCCCGGCGCGCAACACTTGCGATGCATGATGAGGTTCACGAACGAAGGGCGATGCCGGGCGTTCCGGCGCTCCCCGACCCGGTCCGCAGGCACCAGGCCCCGGCGCTGATCCTGAAGTCCCCCGATCCCCGCACATTCCATGTTCACGCTTCCCCGGCCCCGGTGTTTCACCGATCTTCGTCGCCAGCGCGCGAAGATGTCGGTGAAACATTGCGGCCCGCGGCGCTCACGCTCTGATGAACCAGAACCCCGGCGACGACGATCGCAGCGAAGAGAAGGGCGGCGCTGACGCTCCACTGCACGAAGCCCTGGACAATCTCGAGGACATGCTCGGGCCACACGGCGCCACGACCCCGGGCTCGAAGGACGCGCCGCCGGGAACCGCGCCGCGCACCGGCCCGGAGTTCGATTCCGCGTACGAGTTCGCCGTTCCCCCGGAAAGCGCCCTGGGAGACCCCCTCGCGCCGGTGGGGGGGGCGGAGGAGGAGAGCTGGGATTCCGCTCTCTACCAGGCCACTGCCCAGCGCCTTGCCAGCGAGCTCGAGATCATCATGAATGCGCGCCTCGAGGCGGCGCTCGCTCGTGTCGGCGAGGAGATCCGCCGGGAAGTGCAAAACCACATCGAGATCGTCCTGCCCGAGATCGTCTCCTCCCTTGCCGCGTCCGAGACGCCACCGCGGCGCGATTAGCCCCGCTCCAGTCGTTCCCGCACGCTCACGCTCGAGGTTTCCCCGTTGGCTGACGACGTCATGAACAAGACCTACGACCCCGCTCGCATCGAGCAGCGGTGGTACCGCACCTGGGAGGAGCGGGGCTACTTCGCCCCCGCCGGAAGCGGCGAGCCCTACTGCATCATGATTCCGCCGCCCAACGTCACGGGCACCCTGCACATGGGACACGCATTCCAGGACACCATCATGGACGCCCTGACGCGCTACCACCGGATGTGCGAACGCAACACCCTCTGGCAGCCGGGCAGCGACCACGCGGGGATCGCCACCCAGATGGTGGTGGAACGCCAGCTCAACGCGGAGGGGCTGACGCGCCAGGACATCGGGCGAGAGGGGTTCATCGATCGGGTGTGGAAGTGGAAGGCGGTGTCCGGCGGCGCCATCAGCCGGCAGCTGCGGCGAATGGGCGCTTCCGTGGACTGGCCCAACGAGCGCTTCACCATGGACGAGGGGCTGTCCGAGGCGGTGGTCGAGACCTTTGTCCGTCTCTACGACGAGGGCCTGATCTACCGGGGCAGCCGACTGGTCAACTGGGATCCGGTGTTGCGCACCGCGATCTCCGATCTCGAGGTGGTGGCGGAAGAGGAGGACGCTTTCCTCTGGCACATCCGCTACCCCCTCTCCGACGGGAGCGCGAACCTTAGCGTCGCCACGACCCGCCCCGAAACGATGCTGGGCGACACCGCGGTCGCGGTGCATCCCGATGACGAGCGCTACCGCGCCTTCGTAGGCAGGGAAATCGACCTGCCACTGGTCCACCGCCGGATTCCGATCATCGCCGATGAAATGGTGGATCCCGCTTTCGGCAGCGGTTGCGTCAAGATCACCCCGGCGCACGACTTCAACGACTACCGAACGGGTGAGCGCCACGCGCTCGAGCGGATCAACATCTTCACTCCGGACGCATGCATCAACGACAACGCTCCGTCGCGCTATCGTGGGCTCGAACGCTTCACGGCACGTGAGCGCATCGTCGCCGACCTCGAAGCCCGGGAGCTGGTCGAGAAAGTCGAAGCCCACCGTCACGTCGTGCCTCGGGGCGACCGGTCCCAGTCCGTGATCGAGCCCTATCTGACGGATCAGTGGTTCGTCAGGGCCGGGCCCCTCGCCGAGCCCGCCATAGAAGCCGTCGAAAGCGACGCAATCCGATTCGTGCCCGGGCATTGGGCGAAGACCTACTTCGAGTGGATGCGGAACATCCAGGACTGGTGCATCAGCCGCCAGATCTGGTGGGGACACCGGATTCCCGCGTGGTACGACCCGAACGGGAACGTGTACGTCGGGCGAAGCGAGGAAGAGGTGCGGCAAAGGTACGGCATGCCCGATGATGCCCCGCTGCGCCAGGATCCGGACGTGCTCGATACCTGGTACTCCGCTGCCCTCTGGCCCTTCTCCACGCTCGGCTGGCCAAAGGACAACGCGAGGCTGCGCACCTTCTACCCGACCACGGTGCTGGTTACCGGCTTCGACATCATCTTCTTCTGGGTCGCCCGGATGATCATGTTCGGGCTCAAGTTCATGCAGGACGCGCCCTTTCGGGAGATCTACATCCACGGCCTCGTTCGCGACGCGGACGGCAACAAGATGTCGAAGTCGAAGGGCAACATCCTCGATCCCCTCGACCTCTGCGACGGGGTCGGACTCGACGAGCTCATTGCCAAGCGCACCACCGGCCTCATGCAACCTCAGCTCGCGCCGCGCATCATATCGGCCACCCGCCGGCAGTTTCCCGACGGAATCCCCGCCTACGGCACCGACGCGCTGCGTTTCACGTTCTGCTCGCTCGCTACCCAGGGCCGGGACATCCGTTTCGATCTCGGCCGCATCCAGGGATACCGCGACTTCTGCAACAAGCTCTGGAACGCGGCGCGCTTCGTGCTGCAGAACGTCGAGACGGGGAGCACCGGCAACCCGGGCACACCCTGCGAACTCTCCCTCGCCGACCGGTGGATCGTGTCCCGCCTGCAGGCGAGCGTGTCGAGCGTGCGCGATGCGGTGGATGCCTATCGCTTCGACCTCGCCGCGCAGGCCATATACGAGTTCACCTGGAACGAGTACTGCGACTGGTACCTGGAGCTCTCCAAGACCACGCTGACGAATCCGGGCGCGAGCGACGCGGCGCGACGCGGCACCCGGATCACCCTGGTGCGGGTCCTCGAGTCGCTGCTCCGCCTCGCCCATCCCCTCATCCCCTTCATCACGGAAGAGCTGTGGCAGCGCGTTGCCCCGGCCGCGGGGCTCCAACGCGAGACCATCATGCGCCAGCCCTATCCGCACCCGGAGCCCGCCCTGATCGACGAAGAAGCGCTCCGGGAAATGTGCTGGGTCCAGGACTTCATCCGCGCGGTGCGCCGCATCCGCGGGGAGATGAACATCCGGCCCGGCCTTCGGATCCCGGTGCTGGTACAGAACGCGGGTCCGCGCGAGCGCTCGTTCCTCGACGTCCATCGGCGTTACCTCGTATCGGGAGGCGGCCTCGCCGGCATCGACCGGCTTCCCGGCGACGAGTCGGCGCCGCAGGCGGCGACCGCCCTTCTGGGAGGCATGAAGCTGCTGATCCCGCTCGAGGGCCTCATCGACATCGAGGCGGAGCGGATGCGACTCGGCCGGGAGATCGACCGCCAGGCCCGCGAACTGAAACGCAGCGAAGGCAAGCTCGGGAACGCGCAGTTCGTCGCAAGGGCGCCGTCGGAGGTGGTGGCCAGAGAACGCGTGCGGGCCCGCGAGCTCTCGGACGCGCTGGGGCGGCTGCGCGGCCAGCTCGATGCCCTTCGCCCCGGAGGTTGACGAAGCTCCGCCGGCAGGACGCGCCCGCGCCCGGGCCTTGACTCCAGCTTGACTGCACCACCGTGATTCGTACCCTTTGTCGGCTACACCTCTCGCAATCCGGTCTGCGGCGATGCGACTGACCACCAAGGGGCGATACGCGGTGACCGCGATGCTCGATCTGGCGCTTCATCAGCACGGTGACCCGATTGCGCTCGCCGACATCGCCGAGCGGCAGGGGATCTCTCTCTCCTACCTCGAGCAGCTCTTCGCGCGCCTGCGGCGCGAAGGCCTGGTGACCAGCTGCCGGGGCCCGGGCGGCGGCTACCGACTGGGTCGAGACGCGACGGACATCGCGGTGGCGGATGTCATCTGCGCGGTGGACGAACCGGTCGACGCGACCCGTTGCGGCGGGCTCGAGAACTGCCAGGGTGAAGAGCGCTGCCTCACGCACGATCTCTGGCAGGATTTGAGCCAGCAGATCCATCGATTCCTGAGCGACATCGATCTCGCCAAGCTCGTGGAGCGGCGGCGGGTGCGCGAGGTGGCCCGACGCCAGGACGGCGTGAGGGTCGAAGTCACGGTTTCGGTATAGGTGCCGGAGCCGAGGCCGAGCATGCCCTGCTCAACGGGTTCCGGCGCTCTCGGCGTGCGGAGGCGCGGTGCCCGACGCCGCGTCCGCCACCGGGCACGGCGGTAGTATTGCATTTCCTCCGACGCGCATTGCCATGCCGGATTCAGTTCACCGTGATCGGGCGTGGTGGTGCATAATTCAGGGTCAAGCGACATGGCGATAAATCTCAGCGAATCGGCCGCGGACCGGATCAGGCACTTCCTTTCGAAGGAGGGCGGTGTCGGAATGCGTGTCGGCGTGAAGAAGACCGGTTGCTCGGGATTCGCCTACGTCGTGGAGCTCGCCGACGCGGTGCGAAGCGACGATGCGGTCTTCGAAGACCGGGGAGTAAAGGTACTCGTGGATTCGGCCAGCCTCTCCTACCTCGACGGCATGACGATCGACTTCGCCCAGGAAGGCCTGAACGAGGGATTTCGCTACGAGAACCCCAACGTCAGGAGCCTTTGCGGCTGCGGCGAGAGCTTCGGCATCTGAATTCCTCCCCTTCTCTGCCCGCCGACCGCGGCATCACTTCCCCGGAAGCGCCTGCCGGGCCGGCTCCTGCGGGCCGGAGACAATAGACTCATGGCGACAGAGCAGACCCTCTCCATCATCAAGCCCGACGCGGTGGCGGGAGATCACATCGGCGCAATCTACTCCCGCTTCGAGGAGGCCGGCCTGCGCATCGTCGCGGCCAGGATGCTGCACCTCACGCGTGACCGGGCCGAGGCCTTCTACTCCGTGCATAGCGAGCGTCCCTTCTTCGGGGAGCTGGTCGATTTCATGATTTCCGGGCCGGTCATGGTCCAGGTTCTCGAAGGCGAGAACGCGATCGAGCGCAATCGGGAAGTCATGGGCGCCACCAATCCGGCGGAGGCCGCGCCCGGCACCCTGCGCGCCGATTTCGCTACCGCAGTGACCGAGAATGCGGTGCACGGGTCCGACGCGCCGGAGACCGCGGCCGCGGAAATCGCCTTCTTCTTCGGCGCCGGGGAGATCTGCCCCCGCACGCGCTGAAGCCGGAGCAGATGAAGGTCGCATCACACCCCGAAACGCGCCCCTCGCGCGTCTCCCGCCGGCCGCAGCAGCTCGGCACGAGCCGCCGCGGATGGGAGCAGGCGCTCGAGGAGATGGGTATCGCCCGCTACCGTGCGGGCCAGATCATGAAATGGATCTACCACCGGGACGTGCTCGACTTCGAGAGCATGACCGACCTTCGCAAGGACCTTCGCAGCCGCCTCTCCCGGAACTTCGAAGCTCGTACGTTGCGAATCGGGCACGAGGCGATTTCCCGCGACGGAACCCGCAAGTGGCTGTTTCATCTCGACGAGAGCAATTCCGTGGAGTCGGTGTACATCCCGGACCCGCCCCGCGGCACCCTCTGCGTCTCCTCGCAGGTCGGCTGCGCGCTGAACTGCTCGTTCTGCGCCACGGCCCGACAGGGCTTCAACCGGAATCTCGACACCGCCGAAATCGTCGGCCAGCTCCATGCCGCGCGCGCGCGGCTCCTCGACGCGCCACCTTCCACGCCGGCGATTTCGAACGTCGTATTCATGGGAATGGGTGAACCCCTGCTCAACTTCGAGAATGTCGTAAACGCGCTGGAGATCATGCTGGACGACTGCGCCTTCGGTCTCGCCGCCAAGCGCGTCACGCTGAGCACCGCGGGGGTCGTGCCCGGAATCCGCAAGCTCAAGGAGCGCTGTCCGGTGAGCCTGGCCGTCTCCCTGCATGCCCCCGATGACGATCTGCGCGACGAGCTCGTGCCCCTGAACCGAACCTACCCCATCGGAGAGTTGCTCGAGGCCTGCCGCGAGTACCTGCGCGGCCTCCCCCGGGAGAGGATCACCTTCGAGTACGCGATGCTCGATCGCATCAACGATTCTCCCGTTCACGCCCGGCTTCTGGCGCGACGGCTGCGAGGCATTCCCGCAAAGGTGAACCTGATTCCCTTCAATTCCTTCGACGGGTCGGGCTATCGGCGCTCCCGGGTCGAATCGGTGGAGGCGTTTCGCAACATCCTTCTCGCGGAAGGTCTGATGACCATCACCCGCCGGACGCGGGGCGCGGACATCGATGCCGCCTGCGGGCAGCTGGCCGGCCGCGTGCTTCCCCGCAGCCGGCGCATGCGCAAGCTGCGAGCCGCGGATGGGTCGACTCCCCCTGGCCACGTCCCGGGACCATGACCACCCCGCCACAATCTCACGACCTGGACGAGGTCGCCACGATCCCGGTTCTGCGCGGGCCGGGCGAGCAGCTCCGCAGCGCGCGCGAGGCGGCCGGCACTTCGGTGCACGAGATCGCCACCCACATGCATCTCGACAGCCGGGTCATCCTCGCTCTCGAGGCCGACGACTACGACCAGCTCCCTGCGCCCACCTTCGTGCGCGGCTACCTGCGGGGCTACGCCCGCCTGCTCGACCTCGACCCCGAACCGATTGTCCGGGCCTTCGAGCAGCGCGACCTGGCCCCCCCTTCTCTGGTGGCCGACATCTCGGAGAAGTCCCGGGTGCACGGCGGCGACTTTCCCATCCGCCTGGTCACGTACATCGTGGTGGCGGCGTTGATCGTGCTGGTGGTCTTGTGGTGGAGAAGTCAGGACTTCGCGCCGGTGCGCTTCGATACCCCATTTGCGGGAGATTCGTCCCTCCCGGAAGAAGAGTCCGCAATCGTGCCCCAGGAAGCGCCGGAGGCGCAGAGCGCGGCGCCTCCCGCCTCGGAGCAGGCCGCGGAGCTCCAGGAAGAGACCGTCACGCCCGTCGAGGCGGAAGCATCGCCCGAGACCCGCGCACCCGCCGCAGGGGCATTGGAGCCCGATACGCAGGCCGTCGCTTCCGTCGCGAGCGGAACGGAATCGGCATCGCCCGGGGAGACGGAGGCGCCGGTGGCGGAAACGCTCGCGCTCGCAGCAGAATCCGGAATCGCGGCAGGCGAGAATGACAGCGCGGAAGCGCTCGGATCCACGGGCGAAGTCGCCGCGTTCGCCCTGCCGGCGGAAGGCGAAGCGGAGCCTGCCGAGGACCTGCCCGCGGACGCGGCGGCATCGGAGCCGGAGGTCCCAGGCGGAGAGACTTCCGCCCCGGAGGCGAACGCGGAGGCGCCCCTGGCGGAGACACCCTCCGAATCGCCCGCCCCGAGCGCAGTCTCCGAAAGCGCCGATGTCTCCGTGGAGCCCACACCGTCTGCGCCCGCTGCCGAGCAAGACGTTTCGTTCGTCTCGGACGCTTCCGCGGACCGCCTGCAAATGAGCTTCACCGTCGAATGCTGGCTGGAGGTCTACGACCGCGACGACGAGCGCCTGTTCTATGGACTGGCGCAACCCGGAGAGCAGTTGAGCCTGAGCGGTCGGGGTCCGATCCGGGTGGTGCTCGGCAACTCCGACGGCGTGGAGGTGCGCTACAACGGCACGCCCATCGAATTCGATTCATTCGTGACGCGGGGAGTGGCCCGCTTCAGCGTCGGTGGAAGTCCTCCGGAGGTGACCCGTACTCCGGCCCGCGACGCCGACGCCGACGCCGACGCCGAGAGCGACGCGCAGCCGGCCGGCGAGGGCGAGCCCGCGCCTGACGGTGGATGACGCCGGGCACGAAAGGGCCGACCCGATGAGCAGGATCACGGGCGTGCGGGGGATGAACGACATTTCCCCCACCGAGAGCGCGACGTGGCACTTCGTGGAAGCGACTGCCCGCGAGGTGCTCCGGTGCTACGGATATCGCGAAATGCGGCCGCCGCTGGTCGAGCGCACCGAGCTGTTCCGCCGATCGGTCGGAGAAGCGACCGACATCGTCGAGAAGGAGATGTACACCTTTGCCGACCGCAACGGCGACAGCCTCAGCCTGCGCCCGGAGTGCACCGCGAGCTGTGTGCGCGCCGCGGTCGAGCACGGCTGGTTGCGCGCGGGCGGCCAGCGCATCTGGACCATCGGTCCGATGTTCCGCTACGAGAGACCGCAGAAGGGAAGGTACCGGCAATTCCACCAGCTCGACGTGGAAGCGCTCGGATTCTCCGGCCCCGACGTCGACGCCGAGTTGATTCTCATCTGCGCCCGGCTCTTCGCTCGCCTGGGTCTCGGACGCCTGCGCCTGCAACTCAATTCACTCGGCTCGCGCTCTTCGCAGGCGCGTTACCGGGATGCGCTGGTACGCTACTTCGCTCATCACCGCGACCGCCTGGACGAGGACAGCGAGAGGCGCCTCGCCACCAATCCGCTGCGCATCCTGGATTCGAAAGACCCTGCGATGCAGGAACTCATCGACTGCGCACCGCGGATCACGGATTTCCTCGACGATGAGAGTGCTGCGCACCTGCAAGGCCTGACGGACATGCTGGACCGCGCGGGAACCTCATGGACTCTGAACGCGCGCCTGGTGCGGGGCCTCGACTACTACACCGGTCCGGTCTTCGAGTGGCAGACGGAGGAGCTGGGCGCCCAGAACGCGGTATGCGGCGGGGGACGCTACGACCATCTCATCGAAGACATCGGGGGGTCCGGCGCGCCCGCGACCGGGTTCGCGATGGGCCTCGAGCGCATCGTCGCCCTGCTCGAGCAGCAGTCCCTCGCGCCCCCGCCGCCGTGCCCGGACGCCTATCTGGTCGCGGTGGGAGGGGAGGCGCAGCGCGAGGCGCACCGCCTTGCGGAGACGCTGCGCGATCGCGTGGATTCCCTCTCGCTCACCGTCGATGCCGCCGGGGGCAGCTTCCGCACGAAGCTCAAGCGGGCGGATCGCAGCGGGGCGCGCTACGCGCTCATCCTGGGCGATGCCGAGGTTCGCGACGCGCGGGTCGGCGTGAAGGCGCTGCGCGACGAGAGCGAGCAGCGATCGATGCGGCAGAGCGCGCTCGCCGAATTCCTGCGCGGATGAGGACAACATGGCGGAAGACGAAGACGTAGCAAAGCTCAAGACGTGGTGGAAGGAGTACGGCCTCACCATCGTCGCGGGCGCGGTGCTCGGGCTCGGCGGCATCGTCGGGTGGAACGCGTGGCAGAGTCACCAGGAGCGCCGTGCCGAAGAGGCTTCGGACATCTACGCAAGCGTAGTGGCGGCAGCGGCCGGCGACCGTCACGAGGAGGCCCGCAGCCGCGCCGCACACCTGCTCGAGGAGTTCCCGAAAAGCGGATACGCGACGCTCGCGGCATTCTTCGCCTCCGCGAGCGCGTCGACGCTGGGAGATTGGGACGAGGCGCGGAGCCGCCTCACATGGATCGAAGAGAACGCGTCCCGACCCGGGTACCGGGATCTCGCCCGGATTCGGCTCGCGCGGGTCTTCCTGGACGAAGAGGACCCTGAATCCGCGCTCGAGGCGCTCGGGAGGGTTCGACCGGGCGCCTTCGACGCGGTGGCGGGTGAGCTTCGGGGCGACATTCTTCTCGCGCGGGGTGAGGCGGAGGAAGCGCGTGCCGCCTGGCGGACGGTGCTCGCGAGCGAGCATGCGCTGCCCTCCTCCCGAGCGAGAGTACGGATGAAGCTCGACGACCTCGGGCACACGCAGATCCCCTGAAGAAGAGGCGGGGACGATGAGCGCCGGCAGACGGACCAGATGTGTCGTCCTCGGCCTGCTCGCGGCAGGCCTCACGGCGTGCGGAGTGACCGATCGGCTCGCGGGAGGAGAGGATCACGCGCTGGAACCTTCCGACCTGGTGGACTTCGAGGCCTCGGTCGAAGTGGAGAGGCTCTGGCGCTGCCGAATCGGATCCGGGGTCGACGACCGCTTCCTGAAGCTGCGAGCGCTTCCCGTCGGAGGCCTGATCATCGCCGCCGGTCACGACGGCGAGGTCACCGCGTGCGACGCCCTGACCGGAGACCGGGTATGGAGAGCCGAGACCGATGCGCCCGTCTCCGGCGGACCGGGCGCCGGCGATGGACTCGTGGCGGTGGGCACGCTCGACGGCGAAGTCATCGCGCTCGATGCCGGTCAGGGCACGCCATTGTGGCGGGCACGGGTCTCCAGCGAGGTACTCGCGCCCCCGCTGGTGGCGCCGGGGGTGGTGGTGGTGCGCACCGGGGACGGCAAGCTGTTCGGACTCTCGAGCCGGAACGGCAGCCGCATCTGGGTCTACGACCGCACGATGCCGGTCCTCACACTGCGAGGCAGCGGCGCTCCCGCGCTCTTCGAGGACGCGGTCATCGCGGGCTTCGACGGAGGCAGGGTGGTGTCGATTTCGCTCTCCGACGGGCAGCTTCGATGGGCGAGCGCCGTGGCGGTGCCGAGCGGGCGTTCCGAGCTGGAACGCATCGTGGACATCGACGCGGACATCCTGGTGGCGGACGATACGGTGTACGTGGTCACCTTCCAGGGGCAGGTCACCGCCCTCGACGCGAGACTCGGCGCCGTGCTGTGGCGCCGCGAGCTGTCCTCCCATGCCGGCATGGGACTGGATCGCCGGAGCCTCTTCGTCAGCGACGAAATGAGCCATGTGTGGGCCTTCGACCGTTCGAGCGGCGCATCCCTGTGGCGTCAGCAGCGCATGGAAGGAAGGGAGCTCGGAGCTCCGTTGGGATTCGACGCCTACGTGGTGGTGGCGGATGCGGAAGGCTACGTGCACTGGCTCCGACGCGAGGACGGACACTTCGCGGCCCGAATCCGGGTGAAGGACGGCGTGCTCGCACCCCCCGTTGCCGCGGGCGACACGGTCTACGTGCTGGACCGCGGGGGGACCTTGAGCGCGCTCGTACTGCCTTAGCTGGAAATCGAGCCCGAGAATGCTCCCCGTCGTCGCCATCGTCGGCCGCCCCAACGTGGGCAAGTCGACCTTGTTCAACTGCCTGACCCGCTCTCGCCGGGCGGTCGTCGCCGACGTGCCGGGAGTGACGAGGGACCGGCAGTACGGCGTGGTCCGGCAACCCGGACACCCCTTCATCGTCGTCGACACCGGCGGACTCGATGTCGGCGCCCGCGGCTTCGAGGCCCTGGTGTCGAGACAGTCCCGGCGCGCTCTCGAGGAAGCCGACGTTGCAATCCTGCTCCTCGACGCCCGCGAGGGCCTGACCACCGGCGACCGGGAGCTGGCCGAGCTCACCCGCCGGGAGTGCGCGCGAGTGCTGGTGGTGGGCAACAAGATGGACGGCCTGGAGCGCGGCACCCCGCTGCTCGAGTTCCACGCCCTCGGGCTCGGCGATCCCATCGGCATATCGGCCGCCCATCGCTCGGGCATCGGAAGGCTCGGGGACGCCCTCGCCTCTCTGTTCCCTGCGCCCGAGGCGCCGGCGCCCCGCGAGTCCGTGGCCGGTCCGCGCATCGCGGTGGTGGGGCGCCCCAACGTCGGCAAGTCCACTCTCATCAATCGCTGCGCCGGAGAGGAGCGAGTCGTCGCTCACGAGCAACCCGGCACCACGCGTGACAGCGTGGAGATACCGATTCGGCTCGGATCCCTCTCCTGCACCCTGATCGACACCGCCGGGATCCGCAGGCGCAGCCGGGTCAGCGAAGCGGTCGAGAAGTTCAGCGTGATCAAGGCGCTCGAAGCGATCCACTCGAGCGACGCGGTGGTTCTCCTCCTCGATGCGACGCAGAGCGTGTCCGAGCAGGATGCCCGCCTGCTCGGACACGTGATCGAGGCGGGCCGGGCGCTGGCGATCGGCGTGAACAAGTGCGATTGCCTGAGCGAAACGCAACGCCGGCGCGTGCGGAGCGAGCTCGAGCGCCGCTTCACGTTTGCCGAATTCGCGTACCTGCACTTCATGTCGGCGCGACAGGGACACGGCGTCAAGGCCCTGCTCCACTCGGCGGTGGCCGCGCATCGCGCCGCCCACACCCGCTTCCCCACGGGGGAGCTCACCCGGGCGCTGCAGGAAGCGGTGGCCCGCCATCCCCCTCCGATGGTGCGGGGCCGGCGCATTCGGCTGCGCTACGCCCACCAGGGCGGCGCGGCGCCGCCACGCCTCATCGTGCACGGAAACCAGACCGAAGCGGTGCCGGAGGCGTACCGGCGATACCTTGCCGGCGCCTTTCGCCGGCGATTCGCGCTCCGCGGCACCCCCTTGCTGGTCGAGTTCCGCACCGGGGAGAACCCTTATCAGGGCCGCAGGAACGAACTGAGCGAGCGCCAGCGGCGTCGCCGCAAGCGCCTGATTCGCCACGCCCGAAAGTAGCCTCCCCGACCCGTTCCCGCCGGGCCGTCCCGGCATGGCGCCTCGCGGGGGAAGACGGGTGGCGGCCGGCTCTCCTTACTTGAGCTGCTCGAGGAGGAGGCCGAGGATGCGGTCCGCGGTCCCGCTCACGCTCCGTTCCCCGTCGGTGTCGAGCACGATGACCTGAGTGGCCTCGTCGCCTCCGATCAGGTTGATGAGGTAGTCGCCGACCTCCGGACTCGGCTCGTCGCGCCAGAACGCGAGCCGGCTCAGCAAGCCCTCCTCTCCTTCGAGTTCCCGGTCGGGGTCCGCGTAGCGCACGAAGTACAGACCCTGCGAACGATCCCGGTCCTCGACCGTGAAGCCGATCCGGTCCAGGGCGAGTCCCGTGCGTCGCCAGGCGCGGGCGAAGTCGTCGTCCAGGGAGAGCACCGAGCCGCCGCTGCTGTCCTTGACGATGCGCGCGCGGGCCGGACGCTCCGGCACCTCCGCCATGATCTGCGTGGCCCGATCCTTCTGCACCCCGAAGAACACCATCATGCGCGTGAGCATCTCCGCTTCGAGCTCCGGATCGGCGGTGCGGGGCTGCCAGACGCGCCGCGCATCCGCGCCGCTCAGCACGTTTGCACGAGTCTCGGGCGGACCGACCTCCTCCGCGCCGCGATGGGAGATGAATATCTCGGTGACTCCGCTCTCTGCGCCGCGCTCGAGTCGGGTACGGAACTTGTCGCGGACCGCGGCCCCGGTGAGCGCGGTGGAGAGCTCTCCGAGGAGGCGTCCGAAGATTCCCCCGGGGAAGCTTGTACGCTCTTCCGCCCAGTCCGTCTCCATGATGCCGATGCCGGGCTCGTCCACCTCGATGGCGAACCCCTGCTGCAGCCAGAAGGCCTTCACCTGGGGCCACACCGCATCCGGCGCGGCATCGACGACGAGCCAGCGCTCGTCGCCGCTTCGCTCCACCCGCACCTTGCCGAAATCCAGGAGCAGCCCGGAAGAATCGCTCTCCTTCGAAGCGTCGTCGCCATAGTCCGACCAGGTGGCGCTTCCGGTGGCGGGCACCTGCATCGTGTCCTGGATGGTCTGGGTGCTGAGGTCCGGCGGAACCTCGAGCGAGGGAAGACGCTTGCTCGACTTGTAGTCCGGCTCCCCGCCGGCCAGCACGTCACCGAGGCGCTCGTCGACCTGGGCGCAGCCCGCGAGCAGGCCGAGCACCGCCAACGCGCCGAGCAGCCGGGTTCCGGCGGATTGCCGCCGGCGCTGCGCCCGCTCCCCCCGCGCCGCGTTCCGGCGCGACCCATCTCGCAAACCCGCGCCGCGCCGCCGGGCCTTGACCCACCGCGCCGGAACTGATTTGAAGGAAGGCGCCGCCGGTGACGAGACCGGCCCATCCGCGTTCAAGGGACAGAGCACTCCGTGTTCTGTGTCATGGATGACCGGTTCCGGCGATTCCGGTTCGACCGGAACTCGGCACGTCAACAACGCGATGTTCGCGGGGCCTGGGACACCGGAGCATCATGGCCTCCCCGGGACGGCGCCTTCGTCGATTCCGCCCGCACCTTCAGGCCGGCACTGTCGTCGCGCCCAGCCGGGCTTCCCGAACCCTGTCGTGCAGCGACGCGGACAAGGGAGTCAGGGGCAGGCGGATTCCCGGGGGAATGAGGCCCATGTCGTGCAGGGCCCACTTGACGGGAATCGGGTTGGATTCGAAGAAGAGCGCCGCATGGAGGTCCCGAAGCCGCGCGTCGACCGCACGCGCGCCCTCCTCTTCGCCGCGAAGGGCCAGACCGCACATCTCCCGCATCGCGGCGGGCGCCACGTTGGCGGTGACCGAGATCACGCCGTGACCGCCGGCGAGCATCGTCTCGAGGGAGAGATGGTCCTCGCCACTCAGCACGAGGAAATCGCCGCCGCAGCGCGCGAGGAGCTCGCGGATACGCTCCAGACTACCGGTCGCCTCCTTGATTCCGACGATGTTGGGTCGTGCGGCGAGGCGCTCCACCGTCTCCGGCAGCATGTCGCATGCGGTACGTCCCGGAACGTTGTACAGGATCTGCGGAATATCCACTTCTTCGCTCACCGCGAGGAAGTGACGGTAGAGCCCTTCCTGGGTAGGCTTGTTGTAGTAGGGAGTGACGAGCAGGCAGGCGTCCGCTCCGAGGTCCTTCGCCCGCTTCGTCAGGTGCATGGCCTCGGCGGTGGAGTTGGCGCCCGTTCCGCCGATCACCGCGACCCGACCCGCGACGACTTCCACCACCCGGCCTATCACCGCGCAGTGCTCCTCCACGTCGAGAGTCGCCGATTCTCCGGTCGTGCCGACCGCAACGATTCCGTTCGTTCCGTTCTCGATGTGAAACTCGACGAGACGGTCGAGCGCCGCTTCGTCGATCACACCGTCCGCCCGCATCGGGGTAACGAGAGCGACATTGCTGCCTGTGAACATGATCTCTTGTATCCCCTGGTTCATTCGGATCGATAATGCTACTTTGCGCCACCGCAGGCGAGCAAGCGGCGCGGGCCGCGCAGCGTGCTCGAACGGCTTCGTTCAAGGTTTTCGTCCGCCCCCTGCCGGCGGCCCGACGCTTCGGAGCGCATGCAGACCTACCTGGTAATTTCCGCCGTCGGCAAGGACCGCACAGGACTCGTCGAATCGATATCGCAGGGCGTGCTCGAGTGCGGCTGCCACATCGGAGAGAGCCGCATGAGCGTGCTGGGCAGCGAGTTTGCGGTAGTGATGCTGGTAAACGGCTACTGGAACGCGATCGCGAAGCTGGAGAGCGCGCTTCCGAGAATGGCGGACGCGCTCGGGCTGCGCATTTCCTCGACCCGGACCGAAGCCAGGGCGGATACCCGCAGCCTCATCCCCTATGCGGTGGAGGTGGTCGCTCCCGAGCACGCGGAAGTGGTGCACGAAGTCTCGGACTTCTTTGCGAGACGGAGCATCAACATCGAGGATGTCTACACCAATCGCTATCCGGCCCCCCATACCGGCGCCCCCATGTTCGCCCTCCATCTCACCGTCGGCATCCCCTCCGATCTTTCAATAGCCTCGATCCGAGGGGAGTTCATGGACTTCTGCGATGAGTTGAACCTCGATGCGATGATCGCGCCGGTGAAGTGAAGGGACCCTCGTGATGGCGGGTGCCGCCAAGGTCGCGGTTCTCGACACTTCGGTTTTCGAGCACGATCCGGGGGCGCTGTTTCGCCTTCGGGAAGAAACGCTGCTGGTGCCGCCCGCGGTGGTCGAGTCGCTGGATCCCGAGAGTCGTGTCCTCGACACCGAGCGCGCGCGCAACCTGCGTACCGCCGCCGCCTACCTGGAAGAGCTGGCGGCCGGGGCCGGACACCTCGATGTGGAGGCGGGTCTTTCCATCCCCGGACCGCCCGGCCGCTCGAATCGGATCCTCTTCCCGCGGGAGGAGGCCCCGGAATCCGGCGCCACCCGGAAATCGCGGGTCCTCGCCGCCGCATGCGCGGCCAAACGAGCCTCCCCGGATGCGCTCGTCACCGTGGTCTCGACCGATGCGGATCTGCGATTGAGGGCGAGGCTCGCCGGGCTTTCGGCGCGGGACTGCCGTGAAGAGCAGGTGCTCGAAGACGCGAGCCTGCTCTACAGCGGAGTCGCCGAGCTCCCGCCCGAAGCGGAGGTCTCGGACGGAGGCGGCGAGGCGGAGGACGAGGGACTTCGCCTGCTCACGACCCGGCCGGATCGCCTGCTGCCCAACCAGTGCCTGTTCCGGGAGCGTCCCGGACCCATCGAGCTGATCGTCTGCGGGCCGGCGCCCGGCGCCGCACGGGTGAGGGCGGCACACAACTTCCGGCCGGGCGCGGAGTCGGTGTGGGGCATCCACGCGCGCAACCGTGAGCAGAACTTCGCGCTCAACCTCCTCTGCGATGAACACGTCGACCTCGTCACGCTGACCGGTGCCGCGGGCAGCGGCAAGACGCTGCTCGCGCTCGCCGCCGGTCTCGCCCAGACCCTGGAAGGGAGACGCTACCGGGAGATCCTGGTCACGCGGGCCACCGTGCCGGTAGGAGAGGACATCGGATTTCTTCCCGGGACCGAGGAAGAGAAGATGACGCCCTGGATGGGCGCGCTCGAAGACAACCTGGAAGTGCTGGAGGGCACGCAGAGGGAAGGAGCGTTCGGGCGCGCGGCTTCCCGGGACCTGCTCAATCACCGCATCAAGGTACGCTCGCTGAACTTCATGCGCGGGCGCACCTTCCTCGATCGCTACGTCATCCTGGACGAAGCCCAGAACCTGACGCCGGCGCAGATGCGGACCTTGCTGACTCGAGTCGGTCCCGGCAGCAAGGTGGTCTGCCTCGGGAACATCGCGCAGATAGACACACCGTGGCTCACCGAAACGACCTCGGGGCTGACCTGCGTGGTCGACCGCTTCAAGGGCTGGAGCCACAGCGCCCACATCACCCTGCGCCGGGGGGAGCGCTCGCGCCTCGCCGACTACGCGGCCGAGGCCCTCGTGTCCGGACGCCTCGCCTCGCCACGGGCGCCCGTCTCACCCCGCCGGAGCTGACCCCGATTCAGACCTCGTTCGCCGCTCTCCGCTTGCGGGGCCTCCTGGCGGCCTTCTTCACCGGCTCCGGCTCTCGAGCGCCCGCCCGCTCGAGTCCGCGAATCTCTCCCATTGCCACCGAGAGCATCGTGAAATCGATGGAGCCGGCCGCCTTCAAGTCGGCGAGCACTTGGCGCCAACGGCTGATCGCCAGGGCGTTGCGCTCCATCCACCTGGTGATTCGGGCCGCGGGCTCCGCCGAAGAAGGCGACACGTCGAGCACGCTGTGGGTGAGCGCACGCTCCAGGCTGTAGAGATCGTCGCGCAGCGCGGCCCGCGCGAGCGCCTGCCACCGGTTGACGCGGGGAAGCGCGGCGACCTGGTCGCGCAGCCAGTGCAGCTCCAGCTCCGCCCCGAGGGCGAAGTAGCACTCCGCCACGGTATCGACGGAAATGGACGTGGCCCGTGCGACTTCGATGATGTCGAAGCTCGAGAAGACGTCGGTGAACTCCGCCACCCGGTCCGCGAGCGGCCTCGGGACTCCCTGCGCCCCCAGCTCCTCCGCCCGCCGCTGCATGGCGGCGCGACTCACCGGCGCCACGAGATCCACGAGGCCGTCGGAGAGCGCCGCGACTCCGGGCGAGAAGCGGCCTGCGACCGCTTCGACGTCGAGCGGCCGCGGACAGTGGCGAAGCAGCCAGCGGGTGGCGCGTTCGACGAGGCGTCGGCCTTCGAGCAGCATCGCGATCTGCGCCTGCGCGCTGGCCTCGTTGTCGAGGCCTTCGACCGATGCCCAGACCCACTCCATGTCGAAGACCTCGCGCGCCACGAGATAGGCTCTGGCGATATCGGCGACCTCCGCCCCCGTCTCCTCCGCGAGCCGGTAGACGAAGGTGATGCCGGCCCGGTTCACCACCTCGTTCGCCACCACGGTGGCGATGATCTCGGCCGCGAGCCGGTGTCCGCGGACGAGATCCGCAAAGCGCTCCTGCAAGGGGCGCGGAAAGTAGCGCATCAGCTCCCGGCCGGCGAAGGGGTCGCGGCCGAACCCCGCTTCCAGGAGAGACTTGAACAGCGTGATCTTCACGTAGGCCATCAGCACCGAGAGCTCCGGTGCGGTGAGCCCGCGACCGAGCGAGGCGCGTTCCTCCACCTCCTCGGCGTCGGGCAGGAACTCGATTCCCGGATCGAGGTCCCCGCCGCGCTCGAGCGCGCGGATCAGGCGCATGTGCACCTCGAGCAGCGAGTGCGCCTGGGCCGCCGCCAGGCTCAGCGCCTGTGTCTGCAGGTAGTTGTTGCGCAGCACGAGCTCCGCGACCTCGTCCGTCATCTCCGCGAGCAGCAGGTTGCGCTGCTTTTCGGTCATGTCTCCCGCCGCGACCACGTCGTTGAGCAGGATCTTGATGTTCACCTCGTGATCCGAACAGTCCACGCCGCCCGCGTTGTCGATCGCATCGGAAAGGACCCGCCCGCCCCGGCCGGCGAACTCCACCCTTCCGAGCTGCGTGCAGCCCAGGTTGCCGCCCTCGCCGATCACCTTGCAGCGCAGCTCCGACGCGTCCACCCGCAACGCATCGTTCGCGCGGTCGCCGACTTCGGAATGCCTCTCGGCGCTCGACTTGACGTAGGTGCCGATACCCCCGTTCCAGAGCAGGTCGACCGGCGCCGCGAGCATCGCCCGGATGAGCTCGTTGGGAGGGAGGGAAGCGGCCTCGATTCCGAGCGCGAGGCGCGCGCGCTCCGAGAGCTCGATCGACTTCGCGGTGCGCGGGTAGACGCCGCCGCCTTCCGAGATCAGCGCGGGGTCGTAGTCGGCCCAGCTCGAACGCGGCAGCGCGAAGAGCCGGGCACGCTCACGGTAGCTCGACTCGGGATCCGGATCGGGATCGATGAACACATGCAGGTGGTTGAAGGCGCCGAGGAGGCGAATGTGCTCCGACTGCAGCATTCCGTTGCCAAACACGTCGCCCCCCATGTCCCCGATGCCGACAACGCTCACGCCCGTGGTCTGCACGTCGGTGCCGAGCTCCCGGAAATGACGCTTGACCGATTCCCACGCTCCACGCGCGGTGATTCCCATTCCCTTGTGGTCGTATCCCTGGGAGCCGCCCGAGGCGAAGGCATCACCGAGCCAGAAGCGATAGCGAGCCGAGAGCCGGTTGGCGATGTCGGAAAAGGTCGCGGTGCCCTTGTCCGCCGCCACCACCAGGTAAGGGTCGTCGCCGTCGTGCCGGACCACGTCCGGCGGGGGCTCCACCTCGCCCCCCCGGAGGTTGTCGGTGACGTCGAGCAGCCCGGAGATGAAGATCTCGTAGCAGGCGACGCCCTCGGCCTGCACCGCTTCGCGGTCGCCTCCGGCCGGGAGGCGCTTGGGCACGAATCCGCCCTTCGATCCGACGGGCACGATGACGGAGTTCTTGACGATCTGGGCCTTGACGAGACCCAGGACCTCGGTGCGGAAATCCTCGCGCCGGTCCGACCAGCGAATGCCTCCGCGCGCGACCGCTCCTCCTCGCAGGTGCACCCCTTCCACCCGGGGGGAGTAGACGAAGATCTCGTACATCGGGCGAGGCTCGGGCAGCTCCGCGACGCGGGCGGGATCGAGCTTGAAGGCAATGCACGGCTTGACCCTTCCGTTCTCGCCGTGCTGGTAGTAGTTGGTGCGAAGGGTCGCGCGCACCAGCCCGAGGAAGCTGCGCAGGATGCGGTCCTCGTCGAGGTTCGCCACCGCGTCGAGGTCACGGCGGATCTCTTCGACGAGCGCGCGCCCGCGTTCCTCCCGCTCGCCCTCGAAGGCGGGGTCGAAGCGGACATGGAAGAGACGCAGGAGCGCCTGCGCGATCGCGGAGTTGCGGGCGAGCGCCGCTTCCATGTACTCCTGGCTGAAGGTCGTCCCGGCCTGGCGCAGGAACTTGCAGTACGCGCGCAGGACCGCGATCTCGCGCCAGTCGAGCCCCGCCCGCAGGACCAGGCGGTTGAACCCGTCGTTCTCCGCGTCCCCCTGCCATATGCGCTCGAATGCCTCCTGGAACTTCTCTCTGACTCGATCGATGTCGACTTCCAGGGACTCGCCGGCCCGCATGCCGAAATCGTGCATCCACATGCGCGAGCCGTCCGCACGCTCGATCCGGGCCGGCTGCCCGGTCTCGACGATCAGGCCCATCTTCTCGAGCACGGGGAGGGCATCGGAAAGCGAGATCGGCTGCTTCGGGCGGAAAAGCTTGAAGTGGAGCACGTCGGGAGCCGCCTCGAGCGGGCGGTAGAGGCTCATCGCGACGGCGTCGCCGGCGCCGCTCAGGCCCTCCATGCTGTCGATGTCGTGGACCGCCACCCGGGCGTCGTAGCTCGCCTGGTAGTCGGCGGAGAAGGCCTCTCCGTAACGCCGGAAGCGCGCCACGCCCTGCTCTTCCCCGCAGTAGTCGAGCAGCTCGTCGTGAAGGTCGTCGCGCCAGTCCCGGGTGTAGAGGCCGAGGCGCGACTCCAGCTCGGCGACGTTCACCGCCACCGCACGGGCCGGAGGCACCCGGAACACGAAGTAGAGGCGCGCGAGCACGGATTCCGAGAGCTGCACCGTGAAGTCGACGTCGACCGCCCCGAGCGCCTCCCCGAGCAGGTTCTGGATCTTGAGTCGCACCTGCGTGTTGAAGCGCTCCCGGGGCACGTACACGATGCACGAGACGAAGCGCCCGATGCGGTCGCGGTGCACGAAGAGGCGGATCCGCTGGCGCTCCTGCAGGTGGAGGATGCCCATGCCGGTCTCGAAGAGCTGGTCGTCGCTCACCTGGAAGAGCAGGTCTCGCGGGAAGGTCTCCAGGATGTTCAGGAGCGCCTTGGCGGCGTGGCTGTTGGGCGGGTAGGTGGCGCGCTCCATTACCCGGGCGACCTTCTCGCGCAGGAGTGGAATCGCCCTCGGCACCTGGTTGTAGGCGGCCGAGGTGTAGAGCCCGAGGAAGCGCCGCTCTCCGGTGACACGGCCCTCTTCGTCGAACTGCTTGATGCCGATGTAGTCGAGGTAGCCGGGTCGGTGCACGGTGGAGCGGGCGTTCGCCTTGGTGATCACCAGCAGACGGGCTTCGCGGGCGAGGCGCCGAATCCCGGGGCTCAAGCTGGCGAAGGTGCCGGAATCCCGGGGCTCGGACTGGCGAAGGATTCCGAGGCCGGACCCTCCCCGGGAGCGCAGCCGTTCCTCGCCTTCCTCGCCCAGCAGCTCGTACTCGCGGTAGCCGAGAAAAGTGAAGTGGTCGTCCCCGACCCACGCCAGGAAGTCGCTCCCGCGGGCGATCTCGGATTCATCGAGCGGAGGGGGACGGGACTCGATCTCGTCGAGCACCGAGCGCAGTCGCTCCTGCATCGACGGCCAGTCCTCGACCGCGGCGCGCACGTCCGCGAGCACGTCGTGAATGCCCCTGGCGATGTCGTCGAGCACCTCCTCTTCGGTCTGGCGGTCGACTTCGACATGGATCACCGCCTCCACGAGCGCCTCGCCCCGATCCGGGGCGCTCAGGACGCCGTCCGGGTCGCGGTGCACCTGCATTACCGGGTGGATGACGAGATGCGTGGTGAGCGAGCGTCGATTGAGCTCCATGCGCACCGAGTCGACGAGGAAGGGCATGTCGTCCGCGACCACCTCCACGATGCTGTGGGTCGATCGCCAGCCGTGCTGAGGCTGCGCAGGGTTGTAGACGCGTACCCTGGGCTTCCCCGGGCGGCGCTGGTGCGCGAAGTTGAAGTGCGAGAGCGCCGCGCCGTAGAGGTCGACGATGCTGCGGTCTTCGAGATCCTCCGCCGCGGTGCCGGCGTAGTAGGGCCGCACAAAGCGCTCCGCTGCCTCTCGCTGCCCGCCCGGCACGCGCTCGTGAACCAGCTCGAGCACCGCCTCGATGATCGAGTCGACGCCGGAAGAGACCGGATCCGGGGACATGGCTCAACTCCAGTTCGGGTTTCGGGACTCGGGAATCCGGGAACTCAGAGCGGAAGATTCACGCTCGTGGGCCATGCGTTTCAGGCTATCACGTCGGGGGGCGCTTTCGTCTGGTGAGCGGGCGCGGCCTGCGACGCCGGCGGCTTCTCGCACCAGAACTGGTACATCCCCACGAAGGTCTCGGGGTGCGCCGCCTCGAACCTGGCCCAGTTCGCGAGCGATGTCCGGGATGGATCGTCCGGGAACATGCGGGTGTAGGCCACCGCGGTGGCCGGATCGTCGTGCTCGAAGCCGATGAAGCGAAGTCCCAGGCGGGACAACGCCGCCGCGATGCCTTCGAGCTCGAAGTGATGCTCCTCCACGTGAAAGAGAAGGTCGCGCAGGCCGCTCAGGGAGTGGAGGTCGGGACTGCGGGCGAGCTCCCCGAGCTCCGGGCCGAGCTCGCCCCGCAGCAGGGAGAGCCGCAAGGCGCGCATGTCCTCCGGCGTCGCCGGGATGTCTCGCCGCCGGATGATCTCCCGCACCTGCGCGATGCTCCGTCTCGCGGCCGCGCTGTACAGCCCTACCCGCATCAGGCCGCCCTCGCCGAGCCGGGATGCCGCCGCCTCCCATCCGGCGAGGGGATCTCGCAGATGATGCAGTACCCCGCTAGCCGAGACCAGATCGAAGCGGCCGTCGATATCCCGCAGATTGAGAAGATCTCCGTGCAGGAAACGGATGTTGCGAACCTCCAGAGTCTCGGCCATGCGGGTGGCGTACGCGAGGCTCGCGAGGCTCAAGTCCACCGCGAAGACCCGGAACTCCGGTTCGCGCAGCGCGAGCTCGATGGGCTCGTAGCCGGTACCGCAGCCAAGCACGAGGGCCCGGGAATCGGCCCCGAACGCGCGCGCCGGATGCCAATGAGAAAAGCGTTGCCGGAGGCCTTCGGCCACCGAAGAGCGGTCCGGGGCGGCAATGTGGAGCCAGCGCGGATAGGGCGCCGTCTCGTACTGAGCTCGCACCCGCCAGGAAACGGGGTCATGAACCGGTCCCGCCGCCGCAATACCCGAGACCAGCCGGCGTTCGCGAAGCGGCTCGACGAGCGTGCGCTGAACGACCCGGGCAAGATGGCCGCCGAGGATCGAGTCGTCCGCATGCTCGAGACCACGCGCGGAATCCAGTTGCCATAGCGGACGGTACATCGCGAGACGAAGCAGGTCCCATCGCTGGCGCGCGGAGACCGCGGCCCCGGCGGGCGGCGGCGCGAAGGCTTCCCGGAGCGCCTCGACGCCGGCTTCCTCCTCTTCGCTCGAGTCAAAGAGGTACTCGTTGGCGAAACACTGGAGCGCCAGCGCCACGCCCAGGCGCTCTGTCCCCGCCCCTGTCGCTTCCGGCGCTTCTCGGTGGAACAACGTACGACGGAGCACGACGAGAACCGCTTCGAGGTCGGGATCGACGTTGAGGGCACGGGTGAGCAGCTCGTGCAGCAGCTCGTCGCGTGCGAGCGCCGGCACCGCCGGTAGCTCGTCTTCCGCGTCCCCTTCCCCACGCGTCGGCAGACGGTGGCGGGCTCTCACCTGGGATGCGGCGGCGAGCGCGAGGTCCTGAGGGTCCACGTCCGGCGCACGCATGAGGCGAAGCAGCTCGGATGCCAGCGCGGCGTCGAAGTGCCGCGGGAGGTAGCCCCGCAGCATCGAGGCGAGCGCGGGCCGAGCGCCTGCCAGATCCGGGTCGAGCGCGAGGGCGCGGCGGCAGGCGCTCCGCGCGCCGGTGAGGTTGCCGCTCTCTCCCCGCAGACGGCCGAGGTTCAGGTGCGCCTCCGGCAGACCTTCGTTCAGCTCGATGGCGCGCTCGAAGCTGCGCTCGGCCTCCCGGCGCCGGCCGAGGGCATTCTGGACGATTCCGAGGTTGTTGTGGAGCCCGGCGCTTTCCGGCGCGAGGGCGAGCGCGCAGCGATAGACGGCCAACGCCTGTCGCTGGCGTCCCAGGTGGCGAAGCGCGCCTCCCTTCCCGTTGAGGGCTGCCGACCAGTCGGGCCTTGCGCTCAGCGCTCGCTCGAAGGCATCGAGGGCACACTCCCAACGTCTCTGTCCCGCCAGAGCGTGTCCCAGATTCAACGCCGCATCGGCGTCGTCCGGCACGAGCGCAATGACGCGCCGAAAGCACTCCTCCGCCTCGCGCGGCCGGCGGAGGCGGAGCAGGACCAAGCCCCGGTTGAAGGGGGCGTCGGCCGCCTGCGGCTCGAGGCGCGCCGCCTCGCGGTATGCGGCGAGGGCGCCTTCCAGGTCGGAAGACTGCTCCAGCACCAATCCCAAGTGCAGATGGCAGACCGCGGACCCGGGGCTCGCCACGACCGCGCGGCGCAGGAGTGAGAGCGCCTGCTCCGCATCGCCCCGTTGGTGGCAAAGCAGGCCGAAGTAGTTGAGCGCCTCAGGGCTGTCGGGCGCCGTCCGGAGGATCTGCCGGTACGCGACCTCCGCCTCCGCGAGGCGCCCCGAACGGTGCAGAGCGAGCGCGCGTTTCAGATTCAATCCGGTGGACATGGGAAGCGACGGCGAGCCCGGCCGGACACCCCTCCGCTTGTCCTCGTTTCTCCGAGCGAGGGGATTGTTCCTGGCACGCGGGCCCCAATCAAGACGGCCTGCTCGCCCCGAGCCGCCCGGCGGGTGTCCTTGCGTGACGGCTATCAAGGCGGGCAACGTCCCGACCGGTGTTGCATGATCTGTTGCCCATCGACATCCAGAATGGGAGGCCGAGACAGGTTCCGTTTTCACCCTACCCCACCTGTTGAAACTATTGAAAAAGGAAGAACCATAAACACATCAAATTTCAACACATAAGGAAGCATTCAACCCCATTCATCTCGTATGCCTGGTTGCCGGCGCTTAAGGAGTGGGGCTCTAGCAAGTCATGGACACGCCCGGAAACCGGCGCCGCGTGGCGCTGCACAAGGAAGTCCTCACCGCCCGAAGCGTTGCCCGAGCGCAGACGAAAGCGCGTAGATACATCATCTGGGACGAGAAGCTGACGGGCTTCGGGCTGCGAATCAGCCCCTCGGGCACTCGCTCGTTCATCGTGCAGTTCCGCGCACCCAAAGGTGGACGCCGCGCGGCAAACCGCAAGAAGGTGCTTGGTCGCGCACCGGACATGACGCCCGCGCGGGCACGCTCACTCGCCCGACGGTGGCTGTCCCGGATCGCGGATCTCGGGCCGGGACCCGAGATTCCGACCCTGGGGACCGCGTTGGAAACATACCTCGATGTCCGCCCCGCGCTCGCGCAAGCCTCCACGACCATGTATCGCAGGTCGCTCGGCCGGCACGCACCCGATTGGCTGGACCGGCGCCTCGACGCCATCGGGCGCACAGACGTGGAGGCGCGCTTCCTGGAAGTGAGCGCTGGCGTCGGGCCGATTGCGGCCAACAAGCTCGTCGGGCTCCTGAGGGCGGTCTACCGCGGCCCCTGCGTCGACCACCCGGGACTTCAGTGCCCGGTGGGGCTGTGGCGTGCGAGCGGAGGACGACTGCATGCGGCACGCCGACGCATCATCGACCCGCCGGCGGAGATTCTCCCGCGCTGGCGCCGGGGCCTGGAAGCGGTGCCCGTCGCCGTGGTGCGCGACATGGTGTGGTTCGGACTCTTCACCGGCCTTCGCCGCAGCGAGGTATCGGGACTTCGCTGGGGGCACGTGGAGCGTGCGCCGGGATGCCTCCGGATCGCGAAGAACAAGAGCGCGCGGGCGCCGCACCATCTTCCCATAACCCGACAGGTGGCGGACATTCTGGAGCGCCGCCGGAACACGGATCGATCCCATGATCGAGCCCCTTCGGAATGGGTTTTCCCCGGACCGGCGGGACACGGTCCCTTCAGCAACGTGAACGGCTGGTACGATCGGATCAGCGAAGCGGGCGGAGCGAAGTTCTGGTTCCACGCGTGCCGCAATTGCTTCATCACGGTTGCGGTACGCGACCTGATGCTGCCCGACAGCCTGGTCAGGCGCCTGGTCAATCACGCACCTCCGCGAGACGTAACCGAAGGCTACGCCGCCGACTGGTCGCTGGCACAGCTCCGCCGGGCGTCGCAACGTATTGCGAACCGGATCGAAGAGCTCGCAGAGGAGAGCCCGAAGAGTTCCGGCGCCGATGCCGCGGGAGAATGCCGGTGAGTGCGCGAAGGCCCCGCCGCGCGACATGCAGGCAGGCACTGACTTCCGCATCCGTCTCCGCGGCGAGGCCGCGGGCCGACCCCTTCATCATCTGGGATACGCGCTTGACCGGCTTCGGACTGCGTGTGTCGCCCGGAGGGACGAAAAGCTTCTTCGTTCAGTATCGAACGGGCGATGGACGCCGCACGGACGCGAACCGCAAGGTCACCCTGGGACGATTCCCGAGGCTCCTGCCGGTGGCCGCCCGAAAGCAAGCGCTCGCATTGCTGGGCGCAGCGCGAGGCGGCGGCGATCCGTCACGCGCCCGGGCCCGTGCGCGCGCGCTTCCCACGCTCGGCGAAGCGGTCGAGGAGTGGCTGCGCGCCCGGGTCGGATTGCGTGACGCGAGCCTGGCTCGATACCGCTCGAGCATCGCCGCGACCCTGCGGGGATGGTCCGCTCGACGCCTCGACGAAGTGACGCGCGAGGACGTTGCGCGGCGTTTCGCGGAGCTCACGCAGCGCCACGGGTGGACCCAGGCCAACAAGGGCATGAAAGTACTCGGCTCCGTGTACCGGCGGTGCATCGCCGAGCACCCGGAACTGCGCGATCCGGTGGCGCTGTGGAGTGCGTCCGGGGGGCGTCTTCATCGCCCCCGGCGCCGCCGGATCGAGACCCCGCAGGAAGTCCTCCCCGCCTGGGTGCGCGGCATAGAGGCTGCCGTTGCCCGTACGGAAGTGCGGGATCTCTTCTGGGTCGGACTCTACACCGGAATGCGCCTGGAAGAGGCGCGCGGCCTCTGCTGGGAGCGGGTGGACCGTTCGGAGCGCAGCATCTTCGTGGACCGGACCAAGACCGGAGAGCCCCTGCTGTTGCCGATGACCCGGCAGCTTACGACGTTTCTGGAACGCCGTTGGGAGGAACGGGCAGAGCCTCGCAACGGACAAGGAGCCCCCTGGGTGTTCTCTTCCTCCCGAACTCGCAGCGGCCGCGTGGCGGGAGTGGACTCGCTGTACCGGAGCATCGAGCGCCATGGAGGCAAGCCCTTCTGGTTCCACGCCATGCGAAACTGCTTCATCACCGTCGCGTTCCGCGAGCTGTTGCTTCCGGAATCCCTGGTCAAGCGACTCGTCAATCACCGGCGCCCCTCGGGCGACGTGATGCAGGGCTACGCAGCGGACTGGACGCTGGAGCAGTTGCGCGGTCCCGCGCAACGCATCGCGGACCGAATCGACGAGATCATCGCCGCCGGCGGCGAAGCGTTGCCTTCGAGGAGGCCACCCTCGCTCCCGTGATCACCTCCGCCGTCCCTTGCCTCCTCCCGCCGTCCCGGGGCTCGAAGCCTGATTGCGACAATCAGACACGATCTCTGATCAGATTGGAGTTGCGAGGCTTCAGCAGATCAGGAGGACGGGCGTGGCCCGAAGCAAGCGTACTGGTATTCGGTCTTGCTCGGCACACAAAACAAGAAGCCCCTCCGCGTGGGAGGGGCTTCATACCGAATCGGAGTCTTCCTCGGACAGAGCCGAGGATGCTCACTCCCACATCCCGATCGGCTAGAAGCTCACGCTCGTACCGATGTGGAATGAGTTGACGTTCTCGAGATCCATGTCGGGAGCATCGAAGGAGTAATTGTGGAATCCTGCGTAAACATTCACTCCTTCGCCCAGCGCGTAGTTCGCTCCGAGACCGACTTTCCGACCCTCCAGATTCGTCATGCTGTCATCAGCCGTCCGGTAGTCGATAGCCAGCGACAGGCTGCCCCACTCGTGAGAGAGGTTGACGTACACGTCTTCGTAATCCTGCCCTGCCTTTCTCTCATCCGTGCCCCAAGCAGCGTTGATGCTCGTACCGTTGGCGAACTTCATTCCGCCGGATATTGCCAACGCATCTTCAACGATGCCTACACGCCCGATCACGCTGGCAGCACCGACTTCCTGGCTCACCCTACCCTCGAACGCCCACATCTGGTCCGTCGGATCGTTGCCGTCCTTCTGAAGGCTGGCCGCAAACGTCACCGGTCCGATGGAAGGAGAGTTGTATCGGAGGACATTGGCACGTCCCCAATTGACGCTGGGCATGAAGCTCCAAACGGAGTAGCCCGAGGACTCGTCGTCCGTCGTCAACACCGATATTGAGGACGTGTGGTCTACGGAGTACTCAGTACCCGCCCAAGCGCCGTTGTGGGACCCGAACATTGCGCTCCTGCCCGCCGGATTGGTCCAGCCAAGAGTCACCCTGCCAAAGGCGCCACTTACGTACATGTAGGAGTGACGATAACTGAGATCGGGAGCCTTGTCCGGCGCGTCGACATCCCGGCTTCCGGCGCTGTTGGCGCCCCAACCTGCTTCGATGCGCCCGCCAGCGATAATGCCCGGCATTGCCTCCGCGCTTCCAGAAAAAGCGAAGTGCGTGGGATACGGGCCGGAAACGTGCTGCACGTCGGAACCGTTTCCGTTGTCTGCGAAGCGGATTGCACGGTCTATGGCTCCGGACACGGCGAAGTCCACCGCCTGAGCCGTCATCGGCGCGACCACGCCTGCGACAGCCGTCGCCAAAAGCTTTCTGTTCATCATTGAGCGAATTCCTCTTGAGAAATCATCCCTTGGCTCCGAGACAGATTCGCCGGAGCCCTCCAACTTCCGGAGGGGAGCTGGTCCCTCGGCGAGGTGGCGTTTCCAACTCATTGACAACACCGAATAATTTCAACGGCCAGTCCAAGTCGGACTCTGCCGGCAGGACTTGGGCAACACCGCGAGAGCACCGTGCGCACTCACATGGAGCGTGAGAAGCGCCCGGCGAGACGAGAATCTCGAGCAGACCGGGGCACTCGAAGTTAAGCGTCGCGTCTGCGTCGAGGTGGCCACCGCAGACCATGGCAAGCCCCGCGGCCATCGCCAAAGCGGACACTCACGCCAGGCGGCGTTGAGGACGCTTGCCCTGACCCAAGGGGGAGAATCGCGCCAGGCTCTCAGGTGGCTCTGGAGCTGCAGATCATCGAAAATCAGCCTGCAGTGAGCCGACAATCGGCCGATTCCGGTATCTCCGGAGCCACCGGATTGCTCCGGTGGATGAAAAATCAGGTAACAACCACGGGCGACTGTTGCACAAATGCAACATCATTGATGCCGGATTGGCCCTTGTTGGCGAAATTTGTTGCGGAAGTCAGACGCCGATGGCCTATACTTCCGCCGCCTGATCGAAGGACGGGCAACTTCTAGAAGTTGGAGGGCTCTGGACATCATGAGGTCGGAGCCCATATGGAATTACCTGGATGAGGAATCAAACTGCCATGAACAAAAAGCTACTGGCTACCGCGGTGGCCGCCAGCATCGCTCCGATGGCGGCGCAGGCGCTGGATGTCAGCGTATCCGGGCATGTGAACCGTGCCATCCGCTTCGCCGACAACGGCGTCGACTCCGACGTGCAGCACGTTGACGGCTCCGCGTCGAAGTCCCGTTTCCGCCTCACCGCCGAAGGCGAGGTGATGGCGGGCCTGACCGCCGGCGCGCACATCGAGTATGGATCCTCCAACAACGCCGGCGGCGGGCTCGATGTGGACAACCCCGACAACAAGGCGTCCTTTGATGCTCGCCACTCGCTGCTCTACCT
This sequence comes from Gammaproteobacteria bacterium, assembly GCA_022824305.1. Taxonomy (GTDB): domain Bacteria; phylum Pseudomonadota; class Gammaproteobacteria; order HK1; family HK1; genus JAJEAD01. The sequence goes on along the minus strand of JAJEAD010000071.1, from coordinate 67,493 downwards.
CAGCGGCGAATTCGGCAAGATCACCCTGGGCAACGCCCCGAGCGCCGGCAACGGCATCATGTGGACCAGCCACAACGGCGCGTGGATGGGCACCGAGTACTCCCCGGACACCAACAGCGGCCTGGGTGTGATGAGCACCGACGGAAGCGCTTCGGGATACTCCGTGTTCTCGTTCTTCCCGAGCGTCAACACGCCGCGCATGAACACGCTGCGCTACGACACCCCGTCCATCGGTCCGGTCAGCCTCTCGGCCAGTATCCAGAAGGACAGCGATGACAGCCATGACTGGCACTTCGGAGCCAGCCTGAGTCACGACGTCGGCGCCGCCAGCGTGATCGGTGGCCTCGTCTACGAGGAAGACGTGCTCGGCATCGCCGGCGGCATCGCCTTCGCGAACGGCACGAGCGTCAACGCGGCCTGGGGAACGGACGACGCCAATCGTGACGACTACGAGGACATGTACATCAATGTCGCCCACTCCTGGGGCAACATGAGCGTGGCCGTGGACTACCGCAGCACCGACCAGGGCGATAACATGGAAGGGCGGGCCGTCGGTCTCGGCGCCCAGTACTCGCTCGGTGGTGGGGTCGATGTCTACGCGGGCTTCAACAACTACTCGTTCGATGCCCCCAACATGGATCTCGAAGACATCAGCGCCTTCCACGTCGGCTCTCGGGTGAGGTTCAACTGATCCGACCGAGCCGCGGAGCACCCTCGACCTCCTGAGGGTGCCTCCTTGTCTGCCAAGGCCCCTCCTCCGGGAGGGGCCTTTTTTGTGCGGCGCCACCGCCGGCATCCGACGCTTGCGCCCGGCCCTGTGCCGATGCCCGACAGGGAGTGGTGTCCGGCGCCCGGTCCGGGGAGCTTGTCACGCCGAAATCCGACGGATATGGTCGGACCTGGCCCAACCAGGAACGGCGATGCAGGCACGAATCGGCGCTCCGCCCCTGCCGACCCGCAATGCGAACATCGCCCGCCATGACGCATCTATCGCGGGGGCCTGAACGCTCCCCGAGAAACGAGGTGTGACCCGCCCGCGGCCCCGGCCCCTGCGCGAAAGAGACGAGCGGCTGCTCCACGAGGCGCTCGCGCTCCACCAGGCGGGGCGCCTGGTGGAGGCGGATGCGGTCTATCGCCGCTTTCTCGCCCGCCATCGCCACCACGCGTTCGCGTTGCAGAACCTCGGACTGCTGCTCCACCAGCGCGGCCGTTTCGACGAAGCGCGCACCAGGCTTCAGAGGGCGATCGCATGCGCCCCCCGGGAGGCGAGCTGCCGGGAGAGCCTGGGGCGGGTGCTCAAGGCGCAGGGCGACCTGCGGGGAGCCCTGTCCGCCTTTCGCGAGGCGCTCGAGCGGCAGCCGGGGTCCGTCACCGCACGCTACGAGCTCGGCACCGTCCACCACGATCTCGAGGACCTCGAAGCCGCCGCCGCCTGCTACCGGCGGGTGGTGGCGGAGGCGCCCGAGTACGTTCCCGCCTGGAACAGTCTCGGCAGTGTCCACATCGAGCGGGACGAGCTCGACGAGGCCCAACGCTGCCTGAGACGTGCTCTCGAGATCGAGCCCCGCCACGTGCCGGCGCGCCTGAACCTGGCCGTCGCGCTCGAGCGTACGGGTCGCATCGACGAGGCGGCGCAGCGACTGCTCATCCTCGCTCGCGAGCATCCGGACCTTGCGGAGGCCCACGCGCATCTGGCCCTGGTCTGCCGGCGGCAGGGGATGCTGGCGGATGCGGAAGACGCGGCGCGCAGGGCGGTGGCGCTGCGCCCGGAATGTGCCGGCGACCACTTCGTCCTCGCCGAGGTCGCCGCGGCCCGCGGCAAACCGGGAGCGGCGATCGAGAGCTATCGCCGCTGCGTCTCGCTGGAGCCGAAGCTCATCAAGGCATGGCTCCGGCTCGGCGCGACGCTCATCGCCCGCGGGGACATTCCGGCCGGGCTGGAAGCGACCCGACAGGCTCTCTCCCTGGACCCGGAGAACCCCGGGGCGCTCAACCTGCTTGCGCACGCGAGCTCCATCGCCGGCGATCGAAAGGCGGCGGAGGCATATTGCCTGCGCTCGCTCGAGCTCTCGCCCGACCTTCCGCTCGCGTGGTCCATGCTGTCCCACCTGCGGCAATTCGGCGAGAAGGACCGCGAGACCATCGCCCGGGTGGAGTCGATACCCGAACGGCGTGAGCTCGGCGACGAGGATCGCTGCCATCTGCACTTCGCGCTCGGCCGGATGCACCATGGCTGCGCGCACTACGATCGAGCCTTCGCCCACTTCGAGCAGGCCAACCGCATCCACCGGCGAAACCGCGAGTTCGACCTGGAAGCGTGGGTGCGGCGCATCGACGCGATCATCGAGACCTTCGACGAGGCGCTCTTCGCTCGCACCCGGGGCCAGGGTGACCCGAACCCGCAGCCGGTGTTCGTCTTCGGCATGCCCCGTTCCGGGACTTCGCTCGTCGAGCAGATCCTCTCCCGCCATCCCGCGGTGCACGGTGCCGGTGAGCTGAACACGATACCGGAGTGCGCGCGGCGCCTCGGCGCCGCGGCGGGCTCGGGTCCCGATGACTACCCGAGGGCCGCGGGCGCAGTCAGCCCCGACATCTCGCGGCATCTCGCGGCCTTCTACCTCGAGGTGCTGGGCCGGGACCGTCCGCAGGCCGAACGCATCACCGACAAGCTTCCCGGCAACTACAGCTACCTGGGACTCATCGCGCTCCTCCTTCCCGGAGCCCGCCTCGTCCACTGCCGGCGCAACGTGCTGGACGTGTGCCTGTCGAACTACATGCAGCACTACGGGGACGGACACGTATATACCTACGATCTGCGCGAGCTCGGCCTCGTGTACCGAGAGTACGAACGGGTCATGCGGCACTGGCGCAAGGTGCTCCCGCTCGAGATTCACGAGGTCGTGTACGAAGAGCTCGTCGTGGACCAGGAGCGCATGAGCCGCGAGCTCGTCGCCTTCTGCGGCCTGAAGTGGGATCCGGCCTGCCTCGACTTCCACGCCGACGGGCGCGCCGTGGCGACCGCGAGCCAGTGGCAGGTGCGCCAACCCATCTACCGCAGCGCGGTCGAGCGCTGGAAGCACTACGCATCCCACCTCGGGGAGCTGCGCGACGCGCTCGGTGACGCAGCGCCTTCGTGACATGCCCACCCGCCTCTCGGAGAAAAAGCGCACTCGGAGCCGGACGCGACGCGCATCCCGGGAGCTGGAGAGCGCCTACGCCCGGCACCGGGCGGGGGACCTCGGCGGCGCCGAGCAGGCTTACCGCCGGGTGCTCGCGCTCGACCCCGGCAACGCGCCGGCACTCTCGCACCTCGCGGCCTTCGAGCATCGACGCGGGAACCTCGAATCGGCGCAGGCCCTGTTGTCCAGGGCGGTGGAATCCGATCCGGATGACGTAGGCGCCCGAAACAACCTCGGCAACCTGTTCCAGGCGTTGGGCCGGCCGGCCGAGGCGCAGACCCAGTACCGTGAAGCACTGCGCCTCGAACCCTCCCACCTGTCGGCGCGCTACAACCTGGGCAAGGCGCTGCAGCGGCTCGGCGACCTCGACGCGGCAGTGAGCTGCTTCGAGGACCTTTGCGCACGCTCACCGAACGATGCGGGGGCCTGGGTTGCGCTGGCGCTTGCCCGGCAGGACACCGGGAGGAGCGATCAGGCGTTCGAACCCCTGCGGCGCGCATTGGCCATCGAGCCACGGCACCCGGAGGCGCACAACAGTCTCGGCACCCTGCACGTGGAGCGAGGCGAGTTTGCCGAGGCGGAGGCCGCCTTCCACGCTGCGCTTCGCTGCGATCCCGGATTCTCGCCCGCACTCTTGAACCTGGTGCATACGCGCCGCATTCACCCGCGAGACGCGGATCTGGTCGCGCGCATCGAGGCGCTGACCGCCCGCAAGGGGCCGGCGGGAGAAGAAGCGGCCGATCTCCACTTTGCGCTCGGCAAGGCGCGCGAGGACCTCGGTGACTTCGAGCGAGCCTTCCGCCACTACCAGGAGGGCAACCGGCAGCGTCGGCGCGGGGTGCGTCACGACCGCCGGATGGCGGAGAAACGCGCTGCCGCCATTGCGCATGACTATGACGCGGATTTCTTTCTCCACACCGCCGGTCAGGGCGATCCGAGCTCACGACCGGTTTTCATCGTGGGCATGCCGCGCTCGGGAACGAGCCTCGTCGAACAGATCCTCGCCAGTCACCCCGACTGCTTCGGGGCGGGCGAGCTGCCGAACCTGGGCCTCCAGGCGCGTTCTCTCGGCGCGCGCCCGTCGAAGCGGATCCTGGAGCTCGAGCCGGAAGAGCTTGCGGCCCTGGGCCGCGCCTACCTGGAATCACTCCCGGCGGACTCCGCGGGCGCCGCCAGGGTGACCGACAAGATGCCGGCAAACTGGCTGCACCTGGGTCTGGCGGCGGCGGTCCTCCCGGGGGCCCGGGTCATCTGGTGCCGCCGCGATGCGATGGACGTGTGCTTCTCGATCTACGCGCAGCAGTTCACCCACCAGGACGCCTATCCCTATGCATTTGATCTCGAAGACATTGCATCGGAGTACCGGTGCTGCGAGCGGCTGATGGAGCACTGGACGCGCACCCTGCCGATTCCCCTGCACGAGGTGCGATACGAGCGCCTGGTGGAAGACCTGGAAGGGGTGACGGCGTCGCTCCTCGAGTTCTGCGGGTTGCCCTTCGATGCACGCTGCCTGCGCTTCCACGAAACCGACCGGCGCGTGGGGACCGCCAGCAACTGGCAGGTGCGTCAACCCCTCTATCGAAGCTCGCTCGCCCGCTGGCGGCTCTTCGAATCGCAGCTCGGGCCACTGCGGAGCGCGCTCGGGCACGCGGGAGCCGGCGGGTAACACTCTCCTGCCCGGGGCGCCGCACGCACGCGGGCGCCCCCCTCGATCCGGCCTTCGGCTACTCCCGCAGCACCATCGGGCCCATCCTGCGTCCCCCCACCAGGTGCAGGTGCACGTGCATGACTTCCTGGCCACCGTCCCGATTGCAGTTGATGATCAGGCGATAGCCGCTGTCGGCGATGCCCTCTTCCCGGGCAATGCGCTGCGCCACCAGCACCATGTGGCCCGCGAGGTGCTCGTCCCCGTCCTGGAAGTCGTTGACGGTCGCGATCTCGCGGTTGGGGATGACGAGGATATGGGTGGGGGCCACCGGATTGATGTCGCGGAAGCAGGTGACGAGATCGTCCTGGTAGACGATGTCCGCCGGAAGCTCCCCGGCAACGATTCGGGAGAAGATGGTCGACATGAAGACTCCTGGTGAGACCGGATCCGCGATGCATCGCTCGCGAAGCGTAGGCTATGCTATCGCCACCGCAGGTGCAGCGCCGCCGGCCCCGCGCCCGGCCGCGACCCAGGAGAGGAGCATGAGCGAAACAAGAGTTCTCAGCCACTACATCGACGGGCGGAGAGTGCCGGGAGAAAGCAACCGCTTCGGGGACGTGTACAACCCCGCGACGGGGCGGGTCAGCGCCCGGGTGCCCTTCGCGAGCGCGAACGAAGTGGGTCGCGCCGTCGAGTCCGCGCGAGGCGCGCTCGCAGCCTGGTCGGCGACGCCGCCCGCGCAACGGGCGAGGACGCTGATGCACTACCACCGCCTGCTGGAGTCGCACCGGGACGAGCTCGCCCGCATCGTCTCCGCCGAGCACGGCAAGACGCTGGACGACGCCCGCGGCTCGGTCCAGCGGGGCACCGAGGTGGTGGAGTTCGCCTGCGGCATACCGCAGCTCCTCAAGGGCGAGTTCAACGAGAACGTGGCGGGCGGGGTCGACAGCTACAACGTGCGTCAGCCTATCGGCGTATGCGCCGGAATCACCCCTTTCAACTTCCCCGCGATGGTGCCGATGTGGATGTTCCCCATCGCGCTCGCGTGCGGCAACACTTTCGTGCTGAAGCCCTCCGAGAAGGACCCTTCCTGCGGGCTGCGGCTCGCCGAGCTCGCGCTGGAGGCGGGCATTCCGGCCGGCGTGCTCAATGTCGTCAACGGCGACAAGGAGGCGGTCGATGCCCTGCTCTCCCATCCCGGCGTGGATGCGGTGAGCTTCGTGGGCTCCACGCCGATCGCGGAGTACGTCTACCGCACGGGAACCGCCAACGGCAAGCGGGTGCAGGCGCTCGGCGGGGCCAAGAACCACATGGTCATCATGCCCGATGCGGACATGGACCAGGCCACGGACGCGATCATCGGGTCCGCCTACGGCTCCGCCGGCGAGCGGTGCATGGCGATCTCGGTGGCGGTCACGGTCGGCGAAGGCACCGCCGACACGCTGATCGACAAGCTCGCACCGAGAGTTCGGGGTCTCCGGATGGGAGCCTATGACCAGGACGGGGTGGAGATGGGGCCTCTGGTGACGGCCGAGCACCGGGACAAGGTCAAGGGCTACGTCGACACCGGGGTGGAGGAAGGTGCGGCGCTGGTGGTGGACGGACGCGAGGAGGTGGTGAGCGGAAACGAGGACGGATTCTTCCTCGGCGGGTGCCTGTTCGACCGGGTGACCCCGGAGATGCGCATCTACCGGGAGGAGATCTTCGGCCCGGTGCTCGGCATCGTGCGCGCGGACGATTACGAGGAAGCGCTCGACCTGGTAAACCGGCACGAGTTCGGCAACGGCGCCGCCATCTTCACCCGGGACGGCGATGCCGCGCGCGACTTCACCAACCGGGTGCGGATCGGCATGGTGGGCGTGAACGTGCCGATACCGGTCCCGACCGCCTACCACAGCTTCGGAGGCTGGAAACGCTCGCTGTTCGGCGACCACCACATGCACGGCCCGGAAGGGGTGCGATTCTTCACCCGCATGAAGACCGTCACCTCGCGATGGCCTTCGGGCATCCGCACCGGAGCGGATTTCAGCCTGCCGCAGACGCGTTGAGCGGCGCACGGGCGCCGATGCGGCGGGCTGGCGGCCTGCCCGCCGCGAGCAAGCACGAAACCCTCAGCGAATCCAGAAGGCGGTGCCGTCGCGCTCGACCTGCTCGACGAGCCCCAGCTCCCAGTCGAGGTAGTCCCGCATCGCCTGTTCCACTCCCTCGTCGCGTTCGTAGGGCTTGAGCCACCGATCGTCGGAATCGTCCGCCATCGAGGCGCCTTCCCCGCCGGGTTCCGGGCCCGTCTCGAGCTCCTCCCCGTCGAGCGCGTCCTCGAGCACCGCGACTTCCCTCCCCCCCATCTGGACGAGCCATGAAGCGGTCATGGTGGCGCGCACCCCGTCGTCGTCCACCAGCACCACCCGTGCGCCGAGGACCGGGGCGAACACGTCCGTCTCCTGCACGAGCTGGCCTCCCGGAGCGCACCGCGAGCCGGGCAGGTGACCCGCCTCGTACTCCTCGGGGCTGCGCACGTCGAACACGTAGAGCGAGCGCACTTCGCTTTCCCGCCTCCAGGCCTCGAGAGCGGCGCGATCGAGGCGGCGCAGCGCGAAGCGTTTCGCCACCCCGGCCGCCGCACGCTTCGCCTCCTTCCGGCCCGCGGCGGTGACCGGGTGGTAGCGCTCCCGCGCGCCGAAGGCGAGCGGAAGACCGGCGAGGCGCCACCCCATCGTGCCGTTGCGAAGCGACGCGACGTTGGCGACGCCGGCATTGCGCAGTGACTGCGCGCCGATGATGCTCCTCGTGCGCCCCGCGCAGTTGACCACCACCCGGGTGTCGGGAGTCCTCGGGAAATCGTGCACCCGGTAGGCGAGCTCCGCCCCGGGCACGCAGACCCCGCCCGGGATGCTGTGCTCGCGGTACTCCTCCATCGGGCGGCTGTCGAGGATCAGCACGTCGTCGCCCGACTCGATGAGGGCCGCGAGCTCTTCCGCCGAGAGCGAGGGGGTCCGCTCCACGTGCTCCACGTGCTCGCCGAAGGCCTTGCTCGGCACGTTGGTGCCGCTGAAGAGCACCCCGCCCGCAGCCTCCCAGGCCCCGATCCCGCCCCGCAGGATCCTCGTGTCGCGGTAGCCGGAACGGGAGAGGCGATCCGCCGCCTGCTCGGCCAGCCCTTCGCCGGCGTCGCAGAGCACGATCGGCACGCAGCGCCGGGGAAGAGCCCGCGCCACGAGGAGGTCGAGACGACCCAGAGGCAGGTTGGCGGCGTAGAGAATGTGGCCCCCGGCATAGGGCCGGGCCTCCCGGACGTCGATCAGCGCAAGCTCCGATTCGCCGAGGATCCGCTCGCGAAGCGCGTCGACATCGATTCCCGGAAATGTGCTCGTCTCGGCCATGGGAACGCCATCGGGGAGTGAGGAATGTGCCGAGTGTGGACCATCCCGGTCGCGGAGTCTCCCCCGACGCCGCGCGATTCACCGGAAGCGCGCCGGTGGCGGGGCGGCGGCGCGGCGCCGGCACGTCGACCGGTTATAGTTTGACGGCTCCGGCGGCGACGGGACCGCGAGCTCCCGGCGCCCGGGCGACCCGCTCCGCCGCAAGGCCGCAAGTTTCGGAGACCGTCGCATGACCTGGCTCAAGGGGATCGGACTGCTGATCATGCTCCTGATCGCGGGCCCCCTGCTGGTGGTGTCGTGCGGAAAGGTCAAGCTCGGCGAGCCCTGGCACAGCGCGGACCGCTCATCGACCGGGATCGCGCCCGATCCGGCGACCACGCGCGAGGCGGTGGTGCAGGTCTACGCGGCCCGGGCCTTCAACTGGCGCGGGATATTCGCGGTCCACACCTGGATCGCGACCAAGCGTCGCGAGGCCGATCACTACATGGTGCACCAGGTGGTCGGCTGGCGCGCATACCGTGGCCTGCCGGTGGTGGTGTCCTCACGCGATCTGCCGGATCGTTTCTGGTTCGGCCACGCCCCCGAGATCGTCGCCGACCGGCGCGGCGCGCACGCGGAGGTGCTCATCGGGCCGATCGAGCGGGCGATCGAGAGCTACCCTTTCCCTCGTGCCTATCGGGTCTGGCCCGGCCCCAACAGCAACACCTTCACGGCGCACATCGGGCGGGAAGTGCCGTTGCTCGGACTCGACCTGCCGGTCACCGCAATCGGCAAGGACTACCTCACCGGAGGCTCCTGGCTCGACGCCGCGCCGAGCGGCACCGGTTGGCAGCTCTCGCTGGGAGGCCTGGCCGGGGTGATCCTCGCTCCCCGGGAAGGGCTGGAGATCAACATCCTCGGACTGAGCCTGGGAGTGGACCCCTTCCCGCCCGCGCTCAAGCTGCCCGGCATCGGCCGCCTGGGCATGGGTTGAGACTGCGCCCCGCGCGGCGGGCCCGGCGCGCGCTCCGGCGCCGGAATCGACTATCCCCTGCCCCTCGTCCAGCGCCGCGCGGCCCGCTCGTCGCTGCTCCGCGACGCGACCCAGCGCTCACCCTCCGGGGTCGACTCCTTCTTCCAGAACGGAGCCCTGGTCTTGAGGTAGTCCATGATGAACTCGCAGGCATGGAAGGCCTGGTGCCGGTGAGCGCCCGCGGTCACCACCAGGACGATGGGGTCGCGGGGCTCGAGATGTCCGACGCGGTGCACCACGCTCGCGTCGATCAGCGACCACCGGTCCACCGCCTCGCGCACTATCGCTTCGATCTCGCGTTCGGTCATGCCGGGATAGTGCTCGAGCACCATGGCCTGCACGTCGGCGGCGTCGTTCAGATCCCGCACCACGCCGACGAAGCTCGCAATCGCTCCGATGCGCGCGCTGCCGCGGCGCAGGCGATCGATCTCCGCGCCGGGGTCGAATGCTTGGGTCTGGATGCGAACTCGCACTTCGCTCCCCATCCTATCGCAGGCGCCGGGAAACTCTCCTCACCGGGACCGAATCCGGCGCGAGTCCGAGACGCTCATGCTCAGGCGAGCAGCTCACTGAACGGATAATAGGTGACGGGGTCCCCGGGGCTGACCACCGCGCCCGCGGGTATGTCCACGAGCCCGTCCGCCCACACCGCCGAGGTCAACACGTCCGAACCCTGCCGGGGATGGATCTCGGCACGGTATCCCGCGTCAACGTCGCCGCTCAACCGAGCCCGAACGTACTCCCGGCGGCCGCCGGGCCGCGGCCACGCGAAGCCCGCGCTCACGCGCAAGGGCCGGGTGCGCACCTCGTTCACCCCCTGCCGTCGGAGAATGAAGGGGCGCACGAAGAGACAGAAGCCCACGAGCGTGGACACGGGATTGCCCGGCAGGCCGATGAAGTCGGCGTCGCCGATACGCCCGTAGGCGAGCGGCTTCCCGGGCTTGACCGCCACCTTCCACATCTCGAGGCGGCCCGTCTGCTCGAGCGCCGCCCTCACGTGGTCCTCCTCCCCGACCGACATGCCCCCGCTGCCGATGACGAGGTCCGCTCCCTCGGCGGCGCTGCGCAGCGCGCTCCGGGTTGCCTCCAGGGTGTCGGCCACCATCCCGATGTCCGTCGCCTCGCAGTGGAGCGCGTCCAGGAGCCCGAGCAGGGTGTAGCGGTTGGAGTTGTAGATGGCCCCCGGCCCCAGCGGGCGTCCCGGCGCGACGAGCTCGTCCCCGCTCGAGAAGATCGCCACGCGAAGGGGCCGGTACACCGGCAGGCTCGCCAGCCCCACGCTGGCCGCGAGCCCCAGCTCCTGGGGGCGCAGGCGCAACCCGGCCGCGAGCACTTCCTCGCCGGCCGCTATGTCGTTGGCGCGCGGGCGCACGTTGGCGCCGGCCAGCAGCGGACCGTCGAAGCACACCATGTCCCCCTCGCGAGAACAGTCTTCCTGGATCACCACGGCGTCCGCCCCGGCGGGAAGCGGGGCCCCGGTGAATATCCGCGCCGCCTCCCCGCAACCGAGCGCTTCGGGAAGCTCCCCCGCCGCGACGCGCTGCGCCACGCGCAGCCGATGCCGTCCCGCGGCGCCGGCATCGGCGCTTCGCACCGCGTAGCCGTCCATGGAGCTGTTCGCGAAGCGGGGAACGTCGATCCGGGAAACCTGGGGTCGAGAGAGCACCCGACCGCGCGCCCGCGGCAGATCCACCTGCTCCTCTTCATCGGGGGCACGGGCGCGGGCGAGCAGGAAGCCGAGCGCCTGCTCCACCGAGACGAGCCCGCCGCGGGAGCGGGAAGGCCGTGCTCGGGCCGCGCTGCTCATCGCGGACTGGCCACCGGCCTTCTCCTCGGCGGATGTCATTGTCGGGAGTTTCGTTCCAGGTGGATGAGCGCCCCGGCGCGTCGAGCATTATGGATACGAAACCGGAAAAGTGCGATTTTCCGGGGATGGAGCACCTTCCCCGTCTCGGTGTCCTGCTCAGCAACCTCGGCACCCCCGACGCACCGGATACCGCCGCCGTCCGGCGCTTCCTGCGCGAGTTCCTCTCCGACCCGAAAGTGATCCGGCTGCCGAGATGGATCTGGCTCCCGATCCTGCACGGCCTGATCCTGAGATTCCGGGCCCCTCGCACCGCCCGCGCATACCGCGCGGTGTGGACCGAGCGAGGCTCTCCTCTCGCGGTCCATTCGGAGCGCCAGCGGCGGGCCCTGCAGATCGCTCTCGACGGGCGGGGCGGGGCGCCGGTGAGCGTCGTGCTCGGGATGCGCTACGGGCGCCCGTCCATCGCGGATGCCCTCCACGCCCTGCGCGAGGCGGGAGTCGAGGAGCTCGTGGTCCTGCCGCTCTATCCGCAACGCTCGGAGACCACCAGCGGCTCGACCGAACAGGCGGTCCGCGAAGCGCTCGGGCAGCGAGGTTGGGAGGTGCTTCCACGCTTTGTCGACGACTATCACCGGCATCCCGGGTACCTCGATGCCCTCGCCGAGAGCGTGCATGAGTACCGCGCCGAGAAGGGGCGGGGGGAGCGCCTGCTCCTGTCCTTTCACGGGCTGCCCAAACGCTACTGCGAGGGCGGCCGCGACCCCTACGCCGCCCAATGCCATGCCACCGCCCGGGAGCTGGCGCTGCGCCTGGACTGCCGGGCGGAGGAATGGGCCATAGCCTTTCAATCCCGAGTGGGCCGCGGAGAGTGGCTGCGGCCCTACACCGACGAGACCCTCACGCGGTGGGGCCGTCAGGGCATTGGACACGTGCAGGTGCTCTGTCCCGGATTCGCCGCCGACTGCCTCGAAACCCTGGAGGAGATCGCGATCCGCGAGGCGGCCCGCTTCCGGGCGGCGGGTGGCCGCCGTCTGGATTACATTCCCGCGCTGAACGATCGCGGCTCCCACATCGAAGCGCTGGCGGAGCTCGTGCTCGGCCCTCGTTGAAGCGCCCGTTCTTCTGTGCGATCTTCCTCCACCCGGCGGCCCCACCGTGCCCGGGCAGGATCAGGCTCGATGCGTAGCTCTCCCCGTCGCCGCGCGAAGCAATGCGCCCGGGAATCGAGGGAATCGCCGTCGATGCCGGAGCCGCCCGGCTGAGGATCGGGCGCCTCGCTTCCGGTGCGACCGGCCCGCGGCCTCGGCCGGCAGGATACCGGCACAACCAACAACACCCGTCGATGAACGACAGATCCGCATTGCACCGCAGGCTCCCCCGCGCGCCGGGCCCTCTCCTGCTCGGGCTCTGCCTCGCATTCGGCGCCGCCCCCGCCGGCGCCGGGGAATGGGCGCAGTGCGGCCCGCTGGCGTTGCCGGAGGCGCCGGCGTCTCTCCCTGATGCGCTCTCCGGGGATCCGGAATCGGTGCACATCGAGTCCGACGATGCCGACCTGTCGCAGGAAGGCACCTCGAGTCTCAGTGGAAACGTGCACCTGCAAAGCGGCTCGCGTCACCTCAGGGCCGAGCGACTGGTCTACGACCACGAGAGCGAAGAGGCGAGAGCGGAAGGGGACGTGAGGCTCTGGGACGAGGGTGTCTTCGTGGGCGCGGACCGGGTCGAGATTGCGCTCGCGCAGGAGCGGGCATTCGCCGAGCGTGCCCGTTTCATCCTTCGCGACGCGCATGCGCACGGAAGCGCGGCACGCGTGAGTCTCGAAGGGCCCCGACTCGTCCGCGTGGAGGACGGGCGCTACACCACCTGCAACCCCGGCGAGGAGACATGGGTGCTCGAAGCCGGGGCGATAGACATCGATCGCGAGAAGCAGGTCGGTACGGCGCGAAGCGTCTGGCTCAGGGTCCACGGCGTGCCGGTCTTCTATGCCCCCTTCCTCTCATTCCCTCTGAGCGACGCCCGCAGCTCCGGCTTTCTCCCTCCCACTGCCGGGGTTTCCGATTCGAACGGCCTCGAGCTCGGCGCGTCCTACTACTTCAACCTCGCTCCCAACCGGGACGCGACTCTCGGCCTCCGCTGGCTGAACGAACGCGGCGTGCAGACCGCCGGCGAGTACCGCTACCTGATGCCCTGGGGGAGCGGGCGGGTGTCGGGTGAGTACATGGCCGACGATCGCGAGTACGGCGACGAGCGCGCCGCGCTCGCGATTCGGCATGACGGCGCCTTCGCCTCGCGCTGGTCGGCGGACATCGACTACCAGTGGGCATCCGACGACGACTACCTGCGGGACTTCGGCGCCGACCTCGCGCACAGCGCCCTGGCCCACCTGCCGCAGCGCGCGGATCTCATCTACTCCGGATCCTGGTTCCGGGTGCGCGGGCGCATGCAGGACTACCAGATGCTGGACGGGGACATCGCGCCGGAGGACCTTCCCTACGCCCGACTTCCCCAGCTCCTCGCGACCACGCGGCTTCCGGAACGCAATCGCCGGATCAACTTCGCGGGCGCGGCGGAGCTTGCGCACTTCGACCGTGATTTCGGAGTCACCGGCACTCGAATGGACCTCCAGTCCTCTCTCTACTTTCCGGTGCGTGGTCCTTCCGGCTTCGTCGTCCCGAAGCTCGGGCTTCGACTCACCCACTACGACCTTTCGGATGTCCATTCCGGCGCCGAGGACTCGCCGTCGCGGCTGCTCCCCACGTTCAGCATCGACAGTGGCCTCCACTACGAACGGGACCTCGCTCTCGCCTCCGGCTCTTTCGTGCAGACTCTCGAGCCCAGGGCCTTCTATCTGCTCGTCCCCTCCCGAAACCAGGACGACCAGCCTCTCTTCGATACGGGGTACGCGAGCGACGACTTCGCGCAGCTCTTTCGGGAGAACCGCTTCAACGGCGCGGACCGGATTGGCGACGCCAACCAGCTCACGCTCGGGCTCCGCAGCCGGCTGCTGTCGTCGAGCCGGGGGGAGGAGATCGCCAGCGCGAGCATCGGCCAGATCTACTACTTCCGCGACCGCAGCGTCACGCTTCCCGGCGCTGCCCGGGAGGACGAATCGATGTCGGACATCATCGCCGAAGGCGCGCTCCGGATGCGCCACCCGTGGAGCCTCCGAAGCGCCCTGCACTGGGATCCGGACGAGGGCCGGCCAAGCCGGGCGAGCGCGTTGCTGCGCTACCAGCCGGGAGCGAGGCGCGTGATCAATGCCGCGTACCGATTCCTGCGCGAGGATCCGCAGCGAGAGCACGAGGAGCTCGAGCAGGTCGATCTCTCCTTCGCATGGCCCGTGGCGAGAGAGTGGCGCGCGGTGGCGCGATGGACGCGCGCGCTTCACGGGGGACGGAACCTCGAGTCCATGGCGGGGCTCGAGTACGACGGCTGCTGCCTGACGGTGCGCACCGCGGTGCGCCGATACCTGAACGGAGGCAGCGGCGACCACACCAACGCCGTGTTCCTCAACTTCGAGCTCAAGGGACTGGGCGGCGCCGGCTCCCCGGAGGCCGGCCCTGCGCTGCGTGGCATCTCCGGGTACTAGTACCTTTGCACAGTGTCCACGATCGATTGCAAATCAGTCACTTGGACTTCGCCGTGGTCTTGTCTGGGTCGCGTGTACCGGTCAGATTCACTGTGCAAGGGTACCAGAGTCCCCTCTAGCTGCGTGATGAGATAGTCGTCCATGACTCTTCCCGCCACGCGGTCCGGGGGCGCGGCCATCGGACCGTTCTCCGGTTCGGACGGCTCGCGGACCACGGGACCGGCCGGCACATCGCGGCCAGGCCCTGAGTCCCGGTGGCGCGGCCCCCTCGTTGCGGCGCTGATCGGCATGATCGTCGCGTTCCCGGCCTCCTCCCAGCGCGTGCAGGAGCTCGACCGCATCGTCGCCGTCGTCAACGACGACGTGATCATGGAGAGCGAGCTGCTGGCGCGAATGGAGCTGATCCGCAGCGGCCTGGAGGAGGCGGGCACGCCGATGCCCCCCGCCGACGTGTTCGCCCGGCAGGTGCTAGAGCGCCTCGTGGTCGACAGCATCCAGATTCAGCTCGCGGCGGAGGCGGGAATGCGGATCGGAGACGAAGAGCTCAACCAGGCGATGGACGACCTCGCGCGGCGCAACAATCTCAGCCCGTCCGAGTTTCGACAGATCCTGGAAAGGGACGGCTATGACGTCGAGGCGCTCCGCGAGGAAATCCGCGAGGAGCTGCTCGTGGGCCAGGTGCAACGGCGCTTCGTCACCAACCGGGTCACCGTATCCCAACGCGATGTCGACGACTTTCTCGCCACCGTGGAGAAGCAGGGCGGCAGCAAGCGGGAGTACCGCCTCGCTCACATTCTGATCTCGGTGCCGGAAGGGGCTTCACCGGAGGACATCGACCAGTCTCGTGAAGAGGCGCAGACGCTCGTCTCGGAGCTTCGGGCGGGAAAGGACTTCGCCGAAGCAGCAGTCGCGCGCTCCGACGGCCGGCAGGCCCTGAAGGGGGGCGACCTGGGCTGGCGCAAGGCGAACGAGCTTCCGACCCTGTTCGCGGATATCGTGCCCACTCTGTCGACCGGCGAGGTGTCGGAGCCGATTCGAAGTCCGAGCGGCTTCCACATCATCCGGGTCGTGGACTCCCGGCGCGGAGAGACTCACGTCCTCACCCAGACCCGAGCCCGCCACATCCTGCTCGTGTCCAATGAAGTGCGAAGCGACGCGGATGCGCGCGCTCAGCTCGCCCAGCTCCGCGAGCGCATCGTCAACGGCGACGACTTCGCCCAGCTCGCTCGCGCCCACTCCGACGACCCCGGCAATGCGGCGATGGGAGGAGATCTGGGGTGGCTCTCGCCCGGCGATGTGCTCCCTGCGCTCCAGGAAGTCATCGACACGCTCGAGGAGTCCGAGCTGAGCGCCCCGGTCAGGACCGAGCGGGGGTGGCACCTCGTGCAGGTCGTGGAACGCCGCGCCTACGACGGCACCGAGGAGGTGCGTCGTGCCGGCGCAGTGTCGGCCATTCGCAATCGCAAGATCGAAGAGGAGCTGCCGACCTGGATTCGCCGGATTCGGGAAGAAGCCTATGTGGAGCTGCGCCTCGACGAGGAGTAAGCGGGTGACTCCGGCGATCGGATGAGGGCTGCCCGGGACAGGCCGGCGGACGGATTCCGCGCCCGGAGGCGCTTCGGCCAGCATTTCCTGCACGAAGGCGCACTCATCGAACGCATCGTCGCCGCCGTGGACCCCCGGCCCGATCAGGCAATAGTGGAGATCGGCCCCGGACGGGGGGCGCTCACGCTCCCGTTGCTGCGGCTCTGCGGCGAGCTGACCGCGATCGAGATCGATCACGATCTCTGCGAGCACCTGCGCCGCGCCGCCCTCGGCGCCGGCACGCTGCATCTCGTGAACGAGGACGTGCTCTCCGTCGACTTCGCGACGCTGGCGGGGGGGCCGCGGCGACTCCGCATCGTGGGCAACCTGCCCTACAACATCTCCACCCCCTTGCTCTTTCGTATCCTCGGCCAGCTTCGCCACGTCGAGGACGTGCACTGCACGCTCCAGCGCGAGGTGGCGCAGCGCATCGGAGCCGCACCGGGCTCGAAGCACTACGGACGCCTCAGCGTCATGGTGCAGCTCGACTGCCGGGTCGAAGGGCTCTTCCCGATTGCCGCCGCCGCATTTCGCCCGAGGCCGCAGGTGGAATCCGCCTTCCTGCGCCTCGTGCCACGACCCGAAGTCTCCGTCGCCCCGGAAGAACGCGCTGCGTTCTCCGAGCTCGTGCGCCATCTCTTCTCCCGGCGGCGAAAGACACTGAAGTCCGCACTCCGAGGGCACATGGGCGAGGAGCACATCGTGCAGGCGGGCTGCGAGCCCGCTTCCCGTCCGCAGGAGCTCAGCGTCGCCGACTTCGCCCGCCTCGCGGCGCAGTGGAGCGAGTGCCGGCACGTGCGTTCCTCACGCGAGTCGGCATCGGCGCCGGCCGCCCCTCGCGACTGAGAAATCCGGCAATGGGGCGGGTTCCCTGCGCCCAACACTCCTTCAGCGGGAACTCGAATCGCGGAGCCGGCGGCGCAGCGCGTCGATGACCGCGCCGGTGCGCGGGCGCACGCCGCGCCAGAGCCGAAACGATTCCGCCGCCTGCTCGACCAGCATTCCCGTGCCGTCGCTGACCATGGATGCTCCCGCGTCTTCCGCCCACCGCATGAAGGGGCTCGGCTCCGCCGCGTACATCATGTCGTAGGCGCAGGCGCCGGAGCGAAGCGGAGCCGTCGCGATGGGGGGCGCCCGGTCGGAGAGGCTGGCGGACGTGGCGTTCAGGACCAGGTCGAAGGGCCCGGCGGGAAGGCGGTCCAGCCCGCACGCTTCGATGCGGTCGTCGAAGTGCCGGCGCAGGGCCTGTGCTCGCGACGCGGTCCGGTTGGCGACCACGAGGCGCGCGGGCGAAACCGCGAGCAGCGGGCCGATCACGCCCCGGGCCGCGCCCCCGGCGCCCACCAGGAGGATGTCCCGGCCCGCCAGCGGAAAGCCGAGGTTTTGCTCGAGATCGTTGACCAGCCCCACGCCGTCGGTGTTGTCCCCCCGGATGCGCTCAGCGTCGAAGTGGAGGGTGTTGACGGCTCCCGCCTGCCTGGCCCGCGCGCTCGGCTGCGTGGACAACGCGAAGGCCTCTTCCTTGAAGGGCAGGGTAACGTTCGCGCCGCGACCGCCCTGCGACCGAAACGCTTCAACCGAGGCCCGAAAGCTCCCGATCTCGACATGGAGGGCGCGGTAGGTGATGGCATGACCGAACTGGCGCGCGAACTCGGCATGGATGAAGGGCGACTGGCTGTGGCCGACCGGATTGCCCATGACCACGTAGGCGTCCGCCCCCTCTTCCCCTGCCATCATCCGGCTGCAACCGCTGCTCCCCTGCCGCTTGCATTCTAGCCGCCCTTCCCGGCGCGGGTCCGCTTGAGCCGGTCGGCGCGAGACACTAAGGTACGGCGCTCATTCCGCACGGGCCGACCACGCGCACGATGAGCCGTCCCTTCGACCCCGAACGTCTCGAGGAGGTCACGCGGCGTGTCATCGAAGCGCTGCCGGCCGGAGTGGGAGAGCTCGAGCGCGAGTTCCGCTCCACCCTGCGAAGCGCCCTCGGCGCGGCGCTGGAGCGGATGGAGCTGGTGAGTCGCGAGGAGTTCGACCTCCAACAGGCAGTGCTGGAACGTACCCGCGAGAAGCTCGAAGGCCTGGAGCGCACGGTAGCCGAGCTGGAGGCGAAGCTCGACACCCGACGGGAAGAATAGGCGCAGAATCTCCCGACTTCCCGGCCGGCGGTCGCCACTCCGCTCGCGTTGGCGGGCGGCGATCCGCCGAGCCCTCTCTCCCCGGAGTCGGCCACGCCTTCGGAGTCTTCAGGCGGCGTGTGCCCCCCGCCCGTCCCCGGCGCGGTCGCGACGGGAAGCGGCGAAGCACGGCGACCCGTGTACGCGGAGTTCGCAGCGCGGGCGTTCCTTCGGTCGACGCACGAGAGTTCCGAGGAGCGACGGGGGCGCGGGACCCCGGGCCATTACCCGCTCGCGCCGGTCGGGCGAGACTGGAGAGAGCGGCCCCCCCCGGTCGCCGCGGGTTCGAATGCCCGGGGAAGAGCCGGACTTGCGCGCACCCTCCTTGGGAGCAGGCTCCGGAATCCGAACGCGGATGTGGCGGAGACGGCGAGACTCGAGAAGCCTCATGTCCCTTGCAGTGGCATTCAGCCGGGCCCGTACCGGGATCGAAGCCCCCCTCGTGACGGTGGAGGTTCACCTGAGCGGTGGCCTGCCGTCCTTCTCGATCGTCGGACTCGCCGAGACCGCGGTGAAGGAAGCCAAGGATCGAGTGCGCAGCGCCCTGCTCACGCTCAAGTTCGGGTTTCCGAGCCAGCGAATTACCGTCAACCTCGCTCCCGCCGAGCTGCCCAAGCACGGAGGGCGCTTCGACCTGCCGATCGCGGTGGGCATACTCGCCGCGTCCGGCCAGATCGACCCGCAGCGCCTGGAAGGACACGAATTCATCGGGGAGCTTGCCCTCACCGGCCGGCTGCGCGCCGGCGGCGGCACCCTGCCGAGCGCCCTGCGGGCCCGCGACGCCGGCCGTGCGCTCGTGCTGCCCGCGGGCGACGAGAGCGCGGCGGGACTGGTCCACGACGCGCGAGTCCTCCCGGCGCGGAACCTGCTCGAGGTTTACCGCCACCTGATCGGTGAAGCCCCTCTCGCCACCCACGTGACGGACAGGCGGCGGTGCTCGCAACCCCCGGCGAGAGACATGGCGGAGGTCCGCGGACAGCACCGTGCCCGGAGGGCGCTCGAGGTCGCGGCGAGCGGCGGGCACCATCTCCTCATGATCGGTCCTCCGGGCACCGGGAAGACGATGCTCGCGCAGCGACTGCCGGGGCTGCTGCCACCCATGAGCGAAGAAGAGGCCCTTGAGGCCGCCACCGTCAGGTCGGTGGCGGCATTGCCCTTCGACCCTCGAGACTGGGCGCAGCGCCCCTTCCGCGCTCCGCACCACAGCGCCTCCGCCGTCGCGCTGGTGGGCGGCGGCGCCAACCCGCGCCCCGGAGAGATCTCCCTCGCCCATCGAGGCGTGCTCTTCCTCGACGAGCTCGGCGAGTTCAGTCAACGAGTGCTCGATGTCCTCCGCCAGCCCCTGGAATCCGGTCGGGTCACGATCTCCCGTGCCGCCCGAAGCGCCGACTTTCCCGCCCGCTTTCAACTCGTCTGCGCAATGAACCCATGCCCCTGCGGCCACTTCGGCGACGGCACCGGCCGCTGTTCATGTACGCCGGCCCGGCGCATGCGCTATCGGGCAAGGGTGTCCGGCCCCCTCCTCGACCGGCTGGACCTGCTGGTGGAGACCGCGTCCTGGATGGACGATGTCGACTCGGCGATTTCGACACCGTCCGAATCCACCGCGCGAATCGCGGCGCGCGTCGCCATCGCCCGCAGAATGCAGTGCTGGCGGCAATCCACCGCGAATGCGGCGCTCGGCCCCGCGGAGACGGAGCGGCACTGTGCGCTGGACGCAGCGGAACTCAGTCTGCTGCACCGCGCGATCCGGAGTCTCGGGCTCTCCGCGCGAAGCCACCACCGGGTCCTGCGCGTCGCGCGCACCATCGCCGACCTCGGGCAGAGCGAGCGCATCGAGAACGCCCATCTTCTCGAGGCCCTGTCCTACCGGCGCCTTGAGCGCTTCCACGCGTAGCGACGAGACCGGCGTGGCCGGGAACCCCCTTGAACCGGAACCCGGCTTCCGCTCAAATCCCGCCATGTCGGATCCCGGCGTCCATCGCATCGAAGTCTCGACGGAGACCTTCTACATCGAGGCTCAGTCCGATCCGGAGGCGGATCGCTACGTCTTCGCCTACCGGATCACCATCCGCAACGTCGGCCGGGTCGCCGCCCAGCTTCTGCGCCGACACTGGGTGATCACCGATTCCCACGGCAAGGTGGAGGAAGTCCGGGGCGACGGCGTGGTGGGGGAGCAGCCTCACCTGAGCCCGGGCGAGATGTTCCGCTACACGAGCGGCGCGGTCATCGAGACTCCGGTGGGCACCATGCGCGGGAGCTATCGCATGGTGGCCGACGACGGCGCCGAGTTCGACGCCGAGATCCCCGAGTTCGCGCTGCTCGCTCCGCGCACCTTGCACTAGCCGGCCGAGTCAGGCGCCGCCCGCAGGTTCGGGCCCAACGATGGCGACCTACGCGATCGGGGACGTGCAGGGGTGTGCGGATTCCCTCTTCGCGCTGCTGGGAGAGGTCGGCTTCTCGCGCGAGCGCGACCGGCTCTGGTTCGCGGGCGACCTGGTGAATCGGGGTCCGCGCTCGCTGGCGGTACTGCGCTTCGTGCGTGGACTGGGCGACCGCGCGGTCACGGTGCTCGGCAACCACGACCTGCACCTGCTCGCGACCGCAACCGGTGTCCGGACTTCGAAGACGAAGGACACCTTCGGCGACGTGCTCGGCGCGCCCGACCGCGCCGCGTTGCTGGAGTGGCTGGCCCGGCGGCCCCTGCTGCACCACGACGAAACCGCCGGCTACACGATGGTGCACGCGGGACTGCCCCCGCCCTGGACGCTCCCCGACGCGATGGCCCTTGCCCGCGAGGTGGAGCAATCGCTGCGCGGGAAGGGAGCCCGCAGCCTGCTGGCCGAGATGTACGGCGACGAGCCGCGGCGCTGGAGACCTGCGCTCCGCGGCGCCGCCCGCCGGCGCTTCGTGGTGAACGCCCTGACGCGCATCCGCTACGTCGCCCCGGACGGAGGACTGGACTTCGAAGAATCCGGACCTCCGGGGTCCCAGGCGCGAGGCCTCGTGCCGTGGTACGAAGCGCCGGGACGCCGCAGCCGGCAGGCGCGCATCGTGTTCGGACACTGGGCCACTCTCGCGCTCCGGAAGAGCGTGGACCCGGCCCACCGCGTGCATCACATCGATACGGGTTGCGTGTGGGGCGGGCGCCTCACCGCGCTGCGCCTCGAAGACGGGCGCCGCTTCAGCGTGCCCGGTCTCGAGCACGGCGCCGGTAGGTGACGAAGCAGTAGGCGGGACCCTCGGGCCCTCCCCCGGGTTCGCGGCTTTCCTCCTGCCACTCCGCCTCGTCCCAGCGCGGGAAGTACACGTCCCCTTCGAAGCGCCCCTCCACGCGGGTGAGAAAGAGCCGCTCGGCTCTGGGCAGGGCGAGCGCGTAGACCCCCGCCCCCCCGATTACCATCAATTCCCGTGCCCCTCGTGCCGTTTCAAGCGCGTCTTCGAAGCTCGCCGCCACCCGGCAGCCGGGCGCCTCGAAGCCGGCCCGTCGGCTCAGCACGATGTTGACGCGCCCGTCGAGAGGACGCCCGATCGACTCGAAGGTGCGCCGGCCCATGAGCACGGGCTTCCCCATGGTGAGGCGACGGAAGCGCGGCAGGTCTCCCCGCAGACGCCAGGGCAGGCGTCCCTGGGCGCCGATGAGCCCGGCCTCGTCGAGGGCGGCGACGATGGAGATCAGCACGGGGAGGGCGCGGCCTGGTGCGGAGCGCTCACACCGCGATCGGCGCCCGGATGGCCGGGTGGTGACGGTAGTTCTCGAGGGTGAAGTGCTCGTAGCGAAAGTCGAAGAGAGTTTCTACCTCAGGATCGAGACGCATGGTGGGCAGGGGGTGGGGTTCGCGCGAGAGTTGGGTATCGACCTGCTCGAGATGGTTCAGGTAGAGGTGCGCGTCCCCGAGGGAGAGCACGAACTCCCCCGGCTCAAGATCGCAGATATGCGCGATCATCATCGTGAGCAACGAGTACGAGGCGATGTTGAAGGGCACACCGAGAAAGAGATCCGCGCTTCGCATGTAGAGCAGGCACGAGAGGCGCCCCTCTGCGACATAGAACTGGAAGAGCACGTGGCAGGGCGGCAGCGCCATCTGCTCTATCTCTCCGACGTTCCACGCGCTGACGACATGACGGCGAGAGTCGGGGTCTCTTCGAATCTGCTCGACGACCTGTGATACCTGGTCGATGTGCGCACCGTCCGCGGTGGGCCACGAGCGCCACTGGTAACCGTAGATGGGACCGAGCTCCCCCTCCTCGTCCGCCCACTCGTTCCAGATGCGCACCCCGTGCTCCTGCAGCCAGGCCACGTTCGTCTCTCCGCGCAGGAACCAGAGCAGCTCGTGGATGATGGACCGAAAGTGAAGGAACTTCGTCGTGATGGCGGGAAAGCCGCGCTGGAGGTCGAAACGCAACTGGCGACCGAACACGCTGCGGGTGCCGATGCCCGTGCGGTCGTGCCGCTCCACCCCGTGATCCCGCACGTCCCGAAGGAGATCGAGGTAGACCTTCATTCCGAGCCCGTTTGCTGTCGCGTCTCAGAGTATCGAGGACGGGTCGAGCGCCAGAGGAGCCAGGCGCCCGCGAGCGCCATCGGCACGCACAGCACCTGCCCCATGGTCAGCCAGTCGAAGGCGAGGTAGCCGTATTGGCGGTCCGGCACCCGCACGAACTCCACCGCGGATCGGAACACCGCGTAGGCTAGCAGGAAGAGGCCGGAGGTGGCCATGGCCGGGCGCGGCCGCCGGGAGAACCACCACAGCAGCGCGAAGAGCGCCACCCCTTCCAGCATCGCCTGGTAGAGCTGCGACGGATGGCGCGGCAGGTCGCCGGCGCCGGGAAACACCATCGCCCAGGGCAGGGTGCTCGGACTGCCCCAGAGGTTCCCGTTGATGAAGTTGCCCAGCCGTCCCGCCGCGATCCCCAGCGGCACGAGGGGGGCGATGAAGTCCGCGACCTCGAAGAATGTCCGCCCGCGGCGCCTCGCGTAGAGCAGCATCGCCAGGATGACCCCGATGAGCCCGCCGTGGAAGGACATCCCGCCCTCCCAGATCCGCAGGGCCGACAACGGCTCGCGCAGCGTGCCGGGGAGGTCGTAGAAGAGCAGGTAGCCGATGCGCCCTCCCCCGACCACTCCCAGCGCGACGTAGAAGAGCACGTCGTCGACGTCGGCCTTCCGCCAGCCGCGGGCGGGATCGGCGGCGCGCACTCGGCCCAGCCACCATCCCAGACCGAAGGCCACCATGTACATGAGGCCATACCAGTGGACCGCGAGAGGGCCCAACTGGATGGCGACCGGGTCGAATTCGGGGTGCCTGAGCATGTCGCCCCCGGATCCTACCTTTCCGGGAGTCTGCCCGCGCGCTCCCGATATAATCCTCGCGGGCTCCGTGCCCGGCCGTCCCGGAAGCTCCTCCATGCCCGCCCATTCGCACCCCAACCGGCTCGCGGACGAGACCAGTCCCTACCTGCTCCAGCACGCCGACAATCCGGTCGACTGGTATCCGTGGGGAGAGGAGGCGCTGGCGAAGGCGGCGCGAGAGAGGAAGCCGATCCTGTTGTCGGTGGGCTACTCCGCGTGCCACTGGTGCCACGTGATGGCGCACGAGTCCTTCGAGGACCCCGACACCGCGGAGCTCATGAACCGGCTCTTCGTCAACATCAAGGTCGACCGGGAAGAGCGCCCGGACATCGACAAGATTTACCAGAGCGCGCAGCACCTGCTCACACGCCGCAGCGGGGGCTGGCCGCTGACGATGTTCCTCGACCACGAGGACCGCATCCCCTTCTTCGGCGGCACCTACTTTCCCGGGACGGCGCGCTTCGGCCTGCCCTCCTTCCAGGACATCCTGCGCCGGGTCAGCCACTTCTACGCCGAGCGCCGCCCCGAGCTGCGCGAGCAGAGCCAGGCGCTCATCGCAGCGCTCGGGAGCCTGGAGCCGGAGGCGGACGGCGACGAGATCGTCACGCCGCGGCCGCTCGCAGACGCGAGGACCCTGCTCGCGCGCGCCTTCGACGCCGAGCACGGCGGGTTCGGGGCGGCGCCGAAGTTCCCCCATCCGACCAACGTCGAAGGACTGATGCGGGCCTTCGCCGCCTCCGGGAGCGAGCCGCGACGGGACGATTTCGCCCTCTCCATGGCCACCCATACTCTGCGGAAGATGTGCCTGGGAGGCATCTACGACCAGCTCGGAGGGGGCTTCTGCCGCTACTCGGTCGACGAGCGCTGGATGATCCCGCACTTCGAGAAGATGCTCTACGACAACGGTCCGCTGCTCGCCCTCTGCGCGCAGGCCTGGCAGTCCACCGGCGAGGACCTGTTCCGGCGGGTGGCGCAGGAGACCGGCGAGTGGGCGATGCGCGAGATGCAGTCTCCGGAGGGAGGCTACTACTCCTCGCTGGACGCCGACTCCGAAGGCGAGGAAGGCAAGTTCTACGTCTGGGAGCCCGAAGAGGTGCGGGGCCTGCTCAGCGAGGAAGACTACCCGGTGTTCGCGGCGCGCTTCGGGCTGGACCGCCCTCCCAATTTCGAGGGCCGGCACTGGCACCTGCACGTCTGGACGGATTCGGAAGAGCTCGCTCAGCGCTTCGATTCGAGCGTGCCGGAGGTGGAGGCGATCATCGACCGTGCGCGCTCCGCCCTGCTCCCGGCGCGCTCGGAGCGCATCTGGCCGGGGCGCGACGACAAGGTGCTGACGTCCTGGAACGCCCTCATGATCAAGGGCATGGCGGTGGCGGGAGGCATCCTCTCCGAGGCGAGGTTCATCCGGTCCGCGGAACGGGCGCTCGCCTTCGTGCGGGAGAGCATGTGGCGCGACGGGCGCCTGCGCGCGACCTGGAAGGACGGACGCGCCCGATTTGCGGCCTACCTCGACGATCACGCCTTTCTCATGGACGCGATACTGGCCCTGCTCCAGGAGCGCTGGAACGACGAGGAGCTGGCCTTCGCGGTCGAGATCGCGGAGGTGCTCCTCGACCACTTCGAGGACCCGGAGTCGGGCGGCTTCTTCTTCACCGCCGACGACCACGAGTCGCTCATCCACCGCTCCAAGCCCTTCGCCGACGACGCCCTGCCCGCCGGCAACGGAGTCGCGGCCTGCGCCCTCGGACGCCTCGGACACCTGGTCGGCGAGCGGCGCTACCTGGACGCGGCCGAACGGAGCGTCCGGATGGGCTGGAAGTCCATCGAGCGGCTCCCCCACGCCCACACCGCCATGCTGCTCGCGGTGGAGGAGTTCATCTACCCCCCGCAGACGACGGTGCTGCGCGGCGAGCCCGAGGCCCTGCGCCCGTGGACGGAGCGCTGCCGCCGGAACTACGCGCCGCGCCGCCCGGTGTTCTCCATTCCCTCCGATGCCCGGGAGCTTCCCGGCCTGCTCGCCCTGCGCCGGCCCGCCGCGGATCCGGTCGCCTACGTCTGCCGCGGCCACCACTGCGAGGCCCCGATCACGACGATGGAGGCGCTCGACGAGGCGATGCGGGAAGGAGAGGTCGCGTCCGGGTGAGGCCCGGTCCGCCGGCGGCGCCGGCGGCAGGGCAGAACGCCCGGCACGGGCTCCCGTCGCCGGAGGCGCCCCGTTACCAGTCGAGGCGCCGTCCGAAGCTCTCCCGGTACCGATGCTCGACCTCCGCCGCGTCGAAGCGGTGGCGCTGGGTCCCGTGGTGCGCGACCTTGATCGTGCCGAGCAGCGACGCGACGCGCCCGGTGGTCTCCCAGTCGAGCCCGCGCTCGAGGCCGTAGAGCAGGCCCGCCCGGTAGGCGTCGCCGCATCCCGTCGGATCCACCGCCTTCTCCGCACGAGCGGCGGGGATCTCGATGTGCCGCCCGCCCGTGTACACCTCCGAGCCCCTCGCGCCCCGGGTGACTATCAGCGCATCGAGACGCCGCGCCGCCTCCTCGGGAGAGTAGCCCGTGCTCCGCGCGACGAGCTCCCATTCGTAGTCGTTCACCGTGAGCCAGGTCGCGAGGTCGATGAAGCGCCGGATCTCTTCGCCGTCGAACATCGGCAGGCCCTGTCCCGGATCGAACACGAAGGGGATGCCGGCCTCCGCGAACTGAGTGGCGTGCGCGAGCATCCCTTCTCTGCCGTCCGGGGCCACGATGCCGATTCCGATGCCCTGCGCATCCCCCACGCGAT
This sequence comes from Gammaproteobacteria bacterium, assembly GCA_022824305.1. Lineage (GTDB taxonomy): Bacteria > Pseudomonadota > Gammaproteobacteria > HK1 > HK1 > JAJEAD01. The sequence goes on along the minus strand of JAJEAD010000071.1, from coordinate 40,994 downwards.
TCACGTGGGCGAAGTTCATCGCTCCCGGATGGAAGGCGGTGATCTGGTTGTCGTCCAGGTCGGTGGTGATGAAGGCCTGCGCGGTGAACTCGGAATCGATGATCGCAATGTGATCCCGATCAATGCCGCACCCGTCCATCCACTCGCCGTAGGGCGCGAAGTCCTTGCCCGCCGTCGCCATCGGCAGGGGCTCCCCGCCCAGCAGGTTGAGGGTGTAGGCGATGTTGCCGGCGCAGCCTCCGAGCTCCCGGCGCATCTCCGGAACGAGAAACACCACGCTCAGCATGTGCACCTTGTCCGGGAGAATGTGGTTCCGGAAGCGATCCTGGAAGACCATGATGTTGTCATAGGCGATGGATCCGCAGATCAGAGCCTTCTTCATGCGTTCCCGCTCCTCCCGTCGATGCCCGGCGGCGCGCGCAGTCCCGCCGCGCCGCCTCGCGTTGATTTCCCGCCGCGCGCGCACTGGCGCGGCGCTTCGATGATGAGGGCGCGCGCCGCCCGAGCCGCGCGCTCCCCTTCGCGATCCCTCATGCCAGGGCACCCCCGGCCGCCAGCGCCGGGAGTGGGCTCGGGCGCTCCGCCTCCACCACCCGCCGCAGGTAGCGCCCGGTGTGCGACGCGTCCCGGGCGGCGACCTGCTCCGGGGTGCCGACCGCCACCACCTCTCCGCCGCCCTCGCCCCCCTCCGGGCCGAGGTCGATGATCCAGTCCGCCGTCTTGATCACGTCCAGGTTGTGCTCGATCACCACCACCGTGTTCGCGTTGTCGCGGAGGCGGTGCAGCACCCGCAGCAGGTGCTCGACATCGTGCGCGTGCAGCCCGGTGGTCGGTTCGTCCAGCAGGTAGAGCGTGCTGCCGGTATCCCGGCGGGAGAGCTCTCGGGAGAGCTTCACCCGTTGCGCTTCTCCCCCCGAGAGCGTCGTCGCTCGCTGACCGAGCTGTACGTAGGAGAGGCCGACCTCCATCAGGGTGTCGAGCTTCCGGGCGATGGCGGGTACCGGGGCGAAGAAGTGCGTCGCCTCCTCCACCGTCATCTCGAGCACCTCGTGGATGTTCTTCCCCTTGTAGCGGATGTCCAGGGTCTCCCGGTTGTAGCGAGTGCCCTTGCATACGTCGCAGGGGACGTAGACATCGGGGAGAAAGTGCATCTCGACCTTGATGACTCCGTCACCGCTGCACGCCTCGCAGCGACCTCCGCGCACGTTGAAGCTGAAGCGTCCCGGCGTGTAGCCCCGCGAGCGCGCCTCCTGGGTACCGGCGAAGAGCTCTCGAATCGGCGTGAAGAGCCCCGTGTACGTGGCCGGGTTGGAACGCGGCGTGCGGCCGATGGGACTCTGGTCGATGTCCACCACCTTGTCGAAGTGCTCGAGACCGTCCACTTCGCGGCAGGGCGCCGGCTCCGCGGTGGCGAGCCCGAGACGGCGGGCCGCGAGCCGGTACAGGGTATCGTTGACGAGGGTGGACTTTCCGGATCCGGACACGCCGGTGACGCAGTTCATCAGAGCGACCGGAATCTCGACGTCGAGGTTCTTGAGATTGTTGCCGTGAGCGCCGCGCAGTCGCACCACCCGCTCGGGATCGCGCGGCACGCGCCGCGCCGGGACTTCGATGCGGCGCACGCCGCTCAGGAACTGACCGGTGATCGACTCCGGACAGGCCATGATCTCGTCGGGGGCTCCCTGCGCCACGACCCTCCCGCCGTGCCGGCCGGCCCCGGGCCCCATGTCGACGACGTGATCGGCGCTGCGGATGGCCTCTTCGTCGTGCTCGACCACGATCAGGGTGTTGCCGAGGTCGCGCAGGTGCAGGAGGGTGTCGAGCAGGCGCCGGTTGTCGCGCTGGTGCAGGCCGATTGACGGCTCGTCGAGAACGTACATGACGCCGACGAGCCCCGCGCCGATCTGGCTTGCGAGCCGGATGCGCTGGGCTTCCCCTCCCGACAGGGTCTCCGCCGGACGGTCCAGCTCGAGGTAGTCGAGGCCGACGTCGTCGAGGAAGCGCAGCCTCTGGCCGATCTCCTTGAGGATGCCGCCGGCGATCTCGCCGCGCGCGCCGGTGAGGCCGATCTCCGCCAGGGCCTTCATCGCCCTGGCCACGGGAAGCGCGCTGATCGCCGGCAGGTTCATCTCGCCGACGAAGACGTTTCGCGCATGGACGTTGAGACGCGTTCCGCCGCACTCTTCGCAGGCCCGGGTGCCCAGGAACTTCGCGAGCTCCTCGCGAACCGCTCCGGACTGGGTCTCGCGGTATCGGCGCTCGATGTTGGGAATGATGCCCTCGAAGGGGTGACGCCGCCGGTAGGGCCGCCTCCCCTCCTGGCGGTAGACGAACTCGATCTCCTCCTTGCCGCTCCCGTGGAGCACGATCGCGCGAACCGCTTCCGGCAGCGCACGGAAGGGGAGGTCGAGATCGAAGGCGTAGTGGCGAGCCAGCGACTCGAGCATCTGGAAGTAGTAGACGTTTCGCCGGTCCCAGCCCGGGATCGCCCCGCCGGGCAGGCTCAGGTCGGGGTGGGCCACGAGTCGGGAGGGGTCGAAGAAGGTTCGGGTGCCGAGCCCGTCGCAGGCCGGACAGGCGCCGGCGGGATTGTTGAACGAGAAGGTGCGCGGTTCGAGCGAGGGAAGGCTGTAGTCGCACACGGGGCAGGCGAAACGCGCGGAGAAGATTAATTCGTCGGCATCGGGGGCATCCATCCGGACCACCCGCACCCGGCCTCCGGAGAGCGCGAGCGCGGTCTCCAGGGACTCCGCGAGACGCAGCGCGACATCGTCCCGCACCCGAAAGCGATCCACCACGGCCTCGATGGTATGGCGCCTCCGGCGATCGAGCTCCGGCAGGGCGTCCATCTCGTGGATCGCGCCGTCGATCCGGATTCTGAGGTAGCCCTGCCGGCGAAGCCCGTCGATGACCTGCAGGTGCTCTCCCTTGCGCGCCTCGATCACAGGAGCGAGCAGCATCAGGCGGGTCGACTCGGGCATCTCCAGCACCTGGTCGACCATCTGGCTCACCGTCTGCGCCCGCAGCGCCAGTCCGTGTACCGGGCATCGCGGCTCTCCGGCGCGCGCGAAGAGCAGGCGCAGATAGTCGTGAATCTCGGTGATCGTGCCCACGGTGGAGCGCGGGTTGTGGGACGTGGACTTCTGCTCGATCGAGATGGCCGGCGACAGGCCCTCGATGTGATCGGCATCGGGCTTTTCCATCACCGAGAGGAACTGCCGGGCGTAGGCGGACAGCGACTCGACGTAGCGCCGCTGTCCCTCCGCGTACACGGTGTCGAAAGCGAGCGAGGACTTGCCGGAACCGGAGAGCCCCGTCACGACGATGAGCTTGTCCCGCGGGAGGTTCAGATCGACGTTTCGAAGGTTGTGGGTTCGCGCTCCGCGAATGACGATCTGCTGCATGGCTCGTTGGTAATGCCCGCCGGAGAAACTATATTAGCGCGCCTCCTCGCCCCGGAATCCCCGCGGGGCGACTCTCCGCGAGCGAAGCAGGAGCGAGAGGATCCAAGTACCGAACCCGCCGGCAATCACGCCACCGCGCTCCGTGCGCAGGAGACGTGCCGGTCCGCCGGCCCCGCCCACCGATCCCACGATGCGCCCCTTGGGGAATCCCGATCATTCCGGGAGGAGCGGCGGCGCGCGACGCCCGTCGATCGGGGGCCGAACCTTGCGCCGCGCCCGGGGCGGGTCGAGCGGTGCGGGCCGCCGATGAGCCCGGCATCCACGGCAGCCGGCGCCGGCATCGACGAGACGCGCATGAGCGGGCCGGAGCGGCGCGCCAGCGTGGCGCTCGCCGGCATATTCACCCTGCGCATCCTGGGGCTCTTCCTGATCCTGCCCGTGTTCAGCCTGCACGCGGAGTCCTACCAGGGTTACTCGCCGGTCCTCGCCGGGCTCGCCATCGGGGTGTACGGCCTCACTCAGGCCCTGTTCCAGGTCCCCTTCGGCATGATCTCGGATCGGATAGGACGAAAGCGGGTCATCGTGGCGGGCCTCCTCATCTTCGCCGCGGGCAGCGTGGTGGCGGCGCTCGCGGAATCGATGTGGGGCGTCGTCGTCGGCCGGGCGCTGCAGGGCTGTGGAGCGATCGGAGCGGCGATCATCGCGCTGACCGCGGACCTGACGCGCGAAGATCAGCGCACCAAGGCGATGGCGATCATCGGGGTTAGCATCGGTTTCGCGTTCGCGCTCGCAATGATGGTCGGACACGCCCTGACCGGACTGGTCGGCATCTCGGGGCTCTTCTGGCTGACCGGAGGGCTCGCGCTCGCAGGCATCGCGGTGCTCTACCGCTACGTGCCGACGCCGATTACCAGCCGCTTTCACCGCGACGTGCAGCCGCTGCCGGCGCAGTTCAGGGAGATCCTCTCGGACCGGGAGCTGCTGCGCCTCGATGCCGGCATCTTCATCCTGCACTTGATCCTGACCGCCACCTTCGTCGCCCTGCCCCTGGCGCTGCGGGACTCCGCGGGACTTCCCGGCGACGCCCACTGGATGGTCTACGTGCCGGTGCTCGTCGGCTCGGTGATCCTGATGGTGCCCTTCGTGCTCTATGCCGACCGGCGCAACCGGCTGAAGACGGTGTTCCTGGGCGCGGTCGCGTGCCTCGCCGCGGCCGAGTGCGGCATCGCGTGGCTCGGCTCGGATCTCCTCGTCCTGATCGCGATGATGGTTCTCTACTTCACCGCGTTCAGCATTCTCGAGTCCAGCCTGCCGTCGCTCGTGTCGAGGATCGCTCCATCGGACAAGAAGGGCACCGCGCTCGGACTGTACTCCACCGCCCAGTATCTCGGGGCCTTCGCCGGCGGGCTGCTGGGTGGGTGGCTGCACGGCGCCTGGGGCACCGGCGCGGTGTTCTGGTTCTGCGGCGCCCTGGTCCTCGCGTGGCTGCTGGGGGCGCTCGGGATGCGCAACCCCGCTCCCCTCACCACGCGGCTGCTCAGGCTCGATGGCGTCACCGAAGGCGGGGCGAAAGTCCTCTCGAGGCGTCTCCAAAACGTACCCGGAGTATCGGAAGTCGTCATCATCGTGGAGGACGCGGTCGCCTATCTGAAGGTCGATCGGCGTACACTCGACGGCGACGCCCTGCGTGCAATTTCCAGGGACGCGTCGTAACATCGAACGTGTCCCATCTGCCCGCCAGGCACGGTCAAGACGGGCTCGGGACACGGACACGGAAGTTGCAGACGGTCCCCGGGGACCCCGAATTCGGGAGACGGATCAATGGCGAGAGGCATCAACAAAGTGATCCTCGTGGGCAACCTCGGCGCGGATCCGGAGTCGCGCTCCACGTCGAGCGGCACCACGGTGACCAGCATCCGGCTCGCCACCACGGACGTCTGGAGAGACGGACAGACGGGCGAGCAGCAGGAGCGCACCGAGTGGCACCGGGTGAAGTTCTTCGGCCGCACCGCCGAGGTCGTGGCGGAGTACCTCCGCAAGGGAAGTCAGGTCTACGTCGAGGGCCGCCTGGAGACCCGGAAGTGGCAGGCCCAGGACGGCCAGGACCGATGGACCACCGAGATCGTCGCGCGCGACATGCAGATGCTGGGCGGACGCAACCGGGGCGGCTTCTCCGATTCCCCGGGCGAGCCGGCGCCTGCGCGCGAGTGGGGCGGGGGCGGGGAGTCCTCCAGGAGAAGGGAGAAGGCGCCCGAGACGGCCGAAGACTTCGAAGACGACATCCCCTTCTGAACGTCTTCCGGAGTCGCTGCCCGCAGTCGGCGCAACGCGCGCGCGAGGCGCCGCCGCCCGTGCCCTGAAGCGCCCCGCGCCAGCGGGCCGGACGCTTTCCGTAGCCACTCTCCCGGGAGTTGTCGGGGATCGGCAAATGCGCGATGCTCCTCCCCTCGAGGAGACAGGTTGCCGGGCGCGGGAGGTTCGAACATGGCTGCCAGCGGAGCCGTCGCCGAGGGGTCGCACAACGAAGGCGCGAGGCGAGCCTTCGCATGGGAACCGCCGCTTCCGCTGACCCGGAATCCGGTGTTCGCGTGGCCGCCCCGCATTCTCGACGCGGTCCGCTACCTCTTCTCCGGGGTCTACTTCTGGTCCCTGGTGGTTCCCTTCGGGGCTCTGGGCGCCCTCACCTGGAACTTCCTCCAGCCCCCGCTGGAGCAGTGCGCGGAGCTCGCGGCGGGATGGATCGCGCTGATGTTCGTGCGCAACCTCGTGCTCATGACCATCGTGGCCGGGGGACTGCACCTGTACTTCCACGTCTTCAAGGTGCAGGGCACCGAGCGCAAGTTCGACCGGGAAGACATGCAGAGGAAAAATCCCCGCTTCCTCGGCAACGACCAGGTTCTGGACAACATGTTCTGGACACTGGCGAGCGGCGTGCCGATCTGGACCGCCTACGAGGTGTTCTTCTTCTGGGCATACGCGAACGGGATGCTGCCGCACTACCTGGAATGGCGAGCCCATCCGGTCGCCTTCTTCGCGCTCTTCCTCGTGATCCCGTTCTGGAGCTCGGCCCACTTCCATTTCGTTCACCGGCTGCTCCACTGGCGCCCCCTCTTCCGGCTCGCGCACGCGGTGCACCACCGCAACGTCAATCTCGGCCCCTGGTCGGGACTCTCCATGCATCCCATCGAGCACCTCATCTACCTGAGCAGCGTGCTCATTCACCTGGTGATACCGTCCCACCCGATCCATGTGCTCTTCCACATGCAGTACGAGACGATAGGCGCCGCGACCGGTCACACCGGGTACGAGGCGATCACCTTTCGGGGCAAGCCCCTCATCTACCTGACCTCCTTCCACCACCAGCTCCACCACCGGCACCTCGACTGCAACTACGGCAACCTGCTGTGCCCGGTCGACCGCTGGTTCGACTGCGACCACGACGGCTCCTCCGAAGGGATGGCGGGCGTGCGTCGCCGGCAACGGGCCCGGGCGGAAGCCGCGCGCCGCGAGCCGGCGCGACGAAGAGGCTGAGCGGAGCCGGCCGCCCGAGGCCCGCTATCCGGGGGCCGGGCCGCAGCGGGGACCCGGAGAGCTCAATGCCCGGGGGAGATCGGGAGGACGGCGGCCTGCGCTGCATTCGGAGCGCAGCGAAGGCGATCCAAAAAAAAGCCGGAGCGCTTGGGCTCCGGCAATTACCACCAAAGGAGGGGTTGGAGGAGAAACATCACAGGAGGGATGTCGGGACTGAAGATAGGACTCGGGGCGAATGGTCGTCAATACTCCTGCGCTAAGTAATTTCCCGTAGAAGTCACGCGCATCCTATTGACTCTCCGTCACCCCGCGGGAACGAGGACCAGCCCGGGAGGCAGGCCAGCCGATCGCGCACAACGCAATGCCCGCGAGGCTGAATCCCGCGAAGACGACCAGGGTCCAACCCGGAATGGTGAGCCCGAGGAGGGTCCACTGCACCTCGGCGCATTCCCCGGAACCGCTCAGGATCAGGCCGATCGCTTCGCCGAGCGGGAAGGCGTCGAGAATGTACCCGAGACCCGGTCCGCACTCGGGAACCTGGCCCGGAGGCAGGCCCTGCAGGTAGACATGCCGGCCCGCCACCGCGGTCCCCGCCAGTCCGAGCAGCGCGATCAGGGCCCCGCAGGCGCGCACTCCCCACCCTCTCGGGTTCCGGAGAGCCGCCGCCGCCATGACCAGGGCGAGCAAGACGACGAGCACCCTCTGGACCATGCACAGCGGGCAGGGCTCGAGACGCATCACGTGCTCGAAGTAGAGGGCGACGCCGAGCAGGACCGCACAGACTGCGACGCCGGCCGCAAAGAGACGGCGCGGAGTCAACGCGATGATCCCTCGAAGCTCATGGCGCACAGTCTCGATCTCACCCCGAAGCTCGTGCCGGACTTCCTCGATCGCTCAACCGAGCTCCCGGCGCAAGTCGTTCATGTCCCGGCGCTGCTGGCGACTGGAAGCCGCGATCGCGATCAGGATCACGATTCCGGTCCCAATCACCGTCCAGGCTTCAGGAGTCATCGGCATCCGTCTTCCGGCCTCGAAAACGAACGAATGATGCGGCCGACACGTGTGCCGGCGCCATGGAACTCGGGTGCCGCACAGTGTCGCAATCCGGCCTGCGCAGTATAGATGATCGGCACACGTCCCACGCCTTGGGCGACGGACGCGGACACGACCCTCAGAAACGGTACGACACGCCCAGGGACAGCACGGGATAGACCTTCAGCTTGTCGAGGTCGTCCCTGAGCTCCCGGTGCTCCCGCTCGAGGTTGCCGCTCAGCTCCCCTGCAAGCACGCCTGCGACCCCGGAGCAGTCGACCTCGGCGTCTCCGCCCGTGGAAATGGAAAAGTCGCAGCCTTCGGCTCGCCCGGTGGCGGACACCCGAGGCGTGCTTCTGAGAATTGCGCCGATATCGGCGTTGAAGCTGAGTCCCCCTCGGTCGCGACCGGTAGTCCACCCGATGCCGAGGTAGGGTGCGAGGCGCTCGAAATCCATGCGCAAGTCCAGCTTCGTGTCGTACTCGCCCAACCCGATGCCCAGGTCCATGCCCTCGGTGGAGGCCGACAGGCGATTGCCGTTGAGAATGGCTCCGCCGGAAATCCGAAACGCTCCCCAGAAGGGGTGCCAGTCGGCCACCAGCCCGAGTGAGCGCAGCTTCATCTTGCCCTCGTACTCGTTACCGGCCTTTTCCTTGTCGAAGTCCAGGTTGAAGTAGTTGTAGAAGCCGCGAATCGCGATGTCCCGGGAGAAGTCGTACCCGACATGCACGCCGGGACCCAGAGTGCCGGCATGAAGGCCTCCGAACGCAGAGCCGGTGCCGATTCGCTCCGCCAGGGTGGCCGCCATCAGTGGAGTCGTGGCCGACAACAGTATCGTCCAGATCGCAATTGCAATGGACTGGCGCAAGGCTCACCTCCTCTTTTCTTGAGATATTTCTGTAGGATAGAGCCATAGATTAGAGCAAATTGTGAGAAAATCCACCCCCCGGAACCCTCTCGAGGCTGGCGATGGGACACTCGAATACGGGTCGGAAGACGCTTCGAACGCTGACGGCATCCGCTCCGGGGCCAATCGGCCGCAGCCGATGACGGGGCGCCGCCTGCTCGTGCCGGCGGGTGTGGAGCTCCGCGGCCGGTCCGGGCTCGGCACGCGCCGTCCCTAATCGCGCGCGGTGTACGAAGCGCGGCCTCTCGCCGTGGAGAGGGCACCGGCATTGCGGGGACGGGCAGCGACGAGGGCCGCGCCCGGCCTCAGGAGCGGACCTAGAAGGTCTCCACCCAGGGGCGAAGCTCGACCTCCCAGGTCCAGGCGCTTCGGTGCTGGCGGTGCACGTGAAGATAGGTGGCCGCAATCGCGTCGGGGTCGAGCAGATCGTCGGAGCCGTCCGCAGCGACGCCGATGCCTCCGTCGATCACGAAGTGGCCGACGTGGATGTTCTTCGGTGCGAGCTCCCGGGCCATGCTCTGCGCCAGGCCGCGCAGTGCGAACTTGCCCATCGCAAAGGACGCGGAACGCGCGTACCCCTTCACGCTCGCGGACGCGCCGGTCAGGAGAATGGTGCCGTGGCCCTGCTCGAGCATCATGCGGGCCGCGGCCTGTCCCACCAGGAAGCCGCCGTAGCAGGTGACCATCAGCGCGTCCCGCACGGCATCCCGGTCGAGTTCGACGAGCGGACCACGGGCTCTCGCGCTCGGGTTGTAGACCACGAGGTCAACCATTTCGAACTCGCGGCGCATGGTGGAAAAGAGCCGGTCCACGCTGTCGGGATCGCCCGCATCGCAGGCGTGGGTCCAGGCCCCCGTCTCCGACACGAGCTCCCCGAGCTTCTCGACATTGCGCGCGGCGAGCGCAACCTGCATGCCCTCGGCGTGGAAACGACGGGCGAGCGACGCGCTCAATCCCTTCCCCGCCCCGACGATCAACGCTCTTTCCGCTGCTCTGCTCACGAACCGAAGCCTCCGGGAGATGCCTTCGCCATTGTTCCCGCAACGGCTCGCGGAGCGCAACGTTCCGAAGCAGGGAGCGCGGCGTACCGCGCGCGCCGGCCTTCTCCGGGAGGCGGGAAATCCCGGCCTTCACGCCGGCGGGCCGAACTCACTGCTCGCGCCACGCATGCGTTACCATATTTGGCCGGATCGCCCGAGCATCGGCAGCTCTTCACGCATGACCAGCACCGGCGCCCCTCTCGCGGACACACGGCAGCGCGCCTTGCGCGACCTGCGTGTTTCGGTGACCGACAGATGCAATTTCCGTTGCACCTATTGCATGCCGAAGGAGATCTTCGGGGCGAGCTACCGTTTCATGCCCCGGGCCGAGCTGCTCTCCTTCGAGGAAATCGTGCGTGTCGCGCGCCTGTTCATCGACGCCGGAGTGGAGAAAATCCGCCTCACGGGCGGCGAACCCCTCATTCGCCGGGACATTCACGAGCTGGTCGCGAAGCTGTCCACGCTGTCGGGCCTTCGCGACCTTACTCTCACCACCAACGCATCGCTTCTCACCCGCAGCCGTGCCCGGGATTTGCGCGAAGCCGGCCTGTCGCGCATCACGGTGAGTCTCGACGCACTCGACGACGCCACCTTCCACGCGATCAACGACGTCGGATTTCCCGTTTCCCGAGTGCTCAAGGGCATCGAGAATGCGGCCGCGGCCGGCCTGAACCCGATCAAGATCAACATGGTGGTCAAGCGCGGCGTCAACGACCATGCCGTGGTGCCGATGGCGCGCCACTTTCGAGGCACCGGCCACATTCTGCGCTTCATCGAGTTCATGGACGTCGGCTCCACCAACGGCTGGCGTCTCGACGACGTGATTTCCTCGGCGGAAATCGTCTCGATGCTCGATGAGGCCTTCGGTCTGGAGGCTCTCGATCCGCAGTACCGGGGAGAAGTCGCCAGGCGCTGGCGCTACCGGGACGGAGCCGGAGAGCTGGGCGTCATCTCCTCGGTGACCTCGCCCTTCTGCGGAACCTGCACGCGCGCGCGCCTCTCGGCGGAAGGACAGGTCTACACCTGTCTCTTCGCAACCCGGGGAGTCGATCTTCGAAGGCTCCTGCGCGAGGGAGCGAGCGACGAGTACATCGCGGGGGTCATCGCCGCGATGTGGACGAGGCGCGATGACCGTTACTCGGAAATCCGCAGCTCCGCCACCGTCTCCGGACCCCGGATCGAGATGTCCTACATCGGCGGATGAAGCACTGCGGGCGCGGGTACGTGGAAGCGTTTCGCCATTCCGTCACGAGGAGGGCATCCAGTCGATGAGCGAGAAACCGGAACGGACCCTTTCCTCCACGTCCCGGATGGGGGACGAGCATCGGCCGCAGTGGATCGATGATTGGCTGGAGGACGGCGTGCTCCGGCACACCGAGCTCCACTCCTGGCATGTCGAGCAGGGCGGGAGGATGGTGCCCTTTGCAGGGTTCGAGATGCCGGTTCAGTACCGCACCGGCATCATCGGCGAGCATCTCGCCACCCGCCGCGGAGCGGGACTCTTCGACGTGTCCCACATGGGCCGCTTCGAGGTCTCCGGGAAGGGCGCCGAGTCCTTCCTTCAGGGCACGCTCACGAACAACGCGCGGGCGCTGGAAACCGGTCACGCCCAGTACACCTTCCTCGCCAATGACGAAGGCGGCGCCGTCGACGACGCCTACCTGTACCGCCTCGACACGGACCGCTTCCTGCTCGTGGTCAACGCGGACAACCGCGCCAAGGACTGGGACTGGCTCTCGGAGCGTATGAGCGCGAAGTGCGCGCTGGCCGACCGGAGCGAAGAGTTGTGCATGCTGGCGCTCCAGGGCCCGGGCGCGGAGAGAATCGCCGAGAGCGTGTTCGGCCCGGAGTCCCTGCCCGAGAACAAGCGCAACCGGCTCGCGAGCGTGCGCTTCGAGGGTCGGGAAATGACCCTGTCGCGCACCGGCTACACCGGAGAGTCCATCTGCTTCGAGCTCTTCCCGCCCCGTGATCTCACTCTGGCCCTCTGGACCCGACTGGTGGAGCTCGAGGCCGTCCCGGTGGGTCTCGGCGCGCGCAACTCGCTGCGCCTGGAAGCCGGCCTGCCCCTGTACGGCAACGAGCTCGGCCTCGACCGCGAGGGCCGGGACATTCCGATTTTCGCGAACTCCCTGGCGAGGTTCGCGGTGCGCGCATCGGGCGACGAGAGCTACCTGGGAAGCGAGGCACTGATTCGGCAACGCGAGCAGTACGTGCGCATCCGCCGTGGCGAGCTCTCCGGGCCCAAGGCCGATCTGCTCCCGCAGCTCGTGCAGCCCATCGCCGCCTTCGGCAGCCGCCGTCCCCTGCGCACCGGCTACACCCTCCGCCACGAGGGCGAGACGGTGGGCTACGTGACCTCCGGCACCACCGTCCCCTACTCCGCCTTCAACGGCAACGGGGTCGACGCGTCGCCCTCCGACACCCACGAGCTGCGCCCCATCGGCCTCGCGCTGATGGACAACCGCCTGCGCTACCGCAGCGACCGCCCGGTCGTGCTCGAGGCCAGCGACGAACGCGGTCGAAGCTTCGAGGTGGAAGTCGTGGAGCGCAACGTATGGCCGGCGGCGCCGTACACGCGCCCCTACCCCGGCTTCGAGGCGCCTTCCTCCCCATCGGTCCTGGTGCCGGATACCGCCCGGGCACAGGCGGCGCACCTCGATGCCCGCGCACGCGCAAACCACCGGTGGCGTCGAGAAGAGTGCATCAATCTCATCCCCTCGGAGCAGTGCACCTCGGCTTACGTCGACGCCCTCTGCTCCCGCGATCCATCGGGGCGCTACAACGAGCACAACCGGCTCCGGGCGCTCGGACCCAACGCCCCCGAAGTGCGCTACTACAAGGGCACCGCCTTCATCATGGAGTGCGAGGAGGAGTTGAAGGCGGCGTTGCGGACTTTCTTCGGATGCACCCAGGCGGAAACGCGCGCCGTCAGCGGACAGATGGCCAACGACGTCGTCTACGACGCGCTCATGCAGTTCCGGCACCGGTTCCGGGGCGCACGCCCGCGTGAGCGGCTTGGTCCCGTGCTCGTTCACGACCTCAACAAGGGAGGCCACCTGAGCGCACAGGTACCGGGCGCACTGAAGAACTACGTGGCGATCGATCCGCGCACGGAGCGCCCGGCGGCCATCCACTTTCCGATCCTCCGGGAGAACCCGCATCGGATAGACGTGCCCGCGACCCGGGAGCTGATAGCGAGCGCACGACCCGACCTCATCGTGTTCGGTCGCAGCGTCATCATCCACCCGGAGCCGGTGCGGGAGATCGCGGAATTCGTCCACACCGAGTTCGGCCGGGAGAACGCCGATCGCCCGCTCATCATGTACGACGGCGCCCACGTTCTGGGACTGCTCGGCGCGCATTTCCAGGATCCCCTCGCCGAGGGTGCCGACGTGGTCACCGGCTCCACCCACAAGACTTTCTTCGGCCCGCAGCGCGGGGTGATACTGAGCAACATCGCACCCGGCTCGGAGTTCGAGGGGCTCTGGCGCCACATCGAGTCGCGCACCTTCCCCGGCCACGTGAGCAACCATCACCTCGGCACCCTGCTGGGGCTGCTCGGCGCAACCTACGAGATGATCGAGTTCAAGGACTCCTATCCGCCTCGCGTAATCTCGAATGCCAAGGCCTTCGCGCGCGCGCTGCGCGAAGAGGGTCTGGTGCTCGAAGGCGACCCCGCGCTCGACTTCACCGCCACGCACCAGGTGTTGCTGCGCGGCGCCCGTGCCCGGGGGGAGCGCCTCGCCTCCCTGCTCGAGCACAACCACATCATCACCAACCCTCAAGCCTTCCACGACGACCCGAGCTTCGCGGCCGCGAGCGGAGTGCGCATGGGCGCCCAGGAGATGACACGCTACGGGATGGAGGCCGACGACTTCGGCGCCCTCGCACGTCTCCTTGCCGAAATCGTCCGGGAAGCGGACGCCAGGCCCTCCGATCGATGGCGCGAACGGGTACGTGCACTGAGAAGCGGGTTCACCGAAATGCGTTTCTGCTTTCCGCCGGACTTGGCGCGATGACCTTTTCTCTGCTCGGACGCTGCCCCCGAAGCGGCAGCTTGGGAATCGTAGTGACGTCCTCCAGCCCCTGTGTAGCGAGCCGCTGCGCGTGGGTACGGGCCGGTTCGGGCGCGGTGGCGACCCAGAACATCACGAATCCCGCCCTCGGCGAGCTCGGACTCGCGCTGCTCTCGCGCGGCATCGATGCGACCCGGGTGCGCGACATGCTGGTGCAGGCGGACTCCTACCCCGAGTACCGCCAGATCACGGTGCTCGGGACGCACGGGCCCGGCGCCTGCCACAGCGGGGCCCGGACGCTGGGCACCTTCTCGGTCGCAGCGCAGGAGGACTGCGTTGCGGCGGGCAACATCCTCGCTTCGCCGCGTGTTCCACAGGCGATGTGCGACGCCTTCTCGACGAATCCGGATGCGGAGCTCGCGCTGCGACTGCTCGCGGCCCTGGAAGCGGGCGAGCGGGCGGGCGGCGAGAAAGGACCGGTGCGCTCGGCCGGCCTGATGGTGGCGGACTCTCTGGTCTGGCCGAGCGTGGACCTCAGGGTGGACTGGCACGACGCGCCCATCGCCGAGCTGCGGCGGGTATGGACGGTCTACGAGCCCCAGGCCGCCGACTACCGGCAGCGCGCCCTGAATCCCACTCTGGCCCCGACCTTCGGCGTCCCCGGGGACCCCTGAGGCGACGCCTCCGGTCCGCGTTGCCGGCGGATCCAATTCACCTATAATCCCGCGCAACGTCGAGGAGAGCCGGCCAGGCCGCCCGCACAATGGCGAAAAAGCGTACCTACCGGGTCGTGTTTCACAACCAGGGCAAGGTCTACGAGCTGTACGCACGCAGCGCCAGCCACAGCGGCGAGATGTACGGCTTCGTGGAGATTTCCGAGCTGATATTCGGCGAGCGCACGGCCATTCTCGTCGACCCGGCCGAAGAGAAGCTCAAGGGCGAGTTCGCGGGCGTCGAGCGCACCTTCGTTCCCATCCACTCCGTGATTCGCATCGACCAGGTCGACAAGTCCGGCGCCAACAAGATTCACGCGGTGGGCGAAGGCGCGGGAAACGTCGCGCACTTTCCCATGCCCTACGCCCCGCCGGGGCGGGATCCCGGTCCGGCCAAGTCCTGACCCGCGGTGTCCGCCGGACGGCGGCGGAAGGGTCGGCTGCGCAGGCTAGAGCCGGTACGCGGTGAAGGTCATTACCCGGGCCAGAGAGCGCATGGCTCTTCGCACCGGATACGGCAGTGGAGACGCGCCCGCCGCCAGCGCGGTGCTCGCATGCCCCGCCTCTTCCCGGCGCATGGCCTCGAGAATCGCACGGCTCTTCGCGTCCCGATCCGGAAGGCGTTCGAGGTGATCTTCCAGATGCCGCACGACCTGGCGTTCGGTCTCGGCGAGGAATCCGAGACTGACCCGATCCCCGGCGGCTCCCGCCGCCGCCCCGATGGCAAGGGAGCCCAGGTACCATGCGGCGGTGAGCCGGCTGGTGCGGGCGCCGAGCTCGGAAACCCGTTCCGCGCACCAGTCGAGATGGTCGTTCTCCTCTTCCGCCGCGCGCTCCAGAGTGCGCCGGATGTGGTCCTGCCGAGCGCCGAGCGCCTGTCCCTGGTACAGGGCCTGGGCCGCCACTTCCCCCGCGTGGTTCACGCGCATCAGGGCGGCGGCATGACGGCGCTCGGCATCGGCGAGAGGCGGATCCGGATCCGGCACCGCTTCCGCGGGACTGGAGCGCCGCGGGGAGTCCGGTCGTGCGCGGACCGCGTTCAATGCCCGCCCCAG
The DNA here is from genome assembly GCA_022824305.1 of Gammaproteobacteria bacterium. Lineage (GTDB taxonomy): Bacteria > Pseudomonadota > Gammaproteobacteria > HK1 > HK1 > JAJEAD01. Next base: position 25,293 of record JAJEAD010000071.1, on the reverse strand, counting down.
ATGCACCATGATCCGGTCGACGCCGGAGAAGCGTCTGAATTCAGCGCCCACGGAATTGCCGCATTCGGAACCCTGGACGGCAATTAGACGCGAGGCGCGGCCACATTGCATCAGGGCGGGGCCCGGAAGCTGAGAGCGCGTTGACACCTGCAAGGGCCTTTGAGTAGGATGCGCTCCTTTTTTCGCCCATGCGCGCCGATACTTTTCGGCGACGCCGCACTTTGGGCTCGCGGGGTCGAGGGTGAAGACATTCAGCGCCAGATCCGAGACGGTGGAACGCGCGTGGTACGTGGTGGACGCAGCGGGAAAGCCGCTCGGGCGCCTGGCGAGCGTGGTGGCGCAGCGCCTTCGGGGCAAGCACAAGCCGGTGTATACGCCGCATGTCGATACCGGCGACTATATCGTGGTGGTCAACGCCGCCAAGGTCGCGGTGACGGGAAGGAAGCTCACCCAGAAGCTCTACCATCGCCACTCCGGGTATCCGGGAGGCATCCGCTCGGTATCCCTGGAGCGAATGCTCGACACCCATCCCACGAGGGCGATTGAGCACGCGGTACGGGGCATGCTGCCCCGGGGCCCTCTCGGGCGAGCCATGTTCCGCAAGCTGCGCGTGTATCCCGGGACCCACCACCGACACACCGCGCAGCAGCCCAAGACCCTGAGCATCTGAGGCTACCCCATGCCGGGCAACATCCACTACAGCACGGGACGCCGCAAGACGTCCGCCGCGCGCGTCTACCTGCGGCCCGGAAACGGGCGAATCATGGTCAACCGCCGCCCCCTCGACGAGTACTTCGGCCGCGAGACGGCGCGGATGATCGTGCGCCAGCCGCTCGAATCGACCGAAATGGTCGACAGGGTGGACATCGACATCCGGGTGAGCGGAGGAGGCGGCAGCGGACAGGCGGGCGCCATCCGACACGGCATCACCCGGGCCCTCATCGACTATGACGAGGCGCTGAGGGCTCCGCTGCGCCGCGCCGGCTTCGTTACCCGGGATGCCCGCGAAGTCGAACGCAAGAAGGTCGGCCTGCACAAGGCGAGGAAGCGCCCGCAGTACTCCAAGCGCTAGGACTGCCGCCATTCCCCTGGGGGATCGTCTAACGGTAGGACAGCGGACTCTGACTCCGCCAGTCTAGGTTCGAATCCTAGTCCCCCAGCCAAGCATTTCAGGCGCCCCCTTGCTCTTCGGCGTTCGCCCGGGAGCGCGGAGCGGGGATCTGCGCGAGGAGCGCCTCGAAGGCCTTCGCGCGGTGGCTGCACGCGTTCTTGGCCCCGAGCGACATCTCCGCCGCGCTCACGCCGTGCTCGATGGAAAGGAACACGGGATCGTAGCCGAATCCCTCCCGTCCACGAGGCGCGCGGAGTATCCGCCCCCGCCACGCTCCGTAGCCGATGAGCGGCGTCGGGTCGCCGGCATCGCGCAGGTAGACGACGACGCAGACGAAACGCGCCTCGCGCCCCTCGTCGCCGGTATCCTCCATGAGCGAGAGAAGGGCACGGACGTTCTCCTCGTCGCTCGCGCCTTCGCCCGCGAAGCGCGCCGAACGCACGCCCGGCGCGCCCCCGAGAGCGTCGACCATGAGCCCCGAATCGTCGGCAATCGCCGGCAGACCGGAGGCGGCGGCGGCCGCCCGCGCCTTGAGTATGGCGTTCTCGACGAAGGTCGAAGCGCTTTCCTCCACTCCTTCCACTCCGAACTCGGACTGGACGATCACTTTCCAGCCGCGGCGAAGCACAAGGCGTGAAACCTCGCGGATCTTGCCCGGATTGGAGCTGGCGAACACCACGTGATGGGGACTCGCCATCGGGGGAGGGGCGGGCATCTCTCAGCGCCCTCTCGGCCGACGGGTCGCGGTGACGTGATCGGCGTACGTCGCTCCCGGGGCGCCGGGAATCCGGCTCGGACGGCGGCGGGGATGGCCGCCCTTCCCGGCCAGTCGCGGGGATAGCGCACGAAGCACTCGCGAAATCCTCAGCCGGCCACCTCTTCGAAGCGCGCGGGCGAATCCCCCCTGCAATCACCCGCCAGGGCCTCGCGCTGGACTCCCAGAAGGCGCGAGACTCCCAGCCCCGCGAGGTCGAGCATCTCGTCGAGCTCATCGCGACGGAAGGCGTGGCCCTCCGCGGTGCCCTGCACCTCGATCAGCGCGCCCGCCTCGTTCATGACCACGTTGACGTCGGCCTCCGCTTCGTGGTCTTCCGCGTAGTCGAGGTCGAGCACGACCCGGCCTCGATAAATCCCCACCGACACCGCCGCCACCTGCCCCACGATCGGGGAACGCCTGATGCGTTTCGCATCCACCAGCTCGTCCATGGACTGGGCGAGAGCGACGTAGCTTCCGGTGATGGCCGCGGTACGCGTACCTCCATCAGCCTGAATCACGTCACAGTCGAGGGTTACGGTGCGTTCCCCGAGCGCTTCGAGGTCCATGACCGCGCGCAGCGAACGGCCGATTATTCGCTGAATCTCCAGGGTACGGCCACCTTGCCGCCCTCGAGCCGCCTCGCGCGGCGATCGCTCCCCGGTGGAACGGGGAAGCATCCCGTACTCGGCGGTGACCCATCCGCTGCCGCTGCCACGCAGGAAGTGGGGAACACGATCCTCGACGCTCGCGGTGCACAGCACCCGGGTGTCGCCGAACTCGATCAGCGCGGACCCCTCCGCATGGCGGATGTAGCCGCAGGTGAGGCGTACCGGGCGCAATTCATCCTGCGCCCTGCCGCTGGGTCGCATGCCCATGGGGCTTCACCGCTCGCTCGGGGGCGCGCAATTATACGGGTGAATCCCTTACCATTGCGCGCGGCTCGACCCGAGGGCACGTGACATGATTCGCAGCATGACCGCGTTCGCCCGCGCCGAGCACCACGCGGAGTGGGGTGTTGCCACCTGGGAGCTGCGCTCCGTGAACAACCGCTACCTCGACGTGACCTCGAAGCTTCCGGAGGACCTGCGCCGGCTGGAGACTCAGGTCCGGGAGCGGGTTCGGGCGCGATTGCACCGGGGCAAGGTCGACTGCCACCTGCGGGTTTCCTACCTGAGCGAGGGCTCGACGGCCTTCGAGCTCGACCCGGAACTCGCGAGGCGCGTTGTCCGGGCGATTCACGATGTCGAGGCGCTCATGGAGAACCCGGGTCCGTCAAATGCGGTCGATGTCCTGCGTTGGCCGGGCGTCATCCGACCGCGCGCGGTGGATCTCGACGTGCTCGAAGGCGATGTCCTGCGCTGCCTGGGCAGCGCGCTCGACGACCTCGATGCGGCTCGCCGCCGGGAAGGAGAGAAGATCGTCGTCATGCTGGAGCGGCGGCTGGACGCGATTCAGGCGCTGCTGGACGACACCACCTCGAGCGCGCCCGACCTCGTCGGCGCCGCGAGATCCCGCCTCATGGAGCGCCTGTCCGAGCTCTCGATCGAGGTGGACCGCGACCGCCTGGAGCAGGAGATCGCCATCGTCGCGCAGAAGGCCGACGTGTCGGAAGAGCTCGACCGCCTGCAGGCCCACCTCGTCGAAGTGCGAAGGGTGCTCGACAAGGGGGGACCCACGGGCCGGCGCCTGGACTTCCTGATGCAGGAGCTGAACCGGGAGGCCAATACCCTGGGGTCGAAGTCCGTGGATGGAGAGAGGGTGAGCGCGAGCGTCGATCTGAAGGTGCTCATCGAACAGATGCGAGAGCAGATCCAGAATGTCGAGTGAGCGGGAGGCAAGGGACTGTGGCGCGCTCTTCGTGGTGAGCGCGCCTTCCGGAGCGGGCAAGACCACACTCGTCAAGGCGCTGACCGAGCGCGACGCAAATGTCGCGATATCGGTCTCGCATACCACCCGGCCCCGGCGAAGGGGAGAGCGCAATGGCGTCGACTACCATTTCGTCGATGTCCCGCAATTCCGGAGGCTGATCGAGGCGGACGCCTTTCTCGAACACGCGTGCGTCTTCGGTCACCTCTACGGAACTTCGCAGGAAAGCGTGCATCGAGAGCTCGACGCCGGGCGCGACGTCGTCCTCGAAATCGACTGGCAAGGGGCGAGGCAGATTCGGAAACGGGTGCCTGATGCGGTCAGCATCTTCGTCGTACCGCCCTCGCGAGACAGCCTGCGAAGACGACTGGAAGCACGCGGCCAGGACAGCTCTGGCGTCATCGCGCAGCGCATGCGCAATGTCGTGGCCGATCTCTCGCACTTCGACGAGTTCGACTATCTCATCGTGAACGATTCGATCGAGCGCGCGGCCGACGACCTGGTGAGCATCGCGCGCGCGCGACGCCTTTCGAGCGCCCGGCAGATTCGCGCCCACCGCCGCCTCATCGACGACCTGATCGGCGCTCCCCGCCCATGATCACCTGAGCTCCGGAACCCAGCGGCGGCCCGACCGAGGAAAGCGGGGGGCACGACCTGCGTCATTTCGGATGCCTCTCATCGCGCCTGGACCACCTCCTGCCACGCCGGTAAACTAGCCGGTCGAATCAAGCAACTTCGAGGTGCCGGTCGTGGCACGAATTACGGTTGAGGACTGTCTCGAACGGGTCGACAATCGCTTCCAGCTCGTACTCATCGCGACGAAACGTGCCCGGCAGATAGCTACCGGTTCCGCCATTTTCGTCGATGAAGAGAACGACAAGGCGACCGTGCTCGCATTGCGCGAGATAGCGGACGGTAAAGTCGACGCAAGCATCCTGGACGAGGAAGCCGAAGAAACGATCGACGAGGAAGAGATGGAAGAGGCGGGCGTGACGGCCGCACGCTGATCCGCATGTATCTCATCAGCGACCTTTGCGGTCTAGCTGAGACCTACCTGGCGCCGGATGAGATCAAGGAGATCTACCGCGCCTATCTCTTTGGCGCGCGGGCTCACGAGGGACAGCATCGGGCCTCCGGCGAGCCCTACATCCAGCATCCTCTCCAGGTGGCGCGCATCCTCACCGAGATGCGCCTCGATGTGCAGGCAATCGTTGCCGCAATCCTGCACGACGTCATCGAAGACACCGCAACCGCCAAGAACCAGATCAGCGAGGAGTTCGGCGAGCAGGTCGCCGAACTGGTCGATGGAGTCAGCAAGCTGACTCACCTGAGCTTCGAGAGCAAGGCCCAGGCTCAGGCGGAGAACTTTCGGAAAATGGTGCTGGCGATGTCCCGGGACATCCGGGTCATCCTGATAAAGCTGGCGGATCGCCTGCACAACATGCGTACGCTGGATGCGCTCGAACTCCGGAAGCGGCGTCTCATCGCCCGGGAAACCCTGGAGATCTATGCTCCGATAGCCAATCGCGTCGGCCTCAACCGGATCCGGACCGAGCTCGAGGATCTCGGTTTCGAGGCCCTCTACCCACGTCGCCATCGCGTTCTCGGCGCGCACATCAAGCGCACCCGCGATCAACGCAAGCAGGCGACCAGGAAGGTCGAGAACGCCGTGCGGCGACGCCTGCGGCAGGAAGGACTCACAGGCAAGGTCTCGGGCCGGAACCGGCACGTCTACAGCCTCTATCGCAAGATGCGCGACAAGGGGTTGTCATTCTCCGAGGTGCTGGACGTGCATGCCTTTCGCGTCACGGTGGACAGTGCGGACACCTGCTACCGGGTGCTGGGCGTGCTCCACAATCTCTACAAGCCGGTTCCAGGCAAGTTCAAGGACTACATCGCTCTTCCGAAGCCGAACGGATATCAGTCGCTGCACACTGTAATGTTCGGTCCCTTCGGCACGCACCTCGAGTTTCAGATTCGGACCCGGGCAATGGACACCGTGGCCGAGGCGGGCATCGCCGCCCACTGGATACAGAAGGCCGCCAGCGCCGGGACCAGTGCGGCCGAAAAGCACACCCGTGAGTGGATCAAGGGACTGCTGGAGATTCAGACGCAGGCCGGTGACTCCATCGAGTTTCTCGAGAACGTCAAGGTTGATCTCTTCCCCAAGGAGATCTACGTCTACACGCCGGCCGGTGACATCAAGGCGCTGCCTCGCGGAGCGAGTCCGGTCGACCTCGCCTACGCGGTCCACACCGAAGTCGGCAACACCTGTGTCGGAGCCAGGGTGGACGGTCGCGATGCGCCCCTGCATGCGCCGCTGGGCAACGGTCAGACGGTAGAAGTGATAACCGCCCAGGGAGCGCATCCGAGCGCGAACTGGCTGGATTTCGTGGTCACCGGCAAGGCACGAGCCGGAATTCGCACCTACCTCAAGCACCTGAAGGCGGGCGAAGCCGTGGAGCTGGGACACCGGCTGCTCGATCGCTCCCTCGCGCTTGAATCGCTTTCGCTCCAGGACGTCCCTTCCCGACGACTCGACAAAGTGCTCTCGGAGCTGCGGATCGATTCCGCCGAAGCGTTGCTGGAAGACATCGGACTGGGCGAACGGCTCGCGCCCCTGATCGCAAGGCGTCTCTTTCCCGGCCGCGAGGAATCGGGTGGTACCAGACCCGACAGCGGCCAGCCTCTGTACATCCGGGGGGCCGAAGGCATGGTGATCAGTTTCGGAAAGTGTTGCCACCCGATTCCCGGAGACGCAATCGTGGGTCACGTGAGCAGAGGTCGCGGCCTGGTCATCCACGTCAGCGGTTGTCGCAATGTCCAGGAGCAGGCCCCACGCCCCGAAGACCGGGTCGAAGTCGCCTGGGAGACCGACCTCGAGGGGGAGTTCCCCGTCGAGATCAGGGTCGACGTCGCCAACCGGAAGGGAGTGCTCGCCACCATCGCCGCTGCGATAGCCGATCGGGACTCCAACATCGAGAACGTGTCCATGGAGAACCGTGACGGTCTCATCGCATCGCTGAACTTCGTCATCAATGTCAGGGACCGCCTGCACCTCGCCCAGATCATTCGGCAGATTCGCAACCTGGGGGAGTCGGTCCGGGTTTTCCGAAGCAGCAACGCGGCTCGGCCGAGACGGGCCTCCGCCCGTCGCCAGGGGCCGATAAGCCGCGTCGCCTGAGGAGCTTCACATGTCCAGGCAACCCGTCGAAACATCGAGCGCGCCGGCCGCGATTGGAGCCTATTCGCAGGCAGTACGCGCCGGAAGCACGGTGTACCTTTCCGGCCAGATTCCACTGATACCTTCCACGATGGACCTCGCGGAAGGAACGCACTCGCAGATCCACCAGGTCTTCAAGAACCTGTCGGCGGTCGCGGCGGCAGCCGGCGGCAGTCTCGAACAGATCGTCAAGCTCACCGTCTACCTGACGGATCTCGACGACTTTGCGAGCGTCAACGAGATCATGGGCCAGTACTTCGAGGCGCCCTATCCGGCACGCGCCGCGGTCGGGGTCGCCGCGCTGCCCAAGGGCGCGTCGATCGAGATCGAAGGCATCATGGTCCTCTAGTCCGACACGCGACGACATGAGCGCGCGCTCGAGCCGCGGCTCCGCAGCGAGGACGCCCCGCCCGGGACCTTCGTTGCCGCTCCGCGAGTACGCCCGTCTCATGCGTCTCGACCGTCCCATCGGCTTCCTGCTGCTGCTCTGGCCGACCCTGTGGGCCCTGTGGATAGCGGCCGACGGCCTTCCCCCTCCGGAAGTCCTGGTCATTTTCGTCCTCGGCGTGCTGCTGATGCGCTCCGCCGGCTGCGTCATCAACGACTACGCGGATCGGGATCTCGATGCCCGGGTCAGCCGCACCCGGATGCGCCCACTGGCGGCGGGAAGGGTCTCGTCCCGTGAAGCGCTCGGGCTCTTCCTCCTTCTCGTACTCGCCGCTTTCGCCCTGGTGCTGCTCCTGAATCGACTGACCGTGATTCTCTCGGTCGTCGGAGCCGCCCTCGCCGTCACCTACCCCTTTGCCAAGAGATTTACCCACCTCCCGCAGCTCCATCTCGGGCTCGCATTCGGATGGGCGGTGCCGATGGCTTTTGCCGCACAGCAGAACACCGTACCTCCAATTGCCTGGCTGCTCATGATCGCCGCCGTGGTGTGGGCGGTGGCCTACGACACCATGTATGCGATGGTCGATCGCGAGGACGACCTGCTCGCGGGCGCGAAGTCCACCGCAATCCTCTTCGGTGATCTCGATCGGACCTTCATCGGCACGTTTCAGGTGCTGGTCCTGGCCTCGCTGCTCCTGGTCGGATGGCACACGGGGCTCGGATGGCCCCACTACGTGGGAATCGGCGCCGCCGCCTGCCTTTCGCTGTACCAGCAGCACCTCATCCGCGAGCGCAAGCCGTCGGAGTGCTTTCGGGCCTTCCTCAACAACAACTGGCTCGGGGCATGCGTCTTCGCGGGAATCGCGACCGACTACTGGATCGGGTAGCGAGGGAGCCCGCCATGCGGCAACGCGGCGGATGAACGCGACAGGGAGGACAGCTTGCGTGGGCCTGTGATCGCCCGCCCTCGGGGCGAGCCTTCGACGCACTCAGGGCTCCTCGCATGCCATCACCGCGAGGCCCTCCAGCACCAGGCCGCGTCGGACGAGCGCATCCCGCACCATGAGCGCGCGGACTTCCTCCGCGTCTCCGCCACAGAGGATGCACACGACATCCGGACCCGATGATCGGCGCAACTCCTCGAAGAGGCGGTCCACGGTGGAGGCCGCGGCAATCGCGGTACCGGTGGCCACGGCATCGGGCGTGTTGTCCGGAAAGGCGGCTACCTTGCCCGACGAGGGTGCGATGAGCGCGGTGTTCTCCACCAGAGACCGGCGCATGAGGGCAACGCCGGGCAGAATGACGCCGCCGAGATGCCGGCCCTCGCCGCCGAGCAGATCCACAGTGACGGCGGTGCCGCAACTGACCACGCACGCGCCTCCTGGATGCCGGCGCCGGGCCCCGACCAGCATCGCCCAGCGATCCGCTCCCATGGATTCCGGAGCGGCGTAGGCGCACTGAACTCCCCAGCCCCACCGGCGCGCGGGCATCCACTGCGGAGACAGGGACCACAGATCCCTTGCGCACCTCTCCAGGTTTTCGTTGACGTCCGGGGACGCTACCGAACAGGCGACGACACGCTCCACCGGACCGAGTGAAGCCAGACTCCGCTCGAGCTCCGCCGACAGCGAATGATGGTCCCGGTGCGTGAGCGCCGCTCCTCGCTCGAGGCGGCCTCGATCCGAAGCCAGCGCCCACTTGATGCGGGCATTGCCGACATCGCACAGCAGCATCATGACGCAGCCCGGACGCTCACATCCCCGGAAATCAGCGCGGTGACGCGTCCCTGCTCCTCGATGAGCAGCGCCCCCCTTTCGTCCACCCCCCGTCCGGTCCCGAGCAGCTCCCGCGGGGCCCCTTCCACTCGAAGCGCCTTGCCCTGGAGCCAGTCCCGTTCCCGATACGGGCTCCGGAAGGGATCGAAGCCCCGTTCCATGTACAGCCGTATCGCATGGACCATCCGGTCGATGAGCCTCCCCGCGATGCGGCTCCGGCTCGGAGCGCGGCCGAGCGAACGATGGAGATCGGTCCACGGCTGGTCGATGGCCCGTGCGGTCGCCTGGTCAAGGCTGACGTTGATCCCGACACCGGCAACGAGCACTCCGCCCCCCGGACGGTCCTGGCCGATCTCGAGCAGAATCCCGCTCACCTTGCGCCCCCGCACGAGCACGTCGTTCGGCCACTTGAGACCGACGCCTTCGACTCCTTCCGACTCCAGCACACGTGCCACCGCTACCCCGATCGCCGGACTCAGCCCCATGAGCTCCGCGGGCGGCAACGCAACCGGCCACAGCAGCGACAGGAGAACGTTACCGCCGGGGGCCGAATGGAAGGACCGCCCTCCCCGTCCTCGACCCGCGCTCTGTATCTCCGCCAGGCAGGCGCGAGGTCTCGGCGCTTCATCTTCCCGCGCCAGGTCCAGCAGATACTGATTGGTCGATTCCACCTCGAAGAGGATCTCCATCTTCTCCAGCGCGCGGCGCGATTCCCCGCCCAGACCGGAGAGGACGACATCGCGGTCGAGCACTTCCATCGGCGCGCGCAGCCTGACTCTCCCGTCATCGAGCGAGTCAACCGGCAGTCCCCGCTTGCGCAACACCCCGATCTCTTCGGCAAGCTCCGGAACTCCGATGTCGAGCTCGCGGGCGAGCGATCCGGGCGAGTGTGTCCCGCCTCCGGCGAGGCGACGAAAGAGCTCCAGGCGTTGGAACATGATGCGGCGACGAGACTAGGCTGTCTGACCTCAGTTTCGATAACCTATGTTGCCATGAACACGATAACCCGGAAGCGCGAGTGGCGGCAGGTCGCGGTGTGGGCGAGTTTCGACTGGGCGAACTCGGCCTTTCCCACCTGTGTCGTCACATTCATCTACGCCACCTACTTCACTCAGGCAATAGCCGCAGATGAACTCAGCGGAACGACAGCCTGGTCGCGCGCAGTAGCGGTGAGCAGCATTCTCGCCGCACTGCTTTCGCCGCTTGCCGGTGCGCTGGCGGACCGGGGCGGACGGCGCGCGGAATACCTCATGTTCGCGACTTTCATCTGCTGCGCGGCGACCGCGTTGCTTACTTTCGTTGCGCCCGGCCTGGAAAGCGCGGTGCTGCTCGCCCTGGTGTTGTTCGCGGTTGCGAACCTCGCCTTCGAAATGGGCACGGTCTTCTACAACGCCTTCCTCCCCGAGCTGGCGCCGGCAGGAGCCATCGGCAGGGCCTCCGGCTGGAGCTGGGGCTTCGGCTACGCGGGAGGGCTCGTCTGTCTGGCCCTCGCCCTGCCCATGGCCCTGGCTCCGGATTTGCTCGGCATCAGCACCGAGGAGGGGTTCAACTTCCGGGCCGTGAACCTGCTCGTGGCGATCTGGTTCGCGGTGTTCAGCGTGCCGATGCTGCTCCTGGCGCTCCGGCTTCGGCCGCCGTCCCGACCACGGGTCCGCTTGCCGCAGGCATACCGGGACGTGGTCGCCACCATGCGCGAAGTACGTCAGTACTCGGAGGCCGCCAAGCTGCTCCTGGCAAGACTCATCTACAACGACGGCCTGGTCACGGTGTTCGCGTTCGGCGGAATCTATGCCGCCGGCACCTTCGGCATGAGCCTGACCGAGGTCATCATATTTGGAATTGCCATCAATGTGACGGCGGGCGCGGGCGCGCTGGCCTTCGGGTTCGTCGACGACCGCATGGGTGGGAAGCGCACAATCCTGATCACGCTCGTGGGACTCATCATCTGCACCGTCGCCGCGGTGCTCGCGCCGACGCAGACCTGGTTGTGGGTGGCGGGCCTCGCAATCGGGGTGTTCGTCGGACCCAATCAGTCTGCGAGCAGGTCATTGTTTGCGAGATTCGTCCCGGAGCCGAAGCGCAACGAGTTCTTCGGCTTCTTCTCGTTCTCGGGGAAGATCACCTCCTTCGCGGGGCCCCTGCTCCTGGGGACTGCGACTGCCGCATTCGGCAGCCAGCGCGCAGGCGTGGCTACGGTGCTCGTCTTCTTTGTCGTCGGAGCCGCTCTCCTGCTCTGGGTGGACGAAGAGCGGGGAATCGAGGAAGGGAAGAGCCTTGCGGATTCCGCGGCCGAGTCGTGATCGACACGCCCCGGGAAAGCGGCAATCCTCTGCACGGCCACGCGGGGGACCGGGGCCACCCGAGCGCAACGACTCCACCGCCCCCTCGCTTTCGGCGCGATAGCGCGGACCCCTCAACCCGGCAGGAGCGCACCCTGCCCCACGCGGCGCCGGCGCGCCGGCCACACCGCACGATGTCGCGGCCAGCAGCAAGAATGCGCGGGCGCTGACTCGCTCCCCACCTGTCCGAAAAAAACGGAGACCGGATAACGTACATGGGCAAGCGAACGAGGAAAGAGCGGAAGAAGCGCGATGAGACGATGGCGTCGCAGGCGGACATCCACGCCCTGTACCAGGAGGCGGTGCAGTGCGTGGAGGCGGAGATCGACTTCGTGGACGAGACCTTCACCAGCATGCGCGGCCGGAAGGCCCGCCTGTTGCGCGAAGACTTCTGCGGCACCGCGAACACCGCATGCGAATGGGTTCGCCGACGCGCCGGGAACCGTGCGATCGCGGTCGACCTCGATTCCGATGTGCTGGAGTGGGGCCGGACGCACAACGTATCGAACCTGGGCGCCGCCGCCGAACGCATCACCCTCGTGCAGGGCGACGTCCTGCGCGTGCGCACTGAGCCGGTGGATGCGGTGCTTGCCCACAACTTCAGCTACTGGCTGCTGAAGGAACGTCGTCTGATGCGACGCTACTTTCGACGGGTCCGGGAATCACTGAAGCCCGGCGGACTCTTCTTCCTGGACGGCTACGGAGGAGCGGACGCTCACCGTGAAGTACGTGAGCGGACGAAGAACAAGAGTTTCACCTACATATGGGAGCAGGCGTCATTCAACCCCATCAACCACGACATGCTCTGCCACATTCACTTCAAGTTTCCGGATGGTTCGCGCATTCGGCGCGCCTTCAGCTACTCGTGGCGTCTGTGGTCTCTGCCGGAGATCCGTGAGCTGCTGCAGGAGGCCGGCTTCTCGCGATCGACAGTCTACTGGCAGGGCACCGACGAGGAATCGGGCGAAGGCGATGGCGTGTTCGAGCCTGTCGAGAAGGGAGAGGCCGATGACGCCTGGATCGTCTACATGGTGGCGGAGTGAGCTCGTTGCCGCGATCGCGAGACTCGGGCAGGGGAGCCCGGATCCGGCCGCGCCGCTCAGGAGTCCCGGCCCAGCCCCAGAAAGCTGCCCAGGGACCGGAACAGGCCTCGCACTCCCTGGCGAGGCTCTTCTTCGGATTCCGTCGACTCTCCGGCCACCGCCGGGGAGACATCTTCTTCGCCGATCGCTGAAGCGACCAGCGCCGACACGGCATCTCCCTGCCCGGAGGACGCTTCCCGCGTCCGGGCTCCGGTCCTGATCAGCGACCCCGCTTCGCTCAGCACTCCGGGCTCGCGAGGCCCGCCGACGAAGAGAAGCTCGTCTTCGGGGTCACCTGCCTCGGCCGCTGCCGTGCCCGAGGCATCGGATCCCGCCGGGGCGCCGCCGCTCCCGAGCTGAAGCGAATCCTGCCCCGCCGCGCCCGCGTTCCACCCCGCGAGGAGCAGGGATACCGCGAGCACCTGCCAGGTCCTGCCGTTCATGCCGCACCCCCCTCGGGCAACGGGCATCCGAACCATGCTCCCTGAAGTGGAAAGGGCGGATGGAGACTCGTCGGCCCCATCCGCCCGATTCTCCGCCAGGCCGGCGCTTCAGACGCCTACTTGCACACCTCGTTCTCGGCCAGGAACTCCACGCGCCGATTGACCTCGCGACCCGCCTTCGTGTTGTTCGACACGAGCGGCTCGCTTTCGCCGCGGCCGCTGATATCCAGCCGGGTCATGGATATGCCGTGCTCCGCGAGGTGGTTGCGAACCGATGCCGCACGACGCAGAGAGAGCGCGAGGTTGTACTCGTCGGTGCCGGTGCTGTCGGCGTGTCCCACCACTCGAACGAGGAGGTCGGGGTTGGCCGCGAGCACGCCCTGCACGCCTTCGAGCTTTGCCGCGGCATCGGGACGAATGTCGGACTTGTCGAAGTCGAAGTTGACGTTCGTCACGATGGCCAACGGCTCGCAGGGGACCGGGCAGCCGTCCTCGCTATCCGGAGCGGGCTCGTTCGGACACGCATCGACGTCGTCGGTGAACCCGTCCCCGTCGCTGTCGACCGGGCAACCCGACTCATCGACCATGATTCCCTCGGGGGTATCGGGGCAAGCGTCGAGGTAATCGGGAACCCCATCGCCGTCGCTGTCCAGCGGGCACCCGTGCTCGTCCACCATGCCGTGCGCCTCGACCGGCGTATCCGGACACTGGTCGACGTCGTCCGTGACGCCGTCGCCATCGGAATCCGCGGGAGGCCTCTCGCAAACGACCGAGCCCAGGGCCGCGCCACCCAGGAGGCCGAGCACCATGCCGCCCACCCCGCCGTCGGTCAGCGCACCGGCCGCGCCTCCCGCGGCGGTCGTGCTGACCAGACACCAATGATAGCCGTCGTCGCCGCCAGCCATCTCGTCAATGCTCGCGCAGCCGGTCATCATGACCGCCACCAGTAGAAATGCCGCCCCGCGCCTCAGTCTGGTCATCGCCGTTCCCCCACCTTGTTCAGCCCGTCCACCATCGCAACGAGGATGAGAATAGGTCGGGGATGGTACTGCGGAGCGCGCGCCGGTTTCAATTCGGCCGGCGCTCGATAGCGGCCGCGGGCGAGCCGGATTTTCCTCCCGTCACGATGCATCGACCGGAGCGACGAAGGGCGCATGACCGGGCGCTCCCGCCTTGGCGCGCGCGCAGGCCAGCGCGCTCATGTTCACGAGGCCGCGCACCGTAATCGATTGCGTCACCACGTGAGCGGAGCGTGCGGCCCCCAGCAGTATCGGGCCTATGGTAATGCCCCCACCGAGCACCTTGAGCATGTTGTACGCAATGTGTGCGGCTTCGACGTTGGGCATGACGAGCACGTTGGCCTGCCCCCGGAGCCGGGTGTCCGGGAGCACGGCCTTGCGGATCGATTCCGACAGTGCGGCATCGCCGTGCATTTCTCCGTCCACCTCGAGCTCCGGCGCCCGGGTGTGCAGGAGCTCGACGGCACGAGCAGCACGCCGGGAGTAGACCGAATCGCAGGTTCCGAAGTTCGAACGCGACAGCAACGCCACCTTGGGCGAGAAGCCGAACGCACGCGCCTCGGCGGCCGCGAGCAACGCCGTTTCGGCGAGCTCCTCCGCGCTCGGCTCCGGGGTGACGTGCGTGTCGCAGATGAAGAAAGTGCCGCTCGGCAGGAGCAGCACCGTGAGGGCGGAGAGATCACGGATGCCCTCCTTGCACCCGATCAGCTCTCTCACCTGGCGCAGGTGTTCGTTGAACGGACCGATGGCGCCGCAGAGCATCGCGTCCGCGTCCGCCATCCGCAGCATCAGGGCCGCTACCGCGCTCGGTTGAGAGCGCACCACGCTCTTGGCCAGCTCCGGCGAGATCCCCCTGCGCCCCATGACGCGGTGGTACTCTCCCCAATACTGCCGAAAACGTCGATCTTTCAGTATGTTGACCAGATCGAAATCCTCGCCGTCACGCATTCGCAGCCCCAATTCCCGGATGCGATTGAGCATGACGTTGGCGCGCCCGATGAGAATGGGTCGGGCGATTCCCTGGTCGATCACCTGCTGGGCGGCCTGCAGCACCCGTCGCTCTTCGCCTTCCGCGTAGACCAGGCGCTGGGGGCTGCGGATTGCGAGGTCGAACACCGGCTTCATGATGAATCCGGAGCGATAGACGAAGTTCGACAGGCGCACACGATACGCGTCGAAATCCTCGATGGGACGGGTCGCCACGCCGCTTCGCATCGCCGCATCCGCCACGGCGCCGGCAAGCTTCTCGAGGAGGCGGGGATCGAAGGGCTTTGGAATCAGCATGTCAGGTCCGAAGGAAAGCAGCTCACCCCCGTAGGCGCGCGCCACTTCCGGCGCCGGCTCGGCCTTCGCAAGCTCCGCCAGGGCGCTGACACAGGCGAGCTTCATCTCTTCGTTTATCTCCGTTGCACCCGAGTCGAGCGCCCCACGAAAGATGAACGGAAAGCAGAGCACGTTGTTGACCTGGTTCGGGTAGTCGGATCGTCCCGTGGCGATCAGGGCGTCGGGACGAACTTCGTGCACGGCCTCCGGCCGGATTTCCGGTTCCGGGTTGGCGAGCGCAAGGATCAGCGGCCTTTGCGCCATTCGCCGGACCAGCTCCGGGCTCAGCACTCCGGGAGCGGAGAGTCCGAGGAAGATGTCCGCACCGTCGATTACATCCGCCAGGGTACGTGCGCCGGTCTCGCGGGCATAGCGGCTGCGCCAGGGGTCCATCTCCGCCCGGCCCTGGTAGACCACACCGTGCCGGTCGGCGACCCAGGTGTTCTCCCGCTCAAGCCCCATGCTCATCAGCATGTCGAGACAGGCAAGGGCGGCCGCTCCCGCACCCGAGACCACCACCTTGACCTCGGAGAGAACCTTGCCGGCCAGCTCCAGGCCGTTGGCGATCGCCGCGCCCACGATGATCGCCGTTCCGTGCTGGTCGTCGTGGAAGACCGGAATACGCATGCGCGCGCGCAGCGCCGCCTCGATTTCAAAGCACTCGGGGGCCCGAATGTCCTCGAGATTGATTCCCCCGAATGTCGGCTCCAGCCGAGTGACGGTCTCCACGAATTGCGTCGGGTCCGTCTCGTTGACCTCGATGTCGAAGACATCGATTCCCGCGAACTTCTTGAACAGCACCGCCTTCCCCTCCATCACGGGCTTGGCGGCCAGGGGACCTATCGCACCGAGACCCAGAACCGCGGTGCCGTTGGTGATCACCGCGACCAGATTGCTCCGCGCGGTGAGGTTCGCGGCTTCCGGCGGCGCCTCGACGATGGCGTTGCAGGCGGCGGCTACCCCGGGAGAGTAAGCAAGCGCAAGGTCCTGCTGGGTGGCGAGCGGCTTGGTCGCGGCGATCGCGAGCTTTCCCGGGACCGGAAATCGGTGATAGTCGAGGGCGTGCTTGTCGGACATCGCCTCTCCTCGTAGCGGAAACGCAATTCGAAGCGTAGCCGCGCGCGGTGCACGAGGCGACCCCGCCGCGACAAGTGAACGACGGACGGGAGGGCAGCGGCTTCGGAGTGAGAAAGTCGGGCGAGGGATGTTAACGTTGGCACCGGGCTCATCCGCTTGGTGCACATCCGGGCACCGCCGGGGATTCCGTGTCCGCCGCCATGACGAAGACCAGAAAAGAGCTGCCCGCCAGGTCGACCCGCAGGGATATTGATGCGTTCCTGTCCCGGGTGGCGTCGTTGCCGCAGCAGTCCGCCGCCTCACGTGGCTCGGGGCGTCTGATATTTGCGATGGATGCTACTGCCAGCCGCGAGCCGACCTGGGATCGCGCCTGTGACCTGCAGGGTCGGATGTTCACCGAAACCGCGGCTCTCGGAGGGCTCTCGGTGCAGCTCTGCTACTTTCGCGGCATGGGGGAGTTTGCCGCGAGCCCCTGGCTCGACCGGTCGGAGGACCTGTTGCGGCACATGCAGGCGGTACGCTGCCGGGGAGGCATCACGCAGATAGAACGCGTGCTCAAGCACGCGGCGAGACAGGCACGGGAATCCCGAATCGGGGCGCTGGTGCTCGTAGGTGACTGCATGGAGGAAGACGTCGACCGGGTATGCGTGGCGGCGGGCGAGCTCGGGCTGCTGTCGGTGCCGGTGTTTGCGTTCCACGAAGGCTACGACCCGGCCGCGCTGCGCGCCTTCCGTCAGATTGCCCAGATCACGAAGGGGGCGTGCTGCCGCTTCGATCTCTCGAGCGCCCGGCACTTGCGGGACCTCCTGAGCGCGGTGGCGGTGTACGCTGCCGGCGGGCACCGTGCACTCAGCGTTTTCGGCGAACGTCGCCAGGGCCGTGCCCTCGAGCTCTCGCGCCAGATCGGCCGGAAGTAGCGCCCGCCCGCACCCCTTTCTCGCGGTCGGCGTCCATGCGCACGCACCCCTGGTCTGACGCAGCAATTCGAAGCTCGAAGCGGAGCGAAGGCGGACCCCAGGTGTCCATTCTCCGGCACCGTCCGATGATTGGCGGAGCGACCACCATCGCTCTCCGCCCGACCCTTCCGGGCGACAAGACCGCATGCACCCTGTCCTCGTCCTGATACTGCTCGTCGCCGCTCTGTGGTTCGTGAGCTGGTACCGTCGCGCCCCTCCCGCGCAGCGGCGCAAGATCCGGAATCGAGGACTGATCGCGGGCCTCGCCGCCGTCCTGTTCATCGGATTGATCACCGGACGCCTCCAGCCGCTCGTCGCCCTGGCCCTGGCTGCGATTCCGGTACTGATGCGGGTCGTGAGCCTCATTCAGACGGCTCAGACCCTGAGGTCGATTGGCAATGCCTTCAAGGGGGCGAGCGGACCGTCCCCCGGCCAGAGCTCGGACGTGCGAACCCGCTACCTGCACATGTCCCTCGACCACGACAGCGGCGAGCTGGAAGGCCGAGTCCTCGCCGGCCGCTTCCGCGGCCGGCGCCTGGATGACTTGCCTCTCGATGCGCTCCTCGAGCTGCTGGCGGAGTGCCAGCGCGAAGACACCGAATCCTGTCCTCTTCTGGAGACCTACCTCGATCGTGTGCACGGACCCGAATGGCGGCACGGGGCGAAGGCGCCCGTGTCCACGGCGGGCATGTCCCGTTCGGAAGCCTACGAGATCCTCGGACTCTCTCCCGGCGCGAGCGCCGAGGAAGTGGTCAACGCTCACCGGCGCCTCATGCAGAAGGTGCACCCGGACCGGGGCGGCTCGGACTATCTGGCCGCGAAGCTCAACGAGGCGAAAGAGCTGCTGCTGCGCTCCTGAGACCCGCCGTGGGAGCGAGCTCAGCGGGGCGCCGCGAAGGTCGCCCAGCCCAGCGTGACGGGACTGCCGTCCCGACGGGTGCAGGACAGGTCGATGTCTGCCATGCGGCGGCCCTCTTCCTCGCGGGTTCCGGCGACCGCGCCGTCGTAGGTCAGCTCGTCACCCGGCCAGATCATGTCCGTGAACCGGAACTTGAGCCGGCGCACATTGGAGGGGCCGAGCCAGTTGACGGCGTAGGTCGCGAGCAGTCCGGCGTGGAACATGCCGACCGAGAACCAGGTGGGGAAGCCGTCGGCCCGGGCGGCGTGCTCGTCGTGGTGACCGGCGCCGAAGGAGCCCGAGACGATCTGGTAGGCCACGACCTCCGTCAGGGTGAGCGGGGGCATCGTGACGGGATCGGGAGTCTTCCTCGCCAAGAGGTCCTCCCACGTCGCCGGTCGTATCGCCATCAATTGGTTGCGACTCTCGCCCTCTCGCATGAAGGGGACCTCACGCCTCTCGAATTCGGGAAAAGGAGTCTCGGGAACGCCTTCGGGCACGACCGACGTGGCGAAATTGACGACGGCGATCCCGCCGTCCTGACGCGTGTAGTCCGAACGCGTGCGGTAGAAGGTCAGCCTGCCGCCCCGGCGTCCCCGCTTCTCCCAGATGTCGTCCACCCAGGTGCGCGACAACAGGTTCTCGCCGGCGCGCGGGGGGCCGTCAGGGAAGATGAACTCCTGCTCCGCATCCAGGGACATCATGGGATCGATGTCGACCCTGGCGAGCGCGGTGTCCCCGGGGTCCTCCAGCATGTAACCCCAGGAGTAGCCGGCCACAACGGTCTGGGTCGGAAACATCGGTGGGTGACGCTCTTCGAAGTACTCGGGACGGAATGCGAAGAGCGTGCGCGCGAACTCGCGCACCTTCCCCTGCTCGACGGGAAAGTGGAAAGTGGGTCCACCGAGCCCGATCGCCTCCTCGTGGGTTACCTTTTCCATTGTTCGACTCCTCGGTCGGCGCTTTCGATCAGGGCGTCAACCGCCACTACGTCGCCGGAACCCGTCACGATCAACGGATTGACGTCGAGTGACACCAGGCGTTCCCGGTTCGCGTCGGCGAAGCTCACGAGCGCCTCGAGCGCCCTGCGGACCTTGCGTGCGACGGCGTCCGTCAATCCCCGGGAGCGCGCAATGCGCTCGAGCGCCGCGCCTCCGAGGGGCAGCAGGGACAGCGAGATATCGTCCCGACTCTCGACCTCGCGGCCGCCGCGGCCGAAGAGCAGGGCATGTCCGAAGCGCCGCTCGAAGGCGATGCCCGCGAACAGTTCGAGGCGGGGATCGGGAACCATCGCTTCGACGAGGACCCGGCGCACGGGCGTCCCCGCCCGCGCGAGGCGGGCCACCATGCCGGCGGCGGCCTCCGCGACGGCCGTGCCGGACCCGAGATTCAAGGCCACCGCGCCCGCCTTCTCCTTGTGAGCGATCACGGGATCGGAGGCCTTCAGCGCGACCGGGAAGCCTATCCCTTCCGCGGCCTCGGCCGCCCCGCCGGGTGCGACCACGCAATAGTCGGGCACCACGAGTCCGTGCGCCGCCAGCGCCGCCTTGGATGCCGCTTCGTCCCAGATCCTGCCTCGCGGCGGGAGCGACGGGACGGGAGGCAGGCGGAGCGACTCCGCGGGCTCGAGCGCGGCGCGCGCTTCGCCCCACCGGACCGCGCCGTCGATCGCCGCCATCGCCTCATTCAGCCCCTGCAGGGGAGCGATCCCGCTCTCGATCAGTGATCCGCGCAGGCTCTCGGGCATGTGCTCGGGCATCGCCGCGCACTGCACCACCGCCCGGTCCGATCCCCGGTTGGCGGCGATCCAGCACCCCGGCGTGTTGCCGGGCGGCTCGACCCTGCCATCGGGGTGGGTTCGCGTGCCCTGAAGCATCATCGCGATATCGTAGCCGTCGTCCACCATGGTGCGGAAACAGTGCTCGAGCTTCGCCGGGTTGTCCTCGGCCAGCACGTCCTTGCCGGACCCGGCAAAGTAGGCGTTGTAGTCGAGTGGATTCGACACGGTGGCGAAGTCGGGAATGATCCCTGCGAGCCTTGTGCGCGCCTCGGTCGACGGTTGCGCGAGCTCCATGACCCTGCCCTCGGCGACGTCTGCCGCAAGCGCCTTCTCCCCGCCGGAGTTGGTCAGAACCGCCATCCGCCGTCCCTTCGGGATGGACGTGGTCGTGACCATCTTGAGGGTCTCGTCGAGTTCGGGCAGAGAGCGCACCCGGATGACGCCGTTGCGATCGAACAGGGCGTCGATCCAGCGATCATCGACCGCGAGCGCGCCGCTGTGGGTGGAGGCCACCAGGGCGCCGGTCTTGCTGGCGCCGGTCTTGAGAGCGACGAGCGGAACAGATCCGGAGAGCGCCTTGGCGGCCGCGTCGCTGAACGACGGAACGTCGCCGAGGTCTTCGGCGAAGAGTCCGATGGCCGTGATCCGCTCGTCATCGGCCAGCACGTCGATGAAGTCGCTGAAGTCGCAGACGGCCTGGTTTCCCAGACCGATCATGACCGCCGCACCGACCGAGCGCTGGTTGACACTGTAGTTGAACAGGACGCCGCCGCTCGACGAGACGATGGCGACTCCGCTCTCCATGGCACGCGGCTCGTGGTCGGCCACCGACCACAGCGCAGTCCGGTCCAGGTAGTTCAGAAAGCCGTTGGAGTTGGGTCCCAGCACCGCCAGATCGCCCGCCGCCTCCGCGAGTGCGTCCTGCTGGCCGCGTCCGGCATCGCCGAGTTCCGCGTAGCCGGCGGCAAAGCAGACCGCACCACCCGCCCCGTGGGCGGCAAGCTGGCGCAGCACATCCGCGGTGATGACCTTGGGCACGTAGAGGAAGGCCACATCCGGCCCTTCGGGCAACTCGGAGACGCAATCGAAAGTGGGCAGCCCCGCTATCGAGGCGTGCCGGGGGCTGACGGGCCAGATCGGTCCGGGAAAGCCGGCCGAGCGCAGCATCGCGATGCCTTCCTCCATGGCCCGGCCCCCGACGTAGGCGACGTGGCGGGGATAGAGCAGGCGCTTCAGGTTGGCGCGCCGAGCGGCACGCCGCGCGGCATCGGTCATCGGAATGCCATGCCCCGGCGCGGCGCGCATCGTGGCGAGGCGCCCGGCGCCGGGCCCTCGGCGCAGGTCCGCGCTCCTCGCCTCCGTCCGAACCCGGGTCGCTGTCCCCTCATGTTCAAGTCGAAGCGACAGGGGCGAACACCCGGCAAATGGTGTCCCGGTCCTTGCGAGGATGGACGAGGGAAGAACCCGGCCGGAATCCCATCGGGATGCCCTCTGTTGCGGACCCTATCGAGGATCCGCCAGGGCGATGTTGATCCGCCGGTTGCGTTTGCCCTTCTTCTCCATCTTCTTCACCAGCACCTCTCCAATCTCGCCGGTGGAGGAAACGTGAGTTCCCCCGCAGGGCTGAAGATCAACGCCCTCGATGTCGAGCACTCTCACGCGCCCGGCGCCCCTCGGCGGGGCCACGGACATGGTGCGCACCAGATCCGGATTCGCGTCGAGCTCTTCCTCGCTGATCCAGCGCGCGCCCACCGGGTGATCCTCGCGTACCAGCCGGTTGACCTCGGCCTCCACATGGTTCCGGTCGAGGGTCGGTTCGGGAAGGTTGAAGTCCAGGCGACCGGTGCCGTCGTCGCGTATCGAACCGCCGGTCACTCCGACATCGGGAATCACCGCGCAGAGCAGGTGCAGGGTGGTGTGCACGCGCATGATGCGAATTCGCCGTTCCCAGTCGATCCGGACACGCACGGTTTGACCGATACGCTCGTGCTCCACCGGTGCCTCGCAGAGGTGCAGGATGCCGCCATGCTCCTTCGAGCGCCGCGTATCGGACACGACAACCTCGAGCCCGTCCTCGAAGCGAAGCCACCCGCGGTCCCCGGGCTGTCCGCCTCCCATCGGATAGAACACGGTGCGATCGAGCTCGACCCCGTGCTCTCCGAGCGCCGTCAGCCGAGCCTCGCACTCGGTCGCGTAGGCGTCTCGTCGAAACAGCTCTTCAGTCATGTCTCATTGAGCGTCCAGGCGCGGTGGAGAACAGGGGACCCTCGACCGGAATGCACCGCGCGGGGCGACCCAAGACAGCGGGCGGGCGAGCGCGCTGCGGTGCGGGGAGCCGCTCAGGCGTGCTGTCGTCGGTACTGCTCGATCATCGCGGCCATCTTGTCCTTGGCGAGGAGTTTTTCTTTCTTGAGCGCCCCGAGGCTAAGATTGTCCATTGGAACCAGGCCGAGCTCAGCATCCTTGACCCGTTCCTTGAGATCGTGGTGCTGCTTGAATAGTGACTGAAACTGCTGGCTGTCCTCCAGGAGGATGTTCACGATATCCTGGTCAAATTCGAACATTTGCGGCTCGCATAGGGTGTCAATCTCCGCACGTACCCGATGAACCCGGCTGCGCGTCGTCCGGGTGCCAATGCATAAGCTAGCACCTAAGGCGAAGACCGAACAAGCGCCATGAAGGAACACCACTACTTCGACAACGCCTCCACGTCCTGGCCCAAGCCGGAGGCGGTCTATGCCTTCATGGACTCCTTCTTCCGCTCCCACGGCGTGAATCCGGGACGCTCCGGCTATCAGCTTGCGATCGAAGCCGAGCAGATGATCGGGGAGACGCGCCGCTTGCTGGCCGCCTTCTTCGGCTTCGGCGGAGACCCCAATCGCGTGGTATTCACCCAGAACGCGACCGACTCCCTGAACATCGCGCTCTTCGGGCTGCTCGGGCCGGGCGATCACGTGGTATCGACCCGCCTGGAGCACAACTCGGTCCTGCGCCCCCTCTACCACCTCCAGCGCGAGAGCAGAGTCGAGGCTACGCTGGTTGGCCGCGACGCACAGGGCTACGTGGATCCGAACGACATTCGCAGCGCGCTCCGTGCCCGGACCCGGGTGGTGGTGGTGAATCACGCTTCCAATGTGCTCGGCTCACTCCAGGATCTCGACGCGATCGCGGAGGTGGTAGCGACCAGCGATGCACTCCTCATGGTGGACACCTGCCAGAGCGCCGGCGTGGTGCCGATCGACATGGATGCCTCGGGCATCGACGTCCTCGCCTTTACCGGCCACAAGGGCCTCTTCGGTCCAAGCGGCATCGGGGGACTGATCGTGCGCGAGGGCATCGACATCCGTCCCCTGCGCATGGGCGGCACCGGTGCCGATTCACTCCTCCCCTTTCAGCCGGAGAGCTACCCGCACCACCTCGAGGCCGGCACCGTCTCGGTGCCGGGGATCGCGGGGCTCAACGCAGCGCAAAAGTGGTTCGCCGAGCTCGGCCGGGAGAGGGAGGGAGAGCACCTGTCGCACACCGATGCGTGCCGGGCCGCGCTCCACTCCATCGACGCGGTCGAACGGGCTCACATCGCTCGGCTCGATACCGCGCTTCGTGACATCGAGGGGGTGCAGGTCCACGGCCCGGCGGGCAATCGAGCACGCGTGGCGGTGCTGTCCATGAACATCGCGGGAATCCCGGCCGAGCAGACCGGGGCAATGCTGGACGCGGACCACCATGTGTGCGTGAGGTCGGGGCTGCACTGCGCCCCTCTGGTGCATGAAGACCAGTCCACGGTGGGACAGCTCGGAACAGTGCGCTTCTCGCCCGGCTATTTCACCGAGGACGACGATATCGAGATGGCCATCAAGGCCGTCAGAGAACTCGCCTGCACCTAGCTGCCACCGGGACGCCTCGAGCGTCGAACAATGGCGACTCCGGCCCTTCCGGAGGACATCCGATACTCCCGCCAAGCAACAAAAAAGCCCCGACACCTCCCGGTGCCGGGGCTTCGGACAGATGCCTGGCGGTGACCTACTTTCACATGGGGAGGCCCCACACTATCATCGGCGCTGAGCGTTTTCACTTCCGAGTTCGGGATGGAGTCGGGTGGTTCCCGCTCGCTATGGCCGCCAGGCAAAGCGGTAACGAGGAAGGCACGCGCGTCGATGTGCCTATCCTCATTGTTCTGACAGTGGTATGGGCGAACGGCTCGAGAGCCGCAATCGCAGACCGCTAGGGGTTGTATGGTCAAGCCTCACGGGCAATTAGTACCGGTTAGCTGCACGCATTACTGCGCTTCCACATCCGGCCTATCAACGTCGTAGTCTTCGACGACCCTTCAGGGACCTCGAGGGTCCGGGGAGACCTCATCTTGGGGGGGGCTTCCCGCTTAGATGCTTTCAGCGGTTATCCCTTCCGTACTTAGCTACCCGGCGATGCCACTGGCGTGACAACCGGAACACCAGAGGTACGTCCACTCCGGTCCTCTCGTACTAGGAGCAGCTCCCCTCAAGTCTCCAACGCCCACGGCAGATAGGGACCGAACTGTCTCACGACGTTCTAAACCCAACTCACGTACCACTTTAAATGGCGAACAGCCATACCCTTGGGACCGGCTACAGCCCCAGGATGTGATGAGTCGACATCGAGGTGCCAAACACCGCCGTCGATATGAACTCTTGGGCGGTATCAGCCTGTTATCCCCGGAGTACCTTTTGTCCGATTAGCGATGGCCCTTCCATGCAGAACCACCGGATCACTAAGACCTGCTTTCGCACCTGCTCGACCAGTATGTCTCGCAGTCAAGCACCCTTTTGCCTTTACACTCATTGCGCGATTTCCGACCGCGCTGAGGGTACCTTCGTGCTCCTCCGTTACTCTTTAGGAGGAGACCGCCCCAGTCAAACTACCCACCATACACTGTCCCCGACCCGGATAACGGGCCTGGGTTAGAACCCCAAACATACCAGGGTGGTATTTCAACGGTGGCTCCACGAAGACTGGCGTCCTCGCTTCAAAGCCTCCCACCTATGCTACACAAGCATGTTCAAGATTCAGTGTAAAGCTGTAGTAAAGGTTCACGGGGTCTTTCCGTCTTGCCGCGGGTACACTGCATCTTCACAGCGAATTCAATTTCACTGAGTCTCTGGTGGAGACAGTGTGGCCATCGTTACGCCATTCGTGCAGGTCGGAACTTACCCGACAAGGAATTTCGCTACCTTAGGACCGTTATAGTTACGGCCGCCGTTTACCGGGGCTTCGATCAAGA